>NZ_BAMN01000007.1 GCF_000615905.1 Companilactobacillus nodensis DSM 19682 = JCM 14932 = NBRC 107160
CAAGATTAATAAGAAATTAATCATCAAATAAATTATTGAAATATTAGTTTATTTGATATAAAATTTTTAATAATAAGATAAGCATTCGAGGAATACTAAATGACATTACTAAGCATGAGTTACCGTACTAATTACTTGCACACTTACTTCAAGACCACTGTTGTGATACCAGATTCCGGTAAAAAAGAATACAAGGCTGTCTGGCTATTACACGGATACACTGGTGATGATACAGCTTGGATACGCCATGCTAATATTGAAGAGTTAGCGAGAAAACATGATTGGGCTGTCATTATGCCTGAAGCTCGCAATGCCTTCTATACTGACTCAGATTTCATCCCTTATTACTCATTCTTTGTTAAAGAACTAATTCCAAAAATCCAGGGAATGTTCCCAATCTCCTCTAAACCTGAAGACAATTACATTGTCGGATCCAGTATGGGTGGATATGGAGCCTTGAAGATCGGCTTCACCAATGCTGATAAATTTAGCAAAATTGCAGCATTGTCTCCTATTACTGACATCGAAAAATTTAGGAATAATCCTCAATGCCCAATGGACAAGAAGACCTTTGACAGCATCTTCGGAACTGCCAAAAAGATTCATGATAACCAGCTTGCAACAATCTTCAATCGACTCCAACCTCGACAAAAAGTTCTGACAGTTTGTGGCGATGAAGATTACATGCACGAAGACAATATTATGTTCAAAAACTTTATGACCATTCATTTGACTGATAACTACACCTGGATGCCTGTTGATGGAGACCATTCTTGGGTCACTTGGGTTGGTAACATTGATAAAGTATTTAAATGGTTAGAAAACTAAAAAAGTTTGAAGTCTATTAAAAAGGCTTCAAACTTTTTTTGATACCATCCTGGAAGATGCCATTTTATTATTTTACCAAACGAACAGTCCTACAAACGCGGCTGACAATAACGAAACCAGAACACCTGATAACAACATGTAACCAACATTTTTAGAAATAACATCGTTCTTTTCCTTATCAACTATTCCTTTGAAACAACCGATGATCATACCCAAGGTCGAGAAATTAGCAAATGACGTGATAAAGACTGTTAAAACAGCTTTGAAATGCGGATCAAAGTTACTTATCGTACTAGTAACCTTTCCCATTACAACAAACTCGTTTGTAACCAATTTTGTACCCATATACTGGGCCATTTGAAAGGAATCATGACCATTCAATCCCAATAACCAAGCGAATGGATACATGATGATTCCTAAAATATGTTCCAAAGTTAACCAAGGATTAACCAATTGTAAAATCTTATCGATCAAAGCAGCCAATGCAACAAAGGCGATAACATTTGCGGCAATAATCAAAATCAATTTACCCGCACCTAAGATTGAATCACCCAAGAATGAGAAGAATGGCTCTTTCTTACCACTATCTCCCTCACCACTCAGCTTAGCAATCGTGTCCTCTGCTGGTGTGACTGTGACTGGGTTCAGCAAACTCGTCACAATGATCGAATTGATTATATTGATCGGAATTGCTGTTAAAATAAATCTTCCTGGCATCATTTGAATATAAGAGCCAATGATAGATGCCGTGACACAACTCATCGACATCATCGCTAATGTCACATTACGCTGTGACTTCATTTGTTTCAACTGTAAACTCGATACAGCAAGTGCTTCAGTATTACCCAAAAACATCATTTCAACTGCGAAGAATGATTCAAACTTCGGTTGACCCGTGACGAACGACAATCCTTTACCGATCCACTTAATAATGAAAGGTAGAATACCGATATACGTTAAAATATCAAACAATGGCACAATTAGTAAAATTGGTAATAATGCACTAGTGACAAAATCCATACTTTTTACATGCACCCAACTAGGCAATGCAAACTCGATTCCGACATAGGCAACCTGTACTAACCAATTAAACCCATTCGCAGCGCCCGAAACAATCGCACGCCCGATCCCAAAACTTGTTAAAAACCAAGCCAATAGTAAATTAAGAGCAATCATAATTCCAATTGACTTCCAGTGAATGTTCTTTTTGTTCTTCGAGAACAAAAACGCAATAGCAAGAAAAACTACTAGACCTATAATATTAATTATAAGGTAGATACCCATTTTTTATTTTCCCCTTTGTATTTCTGATGTCGACAACTCCAGTATGATTAATATAATATCATTTATTAACTAATTAAAACGTTAAAGATAACTTTTTATGACATGGTAAATAAAAAAGCCTCATCGAATATTACCGATGAGGCTTTTAATTGTTATTTATCAAATTACTAATATGAGCTTGTAATTCTTTCACGGTGTGATTATGATCTCTGATACATTCTGAAGCTGAATTATCACAAATCAAACATTTTCGAGGTTTTAACTTGAGATCCTCTCGCTTCAAGGCACCTAATGTATCGCCATGTACTATATAGACATCTATGTCAAAAATTGACCCTAACGGCGAATCATTTTCATATTTAACTGCAGCAGTTTTAACGATTTGCGCATCAGAATTAACAATGGCGAATGCCTCTGGGCCAGTTGCTATATCCCATATTATACGTTTTTTTATATCAAAATCACTGACAAAATCTTTGAAACCTTTCTCAAAAATCTCACTTAAATATTCATTATTCTTAATTGGTCCTGGAATCCGTAAGCTGGCATTGACGAGTGAAGCATAATCTGGAACTTCATCTGATAAATACTTTCTTTCACCCATACTAGCTTTATGGCTGCGGGCTATCTGCTTATCGTCTTGTTCAAAACCTTCAGCAAAAACATTGACCATTATTTAACACTCCTAAATTCATGAAATACTTTGGCATCGCGCCAACTATGTAATATTCTACCATGAATATAGCTATACACATCGACCAATATTTCATAAGTATAATTACAATATATGACCCTATTAGACGAACTCAAATTCGATTAACAAAATCTTTGAACAGCTGTAATTCTTCAGGATATTCTTCCCAAAGATTCTCGGGATGCCATTGTACTGCCTGGATACTGGCATCATCATTTTCGATCCCCTAAGTCACACCATCGGGTGCAGTTGCTACTATTCTTACACTGGAAGCCGGTTCCTTAATAGCTTGATGATGACGAGAATTAACAAAGACCTCATCCCCAACAGACTTTTGTAAGAACGAATCAGTAACTTGAACATGATGAACCGGAATATCCCCCGCAGCTTTCTGGTGATGCATCAACAAAGTCGGCTCATCATATTGGGTAGCCAGGTCTTGATAAACTGAACCTCCTAATGCAACATTAATAACCTGTGCACCACGACAAATACCTAGGATGGGAACATGCTTAGCAACTGCCTTTTTTATCAATGAGATTTCAGAGACGTCACGCTTTCTATTGGTCGTTCCTAATTCAGGAATGGGTTCTTCACCCATAAAAGTTGGATCAACATCGGGTCCACCAGTAAAAATAATCCCATCGAGAACTGTTAACAAGTCATCTTGTTTGTCTAATGAAGATGCATCATAGTATGGCAAACTAATTGGTACACCTCCAGCCTGCAAAACTGCATTGACCGCTGGTCTAGGGACAAAGTCTGCCTTGCTTTCATTGATGGCTGAGGCTGGTTCGAGAAACACATCTGCTGTGATACCAATTAACTTGCTCATACTATTCTCCTTCAAAAAAAGTCTAAAATTAGAATACATCCAAATTTAGACTAATTATATAGTTATTTTATTTATATGTCTTTAATACTGTCTTCATAATTGAACAAAATAATATCAATATTATGTATTTTATATTTTGTAATCGTTTCCGTTTATATCAATGAATAATTATTAAAATAATTTAATTTATTTCCGAACAATTCTCCCTTTATAAAATGAATTATTCATGTTAACCTAATATCAACTTAAATAAGGAAGTGTTAGATTATCACCTATCAAATTGTTTTTGAGGGAGCTGTTTTCTCTTCAGCATCGTTTGACAAGGCGGATTTTTCACCCAAAGTTCTCACATGTATTGATCGATCAGGAATGATTGATCGTGTAATATCTGTCGATGAACCGGATTTTAAATCGGTCAAACAAACTGCTGAAAATCACAACATTCTTCATGTCATACCAAAAAGCAGTTATCTGCTACCAGGATTCACAGATTTACACGTCCATGCACCGCAATGGCCTCAAGCTGGTCTTGCTTTGGACAAACCATTAAATGAGTGGCTGCAAACCTATACTTTCCCACTTGAAGCAAAATACCAAAACTTAGATTTTGCTAAAAAAAGCTACCAAAGCCTTGTCAAAGAATTACTGGCTAATGGAACCACAACTGTTTTATACTTTGGCTCCATCCATACTGAAGCCAATCTCGTCTTGGCACAAATTTGTGCTGACATGGGACAAAGGGCCTTCATTGGAAAAGTTGCGATGGATAATCCGGACCAAACTCCAGATTTCTATCGAGATAATTCTGCTCAAGAAGCACTGGAGCAAACAGAAGTCTTCATTCAACGACTCCAAAAATTACAAAAAGAAACAAACTCTGAACTCGTCCCCGTGATAACACCGAGATTCGTACCAAGTTGCACCGATGAAACCCTCGAAGGATTAGGTCAACTGGCCAAAAAATATGACCTTCCAATCCAATCACACTGCAGTGAGAGCATCTGGGAAGATCAATACGCCATCGATAGATTTGGCATGCGTGACGCTGAAGTCCTCGACAAGTTCAACTTGCTGACTGACAAAGCAGTCATGGCACATGGTACACAATTAAGTGATTCCGATCTTGATTTATTTAACGAAAGAAACACGGCTGTTGCCCACTGTCCTATTTCTAATATTTTCTTTGGTAGTTCCGTATTACCTGTCAGACACGTTCATGACAAGAATGTTGAACTTGGAATGGGAACTGATATTGCCGGTGGATACTCTCCAAGTATTTATCGTAATATCCAGCAAGCCGTCATGTCCTCACAAATGTTACAAGACGCTGGCACAAGGAATGCACGCATCACTGCTGCTAATGCGTTTTACCTTGCAACAGTCGGTGGCGCCAAAGCTCTCCACATACCGACCGGACAAATAAAAGCTGGTTATAAAGCTGATTTACAAATAGTGAACGATCAATATTCTGATGTTATGTCGAATAACGAAAATGATATTTTTGAACGTCTGATCTATCACACGACTAAATCCCAAATTAATGAAGTTTATGTTTCTGGAAAACAAGTAATCAATCGAGGAGAGAATAATGGAAAATAAAAGCAGCTTATTAGTTGGACCTGACGACAAAGTTGGATTCGGTGAAGCAGGGTTCTTAGGACTGCAACACGTTCTAGCAATGGATATCTATGTCCCACCAATTATTTTGGCCGGCATGATGGCTATGGGGGTTGGCGACCAAATGAGTCTCTTGCAGTCAACTTTCCTGGCAGCCGGAATCGGTACTATCCTCCAAACTTATGTATTCATGAAAATGCCCGTATCGCAGGACCATCGTTTGTACCATTAGGCGCAGCGGCTGGTGTCGTCTTAGCTTCAGGTGGACTCAAAGGAAATGGTATGGGTACTCTGATCGGCTCACTACTGATTGGAGCAATCATCTTGATCATCCTGGGTATTACTGGGGTCTTCCAAAAGGTCATCAGTAAACTTGTTCCCGCACTGGTCGGTGGCACGATCATCACTTGTGTTGGATTATCATTGATTCCTTCAGCTTTGAATGATAACATCTTCAAAGCATCTGGAAATATCAACAACAATATCATCCTAGCTTCGATCACCGCTTTAACACTTCTCGTTTCAGTTGGTATTAGTAATCGATTCCCACAAGTTAGAAGATTCTTCAGAACTGGTTCAATCATCTTAGCACTTGGAGTCGGCACTGTTGTTTCAACTCTCATGGGAATATTTGATTGGAAGACCGTTGGGGATGCCGCATGGTTCAGTGTTCCAACCGGTACAGTTCTCAAGTATGGTATTCACTTCTCACCTTCAGCTATTATTACGTTTATTATCATCTATGCTGTCATTACAACTGAAACAACTGGTACATGGTTCGCCATGGGAGCCGTTACCAACCATGAAATCAGTAAGAAACAATGGAACATGGGTATCATCGGTGAAGGCTTCAGTTGTTTAGTCGCTGCATTGCTAGGAACAACACCAGTTACGGGTTACTCAACCAATGCTGGTGTCATTTCTATCACCGGTGTTGCTAGTAAACGTGTCTTCTTGTTCGCTGGTATTTGGTTCTCTGTTTTAGGATTCTTCAGTAAACTATCAGCCTTCCTAGCCGCCATCCCTGCACCAGTTATCGGTGGTGTCTTCGCAATTATCTGTGTAACGATCATGTTGAATGGGTTGAATGTTATTCGTGGTCTACATACGACCGACCGCGATATCTATATTATTGGATTACCAATTATCCTGACGCTTGCACTAGTCTTATTACCAGCCAACGTCACAAAACAAGCACCACAGATCATCCAATATTTAC
Source organism: Companilactobacillus nodensis DSM 19682 = JCM 14932 = NBRC 107160 (assembly GCF_000615905.1). Taxonomy (GTDB): domain Bacteria; phylum Bacillota; class Bacilli; order Lactobacillales; family Lactobacillaceae; genus Companilactobacillus; species Companilactobacillus nodensis. Next base: position 6,478 of record NZ_BAMN01000007.1, read on the forward strand.
TAGGATCACCAATTGCTGCGGCGGCCGTTGCAGCAATACTATTAAACCTCTTAATGCCAAGAATAAAAGAACTCTCAACTACAAAATCAGCATAAAAAATGTTCAGGTTGCCAATATGCAATCTGAACATTTTTTGATTTAGAAGTAATCTCTCAACTGTGGCTTTTCTGAGACAAGTGCATGGCTCAATCTATCGATTGAAACAGCATCACCATTAACTGCACCATAATGTGCTAACGAATCAAGCTGACGAGTCCCAAACATCGCCTTAGTCAAGGTTTCGATAGTAATTTGAATCGTTCCAGGTTCTTGTGTTTTTTCAAATTTAACATCACCATTCTTGATCGACAATCTCCAATGATGATTATTCCACTTCAAGGAATCCGTGACCTCAATTACGATTGGATCAAGATTGTACTTGATAAACGGATACTTCATTACAAAACTCTTTAAGTTGACGATTCGAGCTGACATATAAGGAACCGTTCTAACGTCTGCAATTTTAGGCTCATCCAACAGATCTGTTTTAACTTCCGAATCATCTGATTCATATACAAACTTATCAAATGTTGATGAATGTTTAGTTACAAAACTTGCAAGAGCGCGATAGCTATTTGGATCTTTGGTTACCCACTCGTGAATCTTGAGTGTGTCGCCTTCCTTAGAGTAGAACAAATATCCACCCAAATTATCGTCATCCTCATAATACAGTGCTGCAAACCAATCCGAGTGCTTATAAGCCATATGATCCCACCACCAGTCTTCACGGTTGACTCCGCCTAAAGAATTGTGATTATCATAAAGTTTTCTAGCTTGAACAGGAACCTCAGATAAACTGACCCGCTCAACATGACCAACCTTCGGTGCCTTAATATGCGTCCACTTATCACTAGGAATCTCCATTAAGACATGATCAAAAACATGCTCATAACCAAATTGACGATAGAACTCATACGAAAATGGTGCTAGATACGACAATGTAACATTATTCTTGTACATGTCCTTCATTGCTGCGTTGATAAGCTTACCAGCACCACCCTTACCTGCAAATTCGGGCGCACTCATCACGTCACCGATCCCATTCATATGATAATTTACGCCATGAAAATCAACTGTGAACGGAATGCTGAACAGTCCGCTTCCCAGCTTGTCACCATTCATAATCCCATAAACTAAAGAATGCTCATATCTAGTGTGAAGGGCATTCTTTTTTTGTTCGCTATCTTCACGATTGAAGGAATAAAGATACAAATCATAAAACTTATCGAAATCCTTAATTCCCAAACTATAATTTGCCATAATATTCCCTCCTTTATTATTAAATTTAACTTTAAATTAACCGATTGCGAGACATCTATCAAGAAATACACACTTTTTATTCATCCTCTGCAATATTCTCTGATAAACCACGCTTTGGCTGCTCGATCATTTTGTGATAAGCGTTGCTGGCACTCTGTTCCAGTATATAAACCAAAGGAACCTGTGTCGTAACATTGATCTGCCCATTTCTGATTTGTGGCAAATCATACGAAATGGGAAAATCCACAATTTGATTCAAAGAAGAATATGAATTAGCAGTCAATGCAATCGTTGCCGCTCCATTTTGTTTATAATACTTTGCCTGCTGAATCGAGTTTGGAGTTTCACCAGAAACAGATACTACAATCAAAAGAGTTTTGGAAAAATCTCGATCAGCTAGTGGTTCGGGTTGAAACGGGTCAGCAATTGGCAATGAATAAATACCATAACTTGATAAAAGGCTCGAACCATACTGAGCAATCTTGCCACTATTACCCACACCGAAGAAAAGAACCAAATCCGCGGCATTAATCATCTGTGCTGCTTGATTTATTTTTTTATCAAATGTACCTTCTTGAACTATTGTCTTGAAAAAATTCTGAATTGGCTCAACACTACTATCATTGAAAGTTCTTACAGGCTGATTTTGATTATGCTTAAGAGCAAACTTAAACTCTGAAAAACCGCCATAATTCATTTTCTTTAAAAATCGTAAAACGGTTGTCGTCGAAACTTGTGCCTCATTAGCCAAATCTCTGATAGTCATATTCTCGACTTCTTCCAAGTGTCCGACAATGTACTTGTACACTATCAGTTCAAGTCGATTAAGTTCATGAACCTTCTGATATGGAAACATGAAGCACCCCTCTTTTATACAAATTCTGTTATTAATTATTAAATAAAAAATTGGGGTACAATTCCCCAATTCAATTGGTATTAAAATTAGTCTTTGGAATCTAATTTTTTGTACAGATCAACAATTTCTCCAGCAAGATCTCTAAACGTTATAGCATTCATAATATGATCTTGTGCATGCACCATCATTAGCGAAACTTCAGCATGCGTTCCATTTGCCTCAGCCGTCAACATCTGCGTCTGAACGTTGTGCGCTTTTATTAGAAACTGATCTGATTCGTCCAACTTTTGATCAGCCTCCGTAAATTGACCCTTCTTTGCCGCGTGGATGGCTTCAAATGCAGAACTCTTGGCACTTCCACCATTAATGATCAATTTCATAGCTACTTCCAATTGCTCATCATGCTCTTCTTCGGCCATTTTAGAATCCTCGACTTGAATTAGATTTTTATTCCTTGATCAAAGATACGGCACGTTTGAATACTTTTTCACCATTCATCATTCCATAGTCTTGCATACTGATAACTTCGACCGGAACATCGAGTTTATCTTTGAATTGACCTTCAAGATACCTAACTTGAGGCCCTAACATCAATACGTCCGGATTTTTTCATCCAACTTAGCGTCTGCATCAGCGGCCGATGTTGCAAAAATCTCAGCGTTAATCCCGTTAGCTTCAGCGGCCTTTTGCATTTTTGAAACCAATAAACTTGTTGACATACCTGCGGCGCAGCATAACATAATTGTTTTTTCTGCCATAATGAGAGCTCCTCTATGTAATAAATTTATTTATTTGTTTTAATAAAAGACATTATATTAAAGCGTTTCCAATAGACAACTAGATTGTATAACCGGTTCTTGCCATATGCAAGATGTTTTTTCAAAAAAACAAAGGAGCATGACTACAATTTGTCAAGCTCCTCACTAAATATCTAATTCACTTTTTCCAGAACTACCGTCAAATTCACCACTCAATACACGGTCGATCATTACAGCAACACCATTTTTATTATTAGATTCCGTTATTTTCCACGCAACATCTTTTACCTTATCAATGGCATTTTCCATGGCGACACCGTATCCAACTTCACGGATCATATCAAAGTCATTCCCATAATCACCAAAACACATAAAATCTGATATAGGGATGTGCTCTAATTCAGAAATCTTTTGTAATGCTGCTAATTTAGTAACATCTTGTGCATTTATTTCAAAGTAATCACTACCTGAACGACTGATGGTAATTGGCAGCGATGCGAACGACTCTAATTTCTTACGTAATTCAGGAAGCCTATCTGGTGTAGTACTGAAACAAACTTTGTAAATATCAAAGTCTGGGTCATCATTCTTCTTGCACAGATCATCAACAGAATTGGCGTGTAAATTGTGACGACTACTTCCTTCAAAATAAGTCGTCCAACTCTTAGTTGGATCATAAACTTCTGTGTAATTTAAGCCGTTGAGAACGATTTTAAACTTACTGAATTCAGAACGTTTTAAAATTTCCGCAACAATATCATGCGCCAACGGTGCATCTACAACCTTTTCTCCCTTAGGGTCAACAACTACTGCACCATTTAACACAACTTTATATCCAGCTATTTTCAAATCATTTTTGAAAAACTTTTTAACTGAATGCAATGTTCTCCCTGAACAAACTGCATATACAAGACCCTTATCGACCGCTTTTTTAATAGCTGCAACATTTTCCTCAGAAATTTGACTGTAACTATTAAGTAACGTGCCATCAAGGTCAGTCCCAATAAATTTGATCATAAAATCAAGTAACCCCTTACATAATTTTCATTACATCAATCATACGTCAACAAGGCAAAAAAAAGAAGCATAAAACCTATGCTCCTATCAATACCTTCTTCATATCTGAGATGAAATCTGGATACGAAATATCAATTGCTTCGATGTTTTTTATTTGAAACGGTGTCGCCGTTAAATTAGATGCGACGCATAACATCATAGCGATACGATGATCATTATGACTGTCAACATCGTCTTTAACGTGTATCTCTTGATTACCTTGAATAACGATAGAATCATCATTTACATCCATAACGATGCCTAATTTTGCCAACTCCACACGCATGTTTCTAATTCGATCACTGATCTGCAGGTGGACATCATGGACATCCTCAATAATTGTTTTCCCTGTTGCTTGGGAAGCCATCAGAGCAATAATTGGAATCTCATCAATAATAAAGGGAACTTGTTTGGCCTTGATCACAGTTCCGTGAAGAGGCTGGCTTTTAACCACCAGATCACCATATGGCTCAACACTGTTCTTTGAATGATTAGTTATCTCAATAACTGCTCCCATTTGCTTGATAACTTCTAGCAGACCTGTTCGAGTAGAATTTAACCCGACTTTGTGAAGCGTTAGGTTACTGCCCTCTGACAATAGCGCACCTGCAATGTACAATGCTGCTGATGAGAAATCTCCCGGGATAGTTAGATTTTGTCCAGTCAATTCTGTATTTTGAGGATTAACAACAATCGTATCCGGATTAATCTCAATATCAGCACCAAAGTAATTAGCCAACACCTCGGTATGATTACGTGTAGGCATCTTTCGAATTATTTCAGTTTGAGAATCAGCAAAAAGACTAGCAAATATCAAACCGCTCTTAATCTGTGCACTAGCGATGTCTTGCTGATATGTAATTCCCTGCAAGTTAGTTGAACCAGTTATCTGTAATGGTAAATAATCATCTGACAAGCGTGTCAATCCTGCACCCATGTCATCCAATAACACTGCCAAATTATCCGATGGTCGTTTGCTCAAGAATTTCCCACCTTGCAGTGTGTACGTGTCAGGTAAAGCTGCTAACATCCCCATAATAAGACTCTGCAACTCTCCGACATTATTCAAATTCAAATTATGACTGATCGGTTCGAAATTACGATTTGAACCTTTGATAATCATATCCTTAGTCGTCGGTTCAATGTGCATTTTTACGCCGAGGGTTTGAAACAACTTAACGGTGGTTGTTAGATCCTCGGAAAATGAAAAATTACTTATTTGTGTAACACCTTTGGCTAGCGAACCCAAAATAATAGCACGATGGGCGATACTCTTATCACCTGGTACCGACATATCCCCCTCGAATCTATATTTCTTTGGTTGTGTATTAAAATTGAACATAAACATTCACCCGCAAGCTAATCTTGCAATATCCTTTCTTGACAAATGAATAGACATTTTGAAAAATTCAACGTTTCCTCTTACCCTTAAACTAACCAATTTATCAATATAAGACAAATTTTATGTCTTGAGAGAGTGAAGAAAAATTGAGAACTCCTGAGCATAACCTAGATAACGTGACGATACGGTCTTAGTATCTTCTCGTTATCGTAGTTAAGCGGAGGGAGTTATTTTTCGTAACTCGTTTTGAGAGAGTGAAGAAAACCATTTGAGAAACAAAAAAGAACCGCCGAAGCGGTTCTCATTTCGAATTATAAATAATTTTATAATACTTCAAAGGATATTACAAAAATTAAAGACTATACACAGAGACGATAGACTGCTTCAGCAATGATTTCCATAGCCTTACGCATATCTGCTTTGCTCCAGTTTTCATTTGCTTGGTGCATGAAGTCTGGTGTCGTTGGTAACATTGCACCAAAGGCAACACAGTTATTCATTGTTCTAGCAAATGTAGCACCACCAGAAATAGCTGGTTTGGATTCTGTATCACCAGTTACATCTTGATACGTTGACATCAAAGTCTTAACTAACTCTGTGTCAGTTGGTACATACAATGGAGCAACATAATCGAAGTTTTCGTACTTCATGTTAAATGGTTTAACTGCGTCAGCAACTTTTTGAACTAGTTCGTCGTGATCGATCTTAACAGGAATTCTCATATCGATTTGTAGACGTGATCCCTTTGGACTGATTTCCAAACTTGAAATGTTAAAGGTCAACTTACCTGATACGTCATCAGAAACGTCACCTAACAAATTAGTTGCATTGGCATCTTCGCCAAACTTCTTCAAGAACTTAAGAACTTCGATATCTGGGAATACGTCAGCAAGTGCCATACCAAGTCTAACAACAGCATTTGTTCCTTGTGGGGCATTCATAGCGTGAACTGAGTTACCTTTAACTTCAATTCCGCCCTCCACTTTTTCTGCATCAAACTTGTGGGCAACAAGTGCTGCCATAACCTCGTCTTGCTTAGGTCCATCATAAACTGCCTTGCCGGGTACAGCATTGAAGGCATTAACTAAGCTCAAGTTTAATTCATCTGAACCAGGGCCTGTTAAGTATGATTGTTGCAAGCCTTTTTCGGCATATGTTAATGGGAACTCTGAATCAGGAGCGATACCTAGGTCAATAGGATCTTCCTTCTTGTTGTATTGTGCCATACATCTCCAGAGTGTCTCTTCATCTGTACCGAAGATAAAACGAATTCTCTTATTGAAGGTGTGTCCAGCATCCATGATTGCTTTAACAGCAAACATTGAAGCTACACTAGGACCCTTATCGTCTTGAGTACCACGGCCGAACAACTTGCCGTCTTTCTCAACCATCTTGAATGGTTCAGTATTCCAAGCATCGATATTTCCAGCAGGAACAACGTCCATGTGGCAAACTAATCCAAAGATCTCTTTGCCTTCACCAATTTCGGCATATCCATAGTATCCTTCAGGATCTATAAATGTCGTATAACCGATTGATTCAGCGACTTTTAGGACTGTTTCCAAAGCCTTCTTGGGTCCAGGTCCAAAAGGCGCATTCTCTTCAGCGTCTTCGCAATATGATGGAACGGCAACAACTTTGCCTAACTCCTTGATTGCATTTTCTTGAACCTTGTCTGTGATAAATGTTTCCATTTTGAAACCTCCTTCAAATTTTTAAAACAAATCTGAAACTACATCATTGAAACAACTACTAAGAATGCCGCAATTACGACAAACAATACTGCAATTAGTTTCCAAATATACTTCCACCATGTAACAATATCAACGTGTCCAATTGCCAGAGCACCCATAACGATACCTGATGTTGGTGTGATCAAGTTAACTAGTCCTGAAGCAGCTTGATAAGCTGTGATAACTAATGAACCGTCAACGCCTGAGAACTTACCTAGTGGTCCCATGATACCCATTGTAGCAGCAGCTAATCCTGATGTTGATGGGATCAAGAATGACATAGGAATATAGAAGATATATGTCAAAACAATGAAGATACCTGATGATAGGTTTTGTAATCCTGTTTCACCAGCGTGCAATACTGTAGCCGTGATGTAACCATTATTCATAATAACTTGGATACCACGAGCTACGGCAACGATGATAGCAACACTCATGAATTCGCTCATACCATTCATGAAGGCTGTGATATAATCTGTTTCCTTCATGTGGAAAACAAACATGATGATAACTGACATCATGAAGAATAATGCTGTGATTTCTGTGAAGTACCATGTACCTAGTGGTGCGAAGTCTTGAGCAATTAAAGCACCCAAGAATGGAATCTTAGTAAACCATGCTGTGAAGTCATCGAAGAATGTCCATCCAGCATTCAAACTTGTCCAAGGGATCAAACCAAGGATCATAATTACGAATGTCAAAGCGAATAGCCATAGAACACTCTTTTGTTTCTTAGATAATTTGTCATCAATTGACTTGTCAGCAGTTGAGAATTCTTCGAGGTCTTTTTGACGACGTTCAAATACATAAGACTTACTTGGATCTTTTTTGACCTTGTCAGCGTAACGCATAACAAAGATAATACTGATTGCTGTTGTGATTATAAGTAAAATAAAACGTGGTATTAAACCATCACCAGGTGAGATGTTGATTGTTTGAGAAGCAACACCTGTGGCGAATGGATTAACTGTAGATGCTAAACATCCAATTTGTGAACCGATCAAAGCAAGTGATATGGCTGTGATCGAATCATACCCAACGCTGATCATTACTGGTATCAAAATTGGGTAAAATGCGATTGTTTCTTCACCCATACCATATGTTGATCCACCAATAGCAAATAATGTCATTAAAATGGGAATAAGTGCTTTTTCTTTACCGGCGTTCTTTCTAACAACTGTAGCAATACCGTCATCTAGTGCACGGGTCTTGTTTACAACTCCTAAAAATCCACCAATAACCAAAATAAATAGTGATACAGAGATCGAACCTTCGGTCAAGTCAGTACCAACCATACCATTGATCGGTGCCAAGAATATGTCCCAAATACCTTGAGGACTGCTTGCACGTGCTTTGTACGTACCAGCAATAATATTTCCCGCCTTAGTCGTTGCATACTCACCTGCTGGAATAATCCAAGTTAGTATGGCAACTACAATAATTAGGAAAAACAGTATTGTGTACGCCGAAGGCATTCTAAATTTCTTTACCTTTTTTTCCATGTTGTACCCTCCCTATACTCGTTCTCTCTAAAGCATATACAATAAATAAAGCGATTACAACGGTTTTAAAAGTTTATTTTTTTATAATATTTATTATTCTTTTCTTTCAATATTTATATGAAATTAATTTTTATTGTGAAAACGATTGCAAAAAGCTACAATAGATGTATTACAAAATACGGGTGATAGAATGGACAGAATGATAAACTTTGGTCGAGAAATAAATCACGGTCCTTTAATTAGAAGTATTTTAATAAGTGCACTTCTAGGCTGTGTTAGTTCTTTAATTAATTACAAGACTGGTTTGATGATTTTTCTAATAATTCTGCTAATAATGCTCTTCGTATATTATCCTAGCTACCTTCCTTTCCTTTATAGCTACTGGGCACTCGAAGCGCACGGAATCACCTACTATGACATGAGTTCATATCATGCCAAGTTAAAAATGATCTTCCGCGGAAGAAACTCTGATCATCAATTTATCAGTTACACCGAAATCAACAGTTTTGAAGTTAAATCAGAGAATAATTCATATTCATTAATCGATATCTCAACATTCAAAAATCAAAAACAATCAATCTTCACTTGGTTGAGAAAACCGCTTAATCTGATCTTGCATTTAAAGAATAATCAAATCACCTTGGATGCCTCTTGGGACCAGCTCCACGACAGCAAGAACATTCAGGCTCGCTTGATGAATGTCATGAGTTATTTAGATAAAAAAGTACAATAAAAGCCGTTTACTTCCTATATAAGAAGCAAACGACTATTTTTGTATTTTAAAACATTGTAGCAATGGCTAAAAAGACACATGTGAAGACGAAGAGAATCGCTAATAACTTCCACATATACTTCAACCAAGTAACGATATTAACATGACCAATTGCTAAGGAACCCATAACAATCGCTGATGTTGGTGTGATCAAATTGACGAATCCAGAAGCTGATTGGTAAGCTGTGACGACTAATGAACCAGCTACACCAGAGAACTTACCGATAGGTCCCATGATTCCCATAGTTGCGGCCGCAAGACCAGAACTAGATGGAATCAAGAATGACATTGGAATATAGAAAATATAAGTCAAAATAATAAAGACTGCTGATGATAAACCATGAAGTCCAACTTCACCAGCATGTAGCACTGTAGCTGTGATATAACCATTGTTCATAACAACTTGAATACCACGAGCTACGGCAACGATAATTGCAACATCCAATAGGTCCTTCATACCATTCATGAAAGCATCGATATAATCCGCTTCAGACATATGGAAAATGAACATTACGATAACTGATGCAATGAATAATAACGTCGTGATTTCAACGAAGTACCAGTCACCTAACGGTAAGATATCCTTACCAACTAAGGCACCGAGGAATGGAACCTTAACTAACCACTTATTGAAATTATCAAACATAGTCCAATTACTATTCAAACTTGACCATGGAATCAAACTGACGATCATGACTACAAAAGTCAAAATGAATGCGATCAGAACAGCTCTTTGCTTGCCAGATAATGACTTAGCAACATTTTCTTCTCCATCGTCATTCTTAACAAATTCTTCCAAATCCTTTTGGTGACGTTCAAAGACTAATGATTGATCAGGGTTCTTCTTGACCTTGGCTGCATAGTGCATGACGTAAGCAATTGAGATAATTACTGTACATACAAAGAAAATCAATCTTGGTACCATACCGGCACCTGGTGAAATATGAATCGTTTCTGAAGCAACACCAGTTGCAAATGGGTTAATAGTTGAAGCCATACAACCGATCTGCGAACCGATCAGTGAAATCGAAATAGCGGTCAAAGTATCATAACCAACACTTAACATAACTGGAATCAGAATTGGTACGAAGGCGATTGTTTCCTCACCCATACCAAATGTTGAACCACCAATGGCAAATAATGTCATTAAGAATGGAATTAAAATCTTTTCTCTACCTGCATACTTGGTAACTGCTGAACCAATACCATCATCGAGGGTCTTGGTCTTATTAACAACTCCCAAGAATCCACCAATAACTAAAATAAATAGTGAAACTGATATGGCACCATCCGTGGAATCAGTACCGACCATCCCATTGATTGGAGCTTCGAAGATGTCCCATAAACCCTGGGGACTGCTACTTCGGCTTCGGTAAGTCCCGGCAATGATATTGCCCGCCTTAGTAGTAGCATATTCTCCGGCTGGAATGATCCAGGTTAAAATTGCTACAAGAATTATTAGGATAAACAAAATGGTAAATGCCGATGGCATATGCCACTTACTCTTTGTTTCCTGCATATTAATCTCCCCTATCTTGTAGAATGATTACAAGAATACGAGTATTTTGATTAAATTGCAATGGTAAATTAAAAATATTCTAATTATTTTTTAAATTTATAATACTTTGGAATAGACCTTTTTAGATAATATGCTAATGATAATTTAATAATAATCTAATTAATTAGTGATTCTAATCGGAATTGAATAAGATAATTTGATTCTGACAATCAAAATAAATTCTTCAAAGTTTGTAAATAATCGATTGAAAACGAAAATTCACAATAACTATAATATCAACCAAATTTGCCAACTAAAAACGTCTAGTTTTCAATAAACTAGACGTTATTTTATTTAATATAATTTAACTGTTCCTGACGATGCTTTGCCCTTAACGGTATAAATTGGTTCATTTCCAACTCGACCATCCTTGAAATCCAAAGTATCGTGATCCAAAACAGCTAATTCTGGTGCTCTAACGATGCCGCTCTTTGCCTGAAGATCAAATTTATAATCTTTTGGCAACATAGTAATTTTTACAGCGCCACTATGTGATTCAGCCTCCAAATCACCTGTCAGTTCATTTATGCTCAAGGCAACCGTTCTCGAATGACTAACAATATGACCACTGCCGCTTAGTCCTTCGCCACGGATCGCACCACTATGCGCATTGATTTCAAATTCACGTCCCAAAACATTATGAATCTTGATAGAACCACTGTGTGCGGACAGTTCTAGGACATCCTCGGCCTTAACATTATCCAACTTAACCTTACCAGACTGGTCTCTGACAGAAAGATTCTCAACTGAAATATTATTAAAATAGCCATTGCCACTGTTGATCGTAGCCTTGACAGTTCTAAGACCACCGATTCCAGTAACATGCAAGTTACCAGCAATATTACCAATACGCATATCACCAGCAAACTTACGTGGAATCAACACTTGCGTTCTAACTTTCAAGTGTAAGAACTTAGGATAACGCCCTTGAGCAATTTTGACGGTACCATCTTGGGATTTTGTTCTGGCAAAGTAATCTGGATTATTACGAGACATGTACTCTCTTAAAATAATCTTGTCACCGTCAGTTGGCAGAACCCGCAATACTGCATAACTATAATTAATATCTAAACGCTCGATGTCCTCGATAGCAAACGACTCTTCATTGACCAAGTTGAGTGTTTCAACATATACTTCTGTGTCGACATGGTGATCGAATTGTTCATCGAACTTTGAAAAAGTATCACGTACCTTGTTCTTATTCTGGTCAAAATTAATGCCACGGCCGTCAATTGTCATATTGCCTAACTTCATGCCATTCTCGTCAGCTTGAAATATTCGTCCTTCACCAATCGAAACGCCATCCCCATCGGCACGAAATGACTTACCTTTATTGATGAAAACACCAGTTTTGTCGATCTTTAACTTATCGCCACCATCAATCGTAATTCCTGATTGATTGATATCAATATGATGACTACCTTCACTGTCAGGCTGTTCATCGTCAACATCATCCTGCATAACTTCATCGATCAAGTCATTGATATCTCCGAATTCAGCAAATGATTCTTTCACTGCATCTTCAAGCGACTTGCCCTCATCTACCTTATCTTCTGCCGCAGCAATCAAATCTGACTTCAATTCCTCAGCCAATTCATGAATATCAGGTGTGTGCGGATAGTCTTCAAATATTTCTGATAATTGTTTTTTTACTAGTTCTACAATTTTTTCATTCATAATTAGTCGATCCTTCCAAGAATTAAGTCATCGATCACGTGCTTGGCAAAATTCCATTCCTTAACGTTTGTTTTTAAAGTTTCTGTACCTTGTTCAGTTATTTTGTAATACTTACGTCTGCCACCCTGGCTCTCATCACCCCAGTAACTCTGGATGTCACCATTTTTTTCTAATCGTCTAAAGACGGTGTAGAGTGTTGCTTCGTTAAGCTCATATGCTTCATGACTCAGTTGTCTTATCGTCTTGGCAATTTCATATCCATAGCTATCACCTTGGCTAAGAATATTCAAAACGATCGTCGTAGTATGGCCGCGAATTATATCCTTCGAAATTATTGGTTTCATAATCTTGTCTTCCTTTCGATAAATATAATTTAACACCCATTACTATGTGTGTCAAAGTAATTATTTCAAAATAGTAAAAAAAGACTGCTTTCTACTTAGCAGTCTTTTTTATATGAATCTCGATTAAACAGTCTTGAGGGACGATTTTTCATTTTGAAGGAAATTACCACGAACATTTAACATTGAATCAATTCTTTCTTCGGCTAATCTATCTGCAGCTTCAGCAGTTGTAATGTCGTCACGTTTAGAAATTTCAAATACCTTATCCATTTGATCATAGATTGTCTTAACTTTTTCGAGAGCACGTTCACGGTCATAGCCTTTCAATTCATCAGCTACGTTAATAACACCACCAGCGTTGACAATGAAGTCTGGACCATAAACAATTCCTCTATCTTTTAACATTTGTCCATGTTTTTCAATGTCTAACAATTGATTATTAGAACTTCCACAAACAGCTTTTACTTTTAATCTTGGGATCGTGTCGTCATTCAGAATAGCCCCCAAAGCACATGGAGCAAAGATATCAGCGTCAACATCATAAATCTCGTCTGGCAGAACCGCTGTAGCACCATAATCATTGACCATACGATCGATAGCATCTTGATTGATGTCAGTCACTACAATATGTGCACCTTCATCATTGAGATGTTTTGCCAAACCAGTAGCAACATTACCAGCACCCTGAATAGAAATCGTCTTGCCAGTTAAATTATCATCACCAAAGGCTTCTTTGGCGGTACGTTTCATTGCATAATAAACTCCCAAAGCAGTGACAGGACTAGGATTACCAGATGCCCCTTTTGCATCACTTGTTCCAGTTACGTGATTCGTTTCCATATAGATTGAATTCATGTCATCAACAGTCGTACCAACATCTTCGGCTGTAATGTAACGTCCATTCAAGCTTTCAATGTAACGTCCTAAAGCTCTGAACATCGCTTCACTTTTATCTTTCTTTGGATCACCAATAATTACTGTTTTGGCACCACCGATATTTAATCCAGCGGCAGCGTTCTTGTATGTCATCCCTTTAGCCAAGCGAAGTGCATCATTCAATGCTTCTTCTTCACTGTTATACGGCCACATTCTGCAGCCGCCAAGGGCTGGTCCTAAGGTCGTATCATGAATGGCAATGATTGCCTTCAATCCTGATACCTTGTCTTGACAGAATACAACTTGTTCATAATCATCGTGTGTCATTACTTCAAATAAGTTCATGGCTCATTCCTCCAAATTAATAAATATTTGTATTTTGATCAATTGCTTCAAGATTTGCCTTTACTTCATTCAAAAACTTACCTGCTGCCAAACCATCCAGAATACGGTGGTCAAGCGTTAAGCACAAATTAACTTTGTTTCTAATGCCAAATGTATCATCATCTAAAACTGACAGCTCCTTACGAATCGATTCTACTTGTAAAATTGCTGCCTGAGGATAGTTGATGATACCCATTGATTCGACTGATCCAAAGGAACCAGTGTTATTCACTGTGATTGTTCCACCTTCACTATCAGATCCCTTCAAAGTATTTGTTTTGACTCCAGTCGCTAGACGACTGACTTCTGCTGCGATACCGGTGATTGACAGCCGATCAGCATGTTTGATGACTGGAACAAAGAGTGCATCATCGTTGCAACGGCGATAGAAATATTAATATCTTTATGCTGAATAATTTCGTCATTTTGCCAACTGCTATTTAGCTTTGGATTATTGCGTAATGCTGAACTAACCGCTTTAACGAAGAATGGGAAGTAAGATAATCCGAAGCCATTTTGTTCTTTGAACTCATTCTTCAAACTATTTCTTAACTTAACCAATCCAGTCACATCAACTTCGATCATTGTCCAAGCTTGCGGTATCTCATGAACACTCCTCAACATATTCTGAGCAATCATTTTTCTTACTGGGTCAGCCTTAGTAACAAGGTCATTGTTTGATACCGTTGTTTCAGCTACTGGTGTTGCCGGTGGTGCTGATTGTGCGACTGATTGGACTGGCTGATTGTCAACGACAGGTACTTCTTTGGGTTGGTAATTTAAGACATCTTTTCTCGTAATACGGCCATCCTTACCAGTTCCCGCTACCAAGCTCAAATCAATATTGCGTTCTCCGGCTATCTTAAGAACTGCTGGTGAGAATCTTCCGGCTGCTTTGGTTGATGGTGTGTTTTGTTCTTCTACACTGTTTCCTTTTTGGTAGTCGGTGCTGATTCTGCTGCACCTTCAGTCGTCATCTTCAAAATATCTGTTCCAATCGGCACCACGTCATTTTCATTAACCAATAATTCTTCGATCACGCCTTCATCACTCGAGGGGATCTCAGTGACGACCTTATCAGAAATTGCCTCCAAGATCGGATCGTATTTTTTTACATAGTCACCAGGTTTCACCATCCATTGAGAAACAGTTGCTTCGGTTACACTCTCACCCAACGGCGGCATTTTTATTATGAGTTCTGACATAAGTTTAACCTCCTAAAATTCAGCTAATTCTCTAATAGATTTGGTTACATCTGCTTGATTGACCAGGAAGGCATCTTCCAAGTCTTTGGCATACGGCATACTAGGTGAATCTGGTCCCGCAAGGATCTTGATTGGAGCATCTAGGTCAAACAATACTTCTTCAGCAATGATTGCCGAAACATTATTCATAACGCTACCCTCTTTGGTATCCTCAGTGATCAAGAGGACTTTTCCCGTTTTGCGAACAGCCTCAAGAACGGTTTCCTTATCAATTGGATACAAACTTCTCAAATCAACTACTTCGACTGAAAACTCATCCTTCAATTCCTCGGCAGCTTTGAGTGCAAATTGCAACATCACTCCATATGCGATCACAGTTACGTCATCCCCTTGCTTGAGGATATTAGCTTTGTCTAGTGGAACCGTATAGTCATCATCAGGAATATCATCTTTGATCGAACGATATAGTTTTTTATGTTCATAGAACAGCACTGGATCTTCACTTCTGATAGCTGACTTCAACAGTCCTTTGGCATCATAGACTGTCGATGGTGTCACGATTCTTAACCCCGGCTGACCAGCAAAAATTTTTTCAGTTGATTGTGAATGATAGAATCCACCACGTACGCCACCGCCATATGGTGTCCGCATGACAATTGGCGAGATCCAATCACCAGCTGACTTGTAGCGCATCTTGGTAGCTTCAGACATAATCTGATTGACCGCTGGCAAGATATAATCCGCAAACTGGAATTCAGCAATGGCATGATGTCCCATAACACCGAGGCCAACCGCTAGTCCAGCAATTTCAGATTCTCCTAATGGTGAATTGAAAACACGTTTGTCACCGAATTCTTCGGCTAGACCTTTGGTAACTCCGAACACCCCACCTTTGACACCACCAACATCTTCACCGAAGATCATTACCCCTTCATCATGTCGCATTTCTTCAGTAATGGCGAGATTCAATGCTTCTAAATAAGATTTTTCAGACATTTTTCTTACTCCTCTTCATAAATGTGCGTCATTAATTGATCTGAGGCCGGATTCGGCATTTCTTCTGCTTCCTCAGTTGCTTGATTGATTTTTGCTTCTAATTCTTTTTTGATACTTGCTAGTTCAGCTTCACTGAGGACTTTTTCAGACAATAACTGTTTCTCCATCAACATTACACAGTCGTTCTCTTTCATTTCAGCAATATCGTCCGGTGTACGATAGACTCTCTGATCATCATCGGATGAATGAGCTGTCAAACGATCGACTAACATTTCGATCAGTGTAGATCCATTACCATTTCTGGCATTGTCAGCAGCTTCTTTGAAAGCTAGATACGTTTCCGCAAAATCACGTCCATTAACTTGCTTACCGAATATTCCATAACCAGTTGCACGGACAGACAAGTCTTTAACACCGAATTCTTCTGCATTTGGAGTCGAAATGGCATAACCGTTATTCTCAATTACAAACACCATTGGTAACTTCTGGACTCCCGCAAAGTTCAATGCTTCATGGAAATCTCCCTCTGCAGTTGAGCCCTCACCAGTAGCTGTCAAAGCAATTGCTTTGCTGCCATCGATCTGCATTGCCAAAGCTACACCAGTCGCAACCGGATATTGAGTTGTGACAGTTGAACTGAATGGCACAATATTGTGTGCTCGATCACCGTAGTGATTAGGCATCTGACGACCATGAGAAGATGGATCATCAGCTTTACCAAGTGAACCCATCAGAATATCCTTGGCACTCATGCCCCAAACCATCACTGCTGCCATATCACGGTAATAAGGCAAGAAATAATCTTTATCATGCTCAAAAGCTAACGCCATTGCCACTTGTCCAACTTCTGCACCTTGTCCAGAAATATTAAAAGTTGATTTACCGATACGATTAAGCTGCCACAAACGCTCGTCTAGCATACGTGCTTCTTTGACCATTCGGTATGCTTGTATCAACTCATCTTTTGTTAGTTGACTATCTTTTAGTTTCATCGCTATAACTCCTATCGATTATTTGTTTAGTGAATTACCATTGATATCTCGAGCAGCCTCCATGATCACTTCAGAAAGCGACGGATGAGGATGCACAGTTTCACCAATTTCTTGTGGTGTAGCATTCAGATAAATTCCTAATGCCGGTTCACTGATTAAGTCTGTCGCATGTGGACCAACAATGCTTACACCGATCAAGTCGTCATTATCCTTGTCAGCAAAAACTTCTATCTGACCAATTGATTCACCCATGATCATCGACTTACCGTTAAACTTGAAATCGAATTGTCCATGATCAGCCTTAACCTCGTGACCATTAGTGCCATCAGTAATTCCAACACTAGCAATTTCTGGATACGTATAAACCCCACGAGGGATGTTGTCATATTTCAATGGTGTAACATCGTGTTCTAATATCTTCTCAACTGCAATCTCAGATTCTGCGGCAGCCACATGTGCCAACTGAAGGGTTGGAATCACATCGCCTACTGCATAGATGTTCTCAGCACTTGTTTGGAAAAACTCATTTACTTTTATCCCACGCTTGCCATATTCAACTCCGGAAGCTTCAAGACCGATATTCTCAATATTTGGACGTCTACCAACTGCCACTAGAATTTTTTCGGATTTAATTTCAGTTTTTTCTCCGGCCTTGTCCGCAATTATTTTTGTCTCACCATCACTGACTTCAACTGATTCAACTTTGGTAGATAGCAATAAATTAATTCCCTGTTTTTCAAATTCAGCTTTTAGTTGACTGGAAATTTTTTTACTTTCGTTAACGATCAATCTGTCTTGGAATTCTACAATAGTAACTTTGACACCCATCCATTTGAGTAATGACGCCCATTCGACACCGATAACTCCGCCGCCGATAATAGTGATCGACTTCGGCAATGTTTCTAATTCCAAAATTCCGTTAGAAGATAAAATATTTATTTCATCCACATTGATGTTGGGCAAACTAGCTGGTCTTGAACCTGTGGCAATCAAAACATTCTTCGGTGTCAAAATAATTTCATCAGCATCACCCTCTGGCTTGATCATTACTGAGCCCGATTTAGGAGTAAAAATCGATGTCCCTAGAACACTACCCTCACCTTGGAAGTAATCAATCTTGTTCATTTTGATCAATGCCGCAACACCGTTACGAAGATTACTAACGATCTTGTCTTTACGCTGTTTGATCTTCAAAAAATCAACTTGATATTCGGCATCAGTTTCAATTCCAAATTCTGAAATGTTCTTGAATTCTCGAATTGCCTGCGCACTCTTCAAATATGCCTTGGTAGGAATACATCCACGATTTAAGCAGGTTCCACCGACCAGATCACGTTCGACTAACGCAACATTCAAACCCTCTTTGGCAGCTTTGATGGCTCCGGAATATCCACCGATTCCACCACCAATTACGACTAGATCATATTCTTTTGGCATGTGCTAAAGCCTCCGATTCCTTTTGATAGTTTTTTACATCTTCGGTTCCAGTTAATACTCTCTGTGCTCCTAGATTCAGTGCCTGCATTTCCATTTCTCCAGGAATAACTACTACATCAGCAATCCATTTATTTTTTTGTGTCAGCGCTTTCTTCAAAGGCACAGAATACGCCAAACCACCGGTCAAAATTACCATATCTACTTCTCCCTGTAATACCGCAGCTTGTTTACCGATTTCTTTGGATATTTGATAGACCAAACTATCAAAAACTAATTTGGCATATTTGTCACCCGATGTAATTTTTGCTTCAACTTCACGCAGGTCATTGGTGCCTAAATACGAAACCAAGCCGCCAGTTTGCGTAATCAACTTTCTCATCGTTTCTCGATCTGTTTGATGATCAAAAACATAATCAACCACACTCATAGCACTGACCTGACCAGTTCGATTAGGTGCGAACGGACCTTCACCATCCAATCCGTTATTAACATCGACTACCTTACCGCGCTTATGTGCGCCGATACTAATACCGCCGCCGAGATGCGCCACAATAACATTAGATTCAGCATATTTTTTGTTGATATTTTTCAGAGCTTCTCTAGCAACGGCTTTTTGATTCAGAGCATGGAACACGCTTCGCCTCTCTAATCCCTTGAATCCACTAAGATATGCAACTGGTTCAAATTCATCGACACTACCGGATCAACAATGAAAGCTCTCTTTTGAAGTTTCTTAGCAAAATAATCAGAAATTATGGCACCAAGATTGGAGCATGTATACCAAACTTACCCGACCGCAAGTCTTCTATCATTGCCGTATCTACTTCATAAGTTCCGCCAGGAATGGGCCGCATCAGCCCTCCTCGACCGACAAATGCATCGATGCTATTCAAATCAATATTATGAGCTGTAATATATTCTTCAATTTTTTGTATGCGAAACGGTTCTTGCTCAACTAAACTGTGAAACTTTAATATTTCATGATTTTCATGTTCAATATTTTGATTCAACACACATTCATTATCAGCAAACAATGCAATTTTGGTCGAAGTTGAACCTGGATTAATAATCAGTGTCCTTATCATAGATTTATACCTGCTTAAATAGTTTTTAAAGCAAATTTCAGTGATAATATTTTGTTTTCGAGTGAATCACCACGAGATGTTAAGACGATTGGAACCTTAGTTCCCACAATAATTCCACCAACTTTAGCATTGGCAAACATTGTTAGTGACTTGTACAAGACATTACCGACATCAATATTAGGAACTACCAAAACATCAGCATCCCCTTGTATCGGTCCGGTAAACTTCTTTTCCTCCGCAATTTCTTTGGATAAAGAAATATCTAGCGAAAGTGGACCATAGACAATTGCGTCAATTTTTTTATCTTGATAGTACTCAGTTAAATCTTTAGCTTTGACCGATGAAGGCATTTTGGGATTAAAATTCTCCGCTGAGCTCAACAACGATACTTTGGGTGATTTAATACCGATCGAATGCGCTACGTCGATGGCATTCTCAATTATCAATCGTTCCTGATCAATATCAGGATCTATATTCATTGCTGCATCCGTCAGCAACACCGGCCGATTCAATGCTGATATCTCAATAATCGACACGTGAGACAGTAATTTCTTTTGAACCAAGCCATATTCTTTTTTTAAAACTTCCTTCAAAATCGTATGTGTCTGAACTAATCCTTTGAAGATAACATTCGCACCGTTCAGGACATCGTTGACTGCCAACCTGACCGCCTCTTCGTCAGAATCAGCTTCGATATATGATACATTGCTCCAAAAATGATATTCAGGTTTATCGACTCCAAATAAGTCAAAGGATATATTGTCATCATGGAAACTATCTACTAGTTCAAAAATTTTAAAGTCGTTTGCTCCCGCAATCGAAATCCGGATTTTATTACTCACTTCGGTTACCTCACAATTTCTATACCAATTTTTAAAAGATAAGATTTTTTCACAATATACTGTTTCTTATATTTCACCGACAGTATACATGAGTCTATTCATGTAGGCAAATAAAAGCTATTATAAAAAATAATATTCCGGTCATATTTGTTGACTTTCACAATTTATACCAATTATACTTTAGATGAAAAAATTCAAGGAGGAGGCGTTATGGAAATTGCAAAGTTATTAGCCAAGAAGAAGTTTGAAATAAAATATACTAAGGACGAAGACTCGTTGAGCCGAGATCTTAGTGCTTGGGGACTGACCGCAATGGGTGTCGGTGCGATCGTTGGTGCCGGAATATTCATCACACCTGGTATAATTGCGGCTAATTATGCTGGTCCCGGTACAATGTTTGCCTATATTCTCTCCGCTGCTGTCTGTGCATTAGCGGCACTTTGTTATTCGGAATTTGCTTCAACCATTCCGGTTGCTGGTAGTGCTTATGCCTACGTTTATACGGTTTTTGGTGAATTAGTTGCCTGGATCATCGGTTGGGCATTAGTTTCAGAGTACTTGTTTGCTGTCTCATCGGTAGCGGTTAGTTGGTCAGCATATTTTCAAAGCTTGTTATCAGGATTTGGGATCAACCTGCCCGACTTCCTATCAGTCTCCATGGGGACACCAGGTAAGAGTGGTGGTGTCAATATCATTGCCGGTATGATCACCTTAATAATCGGCTTCATTCTGGCAAAGGGCATTAAAGAATCCACGAAGTTGAATACGATCCTAGTCGCAACCAAAGTTATCGTTATTTTACTTTTTATTGCAGTCGCAATATTCTACATTAAACCTGCCAACTACAATCCATTGTTGCCATTTGGCTTCAAAGGTGTCTTAGCTGGCTCAGCCGTTGCATTCTATGCGTATATCGGATTTGATGCCGTGTCAACTGCATCTGAAGAAGTTAAGAATCCTCAGCGTGATATGCCGATCGGTATCGTATCATCCCTAATGATAGCGTCGGTCCTCTATGCTGCAGTAGCTGCTGTTCTAGTTGGTGTAGTTCACTACACTAAGTTAAATGTTGCTGACCCCGTCGCATATGCATTACAATTGATGAACCAAAATTGGGTGGCCGGTATTGTCTCATTTGGTGCTGTTGCCGGTATGACGACCGTATTACTGGTAATGTCATATGGTGGTACTCGTTTGATTTTTGCCATCAGTCGTGATGGATTATTACCCAAGTCTCTCTCAAAAATTAATAAAGAAACCCACGTACCTGTTTTTAATACTTATACTTTTGCAATCTTAGCAAGTTTGGTCTCAATGTTTATACCATTGGAAAAAATCGCGGAATTGGTTAATATTGGGACCCTGTTCGCATTCTCAACTGTTTCTATTGGTGTCGTCTTCTTAAGAAGATTGGACAACTACGATGAATTGCCAGCTGGTTTCAAAGTTCCACTTTATCCATACATTCCTATACTTTCATTCGTCATGTGTGTTGTCTTGATGACTCAGTTACAAGCCGTAACTTGGATGGTCTTCGCCGCTTGGTTCACCTTCGGATTGATCATCTACTTCACCTACGGATATCGCCATAGCCACCTCCACCAAAAGTCAGACAATGATGACGATCAAGATTCTGATATTGAACCAACAATTTAATTAGTTAACAAAAAATACGCCTGAATTATGTATGAAATACATAACTCGGGTGTATTTATTATCGTTGCTTGTTTAGTTATTCAATTATTTTCATGGTAATTAACTAAAAGCATTTCAAAAAGTTCCTGTAATTGTCCATTATTATCCAGATTTGCCAACATGACAATTTCATTTAACTCGTGGAAAACTTCATTAACTTGCTGCGCAGCATCTTCACCCTTGGGCAACAAAAAAAGCCGTTTTTGATGTGAATCGTTAGGATCAACACGACGAATGACTAAATCTTGTTTTTCAAGTTTCTTAATCATATTTGTCAAAGTGGCGGGCTGAACATTTAAGTACTTCGCAAGGCTCACTTGATTTGTCCCTGATTTCTGGCTCACATAATGCAACAATCGTGCATGATCCATACGGATACCTAGCCCGCTTAGCCGTTGATGAATGATTTTACCCTCTAATTGCCCAATCTGATAAATAAGTTCCGCTGTTGTAACTAAATGATTCTGACCCATAATATCATCACCTTCAATATTGTATTTAAAACTTAGAATAATTGACTAAAAAATACGACCGTTGTATGATAACAGCATTCAAGTTGTACTTACAACTTGAGAAATTATTTGGAGGCGTGTCTTTTGTGACAAAATCCTATCATGTAAGAACAATCTTAACAATTTTCACACTTGGAGCATTTATTACTATACTCAATCAAACACTATTATTTACAGCATTCCCTGACATCATGAAAACTTTTTCGATTAGTGGCAATACTGTTCAATGGTTAACAACTGCTTATATGCTAGTAAACGGCGTTTGTATTCCAGTTACCGCTTATTTGATCGGACGTTTCAATACTCGTCAGTTGACCCTCTTTGCCTTAGGTACTTTCTCACTGGGAACACTACTGTCAGCCATTTCTCCTGCTTTTAGTCTATTACTGATTTCTCGACTCATTCAAGCAATTGGCGCTGGCATTATTATCCCATTAATGCAGGTTGTTATGTTTACAATTGTTGCAAAAGAAAAGCACGGAACAGTAATGGGTATCATCAGTTTGACAACTGGTTTTGCTCCACTTATAGGCCCAACTGTCGCTGGTTTCATTATTAGTCATTTGTCATGGAGATATCTTTTTTGGTTAGTACTACCGATTGGAATCGGATTAACTATCGCAACATTTTTTTGTATGCAAAATGTAGGAACAGTCAATAAACGTCAACGACTAGATTATTCATCTGTCACTTATTCAACTCTTGGGTTTGGATCATTGCTCTACGGAACAGGTAGCCTTAATTCAAATATAAAGTTAGGAATTTTATTTATCATCATTGGCTTTCTATTTATCGTCATTTTCATTCATCGCGAAGCGCAATTAAAAAAGCCAATGCTAGACTTCAGTATTTTCAAAAATCGTCAATTCTCTATATCACTTGTTCTGGTAGTTCTATCATTCATCATCTTAATTGGTCCACAGGCTATTGTACCTACCTTATTCAATCAGCAATGCATCACTCAGCTTTGACCTCAGCCTTTGTTTTACTACCTGGGGCGATTGCCAGTGGCTTAACCTCATTAGTTGCAGGACATTTATATGATCGTATAGGTGCAAAAATTCTTGGACTTGTCGGTAGTCTAACCGTAGCAATTTCAATGATTCCATTCTTGTTTCTAAATATTCATAGCTCATTAATTATGATGGCCATTTGCTTAATTTTCAAAATGATTGGGAATGCTCTCGTACTAACACCCCTAACAACTGAAGCATTGAATGTACTCCCAAATCCATTATTGAAACACGGGACTGCAATGGTCAATACGCTTCGTCAAGTAGGTGGTTCCATTGGGACGGGCATCTTAGTCGCTATTCAGACCTTTTACAGCACAAGGTCTCCATTCATTGGAGCTCGAGCATTTTTTATGGGTATAGTTTTGATTAGTATATTACGTTTCCTACTGATTTTGATGTTAAAACAAACCAAACACGCATAAGAAATTATTTTAACTGTATCCAAGACATATTTACTTTAGCTTCATTGTTAGACGAACCATATCCTTTAAAACAAAACCGTCAAACGTCAAATACTTATCAATGACTTTTCTTGAATAATTATTAGTGAAGAAGTCCTTATCTATCCAACTCATTCTGAAACCAACTTTTTGATATACATGCAATTGCTGATAAGAATTGCTTCCGGTACCAATTTCTAACGTGTTGTAATCCGCTGCCTTAGCACTAGCAATCATCTTCTCAAGAATCATTGTCCCAATTCCTAGGTTCTGCTGTTCTGGTGCCACGGCAATATTGACGATTTCCAATGTTTCGGGACGTGTCGGTAACATCGCAACGATTCCGACCAACTTGTCCAAATTCAACACTTCAAAAACGGTCGAACGTTTGATATAACTATCAACTATCTCCTTAGATGGATCAGCGTCTAGCAATAACTTATAATCGTCTTCACTGATTTCTTCAGCCTGTCTATACTCTAGATTCATTTCAAATTCTCCCCAAAAACTGTGGTTAAATAAAAATTTTAAAAAAACATTACTCATATCTATTAAACTACTCTATCATAGTAAATGCATAGAAATATGGAAAACGCTTTATGGAGGGGAACCGTATGAAAGAATTCATGAATTTTTTTGACTGGTATACTAACTATTTTGTCGAAATAAAAACAGCTTCCGAAAATCTTATTGATCCCAGAAAAATAAAAGGTATAGATAAACTAGGGAAAGTCTCTACCAATGGTAACAATGATGCTTGGCATCTAAAATCAAAGATGGACGAAGAAGATTTGCATCGTCACCTATCAGAAATATTAAAATCCGAAACCAACATTGACCCAGAAACAGAAATGACGCTGACTAAGGGTATTGACGGTGGACCAATGCAAATGTTATAGCAATAATTGTGCCAAAAGTATCTTCAAAAAATTTTTTTGAAGATACTTTTTTAATTTAAATATTTGTGAAAAAAAGCACTTATTATTAAATCAATCTTATTTAACAACTTGAGAAAATTAAAAATTAGAAAAATATTGTGAAATTAGTTTGCGATTACATTAGCGATGCATCAATGTTTTCACAATAATAATAATATGTTAATATTAAGCAACACAATTTGTGTTTATAAGTCATTTAGGACCTCAAAGTATTTCTCCCCAACTAAATAGCTAGGAAGATACATTTTGAGGTTCTTTTTTCAAAATGGCATATGCAGTTAGTACGATGTACAATATGAAACGTTCAAAGAACCTTATACTGCATTCAATCACAATTTAATAATTCGGGGGATTTATCTATGATACTTGTTGCACTTTCAGCAGTAATCTTACCCATGATCCTTTTGGGAGTACTCAATTTACCGGCAACCAAAGGGATGTCGATCAGCGCCATTGTTGTAATGATACTGGGCGCCACATTTTGGAAAATGGATACCAAAATTTTAATTGCTTCGATTTTTCAAGCGATCCATAAGTCACTTCCTATCATCTGGATCTTATTCGGAGCACTGGTAATGCTCAAGACTCTGGAACATACCGGAGCCATTACTAGGATCAATATTGGTTTCGAAAAATTATCATCCGATATGCGCGTGCAAACTGTTTTGATCGCATATTTATTCGGAGGATTAATTGAAGGTGTTTCCGGCTTCGGAACTCCAGCCATGGTAACTGCCCCACTTATGATTGCCCTGGGATTCTCACCAATGGCATCAGTGACCTTAGCTTTGGTAGCTGATTCGACTCCTGCTGCCTTCGGTGCTGTCGGAACTCCACTAACAGTTGGTTTAAGTAACGTTAATGATGCTCCTTCATTTTTAAACACTGTCGGACAAAGCCTAACTAGGATTGACTTATTTGCTGGCTCATTAATGCCTACAATATTAATCTTCCTACTAGTATTTCTATTCAGTCCGAATAAACAAAACCGTCTCAAAAATTGGCTAGAATTCTTGCCATGGACATTATTATTGGGAATCTTATACAGCGTCATCGCCTTATTATCTGCGGCATTTGTAGGTTACGAATTTGTTTCGATTCTATCACCATTTATAACGATTATTATCGCCATTATCTCAATTAGATTTAAGTTTTTGATACCAAAATCCAGCTTTATAACACCTTGGACTATGAAGCAACAAAGTGACACAGTCGAAGAAACTTCCGATATGCCATTGATCAAAGCCTGGTCTCCATACATTATCGTCGTAGTTATGTTGCTACTATCAAGAGTTATTGAACCACTCAAAGTCTTTCTAACGACATTCTTAAACCTTTCTTGGAAAAACATTTTTGGCTTCAAGGGTTTAAACTCTGATTGGGAGTTCTTGTATTCACCGGGGACCTTACTGACGATCGCCGTTATCTTAGGATTACTGATTCAAGTAAGATCAATCAAGAGCTTTGTACCAACCGGAATAAAAGTCATCAAGTCAATGAAATCAACTGCTATCGCCTTGATCGTCACTTTGGTCATGGTTCAAGTGTTCACCAATTCCAATTACAACAGTGCTGATCTTGAAAGTATGCCGATGTATATCGCCAATTTCATCTCTAAATACTTCTCAGCAGGTTGGATCTTCATTGCACCATTCCTTGGTGCCTTAGGTTCATTCGTTACCGGAAGTACCACCGTCTCCACATTGACTTTCGGGCAAATTCAATCAGATATTGCCAGCAACGCCCATATTTCACAACAAATCGTCTTATCGGCTCAATTGATCGGTGCCGCTGCCGGGAACATGATCTGTGTTCACAATATTGTGGCAGTAAGTTCACTCGTAGGATTGAATGGACAAGAAGGAAATATCTTACGTAAAACGTTAGCCCCAGCATTCCTCTATTGTTTACTAGTCGGAATCATCGGATTCATTTTCATTTCAATATTCTAAGAAAATAAGAGCTTGCGGAAAAAATTCCGCAAACTCTTATTTAATTTCAGCCATCATTTGTTTTTCAGATAAATAACGATTGATCCGCTCGATCATTGTTGGACCTTCATAGATGAAGCCCGTATACACTTCAACTAGTGTTGCTCCAGCTTCTAATGCTGTTTGTGCATCTTCGGGTGTGAATACTCCACCAGAATAGATGATTGGCATGTCAGGGAATTCACTGTGAATCAACTTAGTCATCGCAATTGATGTTTCAAAAATTGGCTTACCGCTCAGTCCGCCGTTTTCTTTTTTATTAACAGATTGAAGTTTTTCACGTTTCATCCCGCTTGTATTAGTCAGAATGACTCCGTCTAACAATCCTTCAACTGCGTGCAATGTCGAAACTAATTCGTCAGTATCAATATCATTTCCAAATTTACAAAAGATTGATTCGTCGATTTCTAATTCTTTAATTCCAATTAATAACTCAGTGAGTAGTCCAACTTGTTGTAAAGTTGCTACTCCTTTTTGATTGGGACAACTGATGTTGAGAGCAATATAATCAGCTTCTTCATGGATATCTTTGACACTTTGAACCATTTCCGCAACTTTTCCAGCATCATTCAATCCGTGGCCGGGTGCGATGCTCAAACCAATTTTCACACCGTCGGCAGGATGTGCTTGTAAACGTGCCTTAGTTGTTGCAATGCCGTCATTATTCAATCCCATGCGATTGATGATCGCATGATTTTCAGGCAAACGAAATACACGTTTTTTCTTGTTACCTGCTTGCGCCTCTTTAGTAACACTACCGACTTCAACGAATCCAGCTCCTAAGGCGCCTAGACTGTTGTAGAATTCAGCTTTTTTATCAAAACCAGCCGCAATGCCGATTGGCGAATCAAAAGTTAAATTTTTGATCTTCACTTGTAAGTTAGGACGTTTTTTCGTATAAAACATCTTGCGAAGGATACCAGCATTATCGTTGAATATTTTCAAACCATCACCAACTAGGTGATGATCAACTTCAGGATCGACTTTAAAAATAAGTGGTCGTACATATTTATATAGATCCATTATTTGCCCCAACTTTCTGGTTCTTTGTACCATTGTTTTAATAGTTCCATATCTTCTGCTTCAACGTAGTTTTGTTCCTGAGCTACTTCGATCATTGTTGGGTAATTTGTTAAGGTAACTAATTTTGTGTCAGCGTCCGCAAAATTCTTCGTACTTTCAGGCAAGTTATAAGAGAAGATAGCTGCAGTACCGATCACTTCAGCACCAGCTTCACGAACGGCGTGGACAGCCTTTAAAATACTGCCGCCAGTAGAGATCAAGTCATCGATCAAGACAACTTTATCTCCCGCTTTGCAACGACCTTCAATTTGTCCTTTCTTACCATGGTCCTTAGGTTGTGCACGGACATAGTTTAGCGGCAAGTTAAGAATATTAGCTACGCCAGTGGAATGAGGAATCCCAGCAGTTGCGACACCACTGATAACTTCTACATCAGGATAGTTTTCTTTGATCAGATCAGCTAAGTCTTTGGCAATTTGTTGGCGGAATTTTGGATAAGCTATCGTCAAACGATTATCAGTATAAATCGGTGCGTGAATCCCACTTGCCCAGATGAAAGGACTCTTAGGATTAAGTGTCACCGCCTTGATATCTAATAACTCACTTGCAATATTCTTTGATACTTCGATTTTATCCATTATTTATTCCACTCCTTACAAATATTTTGATATGCAACATAACCATCATCAGCCTGAGTAATCGGACGTCCAACGACGATGCCGTCACTTCCAAGAACTCTGGCTTTGGCAGGTGTAGCCACACGTTTTTGATCTCCAACTTGGGCTGATTTTGGTCTGATACCTGGAGTAATACATAGGAAGTCTTCACCAGTTGCTTCTTTGATAAGTGGAACTTCTAGAGCTGACGAAATAACTCCATCAGCGCCGTTATCATAAGCTAATTTGGCTAGATGTGTAACGTAATCTTGAGATTGTAATGGAACTTGTAGTTCATTAGCTAGTTCAACTTGTCCAAGGGAAGTCAATTGTGTAACGGCTAATAACTTCGTATCAGTTCCATCAAGTCCTTCTTTGGCTGCGGCAATCATCTCAGCCCCACCAGATGCATGAACTGTTAACATTTGAACATCCCATTTGGCGATCATCTCGCAAGTTCTGCGAACTGTATTCGGGATATCATGCAACTTGAGGTCTAAGAAAATATTGTATCCACGGTTTCTGAGACTTCTAACAAATGGATAACCAAACTGACAGAACATTTCCAAGCCAATCTTCACAAAAAGATTCTCGTCCTTTGGAAACTGGCTCAAAAACTCAATACACTCAAAATCATCCGCAAAATCTAACGCAATTATTACTGGTTTCTTCATTACTACCTAGTACCTCCTCAAGTATTCTTACTCTGAATAAACTTCCTCACCATTCACAAATGTCTTCTCGATCTTACCGAAACAATTCCAGTCACTACCAACAAAAGGCGTGTTAATTCCTTTAGATAGGAAGTCCTCTTTTTCAAAATGATATTCTTCAAATAAATCAATTATGGTAAAGTCGGCTGACCTATCAAGCTGGATTTTACCAGCATCCAGTCCAAAAATCTCGGCTGGTCTACTAGACATAATGTCTAGTAGACGTTCTAGACTCATCATGCCGCTTTTGACAAATAACTTATGTATCAACGGAAATGACGTCTCGATCCCAGTTATTCCAAAAGCACTCTTTAATAATCCCTTATTCTTCTCGTCAACTGCGTGCGGCGCATGGTCGGTAGCTATCATGTCGATAGTGCCATCAAGTACACCAGCAATCAAAGCCTCTCGATCTGACTCACACCGCAGTGGTGGATTCATCTTATAATTAGCATTGTCATTAACAATATCTTGATCACTCAACAATAAGTGATGTGGTGTTACTTCACAGGTCACATTAATTCCTGCATCCTTAACGATTCGTATCAAGTTAACACTATCGGCTGTTGAAATATGGCAGACATGATAATGAACGCCAGATTCCTTGGCTAACAAAAGATCTCTGGCTAACTGTGATGTTTCCGCAACTCGTTCAATGGCTGGTAAACCTAGATTAATTGCTGTAGCACCAGCATTGATAACGCCTTTATTAAATAAATTTTGATCCTCAACATGAGCTGCCAAATGGCTGTTCAATTGAGCAATTCGTTGCATGGCATCAAACATTGTCTTAGCATTGTTAATTCCGTGACCATCGTTTGAGAAAGCAAACGCTCCTGCAGCCGCAAGATCTTCAAGTGGGCTTAGTTGATCTGATGTTTCCTCTAATGTTATGGGTGCATATTGTAATGTGTGAATCTTAGATTGCTTATTTAATTCCATTTGATGTTCGAACTTTTCAACATCGTCAGGTACAGGTACAACATTTGGCATTGCCCCAACTGTCGTAAATCCACCGTGGGCAGCAGCCGCACTACCAGTTTTGATAGTTTCCTTATGAACCTGTCCTGGTTCTCTAAAGTGAACGTGTACATCGACAAGGCCTGGAGCAACCAAGTTATGTTGAGCGTCGATTACTTCAGCTCCATCAAAATCGATCTCAGTTGCGATTTCCTTGAACTTACCATTCTCGATTAGAACATCCCTATCAACTAACTTCTTATCGTAATACAGCTTGGCGTTCTTGATTAGTTTCACTGTCAATTTTTGCTCCTTCGAGTACCGCTTCGATCATTGCCATTCTCATGTAAACACCGTTTGTCATTTGTGGGAAAATATACGACTTGTTGCATTCAACTACATCATCTGCAATTTCAACACCACGGTTGACTGGTGCTGGATGCATGATCATTGCATCTGGTTTCATCATTTCAACTCGGCGCATATCCATGCCGTATGTGTTGAAGTAATCTTCTTTGGAGAAGTTTTGATTCTCTTCTGAGCTTAATCTTTCGTGTTGTACTCTGAGTAACATAACAACATCCATCTCTTGGCAAAGTTCATCAACACTCATGTGTGATCCAATACCTTGGAACTCATCTGTGTACCATGAATCTAATCCACCAAACTCACTTCAGCACCTAATCGCGTTAAGATTTCAGCATTTGAATGTGCTACACGGGAGTGACTCAAGTCGCCGATAATGCCAACCTTTAGTCCATCAAAGTGACCGTAGTGTTCATAAATGGTCATTAAATCTAGTAGTGATTGTGAAGGATGTTGGCCAGTTCCATCTCCACCGTTGATGATGTGAATATTCATATTGTTATTAATAAGTTCTTCATAATATTTGTCTTGTGGGTGGCGAATCACAGCTACACTAGCACCGATACTTTCGACTGTCTTAACTGTGTCATAAAGGCTCTCACCTTTGGTTGTTGAAGAAGTTGAAGCTTCAAAAGCAATTTCCTTCATACCTAATTTCATTTCAGCTACTTGGAAACTTGACTTAGTTCTTGTACTGTTCTCAAAGAATAAGTTCATGGCGAACTTATCTTGACCAATTTCTGACTTCTTACCATTCTTGAAATCGATTGCGGTATCGATCAATCCATATACGTCTTCGTTTGTTAGATCTGACATTGAAAGTATGTGCTTCATTGCTTTTTCCTCCAAATTAAAAGGGACACTGTCAGATTCAGTGTCCCAAAGTTGGAGTTTACTCGTATAACCTTTGGGACCTCACTGGATCCGATTAAAAGTTGTCTTCTTTTATTTTTCATAATTTTTATTACGAAAACTGTATGTAACCTTTCAGGCCTCACTGGACTTGCTTAAAAGTTTTCGTTGGAAATACTATATGTTAATTCCAAATAATCGTCAAGAAAGAATTTAGTTTACGGCTAACAAAAAACGACTTTCAAACTGTTATATCAGTCATGAAAGTCGTTTTATTTTATTTTTTATATTTAATTATTAGTATCTAAGGCTGGCTTTTTAAAAGAAAATTTCTTTTCGTTGGCCTCTGTATCTTTTACGTAACTCTTACCAAAGACAAACGCAAAGATAACAGTCAATAATGGGTTCATCCATACGTAGAATGCAAATGGAATAAAGGCAAATGGACTTACGCCTAGAATACCTGAGATGAAGATACCACTAACGCCCCATGGAACTAGCGCATTGATATCGGCACCACCACTAGCCAACACACGTGATAAGTATTGAGGTTGAATACCTAACTTCTTGAAGTTATCACGGAAAGTAGTTCCGGGAAGAATAATTGAAATGTATTGTTCACCAACTAGGAAGTTAACACCGATAGCACTAAGCATTGAAGCACTGACCAACTTACCCGGTGTATTAACTTTGTTGCTCAACTTACCGATTAAATTCTCGACTACACCAAGCTTTAGTAAGACACCACCAAGTGTTAAAGCAACTAGGATAAGTGAAATACTGTCTAACATACTTGAGACACCACCACCACTGACGATAGCATTGATCTGCTTGTCAGATGAGTTTAACTTGAATCCTTGCATGATAACGGTACTGATTGTTTTGAATGATGTGTGGTTAATGAACATATCCATGATGATAGCTGTTAATGAACCACTCAACAATGTTGGAATTGCAGGTACTTGCATTATGGCACAACCAATCAAAACAATGATCGGTAATAACATCCAAGGAGATACGAAGAAGTTTGCTTGCAATGCATTCACAATGTGATGAACAGAACTCATATCAACTTGACCATTACTGTGGCCGATGAATAAAAAGATAATTGCGGTTACTGCGGCAGAAATCAATGCCGTATGAGAAATTGTTCTGATATGACTGAAGACGTTCTTAACACCAGCAATACCAGTAGATAAATTAGTTGTTCCAGATAGTGGCGACATATTGTTACCAAACAATGATCCGGAAACGATCGAACCTGCTACTAGAACCGCATCAATGCCCATAACGTGTCCAATACCCATGAAAACAATTCCCAAAGTTGAAATGGTAGTGAACGAACTACCAACTATAACACCAACTAAACAACAACTTACAAAAACTGTGAATAAGAAGAAATGTGGATTGAGAATTTCTAATCCGTAAACCATGATTGTCGGAATAACTCCGGAGATCAACCATGATGCGACCAGAACTCCGATCATAACGAAAATAATCATCGGAATGATACCAGGCTTAACGCCGTCAACGATTCCCTCTTGTAACTCTGTCCAACTGAATCCACGGAACTTTCCGTAGAATAGCAATAGGGTAAATGTTAACAGAATCGGAACTTGTGGCGTCATACCGAAGCCGATCATCATCGTTCCTAGGATTCCAAACATTACTACCATAACAATTAAACTTTCTAATGTGCTTAGTCTTTTTTCTTTTCTCATATTATTCATCGCCCTAATTAAATTTATTTAATTAGGGCTAGGAAGTACTTTTTCTTACCACGACGGATAACGATGTATTTGCCATCAAATGAATCTTTAGGGTCGATCATTTCTGTTGTTTCAGTTAGTTTCTCCCCGTTGATTCTGATTGCACCGTTTTGAATATCTTCACGTGCTTGACGTTTTGACTTGTCGACATTAGCGGCAATCAATAAGTCTACCAAGTTGATCTCATCAGCTGGGATCTCTTCACTTGGTACACCACTGAAGGCTTGTGCGACTTCATCCGTTGTTAGAGCTTGAATTTCACCTGAGAAGAGAACTTCAGTAATTTTTTCTGCTGTTTTAAGTGCTTCTTCTCCGTGAACGAATTTAGTAACTTCTTCTGCCAAAGTTCTTTGTGCTTCACGTTTTTCAGGTGCTGTCTTAACTTTTTCTGCTAAAGCTGCGATTTCATCTTGGTTTAAGAAAGTGAATTTCTTAAGAAGGTTAATTACGTCTTTGTCATCTTGGTTGAACCAGAATTGATAGAACTCATATGGGGATGTCTTTTCAGCATCGAGCCATACAGCACCACCAGCAGTCTTACCAAACTTTGTACCGTCGGCTTTTAGTAGCAATGGAATCGTCAAAGCATAAACTTTGGCATCTTGACCTTCGGCCTTATGGATCAAGTCCAATCCGGCTGTAAGGTTACCCCATTGATCACCACCACCAACTTGTAGTTGAACATTGTGCTTACGATAAAGTGTTAAGAAATCTAGTGATTGTAAGATTTGATAGGTAAATTCTGTGAAGGAAATACCTGCTTCCAAACGACTTGAAATAATTTCCTTACCTAACATTGTGTTAACATTGAATAATTTTCCATAATCACGCAAGAAATCAAGAATTCCGATTGGTTCTGTCCAATCATAGTTATTAACCATTGTGAAATCTGTGAAAATTCTCTTAGCTTGATTGCTTAGAGCCTCAACGTTGTGATTGACTTGGTCCATAGTTTGCATTGGACGCTCAGCCTTCTTACCACTTGGATCACCAATTGAACCAGTAGCTCCACCAATAACGATATAAGGATGATGTCCAGCATCACCAAATCGTTTCAATGTCATGAATGGTAACAAGTGACCGATGTGCATTGAGTCACCTGTTGGATCCATTCCGCAATAAAGGGAAATGTCTTTCTCGTCGACTAACTTTCTTAAGCCCTCTTCGTCAGATTGTTGGTTGATCAAACCACGCCATGAAAGTTCATCAATAATGTTCATGTAAATATCCTCCTATTATTTTGCCCGAGTCGCTGGGAATAAAAAAAGCGCCCCTGCAGTATATGCAGGGAGCTAATTGCGCGGTACCACCCAAATTCAGATAAATAAATTATCTGCTCTTTACTCCAGTAACGTTGGACACGAAATTTCAACTTGGTATTTTATCAGATTACCCTGCATGACTTGCACCAACCGTCAATTCTCTTAACACTCAGGTAAATGATTACTTGTTGTGAAGCTGAAATTTAATTTATGTAAGTTATACTAACAGATGCTCAAAATAATGCAAGTGCTTTTTATTAAAAAAAATTTAATTTGTGTATATTTTTTTTAATTTAGCATAGTGCAATGAACCATCACTATAATTTATTTAATTTTTTAACTAAGCGTTTATTCTCATACTTCCGGTAAAAATAGAATGCCAAAATATGCATAAATAAATCTAGTAAAACAATTGCTAACCAATATGGAATGATCAAAGCAAACATTTCTTTTGATAATAAATACACGGAAATAAATCCACAGAAAAGATTGGCACTTGTTGTTGTAATAATATTAATTGGAGCTATCCAAGTTCCATAGTTCCACACATATGGATAGATAACTCCAAAAACTGTTGCAAACAACAATGCTATTCCGATAATACTCCAAAATGTATTTAGATTAACTGTTATATTTCCAAAGACAATATTCAAAATCCCTAATATCCAAATTATAGTTAAAAAAGTAGCTTGCATAAACTTATTCTTCAATTCTTTGAACACTAATCAATTCCTCCTTGAGCCTCTTAGCATAATGTCGGCTAACAATAAAACTTTGATTGCCTTTAGTGTGTACTTCCAAACGTGCATACTTACCAGTATTAAAATCAACTACTTCTGATAAATTAAGAATAACGGAATTATTTATTCTAAATAAATTTGCATTTGTAATTGCTTCAAATTTTTTAAGACGTCCATTAACATAAAAAACTTCGTTATTAATTGTATAAACTTTTGATAAATTATCCATAGCTTCGATTGACAAAACTTGCGAGCAGTTCAGCAATAAACTCCGGTTATTTTTAGGATTGATAACCTCAATATGTGCTTTGTCAGATAAAAAGGTTTTTAACTTATTTTTCAATTCATGATTTTTTGGATTAAGTTGAATACCAATTTCAGATAGCGAATACAAATCATCCCAATCAAAGTTAATCTTCATTAAATTTTTCTCCTTTCACACATAAATATACTTATTAGTGACTCAGACATCATCATATTTATCATTTGTTGCATTTTAATCCATTTAGTTGCAGTAATTTTAATCGTTATAATCAAGACATAACAAAATAACGCCACTTTGAGTAAACACTCAGAGTGACGTTTTTATATTACATATGATCTTCGATCCATGACCAAACTTCTTCTTTACCATACTTTGTTTCAGCACTAAATAACTGCAAATTATCGGTTTGATTGATTTGCATAGTCTTAGTTACCTTACTAATAGTCTTATTCCATTGATTACGTTTAATCTTATCCATCTTAGTGGCTACGACTAGCGTTGGAATGTGGTAGTAACTGACATACTGATACATCGATACATCGTCTTCACTTGGTTCATGTCGACCATCAACCAAAATAACCACGCCTTTTAAAACATGACGTGTTGTTAGATATTCTTCAATCATTGTTCCGAATTCTTCACGTTGCTTCTTAGACACCTTGGCAAAACCATATCCGGGAACATCAACCAAATATAATTGATCCTCGATATTATAAAAGTTTAGTGTCTGTGTCTTACCGGGCGTACTAGACGTTCTGGCAAAGCTTTTACGATTTATTAGTGTATTTATCAATGATGACTTACCAACGTTAGAACGGCCTAATAAGGCTATCTCAGGGTAGCCTTCATCTGGATACTGTCTTGAACTTACTGCACTCATGTTCATAGATACATTATTTACTTGCATAATTCACCTCAATGTAAGTATTTTATCATAAATCCTATAAAAAAAGGCCGCCTACTAGGCAACCTCTCCATCTTTAAGAATCAATTCTGGCTCTTTAACTTTACGAACAGCGTCTTTAGTAACTTTGACACGTTCAACATCCTTACGTCCAGGAATATCAAACATCGTATCAAGCATCGTCTCTTCAACAATCGAGCGCAAACCACGGGCACCAGTGTTACGTTCAATAGACATCTTAGCGATTTCTCTGAGCGCACCATCAGTGAATTGTAGTTCTACACCATCAAGTGATAACAATTCTTGATATTGCTTAATAAGGGCATTCTTTGGCTTAGTAAGAATATTAACCAAATCTTCCTCAGTAAGTTTTTCCAAAGCTGTAACGATTGGAATACGACCGATAAATTCTGGAATAATACCAAATTTCATCAAGTCTTCTGGGATGATTTGTTGCATCAAACTCTTTTCTTCGTCGATACTTTCTGATTGTTCAGCACCGAAACCAATTGTCTTATCGCCTAAACGGTTTTTGACGATTTGTTCGATACCATCAAAGGCACCACCAACAATGAACAAAATATTAGTTGTGTCGATTTGGATAAGTTCTTGTTGTGGATGTTTTCTACCACCCTGTGGTGGAACACTGGCAATTGTTCCTTCAAGGATCTTCAAGAGAGCTTGTTGAACACCTTCACCAGAAACATCACGAGTAATTGAAACATTCTCACTCTTCTTTGAAATTTTATCAATTTCATCGATATAGACGATACCATGCTCAGCCTTTTCTACATCAAAGTCAGCATTCTGCAATAACTTGAGTAAGATGTTTTCAACATCTTCACCAACGTAACCTGCTTCGGTCAATGTTGTAGCGTCAGCAATAGCAAATGGCACCTTTAAGATACGAGCTAAAGTTTGAGCTAAGAATGTCTTACCTGAACCAGTAGGTCCGATTAAGGCAATATTACTCTTTTGCAGTTCAGTATCCCCGTCTTTTGAGTGTTCCATTTCATTAATTCTCTTATAGTGATTATAAACAGCAACTGACAACGCACGCTTAGCGTCAGTTTGACCGATAACGTAATCATCAAGAATATGCTTGATTTCAACTGGTGTAGGAATATTATCAAGATTTAATGGTGCACTATCTTTTAATTCTTCATCAATGATCTCTTTACATAAATCAATACATTCGTTACAAATATAGACACCTGGTCCAGCAACGATTTTTTTAACTTGGTCCTGAGTCTTTCCGCAGAAAGAACAACTGATTGTACCTGTAGTTTCTGTACTATCAAACATATGCATTTTCTCCTTCAATAGTTCCGATACTTTGAAAGTCTAGCATTTAAGTTGTTGCTAGTAAAGTAATTAGTTTATACAGACTAAAAACACCAATCTCATCACCTACATAAACCATAACACACCCACAAAAAAAGAGACCTTACGGCCTCTTGATTCAAGAATAATCTAGATTACTTTTCTTCAGCTGAATCAACGATCAATTCAATTGCTTTCTTAGCAGCAATATCATGAGCTAACATGTCATCTGATAGTGCATTTCTAACAGCACTTTCTTCCATATTATATTCATCAGCCAATGACTTGATTTCATCTTTAATTTCGTCTTCTGAAGGTTTGATGCCTTCCTTAGCAACGATTGCTTCAATAACTAAGTCAGTTTCAACACGTTCTGCAGCATCCTTAGCAAATTGCTTCTTCAAATCGTCTTCGCTTGTACCTGTCATTTGATAGTACAACTTAGGATCGATTCCTTGACGACGTAAGTTAGCCAAGTATTGGTTCATTTGGTTGTCAACTTCTGTATCGATCATAGCTTGTGGTACTTCGTCGATCTTAGCATTCTTAACAGCGGCTGAGATTGCTTCTTCTTGGATAGCATCTTCAGCAGCTTGTTTCTTTTGATCCTTTAGTTCATCATGGATCTTCTTCTTAAGATCATCAAGTGTGTCAACATCTTCGTCAACATCCTTAGCAAAGTCATCATCTAACTTAGGCAATTCCTTTGTCTTAACTTCATGAATTGTTGTCTTGAAGATAGCATCCTTACCAGCTAATTCTTTAGCTTGGTAATCTTCTGGGAATGTAACTTTAACGTCAACGTCTTCATCAGCACTGTGGCCAACCAATTCGTCTTCGAATCCAGGAATGAATGAGTTTGAACCTAATTCAAGTGAGTAGTTTTGTGCGCTACCGCCGTCGAATTCTTTGCCGTCAACTGAACCAACATAGTCAATAACAACTGTGTCGCCATTTTCAGCTTTACCATCTTTAAGAACTAATTCAGCTTGTTGCTTTTGTAGTTCTTCAAGACGTGCATCAACGTCAGTCTTCATAACATTACGTTTTTGCTTCTTAACTACTAGACCTTTATAGTCACCAAGTTCAACTTCTGGTTTAACAGTGATTGTTGCACTGATAGCCCAAGGCTTGCCCTTTTCCATTGATTCAACATTAATTTGTGGTTGATCAACTGGTTCTACTTTTGTATCACTAACAGCTTGTTCATAAGCAGCAGGTAATACAGCATTCAAAGCATCTTCATAAAGTGCTTCTTCACCGTACATACGGTTAAAGATTTGGCGAGGTACGCGACCCTTTCTGAATCCAGGTACGTTCAAGCTCTTCTTTACACGATCAAAAGCAGTATCTAAACCTTTTTTAATAGTATCTTGGTCAATTTCAAATTTTAATTCACCAGTATTTTTTTCTTGTTTTGTAAATTTAGCCTTAGCAGACATTTTATCCCTCCGGTATATTTCACGATCTCATACTTTGTAATATTACCTTAAAATGGTGATATTGTAAATATTTGACGCTGATTCTAAGCCTTTTTCAGACATTACTTTAACATTATATGATACTTTTGTTACTTTTTATATAGAAATTATATAAAAAAAGAGCTGAGACGTATGTCTCAACTCAATTTTTAAGGTTTGTTATCATTAATTGATCAAAGAGATTAGTCTAAGATATCAGTAACAACACCAGCACCAACAGTACGTCCACCTTCACGAACAGTGAATCGTGTACCACTTTCAATGGCAACTGGAGCAATCAAGTCAACTTCAAAAGTTACTTGATCACCAGGCATAACCATTTCAACGCCATCTGGTAATTCGATAACACCAGTAACGTCAGTAGTATGGAAGTAGAATTGAGGACGGTAGTTTGAGAAGAATGGAGTATGACGTCCACCTTCTTCTTTAGACATGATATAAACTTCACCCTTGAACTTAGTGTGAGTTTGGATTGAACCTGGTTGTGCAAGAACTTGTCCACGTTCAACTTGGTCACGGTTAATACCACGAAGAAGAACACCAACGTTATCTCCGGCTTCACCAAGATCCAATGTCTTACGGAACATTTCTAGACCAGTAACAGTTGATTTTTCAACTTCTGGCTTCAAACCAACGATTTCAACTTCATCACCGACTTTAACTTCACCACGGTCGATACGACCAGAAGCAACAGTACCACGTCCAGTGATTGTAAATACATCTTCAACAGGCATCATAAATGGCTTGTCTGTTTCACGCTTAGGTGTTGGGATGTAGTCATCGACAATATCAAGTAGTTCTTCAACATGCTTGATTTCCTCTGGGTCACCTTCAAGAGCCTTCAAAGCTGATCCACGAACAATAGGTGTATCGTCCCCAGGATAATCGTATTCTGAAAGTAATTCACGTACTTCCATTTCAACTAAGTCAACAAGTTCGTCATCATCAACAAGGTCTGTCTTGTTTAGGAATACAACGATGTATTCAACACCAACTTGGCGAGCCAAAAGGATGTGTTCACGAGTTTGTGGCATAGGACCATCAGTTGCAGCAACAACAAGGATGGCACCATCCATTTGTGCAGCACCAGTGATCATGTTCTTAACGTAATCAGCATGTCCTGGAGCATCAATATGTGCATAGTGACGCTTTTCAGTTTCATACTCAACGTGAGCTGTGTTGATAGTAATCCCACGTTCTTTTTCTTCTGGGGCCTTATCAATATCAGCGTAGTCTTCAGCCTTAGCTAAACCTTTGTCAGCCAATACCTTAGTGATTGCGGCTGTAAGTGTTGTCTTACCGTGGTCAACGTGACCAATTGTCCCAATATTTACATGGGGCTTAGTTCTCTCATAATGTTCTTTTTCTGCCATTACAAAGAATCCTCCTAAAATTTCATTTCATAAGATTAATCCAAAGAAAATGTTCTTTAGAT
The DNA here is from genome assembly GCF_000615905.1 of Companilactobacillus nodensis DSM 19682 = JCM 14932 = NBRC 107160. Taxonomy (GTDB): domain Bacteria; phylum Bacillota; class Bacilli; order Lactobacillales; family Lactobacillaceae; genus Companilactobacillus; species Companilactobacillus nodensis. Next base: position 47,533 of record NZ_BAMN01000007.1, read on the forward strand.
GGCTCTTTACTGAAAAATTATACTACTTTCAGTGGCGAAAGCAAAGTAATTCAGTATAACTCGCCTACTAAAAATATACTCTTTGGATTATACGGGGCGCGGTCAAAATTGTAAATACTATAAGCGAAAAAAGTTTATTTTATTTCACTGTTGAAAGGTATTTATTAAAGAATCGAATCTTTTTATCCATTTTTTAACCTCTGGAAGCTCCGGATCGTCCCCAACTAGAGACTCATCGAGTAAACCATACCGCAAAAGGAATACTCTTGTCCAGAGGCTTGGGCTTTTTATGATATCTTCTCCAAATGGATAGACCATTGCGGCGTATAAAGACAATTCACTTCGAATATTTTCTAGTTGAACTTCATTTTCACTATCCACAAGGATTTTTTCAAGCTCATCACACATTTCTAAGTAAATACTTGTTGATAATATTGGCTTTAGCTTGGACGGATTGAAAGTTTTATTTTCACCATAGAATGAAATATCTACTTCATCATCAATACCAAGCTTAAACAGATTCTCAACTGTTTCACTCTTTAACAGTGGATGTAATAAAGGATTACCTAGTAAACTGCGCGCACAATCCAGGTAATTCTTTCTGTCAAATTCTCTTAAACTTCTGATCAATTGAATCTGGTCAATAACAGGCTTTGTAACTATCGAATTCAATGCTTCTTCAATCCGCTTCATTCGTGGCTTAAATGAGCGAATATGCCTGTCCTCTGACAATCTCACACGTTTTTCAAAGTCAGTAATGAATGATTTTTCAATCGTTGATAATGGATTCGTTTCATAAAAATACAGCATCTGATTGGCCAATAAATAATCATTGTTTTCAATCACGATATCGGTTGCTAAACCGGCTGCTTCTGGATCACTCAAATAATAATTAAAATAATCTAAAATGACAGCCTCAGCCTCATCTGCTCTTTTTGAATTCAACAAAGAAGCGGCCAATCCTTGATTTATCAAAAAAGATTGTCGCAATCCATACGCCTGAGTATAAAGATCAGTCGCATCATCCCAATTGCCCTTATCATAGGCATCCTCTGCTTGATCCAATATGCGCTTTAGGTTATCTGAGTCGTCCATTAAAATACCTCTTTATAATAAAAGATCGACCGAGGTCGACCTATTTTTTGGATTTTCTATGTCTGTTTTGATTTACTTCCATGATCACTGGCAAAATCACTGGGTGGCGATTTGTTTGTTCATATAAGAAATGATTCAACTTATCACGAACACCTTGTTTCAAATCTGACCAATCGAAGTCTTTGCTGTTTTGAAGATAATCAACGATCGTATCTACAATAATATCTGAACTTTCGCTTAACAGGTCTCTGCTAGCTCTCATATAGACGAAGCCACGTGCAGTGATCTTAGGCTTTGCAACGACTTTTTTCTTTTTACGATCAATTGTAGCAACAGCGATGAAAACACCGTCCTCAGCTAATAATTCACGATCACGGAGAACAATACTTCCAATGTCACCTACTCCAATACCATCAATCATCGTATCTCCGGCGTCAACACCTTTACCAAGATAAAATTGACCATTTTCGTAGTTTAAAACATCACCTTTTTTAGTTAGGAAAATGTTTTGATATGGAATACCAGTTTCATGTGCAATACGAGCATGTGCATCAAGTAAACGATACTCACCTTGAACTGGAACAACATTTTCTGGTGTTAACAAGTTGATCATCAATTGTAGGTCTGACTTGTTAGCATGACCTGAAGAGTGCTTCTCATCACCTAGAGACTTAACTTCAGCACCTGTACGATAAATTGCATCACGAGTTTTAGCAAATGTTGTATCCATTGCATGTGAAGGAGTTGTAGCGATAAATACTAAATCGCCTTCTTCAATTTGGAACTTAGTCTTAGAAGCAGGATTAGCCATCTTTTGAAGCAGCTTGATAGGTTCACCCATACGACCAGTTTCAATGATCACCAATTTACTTTGGTCAATATCTTTTAATTCCTTTGAAGTTACAAGTAAGTCCTTGTTGTTGATCTTCAAGTAGCCAAGTTTCATAGCTGTCTTCAAAATCTTTTCAGCATCGGTACCAGACAAGTATACTCGATGATTTGTCTTATCAGCAGCATCCATTACTTGTTGCATTCTTTGAATGTTTGAAGCAACTTGTGCTACGACGATACGACCGTTGTGATAACTGAAAGTATCCAAGATATACTCATAAATATCACGTTCACTTGAATTCTCATATGGGGATTCGGCATTGGCTGAATCACTCAACAATGCAAGAACTCTTTCACTACCAATTTTAGCAATTCTAGCATAATCAGTCTTATATGTAGAAACTGCGGCTTGATCAAATTTGAAATCACCAGTATAAACGATTTGTCCTTCAGATGTTTTCACGTCAATACCTAGAGAACCAGGGATCGAGTGAGTTGTCTTGAAGAATGATACAGTTGCTTCATCAAAATCAATTGCTGTATTCTCATCGATAACATGAAAATTATCAAACTTCTTGCTTCTATTATCATTAGAACAAACGATTCTAGCCAATTCGATAGTCATTTCTGAACCGAATACTGGAATATCGTAGTCACCAATCAAGTATGGCAAAGCACCAATAGCATCAGCATGCCCATGTGATAAGAAAATACCGACAACCTTGTCGATGTTATTCTTGATATAAGTCATATCAGGAACAACAACATCAATTCCGTATAAATCATTGTCTGGATATTGTAAACCAATATCTAGAATATAAATTTCGTCGTTAACTTCAACAGCATACATATTTTTTCCATTTTCACGTACACCACTCAAAACGACAATTTTAATTTTTTTGCTCATCTTTTCATCTCTCATTTCATATAAATAGCATAGATCATAATATTTGATTTTGATTTTTTAAGTCACTGATTAAAAGTAGACTACTTGAGCTATACCTAGCATTTATTCTATCACACCATAATGCAATAATGAAATTAAGTAAAAAAAATAGGAGGCTCCCAATGGGAACCTCCTAACAGCCGAATATTAACGACGTAGACCAAGTGATTGGATCAAATCACGGTAACGTTGAACATCGTTATCTCTAAGATATTTAAGTAAGTTACGACGGTGACCAATCTTCTTCAACAAACCAACATATGAATGGTGGTCTTTCTTGTTAACTTTCAAGTGATCGTTTAATGAGTTAATATCGTATGTAAGAACAGCAATTTGTACTTCTGGAGAACCAGTGTCTCCTTCTTTACGAGCGTATTGCTTGATAATTTCTGTTTTCTTTTCTTTTGAAATAGCCATTTCATTCACCTTTTCCTATAAAATTTAGCCACACTATGCAAGACGTTGGTGAATCGCCTAACAGAGCATGGTTAACACAATTAAATAATTTACTACATTTTTCATTATTTTTCAAGTCCTGTAAAAAAAATCAAACTATTTATTGCATTGAAAGTACCGATTGGGTATAATTCTATGTATTGAGTTTAAGTTTACTAGGTAATCGGAGGTGACATCTATGCCACAAATTAAATCAGCAATCAAGCGTGTTAAGCAACAAGAAAAGGCTAATGTTCGTAATACTTCACAAAGAAGTGCAATGCGTTCAGCTGTTAAGAACTTTGAAACATCAGCTGCTAACAACGCCGACAACAAGGAAGATATGTTCCGTACAGCAGTTCGTGCAATTGATATGGCCAAATCAAAAGGTCTTATCAAAGCTAACAAGGCTGCTCGTGACAAGTCAAGACTTGCTAAGATGAACTAATTAATCAGTAAATTAATATAAGCGACTATGTGTTGCTTATTTTTTTGCCCAAAATATCCCTTTGCTACTAACGATATGTTAGCAACAAAGGGATATTCTTGTTTTCTATGCAAATTTAGCAATAAAAAGATCAAAAAGTAATTCTTTATCACCCTGACCCGATTTAATTTGATAATCCAAATTGACTATTGCGTCAAACATCTCAGTTAATTGTGATGGCTTTAAGTTTCGAGATTGTTTAAGAGTCATTTTCACCCGATAAGGATGTATTTTTAGATTCTTAGCAATCGTAGCTTCCGTCAATCCTCTCCCACTTAGTACTTTTGTTTGGATCAAAGTCCGTAATTGTGACATGATTATTGCCACCAGAAGTATCGGATCAATTTTTTGCAATAAAAATTGATGATACAACTCTTCGGCCTGATAAACATTCTTACTTAGAATTTGATTCATCAATTCAAAAACATTATCATCCAAACTTTGTGGAACTAACTCATTGACAGCTTTTGCATCAATCTTTTTAGTCTGCATCGCATATAGCTTCAGCTTGTCCATTTGATTGATTATCTGCGAATAGTTAGCTTTGGTTTTATTGACCAGTATTTCCAAAGCATCATTATCAATTTGGTAACCATCAGTTCTTAAGTTCTCTCTAATTGTTTTTACCAAAAAATGACTTTCCATTTGACTAGCATCAACATTGGTTGCCAATTTTTTTAATTGTTTAACAATCTTTTTACGCGAATCCAGTTTTGGATATGTCGCAAAAATCACTAGTATTGTTGAGGGCGTAGGATTCTGAATATATCTTGTCAGTAAATCCACATTTTGATCAACTGAACTTTTAATTCGTTCAGATGTCAAAAAATACGGTCTCTCTGCAAAAACCAGCCTACGTTCACCGAAAAAAGGCGCTGAAATTGCTTCATTGATCAAGTCATCCAATGAGACTTCCTCTAAATCAAAATTAGAAAAATTCATATCTCTTTCTTCTGGTAACAATAAATTTTTAAAAGTTTCTTGAATATCTTTAATAAAAACCTGTTCATCACCGGTTACAAAATAAACATTATCAATTTTATTAGAATTTAAATTACTTTTTAACTCTGCTATCTTCAACTACTTCACCCTTTAAAAAAGTTGATATTCCATTCTTGTGGCTAAATGGATAATAATACCAAACAATCATACCATAATCAGCCGTGTTCAAATGTTCAACGTGATTTTTGTCTAAAACATCGATTGTTTCTTTGTTAGGGTGACCGTATCGATTGTTAACTCCTGCAGAAATCAGTGCCAATTTGGGATCGATGTACTTAATAAACGCGTCACTACTAGAAGTCTTAGAACCATGATGTCCAACTTTTAAATAGTCGACTTTGAAACTCTGATCGGCAATTATTTTTCGTTCTCCTTCTATATCCAAATCGCCAGTAAACAACCACTTACTTCCATTAATATTGGCCAGCAACGTCAGTGAATCGCCATTTTCTCCAATCGATTTTACTTTTGGCCACAATACATTCCAATTTATCTTCCCAGCTACAAACTTGTCACCGGTTTTTAACTTATTAAATCTTATCTGGGGATTGTTTGCCATCAATTCAACAATAATTTTGTTTTGTTCTAATCCAGTTCCAAAATTAATTTCTTTAACCGGAAACTTATCAACTAATTTATTTAAATTACCAATATGATCCACGTCCTTATGTGATAAAAATACTTTGTCGATTTTACTTATGCCTTGGCGCTTCAAATATGGAATCGTCGAGGTCTCAACCTGTGTTAATTGCTCTCGTTTTTGCCAATCCTTTTTTGGAAAACCCAGCTTGCCACCAGTATCGATCAAATAAGTTCTTCGATGGATCGGTGTGGTTACTAAAATACTGTCACCTTGACCAACATCGATAATAGAGACTCTACCTTGAATCGGATACTTATTGAATAATATACATATCGACAGAATTGAAACATACAGGACTAAATATTTACTTTTCAACTGCTTTGTTTCAGCAATAAACAAGCTCAAGACTATCAAAGTAAAGATGACTAATAATGGAATGGTTCCCGTTACAAATAAATAATCATTATTACTAGCAACTGTATTTATGAATGAATAAAGTTTTTCAAATAATAAATCAATCATTTGCCAAATAGGCGCATTAACCGTGAAAGCCGAAATAATGGTAATTGGTAAAATTATATAAGTAAATATAGGAACAAAAATTATATTTGCTAGCAGAATCAACCAACTGAACTGAAAAGTGAAATAAATTATTATTGGTAAACTTACCAAGTTCATCTTAATAGTGTTCATTATCAGTCGTGAATCATACAAAAATAATAATGCTAATGACAATAAGAAACTTAACTGGCCACCCATATCCATCATTGAAAAGGGATTGATGAATAAACAAATTATGGCTGTAATGCCGAACACGTCTAGCTTGCTAAGTGTTATATCAAACTTATGCAAACTGATTCCAACAATTGATAATATAATGGCTCGCCATATACCTGGCTTAGAACCAACTAATACTGCATAGATTGGCAGAATAACCAACATAAAAGTATCAATCGTCTCCCTCGTTATCTTCAAACATGAACATATTTTTCTCAAGATAGACAGCAGGATCAATACATGAAGCCCTGACAAACTAAATAGATGTATTACTCCCAATATACTTAAGTTATGTAAAAAGTTAGGTTCCTCATTTGTGTTATAACCCAATATCAGACTATCAGCATGAATTCTTAGCCACTTTGGAAGTTGTGAGAATCTTTTTATTAAATGTATTCGTGAAACATTTATCTTATCATTAAATGTCAAATTTACTTTAGGACTGATAAAAATAATTTCATCAATATTAATACTATATTTTATTTTATGATGTTCCAAATATGGAGCGTAATCGAATTCACCGGGATTTCTAGGTGAATTTATTTTTTCGATTTTTTTAACCTTTATCTTCGCAACACTTATATTATCAAGTTTTTGCCACAACAACTTTTCATTCTGACTCTTAATTCGATAAAAAAACTTGTATTCATATCCATCATAACTGCCTGTCCCACTTAACAAATCACCAGACACTTTGATTTTATCTGGACTAATCACCAATTCATCAATATTATGTGGTGGATCATCGGGTATCTTAGCTAGTTGAGTATATCCTGCCAATATCATCCCCACAAAAAACGACAAAAATAAAATTTTGATGTTTTGTAAAAATAGAATCCGTAAAATGACCGCCATCAACAAGAATATCAAGAGATAATTGTTATTAAAAATTATTGCGACTACTAAACAACCAACGATGGCTGGAAATATCAATAAATCTCTCATCATTTAATTACACCGTTAACTGATCACGCAGAGATTCCAAAGTCTTATCACCGATTCCTGAGACCTTAGTCAAATCCTCTAAATTGGCAAAATTTCCATTTTGAGTGCGATAATCAATAATTTTTTCTGCCTTCTTAGGACCGATTCCCGAAACTTTTTGAAAATCTTCGACAGTAGCAGTATTTATATTCACCTTGGCATTATCGGATCCAGTATTTGGACTGGGCATATTTGGAGTAACAGTTGTATTTGCCGATTCACCAATTTTAGGTACAATGATCTGCATTTGATCCGTTAATCGTTGTGCTTGATTGATCAGTCTAACATCAGCAACATCAGTCAATCCGCCTGCTTTACCAATCGCATCTTGAACAATTGCATTAGCCTTAAAGCGATAAACACCAGGAACTTTGACCGCTCCCTGGATATCCACGACAACCTCATCACTCTTTGGATTCGTCTTAGCTTCCTTTTTAGCAATTGGTTTCTCCTTAACGTCCGAATTCTCTAGTTGATTTTCTACTTTAATCGCAGAATCAGCGTGATGGGCGGGTGTTGAATTCAACATATGGAACACACCAAATCCCGCTATACCTACAATCAGAGCCACTAATATTTTATTTTCAAACATATAATCCAAAATCTTATCCATTTTAATCACCTCTTAAAAAATTACGCAAAAAAAGACTCAGATTTTTAATCTGAGTCTTAATTAATTATTTCGAGGTTTTTTCAAGATAATTCAACGCATCATTTAAGTTCTTAACTGGTACGATTTTCATCTTAGTATGAATCTTCTTAGCCGCACGTTTAGCCAAATGATAGTTATTGACATACGTTGGATCATATTTTTTAATCAACTTAGTTACAGGATCATCTGGAGCAAAGAATACTGTAGCCCCTTCTTGTGAAGCAGCATAAACCTTCTTCTCGATCCCGCCAATAGGACCAACTGTCCCGTCAGGTGCAATAGTTCCCGTACCAGCGATAGTTCTTCCATTCTTCAAGTCCTTATTAGTAACTTGAGAATAAACTTGAAGCGTGAACATCAAACCGGCAGACGGTCCACCAATATCTCCAGCATTGATCTTCGTAGGAGGATTACCTTTGGCTTCAGTGTTATCAGTCAAAGTAATTCCCAAGCCGTAACGCTTAGTCTGTTTAAGTTTCACTAGACCGTCCGTAACAGACTCCTTCTTACCATCACGCAAGAAATCAATCTTAACTTTAGAGTCTCTTTTTTGTTTCTTAACATACTTGATAAATTGATCTGAATTTTTAAATTTATATCCATTAATAGATGTAATCGTATCACCAATCTGCAACTTACCTTTAAACTTAGAGTTATCCATAACTTCCATTACATAGACGCCCAGATACTTCTTAGTAAAAGGTTTCCCAGCAGCTGAGTACGCCGCCTGAACAGCATTATTCGTGGCAGACTTCATATAATACTGTTGCACTCGGAAGTACTCTTGACTATTTTCATCACCCATTAAGTCTTCTTTGGAGTAAATAGTCTCAAAATCATTTCCCATTGATTTCAACATGGTAAACAATGATCCAGGAACAATTCCCACGGTTGTCAGTAAGAAGTCACCTTTTTTCTTATCATGCTTGCCATCAACTTTTACAAATTGAGACGTAGCCTCAGCACTACCTGGAACTTCCAGGTAATAACCAGTCGGCATGACGAAGAAAGCAACTACCATGACAAAAATAAAAATACCACCAATTATTTTGTTTCTGGTTTTATTAAATTTCAATTGACCTAATCCTTCCGCAATCGTTTTGTCAATTCAGTTGCTACTGCTTGTGGTACAAGATGGGAAATATTCCCATTGAATTTTGCAACTTCTTTTATCATTGATGAGGATATATTAGCATACTTCGAATCAGCTAATAAAAATATTGTTTCAATATCATCATCCAAAACTTTGTTTACCGCAGCAATACCAGCTTCGTAGACGAAGTCATCCCCACTACGCATTGATCTGATCAAGAAATCGGCGTGGTACTCCTCAGCAACTTAGTAGTCAACTGACCATTGCCATCGATCACTTCGACATTAGACAAGTCGGTGATCTCATCTTCAATGAACTTTTTCTTTTCTTCATAGGTAAACATGTAATTCTTTGAAGTATTAGTCATAGTCGCAACGATCAACTTATCAAATAACTTGGAAGAACGACGGATAATGTCTAAATGCCCATTTGTTACCGGATCAAAACTTCCAGCATAAATTCCAACTCTATCTGTCATGCTAACCTCCAAATCTATACATTGCTACTTTTGTGTCTTTATAATTCTTTTCTTTGATCAAACTGACTTTATCAAAATCACTCAGATCAACATCATAATCAGTTTCATCGATAATTATGGCATTATCATCCAACAAATCGTTTTCAACCATATCCTTGATGATCTGCTCAGTGATCTTCATACGATAAGGTGGGTCTAAGAACACTAGATCGAACTTAACGCCATCTTCGGCGAACTTCTTCAATGCTTCAGTAGCCGCAGATTTTGTAATGACAAACTGGTCTGAGCCATGCGTCTTCTCGACATTTTCTTTGATCGTATTAATAGCCTTATAGGCCTTATCGACCAGATAAGCCTTCTCGTATCCACGGGAGACTGCTTCAATACCCAGGCTTCCCGTTCCAGCAAACAGATCCAGAGCTTTACCATATTGCATATATGGTGAAATCATACTGAAGACAGCCTCTTTGACCTTGGCTGAAGTTGGTCGTGTATTATTTCCGGGAACGGGCTTCAAATTCAGACCGCCAAATTTTCCAGATACTACTTTCATCTAACAATTACTCCTCTAAATTATCTCTTTTATCTGCATCGCTTTTTAGGACATAATGTTCATCCAATTCCTTGCGATGTGCCATCGTTACTCGCTTAACGTAATTCTTAGAGATCAACTCTTTTTTTACTTCCGCAGCACGACTCGAATTCACATATATCAAGATATACTTCATCTTGGGTGAAACATAATGGATTGTGCCAAAATGTTGCAGTTTTTTCTTCCATTTCATTGAGTAGACCCAGACATACATTGCCTGACGCTCAACCTTTTTATACATAAAATCACCTTAGTTCTTATTTATTAAATAATTCAGTTGCTTCCAAGTTCATTACGATTCCCATTGCTGCAGACAATATCAACAAACTCGAACCACCATAGCTGATAAATGGCAATGTAACACCAGTTAACGGTATCAAGCCCAATAGTCCACCAACATTCAAAACGATTTGTGCTAACAACATTACTGCTACACCGTAATAGACTAATGAATTATATGTATTCTTAGTTCTCATTCCTAACAAGATTATTCTAAAAACAATCAATGCCAAGAGTCCTAGAACTATAATATCTCCAAACAATCCTAATTCTTCACTAATTATTGCCAAAATAAAATCAGTATGTGGTTCAGGCAAATATCCACGCTTCTGAATACTGTTTCCTAATCCAACACCAAACAGTCCACCATTACTGATGGCATAGAACGAATTGACCAGCTGATTACCAGCAGTCTGTTCCAGTTTGAACGGATGTAACATTGCCATAAAACGTTGGAATTGATACTTCTTAACAATTGCCGCTGGTTGAACTTTTAAAATAAAAGTTATTGCTGATGTTAATACAACGATCAAAAGTGAATTCAATCCAACGATAAAGCGACCTGGTATAGATGATGACGAAACTAAGATTAACGTGATCAAGCTCAAAATAGCTGCACCACCAAAGTCAGGTTGAATAATAACTAGAAAGATAACTAGTGCCACAATTAGAATGGGTACTTGGATCTCTTTCCAAAGTGTCTTAAATGATTGCTTCTCCAATAATTTAGATTCCTTGTTGGTCAACACTAACGCCAAGTAGAGTATCAGAGCCATTTTAGCCATTTCTAGTGGTTGATAGTTAAACGGACCTATGGGAATCCACGCAGATGCACCATTGATCTTCTTACCAAACAGCAATAACCCTATTAATGGCAAAATCACTAAGAACAGCATCAGCAAACCTAACAAACCTTTGTTCTTAAACACCCGTTCTTTTAGCATAAAAAAGAAAAAGCAAAAGACTAATCCAAAGAGCGCAAAAACTCCCTGTTTAACTAAATATTGGCTCGAACTACCACCAGTGGACATTGCATTATAAAAGCTGGCAGAGTATACCATAACAACACCAATACCTAGAAGGAGAATATACGGAATCAAAATCCATAAATCTATTTTCCTTAATTTTTCCACATTTTTACTCCTAAAATCTAATACTAAGATTATACCACTGATGAAACTGTTAACACTATACGTCAACACTATAAGATAGCACAAAAAAATAGTACTAAAAAAGCTGCCAGTCCGTTTGGATTTGGCAGCTTTTTGAATTTTTGATTGATTAGATGTGTTTTATTCAAAACGAGTTGCACAAAGCAACTTCCTGCGCTTTGTTCCACTCTCTACAAAACGCGCTTATGAAAGGCAAAACACTCCGCTTACTACGATTATCGATTGCACCAACTACGTTGGCACCATCAATAATCTAGGTAATGCTCATGTTTTTAATACCTTTCAACACGCTCTAAGCCTTCTTAGACATCTTTCTTTGCTTGTCATACTTCTTACGTTCGTTTGTGCTTAAAATCTTCTTACGTAATCTAACGCTCTTAGGTGTTACTTCACAGAGTTCGTCATCGTTTAGGAATTCGATTGATTGTTCTAGTGACATTTCCTTAGGAGTCTTGATTGCAGCAGCGTGATCTTTACCAGAAGCACGAGTATTTGTAAGGTTCTTACCTTTTGTAACAGTAACAGCGATATCTTGATCACGGTTACTTTCACCAACAACCATACCCTCATATACTTCAACACCAGCACCGATGAACAATTGTCCACGGTCTTCTACTGATTGCAAACTATAAGTAGTTGATGGACCTTGGTTGATTGAAACCAAAGCACCAGTTCTTCTACCTGGTTCCCAGTTCTTAACTACTGGCTTGTATTCTTCGAATGTGTGGTTCATGATACCATAACCACCAGTCATTGATAGGAACTCTGTTGAGTAACCGATCAAACCACGTGAAGGTGCTGAGAAGATCAAACGAGTTTGACCATTTCCAGTACTTTCCATGTTCTTCATATCACCTTTTCTTTGTGACATTGAGTCAATAACTGAACCAACGTATTGATCAGGTGTATCGATTGTAACTTCCTCATAAGGTTCGCTGTTTACGCCGTCAACATTCTTGTAAATAACTTCTGGACGAGATAGTTGTAATTCGAAACCTTCACGTCTCATTTCTTCAACAAGGATTGACAAGTGAAGTTCACCACGTCCTGAAACCATCCAAGCACCAGCTTGATCAGTATTCTCAACTTTTAGTGAAACATCAGTGTGTAGTTGTTTTCTTAAACGTTCTTCGATCTTTCTAGCAGTAACTTCTGTACCTTCACGACCAGCGAAAGGCGAGTTGTTTTGTAGGAACATCATTTGTAGTGTAGGTTCATCGATACGTAGCAATGGTAGAGCTTCTTCGTGGTCAACTGGACATACAGTTTCACCAACGTAGATATCTTCCATACCAGAAACAGCAATTAAGTCTCCGGCTTTTGCTTCTTGAACTTCAACACGATCTAGACCTAAGAAACCAAAGATCTTAGTAACACGGAAGTTCTTAGTTGAGCCATCAAGCTTCATAACAGTAACGTTATCACCAATCTTGATTGTTCCTCGGAATACACGTCCAATACCGATACGACCAACATAATCGTTGTAGTCTAGTAGGGCAACTTGGAATTGTAGAGGTTCGTCTGAGTTATCGATAGGAGCAGGAATTGTCTTAAGGATAGTATCAAACAATGGATTCATAGTGTGTTCTTGCTTAGCGGGATCTGAATCGTAACTTGATGTTCCGTTGATAGCTGAAGCATAGATAACTGGGAAGTCTAATTGTGAATCGTCAGCACCTAATTCGATGAACAATTCAAGAACTTCGTCAACAACTTCTTCAGGACGGGCACCTGGTCTATCAATCTTGTTGATAACAACGATTGGTGTAAGGTGTTGTTCCAAAGCCTTCTTCAAAACAAAACGTGTTTGTGGCATTGTTCCTTCATAAGCATCAACAACAAGTAGAACACCATCAACCATCTTCATGATACGTTCAACTTCACCACCGAAGTCAGCGTGTCCTGGTGTATCCAAAATATTGATCTTCTTGCCATCGTAATCAACAGCAGTATTCTTTGAAAGGATTGTGATACCACGTTCCTTTTCGATTGCATTAGTATCCATAGCACGATCTTGAATTTGGTAGTGCTCGCCTAATGTATCTGATTGCTTTAGCATTTCATTAACTAAGGTAGTCTTACCGTGGTCAACGTGGGCAATAATGGCAATATTTCTAATATCTTCTCTTCTTTTTTCAGTCAAAGTATTTCTTCCTTCCATAAACGACAATAATAATCACTTGCAATAAAAAAACTGTGATTGTAATTCACAGTTCAGTCACAATTTTTAACCGTCTTAAGCACTTCAGAAACGACGTTCTGGGTGCCAGCTATTACGACTTGTGATTTTAGCATATTTACAGGGGTATCGTCAACACTTGTGACACTTAAACCTGCACCTTCACACAATACTCGTCCAGCTGCTAAATCCCACGGAGCTAAATATGACATGTACATAACTTCTTTACCTAATAATAAATGTTCAAAAATAATTCCCGCACTACCGTACACTCTAAGGCCACTACTATTCTTCACAACCTCTTGAGTATTAAGATAATTATTAAGTGCCATTGGTGCACTTATATCTATCAAACCGTCAATTAATGCTTTATTCTCTGGTAAATTTATTTTTTCGTTATCACAAAAAATTCCATAATTTGGTCCACCATGAAAAATTTTGTTACGCATAACATCAATGATCCCGCCAATGAACGGTTTACCATCCAAATATACACCGATCATTGAGGCAAAATCATCCCCACGCTTAACAAAATTCATCGTACCATCGATTGGATCAACGAAGAAGACTAATCCATCCATCGACTGAACATCGTCGCCAAAACCCTCTTCACTAACAATGGTAGCTTCAGGATATGCCTCTTTGATCATCGAAACAACAAATTGTTCGGTAGATTTGTCAAAGTTAGTCACCAAATCATTACGATCCTTTTTGGTATCAACTAATTTGTTCTTTGTTGTATCAATAACTAGACTTCGTCCAACTTCACTTAATACTTTAACAACAAATTCATCTATTCCTTTAGTTGTTATTTCCATCATAAATCCTGACTTTCCCATTATTCTTAGTTTTTTGGCTCTGTTTAAATACTTGGTAAATCGAATATCCTGATTCAAACTCAAAATCTTTATCTAATTGTTTCTGTTCCATCTTCATAGGTACTACTTGCTGAAAGGCTCGATACTTCTGTAAGAAATCTTCTCGCTTGATTCCATGCTCATAAGCTGTCTCGACCGCATTATACAATGCGATGACCTTGACGATATCATCCTGATTCCAGTCGCTATTCAATGGATAGCTATAATTTTCTTGCATTAGTATTTTCCCCTTCACCAATAATTCTTTTTCAATACCTCCACTATATCAAAAAAAGCGATGCAATTGCATCGCTTAAGTATTATTAACATTAAATATGTGTAGGATAACCGATCAAGATGTCTGCGGCTTCTTGAATTGGTTCGCCTAATGTTGGATGTGGGTGAATTGTCAATGCAATGTCTTCGGCATTTAGTTGGCAATTTACGGCAACACTCAACTCAGAGATCAAGTCACTTGCACCAGGTCCAACGATTTGTCCACCTAGTAATGTGCCTGTCTCTTTGTCAGCAATTAACTTAACGAATCCTTCAGCAGCATCCAAACTTACAGCACGGGCGTTACCAGCGAATGGGAACTTAGCAACGTTAACTTCGATGCCTTTGTCCTTAGCTTCTGTTTGAGTAATACCAACTGTAGCTAGTTCTGGATCTGTAAAGCAGACTGCAGGAACGCCGATATAGTCGTTCTCTGTATTCTTACCAGAGATTGCGCCAGCAACCGTCTTAGCTTCAAAGAAAGCCTTGTGAGCCAATGCTGGTCCAGCAACGATATCACCAATTGCCCAGATATTGTCAACTGAAGTACGACCTTGCTTGTCTACTTCAACTAAGCCACGGTCTGTAGTCTTGACACTTGTCATTTCTAGACCGAAGTTATCAGTATTTGGACGACGTCCAACAGTTACCATGCAGTAATCTGCTTCGATAGTTGTTGGTTTGCTGTCAATTTCATAAGTAACCTTAACACCATTGTCAGTTTCTTCACTATTCTTAGCCATGGCATTAGTAATAATTGTTACACCTTTCTTTTCAAGGTTCTTCTTAACAATTGATACCATGTCTTTTTCGAAGTTAGGAATGATTTGTGGTGATCCTTCAAGGATAGTTACGTGTGCACCTAAGTCAGCATATGCACCGGCTAATTCTGTACCTACATAACCACCACCGATGATTACAAATTCCTTAGGTACTTCAGGAAGATTCAAACCACCTGTAGAATCAATGACACGTTCACCAAACTTGAATCCACGGATTTCGATAGGACGACTACCAGTAGCCAAAATCAAGTTCTTAAACTTAATAGTTTGGCCGCCACCGTTATCCATGAATTGACGTGGGCCACTTGGCATAACACGTAGTTGTGAATCGTTGTCCAAATATGCTTCACCGTTGATCAATTCAACGTGATGCTTCTTTAACAACATTTCAACACCACTTGTCATACGAGCAACAACTTTTTCGTCTTTCCAAGCTTGTGTCTTAGCGAAGTCAATAACTGCGTCACTTGTAGTAATACCATAAGTTGATGAGTCCTTGGCTTGTTGTAGTCTGTGTCCAGCTGTGATAAGTGCCTTAGAAGGAACACATCCAACGTTTAGACATACACCACCAACTGTATCTGATTTTTCAATAACTGTAACTGATTGTCCTAATTCTGAAGCTCTAATAGCGGCAACATAGCCACCAGGGCCTGAACCAATGATAACAGTATCTTTTTCAATAACATTCTCAGCCATAACTAGCCCTCCATCAGTAACATGTCTGGTTCATGCAATAATTTCTTTAATAGATTCAATGCGTTTTGTGCCAAAGCACCATCGATCAATCTGTGATCGTA
This sequence comes from Companilactobacillus nodensis DSM 19682 = JCM 14932 = NBRC 107160, assembly GCF_000615905.1. Lineage (GTDB taxonomy): Bacteria > Bacillota > Bacilli > Lactobacillales > Lactobacillaceae > Companilactobacillus > Companilactobacillus nodensis. The sequence continues at coordinate 63,833 of NZ_BAMN01000007.1, forward strand.
TGTTAATGAAAGCTTCAACATCTTACCAACTGCGATGTTGCCATCATCATCAACGTATGGTTCATTAGCAATCTTACCAACACCTAGAATAGCAACTTCGGGTTGGTTGATAACTGGTGTAAACCAGCCGCCACCGATTGATCCAACGTTACTAATAGTGATTGAGCCGCCTGACATTGACTTAGCATTTAGCTTGTTGTCATATGCAGCTTGTGTGTTTTCTGTGATTTCTTTGGCAATTTCGAACATACCTTTAGAATCAGCATTCTTAATGTTTGGTACATACAAACCATGTTCAGTGTTTGTAGCAATACCAACATTGTAGTAGTGCTTGTAGACAATTTCATCAGTTGTATTATCAATTGATGCATTGAATTCTGGATATTCTTTCATTACGGCAACCAAAGCTTTAACGATGTAAGGCAAGAATGTTAGTTTGATACCTTTATCAGCAGCAACTGTCTTATACTTCTTACGGTTAGCCATCAATACTGAAACTTCAACGTCATCAAAACTTGTAACGTGTGGAGCGATGTCTTTACTACTACGCATTGCTTTAGCAATAGCTTTTCTAGTCATACTCATCTTTTCACGTGTTTCAAGTTCTGGTTCATCAGACTTGTATGGTTTAACTGCTGGACCGGCTGCTTTTGCGGCTGGTGCTGCAGCAGCTGCAGGTTGTGCACTTGCGGCTGGAGCTCCGGATTTGTATGAATCAACGTCAGCTTTACTGATTTGACCATGCTTACCACTTGGAGTTACTAATGATAGATCAACGCCTTGATCTCTAGCATATTGACGGACTGATGCATTGCCAAATAATCCTTGTTTGCGGAACCAGTTGCCTCTGCGGCTGGAGCTGGTGCTGCTTCAGATTTAGCTTCTTCTGCAGGTGCTGCAGCTGGAGCCTCTTCCTTTGTATCTGCTGCTGGAGCTTCATCATCGTCTCCAGTATCTGGAGAACCATCGTCGATAACGATCAATGTAGCTCCGATTTCTACTGTGTCACCCTCTTGAGCAACAATTTTCTTTACTGTACCTGATACAGGTGAAGGTAATTCTTCAACTGATTTGTCATTTTGGATTTCGACAAGTGAGTCATCCTCTTTAACTGTGTCGCCCTCTTTGACAAGCCAACTAGCGATTTCACCTTCGGCCATTCCTTCGCCTAATTCTGGTAGTTTAAATTTGTAAGCCATGGCTGGTTTCCTTCCTTTCTATCTTAAAACCTTAATAATTAAGAACTTCGTTTACTTTTTCTTCGATCTCATCTGCGCCTGGAATCCAATAATCTTCACTTTGTGCAAATGGGTAAACACTGTTTGGAGCAGCCACTCTACCAACTGGTGCATCAAGCGAAAGTACGGCACCTTCAGCGATTGCTGAAGCAACTTGTGCTCCGACACCCGCAATCTTTTGTGCTTCTTGAACGATTACAACTTTATGAGTCTTTTCAATTGATTTGAAAATTGTTTCAGTATCAATTGGTGAAACTGTTCTTAGATCAATAACTTCAACTGAAATATTCTTATCAGCAAGTTTGTCGGCAACTTTCTTAGCTTCATTAACTTCAGCACCGTAAGCTACGATAGTAATATCATTACCTTCGCGAACAACGTTTGCTTTGTCCAATGGAACTGTATACTTGCCATCAGGAATATCGTCTTTCATTGAACGATATAGCTTTAAGTTTTCCATAAATAAGACTGGGTCATTGTTTTCAACTGATGAAATCAATAGTCCCTTAGCATCGTATGGATTACTTGGCATAACAACACGTAGTCCTGGAGTACCTGTGAAGTAACTTTCCAAGTTATCAGCGTGCATTTCAGCAGTGTGAGTACCACCACCATAAGGTGTACGGATAGTTACAGGAGATGTCTTTTGTCCGTCAAAACGGAAACGCATTCTTGCTTCTTGTCCAACGATTTGATCAACTGCTTCAAATGAGAATCCCATGAATTGGATTTCAGGGATTGGACGCCAACCAGTTAAACCTAAACCAGTAGCTAATCCTAAAATACCTGATTCAGCTAAAGGAGTATCGAAAACACGGTCCTCACCGTATTTGTCTTGAAGGCCTTGTGTGGTTCTAAATACACCACCATTTTTACCAACATCTTCACCGAAGATCAATGTCTTTGGATCGTCTTCCAAGACAATGTCTAGAGCATCAGTGATTGCTTGAATATAGGTTTTCTTTGCCATCTTTACTTCGACTCCTTTGCTTCAAATTTATCAATTTCTTTTTTCATTTCTGGAGTTGGAATTTCAAAGGTACGTTTCAACATATCTGAAACTTTATCAGCAGGTACTGCATCAGCCTCTTTAATAGCTTCCTTAAATGATGCTTTGTATTCGTCAATTAATTTATCTTCTTGTTCTTCTGACCAGAGACCCTTATCTTCAAGAATCTTTCTCAAACGAATAAGTGGATCTTTATCGAACCAAGGTTGTGTTTCTTCCTTTGTTCTGTAACGTTTAGGATCATCACCAGCACTTGAGTGAGCACCATAACGATATGTGAGTGTTTCAATCATTACTGGACCATTACCAGCTACCATGTAATCACGAGCAGCCTTGGCAACCTTGTAACAAGCAAGAATATCCATACCATCAACTTGAACAGAAGGGATACCAGCAGCAACAGCCTTTTGAGCTAATGTTGGAGCAGCAGTTTGCTTCTTACGTGGTGTTGAAATAGCAAATCCGTTATTTTGAACGATGAATAGTGCAGGAACTTGGAATGCTCCAGCGAAGTTCATACCTTCGTAACTATCACCTTGAGAAGTACCACCATCACCTGTATATGTAAATGCGATTGCGTCTTCTTCTTTGTTCTTCTTAATACCCATAGCAACACCGGCAGCTTCGTTGTATGCAGCACCAATAATAATTTGTGGCATCAATGAACGAGCTTGAACTTATTGCCTATTACATGTCCTCTTGACCATAGATATGCCTCAGTAACAGTGGCCCCATGTTGAATTAATTGTGGAACATCACGGTATGCTGGCAACAAATAATCTTGATCCTTCATTGCCAATACAGTCCCCATCTCAGATGCTTCTTCACCCTCAGTAGGTGCATAAAATCCCATACGTCCTTGACGTGAGAAGTTCATTGTCTGATTGTGCAATGCACGTTCCCAGACCATTTTTTTCATAAATTCTACTAAGTCATCATCAGAAAATGAATTGAAAGCATCTTGATCTATAACTTCAGCGTTTTCATTCAAAATTTGAATTGGCTTTGGTACATTTGTTAAATCATTTTTAATTGCTTCAAAATCAACAATTGGTTCGTTTGCCATTCTCCACAGTCCTTTCATAAAAAACTAACCCTTTGTGAATCTGTAAGGGCTTTCACATAAATTTAGTTTAACATTGATGTGCTAAAAAACAAGGGACTAAAGCCGTTTTCACAAAAAAAATTTTCAGAAAAGTTTGTGAAAATTTTAACTATTTTTCTATGTCGATCTCATTACTAGACGTACCAGTCTTTAACTCATCAATCATCGAGTTCAATGAAATAGTTGCCATATTCTTTACAGCCTTTGTAGTGTAAAAGGCAATATGTGGTGTAAGAATGATTCTTGGGCTCTTAATCAACTTTTCAAGTAGCTTATCTTCTAATTCCTGGTCTGAAACATCGGTATTAAAGATACCTACTTCGTTTTCATACACATCCATTACGGCTCCGTATAATTTACCGTTACCGATTGCATCGTACAGGTCTTGAGTATTGATCAGATCACCACGACCAGTGTTTACAACAATGGCGTCATCCTTCATTTCAGCAATCGTCTTAGCGTTGATCACAGTATTGCCCTTACCCAAACTAGGTAGATGAAGTGTAACCACGTCTGACTGTTTCAGTAACTCATCTAACGTATCCACATACATGCCACGTTTGTCCAATTCATCATTACGATATTTATCGAAGGCAATGACCTTTGCGCCAAATCCTTCGTATATCTTAATTGCTGCGCGACCAATTCTACCAGTACCAGCAACACCAACTGTTAACTGATTCAACTCACGTCCAATATCAGGTGCCCATTCAAAATCATGGTTATCAACTTTACGGATCATATGCTTCAAGTTTCTCAGTAATGCCATTAGACCAGTTACTGAGTACTCAGCGATAGCTTCCGGTGAGTAACTTGGAACGTTGGTCAACTTAATGTCATTCTTACGTAGTGCATCGAAAGGAACGTTGTCAACACCGACATTCCTTAGAGAGATAACATGAATCCCATATTCATTCATCTTGTCAAAGACAACCGGATCATATGGCAATTGTTGGTATGCAACAATGCCGTCAAAACCATTAGCTAGTTCCACTGTTTCTGGCGTCAATAATTCTTGAACGATCTTAACTTCAATATCATTCTCTTTTGACCATTCTTCAATGTACTTTCTTTCGTCATCCCTTACACCGTAATCAATAAGTTTCATAAATGAATCCTCCTAAATGAATTGATTTTTCTGATAGCGCTAACATACAAATTAAAGTTTAGCATGTAATTAAGAATTTTTCCTAACTATTTGAATGTGAAAAAAAGAACAAGGACAGCAATTTGCCCTTGTTCTTTAATCAAAAAAAATTTTAAAATTCACTATTATCGTCATCATTTTGAGAGTTGGAATAACTATATCCGTCATAAAATCCATTATCATAACTGTCTGGGGTGTAATCTGCACCCGCTGGATTGTATCCAAGTGCAATGAACAAAATAAGTATAAAGATAATTGCACCAGATATTATTAAACCAGCAATAAATTCTCCATTAACAATTCTCCAGTTGGAACTGCTAGCATGTTTTTCATTCACACTATACAACATTGGGCGAACCAACTTATCAGATATACTGATCAATGTATCTATCTGCGTGTCAACCGTATTTGTTTTTACACCGTTCATTTTTCCAAAGGTCAGCTTCCAAAACTTATAATCCGTTAAATAAATACTTGAATCTCCAGAAGGAATAAAACCAATTCTCCCCTGATTACGGTACAAGACCAACATACTATCACCGGATCTATCGTCATATTCCTGATTACCACACCACTTTTGTAAAATTTTTGCTGCATACTCATCATTGTACTTAATTCCCAAGTATTGATACATTCTGTCACTGGCATCTGGCCTTTGTGGATCATTATCCAAAATAACCACATATAATCTCTGACGCTTATTTCCCGTTTGTAGCTGATTATTAATATCATTGATCTTGGAATACTGATCCTGGGTCAGAATCTCATGTTGTTCATAAATGTATTCACCAACGTTAGGTCCGTCCATGACTGATGCATGTACACTGACATTTGTAACTATTATTAATAGAAAGAAAAACATTATTTCTCCGACCAGCATATACAATTTCTTTGACATGACTATTCTCCCCTGAACAGTATTATTTTGTTTCATTATATTCCATATAAGGTAAAATGTTGCTGATAAAAAAGTTTTTCTACAATTTACTCAAAATTTTCTGGAAATTAATTTATAATGTAAGTACTTGTACTATTTAATTTACTAAATTCATCAATATATTTTGGAGGAAACTATGTATTTAATGAAAGATATCGTCCGTGATGGCGATCCCGTTTTAAGAAAAGTATCTCAAAAGGTAGCATTTCCATTGAGCGATGAGGACAAAAAGCTTGCCCATGATATGATGGAATACTTGATCAACAGTCAAGATGAAAAATTTGCTGAAAAACACCAATTACGTGCCGGTGTAGGTTTGGCTGCACCACAAGTTGGTGTTTCAAAAATGATGGCTTCTGTCTTAGTACCAAACGAAGAAGAACCTGACAAGCCACTTCTAAAGATTACTTTGATCAATCCTGTTATTGTTAGAAACTCAGTTCAAAACGCTGCTCTATCTGAAGGTGAAGGTTGCCTATCAGTTGATAAAGACGTCCCTGGATTCGTACCTCGTGCTGACCGTATTACTATTGAATACGATGATTTCGACGGCAATCACCAAACATTACGTGTTAGAGATTATCCTGCAATCGTATGTCAACATGAAATCGATCATTTGAACGGTCACTTATACTATGACAAGATCAGCAAAACCGCTCCATTCGACCTCGATCCAAGCACTGTCGTACTCTCATAATTACGCCCATATCAATATACTTAGACCTGTATATATGTTAAAATTATGCTAACTGTTGATATTTCAACCAAATGGACTGGAAAATGCTGAGACGGAACTGACCTGTTTCGTCGATTTTAAAGTAAAATACCGCTGTAATGCGGCTCAATTAAAGGAGAAATTATAAGTGATTTATAAAGTTTTGTACCAAGAAAGTGAACTAGATAACCCCCGTCGTGAATCTACAAAATCAATTTATGTTGACGCCAACTCAAGTATCGAAGTACGTCAAGCTGTCGAAAATAATACGGACTATCATATTGAATTTATTCAAGAACTTGATGAAGAACATCTTGAATATGAACAAAAAAGTCCAGATTACAAACTTACGGAGTTTTAGTTAATGACCGTAAAAGTTAAAAATAATGAAGTTTCCGTTTTTGCCATCGGGGGCCTTGGCGAAATCGGTAAAAATATGTACGGTGTTCAATATCAAGATGAACTTGTCATCATTGACGCCGGAATCAAGTTTCCAGAAGATGAACTTCTAGGTATCGACTACGTAATTTCTGATTACAGTTACCTAGTTGAGAATCAAGATAAGATCAAGGGTCTATTCATCACCCATGGTCACGAAGACCACATTGGTGGTATTCCTTATCTATTGCAACAACTTCCAAACATTCCTGTTTATGCCGGTCCATTAGCTTGTGCATTGATCAATGGTAAGTTGGAAGAACATGGTCTGCTTAAGTCTACTAAGATGAACGTTATCAATGAGGATACTGTTGTTAAGTTTCCTAAGTTGAGCGTTTCATTCTTCAGAACTACCCACTCAATTCCTGATACACTCGGTGTTGCTGTTCACACACCACAAGGTATCATCGTTGAAACTGGTGATTTCAAGTTTGACTTAACACCTGTTGCCGGCTTACCTGCTCCAAATCTACAACGTATGGCCCAACTCGGACAAGAAGGCGTTCTTTGTTTACTATCAGATAGTACAAACGCTGAAATACCAACATTTTCTAAGTCCGAACGTTCAGTTGGTCTAACAATTCATCAAATATTTGAAACAATTCAAGGAAGAATCATCTTCGCTACCTTTGCTTCAAATATCTATCGTGTTTCTCAAGCTGTTGATGCAGCGATGCAACAAGGTAGAAAGATCGCCGTCTTCGGACGAAGTATGGAACAAGCTATCGCCAACGGTCGTGAATTAGGATATCTAAATATCCCTGATGAAATGATTATCGATCCACACGAACTTAACCGTACTCCTGCCAATGAGACTTTGATCCTATGTACTGGATCACAAGGTGAACCACTAGCTGCCTTGAGTAGAATTGCTAACGGTACTCACCGTCAGATCACAATTCAACCTGGTGATACTGTTATCTTCTCAAGTAATCCAATTCCTGGTAACACGATCAGTGTTAACCACTTGATCAACCAACTTTCTGAAGCTGGTGCCGAAGTTATCCATGGTAAGGTAAACAACATCCATGCTTCTGGTCACGGTGGTCAAACAGAACAAGAATTGATGCTTAGATTGATGAAACCTAAGTTCTTCATGCCAATTCACGGTGAATACAGAATGTTGAAGATACATACTGAATTAGCTGAATTGTGTGATGTTCCGATGGATCACTCATTCTTGCTTGAAAATGGTGACGTCTTAGCACTTACAAGTGATTCAGCCAGAGTTGCTGGTCACTTCCCTGCTGGAGATGTGTACGTCGATGGTAAGGGTGTTGGTGATATCGGTAATGTTGTTATCCACGATCGTCAAGTTCTTTCAGAAGAAGGAATGGTCGTTGTTGTAGCAACTATCGATTATCAAAAGCACATCGTCTTAGCTGGTCCTGATATCCTTTCACGTGGTTTCGTCTATATGCGTGAATCCGGTGAATTGATCAACCAAGCACAGAAACGTGTCTTCCATCTCATCAAGAACGCATTTGATGACGATGAAAACAAAGTTACTGAAGCAGCCTTAAAACGTATCATCATTGAAGGACTACAAGAGTTCTTGTACAAACGTACAGCCAGAAATCCTGTCATCTTACCAATGTTGATTTCAACTTCAATTTAAATTTGCAAAAAGCAGATCTTCGGATCTGCTTTTTTTATTGCCTCAAATTAATATTTTGTGATTTAATGGAAACATAGTTGTTTTTTTGAGGGGAAAATTCATGTCAAAAGTTGGTAAACTAGAAATAATTTTAAATGAACGTGCTGGTAATGGTCAATCGATGCAAGCTTGGAAAAAAGTTCAACATTACTTAGACAATATCAATCTTAACTATCAAGTCCACACAACTCGCAGCAATGGAGACGGAGTTAGAATCGCCAAGTACCTGGCTAATAACTTAGAACCATACTCCAGGATCATTGTGCTTGGGGGCGACGGAACACTGAATCAATCATTAAATGGCGTTAAACAATCTAATAATCCTGATACTCCCCTAGGCTATATTCCTGGTGGTTCTGGAAATGATTTCAGTCGTGGCATCAAGATTCGTAAACAAAATCCCACAGTGCTGATCCAAAAGATACTGGCTATGAATGAACCATCCATAATCGACGTCGGTAAAGCACAGTCGCAAGATAACACAAAATACTTCGTCAACAACATTGGTATTGGATAGATGCTTTCACCGTCTACGAGACTAACCACTCAAAAAGAAAAGATTTACTCAACAAAATGAAACTCGGTACATTGGCCTACGTCTCCAGTTTGGTAACAGTTATCAAGAATCAAAACTCATTTCCATTAGACGTCACTGTAAATGGTGAAACAAAGCATTTCGATGATGCCTACATTGTTTCAGCTACTAATCATCCCTACTTTGGTGGCGGTGTAGCCATTGATCCACTAGCGACACCATTCGATCAAAAACTAGACTTGGTGATCGTTCATAAAATATCTGGTTTAACCTTTATTAAATTATTCACTGAATTATTTACCAATGGATCTCACTTGAAAGATAAAAACGTTTGGCATACTCAAGCCGCGACATACCACTTGACCAGTTATGCCCCGGAACACGGGCAAATGGATGGCGAGGAGTTGGGACAACACAATTTTGATATTGATTTTACGGTTGCTCAACACAAATTTTGGATACCATTACACTAAAAGAAGCTTAGTACACGAGTTATTCGTCTACTAAGCTTCTTTCTTTTGCATAAAATCAAACGGTGTAACATTTTCCATTCCGATCATTGGGTCGATCGAACTATCCATGACCATATCCAAAGTTAAAATATAGTCTTTGGGTTTTTCATCCACTACCTCGGTACTATCAGCCGCTTCAGTCTTTGTCTCTTCAGGTTTAACTTTAAAGGTTTCGAAGATACGTTCCTTCAAAGTGGTATTTCGTTCCGACGATTGATCAGTAATAGAACGCTCAAAGGCCGACCTATCACCTACCATGATCAAAAGCTTTCGTGAACGAGTGATTGCCGTGTACAACAAATTCCGTCGTAACATTCTTGATTCTTCATTCACTAGTGGCAAAATAACCATTTCAAATTCAGAACCCTGTGCCTTGTGAATTGATGTGCAATAGGCTAAAGCAATATTGGTCCAATCTTTTCGATCCAACGTAACTTCATTACCATCAAAATCAATGACCAATTTGTCAACATGATCAGTATTTTCCTTGGCTAACAAAATACCAACTATCTTACCAATCTCACCATTAAAGACATTATCCTCAGGTGTATTGACTAAATAAACTACCTTATCCTTGATTCGATAATGAACATTTCCCATAGCAACTTCCTTACGCTTGGGAGTCATCGGATTAACAACATCTTGAATCGTCTGATTCAAATTATCTATTCCAGCAATCCCACGGTACATCGGTGCTAAAACTTGCACATCCGCAATATCAAAACCACGTTCACTGGATTTACTGATAATTTGTGAGAGAACCTCCGGAACATTACGACTATTACTGCGAATATAACTGCGATCAGATTTATTCTGAAAAACATCATCATTGACTATGCCTTCATTTACATCGTGTGCCAATTGAATGATAGTGGAATCTTCATCTTGTCGATGGATATCCTTCAGAATCGTCGTTGGAAATACTTGACTGCTGATCATGTCAGAAAAAATCTGTCCAGGTCCAACTGATGGCAACTGATCCTTATCACCAACTAAGACAACTTGTGTTCCCGGTTGAACTGCCGTGATCAAAGTTCTGAATAACTTCGTATCGACCATCGACATCTCATCAATAATCAATAATTTACAATCCAAAGTTGATTCGGCAAACTCATCATCTTCCGTTCCAGTCAGCCCCAACAAACGGTGAATCGTCATTGCAGGAAGTCCTGTGGATTCGCCCATGTGCTTAGCAGCACGACCAGTTGGTGCCGCCAACGCAATCGCATAATCTTCAGAAGATGGATCTAAAGTAGCATCATTCAACTTGGCATACGCTGCCACAATTCCATTAATAATGGTTGTCTTACCAGTACCGGGACCACCAGTTAGTAGGAATAACGAATGTGTCAGTGATTGCTTAATAGCCTCTTCTTGCGATGGATCATACTTGACCTTGAACATTTTCTCAACATGTTTTAATTCTTTTTTGAATTCCTTATCCCTCCAAGAAACACCCTTGAAGGTGTCAGTAATCATTTTTAACGATTGAGAGATTGACCATTCAGCATCAAAATAATTCTTATCATAAACACGATCATCTTCGACCAAAAGGACTCCATCATTGACTAGATCACGTAAACAGTTAGCAATTTTTTCGCCTAACTCAGCTCCATTTTGATTACCGGACTGTAGAACTCCTATTGCACGTTTTAAGAGCTCTTCTTTGAAGATATAAGTATCTCCTGTATTCTGTATCAAAACCGTCACAAACTGTACGAGAGCACCCTTAATACGACGTGGATCATCTTCAGGTATCCCCAGACGCTTGGCCAACTCGTCGGCACGCTTAAATCCAATCCCCTTAACTTCAGTAACTAACTTATAGGGATCTTCGTTGAGGACTTCAAGAGTCTTCACACCATACTTCTGATAAATACGTGCTCCCAAAACATTACCGAATCCAAAACTATTGAGTTGATATAGCACTTGTTCCGTTTGATGATTTTTAGAGATTTGTTCAACAATTAAATTAGTCTTCTCTTCACCAAGTTTTAAAAAATCCAATGCATTAGGATCTTGCAATATTTTATCAATTGCATCTGTACCTAACTCATCAACAATCTTCTCAGCTTTTTTTTTGCCGATTCCTGGAAACTCTTCTCCAGAAAAGAAATTGACGAGTTCCTTGCGACCATTAGGACGACTATGTTGATAAGTATCAGCTTGGAATTGCTTACCGTATTTGGGGTGGTCGATCATTCGTCCTTCAAACTTGTACTCTTCTTCTTCAGAAATATCACCGAAACTACCGGTTACAACAATGTCAGTCCCATCCCAATCGGTATTAGTCTTTTTTATCTTGATCGTAAAAATCTTAAAAAGATTCTCTGGATTTTCAAAAAAAATAGCTTTGACAGTGCCAATGAAATATTCCTTTTCACTTTCTGCCATTGCTATCTCCAGTCTTAGTCAAATATTTTTGTAGATTTGACAATTTCTTTTCATTCTTCAAATAATATTTTTCATCCAACTTCTTAGATTTATTCAAGTATTCTTGATAGTCCTGGTTCAAATTCATCGCACACAAGGCTATGTTGAAGTAATACTTAGCACTTGGTTTGATTGCATTAGCCTTTTCATAATAATTCTTCGATTCTGCAAAGTTACCATTCGCTAGCAGCAAATCTGCCATTAATTCCACTCCAGCAACATCATCGGGATTCTTTTCAGTTGCAGTCAGTGCATAGACGATTGCCATTTGCTTCTTACCTTGCTCATCCAATGTCTTGGCCTGCATGAAGTAAGCTTCGAAACCATAATTATCTTGAATTAATTTTTGGAAGATATCACTAGCCTTATCATATTTAGCGGCCATAAAGTAAACATTTCCTAAATTGTAACGTAAGTCCTTTTCACCCGGAAAGTTAGTTAACGAGCGAAGCAATAATTCTTCAGCCTGTTCCAGATCCCCGACCTCAACCAAATAAGCTGACAACTTGAGTACCTTACTCAATTGCTTACTATTGGTATTCAAGTCATCAACTAATTTCTTAATTTCTTTTTCAATTTTCTTCTTATCCATTTAATACCTCAAATCGTATCTGTACTTGATAACTTCTTGTCCAGATAACCCGTTTCATTCCACTTGATAAGTTTATATTCACCATTTGAATATTGTAAATGCGTCAAACTAGTATTAGAGAGACCGCCATTCTTCCGAATATCTGCGACCTTTGCACCAAGTAACGATTGGATGCAAGTTACCAAGGCAGCACCATGGCTAACGATCAACGCCGAACTATCACTTGCACTCTCATCCACGATGTTTTGTACCGCTTCATTGGTCCGTTTGGCAACTTGTTCGAACGACTCCCCTTGAATACGTTCATAGTCGTATGTGCTTGGTTCAAATCTAAATGAGTGAATTACTTCTGGCATTTCTTTTTCTAGTTTAACAAATTTTTGACCTTCCATAATGCCAAGGTCAAACTCACGTAATCCGTCAACAACTGTCAATGGAATATTGCGATTCATGTCTTTTAGCAGAGTTTCTGCTGTAGTTTTCGCTCTTGGCAAGGGGCTAGTGTAAGCATGATCGATTCTCACATGCTGAAGTCTTCCTGCCAATTTGTTAATATCATGCAAGCTTTCTGGCAGTAATGGCGAGTCACCATGTCCACCTTGATATTTACCCTCTAAATTCCATTCCGTTTTTCCGTGTCTGACAAAATACAAATCCATATTATTCACCTTACAAAGTTAATTAGTTACTATTATGAAGATTTTCAGGTTTATTTTCAAGTTATGGGTGTGTTTGTTGCTATGTTTTATTGCCGCCTACGAACCCAAGAAAGTTTTCATGCTGTGTGACCGATCCAGGCCAAGGTCTTGGATCTCGATTATGAGAAAATTCCTTGTGTCCTCCGGCTAATTACTTTGTAAAATCAAAACTAGTAAGAATTATTAATTCTCACAATCATTAGATATTATAGTTTCTGAAAAATAGAAATGATGTACTCAAATTTTAATATCAGAACAATACCCATATATACGAGTAATAAAAAAGTCCCTCAAGCTATACAAGATATGCATAACCCAAGGGACACTATTTATATCAATTAAAGTAACACTAGCATACGTGTTTGATTGATGGAACCAGTTGTGAAAGTGGCGTTAGAAGGCGATTTACCTTCTTATACCACTGACGATTATGAGATTTGTGGAAGCAAAGCTCACAATCGAGGTCCGAGACCTCGGCTCGGACCGGTCACACAACAGGTGGAATCAATTGAACTCGTATGCGGCCAAAACGAGTTACAAACTCAATAGTCTAGGTAATGCTCAAATGTTCCCGTCCTTTGACGCGCTCTAAAACTCTAGATATATTGCAACTTCTTAGCAGCCATATAAGCAGCATCAATAGTTGCTCCACCAAGACACTCCTCGCCATCAAAGAAGACAACTTCTTGTCCAGGTGTAATTGCACGTACAGGATTATCAAAGTCAACACTGACCTTGCCATCGCCTAATACATGAACTGTAACACCAGTATCTTGTTGACGATATCTGAACTTAGCTGTGCAGTGGAACTCATCACCATAGTCTAAACCAGTGATAAATGACAAATCAGATGCTTCCAAATGATCTGCATACAATCTAGGATTGTCATACCCTTGGTCAACGTAAAGAATGTTCTTAGACATATCCTTACCAACAACGAACCAAGGCGCATTTGACTTACCGTCTCCACCAATTCCAAGACCTGATCTTTGGCCGATTGTGTAATACATCAAACCAGCATGCTTACCTTTAACTTCACCCTCGGGTGTCATCATTGTACCAGCTTGTGCAGGTAAGAACTCACCAAGGAATTTTCTGAAGTTTCTCTCACCGATGAAACATACACCAGTTGAGTCCTTCTTCTTAGCAGTTGCTAAACCGGCCTCTTCAGCAATACGACGTACCTCAGACTTTTGCATTCCACCGATTGGGAACAAAGCCTTTTGTAGTTGATGTTGTTGTACAGTACTCAAGAAATAAGTTTGGTCCTTGTTAGCATCCCCACCACGAAGCAAGTGAACAACACCATTATCATCACGGAAGCTTTGTGCATAGTGACCCATAGCGATGTAATCAGCGTTTAACTTCTCAGCATAATCTAAGAAAGCCTTGAACTTAACCTCTTTGTTACACATAACATCGGGATTAGGAGTTCTACCCTTACGATACTCATCCAAGAAATACTCGAATACACGATTCCAGTACTCCTTTTCAAAGTTAACGGAATAGTAAGGAATACCAATCTTGTTGGCAACCTTAGCTACATCCTCATAGTCCTCTGTTGCTGTACAAACACCAGCGTCATCAGAGTCATCCCAGTTCTTCATGAACACACCGATGACCTCATAACCTTGTTGTTTAAGTAAAAGAGCACTAACTGAGGAGTCCACTCCTCCACTCATTCCAACAACAACGCGCTTCTTCTTATTATCCATAAAAAACCTCTCCACTCTTTAGCTCTTCACTAAAACTTTCTTTTCAATCATAAAATCTAATAAATATCTAAGGTCACTGACTTCTTTATCAGTATCCTTCAATTTGAAGATATTAAGATTGTGCATGCCACTCTTATCAGTAGTAGCTAATTTAAGATTATCCAAATCTTTATTGATGGTAATTTTCAAGACATAACGGGCATCATATGGTGAACTACCGTTGATGGGACGTTCAAGGCGGAAATTACCTTGTTTAGTTTCTTGAAAACCGACATCTCGTAATGCGTATTTTTTGATTTCGGGACTAAGTTCATAAAACTCCGTATCACCCAAAATTTGTGCCTTTTTACTCATAGTAAAAACCTCCTAAGTGAAATTCTTCATAAATATAGTCTGAATAAAGACAACTAATTAGTCAAGTCTTTAATAATATCGACTAATTTATTAGAGAATTTAACAATTTCATCTTCAGTATTGTCTTTTCCAAAACTAATACGGATAGAATCATTGATCTTTGGACTGTCCTCACCAAACATAGCTACTAAGACGTGTGAAGGTTCAAGGCTTCCTGCTGTACAAGCAGATCCACCGGAAACAGCAAATTGTTCTAGATCTAGTCTAGTTAACAATACGCCGCGATCAATCCCTGGCAGATAGAGATTGAAGACATGATTCAAAGCGTGCTCATCGGTTGGTCCATTTACTTCAAATGGAACATCATTTGCTTTTAAAATTTCTTGGATTTTTTGTTTGAATCCAAAATAACGATCACGACGTTCATCCTTTACTTCAGGAGTAATAAGTTTGACCGCCTGAGCAAAACCGGCAATGGCAGGAACATTTTCAGTACCAGCACGTCGCTTAGTTTCTTGATCGCCACCCTTAACAAATGAAGGGATATGAATATCATCATTAATATATAAGAAACCAATAAACTTAGGACCGTTGATCTTATGAGCTGATGTTGACATCATATCGATATGTTCAGCATGAACATCAATATCCTCTTGACCATATGCTTGTACAGCATCAGTGTGGAAGAAAGCTTGATGATCCTTTAACAAATTACCGATTTCAGCAATTGGGTTTTTTGCTCCAGTCTCGTTATTACCATACATAACTGTAACCAGAATCGTATCATCAGTTAAAGCAGTTTTTACTTGATCAACTGTTATTTCACCACGACGATTGGGTTTGAGATAAGTAATATCAAATCCTAATGTCTCAAGATAAGCCATTGATTTCAATATCGCCTCATGTTCAACAGCCGTAGTAATAATATGTTTACCTAATTTTTGACGTGACAAAGCTGTTTCAATAACAGCAGTATTATCACTTTCAGTTCCACCGCTTGTAAAAACGATTTCTGAATCTTTGGCATTAATACTTTGGGCAATAGTATGACGACTTTCATCCAATACTTTGCGTGCTTGACGACCAAAATAATTGGTTGCGGATGCATTTCCAAAGTTATTTGCCATTTGCTCAGAAATAACATCAACAACTTCCGTAGCCATTGGTGTTGTGGCAGCATTATCTAAATAAGTAAACTCCAATTTAAAAATCCCCTTCTATACTTCTTGATCCAAGAAATTTAATAACATTTGTACCGACTTACGACCAGCTTCAACAACGAAGTCGTCGAAATTAACACTAGCATCTTCGTCTCCCACATCACTCATCGAACGAATTACAACGAATGGTGTTTTGAATTGTGCACAAACCTGAGCCACAGCTGCACCTTCCATTTCAGATGCCAAAACATCTGGGAACGACTTTTTAATTGTAGCAATTTTTTCATTTGAGTCAATAAATTGGTCTCCGGTAACAATTAAACCGGTGTGAGAATTCAATCCTGTTCTCTTGGCAGCAGCTTGAATTTTCTCAACATAGTCCTCGTCAGCATAAAAATACAATGATTGTTGTGGCAATTGTCCAATTGCATAACCAAAACCAGTTGCATCAACATCGTGATATGCCAAGCGACGTGAAATCACTACATCACCGATCTTCAAGCCTTCACCAACACCACCAGCTGAACCGGTATTAACTACGAAGTCAGGTTGGTAACGGTCATTGATCAAAGTTGTTGTCATCCCTGCTTGAACTTTACCAATACCACTTTGTGCTAAATAAACTGAATGTGTCTTGTAAGTACCGATAGTGAATTCAACACCAGCAACTGTTTCATTTTTTACATCACTTAACGATTCTCTAAGTAATTTGATTTCTTCTTCCATTGGAACGATTACGCCAATTTTCATTTAAAAATTCTCCTTATATACTGTTTAGACAAAAAACAACACTAAAAATACTATCACAATTAAGCCGAATACTGTAATGATGGCAATATTTAAATGTTTTTTCAAACGATTTGTCTTATTCTCAAAAGATGTCATTTTTTCTTGTTCAATTTGATCAGGATGTTCTCTGCGATACTCTTCTTCAACACGCTTACGTTCCTTGTCTCTTAATTCACGTTGTTTTTTTTCTACCTCATCAGCCGAAACAACTGAACCACTGGAACCGGTCTTTTTACCGCCAGAAAAAGTATCAACTAAAACATCTTTGAACTTATTCCAAAGTTCATTAAGCTTTTGCATTCATTAACTCCCAGTATGTTACTGAGTAGATAGATTTTGCATCACAAATGACGCCGGCTTTGATTTGTTCTTTTGCTTCATCCAATGTTAATTTTTCAACATTCAAAAATTCATCAGGATCCAGTGGACGTTTATTTTCAACTTCCTTCAGGTTATCAGCTCTGAACATCGTAATCTTCTCATCTGAATAACCGGGGCTTGAATAAAATGAAGTTACTTCATCCAATTGATCCGTTGTCATCCCAAGTTCTTCATTCATTTCTCTGAGAGCAACTTCTTTAAGATCAGAACCTTCATCTTGGTCGATCTTCCCAGCTGGAACTTCTAATGTTTCTTGTTCCATTGGTTCACGCCATTGACGAACGAAGACCATTTTACCATCATCTGTGAAAGGAATGATTCCAACTGCACCGTGGTGTCTAACTAATTCTCTAATTGCGGGTACACCGTTTGGCAAGATAACTTGTTCAACATCAACGTCAAAAATTTTACCGCCAAACATGCGTTTTGAAGCGACTACTTCTTCATAATATCTTGAATCTTCTTTATCCATTCTTCAAACCTCGTGATTTTAATAATCTAATTACAGACATAATTATAGCAATTAAACAAATTATTAATGCAAATGACATTGTAACACGCATACCATCTATAAAGATATCCGGTCTGCCATCAACATATGTCGTAACTGACTTGCCGTAGAATCCACTCATCGATAAGAACAATATCGTCGTTGAAAATGAGACTCCAATAATCATTCCTAAATTACGTGATAAAGCATTTAATCCTCCAGCAATACCCAAATCTTTTGGATCAACCGAACTCATGATCATCGTATTATTTGGGGCTTGAAACAATCCGTTTCCCAACCCGTTCAAACCAATGAACAACAAGATGAACCAAAGGCTAGTACTTACATTAAAGAATAAATATCCAATTTGAGCAATAGCAAGAACACTTAATCCAGCTATTGTTAACAGGATTGGATTAATTTTAGCCGACATTTTACCAGACAGCGGTGCAACAATAACTTGGACGATTGGGAACATCATCAAGACATAACCGGCAATCGAAGCACGCATTCCCAACGCGTTTTCCAAATAAAATGGTGAAACGACATTGAAGAAAAAGTTAGTGACAAATATCAAGAATCCGACGACTAAACCCAAAGTAAAATCATGATTCTTAAATATTCTCAACTCAATCATTGGTTGCTCAGTAATTTTTTGTAGATGAATAAATAACACAAAAAATGCGATGGCAGCAATGAATGTCAAAATAATATAAATATTTGTGAACCCAACTGACTGACCAATGAATATTGCCGCAAAGAATAGTATCAATGTGACAAAATAAACTGCGAATCCTCGACGATCGATCTTAGCCGGATTCTTCGGCTCTTTCTTAGGTAAGTTCAGATAACCTAGTAACAACGCAATTGCACCAATTGGCAAATTGATCCAGAAAATATAACTCCAGTGGAATTGAGACAAGATCAAACCACCGATACCAGGTCCAGCAATTGCACCAATCGATACAAATGAACCAATATAACCCAAAGCATATCCGCGTTCACGTAATGGGAAAGTTTGCGTAATAATACCGTTGTTAGTGGCCATTGCCATAGAAGCACCAAGGGCCTGAACAGCACGACCAGCCAAAAGAATTGGTAGATCTACACCAAAACCACAAATCAATGAACCGATAATAAATAAAATCGAACCTGTTTTAAAAACTTTTATTTTCCCGATTGAATCAGCTAGTTTACCAAATAATAATAGAAAAATACAAATGGTAACTAAATAAATTGAAACGATCCATTCAGCCATATTCATCGGGATATTCAAATCCTTACTGATAACTGGCAAAGCAATATTAACGATTGACCCATCTAATGTGGCCATCAAAGTAAAGATACCGACTGAAATCAGTACCATCCATCTCTTTGGATTTACTTCTTCATTCATGACAACTCTCCCAAATAAATTATTTCAATAAAAAAGAAAGCACTATTCAGCGCTTTCTTCATCTTGTTCAGCTTCTAATATAGTAATATTGACTGCTTGTGGACCTTTGAATCCAGGAGCAACTTCAAACTCTACATCTAGATCAGGCTTAATAAAGTAGTCCTCACGATTTAGAATTGAATCCGCAAAGAAGAAAATATCTTCTCCGTCATTATTAATAAATCCAAATCCACGTTCTGTATTAAAACGTACTATTTTTCCTTGAAACATATATTAGCCCTCAAAACCTTCTTCAATTGTTTGAGGATATTCCTCAGTAACAATCTTAGCACATCTAGCACAGAATGTTGGGAAGTTTGAGTCATCACCGACATCTGTCTTGATCATACGACATCTTTGACATACTTCGCCATCAGCTTTTTCAACTAATAGACTGGCATCTTCGTACTTGTCAGCGTTAGCTGGAGCGGCATCTGTACTGATTTCAAATTGTGAAACAATTAATAGTTGACCGAAGTTACTATTGATCTTATCAAATGTCTTCTTAAGATCTTCGCTTGGATAAACAGTAACCTTAGCTTCTAGTGACTTACCAATTAATTTATCTGCACGTGCCACTTCAAGTGACTTGAGAACATCATCACGGAAGTCCATGAATGCTGACCAGTCTTTTTCGATTTCATCAGCATCAGCTAAATCTTCGACCTCTGGCATTTCAGCTAATTGAACGAATTCTTCTGGTTCCTTCAAGTATTCCCAAACTTGTTCCATAGTATGTGGCAAGATTGGTGTCATCAATTTAGCAATCTTAACAACTGCATCATAGATAACTGTTTGCATTGAACGACGAGAATGTGAATCCTCAGGATCAATATAAACAACATCCTTGGCAAAGTCGAGATAGAATGTTGAAAGTTCATTAGTAATGAAACGAACAACATTCTTAGTAACATCTGCGAAGTCGTATGCATCATATTCATCATGCAAGTCTTTGACAAGATCATTCAACTTAACAGCGATGTACTTGTCTTCTGGACGAAGATCTTCATAAGCAACACCGTCAGCCTTAGGATCGAAGTCTGTAGTATTGGCAAGCATGAATCTGAGAGTATTACGAATCTTACGGTATGTTTCTGAAACTTGCTTGAATGAATCAACTGATACGGCAACATCAGAACTTGAGTCAACTGAAGCAACCCATAGACGGATGATCTCGGCACCAAATTGTCTTTCGATATCAGATGGAGCAATAACATTACCAAGTGATTTACTCATCTTAACGCCGTTCTTATCAAGTGTGAAACCTTGAGAAAGAATTGCCTTATATGGAGCAACCCCAAAGGCAGCAACAGATGTGATCAACAATGAGTTGAACCATCCACGATATTGATCAGAACCTTCAAGAACTAAGTCAGCTGGGAATTGTAAGTTATCACGTAACTTAGCAACACCAGCGTGGGCTGTCCCTGAATCAAACCAAACATCCATGATATCTGTTTCTTTAGTGAACTTACCATTTGGACTAGCAGGATTAGTGTAGCCTTCTGGTAGTAAGTCCTTAGCATCACGTTCGAACCAAACATTTGAACCATACTTGCCGAATAAGTCAGCAACGTGATCAATGATTTCCTTGGTCATGATAGGTTCGCCATTTTCAGCGTAGAAAATTGGTAGTGGAACACCCCAAGCACGTTGTCTTGAGATAACCCAGTCGCCACGATCACGGATCATATTGTAAAGACGAGTTTTACCCCAATCAGGAATGAAACTTACCTTTTCAAGTTCTGACAATAATTGTGGTCTAAATTTATCGATTGAAGCGAACCATTGTGGTGTCGCACGGAAAATAACGGGTTTCTTTGTACGCCAATCATGTGGATAACTGTGAGTGAAGAAGTCTAGCTTCAATAATGAGCCATTTTCTGTCATTCTCTTAGTGATCATCTTGTTGGCGTCATCGTAGTAGACACCTTCGTATTCTGGAACCTCATCAGTAAAGCAACCGTGTTCATCGATTGGTGAGAATATTGGCAACTTGTACTTCATACCAACAACGAAGTCATCAGCACCAAATCCAGGAGCTGTATGAACTAATCCAGTACCATCATCCAATGTAACGTGTTACCAAGGATCAATAGTGATTCACGATCGTAGAATGGGTGTGTTGCTGTTAGTCCTTCAAGTTCAGCACCCTTGAAAGTTTTGAGAATCTCAACATTTTCCCAACCAAGTTTTTCTTGTAAGAAGCTGATACGTTCTTCAGCAACGACGTACTTCTTACCATCAGCATTGATCAATGAGTAGTTGAATTTTGGATTGACACAGATAGCTTCGTTAGAAGGCATTGTCCATGGAGTAGTTGTCCAGATGATGAATGAAGTATCATTATCTAGCAAGTCCTTACCATCACGTACTTTGAAAGCAACGAAGATTGATGGTGACTTAACATCTTTATATTCAATTTCAGCTTCAGCAAGTGTTGATTCTGATGATGGTGACCAATAAACTGGCTTCTTACCACGATAGATGTAACCCTTATTTACCATTTCACCGAAAACTTTAACTTCTTCTTTTTCGAATTCTGGTTGATAAGTAATATATGGGTGATCCCAGTCAGCTGAAACACCTAGACGTTTGAATCCAGCCATTTGCTTCTTGATTTCACCTTCCGCAAAGTCACGACACATCTTACGATATTCAGACATGCTGATTTCCTTACGTTTAACACCTTTTTTGGCTAATTGTTGTTCGATTGGTAGACCATGAGTATCCCAACCAGGAACATATGGTGAACGGAAACCATTCATTGAATGATAACGAATAATAATATCCTTTGATACCTTATTCAGAGCATGTCCCATGTGAATATCACCATTGGCGAATGGAGGGCCATCTAGTAACTCGAAGGTTGGTTTACCTTCGTTTAATTTTTGGCGCTTTTCATAAATTTTGTTTTCTTCCCAGGCTTGTTGCCATTCTGCTTCTTTGTTAGGAAGATTTCCGCGCATTGGGAATTTTGTCTTTCCTAAGTTAAGTGTGTCTTTGACTTTCATTCTTTCACCCCTCTTGAAATTAAAAAGAACCCATCCAATTCTAGGACGAGTTCTTCGTTATACCACCTATTGGTAATTGATTATACAGTTGTTTAAGAGTTGATATACTAAATAAATTATTTTACTAACCTCACACCATACGTTAGCTCGCTGAAAGATGTTTTATAAAGCACTTGTTCTCTTAATTATTAGCTTCCCCATTATCGTCAGTTTCTGCACTATCAGCTTCATCATCAGTAAAATTAAACGTTGGAGCATTTTGCTCATGACTAACTGTATACGGATCTGCAGGCTTCTCATCGGGAATATTGTTATTATAGTTCATTTGTTCCTCGTTGGGAATGGTATCAGACGAATTTTCATAATCTGTTTGATCGTTTTCATAATTATCGCCTTGTTGAGCGCCATTATTTTGATCAAAGTTATCTGGTTCAGGATTATTAGTCTGATTCATATTTGCACTTTGATCGACATTCTGAGTTTGATTATTGGTCTGATCAAAGTCTGTCTGCATTCCCACACGTTGTTTCAAATCATCAGTCGAAGTTTCATCAGATAATTTTTCCCATTCAGGACTCTGGATCATATTCAATTGTTGACGAAGAATTTCTTGCAAACCACGTCTGTAATCCGCTGATTTTTTCTTCAAATCATTAGTTTCAATCGTAACTTGTCGTGCTTTGCTGGAAGCATCCTCTAAGATCTGATTAGACTTAGCAGTTGATTGATCCAACAAATCACGAGCCTTCTTCTGAGACTCTTCAACAATTACTTGTGCTTCTTGTTCAGCATTAGTCTTTACCTTATCAGCTGCATCTTGAGCGACAATAATTGATTGATTCAAAGCATCACGCATATCGGTGAAATACTTCAACTGTTCTTTAGTATCTTCTAACTCTTTTTGTATTTGCTCGTTCTTTTGCAGGGCAAGATCATAGTCCTGAGCAACCTGTTTTAGAAATTTATCAACTTGATCGCGATTGTAACCACGGAATTTGTGTTCAAATTCCTTATCATGTATTTCTATTGGTGACAATACCATAATCTCCACCCCTAATTTATTTATTAATGATATTAACGAACAATATGTATTTATTGCCCTTTGACTTACCCATAACATCATTAACTCTTACACGACCATATCCACGCACACTCAGCGTATCATTGATCGTTATAAAAGAACTTGCATTTTTGTTGACGACCCAATTCATTTGAACCTTTCCGTGTTCAACTAAGGTCTTTGCAGTCTGTCTCGATAAGTCATAGGCAGTTGCTACAACGGTATCTATGCGCAATGAATGCACATTTATTACTTCGTCGTGTGAATCGTCCTTTGGTAATAAGAGTTCCTTAAAATTCTTTTCTGACAAGTGAACTTTGTATGGTCCTATTTTTTGTACTTGCTCGGAAATGAAATCTCCCATTTGATCAAAAACAAAAAATTGCCAATTTTCACCGTCAGTTATTATATCCCCAAAGTGATCTCTCTCAACTCCTGATCCAGTCAAAGCACCCAAAATCTGTCCGTGATGTAAACTAGCAAACTTTTCTGGATACCTAATCTCAAATACAGAAATCTTAAAATCAGACTTTTTAGGTACAAAATAGTCAGGAGCAATAATACCCCTGACTCTCTCTGCCCCTTCAAATCCGCCAAAATAATGAACATACAGATCATCATATTTATTGACGAGATTATTTAGAATCAGCTGTTCTCTTAAATTAAGAAAATCGGTTAATTGCGGGATATACATAGTTTGTGTTCTAAGTAGCAGATCGCTCATTTTATCAATGAAGGGCTTTTCTTCTGGACGAAAATATCCACTTTTTAAGCTTACATTTTCTTTATCTGTCATTAGATTATCCAAAAAATCACTTTCTGTACTAATTCTAGAATAATTAGAGCAATCAGTGGGGAAAAATCAATCATCCCAAATCTTGTTGGAATAATCTTCGAGATTGCTCTGAAAAAAGGTTCGACCAATCTGGCAATGAATTGACCAAAAACAGAATTATAAAGTGCTGGTATAAATGTCAAAATACAATATACAAACACGATCAATTCGTATAGTTGGAATGCACCACCAATAATTAATGGCAAACCATAAGAAATACGATCCATAAGGTTCCCCTATCTATTTTATTCGTTTAGCTCAGGAATGCTTCCATCGATTTCAAACTTAGGAGGTGTGCATAAGAAAATCTTATCTCCAACACGTTTGATCTCGCCATTGAGAGCATAAATTGAACCGGTCAAAAAGTCGACGATTCGCTTTGATTGCTCATCATTTACATTATTGAAATTAACAATTACAGCCTTATTATTCAAAAGTTGTTTTGCAATAACTTTTGCATCTGAATAAACTCTTGGTTGGTAAATAGCAATCTTGCTACTTGCAGTTCTTGGTTCACTTGCAGTTCTTGGTTCACTTGCAGCATTCATAGAAACTACCTTCTCGTTACCAGAATAATCGGCAGCTGGTTGTTCAGAACTTGTTTGTTCTTCGTAATCATCTTCATCATTAATTCCAAAGAAATTACCTAACTTTTCAAAAGCCATAATAAGTTCTCCTTCTAACTACTTTAACTTGTTAAATTATTTATTATTTCTACGTTTGAAGATTGGAGGTGTTGAATCATCATTATCATCGTTCAAATCAATAGTTTCTGGCTTCTTGAAGATTTCGAAATCTCCTTTTTCACCTGAAACATTATTACCATTTGACTTAGTATCTTGGTTAATATCCCAATCTGCTAATGGATCACTTGATTGTTGTTGCTTTGGAGCTTGTTTAGGAGCTTCATTTTGATTGTTATCAAGTGTTGCCATACGATTATTTAATTGTGGACGCTTTGCAGGTCTCTTCTTGTCTTCAGTTTCAACACCGGTTGCAATAACTGTAACTTTGACTTGATCGCCAAGTGTCTCATCGATTGAAGTACCAAAAATGATATTAACATCAGATGTGGCTTGTTCAGAAACAATTTGGGCAGCATCTTGTGCTTCAAACAATGATAGATCTGGTCCACCAGTAATATTTAGCAAGACTTGTTTTGCACCATCGATTGAAACTTCCAATAGTGGTGAAGAAATGGCCTTGTTTGTGGCATCAGTAATTCTGTTTTCGCCGTTAGCTGTACCAATACCCATAAGAGCTGAACCTTGATCAGACATAACTGTCTTAACATCAGCGAAGTCCAAGTTAACGAAACCTGGAGAAGTAATTAAGTCAGAGATACTTTGAACACCTTGACGAAGAACATCATCGGCAATACTGAAAGCTTCGCCCATTGGTGTTTTCTTATCAACGATTTCCAATAGCTTACTGTTTGAAATAATAACTAATGTATCAACGTCTTTTTTCAATTCAGTAATACCATCTGCAGCAAAACGTGAACGCTTTGAACCTTCAAAGGCAAATGGACGAGTAACGACACCAACAGTCAGTGCGCCACTTTCTTTGGCAATACCGGCAACGATAGGTGCAGCACCAGTACCTGTACCACCACCCATTCCGGCAGTAATGAAAATCATATCAGCACCATCAAGCGCTTCTTTGATGGATTCTTCGCTTTCTTGAGCAGCCTTTTGACCGATCTCAGGGTTAGAACCAGCTCCCAAACCTCTTGTTAGCTTAGGTCCTAATTGAATCTTAGTCTCAGCCTTTGAACTTTCAAGTGCCTGTACATCAGTGTTTGCAGCAATAAATTGTACACCATTGATGCCAGAATCAACCATTCGGTTAACGGCATTGCCACCAGCGCCACCAACACCGATAACTTTAATAACTGCTCCCGTATTGTTATTTGAATCCAATGAATATTCCATTAAGGAGTTCCTCCTACTACTTTTACTTTTATATTAATAATTAATGTTTAATCGAAAAACTTACTCCAGAAATCCTTAACCTTGGACATTTTTTTGCCTTTTTCAGGTTTTGGTTCTTGAGCCTTTTTCTTTGGCTCAGGATCTTGTCGAACTGTCTTAGGTTCTGGTTCATTCACAGTTTGTTCCTGTACTGAAGCTTGAGGAGCTGATCTTCTCAAGCTAATTGCAGCACCGTTTACTACGTTATCAGCGATGATGCCAATATCATTCAACCTAGAAGCATAAGTTACTAATCCTAGACCCAAGGAATATGACGGATAACGCATCCCCATTTGTGAAGGAACATAGCTCTTTACCTTAACATCAAAAATTTGCTTAGCAAGTTTTTCAACGTTAGGAGTGGCAGCAACACCACCGGTCAATACGATTCCGCCAGGCAATGACAATGCTCCAGCATCCTCTAATGGATCCTTTAATCTAGTAAATATTTGTTCCAATCTGGCTTCAATGATCTCAGCTAGATATTCTTCTGAAATTGATTCAGGATCACTTTTACCAACTACTTCAACACTAACATTTTCTTCAGTAGAAGCATCACTTGAGTCAGCATTGCCGTAATAAAGCTTTAACTGACTCGCATTTTCAATGGTAGTATTCAAAACAACTGATATATCGTGTGTAACATAATCTCCACCTTCGAAATCAACTGTTGAAAGCTTCAAATTATGATCATGGACTACAGATGCGGTTGTTTGACCAGCACCCATATCGATAATTACAGCACCAAAATCACTCTCGCCATCATCTAAAACGACTTGGCTAAGAGCCATTGGTGAAATAACTTTGTGAGTTATATTTAGTCCTGCTTGTTGGATAGCTTTTTTAGTATTATGAACGATAGTCTTAGGAGCAGTATAGATAAGACCCTTCATCTCAAGACGTACACCGATCATACCTCTTGGATCACGGATATTATTAAAACCATCTACTGAGAACTGCTTCGGGATCAATGAAACTACTTCACGTTCGCTAGGTAAGTTTTGAACCATGCAGCAGCCATAACTTGTCTTACATCATTTTCATTTATTTCTTTAGATTCAGCACCAACAGCAATCATACCTTGGCATTTTTCAATCTGTAACATGTTAGCGGATATCGCTACGACAACGTCACATATCGTTATATTAGCCTGAGTCTCAGCTTTCTTAACAGCCTTTTTAATCGCACCTGCGGCTTTGTCTATGTCGACTATAACGCCACGGTTGACTCCTTCGGATCTTTCGCTGCCAACGCCGACGACACTAACTTTGTCACCGGACGATTCAGCAACCACTACTTTGATTGAATTGGTACCTATATCTAGACCTACAAAAAATTCAGAATTGTCCATTAATCGTGGCAGCCTCCCTTACCTAGAAAAAAATCTATTCATTAGAAAATTTTAACACAAATATGAGTATATTAAACCTATTTCTTGTCTTTAAATGGATAAGAATATGCACCTACTTCAAGATTGATAACGCCTTTCTTTTTCATCTGTGAAGCGATACCCGGATAATATTGCATTTTTGCTTGAACGGTCCTAATATCCGCCACAACTTTATTGCCATCGTTCATATCGATTTTTACTCGATATGGATTCAATTTAGTTGGAGCATTGTAAAACTCTGAGACATTAGTCTTAACATTATTATTTAAGTTCTTATATATATCTGATATTTTTTTTAAATCTTTTTTGCTATTAAATCCACTATATATCGGATAATTACCGATAGGAGCTTTCATCTTTTGATCAATAATGCGCCCATCGTTGATTATCCGATAATAATAACCGCCCTTATAGATCAAGCCCAATGTTTGATATTCAGTAACATTGATCGTTAAATCACGTAGATTATGAGTTCCAAATGAAACTGACTTGATAGATGGCAACTTTTTCTTCGTGCGTTCCGCAATTGATTTCTTTTCGAAGAAGACACTCATCAACATTTTGTTATCGTTGATTTGAGTTGCATCGATCACCTGTTGCGCACCTAAGTCATTAACACCTTCAACTGAAATATTACGGACCTTACTCAAGGGTGATCCCAGATAAGCAATGAAAATAATCACAATGGCTATGAAAAAAATAACTATATTCTTGATGTTGCTTCTCTTTCTCTTAGCCATTGCAAAACCTCTACATTATTTATTTACTAAAGTGGTCATAACCTTGATCAAACGATCAGAAGCATCAGGCACACCATTTTCTTTGGATGCTTTAGACATTTTGTCTTGTACATCTTGATCATTCATAATTTGGTTTACTTGATCAAACAACTTATCTGTTGTCAATTCAGATTCCGGAATAACTTTGGCGGCACCATTTTTAGCGACCGACATTGCATTCTTTGTTTGATGATCATGCGTAACGTATGGACTAGGAATGAAAATTGATGGGATACCCAAGGCCGTGATCTCGGCGATACTAGTTGCACCACTTCGACCGACGATTAAATTAATATCTGGCAAAACTTCAGGCATATTATCAATATATGGTAATACAGAGATATTCTCGCTGTTTAAGAACTTTTCGTCAATTTTTTTAACTACATCATCGTAATGTACTCTTCCAGTTACAAACAATACTTGATAGTTTTCCTTGATGAAATCATCCATTGCACTAATTGCTGCATTGTTGATCGGAGTTGCACCACGTGAACCACCAAAAATCATCACTGTTGAAACGCCGGGTTTTAAACCGAATTCTTTTAAACGATCATTTGGTTTGATGCCGACTGCTTCTTGTGCACGAGGGTTTCCTGTGAAGACGATCTTACGTTTCTCAGAAAACTGATCTTGTGCCTCTTTAAACGCAATCGCAATTCTATCAACAAAGTGACCTAAGAACTTGTTAGTCACACCAGCAATAGAATTCTGTTCGTGGATGATAGTTGGAATATGTAAACGATGAGCAGCGTAGACAACCGCACTAGAAACATATCCACCAGTACCAATAACAATATCTGGTTTGAATTCCTTAACGATTTTTTTAGATCTGCCAACACTAGAAAGAAACATTTGCATTACTTTGACATTTTCAAACGTCAGCTTACGCTTGAATCCTTGGATTTCAATTGTCTCAAATCTAATGCCTGTCTGCTTAACAATCTTGCTCTCTAAGCCCTTTTCAGTTCCAACGTATAAAACATCATCAATCATGTCACGTTCTTTTAGACGCTTAATTAATGCCATTGCGGGATAAATATGACCACCGGTACCACCACCGGATACTATTACACGTAGTTTATCCATTAATTTTCCCCTTTTAATGCTTCGACCTCATCAATATATTGGTCTCCACGTTGTTCGAAAGTATCAAATTGATCCCAACTTGCAGCAGCTGGCGACAATAGGATAACTTCACCCTCGTTACTTTGACGATAAGCCTCAGGTACAGCTTCTTTCAAGTTATTTACCTTAGTAATACTGCTGATATCTGCTTTTTGAGCAGCGTCGACCATCTTATCAGCTGTTTGGCCATAAAGCACAATATTTCTAACCTTGCCCTTCAAGTATGGAACCAACTCGTCGAAGCCATTTCCACGATCCAAACCACCGGCGATCAAGACGATAGGTTGTTTGAAGGCACTCAAGGCAACAATCGTTGCTTCAGTGTTTGTCGCCTTTGAATCATTATAAAATTTTCTGCCGTTAAACTTATCGACATATTGGATACGGTGTTTGACACCTTTAAATGATGCTAAAACATCAATGATATCTTCATTCGTTACATCAAATAATTTAGCAACATTAATTGCGGCCAAAGCGTTTTGGACATTATGTTCACCTGGTACTTGAATCGAATCAGTATTCATTACAAATTCTTTATTGAAATAAATTTCATCATTTTTAACGTAGGCGCCATCTGTCAATTCTTGTTCGTCTGAAAATGGTTTGATAACAGCACTAGATTGCTTAGCAAGATTACGCCATTCCTCAGTATTCCAATTGACAATGAAGTAATCATCTTTTGTTTGATTCTTAGTAATGTGCATTTTTGCTTTGATGTAGTTTTCACGATTACCATGAAAATCAAGGTGAGTAGAATAAATATTATTAAGAACCGCCACATGTGGATGTAGATCAATTGTTCCCTCAAGTTGAAAACTTGAGAGTTCAGTGACAACTACATCATCAGACGTAGCCTTTTGAATGACATCAGAAATGGGAATACCGATATTACCGGCATAATATGATTTTTTGAACTTAGGAGAATGTGCCAACATCAATTGAATCAATGTTGTAACGGTCGTCTTACCGTTAGTACCTGTAACAGCAACCATTGTAGCGTCTGAATAACTGTAAGCTATTTCTGGTTCTGTGATAACTGGAACTCCGATTTCTTGTGCGTGTTTGATTAATTCATTGGAATATGGGATTCCTGGATTCTTAACGACATAGTCAAAAGAATCATCAACCAACTTGGCATCATTACTGCCTGTGATAACTTTAAAACCATCATCGAGTAACTTTTGTGCTTCATCATTACCTTCAAGTGGATTAGAGTCCACAACAGTTACATCTGAGTTCATTTTTTTCAGTAATTTTGCGACTGCAAAACCACTCTTTGCAAGACCTAACACTAATATTTTTTTATTTGAATATTCACTTTCTGTTTTCATGACTGACTTCCTACATAAATAAGATTAAATAAATTCCTGAACAAATAATTCCGACGATCCAAAAAACAATATCAACTTTCCATTCATTCCAACCAAGCATTTCAAAATGATGATGAATTGGTGTCATTTTGAAGATACGACGATGAAATACTTTGAATGAGAAGACTTGTAACATAACACTGGCTGTTTCAATAACATACACTAAACCGATCAACAGCAGTGACCAATATCTGCCTAACAAGATCGATATTGCAGCTAATCCAGCACCTAAAGCAAGTGAACCAACATCCCCCATGAAAATTCGAGCGGGCTTGTGATTAAATACTAAGAATGCTAACAAAGCACCAACAACTGCAAAACAGATGATTGCTAAATCGACACGGTTCTGATAAAGAGAAATATAACCATATGTTGCATATGAAATAGTTCCTAATCCACCCAGCAGACCATCAAGACCATCAGTTAAGTTAGTTGCGTTGGAGAAACCTACTAGCCAAAAGATCGTAAACAAGATGAAAATGGCAGCTGAATCAATTGAAAACAAACCGGGAATAGAAAAGTTCATTGGCAACTGATCATTGTTGTAAACATATAAGAAAATCGCCGCAACAATAATTTGTAAAATCAATTTTTGTAATGCTTTAAGTCCAAGATTTCTCTTCTTAAAGACCTTAATAAAATCATCAATAAAACCAATACATCCATAGATAACAATAACAAATGTTGTAATTAACAATGAATGAGTCAATTGACCTTGCCATGCACCGACCCAGAGACTGGTTGCGGCAGTTGCCAATATAATAAGCAGTCCACCCATTGTAGGTGTACCAGATTTTTTTTCGTGCCACTTAGGTCCCTCTTCACGAATTGATTGACCTTCCTTATGTGCTATCAGGTAACCGATCAAGAATGGCATCAAGATGGCAACAATTGCTGCAGCACTAGCGATATCTATAACAATATTACTAAGTTCCATAAAAATCCCCTTAACTATTAAACAATTTATTTATTTTTCAACGTAACTACAATTTTACCACTGTCACTGATTACTTTGCCCTTTTCAATGGACTGTTTTGTAACATATCCATCACCTTTGGTCGTGACGTGAACTCCGGTCACCTCAGCAAACTTCATCACATCATTCTTAGACCATCCGGTGACATCAGGCATTGTCATTGCTCCGTTGGTCAATAAGACGATCCTCTGACCCGGCATGACCTTCTCACCACTGGCAGGTAGCTGTTGAACGACTTTATTACCGGTACCAATAATACCAGTTTGCAAGCCCATATTCTTAATTTCTTTAGTGGCTTCATCAGTTGTACTATTCAACAAACTTGGAATACTTACGTATTGACTACCAGCGTCCGTCGTATTAGTTGGTGATTTACCTTGGCTGACCAAGCGCTTAACTAGCGGATTGAACACTTCAGACAGAATCTTTTCAGGTGATTCAGTCATCTTTTGTGGTTGTTGCATCGTAATATACACGATGTAATTAGGGTCATTGTATGGAATCAAACCAGCAACTGAGAAAATATAATTGTTATTCCCAGTTAAATATCCACCACTCGGCGAAGCAATCTGAGCTGTACCAGTTTTAACTCCGACCTTGACTCCAGGGACATTATAAACCAGACCAGTACCATAGTTCTTTGTAACAACTTGACGCATTGCTTTTTGAACTTGTTTAGCTGTACTTGCCTTGATTGGTGTTCCAACTACGGTACGCTTATACGTTTTAGTAGTCTTACCAGTCGTCGGATTAACGATCTTTTGAATAATTTGTGGCTTGATCATCTTGCCGCCATTTGCTATTGCAGAAAAAGCTTGAAGCATCTGTATCGCATTGACATTGACACTTTGTCCAAACGATGTCATAGCTTGATCACTGGCATGTTTATACGAAATACTTCCGGCAACCTCACCAGGCAGATCCACATTTGTCTTGTCACCAATATGGAACTTCTTCATATACTCCATCCAAGTCTTTGAGCCCATCTCTTCTTCCAGATGAACCATCCCGACGTTTGATGAGCGAGGGAATGCTTCTGAAACAGGGATATAACCCCAACCGGCATTATTCCAATCATTGATCGTTCGACCACCGACTTCAACTGATCCAGACTTATACAATTCATTCGGTTTATAGTTATCAGAATCTATCGAAGCTGACAATGTCAAAATCTTCATAACAGAACCGGGTTCATATTGATCCTCGACCAAAGTATCACGCCAACTGTCAGTCATACCCTTACCGGTCGTCGGATTGAACGTTGGACGCTGCGTTGCTGCCTCAATAGCACCAGTCTTTGCATTCATTACGACTATTTGAAGATTCTTGGGCGCATATTTATCAGAAATCTCTTGAGCTAAGATTTCGGCATACTGCTGAATACGACTATTCAAAGTCAGATAAATATTTGATCCATCAACAGAACTCTTCTCAACGACTTGTGAGTCAGGCAATTCATTACCATTAGAGTCAACTTTTGTGATTCTCTTACCGTCTTTACCTGATAGTAATTTATTGAAATATTTTTCAATTCCCATCAGACCGCTAATATTACTATTAGTATCATTGGCATTATCGGCCTTAGTGATACCAACTAAATTAGTCGCAAAGACACCATTAGGATAAGCACGAGATGGCAACTCTACAAAATGGATACCAGGTAATTTTTTATTATTGATTTTATTTTTCATTTCAATTGACAAGCCACGTCCAGCTTGCCCGAACTCAACTTGATATTGCTTTTTACTCTTAGGATTTAAATACTTGAGGATTTCTTTTTTTGAAAGTGGCAAGTATTTGCTCAAAACTTTGGCGGTCTGTTGCTTATCAGTAACGTAGTCAGCCTTGCCATCCTCAGTTTTGGCTTTCTTATTTAAAACAGCATATATGTTATAGATTGTAGAATCTCCAGCAATCATATCGCCGTTCGCATCCAGGATATCTCCACGCTTGGCATTGACCTTAGACGCTCTTTCATATTTCATCTTCGTTCTCTGCTCCAAATTGACACCGTTATATTCCTTACGGGTTGAGATTGAAGCAAATCGGTATATACAGACAATAAAAAAAAGGGCAGTCGCAATCAATATTATCCCACCAACGATATAATGATTGCGTCTTGCCTTATTTTTAAATATTTTCCCAAATTTCATTTCGATACGTTCCTTACGTTTTTGTTACTCATTTTTAAGTTATGTTTTTTGGCAAAGGCTGAAAGACGATCAAAGCTGGTCATTTCAGAAATTTCCTGGCGTAAGTTTACGTTATCTGTGTTTACTTTTGTTATTTGTGTTGTGATGTGATCCAAATTATTTTGAGCAGAAGTCATTGAAACCTTAACACTGACTAATGAAACCATTAGAAGCAACGTTAAAAGACCGAGACCAACTATTAAAGTTGCCTCTAACTTAGATAATGCTACTTTATGGGGCGCAGGTTTTGGTGCTGCGACGGGATTAGACTGTGGTTGTGCTTGTGCTTCGTAATTTGGTAAGTTTCTGGCTGTACTTTCTCTCATCTTAAATTCTCCATAACTAAATCTTCTCAACAACACGCAATTTCGCACTGTGCGCACGATTATTTTCTTCTAATTCATCTTCACTAGGTAAAATAGGTTTTCTGGTAATTTGTTTTAATAGTGGTTTCAAATTGTCTGGAACCACAGGGAGTCCCCTTGGCAGATCAATTTCTGAATTTTCTTTGAAAATGTGTTTTACAATTCGATCTTCTTTAGATTGGAATGTAATAACGCTGATTCTGCCTTTTGGTGCCAACAAATCAATCGCTTGTTCGAGCGATCTTTCAAGTGAACCAAGTTCATCATTGACCGCGATTCTAATAGCTTGAAAAATCCTCTTAGCTGGATGTCCACCAGTACGACGCCGAGCTGCCGGAATAGCATTTTTAGCAATGTCTGCTAATTCCAACGTCGAAGTTATTCGATGGTCTTCTCTGGTACGTTCAATCGAACGAGCAATTTGCTTTGAGAACTTCTCATCACTATATTTATAAAAAATACTTACTAATTCATTGTATGACCAATCATTAACTATCTTTTCAGCATCCAATTCTTGACGCTGATCCATTCGCATATCTAATCTAGCTTCTTTTTTGTAGCTAAATCCACGAACGGCATCATCAAACTGTGGTGAAGAAACTCCAAGATCATAAACAACACCATCGACAGCAAAAACATTTATTTCATTCAAACGTTCTTTCATATTCTCAAAATTATCACGAATAAGAACTAATTTGTTACTGCCAATAATATCTGGGTTATTTTGGATCTCTTCACCGGTTTGAATGGCAGCTTCATCTCTATCGAATGCATAAACGGTACTATTGTTGATACGACTAAGTAATTCCTTAGTGTGACCGCCACGACCAAACGTAGCATCAACAAAGATGGCGTTATCCCTAGGGTTAACCTCATCGATTGTTTCTTTTAATAATACTGTCTTATGTACAAATTCATTAGAAGTCAAAGTCTGTCATTTTCTCCGATATTTCTTCAAAGTTATCTTCGGCTTGTTGGCTGAACTCCGTCCATTTAACTTCATCCCAAATTTCAATTCGGTCAGAAACACCAACTACCACGCAATTCTTTTTTAATTTAGCAAATTCTATTAAAGATGCTGATAAGTTAACACGTCCTTGCTTATCAAATTCCATTTCACCGGCGGCGGAATAGAAGAATCTAGTAAAGGCACGAGCATCTTTTTTAGTTAAAGGCAACTTATCCAATTGAGCCTCAAGTTTGCTCCATTGATCCATGGAGTATCCAAAGAGGCAACCATCCATACCACGGGTAATGACAAAAGTATCCCCTATTTCCTTACGGAATTTTGCAGGGATAATTATTCGGCCTTTACTATCAATGGTGTGATGAAACTCCCCCATGAACATCCATAGCTCACCTCAATTCTTTAACACTTCTTAATTTACCACAAATCACCACAATTAACCACTTCATATTGTGAAAAATGACACTGATATGTATAAAACGTTTTATTTATTGATATATCAACATATATCATGGTGGGGGACTATCCCAAAATCACTGTTATTTTGACCTCAAATGTTGCATAATTATGTCATGTGACGTAAGATTTCTCATATATAAAAACTAGGTGGTGGAACGTTTGAACGACGAAAAAAGACCTAAAAGTACCCTAACAAAAATCATCCAAGTTGTTGTTTGGCTAATGATTTTAGTAACTATCGGTGGTGTGGTCTTAGGATCATTGATGAGCTTTATCTAAAGACAAAAATAGCGTCAGAGTAAGTATTTGCACTTACCCTGACGCTATTTTTATGCTTAATTTTTGGTAATTATAAATCTCTTGAATACTCTGCTAAGAACCACTAGTAACACTAACATCATGATCATATTAGCGATGAAACTACCACCATTGATAACAGCTGAATAGATCCAAGGATTCATCGTCTTAGGTGCATAAGCACCCCAATAAATACCACCAGCAATGAAATGTAAGAAGTATTTGGCGAAAAATCCAATACCTGAATACAAAATTATCAATCCTAGCGGGTTCTTGTCATTCTCGATTCGATTCTTGACCTGAACACTACCTAGGCCTACCAATCCTACTGCTGCAAAGGCTAGCGGATATTCAACAAATCCTTGTAGAGGGTTCAAGAATCCCCCACTACTGAATCCCTTCAAGATCAAATCCAAGATTCCCCATACTAATCCAGCTGTTAAACCAGGTTTTAATCCTCGTCTCAATGCATAAATTGCCATCGGAATAAGTCCGTAGACGATTTGTATAGATGAAACTCCTAAGTCATGAGGTACGAATGATAATGCTTGAGCAGCAGCAACAATTATCGCCCCTTCTGTTAGCACCACCAAATTATTAGGTTTAGACATTACTTTAGCCACAAAAAAACTCCCTTCTGATTTCAGTCATCACAAGAGAGTTCGAGTTTTTGTACACTTGAACAACACTATCCCTACGCATGTATTAACATAACAGGTTTAAAGGGTCTGAATTTAATCACTCTCAGCCAAAGGCTCCCCCTGTGTTGACTATTTGATTTAACAACATTGTACCATTATTACTTTCGTCTACCAAATACTCTGCTGAAGAACTCAGTCTTTTTTCATCATTAAAAATATCTAGTGGAATACTTTCACCCAACATGCGATGTGCAATGTTGCGGTAACTGTGTCCCGCATCACTATTTTTATCTGAAATAACTGTTCTACCTGCATTTGAAGCAGCAATTACATCATCTTCATCAACCACCACACCCAGTAGGGGAATCCTCAAATGATTGACAATATCATCAATACGCATCGAAGTACCCTCGTTGATCATATTCTTACGAATACGATTAATGATCAAATGTGGCGTGATAGGCATTTTCATGCTCTCCAGAATCCCAACTACTCGATCAGCATCACTTACTGATGCTAGTTCAGGGTTGGTTACAACAATAGCACCGTCGGCTACTGTAACAGCATTCTGGAAACCATACTCGATACCAGCTGGACAGTCGATCATGACAAAGTCAAAACGTTGCTTCAAATAAGTAATTATTCTTCTAACTGAATCTTGATCCAACACATATTTATCAGCGAACTGTGACGCAGCCAACAAATACAAATTGTCTTCAAATCTTGGATCTCTAACTAGTGCCTGTGACAAAACAACTCGGTTCTGTGCCACATCAACAATGTCATACACAATACGATTTGTAAGCCCCAAAACAGCATCCAAATTTCGAAGACCAATATCTAGATCCACCATACAAACTTTTTTCCCAAGACTTGCTAAGACGGAACTAATATTAGCGGTCGTGGTAGTTTTACCAACGCCACCTTTACCAGACGTTACAACAATAGATATCCCCATAACTAAACCGTCCTTTTTCTAGAATTACTCATAACCTCTTTATAATCTGCCAAATCATTAACACTGATCGAATGCATATCATCAATGTAAGCAAACTGATGATTATCAAGCTTATCAGCATTGTCATCAGTTACAATCTCAATAACATCAGCGATTCTCAATTGTGCGGCGTGTTTCAGATTACCAAAAATAACTGCATTCGTATTGTCAGGATAACCCGCTTGAACGATTCCATTGACACGACCCAAAATATAGACTGAGCCATTAGTACTGATCTGTGCCCCTTCGTGAAGAACGCCTAAGAATAATACGTCTCCTTCAAATTCAAGTTTTTGACCACTACGGACAATTCCAGTTTCAATATTCATTTTGTTAGCTTTTAATAACTTCGAAACTTCAATCTTAGATTCAACTTCTGAAATAATATCTTTAATTTCAATCTGTGGGTAATCAGTAAATGACTTCTTAACCTCTTTAATTTGTGCATCAGTCAAGAGTCGATTACCCGTTTTGATAGTAAATTGAATAACATCATCGTCAGCAGATCCAATGTTTTGTTTAAGAATTAGTTCTTTCAAGTCTTTTAATGCTTGTCGGAAGTCACTCTCATCATTAATGATTACAACAAATCCCTCTTTACTACCTTTAAGAGTGACGTTACTCATTTACTTTCCCTCCTATATTTGGCTAACCAGTCACTAAAATTGGCAAACGGAATATATAGTATGAAGAATACCACCATATTCCAAAGTAACGTTGGCCCTAATACATAAGTTATAAAATCAAAAATATTCGTACTTGTCTGTTGAAGCAATCTCTCCAATACATAGACACCTGATTGTAAAAACGTTAAGGCTAAGAAATAAATTGATAACTCATAACCCATATTCGATTTTACGAAGAGAAATTTAAAATGGTCGATACCTACCATGATGAGTGGCAAAAGTACAGTGTACAATCCAATGATACCGTAGTAATACGAATCATAGAACAAGCCAAAGATGATCCCATATGCCAAGATTTGTCGGCGATCATCAATTCTCATCGTAATCAATACAACTGCCATCAACATGATTTGTGGCAAGATCATAAAATCTCCAGTATTCATGTTATTCAAGAATGCCCACTTCATCAGACCGTCAAGATAAAACGTTAGCAGCAAAAATATAACTTGTCCGACGATCTTTTGAGTTTTGATATTCATTATTCTTCACCACTAACCGATGACTTGATGACTGTAACAACAGTAAAGTTTCTTAGCTCAGCTGCTGGAGTTATATATACAGAATTAGTCATACCATAGTTGTCCTTTTTAATTCCATAAACTTTACCAATGTACAATCCACGAGGTGTTCTTCCACCTAAACCAGATGTGATGATACGTTGACCTTTTTTGATTCCCTTAGTCGAATTAACATTTTCCATAACTAACTTACCGGATGCACTATCATAGCGACTGACAACACCTGTTACAGCATTACTATTGTCATCCAGAATTTCAGAGGCAAACTTATCATTCAGTTCGTTATTAGTTGAAATCAATTCAACTTTGGAACTGATCTTATCAACTTCAATAATACGGCCAATTAGTCCCTTACCAGACATAACTGGCATATTCTTCTTCAAACCGCTAGACGAACCGCGATTGATCGTCAAATAACTTTGCCAACTACTTGGTGAACGCGACAATACTGAAGCATTGACTGTTGTATAGTCTGTTAAAGTTCCATCTAATTTTAATTCTTGTTTTAGTTTCTTATTCTCATCCTGAACAACTTTTAGTTTTGCTTGATTTTGAGCTAATTCATCGATTCTTGCCTTCAAGTGTTTGTTTTCTGTATATGTATTATACAAATCTGAAAACTCTGAAGAAGCGTTCTTAACAGCATTAGTTGGATAAGCAAATACTCCACCAACGACGCTAACAACATCATTCCCCACTTGTTGAACGACAGGAGGAGTGTCCTTGTTATCTCGAATATTCACGGTTACCGCTAAAAGTCCAAAAGTCACGATAAGGATTACCATCAGAATGATTAACTTTTTGTTTGAAAAAAACTTTTGCATTGCTTCCTCCTACAGTAAACAAAAAAAACGGGATTAACCCGCTTATTTTTGACGACGCATTACATCGATATTTTTAAGTGATTCTCCAGTACCGATGGCTACACAATCTAGTGGGTCTTGAGCAATGAATACAGGTACTCCAGTTGCTTCAGAAATAACTTCTGGCAGATGATGTAACAAGGCTCCACCACCAGTAAGTACAATACCGTGATCAATTACATCAGCAGCAATTTCAGGAGATGTTTCTTCAAGGGTTTCTTTGATTGTCTCAATGATTTCTTGAACATCTTCGTGAATAGCTGTAGCAATGTCTTCACCAGTTAATTGGATAGTCTTTGGAAGACCTGTAACTAAATCTCTACCACGGATTTGCATTGTTTCAAGCTCTTTAGCCTTTTCGATCGAAGCTGAACCAACTTGAATTTTAACGTCTTCAGCTGTTCTTTCACCAATTTGTAAGTTGAAGTTTGTCTTGATATAAGATGAGATAGAATCATCGAACTTATCACCAGCAACACGGATAGAACGTGATGAAACGATACCACCTAATGAAATAGTGGCAACATCAGTAGTACCACCACCAATATCAACAACCATATTACCTGTTGGATCCATAACTGGAAGTCCAGCACCAATAGCAGCTGCGAATGGTTCTTCAATTACATAAGCTTCTCTGGCACCCGCATGCTGAGTAGCTTCGATAACGGCTCTTTTTTCAACTTCTGTAACACCACTTGGTACACAAACCATAACTGATGGTTTTGAATTACCGGCAGTTTTTTCGATGAAATACTTCATCATGGCTGCAGTTGTGTCATAGTCAGCAATAACTCCATCTCTCATGGGGCGAATTGCTGAAATACTGCCTGGAGTACGTCCGATCATTTCACGAGCATCGGAACCAACAGCAACGACTTCTCCAGTATTATTGTTCTTTGCAACGACTGATGCTCGTTTAAAACGATGCCTTTACCTTCAGCATAAACAAGGGTATTAGCAGTTCCCAAGTCTATTCCTAATTTTTTTGATCCAA
The DNA here is from genome assembly GCF_000615905.1 of Companilactobacillus nodensis DSM 19682 = JCM 14932 = NBRC 107160. Lineage (GTDB taxonomy): Bacteria > Bacillota > Bacilli > Lactobacillales > Lactobacillaceae > Companilactobacillus > Companilactobacillus nodensis. Next base: position 104,674 of record NZ_BAMN01000007.1, read on the forward strand.
TACCAAACAATTTATATTCTCTCCTTTAAAGTACACACCACATTTTACGCTATCCAAAATTATATCATACAAAAGACCAATTTAAAGTAGTCCAAAGACATACCTAAATAAATTTTTGTGATTTCATACTTGAATATGCTTTTTTTGTAACAATTACATGATCTATCAGGTTGATTCCCATTAGCTGACAGCATTTAAACAACCTTAAAGAAAAATTCTTATCGTTCTCAGAAGGCTCTAACCGACCACTTGGGTGATTATGCGCGATAACTATCTGAGTAGCAGCAACATAAAGTCCCTCTCGAATTATATCTCTCGGGTGAACCGTTGCAGCATCTGTAGTTCCAACAAAAATTATTTTCTCAGCTATTACGTGATAGCTATTGTCCAAATAAACGGCCACTAACTTTTCTTGTGGTGAGTTACCGATTTTTTTTATTAAATGTTCACTTAAACTCGATAAATCTACAATCTGGCTTAATAAAGAATCTGCTTCAAGTTTTCTCTGACCAAGTTCAAAAGCGGCCAAAATCTTACAAGCTTGAGCTATACCAATTCCCTTATAAGCTATTAATTGTTTCATATCCAGATTCAAATTCTGTGATTCAAAGACAATTTTATCCGCCAATTCTACAACATTGTTGCCTTTGGTTCCTCTGCCTAATATTACAGCTATTAATTCTTTAGTTTCTAGTGACTTGATACCATTTTTTGTAATTCTTTCTCGTAAGTTTACCATTATACTTTAAACTACGCGAAATATCCCTCTAACTCTGAAACTAAATAAAATGATCCAGTAATCAGCAATGTTTGTTCATCTTTCAAACTATTGATCAGCTTATTCATACATTGAACATGATCTTCAATATAAGTTACATTGTGATACTTAGAAAAATCATAGTCAGCAGCCTTGGCAGCACGTGGCATGTCTAAGCTGGTAACAAATACTTCCTTAGTATTACTAGTTAAAAAGTCTAAAATATCATGTCGATCTTTATCTTTCATTCCAGCATACATAGTAATTATATCTTTATTATGGTCATTTGTTATTAAAGAATTGATTAAATTATCAATTGCTGCCAAATTATGTGCTCCATCAAGGATAACCAACGGATGTTTGTGGACAATTTGTAATCTAGCCGGCAATTTTTTATTCTCAATTTCAGCTATGACTGATTTTAAATCATATTCTTGATTATGTTCTTTTTCGTAACAAATGAAAGCCTGAATTGCAATTACTGCATTAATGGCCGTTGTTTCTTCAATTCCATCAACTTTCACAATTATATCGTTAAATTTAAAATTTATTTCATAATTGTTTATATTCAAATTTTTAATTTTTAATTCATGATTATATTCATAAACAGAACTATCCAACTCTCTAGCATGATTTAAGATTATCTCACGAACTGAATCTTGCAATAATCCCGTAACTAAAGACTTATTAGGCTTAATGATGCCTGATTTTTCCACCGCAATATCCTGGATCGTTGGTCCAATCAACTGTTCATGATCCATTGCAATCGAGGTTATGACTGACACATCAGGATCGATTACATTGGTTTTGTCATGTGTCGCACCAATACCAACTTCGATAATAGCTACATCGACACGCCCTTTGAAATATAAGAAACCCATACAAGTAACAAATTCGAATTCCGACAAGGTATTTTCATCAATTTTTTCTATTATATAGTTCACCAGATCTAACAATTCGCTGTTGCTGATCATTTGATGACTTATCTGAATCCGTTCGTTGAAGACATTGATGAACGGTGACGTAAACATCCCCACTCGCTCACCATTAGCTTCCAACAAATTAGATAAATAATTGCAGACACTACCTTTACCGTTGGTACCAGTGACATGAATAGTCGGATAATCATTCTGCGGATCACCGAGCTTTTCTAACGCTGACTTGATCCGATCCAATTTATTTGTTCGATGAAATTTGGGCAATGCGTGAATATATTCTATTGCTTCTTGATAACTGTTAAGCATTATATTCCTTTCATAAATCAAAAAAGAGGAAGACAAATAAATGTCTTTCCCCCATTATTTAATTATTTATTAGCTTTTAATTGATCGATACGTTGTTGAATTTTAGCTTGCTTAGCTTGGTAATCAGCTAATTTTTCTTTTTGTTCAGCAACAACTTTTTCTGGTGCCTTATCAACAAAGTTCTTGTTTGATAATTTCTTATCCAAACGAGTGATTTCCTTGTCCATCTTAGCTGATTCTTCCTCTTGACGAGCAATTTCTTCATCAAGATTGATCAACTCGGCCAATGGAATGTAAACTTCAGTTCCGTTAGTAACAGCTGTCATAGCAAGAGCTGGAGCTTCTAAGTCAGTTTCAACTTTCAATTCCTTAGGATGCAAGAATCTGTCAACATACTCTTTGTTATTCAAAATAACTTGTTTGATATCGTCGTTTTGTGGCTTGATAAGAATATCAACCGCCTTAGATAGTGGTGCATTAGCCTCAAGACGAATCTTTCTAACTGACTTGATCAAGTCGATCAGAATATCCATATCATTCATAGCTTTTTCGTCTTTGAATTCATCATGGTTTTCAGGATATGCAGCTAATGAAATTGACTTACCATTATGAGGCATTGACAACCAGATTTTTTCAGTAACAAATGGCATGATTGGGTGCATAAGTCTAAGAATCTTATCTAAGACATATGCCAAGATCATTCTCTTTTGACCCTTAGCTTCGCCATCTTCACCAGTAAGTGTAGCCTTACTCATTTCGATGTACCAGTCACAGAAGTCATTCCAGATGAAGTTATACAAGTTACGGCCAACTTCACCAAATTCAAATTTGTCCATCAAACGGTTAACTTCGTTGACAGTATTGTTCAACTTAGCCAAGATCCACTTATCAGATAAGTCATAGCGAGTTACCTTAGATAAATCATCCATAGCTGGAGTATTGTCATCAAGATTCATGATAACGAAACGGCTAGCATTCCAAATCTTGTTAATAAAGTTCCAAGCCGAGTCCATCTTGTCATAACTGAAACGTGTATCCTGTCCAGGAGTTGATCCATTCATCAAGAACCAACGAAGTGCGTCGGCACCGTACTTCTCAATAACATCCATTGGATCGATACCATTTCCAAGTGACTTACTCATCTTACGTCCTTGCTCATCACGGATCAAACCGTGAATAACAACATGTTCAAATGGACGTTCACCAGTAAATTTCAAACTTTGGAAAATCATTCTTGATACCCAGAAGAAGATAATATCGTAACCAGTTACTAAAGTATCAGTTGGGAAATAACGCTTGAAGTCATCAGAATCTTCATCTGGCCAACCCATAGTTGAAAATGGCCATAGAGCACTTGAGAACCAAGTATCTAGAACATCACTTTCTTGTGTCCAGTTTTCGATATCTTTAGGTGCTTCCTCACCAACATACATCTTACCGGTTTCCTTGTTATACCAAGCAGGGATTTGATGTCCCCACCATAGTTGACGTGAGATAACCCAATCATGAACGTTGTCCATCCATTGTTTGAAAGTATCTTCGAAACGGTCAGGAACAAAGCTTACTTTGTTGTCGCCCTCTTGATTCTTCAAAGCCATTTCAGCAAGTGGCTTCATCTTAACGAACCATTGTGTAGACAATCTTGGTTCAACTTGTGCATCTGAACGCTCTGAGTGACCAACACTGTGAACGATTGGTTCAACATTAAGCATGTAATCTCCGTCTTCAAGATCCTTAACGATAGCCTTACGTGCGTCAAAACGATCCATACCGTTATACTTACCAGCATTCTCATTCATTGTTCCGTCAGGATTCATTGTGTTGATGCGTTGAAGATCGTGACGATTACCAACTAAGAAATCATTAGGGTCATGGGCTGGTGTGATCTTAACCATACCAGTACCAAACTCTTTATCAACATAGTGATCAGTAATAATTGGAACTTTACGGTCAACTAATGGAACGATAACTTCCTTGCCAACGATATCTTTATATCTTTCATCACTGGGATTAACCGCAATGGCGATATCACCAAACATTGTTTCAGGACGCGTCGTAGCGATTTCGATATAACCTGAGCCATCGGCATATGGGTACTTAACGTGATAGAATGCACCCTTATCATCCTTATGGATAACTTCAATATCTGACAAAGCTGTTTGTAATTGTGGATCCCAGTTGATAATGTACTCACCGCGATAGATCAATCCTTCGTTATATAACTTAACGAAGACCTTACGAACGGCCTTTGATAATCCTTCATCCAAGGTAAATCTTTCACGAGAGTAATCTAATGAAAGACCTAATTTACCCCATTGTGATTTGATGATGGAAGCAAATTCATCCTTCCACTTCCAAACTTCGTCAACAAACTTCTCACGGCCAAGGTCGTATCTTGAAATTCCCTGTTCACGTAGCTTAGCCTCAACCTTAGCTTGTGTAGCAATACCAGCATGATCCATACCTGGTAGATACAAAGTATCATAACCTTGCATACGCTTGTAACGAATCAATGTATCTTGAATTGTAGTGTCCCATGCGTGGCCCAAGTGCAACTTACCAGTAACATTTGGTGGTGGGATAACGATTGAATAAGGTTTTGCTTTCTTATCACCAGAAGGCTTAAAAACGTCTTCGTCAAGCCATGTTTGATAACGTCCCTCTTCAACTTCTTTGGGATTATACTTAGTATCCATGTCGATTTCTCTCATGTATTTTCCTCCTAAAAATAAAAAAAGAGCATTCATCCTGAATAGGACGAAATGCTCGCGGTACCACCTAAATTGAAAGTCTACTAGTAGACTTTCCTCTCAACAGATAACGGTGGCCCGATCATTTTGATAGCTCACAGGTAACAATTAAATCTCGTGAATGTACAATTCTCAGCTAACATGTACTCTCTGAAGTAACTTGATATAACACTCCTGCTCAAAGCTGTTGATTTGATAATAAAACATATTTCACAAAACGTCAATTATAATTTTATAGTAAAGTACTGATATCTTCTTGTTGTTGTTCCATGAAGTGATCACCATGTTCGATAGTTGTGATCTTAACACCAGCCAATGAACGTTCGATCAAACCGTCGATATCAAGAGAACTCTCAAACTTACGAGTCTTCTCAATATTAGGGCGAGTCTTAGGACTTGGTGGAGCAAAAACTGTACAACAGTCCTCAAATGGTTGAATAGAAAGATTGAACGTATCAATATCTTCAGCTAGTTTGATGATTTCAGTCTTGTCCATTGTTGCGACCGGACGCAAGATAGGTGTCGTTGTAACATCATTGATAGCAGCCATACTCTCAAGTGTTTGTGAAGCAACTTGTCCAACAGCTTCACCATTGAAGATAGCCAAACCATTCTCTTGTTCACGCAACATGTCAGTCAATCTCAACATAAAGCGACGCTGAATCGTCATCAAGTAGCCTTCCGGAACAGATGATTTGATAGTTTCTTGGATTTCAGCAAATGGTACTTCGATGAATTTGATGTTACCACCAAAGACAGTCAACTTGCTTGTAAGTTCCTTCGCCTTATTCAAGGCTTGTTCTGAAGTATATGGAGGACTGAAGAAATGAACCATTTCAATATCTACTCCACGTTTCATAGCCAAGTATCCAGCAACGGGTGAATCGATACCACCAGACAACATCAACATTGCCTTGCCAGCAGTACCAACTGGTAAGCCACCGGCACCTTTAACTGTAAGGTATGATAAATAAATTCCATCTTGACGAACCTCAACGGAGATCTTGATATCAGGACGTTTCATCTCAACATCGATTCCAGGGAACTCATCACAGATAGCATCCCCAAGCTGTAAGTTGATTTGATTAGTATCCAAGTGATATGAATGATCTGAACGCTTAGTTCCGACCTTAAAACTCATACCAGGCTTCCAACCCTCATGCATCATTTCGATGGCCTTAGCTTTAACATCTTCAAAATCATGTGAAACCTTAACACTCAATGAAAAAGTTTGAATACCAAAAACATTCTTTAGCTTCTCCATAATAGGTTGAGCATCTTCACCATTCAATTGAATGTGGAGACGATCACGATGTGGTCTCATTACTAGATTAGGGTAATCTTTCAATACTTTAGCAACATTTCCGTGTAGACGGTCAATGAAGCTCTTACGATTCTTACCCTTTGTTGATAATTCGCCGTAGCGAACCATAATTTCAGTATATTCCATTAAATTCTCCTAGTTTAAAATCTGGAAGTGATCATGAACTTCATCCAAATTCTTAATAAATTCTTTCATTTCTGCTTCAGTATTATTTTCATCCAAACTGACACGAACAGCACTTGTAGCAACCTTTTCAGGTGTGCTCATTGCCTTTAGTGTACTTGATTCAAGACCTTTCTTAGATGAACAGGCACTGGTTGTTGAAATATAAATATCACGGTCCTCAAATGTATGAACGACTGTTTCACCACGGACCCCATCAATTGTGAAACAAATAATGTGTGGCGCAAAGTCGTCAGACAGTTTTGAAAAGACATGTGTATTAGGCAAACTCTGAATATGTTCGATTAATTCAGTCTTTAACTTCGTCATCTTATTAGCCTTTTTAGCCTCATCTTGCTTGAGCAAACGTAATGCTCTAGCCATAGCAGCTATAGCAGGTGTATTTTCTGTACCACTTCTAAGATTCTTTTCTTGACCACCGCCAGCCATAAGTGGTTCTAATTGCTTACCGGCTTTCATATAAATGAAGCCAATACCACGTGGAGCATGGAACTTATGACCTGAGAAAGTATAGAAGTCAACACGTGGATCAATGAATTGATCTTCAATATTCTTACCGATTGCTTGTGTACCATCAACGTGATAACTGATATTAGGATAATCATCCAAGACACGAGCCATTTCGTGAATAGGTTGAATTGAACCAATCTCATTATTAACAGCCATGGTTGAGACCAAAATAGTATCATCTCTGATAGCATTCTTCAAATCATCAGACTGACGTGACCTGTCTTATCAACTGGCAAGTAAGTTACTTCATACCCTAATTCTTCGAGTTGATGCATTGAATTCATAACTGAAGGATGCTCAATTGAAGTAGTGATGATATGTTTACCAAACTCACGCTTCTTAAAAGCAGTCCCCTTGATGATCCAGTTATTACCCTCTGTACCACCACTAGTGAAGACTACCTCATAAGGTTTGAATCCCATCAATTCAGCAATTTGCTTACGTGATGTTTCCAGCAACTCATATGCCTTCAAACCTAGCTTATGCAAACTGGATGGATTACCAAAGTAATTCAAACTAGCTGCATTGTATGTATCGAGAACTGTTTTCTCGATTTTTGTTGTTGCACTGTTATCAAAATAAATCATATTTTTTCCCACCAAAATAAAAAGGCCTTACTGGCCTTAATTTTTTTACTATCTTATAAGATAACGCAAAATTCATATTTATGCATTAATTGTTTCTTTAATTCTTTCAACTGAACCAGATTCAACACGTTCCAAAGCTGCCGAAATAGTTTCAACCGACTTGCCATATTCATAATCGTCATCAAACAAGGCGCGTGCTCGAGTTAACTGATCGGCAAAGTCTGCATCCTTGTCTGCGTACCGATTAGCATATTGTAATAGCTTTTCGGCTAATCGAACATTCATCTTCAAGTCGGTTGTTTTTTGAACAAGATTCTCTAGATCCTCTTGTGTCACAATAACTTGCTTACTTATATCTTCCATGTTGATTTGTTCGGCATCCAATTCATTATACAACTTAGTGATCTCATCATAGACCATGTAGAAGTAATCCAGATAATCATCTGGCAAACCATTCAAACGTAACTGCTCAACAACTTTCTTTTGAATCTCCAAACGTTTGGCATACTTATCAACGCTATTACGAGCAATACGTTCACTCGAAATCATTTGATTGAAATTGTCATTGATCGATTTCTCACTAGATTCAATATCATCCAGTTGTTTAACAATTGTTCTGAAATCACTCTCAGCATGTGAGAAGACAGCATTCTTATCAGCGATGTTTTGAACATCTTGATCAAAGCGACTTCTAATATCATTGAGCGCAACAAGATTTTCCTTAAACTTCTTAGTATCATCTTCGGCCAAAATATAATCGTTAGTTAACTTTTGAATCCGACTATCCAAACGATTGTGTTGGAATTTAGCATGATTGATATAATCTAAGACTGTTTTTTGTTGCTTCAAAACGCTTCTTTTGGCATCCATCTCGATAGATAAAATATCGTACAGATGGTCAATGTTTTGACTTATTTCTTCATTAGTATTGTTAACGTAATCAAAGTTCAACTCACCTAACTCTGAATTAGCAGAATCCAGACTAGTCTGAACATCCTTAATCAAGGACTCGACATCCTCTTCAAAATTATACTTTTGATTGATCAACTTTTGATAAACTGAATTGATTTCTTCAATTTGACCTGGAAATACTTCATTCAAATCATGATGCAAAGGTTCAATGACTTTTAGTTGATCAGTAATCAATCCTAATTTGATCTTAACATCGTCCAGATATTGACTAGCCTCAATGTGATCACCCTTATCAGTCAATTGAGTTTCTTTATCAAGCAACCCTGCTATCTCAGTGAGTTCATCCTCTAGCTTATCTGCAGCACTACCATAATTAAACGACTGCGTCAGGATCTTCTTACGAAGATCTTCATATGTCTGTTGAAGTGCTTCACTTTGAGTTGCGTTAAGTTCATCGCTCTTAGACAATTCATCCAACTCATCAGAAATACTATCAAGCTTACTCTTCAAATCATTAAGTGATTGATCGACTTGCTTCAATACCTTAGATGATCCAAAAACCTTGAATTGTGTATTCTTATATTCGGCACCACGAATTTGTCGTAGGACTTCTGGAACAACTTCATTCAATTGCTTCTGATAATCAGATTTCAAATGACTGAATTGATCTCGACTAGCTCCTGCGAGTTTCATTTCTTCTATTTTCTTTAATCTATCATTCAATCTGTCTTCTTTTAATTCATCAGCACGATCCTTGTATGAATTAAGAGTACCTGCGTTTTTCTTTTGCAAAAACCACATATACCATAGGAAGACTAAGATCAAAATAATTATTCCAATAATTATTGTCGACACTTTAACACCCCTAATGATGATTCGATATCATATAACTTGAATTATACCAGAGAACAACCTCACTATTTATTTTAATAGTCTTTCATAATAAAGTTTTAAATATTGGCCTAAAAATTTCTTTTGACTTTGTCCGCCATTCAAGTTACACTACTCTTTGTGTAAAATATGCAGCCAAGAGCGGCAAGAACGTCAACAGTTACCGACATATTTGTTCAACTAGTAACCCACAGCTGCATGTGGTGAAAGTTGTAGCGGTAACTGCACGAATGCTAAACTCTTGTTAATTATTTTACTCCATACAAAATTTTGGAGGAATTTATTTATGTCTAGATATACAGGCCCACGTTGGAAATTATCACGTCGTTTAGGAATCTCACTTTCAGGTACTGGTAAGGAAATCGCTCGTCGTAACTATGCTCCTGGTCAACATGGTCAAAACAATCGTCGTAAGATTTCAGAATACGGTCAACAATTAACAGAAAAGCAAAAGCTACGTTTCATGTATGACGTTAACGAACGTCAATTCCGTAACTTGTTCTTGCGTGCTGGTAAACTTGACGGTATCCATGGTATCAACTTGATGGTTCTTCTTGAATCACGTCTTGACAACATGGTTTATAGATTAGGTCTTGCAAGTTCACGTCCACAAGCTCGTCAACTTGTAAACCACGGTCACATCACTGTTGATGGCAAACGTGTTGATATTCCATCATACGAAGTTAAAGTTGGTCAAAAGATCAGCCTTCGTGAAAAGTCAAAGGACCTAGCTATTGTTAAAGCTAACCTTGAAAATGTTGTTGGTCGTCCTGGTTTTGTTACATTTGACGAAGACACAATGACAGGTTCTCTAGTACGTAACCCAGAACGTGACGAACTAGAACCAAATATTGATGAATCTCTAATTGTTGAATACTACAACCAAATTCTTTAATATTTATCAAAACATTCACTTCATGTGGATGTTTTTTTATACCCAAATGCATAAAAAGGTTGCGGAATTATTTTTCCGCAACCTCTTTATTTGCTATTACTAAAAATTTGCTAAGTTCAATAAATTTATCGAATAATAAACTATCATAATTACCATGTTCAACTTCATTTGAAGTCTTCAACAAATCAAAACCAATGACAAAATCACTGGATTTAACTTTGGAATAACGGTTCACTACCTCAGCATAGTTCTTAGCAGGTTTCATCTCGGCAACCGTATGATCATTTGAAACTAACCAGTCCCCTGCCGCCACGCTGTCGTGCCAGCTATCGATCAGTGGATAATATTCTGGACGATCATATGCATCCGCCAATAAAGCAAAAGTAATGAAATATCGATCTGGCCACAAGCCTAATTCAAGATGTGGTGTCTTCTTATAACCACTCTTGTCTAAATTAATTGCTAGCCAAGTATCTGGAGGTGGATTTTTAGTCCTCCGTTGGTGTTTAGCAATTTTCATATAAAACTTTTGCTGATATTCTTGTTCTAACTTATCAACTAACTTATTACCAAATATTTCAAACTTGGGATCAAGTTGCTGTTTTATCAGTCCCAAGCGTCCAGATAAGGTATCATCGTTAAAGACATCAAAATCACTTTTGTCGAACATGATAATCTCCCTTTTTGTTTTTTGTGGTGAAAGCAATGCTCGAAATCTAATCGTCTTTCTCCACTCTCTGTTGTAGAATATACTTATTGTACTTTATATAGGAGGATTTATGCAAAAACCATTAGCATATCGTATGCGACCGACTAACATTGACGAAGTTGTCGGCCAACAACACTTGGTTGGTCCGAATAAGATCATTCGTAGAATGGTTAACGTCAAGATGCTATCATCGATGATTCTTTACGGACCACCTGGTATTGGTAAAACTAGTATCGCCAGTGCCATTGCCGGTAGCACTAAATATGCTTTTCGCATGTTGAATGCTGCTACTGATAGTAAAAAAGATCTGCAAATTGTCGCTGAGGAAGCTAAAATGAGCGGCACAGTTGTATTAATGCTCGATGAAATACACCGACTAGACAAAACCAAACAAGATTTCTTATTGCCATTGTTAGAACGAGGTCCATTATTTTGATCGGTGCTACGACCGAGAATCCATATATCAATATCAGCCCTGCAATTCGTTCAAGAGTACAAATATTTGAATTGAAACCACTAGAAACTGATGATCTCAAAAAGGCCGTTAAACGTGCGCTGAATGATGAAACCAATGGACTGGGTAAATATAATGTTGATCTGGACGACAACGCTTTGGAATTACTGGTCAGTTCAACCAATGGTGATCTCAGAAGTATCCTCAATGGACTTGAGTTATCAGTTCTATCTACCAAAGAAAACGATGATGGTGCCATTCACATCGACTTAAAGTCGATCGAAGAATCCGTTCAGAAAAAAGCTATCTCTGCTGACAAGGATGGCGACAGTCATTATGATGTTATTTCAGCATTTCAAAAATCTATTCGCGGTAGTGATCCCGATGCCGCCCTATTGTATCTAGCCAGATTACTCGAAGCTGGAGAACTGACTACAGCTATCAGAAGACTGCTGGTGTGTGCATATGAGGACGTAGGTCTAGCTAACCCTCAAGCATGTCAACGTGCTGTACAGGCTGCACAAGTGGCTCAAATGGTAGGTCTACCAGAGGCACGTATTCCGTTGGCTAACGCTGTGATCGACTTGTGCTTATGTCCCAAATCAAATTCAGGAATGCAAGCTATTGATGCCGCATTAGAAGATGTAAGAAATGGCAAAGCTTCGTCGATACCTGATGATCTCAAAGATGCTCATTATAGTGGTGCGAAGAAACTTGGTCACGGTGTTGGATATAAATACCCACACGACTACCCTAATGCTTGGGTCGACCAACAATATTTACCAGATAATTTAGTTAACGAAACTTTTTATAAACCAAATACAACTGGCAAATATGAACAGGCATTAAAAATGCGTCTCGAACAATTAAATAATTTAAAAAATAAACCCAAACGGAGTGGTCATTAATAATGGTAATTAAGATTTTAATGCTAATATTTATTATTTTTCTACTAGCACTAGCATATAACTTATGGAGTCACCGTAACCGGAAATTCCTAATATATTCACCAAATGAAAACTTAAATTTGAAAAGCATCATGATAATTACAGCTGTATTATTATTATTAATTTCAATTACAGGAATAATTATTATGATAGTTGGTAGTAAAGAATCCAACATCATAACACTTATTTTAGGAAGTGTCGTCGCAGCTGGATTTTCAATTTATTTGGCAAATATTCGCAGATGACTGTATTTATCAGGCTCAATCAACTAAAATGAAGATGTAAGCAAGATATATAATTAATCAATGGGGTGATAACATGTTACAACAATATAAAAACATTCTCGTACCAATTGATGGTTCATTTGAAGCTGAATTAGCTTTCAAAAAGGCTGTGGAAGTTGCTAAAAGAAATGACGCAGCTGTACATCTAGTACATGTAATTGACACACGTGCATTCCAAAACGTTTCAAGTTTTGATTCAACAATGGTTGAACAAATTACTGAAAAAGCAAAGGAAACAGTTAAGAGCTATGTTCAAACTGCTAAAGATGCTGGATTAACAGACATTGACTACAGTATTGAGTACGGTGCCCCTAAGGCAATCATCGCTACTGACTTCCCTAAGAAGTTAGGCGTAGACCTTATCATGATCGGTGCTACTGGTCTTAACGCTATGGAAAGATTGCTTATTGGTTCAGTTACTGAATATGTAACAAGAACTGCTGCTTGCGATGTTCTTGTAGTAAGAACTGATTTGGATAACAAATCAATCCAGAAACCACAGCAAAAAAATAAAAAAATTATTAAAAAAAAGTGAGTTGATTTTAATTAATCAACCCACTTTTTTTATTTGAAATTAATAATTTTTAAATTGTTATTTATTAAAAATATTTAGATTCATCTCATCAATTTTTGATTTTAATTTATCAAAAATATTCTTGTTATCATTAATACTTGAGATCACATATGCTTTGATATAATCCTCGTCGGATTTTTGACCTTCACGTGTTCCTGCTTCGGCCATTGAACAATACATTGTATCAAGTTTGAACAAAGATTGCTCCTTCTTTGCTATATGGATACCTTCGTTAGCGAAGTCAACAGCACTTTGATTGTCATCTAGATCCAAGGATAACTGAGCCATGTTAGAGTAAATCAAAATACTATCATGATAATTATCTTCGTTGATCTTTTCAGCACTAGATTGAATCAATTCTTTGGCTTGCCCATAATAGACCTTAGCTTCGTCTGAAGACTTCTTGTTGACATAAGCCTTAGCAGTATAAACATCGATTAAAATGTCATACATGTCAATATTAGCTATGTTAACGTTCATTGCGCGGTTGAAATCAAAAATCGCCTTGTCGTAGTTCTCGTTAATTTCATATTCGACTAACCCATTGAAGAAATGAATTAACTTGATCTCCTGTTTGTTATTGACGTTAATATCATTCAATTTATCCAACTTATCACTGATACCCTGATAATCATCTTTATAAAATGAATCTTTAATATCAGAAATAATAGAATAAATTTGACTATCGTCATTAACGATCACGAGGTTCATTGTGATACCCAGTCTTTCACAAATGCGAACCAAGATCTCCATACTAGGAATCTTATCTTTTTTCTCGATAAGACTTACAGTAGCCTGAGTACAAATACCATCGGCAAGCTCAGATTGAGAGAGACCTCTGAGCTTTCTGTAGTGGCGAATTTTTTCACCTAAAATTTTCATTTGAATTATCCCCATTCATTTATTAATTTCAGGATAATTTAAACAGTTCTTAAAAAAACATGCAAGAAATAAGCAACAATAAAACTATAAGTTTTAAATATTTAATTATTTACTTCAAAAAGCCAAGCATCTTTCTCAGAACCATTTAATAATTCCGGATTATCAGTTAATTTATCATTAACCTTTACTATTGTACCCGAAACTGGTGATTCAAACTCGATTACAGCCTTTTGTGCTTCGACTTCACCTGTAGAATCTCCCACTTTTATCTCACGTCCAACGACTGGAAGATCAATAAACTTAACTTTTCCAAGGGCTTCTTGACCTGCTGCAGTGAGACCTATACGTGTTGTATCGTCACCTTTTTCAACCCATAAATATTTATCAATTGCCATAAAAAAAACCTACCTTTGCTTAAAAGTACCATTTTCAAACATATAACTTTTATGATGATATCTCATCGACATGATCAATCCGATACCAATCATATTACCTAATAACGCTGAACCACCTTGAGAAATAAATGGCAATGGAATACCAGTTAATGGCAGCAATCCAACACTCATACCGATGTTTTCAAAGACGTGGAACAAGATCATCATGATAACACCAGTTGAGACGTATGCATAAAATTCATTTTTTGTGTCAAAAGTAACTTGAATCATTTGATAGATTAATAGGAAATATAGCAATATCAAAATACAAGATCCTACAAATCCAAAGTTCTCACCCACAACAGAAAAGATCATATCTGATTCACGAACTGGAACATAAACGTTTGAGACGTTAAATCCCTTACCAAATAATTGACCAGAACCGATGGCCTTCATATTCTGCCAGATTTGATAACCATTCTCAGAGGTATCCTGAGAAGGATTTAGCCAACTATCGATACGTGCAAATTGATAACTTCTGAATCCTGCGTGAGTTAAAATTGAACGTCCCCAATCAGTGGTAGCAAACATCAGTGCTGCACCACCAATTACAGCGACAATCAAAAAGGCCGTCAAAATTATTCGCCAATCAATTCCTGATACCAAAACCATTCCACCAAGAATAGCGACGAAAACCAACAAAGTACCCAAGTCATTTTGTAACTTCAATAGAACAATTACTGGAGCTGTCCACAAGAGCATTTTACCCAACAACAAAAAGTCAGTCTTCAATGTGTGAACTTGATACTCACTATTGTGATTCGTTATGACTTTACCCATCATCAATATAAACGCGGGTTTCATAACTTCAGATGGCTGAAACGTAAATGACCCTACAGCGAACCAACTTTTAGCACCAGTCGTCGCTGCATAAGTTCTACTATAAAATATGAGGACTAAAATCAGTAACGCTATTCCTCCATAGTAAACGTAGTTAGCCACTTGCCACAATTGCTCCGCATCAAACTGCATTATAACTGCTATGATGATTGCTCCTATCGTGTACCAAGCAACCTGTGTCACAACATTCTTCATCGGATTCTGCGAATCCTGAATAGTCGCAACGTAAATAGACATTAAGCCTATTAAAGCCAACATCATTACGGAAAATATTATTCCGTAATCGATTCTTGAATCAGAATCATTTTCTCTCTTACTATTTCTAATTTGCATTTTTACACCTATTAATGATTATGTAGATTATACTGCATTAACAATTCATTTATAGCATCATCTAACTTAACTGATTTGAAAGGAGTGTCAGTGCTTTCAACAAATGATAGATAACGTTCTCCTTCTTTAGTAATGGTACCGATATACTTCTTACCGTTCCAAAGTTCATATTTCTCTGGATCATCACTAATATCTTTCAAGTTGATTTCAATTGCTTTATTTGATTTTGACATTAAATCTTCCTATTCTTTATTATGAAATTTCTGAGCAATAATTTCATCCTCGTAATCTTCAGGATGAGGATTTCGAAAGATGGTGAAATTATCCGGAACAGGATCAACACCACCACGAACAAATGGGTTGCAACGTAAAATACGTGCAAGACCCATAATTGAACCCAAAATTGCACCATGTTTTTTTACTGCATCAATAAAGTATGTCGAACAAGTTGGATAATACCTACAGCTTGGCGGCAATACTGGTGATATAAACTTTTGATAGATATGGACTAAGCCAATTATTAGTTTTTTTATCATTATTATTTCAAGAAATCAAACATGTGCATCCAAGTTCCAGGCCACAGAACTGCCAACGGATTAGATCCGCCCAATGCAGAACCTATCAGCATGCCTAAAACGAGAAAAATAAGCATCAGTAATAAAACCCAACCGATTTTTTTGAATACACTACGTCGATACTCTTTACCAAAGTCTCGTTTCATTTTTCACCTTAATATTTCTTATGTTTTTCGATATTGTCTAACAAAATACCAGTTCCCAATGCAACGGAATCCAATGGACTTTCAGTCATCAAAACAGGAACTTGTAATTGCTCAGCTAAAAGTTTGTCAAGATTCTTGAGTAATGCACCACCACCAGTCAACATAATACCACGATCAATGATATCAGCTGATAATTCTGGAGGAGTTTGTTCAAGTACACCTTTGGCAGCTTCGATAATTTGTGAAACACCATCACTAAGTGCCTTCTCAACTTCCTTTTCATTGATAGTGATTTCCTTAGGTAATCCACTAACAATATCAATACCACTAGCTGAGAATGTAACACTTTCGTCAGCATCCATTGCACAACCGATTTCGATCTTGATTTGTTCTGAAGTTCTCTCACCAATGATCAAACCGTGATTTTGCTTAACGAAGGCTTGAATAGCACTAGTCATCTTATCACCAGCAAATCTCAATGAACGACTTGTAACGACGTCTCCCATCGATAGAACGGCAATATCACTAGTACCACCACCAATATCAATAACCATATTACCTTGTGGTTTAAAGATATCGAGTCCAGCACCAACAGCTGCAACCTTTGGTTCAAGTTGTAAATAAATCTTACCGCCACCAGCTTGTTCAGCTGCTTCGATAATGGCCTTTTGTTCAACTGGAGTAACGTTTGTAGGAGCACAGATCATAATTGTTGGCTTCGAAAAACGTCCTCCAACATTCAATTTATCAATAAAATACTGAAGCATTTTTTCTGTTATATTGAAGTCAGCAATAACACCATCTTTTAGTGGACGGACAGCTTTGATGTTAGCTGGTGTTCTACCAACCATCATATAGGCGTCTTTACCCACAGCCACGACATCGTCATTCTTAGTATTTATTGCGACTACAGAAGGTTCGTTCAAAACGATACCTTCTCCTTTTACATCTATAAGTACATTTGCTGTACCCAAATCAATTCCTAGATATTTTGCCATGCTATATCCTCCAAAATCTAAACACAAAAAGTATATCATAAACCAACGTATCATATTAATTTATCAATAAAAAAAGAAAGTGGAGAGCCACTTTCTTAAGATATTTTTAAGCTAACTTAGTAACACTAGATACTGTATTCAATACTAGACTTTCACGACCACTTTCGTCAATCGATACACGTCTAACATTAGCACCTAATTCTCTTAATTTTTCAGTGAAACGGTAATATCCACGATCCAAATATTGAAGATTAGAAACTCTAGTTTCACCTTCAGCAACCAAACCAGCCAAAACTAAGGCAGCGGCGGCACGTAAATCTGTTGCAGCCACATTGGCACCAGACAATTGTGCAGGTCCAAACATAATCACAGAGTTACCTTCTATCTTATAATCAGCCTTCATCTTACCAAATTCTGGGAAGTGCATGAAGCGATTTTCAAAGACGGTCTCCGTCATAACGGTAGTTCCGACACTTAACAACTGTGCAAGCGTCATTTGAGCCTGCATATCAGTTGGAAAACCAGGATGTGGCATTGTCTTAACATCGACCGGCTTCAATTGATTAGTTCCAATTACTCTAATTCCTTCGTCTGACTCTTCGATCGTAACGCCCATTTCTTCTAACTTAGAAAGCAATGGTTTGTTGTGAATAGCAACGGCATCTTTAATCATAATATCACCGTTCGTAACGGCAGCAGCGACCATAAATGTGCCGGCTTCAATACGATCTTGCATGATCATATGCTCGCAACCATGCATAGATTCAACACCAGTAATACGGATAGTATTAGTACCAGCACCACTGATCTCAGCACCCATCTTGTTCAAAACATTAGCTAAGTCAACGATTTCTGGTTCACGTGCAACGTTATCAATAACTGTAACACCGTCAGCCAAAGAAGCTGCCATCATGATATTTTGCGTAGCACCAACACTTGGTAAGTCCAAGTATATATTAGCACCGTGCAATCCATCAGTTTTGGCATCGATATAGCCACCGTTTTGGCTAAACTCTGCACCCATAGCTTCAAGTCCCTTGATATGCAAATCAATGGGTCTAGAACCAATTGCACAGCCACCGGGCATTGCTACATGTGCTTCTTTACTACGAGCTAAGAGAGGTCCTAAAACGACGATAGAGGCACGCATTTTGTCAACTAGTTCCTCTGGAGCTGTTGTAGAAATCCCATTAGATGTATCAACAGTTAAAACTTCATTATTTTCATCAAAAGTAACGTCAGCATTCAAAGCTCTTAGAACTTTTGCCATCGTTGTAACGTCTGAAAGTGGAGGAATATTAGATAAAGAAGTCTTCCCTTCAGAAGCCAACAATGTTGATGCTAAAATTGGTAACGCGGCATTTTTGGCACCTTCAATTCTTACTGATCCTTTTAATTGACTAGGTCCATTTACGATTATTTGTTGCACTATATTCTCCTCCAAAACGTTGGAATCATTTAAAAAAGTAAGGTTAGGTTTTGTGAAACGCTGATAATATTCAAAAAGAATGAACTAACAGTGTACCCTAGAGCGATTGAAACAAACGCTACAAGTAATTGTAACATTCTAGGATTGGATTTGTTATAAATTTTTCGCCAGTCTACAACTTGTAAAGCGTTGAAACTGATCCAGATAAATACCACATGGCTAACCAGCGTAATTATCGCATGTATTCCTAAACTTGTCATTTTATAAACCTCACTTTTTTAAATCTTAACACTTGTAATATGACTTTTAGTAAACTTTAAAGATTCTTTTAAAATTATAGCAAATTATTTGACAATAAAAAAAGGACTAACACTTCTTCAATATGAAGACAGTATCAGTCCTTTTTATAAAAAACATAATTATTTGTGCGAACTTACGTTAATTCTATTCATAGCTTTGCGCAAAGAAACTTGAGCACGTGCTAAATCGTCAACATTATGTTTCTCTTCGGCTGTTTTAATTGTCTCTTCAGCCTTTTGTTTTTGATATTGGGCACGTCTTAAATCAATATCTCTAGCTCTTTCAGCACTATTAGCTACGATAGAAACTAGATCATTGCTGAACTCCAAGAATCCGCCGTTAACAGCGATGGCATCTTCATGATGCGGATCATCGGTACGTTTAACACGAACCTCCGAAATTTTAATAGGTGCAATAATTGGTTCATGCTAGCCATGATACCAATATCCCCATCAATCGCATTCACAATAACTAGATTGCCATGATGGTCATATACAACACCATCAGGAGTAACAATATTGACCGTCACAATATGATTTGGATCAGCCATATTATCTCCTCCTTATTAGTTAGCGACTGCCTCAGCAGCGTTATCATCATTTTGTTCATCAGCAGGTGTCCAGCCCATGTCCTTAGCCTTGTCAAGAACATCTTGGATTCCACCAACACCATTAAAGGCATCTTCTGGGACATCATCATATTTACCATGAAGAATATCCTTGAAATCTTTAACTGTTTCTTCAACAGGAACATAAGAACCTGGTCTACCTGTAAATTGTTCCGCAACACTGAAGTTTTGTGACAAGAAGAATTGGATACGTCTTGCACGTGCAACAACAGTCTTTTCTTCGTCAGATAATTCATCCATACCAAGAATTGAGATAATATCTTGCAATTCACGATATCTTTGAAGAACTTGTTGAACACTTGTAGCTACTTCATAATGTTCTTCCCCAACAACTGATGGGTCAAGAGCAGATGAAGATGAAGCTAGTGGATCAACAGCTGGATAAATACCTTGTTCAGTTAACTTACGTTCCAAGTTGGTTGTAGCATCCAAATGGGCGAAAGTTGTAGCTGGAGCAGGGTCAGTATAATCATCGGCAGGAACATAAACGGCTTGAATTGAAGTGATTGAACCCTTCTTAGTAGAAGTGATTCTTTCTTGCAATTGACCCATTTCTGTAGCCAATGTTGGTTGATAACCAACGGCTGAAGGCATACGACCTAGCAAGGCTGAAACTTCAGAACCAGCCTGTGTAAATCTAAAGATGTTATCGATAAACAATAGAACATCTTGTCCTTCAACATCACGGAAGTACTCAGCAATTGTCAAACCTGTTAGGGCAACACGCATACGAGCACCAGGTGATTCGTTCATTTGGCCATAAACCATGGCTGTCTTTTCAAGAACACCGGATTCCTTCATTTCGTAATAAAGGTCATTACCTTCACGTGTTCTTTCACCAACACCAGTAAATACTGAGATACCACCATGCTCTTCAGCAATATTGTGGATCAACTCTTGGATAAGAACGGTCTTACCAACACCGGCACCACCGAACAATCCAACTTTACCACCACGAACGTATGGTTCAAGAAGATCGATAACTTTGATACCTGTTTCAAGAATTTCTGTTGATGTATTTAATTCATCATATGCAGGAGCTGAACGGTGAATACTGTCTCTTCTGAAATCGGCAGGGAATTCCTTACCTCCATCAATTGTTTCACCTAAAACGTTGAACACACGACCTAATGTTTCTTTTCCGACAGGAACAGAAATAGATGCGCCTGTATTAACAACTTCAGCACCTCTTTGAAGTCCATCAGTAGAACTCATGGAAATAGCACGTAAGGCGCCATCACCTAGTTCTAGAGCAACTTCTAGGGTAATATTTGATCCGTCACTTTTCTTAATAACTAAAGCGTCATTAAGTTCGGGAAGATTTCCGTCTAAAGGAAATTCAACGTCAACAACTGGACCAATTACCTGAATAACTTTACCTTTGCTACTCATTTATTTGGCTCCTTTCTAAACTATTCTAGTGCAGCAGCACCGCCGACAATTTCAGTGATCTCTGTAGTAATTTGAGCTTGACGAGCACGGTTGTAATGTAATGAAAGATCAGAGATCAAATCATCAGCATTATCAGTAGCACTCTTCATGGCTGTTACAGAAGCAGCATGTTCTGCTGTCTTTGCATCCATCATTGCTCCGAAAATTAAAGATTCAATATATTGAGGTACGATTGCAGACAAGACCGCTTCAGGACTTGGATCTGTAATATACTCACTAGCGATATGCTCTTCTTCATGTGTTGAGTCTTTAGCTTCTTCAAGTGGTAATAATTTATCAAGAGTAAACTTAGAAACTAAAGAGTTAACGTGGTGGTTATGACAAATATAAATTTCGTCAAAAGTACCTGCTTGGTATAACTGCAAGATTGTTTTCACAATTGGAGTTACATCCTTAACTGTAGGAATATCAGGCAAACCACGATATTCATAAGAAATATCGATTCCACGTGCCTTAAAGAATTCTGTACCAGTATTACCTAGTGAAATAACAGTAAACTTACTCTTGTCGCCATTATGTTTTGTACGGAAAATATCCATCATGGCCTTCAAAATATTACTGTTATATCCACCAACTAAACCACGATCACTGGTCAAAACAACATACGCAGTCTTTTTTACCTCACGCACTTTAAGAAGATTGTTCAAGCTCCATGGATCAGAAGAGTTCTCTGTCACAGGAATATCCTTGAATAAGTTACCCATCGTTAAATGACGAATAATATCCTCAACTTTTTTTGCGTACAATTGATAAGCAATAGATTTCTTTTCAATACGAGAGAGTTTAGCACCAGAAACCATTTGCATGGCTCTTGTTATTTGACCGGTTTTCTTAGTAGAAGAAATTCTTCTTTTTATATCCATAAGTGACTCAGCCATAATTTAAACCTCCTGTATTATTTATCTTGCTTTTCAGATTTTGAAGCTAAGAAGTTTTCAGTGAATTCTTTTACACCGGCATTCATCTTATCTTCGTCAGGTAATGTACCTTTTTCTTTGATTTCTGTTAAGAGATCAGCATGATTTGCGTCGAAAAATTCAGAAAGTGAAGTTTCGTACTCTTTGATATCATCAACTGCAACTTTATCAAGGAAGCCTCTTGTCAAAGCAAACAAGATCAAGACTTGTTTTTCAACAGCCATAGGAGCATGTACAGGTTGTTTTAGAACTTCAACTGTACGGCTACCACGATCTAGCTTAGCCTTTGTAGCTTCATCAAGGTCAGAACCAAACTGAGCAAATGATTCTAGCTCACGGTATGATGAAAGGTCTAGACGTAATGTACCAGCAACTTTCTTCATGGCCTTGATCTGTGCGTCACCACCAACACGAGAAACAGAAGCACCAGCATCGATAGCTGGACGTGTACCTGAATAGAATAAGTCACTACCCAAGAAAATCTGTCCATCAGTGATGGAAATAACGTTTGTTGGAATATATGCGGAGATATCACCGGCTTGTGTTTCGACGATTGGTAAGGCAGTCATTGAACCACCTCCAAGATCATCACTCAACTTAGCAGCACGTTCTAGTAAACGTGAGTGCAAGTAGAAAACATCACCAGGATATGCTTCACGCCCAGGTGGTCTACGAAGCAATAGTGACACTTCACGATAGGCATTAGCTTGCTTGCTTAAGTCATCGTATACGATAAGAACGTGCTTACCATTGTACATGAAGTATTCACCCATAGCTGCTCCAGCATATGGTGCGAAATACAACATAGGAGCGGGTTGACTAGGACCAGCTTCAACAACGATAGTGTAATCCATTGCGCCGTTCTTTCTTAAAGTTTCAACTTGACTTCTAATTGTTGATTCCTTTTGACCAATTGCGACATAAACACAAATCATATCTTGGTCTTTTTGATTGATAATTGTATCAATAGCGATTGAAGTTTTACCAGTCTTACGGTCACCGATAATCAATTCACGTTGACCACGACCGATAGGTACAAGTGCATCGACAGCCTTCAAACCTGTTTGTAATGGTTCAAAAACTGACTTACGTTGCATAACACCTGGTGCAGGAGATTCAATAGGTCTTGTCTTATCTGTCTTAATATCGCCTAAACCGTCAACAGGTTGACCCAAAGAATTAACGACACGTCCAATAAGTGAGTCACCTACTGGAACTTCCATGATACGACCAGTTCTTTTAACTGTATCGCCTTCACGAATTTGATCGTAATTTCCCAAAATGATAATACCAACATCATCACTTTCAAGGTTTTGAGCCACACCATATGTACCGTCTTGGAATTCAAGTAACTCAGATGCCATAGCATTTTCAAGGCCATTAGCACGAGCGATACCATCACCGACGTATGTAACTGTACCTACTTCATCAACTGAGAGTTCATTTTTATAGTTCTTCAACTGTTCTTTGATCAGTGAACTAATCTCTTCAGTTTTGATGCTCATTCTTTTCACCTCGACTTATTTGTTAACCAATAGCATATGTTTAATCTCGTTAAATCTCTTAACGACACTTCCATCAATAACTTGATCACCAACACGGATAATAATCCCACCGATGATGGATGGATCTACTATTTTCGTTAAATTTACTTGATTTACTGAAAAACGACTTTGAACAACAGACTTCAGTTTATCTTCTTGATCTGAGTCCAGCTCAACTACGGACTTAACAGTGACTTCTACAATACCATTATCGGCGTCGTATCTTTTAATAAAAGCGTCAGCAATCTCATCCACGCAGTTCAATCTGTCTCTTTCAAAAAGTATACTGATGAAGTCTTGAACCAATTCACTGTGTTCAGACTTCAATGTGTCTACGATCTTAGCCTTTTCAGTGCGAGAAATTGAACGTCCTGAAAAAGCAATATTTAAACCAGGATTTTCTGAAAATACTGTTGCTAGAGACTTGATCTCTTCCAAAGTATTATCGATTGAATCTTGTTCTTGTGCTACTTCATAAAGCGCTCTACTGTAACGTTTTCCCACTTGGAATTTACTTAGTTTCATTGTTTAAAGTCAACTCCTTAATATAAGAGTCGATCAGTGACTTTTGGTCATTTGCATTAAGCTCTTTGGAAATAACTCTAGAGGCTACTTCCAAGGACAAGCTAGCGATGTCATTTTGTGCATCATTCATAGCTTCTTGCTTAGCTCGTTCAGCATCTGACTTAGCCTTTTGTCTTACCGATTCAGCTTCACTATGAGCATCAGCCATGATGGTTTTCTTTTGATCTTCACCATTTTCTTTGGCCTTATTAACGATGTCAATAGCTTCAGCACGTGAATTTTTAAGTGCATCTTCACGTTCCTTCGCAAGCTTGTCAGCACGTGCACGTTCCTGATCAGCGTAATCCAGATCACCGGATATCTTTTCTGATCTAGCGTCCATCATTTTTGTGACGGGACCCCATGCAAATTTCTTAACAAGTGCAGTGAGAAGGACGAATGAGATAAGAATAAAAAGCATGTCACCTAAAGCCAATTTACCTGCTCCAAGCACTAATAAACTTGCCAATATTCTCCACTCCTTCCTTTCCTACAAAACATAAAAAGGCGATTCAATTTATTATCGCCGGATTAATCTGTATGAATTATACGAAAAGAATAACGAATGCAATAGCAATGGCGATGATAGGAACAGCTTCAATCAAACCAACACCAATGAACATTGTAGCTCTTAAGTCACCAGAGATTTCTGGTTGACGAGCCATACTTTCCATTGTCTTTGAAATAACAAGTCCGTTACCGATAGATGCTCCAAGAGCTGCAAAACTAGCTGCAATAGCTGCCGCGATTTCTTTCATGATGTAAAATTCCTCCAATAAAAATTATTCTTTTTCCAGTTTACGTGAAATATAAACCATTGATAATGTGGTAAATACATACGCTTGGATGGCTCCAATAAAGACTGAAAAGCCTTGCCAAATCATTTCCAGTGGTAAAGCGATCACTAGCGAAACAACTCCAAAACTCTTAGCAACAGTTCCAATAAGTGCAAGAAGTACTTCACCGGCAAATATATTACCGTAAAGACGTAGTGATAACGTCAAGAAGTTGGTGAACTCTTCCAAAATATTTATTGGTAACAAGAAGCCTACGGGTTTTACATAGTTACTTACATAACCGCCAAATCCAAACTTCTTCACTGAATAATAATGTGAAATCAGCAACGATATCAAGCAAGTGCCATGGTTACCATTGGATTTGTTGTAGGAGATTTAATATAAGAATAACCGCCTACCTTAACTTGGAATATTAATCCCAGTTGGTTTGCAAAAAATACGAATGTAAACAACGTAAATGCATACAATCCGAATTGCTTTACCGCTGCGTCAGGCATTAATGATTTTATAATATTATTTGTAAAATCAATAATCCATTCTAACACATTTTGAGCCTTACCAGGCCTCATCGTAACCTTACGAGATAACGAGAAGACAAAGATAAATACTAGTATTGCGGCTACCAACGCTGACAAGTCATTAGCAACGTTGAATCTCAAACCAAGGAAATCAATAAACTTATATTTATCATCCAATAATACCCCCCTTTCTTCGCTTATTGAAAACAATTGATACCACAAAATAATAACACTTCTAAAAAGATATTCCAAACAGTGATTTTATTTTATTTAGTTCCAAATAGTCTATCACCAGCATCACCCAAACCTGGGAAGATATATCCGCTATCAGTGATTCTTTCATCAAGTGAAGCGGCATAAATATCAACATCAGGATGTGCATCTTGAACGGCTTTAACACCTTCTGGAGCTGCTACTAAGACAACAAGACGCATGTGCTTGGCACCACGTTTCTTCAATGCTTCAATAGCCATATTTGCTGAACCACCAGTAGCAAGCATTGGATCAACGATGAATAATTCACGTTCGTCGATATCACTTGGTAGTTTTACAAAATATTCGTGTGGTTGTAGTGTCTTTTCGTCACGATACATACCGATGTGACCTACTTTGGCTGCAGGGATCAACTCTAGAACACCGTCAACCATGCCTAAACCGGCACGAAGGATAGGAATAACAGCTAGCTTCTTACCAGCAAGTACCTTTTGTGTTGACTTACCCATTGGAGTTTCAATTTCGATATCCTTCAAAGGTAGATCTCTTGTAATTTCATAAACCATCAATTCACCAATTTCATTGGCAACTTCACGGAATACCTTAGTACCAGTGTGTTTGTTTCTGATAATTGTTAATTTGTGTTGAATCAATGGGTGATTTAGTACTTGAAATTTAGACATTTTGTAACTCTCCTTTTTTAATTGGCTTTTTATAATAGCCGTTTCATTACTTAGCGAAATGTTTTTGACCAGCAGATTTGTTCAAACGGTTTCTATATGCTTCGCCATGATCAACATCTGGGAAGCCTTGGGCAAGGATGTACTCAACACCTTGACCGTCTAATCCGCGCAAACCTGCAAATAATTCTTGTGATGCACTGTAAATATCTTTGCCCAAAGAAAACTTGATAAAGTTATCTTCATCAGTAATCGTAGACAAAATGTCATCTGTTGCCATTATTCCCAGCTTAGTATTCTTGTATTGAGAAATTGCGGCTGGAAAATCGTCGGTATTATCAACTATGACTACTTGTGCACTTGGTGCATAATGCTTGTACTTCATACCTGGAGCCTTAGGAGTCTCTCCCGCTGCAACCTTGTGATGGTCACTATTAACATTATCAAGGACTTGTAACAAATCCTCAACTGTGATCATCCCTGGACGCAAGACAGCTGGTATATCAGTTGAAAGATCGATAACTGTGGACTCAACACCTAACTTAGTAGGTCCATCGTCCAAAATAGCCGATATCTTACCATTTAAATCATGATAAACATGTTTTGCCAAAGTTGGACTTGGCTTACCACTAGTATTAGCTGATGGTCCAACGATAGGTTTACCAAATGTCTTAATCAGGTTGAGTGTCGTTTCATTCTTAGGCATCCTAAAAGCAGCTGTAGTCAAACCACCTGTTACTGCTTTTGACAAACTACCTTCTTGAATCGGCATGATAATCGTCAGTGGACCTGGCCAAAACTTGTTCATTAGCTTCTCAGCCATTGGCTTATAACTATTATCAGCATATTCCCAAACCATCTCTGGACTTGAAACATGAACGATAAGTGGATTATCACTAGGACGACCCTTAGCTGCATATACATCTTTGACAACATCAGGACGCGTGGCATCAGCGCCTAATCCGTAAACCGTCTCCGTTGGGAATGCGACAAGTTTACCATCAGCGAGAAACTTTACGGCTTCCGCTATTTGCGTATTTTTTAATATCTCTGTCTCCAAAATCTATACCCTCTCCTTTTCAGCTTTAAGAAATCGATAATTGCCACTCATATCCTTATGAAATTCTACAGTATACTCTGGCATATTCTTAGCAAAAATTTCTTCCAAAGCAGATTTTTGATGATAACCAAACTCCATATATAAAATGCCGTCATCAGTTAGATACTTATCAGCATTCTGTGATATGTCTTGATAAAATTCTAATCCATTTTCCTCCCCATATAAAGCTAAATCAGGTTCATATTTAATAACACTCTGATCCATGACTGGCTTTTCTTCCTGAGAAATATACGGTGGATTAGAAACAATAATATCGAACGGCTCTGGTTCAACATTCTGAAACAGATCACTCTGCTTTAAGAAGACATTATTAGCTTGATAGTTATCAGCATTAAGCTGAGCAACTTTGAGTGCTCCCTCTGAAATATCAGTTGCCAATATGTCATCTTCTGGGAATGACAATGCCAAGCTAATTGCAATTACACCTGAACCCGTTCCAATGTCCCAGACATTTTTGACTCTGTCACCATGATCATCAATGATCTTCTGAACCATCTCTTCGGTTTCTTGACGAGGTATCAGTGTGTCAGGACTGACAGTAAAACTCTTATTCATAAAATAACCATAGCCAAGAATGTATTGGACCGGTTCGTCCATTCCTAATCTGACCACTCCATCTCTGAATTGACGCATTGTTTTACCTGGTACAGGTTCATTTCTGTGCAATTGTAACTGTGTGTAATTGAAGCCAGTCAATTCTTCCATCAGATATTCAGCATCTTCTGGATATTTGTTTTGCTGTTTCAGCATTAAAAAAGCCCTTTTCAGGGCACTAGAATAGCTTAGTCTCTCCACTTTGAATTTGCTCCAATTTCTGAGTTTGATCATTAACAATCAAGGCATCGATGATTTCGTCAAGTTCTCCATTCATAATGCGATCTAGTTTGTTTAATGATAATCCAATACGGTGATCTGTCACACGGTTTTGTGGATAATTGTAAGTTCTAATTCGTTCGGAACGATCTCCGGTACCAACAGCTGATTTACGTTTTTCATCATATTCACTTTGGTTTTCTGATTCATAATAATCATAAACACGTGATTTTAGAATTTGCATAGCTTTTTCACGGTTTTGTTGTTGTGAACGTTGATCTTGCATGGCAACAACAATACCAGTTGGTATATGGGTCATACGAACAGCTGATGAAGTTTTATTGATATGTTGACCACCAGCACCAGATGAACGATAAACATCTGTACGGATGTCCTTTGGATCAAGGTCGATATCAACTTCATCGTATTCAGGCATAACTGCAACAGTTGCCGTAGAAGTATGTACACGTCCGGCTGATTCTGTAGATGGAATACGTTGAACACGGTGTGCTCCATTCTCATACTTCAACTTAGAATAGACACGTTTACCCGTGATCATAACAGCAACGTCTTTGTAGCCACCGACTTCAGTAGAGTTCTCATCAATAATATCGAAAGTCCAACCTTGCTTCTCAGCGTATTTACTGTACATACTCAATAAATCAGCTGCGAATAGACTGGCTTCATCACCACCGGCAGCTCCACGGATTTCCATGATAATATTCTTATCATCATTAGGGTCCTTAGGAAGCATCAATAGTGTGATCTCGTGCTCAAGTTTTTCAGCCTCTTCTTTAGATGAATTCATTTCATCCTTAGCCATAGCTTGCATCTCTGCGTCATCAGTTTCACGCATGATTTCATCACTATCTTTGATGCTTTGTTGTAATTCTTTGTAATGATTGAAGGCATTAACGATATCACGCATATCAGCTTCTTCTTTGGAATAGGCCATATAACGCTTGGTGTCATTAATAACTTCCGGGTCACTCATTAATTCTTGCAACTCGGCATATCTTTCAACTAGTGTTTCAAGTTGTTCTAGTATTTTGTCCAATTAAATTATTTTCCTTTCTTAATCGTTATTTATCACTGGAGGATGATTGTAATGACGACGACATACTGAATAATATGCTTCATTGCCGCCGATTGACACTTGTTCCCCTTCATATACTGGTTTACCATCAGACACACGCATATTCATTGTTGCTTTCTTCGTACAGAACCAACAGATAGTCTTCATCTCTTCCAACTTGTCAGCGTACAATAACAAATACTTAGTTCCTTCAAATAATTCATTCTTAAAATCATTCTTCAGGCCAAATGCCATAACCGGTATTCCAAGATCATCTACAACTTGAGTTGCTTCAAGAACTTGATTCTTGTTCATAAATTGACATTCATCGATCAACACACAAGCTGCATCAGGATTCTCACTCTTAACAATATCATAAATATTCGAGTCTTTCTTCAATGCGATAGCTTCTCTGTTTAAACCCATTCGACTTTTTATCTTACCAGTTCCTGATCGAGTGTCCAAAATACTCGTCATCAGAATAACTGACTTACCTTGTTCTTCATAGTTATGCGCTACTTTCAAAATCTCAATTGATTTTCCACTATTCATAGCACCATACTTAAAAAATAATTGCGCCAATACTCTGCCTCCAAATTTACGTCCTTGAAGATTATAACTAAAAAAATGGCGCTTGAACATATTAAACATTGACTAAATTGAATCAAAATCCGATAAAATGTAATTTAGTTGTGATAATATATTTTTAATATAAACTAATTGGGGTTTTAAAATGACATTTAAATCAAGCATTGCAACACTTACTGGTAAAACATCTTATTTTATTTTAAGTAAGTTCTTTAATGGTGGATCTTCATATCCAGGAAAAATTGCTTATAAGATCGATCCAGATATTCTACAAAGTATCGGCAAAAATTATGACTTAGTAATCGTAACTGGTACCAATGGTAAAACTTTGACAACTTCATTGATCAATAAAATGGTCACACAAAAATATGACGATGTCTTAACTAATCCCACTGGATCGAACATGATCCAAGGAATCGTTACTAGTTTCGTTACTCATCACAAGAAAAGCAAGCGTCCTTTAGCAATTCTTGAAGTCGACGAAGCCAATGTTGAGATCATCTGTAAGTACATCAAGCCTAAGTATTTTGTCCTAACAAATATTTTCCGTGATCAGATGGATCGCTACGGTGAGATTTACACAACTTACCAAAAGATTCTTGATGGTATTAAATTAGCTCCCGATGCAACCATCATTGCTAACGGTGACGCCGCAATTTTCTCATCTAAGGAATTGCCCAACAAAGTTGTCTATTATGGTTTCTCAAGTAAAGGCCACGAAAATGACGACATAAAAGCACCAACTAACACGGATGGCGTCTTGTGTCCTAAGTGTAATCATATCTTGCATTACCACTCAATTTCATATGCCAATCTCGGCAGTTACTTCTGCCCTAATTGTGGCTTCAAGCAAAATGAATTGAAATATCAAGTGACTGATATTAAGACGCTATTACCTAATAAGACAGAGTTTGAAATCGATGGTCATCCCTTCACAATGAACATTGGTGGAAAATATAACGTCTATAATGCATTAGCAGCTTATGCCATTGCATCAGAAATGGGTATCAGCATTGATCAGATGGAAAAGGCCTTCTCATACGACGAAAAAGTCTTCGGACGTCAAGAAACTATCAAGGTCGATGATAAGGACGTCAATATCATCTTGGTCAAGAATCCGGTTGGTTTGAATCAAGTTATCGAAACAATTCTCAGTGATACCTCAGATTATTCATTAGCATTCTTACTCAACGCTAACTACGCTGACGGTATTGACACAAGTTGGATCTGGGACGCAAATTTTGAAGACTTCGACTACGACAAACTTCCATTGGTAATCACTGGTGGCAAACGTGTTAAAGATGTTACCTACCGCTTCAAGATTGCCGGATTAAATATGGACAAAAATATCGAAACAGTTGAAATCGAAGATTTCGTCAAACAAATTCCAAAGGTACCAACTAAAAAAATCTATGTGCTCGCTACCTACACTGCAATGTTAGGATTGCGCAAAACATTAATGGATAATGGTTATATCAAACAAAAATAATACAAACAAATAGCCCTCTGACTTGGATAATCCCAATCAGAGGACTTTTTTATTTGCTCTCATTTAAAAACGAATTCAAAATAGTTTCTCTTCGCTCTAAGAAAATTTGGTTATGTTCAACCGGATGCACACGATTCGTTAATACGACCATTGCATTCTGGTGAATATAATCTAGTGCTATGAAGTGACCTGTGTAACCAGTATGAAACAGAACATTACCCGGTTTAATATCCCATCCCAGTGAACGTCCTGGATTCAAATCAGTAAAGTTCTTATAAAGGAATTTATAATTCTTCTGCAACATCGCCTTAGAAAATTGCATAACATCGATCAAGCTCGAAAACATACCGGCTGATCCACAATGTTTGCCCAGCTGACGAGCTTTCGGATCATTTGGTATTCCTACAAGCATCTTGTTATTAACTTCATATGTGGGCGTACAACGGCTAATTTCAGGGTCAAATGTCGTATCTGTCAAATTCCAAGCTGATTGAACAAATTTCATAATAACTTCCTGAACAGGTTCGTTATATATCTTTTCAATAATCAAACCCAAGAAAATCATTCCTGTATCAGTATAAACGACCTTCTTACCAAAATTATCAGTCACTGGCAATGTAAAAAGTGCATCTATCAACTGCTGGTCATTCAAACTATCACGATCAGGAATATATCCTGCAATACCAGATGTATGTGTCAACAAGTGAAATACTTCGACACGGTCATCTTTGAACTGTGGTAAATACTTATTGATTGGATCATGCAAATCGATTTTTTTCTCATCAATTAATTTAAGAATTAATGGAACTGTTCCCATAATTTTTGTTAAGGAAGCCAAATCATACAATTCATTACCCTGTAGAGGCGTGATTGTTGGAACCCATGACTTGTCACCAGCATAATTGGATTCATCATAACTTGTTTGCATATCGCCATTCCCATGGTTACTAATGAATCCATAACTAACTCCTGGAACGACTTGTTGATTAACTAGGTCCAGAATCTGTGCTTCTGTTTGTTGAAATTTTTTCATACTGTTATCTCCACGATTGTTGATGTCCTAATTGTATCGTAAAAAAAGAGCTTCTACACTTTTCTTAATTGAAAGATGTAGAAGCTCTATTGTTTTATTTGTTTTGAAACTTGCTGTGATGCTATATCCGAAACGCGTTTACAAAAGACAACAACCTCCGCTTACTACGATTAGTGACTTCACCACTTCGTGGCAAATTCACTAACCTAGGTAATGCTCAGTTGTTACTGTCTTTTGACACGCTCTGTTACATGGCAACATTTCCAGCAAACTGTGAATTATAAAGATCAGCGTAGAATCCGTTCTTAGCCATCAATTCGTCGTGATTTCCGGTTTCAATAATTGATCCGTGATTCATAACGATGATGCTGTCGGCGTCTCTGATTGTTGACAATCTATGTGCAACAACGAAACTTGTTCTATTCTTCAATAATCTCTCCATAGCGTGTTGAATGTGAACCTCAGTTCTTGTATCAACTGATGAAGTGGCTTCATCAAGAATCAAGATTTCGGGATCAGCAACGAAGGCTCTGGCAATTGTGATCAACTGTCTTTGACCTTGAGAAATATTTGATGCTTCCTCATTCAGAACTGTGTCATATCCATCTGGCAATTGTCTAACGAAGTTATCAACGTGAGCTGCCTTAGCAGCTGTGATGATTTCTTCTTTAGTTGCATTTTCATTACTATACTTCAAGTTGTCATAGATTGAACCAGTGAATAGCCATGTATCTTGAAGAACCATTGCATAATGACTTCTGACTTCTTCACGAGTCATATTTCTGACATCTTTACCATCAATCTTAACTGAACCGCCACTAACATCGTAGAAGCGCTCTAGTAAGTTGATAATGGTTGTCTTACCAGCACCAGTTGGTCCAACGATAGCAACCATCTCACCTGGTTTAACATGCAAGTTATAGTCTTCCAATAGGATTGGCTTGCCATCGTAACCAAATTGCACGTGATCAAGTGTTACCTTGTCATCAGTATCTGAATCTGGAACATCGACTTTTGTATTATCCATTTCTGGTTCATCGATGATCTCAAAGATACGCTCAGCTGATGCAACAGTTGCTTGAATCGTATTGGTTAAGTTAGCAAGTTGTGAAATTGGTTGTGAAAATTGGTTCATGTATTGTAGAAATGCCTGAATGTCACCTAGCGGCAAATTACCATTAGCAACTGAGATACCACCATACATTGCCACAAACACATAACCTAGGTTATTCAAGAAAGTCATCAAAGGCATAACGATACCTGAGATCATTTGTGCCTTCCACGAAGCCTTGTATAATTTTTCATTTTCATCTTCGAATACTTCGATCGAGTCACCTTCATGGTTAAAACTCTTAACAACGACGTGACCAGAATAGTTTTCTTCAACTTGGTTATTCAAGAGACCAAGTGACTTCTGTTGTCTCTTGAAGAATTTTTGTGATTGGGGTGCAATAACACCAACAACTAACAAACTGACAGGAATTGTTGCAAGAGCAATCAGGGTCAATTTCCAACTAATGGTGAACATCATCCACAATACACCAATGAAAGTAACGGTACTAGTTACAACTTGTGTGACACTTTGCTGCAACGTACCGGCGATATTATCCATATCATTAATTGCACGTGACATGATATCACCATTTGAATGTGAATCGTAATAACTGATCGGTAAACGTTCCATTTTAGACTTCAAATCACGTCTTAACTTATAAACAGTCTTCTGTGAAATACGAGTCATAGTAAATTGTTGCAAGAAAGTGAACACGGCTGAAGCCAAGTACATCAACATTACGATTAAAATAATATGTTCGATTTTTGTAAAGTTGATTGGCAATTGGCTGACCTGAATACCAGCTTTTTGCTGTGCAGCACCAGTCATAACACCTTTATAGATCTCAGTTGTAGCTTCACCCAAAATCTTAGGTGTTCTGATTTGGAAAATAGCTGAAGCAACCGCTAGAACTAACACAATCGTAATTCCAATAACGTATGAAGACATATACTTAGCTAATCTTCCCGTCGTCTTCCAAAAATTCTTAGGTTTCACAACTAAACCTGCACCGTGGCCACCAGGACCATGACCGCCAGTTGTTGGTTGTGGAGCTTTAGTATCTTCTTTAGCCATTACTTAGCCTCCTTAATTTGAGACTCGATAATTTCTTGATAAGTCTTATTATTTTCTTTCAATTCCTCATGAGTACCTAGACCAACCATCTTACCGTCATCAAGAACAACGATTTGATCAGCATCAGCAACAGTTGAAATTCTTTGACCAACAATAACAACAACACCTTGACTGATTTTTTCATCATTCTTAAGTGCAGTTCTCAAGTTCAAGTCAGTCTTGAAGTCAAGTGCTGAGAAGGAATCATCAAAGACATAGATTGAAGCATCTTTGACAAGAGCACGAGCAATAGCCAAACGTTGCTTTTGACCACCAGAGAAGTTATCCCCACCTTGTTCAACGATAGCGTCTAATTGTCCGTCGAGCTCCTTAACGAAATCAGCAGCTTGAGCAACTTCCAGTGCATGCCAAATTTCATCGTCGGTCGCATCGTCCTTACCATAAGTCATGTTTGAACGAATTGTTCCTTTGAACAATATGGCTTTTTGAGGAACCATCGCAACCTTTTTGTTAATATCCTCAGTACTCAATGCCTTCACATCAGTACCATTCAAACTAACGACACCAGTTTCTGAATCAAAGAATCTTGGAATCATATTGACCAAGGTACTCTTACCAGAACCAGTACCACCGATGATAGCTAATGTTTGACCGGCATCAATGCTGAAGTTCAAATTAGACAAAGCCAGATTTTCAGCACCAGTATAGCGGAAGTTTACATCACTAAATCCTAATGATGGTTCATCCTTAATCTTAGCTGGCTTAGCAACTGTATCAATAGTACTTTCTGTAGCGAACACTTCTTGAATACGAGCAGCTGAAGCTGAAGCACGAGGTACAAACACAAATACTAATGAAAGAATCATAAAACTCATTAGTATTTGCATTGCATATGTCATAAAGGCAATCAAATTACCAACTTGCATTGATTGGTTAGCAATGTATTTCGCACCCAACCAAGTAATACCAACATTAGTTCCACTCATTACCAATGTAACAATTGGGAACATCAATGCTACAATAGTAAATACCTTGATGGCATTGCCAGTGTAATCAGCATTGGCATCTTTGAAACGATCTTGTTCAAATGCATCTTGGCGAAAGGCTCTGATAACACGGACTCCCGTAAAACCTTCACGGAAGATCAGATTCAATCTATCAGTCTTCTTCTGCATAGCCTTGAACAATGGCACAGCAAAAAACATGACTAATCCAATCAAAACAATCAGAATTGGAATTGAGATCAAGAAGATCTTAGTCATTTCTGCATTCTTCTGGTACGCCATAACACTTGCACCTATCAACATGATTGGTGCCATGATCATCATACGAAGCATCATGATCATAACGTTTTGAATTTGAATAACATCATTAGTTGTTCTAGTTGTTAATGAAGATGTATCAAATTTGTCAAATTCGTCACTGGAGAAGTATAATACTTTCTTAAATAAATCAGATCTTAATTTTCTACCTAACCCCTGTGAGGCTTGTGCGGCCATAAGAACATTTCCTACGGCTGCTATAACACTGATGATCGAAACTAAGATCATTTTCATACCGGCATGCATAATGTAATTAGTATTACCGGTTGAAACACCGTTGTTAACAATATCAGACGTAATGTTTGGTAGATATAATGTTGCAATTACTTGGACGACCATAAACAAAACCGCACCGAGTACTTGCCAAGCATTAATTCTGCCACGAGCAATCTTAAACAATCCATTCACTCCTTTATAAAAAAACTCATTATAGTATTAAAGCACTTATTTATTCAAAATACTAATAATAATTATCAATAAGGTGGTTTCCCATTGAATAATAAAATTAATACTCTCAATCCAATTAAGGGACTGTTTCGTATTATAGCATTTATATTACTATTTTTAGCAGAACAAATCCCACTAAGCATACTTACTTTAACAAAAAAAGATTTGGGCTCAAAATATACAAGCTATCTAAAATTTGCACCGATAATAACCATAGTGCTTTTATTGATTGCCTCAATAATTCTGTGGCTTGTTTTTAAACGCGCACAAAAGTTCAAGTCAGTCAGATTTAATAAATCCACTTGGATTATAATAATTATTGCATCTATTCTAGTCTTTGCTGTAAATCTGATCACCGTCCCAATGATGAAATCAACCAATGATAATGTTGCAGCTTTAGAATTGGTTGCCAAAAATAACATAGTTATTCTAGTCTTTTTTACAATCGTTGTCGCTCCTATATTGGAAGAAATACTTTTTCGAGGAATCTTCATGAATTGGTTCTTCGTTAATAATTCACTAATATCAGTAATATTGAGCGGTATCGTCTTCGGATATGTTCACGCACCATTCTCACCAGGAACCGATTGGATCTACGCTTTGTCAAAAGTATTACTTGGAATAATCCTTGCGGCAGTGTATGCACGTACCAAAAATATAAAGGCAAATATTACTGTTCACTTCTTGAACAATTTTCTTGCCATCTTAGCAGGCTTATTATAATGAAAGAACACGATCGAAAAAAAATCAATGAATCATATCAAAGCGTCCTCCGTAAAGTAGTGATCTGGGGTGTCTTATCCATGCTATTGTTAGCAACTTCAAAAGTTACCGGCTGGATCATTATGGAATTTGCAGGATTAGCTAGTGTTGTTTATACAATAATATTGGTTGTCATTCTGTTTTATATATCTTTTATCTTAAAATCATCAAAAAAACGATAAATCCTTATTGACATAACACAATGATTACAGGTAAAATGATATTTGTTGTTTGATTGCCCGTTGGTCAAATGGTTTAAGACGCCACCCTCTCAAGGTGGAGTTATGGGTTCGATTCCCATACGGGTGATTTTGTACTAAATTCCACTACATTTTATAAACATAAAAGGGTCGTAAACGTTGAGTTTACGGCTTTTTTGTTTTTCAAGAACTCTAAGTAATTCTAACGTTTTGTATCTATGGGGCACAAATGGGGCACAAAATAAAAAAAAGCTCCTACTCATTTAAGAGTAAGAGCCATTAAACATTATCCTTTATATCCAGAACCTTGTGCATATTTGAGTGGTAGATACATATCCGTGGCAATTTTGTAGCAGTAACCAACTTTAGGAACGTTAACAACTGCTGCATACTTCCAAGCTGAACCACCATCAAGGTTAGCACCTACTACTTCACCTTTTAGGTTAACAGCATGTACAGGGATGTCTGAATTAATTAGCACTTTGTCTTTAAAGGTTGTGATTGACTGTGGAATGTAAATATTTCCACCAATGCAATATTGTGGTTCCCCGTTAATCATCTCAATTCCAGCGGAAATCCAACCAGTTCCTGGTGCGATATCGGTAGTAGAGTTAGCTGAACCATCGAGCTTGTAAGTAGCATAAGCCTTCACATTGCCCTTGAGTGTGGTTACAACATTATTGATATTTGTAAATGTCTTCTTAGGCTCTACTACATCTTCAATACCAACCGCAATGTCATGAGTTAGCTGTTCGTGTGTAATACCCCAGAATGGTTCTAGATAGCTTTCAACTGGATCAGTATGTGAACCCCAGATATTTTCTGAAATCCATTTGTGTGTTTTAATTCCATTACCTGAACCATCCAATGTACAAGGAATACCATATTGTTTAGCTTTAGAACGTGCGAAGTTAACGAAAGTTGCATAGTCTTTCTTAAAAGTTGCTTTATCAGTCGTGCGAGCAAGCTCGATTTGTACTGGTGAATTGGCATTAGCATAGCTACCAGCTCCCCAAGCTTGATATCCGTCAGCACCGACTTGATAAATCTTTCCACCGTCACCAATGACGTATTGGACATAAGTTTGAGTTGTTGCCCAATTATTTTTGAAGTAACTTGCATTGGCTTTTGCACCAATATTAGTTGTCTCGTGTAGCACAATATATTTATTACCTGTTTGGAGGGATGAACCCTCATTTTCAGCTAGTTCATAGTTTCTATTGATATTAAACATTTATTTATCTCCCTTTTCGCTATTCTCATATCCGCCTAGTACGCCTTTTATTCCCGTGAACAATCCAGACGTATATCCACCAGCTAGAAAGCCAGTTAGCCCAGCCTTACCTAAATCTCCATCGTGGAATACTCCAGCAATTGCCAAACCAACTAATAGCCCCACTGCCATGCTAATGAATGGCATATATTTATTATCTAACCTTGATTTTTTAGCTCCTGCTGTTAGTACATAGCAGACTAAAACAATTGCTGTTAGCTCTGCTACATTAATTAGTTGTAAACTTTGTAGAATATCCATTAATTAATCTCCCTTACTCTTAATCTCTTCCACATCTTGTTCAATATCTCTAAGTCTTAACCCATGATCGTGTAACATTTCACCATGGGTTTTTAATTTTCGGAACATTCTGTCATGGTCTTTAGAACTGCTTTGAGTTAGTTCTCTAACAGATGTGGTTAATTCATTTACTGTTTGCGTAAATTTTGTGATTGTAATGACCAGCTTTACTATTTGCCATAAAGCTATCGATATAGCTGTAATAGCGGCAATCCAAGCTACCCAATTTTTAATAAAAATTGGAACTGGTGGCATTCACATCCCTCCCTTAATTTTTCGTAAAAAAATAAGCCTATAAGGCTGTGATTTTAGTTATTTCTATGTCGGTTACAACAAGATGAAGTTCCGTTCTATCTCCATAATTTTATATCTCATATGCCAATTATCTAGCATGCACTAACAACAATATTGCATTTTCTAATCGAACCTGAATTAGTATACACAAGATAGACGTTGTCCTCGATAAACTTCAATTTCATTATTGCAAATTTACTACTTGATTGAAGATCAATAGTCCCCGTATCTAAAAATTCTTCTACCATAAAGACCTGATTAAAATCCCAAAAATAACCCGACGATGTTGTATGGTCAATGAATGACACTATCAAACTAGTAAACTTCCGATCCAAGAGTTCCTGTCTCGTTATACCCAAGTCTAAATTATCAGAAATTGAACTAGAGTCTTTGTTAGACAGTTTAACAATTTTGGGTTTTCCACTAACTTCAGTATCTCCAAACATCAACTTTGTAACGTCACTATCTCCATATTTTAATTCTGTCATTAGCTTACCTCCGTATCATCAGTTACTATATAGAACTTTTCTTCCAGAGTTCCAGCTGTCTTCTTAGCTTCATAGTCAGTTTGACTAATAATTTCTGGTTTTAATCCATAGTTGGCTAGCTCCGTCTTATCA
>NZ_BAMN01000006.1 GCF_000615905.1 Companilactobacillus nodensis DSM 19682 = JCM 14932 = NBRC 107160
TTCAACGATAATGGCTTGGTGATTTCTGATATCAAGGTTGAAACAAAAGTTACATTACCTTCAACCAGAAGTTTGACACCAGTAGATCTACCATTAAAAATCAGAATTAACGAAGCTTACAATATTGATGATATTGATACTGAGGAATTAGATGAGAATACTATTATTATTCCTATCGATGATGAGCATCCAACAATTGATGTTTATGAATCAGTTTTGGATAATATTTTGTTAAGTATTCCTAGCCAAGTTTTAACTGAAGACGAAGAAAAAGGTAAAAATATGCCATCAGGTAAGAATTGGGAAGTTATTTCTGAAGAGGACTACCAGAAGCAAAAAGAAGAGGATAAACAAGTTAATCCTGAATTTGCTAAATTAAAAAATTTATTTAAAGATAACGAGGAAAAGGAGTGATATTATATACTCCTTTTTTATTTTTTTGTTATGATTAATATGTTATGTAATAAAAGTTGGAGGTAAAAGTATGGCAAAACCACAAATTGGTGTTATTGGTATGGCTGTTATGGGTAAGAATTTAGCCTTAAATATTGAGAGTCGCGGTTATGATGTTGCAATTTTTAATAGAACAGGTTCAAAGACTGAAGCTGTTGTTAAGGAACATCCTGACAAGAAATTATATCCAAGTTATACAATCGAGGATTTCGTAGATTCATTGGAAAAACCTCGTCGTATTCTTATGATGGTAAAGGCCGGGGCTGGTACTGATGCAGTTATCAACCAACTTATTCCTTTGCTTGATAAGGGTGATGTTTTGATCGATGGTGGTAACACATTCTTTGAGGACACTATTGCAAGAAATAAACGTCTAGACGAATCAGGTATTAACTTCATCGGAATGGGTGTATCTGGTGGTGAACTTGGCGCATTGCAAGGACCTTCATTGATGCCAGGTGGTCAAAAAGAAGCTTATGACTTGGTTGCTCCAATTTTGGAACAAATTTCAGCCAAAGCTGATGAAGATGGCGCACCATGTGTATCATATATCGGACCTAATGGTGCCGGTCACTATGTAAAGATGGTTCACAATGGTATCGAATATGGTGATATGGAATTGATCTCTGAAAGTTTCAACTTGTTGAAGCACTTGTACAACAACGACTTGAATAAAGTTGCTGATGTATTCAAGGACTGGAACAAGGGTGAACTATCAAGTTACTTGATTGAAATTACTGCTGAGATCCTAACTAGAAAAGATGACGAAGGCAGTGATGACTTCATCGTTAATAAGATC
Source organism: Companilactobacillus nodensis DSM 19682 = JCM 14932 = NBRC 107160 (assembly GCF_000615905.1). Classification (GTDB taxonomy): domain Bacteria; phylum Bacillota; class Bacilli; order Lactobacillales; family Lactobacillaceae; genus Companilactobacillus; species Companilactobacillus nodensis. Next base: position 1,253 of record NZ_BAMN01000006.1, read on the forward strand.
ATGGATAAAGCTGGTAATAAAGGTACTGGTAAGTGGAGTTCACAAAGTGCTCTAGAACTTGGTGTTCCACAATCACTAATTACTGAAGCTGTTTACTCACGTTATATCTCTGCATACAAAGACGAACGTGTTAAGGCAAGCAAGGTATTAGCTGGTCCAACAAGTAAGCCTGATGTTAATGTTGACGAATTAGTTGAGAAGATTCGTAAGGCATTGTACTTCAGTAAGATCATGAGTTATGCTCAAGGATTTGCTCAAATGAAGGCTGCTTCAGATCACTATGATTGGGACCTACAATACGGTGAAATCGCCCAAATCTGGCGTGCCGGTTGTATCATTCGTGCACAATTCCTACAAAAGATCACTGATGCATATGACAAAGATGCTAAACTTGATAATCTCTTGTTAAATGATTACTTCAAGGATATCGTTGACAAGTATCAAGCCGCTGTTCGTGACGTGGTAAGTTACGCCGTTCAAGCAGGAATCCCAGTTTCAGGATTCATGTCAGCCGTAACATACTACGATCAATATCGTTCAGAAGTATTACCAGCTAACTTAGTACAAGCACAAAGAGACTACTTCGGTGCTCATACATACGAGAGAACTGATAAACCTGGTATTTTCCATTATACTTGGTATAAAGAACAATAGAGAGTGGAAAAAGCCGGTTAGATTTTGAGCACTGCCTAGAATAAATGTTGTGGCACATAGTGACACGTTATTTATTCGTAGCAGGCGCAGAAATCTGGCTTTTGCAACTCGTTTCAAAAGCACAAACAACAAAAGTCAAACTAAGAAAGAAATTTCGATAGTCTGGCTTTTTTATTTTCTAAATTTTTCAATCAAAAAGTTTTTAACAAATGAATCAAGGCAATAAAATAATTAATCTTGCCGTCAACTCGCTGTTATCACCACAATTAAAGAAAGCTTTACTTCGTAAATTATTCTCTAATCTAATCCATTTTTTGGACCAAAATGTATAATTTTTCATCTCAAAATAAAAAACTTGTCTTCTTTTAATTTTTGCTATATGTTAAAATCATTAGTGCATTGCCTTGAGAGGGCACAATCCACTTAATGTATTAAGTGATAATTAAAAAAATTTAATATACGGGAGAATAGTATGGCTAAGATACTTGTTATTGAAGACGAAGAAAATATGGCCAAATTTGTTCAACTAGAACTTCAACATGAAAACTATGATGTTTCTGTTGAACGAGATGGTCGAACAGGTCTTGATGCTGCATTGAGTGAAGAATGGGATCTTATTTTACTTGATCTTATGCTTCCAGAATTAAACGGAATTGAAGTTTGTCGTCGTGTTCGTCAAGAGAAGAACACACCTATTATTATGATGACTGCACGTGATTCAATTATTGATCGTGTATCCGGTTTGGATCACGGTGCTGACGATTATATCGTTAAGCCATTCGCAATTGAAGAATTGCTTGCTCGTATTCGTGCTTTGTTAAGACGTATCGACTTAGATATCGATGTTACTCGTAACAATGACCAAGTTTTGAAATACAAGAATTTGGTGATCGATAAGACTACACAAACTTTGAAGCGTAACGGTGAAGTGATCGACTTGACTAGACGTGAATATGATTTATTGAGTGCCTTGATGGAGAACGTTGGCACTGTCTTGAGTCGTGATGACTTATTGGAACGTGTTTGGGGAAGCGGCAGCAGTACAGAAACAAATGTCGTTGACGTTTATATTAAGTACTTGAGAAATAAGATCGATCGTGGTGGCGCTCCAAGTTATATCTCTACCGTTCGTGGTAAAGGGTACGTGATGCGTCGATGAGGATCTCTATACGATTTAAATGGACCGCAATGATATCGGCAGTTATTTTAGCAGCGTACATTGTTGTAGCAACCATTGCCATGCACACGGTTGACAAGGTCGCTACGCCAGCCGTGATCCGTACGTTTAATACTAGATTGATAATTGCTGGAATCGTTGTATTTGTTGTAGGGGTTGCGGTTAGCTTTTTTGCGGTCAATCAAGTTTTGAATAATATCAAGGTTGTCAATAATACAATTGATGATTTGAATAAGAAACCTGATTCTGATTCGCGTATCAAAATTCGTAAACGCAATGATGAGATTTACGATTTAACAGTTAATATCAACAAGATGCTTGATAGGATGCAAGCCTATACTAACCAACAGAAGGAGTTCGTCGAGGACGTTTCTCACGAGTTGAGAACTCCAGTTGCTGTCCTTGAAGGACATTTAAGTATGTTGCAACGTTGGGGCAAAGATGATCCTGAGGTTTTGAATGATTCGATCAATTCTTCATTGCAAGAATTGAAACGTATGCAATCCTTGATTCAAGAAATGCTTGACCTAACTAGAGTTGAGCAAATTGATAGTGATTATCTTGATCAGACTACTGAGGTTAAGCCACTATTTATTCAAGTCTATAATGATTTTAAGATGCTGCATGATGATTTTGTTATCAATTTTGATGATGATATTAGGGATGGCAGTATTGTTAAGATTTATCGAAATCATCTTGAACAAGTATTGGTTATCCTTCTCGATAATGCCTTCAAGTATTCCGCTGATCGTAAGGAAATAAGTCTGTCAGCATCAACTAATTCTGAAGTACTAGAAATTGCAGTTCAAGACTACGGTCTTGGAATCGCCAAAAATGACGTTAAACGAATTTTTAATCGTTTCTACAGAGTTGACAAGGCACGCTCTAGAAAGCGTGGAGGAAACGGTCTAGGGCTTTCTATCGCCAAAAGATTGATAGAGATCTATCATGGTACATTGGAAGTAGAAAGTGTTGTCGGTTCCGGTACGGTCTTTAGAATTGAATTGCCATTGTTGCAAGATACTGAAGAAGCTAATGATTCAGAAGAAAAAGCTAAGTCACGTTCTAAGAAAAAGAAAACTGAAGCAAAATAAAAAGTACTCCGAAATTTCGGAGTACTTTTTTTCGTTAATCTTTAGGTCTATTTTGTTTACCCTTATTTAATTCACGAATGTTCTTGTGCAATTCATGTGAGTCTTCATCGCCTTCATCAACGATATCCGACGTGTTAGATGAATTGGAACTTGAGGTACTTGATGAACTTGAACCTAGGATCTTGTTCAATGATTCTTCAGTAACAACAACTGTAACAGGATTGTGTTTCAATCTCTCGTCAGCCTCACGTTTGATCTTAGGCATGATGATGTAGTTAGTGATCAATTGTTGGATGACGATGATGATACCACCGACTAAGAAGTACAATGCCAAGGCAGCAGATGAGATCATTGAGATGAAGAATGTCATCATAGGACTCATTAGAAGCATTGTTTGCATTTGCTTTCTTTGTTCTTGTGGAACGATTTGTAGTGACATGAATCCTTGAACAACATAGAACAATGTAGCAATGATCGTGATGACCATACTTGATTTACCAAGTGGAATTGATAAGAAGGTTGCGGCACCAATTTCTTTAGAATATTGCACGGCTTGATAAATACCGATCAAAACGGGCATTTGAAGTAGCAATGGCAAGCATCCTAGTCCACCGGTCAAACTCAAATTGTTCTTCTTGTAAACTTCCATCATTAAGCTACTGATTTTTTGTTGTGTTGCAGGATCTTTAGCTTCTTTTTGCTTTTCTTGAATTAATTTCAATTGAGGTTGAACAGCGCGCATTTTTTCTTGTTGAGCTGTCGACTTGTATTGTTGGTTCAAGGAAAGTGGCAATAGAACTAAACGAACTACGAATGAGATGATGATGATTCCCCATGCGTAAGCATTTTTACCACCAATTGCTTTGGCAGTGGCGAGGATCAAGTTTTGGAACGGTGTACCGATCCATTTATAGATCCATCCGTAAGGTCCGCTCTGTGGAGCGTGTAAGGCAGCACCGGTTCGTTGAGCACAACCAGTGATAACTAACGACAGAACTATCACGAGTGATAGAACTGATATATATTTGACAAATTTTTTATTCACTTATAAACCACCCTTTTAGTCATATAAAAGTAATATACGTTAAGTTAATTGACGTTTCAACCGATGACGGTGAATTTTCTATAAGATTTCACATCATCAGAAAAAGTATAGTCCAATTTATCAACCCTGCCAAAGGGTGAAGGGGAAGCCTTAACTTTACTTAAGAAAATATATAAAATTCTTTCGTCAGCCTCGGCCTCAATTGACACCGATCCATCCATTTCATTTCTAACTGTTCCGACAACGCCCATTTTATCAGCCAGTTGGACGACTGAATAACGGAAGCCAACTCCTTGGACTAATCCCGAAACATTAATGGAAAGATGCTTCATACTTATCACCTCAATCTTTTAATATGGTAACATTATATAATAGAAAGCAAGAGGGATGAATTTAATGAAATATATTGAGTCTAAAAAAAATGATGAAATTAAACAATTAGCAAAGTTGTCTGCAACTAAGAATATCAAAAAAACTGGTACTTACTTGATCGAAGGTTTTCATTTGGTACGTGAAGCTGATGCCAATGATCAAAGAATCGTTAAGTTATATGTGACTGAAAACAACGAAAATGATCGTTTAGCAAAGAAGTATCATGACATCGTTACCGGTGTTTCAGATGATGTTGCACAAGCATTATCTGAAACAAAAACACCACAAGGAATCTTTGCGGTCGTTAAGGTACAAGAGAATGATGACTTAACTGAAATGAAAGGCCAATGGGTGATCTTGGATGACGTTCAAGATCCTGGTAATGTTGGTACGATCGTTCGTACTGCTGACGCTGCCGGCTATACTGGTGTTATCACTAGTTTGAATTCAGCTGACTTCTACCAACCAAAGGTTCAAAGATCAATGCAAGGTAGTCAATTCCATATGCCAATTTATCGCATGGATCTCCAAAAAGCAATTTCAATTGCTAAGAAGTCAGGCTTGAAAGTTTATGGTTCAGAAGTTAATAAAGAGGCCATGCCATACAACAAACTAGAAAAGACCGATGATTTTGCATTAGTTATGGGTAACGAAGCTCACGGATTAGGAGCAGACGTATTGTCAGAAACTGACCAAAATATCTTCATTCCAATCCTTGGTAAAGCCGAATCACTCAATGTAGCAGTCGCTGCCGGTGTCTTGATGTATGGTTTGAAATCAATTTAAAACTTGCGAAACTTTTAAATTTTTGTATAATCGATATATATAATATTTGTAAAAACGATGACGAAAAGTAGTAATCACAGCGTTTATTTCAGAAAAGGCCAGTTGCTGAGAAGGTCGAATGAACAAAATGACGAATTCACTTTCTGAGTTTTGAAGCTTGGTTTACTATATAAAACCCTTGAGTGCATATCTTTTTTGATATGAACTAGGGTGGTACCGCGAGTCCTCGTCCCTTTTTTGGAACGAGGACTTTTTTTGTTTTAGGAATTAATTTAGGAGGAACAACGAATGTCATTAAATGATAAATTAAAAGACTTGCGTGCTAGTGGTATTGATGATGCCAAACGTGCTGAGAGAATCCAAGAATTAAATGACTTAAGAGTTAATTTGTTAGGTAAGAAGGGACCAATTACTAAGGCACTTCGTGGAATGAAAGATGTTCCAGTTGAAGAACGTCCTGAAATCGGTACGCTTGCCAATAATGTTAAGAAGGATATTCAGGCTGCCATTGAAGAAAAAATGGAAGAATTGAACCGCAAGTTGGTTGCTAAGAAGCTTGAAGAAGAAACAATCGATGTCACTCTTCCTGCTCAACCAAGGAAATATGGTACTAGACATATCTTGAATCAAACTATCGAAGACATTGAAGAGTTCTTCATTGGATTAGGTTATCGTGTCGATGCTGGTCACGAGGTTGAAGAAGATCATTACAACTTCGAACGTTTGAACATCCCTCAGAATCACCCTGCACGTGATATGCAAGATACTTTTTATTTGACTGATCAATTACTTATGCGTACACAAACTTCTGCTCAAGAAGGCCGTGACATGGAGTCTCATGACTTCTCCAAGGGTCCTTTGAAGGTTATCTCACCAGGTGTTGTTTACCGTCGTGATGATGATGACGCAACTCACTCACATCAGTTCCATCAAATCGAAGGTTTGGTAGTTGATAAGAATGTTTCGATGGCAGATTTAAAGGGAACACTTGAAGCATTATGCCGTCACGTCTTCGGTGCAGACCGTGAAATTCGTTTCCGTCCTAGTTACTTCCCATTCACTGAGCCCAGTGTTGAAGTTGATGTTTCGTGTTTCAACTGTGGTGGTGAAGGTTGCCGTATTTGTAAGTATACTGGCTGGATCGAAGTTCTAGGGGCTGGCTTAAGTCACCCTAACGTTCTTGAAATGTCAGGTATTGACTCAACTGTTTATAGTGGAATTGCCTTCGGTCTTGGACCTGAGAGATTCGCTATGTTGAAGTACGGGGTCAACGACATTCGTGACTTCTACTTGAACGATGTAAGATTCCTAGAACAATTCAAAGGAGTAAATTAAGATAATGAAAATTTCCGTTAATTGGTTAAAAGAATATATCCCAGTTACTCATACTGTTGAGGAAATGGCTAACAAGATTTCATTGACAGGTATCGAATCAAGTCCTGTTCACAACGCTGAAGGATTAGATAAATTAGTTGTCGGACACATTACAAGTATTGCCCCACATCCAGATTCAGATCACTTGAATATTACAACCGTTGACGTTGGTGAAGATTCAGACATTCAAATCGTCTGTGGTGCTCCCAATGTTGCCAATGACCAATACGTAATCGTTGCCTTACATGGTGCTCATTTACCAGAGGGCAAACGTATCAAAAAAGGTAAGATCCGTGGTCAAGAATCAAACGGTATGATCTGTGGTTTAGATGAGATCGGTGTCCCAACAAAATACGTTCCTGAAGCTTATCACAACGGGATCTATGTTTTCCCAGAAGTAGTTGCACCAGGAACTGATGCATTAACAGCACTTGGACTAGACGATGACATGGTTGATATGGACATCACACCTAATCGTGCTGATACATTAGGTATGCGTGGAGCCGCTTGGGAAATTGGTGCTACATACGATGAGAAGCCTGAATATACTGCCCCTTCAATTGATGAATCAAAAATCATTGACTCAAATGACTTAACTGTAGATATTGAAAACAAAGAACTAGTACCTGATTTTTTGGTTAGAACTTTGAAGGATGTTACTGTTGGTGAAAGTCCATTGTGGATGCAACGTCGTCTTTGGAATCAAAATATCCAACCTGTAAATAATGTTATCGATGCTGCCAATTACGTCATGATTGAATTTGGCCAACCAATTCAAGCCTATGATCTTGATAAACTAGAAGAGAAACACATTACGGTTCGTAACGCCAAATCAGGTGAGAAGTTCTCAACCGAATTGAACAACCAAGACGATGAAGAGAATACTAATACTATTTTGAACAAGAACGACTTAGTAGTCGCTGCTGGAGATCAAATCCTTGGTCTAGCTGGTGTTGCTGGTGGAATCAGTGCTCGTGTTACTAATGAAACTAAGAACGTTGTCTTAGAAAGTGCGGTTTATGATGGCGCGGCTGTTCGTAAAGCTGCTCAAAGACACGATCTTCGTGGGGATGCTTCAAATAGATTTGAAAAAGGTGTCGACAATGGTGCCGTATCAGATGCATTAGTGCGCGCTACTCAATTAGTTGACGAAAATGCTCAAGCCAGTGAGATATCTGATGAATTGGTTGGAATTGCAACAGAAGCTAAGCCAACAGTTATCAAGGGTAAGATTTCACACATCAACCACTTGATGGGACTTGACCTGTCAGCTGAAGAAATCATGAATATCTTTGATCGTCTAGGTTTTACTGCTGAACTCGATAACGATGATGTTACAGTTACGATCCCTACTAGACGCTGGGATATGAGTATTGAAGCTGACCTCGTTGAAGAAGTTATTCGTATCTATGGTTATGAGAACTTGAAGGGAACATTGCCTACTGGTATGGAGACGGCTGGTGGATATTCTCCAAAACGTGAGTTCAGTAATAAGCTTCGTAATATTTTGTTAGGTCAAGGAATGAATGAAGTTACAAACTTCTCATTGATGAACAAAAAAGAAGCTGAAGACTTTAATGTGATCAATACTAACTACACTAAGCTATTGCACCCAATGACTGAAGATCATGAATACTTGAGAACCAGTTTGATTCCTGGATTGGTTAATAATGTAGCCTATAACCAAGCTAGAAATAATAATGACATTAGTGTTTTTGAACAAGCTAGAATATTTGATCGTGCAGATGGTGTCGATCGTCCTAAGGAAATCGAATATATTGCTGGTGCAATTAGTGGTAATATAGCCTTGGATTCATGGAATACTCAATCTAAGCAGGTCGACTTCTATGATGTTAAAGGTATAGTTGAAGAATTATTATCGTTCACAAATATCGATGCAAATTTTGAATATCATGCAACTAATAAAATTTCTAACTTGCATCCTGGTCAAACTGCTGAAATAATAGCAGATGGACAATCCATTGGTTTTATTGGTAAACTACATCCAGACTACCAAAAAGAACATAGTATTGATGAAACATTTGTATTTGAATTGAACGTTGACACACTATTTGGTATGGAGAAGCGCAATGTGCAAGCTAAGACTGCTCCTAAGTACCCAAGTATCAGTCGTGACCTCGCTATCTTGGTTAATAAGGATATCGAAAGTGGCGCAATTGTTAAGGATATTTTTGACAATGGTGGTAAGTATCTGATCGATGTTAACATCTTTGATGTCTATCAAGGTGTAAATATTAAGGCAAACCATAAGTCACTTGGTTATCATTTAGTGTTCCAAAACCCTGAAGATACTTTGACAGATGACACAGTTGAAAAGGCTTTTGACGTTGTTAAAGACAGTTTGGTTCAAAAATTTAATGTAGAAATTAGATAATTGCGTTCAAACTAATGGTATAATTCTAATTAAATTAACTCGGGAGGCTGTGTCTTGAGCCAAAAGGATGAAAAAAAAGAAGCATTAAAACAAGAGTCCAGTGAAAAAATTGAGACTCGTGCTAAGGAACGAACGGTCGCTAATCACATAGCGTATTGGATCGTTGGTGTTATCGCAGTGTTAGCAGTTGTTGTAGCTATTATTGGCTTTAACTATGTAAATAGTTCAATGCAGCCATATGATGCAAACAGCAAGGCAAATATTGCGGTGAAAGTGCCAATTGGTTCCTCAAGCAAAGAAATTGCCAAACAATTGGAACAAGATAAGGTTATTAAGAGTGCCAGTGTCTTTAATTTCTATATCAAAGCTCAGAATTATACTGATTTTCAAGCAGGATATTACACTTTCAAGCAATCAATGCCTTTGAGTGAAGTCGTTAAACAACTTCAAAATGGTAGTAGTGCCGAGCCGACTGGTATTGCTTCAGATACTGTGCTAGTTCGTGAAGGTGTCACTATCGAGCAAATTGGTGATCAGATTCAAAAGAGCACTAATTTCAAGAAGAAGGATTTCTTGAAGTTGATGAAGAATGAAAGTTATCTCAAGTCACTTCAAAAAACCTATCCACAGTTGTTAGATTCAACGATGGCTAAAGATAACGTTCGTTACCATCTTGAAGGATATTTGTTCCCAGCAACTTATGGAGTGTATAAGGGATTGACACTGAAGGAACTCGTTAACCAAATGGTTCAAAAGGAAAATCAAGAGATGGAACCTTACTATGCAACCATTAAGGAAAAGGGTCTGACAGTTCAACAGGTAATGACACTATCGTCACTTGTTGAACGTGAAGGTGTTAAAAACAAGGATCGTAAGAAGATTGCCGGAGTATTCCTTAACCGAATCGATATCGATATGCCTATTCAATCAGATATTTCTGTAATGTATGCATTGAATACGCATAAGACACACTTGACTTATAAGGATATCGCCGTAAAATCACCATATAACTTGTATAAGAATGCTGGCTATGGTCCTGGACCATTTAACCAACCTAGTTTACAATCTATTGAGGCGGTCCTTGAACCGTCAGAAAGAAATCAAAACTACTTGTACTTTGTTGCTGACTTGAAGACCGGAAAAGTTTATTATTCACATACTCGTGAAGAGCATGATAAGATAAGTGCTTCTCTAGGACAATAGTCATGAATTGTATATAATAGCAAATGTCATCTAATCTAACGGTTAGATGACATTTTGAGATTAAAATAATAAAGATAATAAAAAAAGTGAGGATTTAATAATGGCAGAAAAAAGTTACCCAATGACAGCAGAAGGTAAGAAAAAGTTAGAAGAAGAATTGGAAGATTTAAAGAAAGTTAAACGTCCAGAAGTTATCAATCGTATTAAGATTGCTAGAGGCTTCGGTGATCTATCAGAAAACTCAGAATATACTTCAGCAAAGGACGAGCAAAGTGTTGTTGAATCACGTATTTCACAAGTTATCGAAATGCTACAATATGCTAATGTTGTTGATACTGATGATATTGCCCATGATGAAGTTTCTGTTGGTAAAAAAGTTACTGTTCAAGAAGATGGTGAGGAACCTGATGAATATACCATCGTTGGTTCAGCAGAATCAGATCCTGATGCTGGTAAGATCTCAAATGATTCACCTATTGCCAAGGCATTGATGGGTAAACACGTCGGAGATGTTGTTACAGTTGAAACTCCTGTTGGAAGTTATGACATTACTATCAAAGCCGTAGAAGTTGCATAGCGTAACCGTTTTCTGCTATGTTTATCTCATACGTTAAATGAGGTGGACAAATAATGAAAATTGAATTGACAGAAAAAGCACAAAAATGGTTCAAAGATGAAATGGACTTAGTACCCGGTGATGGTGTACATTTCTATGGTAAGGTCTACGGTAAAACAATGGTTCATGAGGGATTTTCAATCGCAATGCGTAAGGAAAAACCAGTAAAGCCGGAATCCAGCACAGTTATTGATGGTATTACTTATTACATCACTGATGCTGATACATGGTTCTTTGCTCGCTATGATCTATTAGTTGAATATGACCCAGATCTAGATGGACCTAAATATATTTTTAAATCTAATGAATAATGCTTTATAGTATTTTGAAGGGAAACCTATGAGAAGAGTACTGGATATAATAAAGAAAAGAACAGGTAGTCAAGCTAAGTCTACTATCCCATTTCGACTTAACCTGCTTTTTTTTATTGTCTTTGCGTTGTTCGCTCTGCTAGTTGGTCAATTAGCTTATTTACAAATCGTTTATGGTGGTAAGTTTGCGGCTGAGGTAGATCGTACAGATAAGACAGTAATGACAGGAAGTGTACCACGTGGGATGATTTATGACTCTAAGGGACGCTTATTAGTAGGTAACTCGACAGAAAGTGCCATTACTTATACAAAAAGTTCTGGAGTAAAATCCAGTGATATTTATACGATCGTTAATCGTTTGACAAAGTATGTTTCAATCGAAAAAGAAACTTTGTCAGATCGTGATAAAGCTGATTATATTTTGTCAGCTCCTGGTAAGGAAGCTAAGGTAGCGAAACAAATGCCTAAGTCATGGAGAAGAGATTCGAATGGTGATGCCCTATCCAATACGACAATTTATAATAATGAGATCAAATATCTTAAGAAGATGGGGATGCATCTGAGTGATGCGGAACTGTCAAAGGCAACTCTGTTCAAAAAAATGAGTGCTGCATATTCACTTTCGACGGTTTTCTTGAAGGATAAGAATTTAACTTCAAAAGAAATTGCTGAAGTAAGTGAACATTTGACTGAATTACCTGGTATTAGTGTTGGTACTAACTGGAATCGTGAGTATCCTCAGGGTAAGTCAATTGCAAGTATTATCGGTGGTGTATCGACGGAACAACAAGGTATTCCAGACGATGAATTAAACACTATGCTGGCGTATGGATATTCACGTAACGACCGTGTCGGTACTAGTTATTTGGAGAAGAGTTATGAAACGATTCTTTCTGGTACTAAGAGTGAACGTGAAGTTCAAATAGGTTCCGGTAACCAAATCAAAAAGAGTAAGTTAGTTTATGGTGGTCAAAAGGGTGGAAACCTAAATTTGACTATTGATTCTAAGTTCCAAAAGAAAGTTCAAAGTGCATTGTCTACGCAGTTTTCTTCAGCTCAGGCTGCAGGAATAACTCAGTATTCTGATGGTGCTTATGTTGTTGTTGAGAATCCTAAGACCGGGGCTATTTTGGCTATGGCCGGTGTTAGAAATGATCCACAAACTGGTAAGACATCTGAAGATGCTCTTGGTGTTATCAATAGAACGTTCGTTATGGGGTCGGCTGTTAAAGGTGCTACGGTTCTAGGTGCATTGATGGATGGAGTAATTACTCCAACTAACAGTGTGCAGGCTGATAATCCAATTTATTTGCCTGGTAGTGCCGTTAAAAAGTCTGTTTACCCAGTTGGTACTTATAGCAGTATGAATGCCGAGAAGGCCCTAGAAGTGTCTTCTAATGAGTACATGATGGCTCTAGCTATGAAAGAAGCTAATGCCAAGTATGTACCTAAGGTATCAATGACTATGAATCCTGACATTTTCTCTAAGTTGAGAGGGTACTTCAATCAATTTGGATTAGGTGTTAAGACTGGGATCGATATTTCCGGTGAAACTGGCGGTATCGAGGGTTCCGTTAGAAATAGTCAGGGACAATTAAAGACTGGTTCAGCACTGGATTTGTCTTATGGTAACTACGATTCATATACATTGATCGAAATGGCACAATATATTTCAACTATCGCCAATGGCGGATACAGAATGAAGCCTTATTTGGTACAATCTATTCAAAAGACTAAGAATGATGGTACTAAAGGTGCGCTTGAATCAGTCACGACTCCAACTGTATTAAACAAAGTTGGTTTCACTCAGGCTGATTTGAATGTGGTCAGAAGAGGTATGTACAATGCTGTTCACGGTTCAGATTACTGGACTACAGCTACAAGATTGAAGGATCTAAGTCCTTCAGTAGCTGCTAAGACAGGTACTGCTCAATCCTTCTACTACAACCCTAATGATCCTGATAATCAGGACCCACCTGAAACAATTACAACTAGTTTGGTATCGTTTGGACCTTATGATGATCCAAATGTTTCTATGGCTATCGTATTCCCTAATCTAACTAGTGAGTCAGGGAACTATCCACAATTAGTTGCAAAACAAATCTATACAGATTACTATAAGATGACGGGTCAAGATTAATCTTAAATTAACACTTTAAAAATGTTGATAATAATGGTATATTTGACTAGTTGAATTTTAGTTAAGGATTTTATGAAAGGATGTTCCAAACATGAGAGTAAATATAACAATGGAATGTACATCATGCCATGAACGTACATATCTAACAAACAAAAGCAAGCGTAACAACCCTGATCGTCTAGAACTTAAAAAATATTGCCCACGTGAGCGTGTTGTTACATTGCATCGCGAAACAAAATAAACAACAGGTTAAAATTCCTGTTGTTTTTTTTTACTAGGGAGGTAACTTTTGGATAAAGTCAGCTTCAGAAAAAAACAAATCGATATCATGGAAGAATTCATGAAATCAGATCAAGCACAAAAAGAAATCAATGAAGTTTATCTTAAATTATTTGATGATAGTGGCTTCAAAGCAGCCAAGAGTATTGGTATTACTTTGAGTATGGGAAGTGAAATTCCAACGTTTCCTATCATCAAAGAGTGTTGGGATTTAGGTAAGGAAGTATATATTCCTAAGACTTTTAAAGATTATTCAATGACTTTCGTTCAATATACTAAAGATACAGAATTAGAAACCAGTTCATTTGGTGTTAGAGAACCCAAAAATTATCAGACTGATGTATTGAATCCACCAGAGCTGATAATTGCTCCTGGATTGGCATTCTCTGAAGATAAAAAAGCTCGTTTGGGCTTCGGTGCGGGATATTATGATCGTTATTTGGCACAATATCCAACTAAGACCGTTGCCTTGGCTTTGTCACGTCAGTATTATTTACAGACACAATGGCCTGTTTTTGTATTGGACAAACCCATCGATCAAATTATCTCAGTAGCAAAGGATGCATAATGAATTATCAACAAGAAAAACCATATGTAACTTGGTTTCTGCTGATTTTTACAATTGGCATTTTTGCTGCAGAAACACTTTCAGGTGGTTCACAAAATATCAATACTTTACTGACCTTCGGTGCTAAGACGAATAATCTTGTACAAGAGGGTCAATGGTGGAGATTGATTACACCAATGTTTATTCATATTGGTGTTTTACACATTATGATGAATGGTTTTACAATTTTTTATGTTGGTCAGATACTTGAGCCAATGGTAGGACATGTTAGATTTCTTTTTATTTACTTTTTAAGTGGGATAACAGGTAATCTTGCTAGTTTTGCGTTTGGTTCATCTAACACAATATCTGCTGGTGCCAGTACTTCTTTATTTGGATTGTTTGCGGCCTTTTTGGCTTGGCAGTCATCTACAAGGAGAATCGCTTCTTAGCAGAGTTAGGTAAGAGTTTCTTAGGACTTATCGTCATCAACTTAATACTTGATCTCACAATGTCAGGAATTGATATTTGGGGTCACATTGGTGGTGCAATTGGTGGGTTCCTAGTTGGACTAGCATTAGGATTACCAGGAATTAAGCGTCCTAAAGTGATTTTTAGGGTACTTGCCATGGTATCGGTTGTTGCTATTTCTTATTTTATGTATACAAAGGGTATGATAGTCTATGGATGAAATGAGCTTTAGAACCCTCTATGACGTACAACAATTACTCAAGAGATTTGGTACCTACGTTCACTTAGGTAAGCGCATGTGGGATATCGAGTTGATGTCAATTGAGGTTAAACGGTTGTACGAAAATGGAATGATTGAAAAAAAAGTTTTTATTAATGCACAATTGGTTTTAAAGGCTGAACATAGAAAAGAAGAAAAAAAAGAAAAGGACAGATCAAAGTGACAGACAAGAAATTAATCGGTGTTGACCTAGGTGGTACAACAATTAAATTCGCCATTTTAACTGCTGCAGGCGACATTCAACAAAAGTGGAGTATTGAAACAAATATTCTATCTGATGGTCAATTAATTATTCCTGATATTATTGATTCAATTAATCATCATCTTAAGATGTATGACATGAAAGCTGATCAATTCAGTGGTATTGGTTTGGGATCACCAGGTACTATCAACTTTAAAGAGGGTACTATCAAAGGTGCTTTCAACTTGAACTGGAAAGATGAAGTTTATCCAGTTAGAGATATTGAAGCTGGCACAGGCATTCCTGTAACTATTGAGAACGACGCTAACGTTGCTGCTCTTGGTGAAAGATGGAAGGGTGCTGGTAATAACGCTGATGACGTTGTCTTTGTAACTCTTGGAACTGGTGTTGGTGGTGGTATCATCGCTAACGGTCAATTATTACATGGTGCCAATGGTGCTGCCGGTGAAATTGGACACGTTACTGTTGATCCTCATGGTTTCATGTGTACTTGTGGTAAGAGAGGTTGTCTTGAAACAATCGCTTCTGCAACTGGTATTGTACATGTAGCCAGAGATCGTGCTGGAGAATACGCTGGAGATTCAGAATTGAAAGCTATGCTTGATGATGGTCAAGATATTTCTGCTAAGGATGTATTTGATCTAGCTAAAACTGGTGATGATCTTGCCTTGATCGTTGCAGACTATGTCTGTGATTCATTAGGATTTGCTTTGGCAAATATTGCTAACTCATTGAATCCTAAGTATGTTGTTATTGGTGGTGGTGTTTCAGCCGCTGGTGATTTCTTGCTAAACAAAGTTGAAAAAGCTATGCGTGCTAATGAGTTCGCAACTATTAAGGATTCAACTGAAGTTAGATTAGCAAGTCTTGGAAATGGTGCCGGTGTTATTGGTGCCGCTTCATTGATTAAGTAAAGTTGATTAAAAGTTAGTTAGGGGTTTTTATTGATGCAAGTTATTAACATTATTTTGTACATCATTGTAATTGGATTCTTGATCTATTGGGTCGGCACATGGGCTTATTACTTGTATAAGGGTAAGCAAATGGGTGGAGCCATTAGTGGTGAAGAATTTGAATCAACAATGAGAAAAGCTCAAATCGTTGATTTAAGAGAAAAGAATAGTTTTGACGCTAAGCATATTTTAGGTGCTCGTAATCTGCCTTATTCTCAGCTCAAGTACAATGAAGGTGAACTAAGACCTGATCTACCGGTATATTTATATGAAGACCGTAAGTCAGTCAGTGTTCGCGCTGCTGTTAAGTTGCAAAAAAAGTGGGGCTTTGAAAACGTTAAATGGTTGGATGAGCGTTTTTCTGATTGGGAAGGTAAAACTAAGAAGACTACTAAACTTTAAAAACAATGATTTGAAAATATTGAAAAAAGGAGGCTGTGACATATTGTCAAGTCTCCTTTTTTTATAGTCTGTGATTGTTATTTGTTGCTAATTAACCTTGGTGTGCTTGTAAGCTTTTACGGTTAGCACGACGACGGTTTGCTTCAATACGATCATTTTCAGCATCTTCTGGTTCGATTACAGTCTTCTTGAATGCGTGAAGTGCGCCATATACAGCAGTTGCTGTAGTGATTGAACCAAATAAGAATCCTTTAACAAAACGTAAATGTTTTTGTTTCTTTGCCATAATAAATACCTCCTAATCTTTAAGTCCCATTATGGCTTATTTCTTGTAAAATATCTATAAAATACGATGCAGAGAGGTGATTTTTTGGAAAAAGTTGTTGCAGTAGTCGGACCAACTGCAGTGGGTAAGAGTGCGCTTGGATTAAAATTAGCACAAAAATTTAATGGTGAAATAATTTCTGGTGATTCGATGCAAATCTATCGTGGATTGGATATTGGGACCGCAAAGGATAGCCCAGAAGAACTGTCTGAGGTTCCACACCACTTGGTTGATATCAGCGACGTGACCGAGAGATATACCGTCAAGGACTTCCAACAAAAAGCGAGAAGAGTTGTTGAGAATCTGGCGGAGAATGAGAAGAATTCATTCGTTGTAGGTGGAACGGGATTCTATTTGAATTCATTGATACAAAATCTGAATCTTGGTGGAAAAGCCGATGGCGATAATGAACTACGCAAAGAATTATTAAAAATTGAGAAAAATTCTGGTATCGATGGGTTAGTTAAGGTTTTGCGTGACGAAGATCCTTTAGCAATGAAGACCATCGATATTTCAAATGCTAGAAGAGTTATCAGGGCAATCGAAGTTCATCGTGAAACTGGTAAATCTATTGTTGATCAAAATAATGGAAATCAGTGGGCAGAGTTCTATTTGATTGGTTTAACCGATGACAGGGACAAATTATATGCCCGTATCAACAGTCGGGTCGATAAAATGGTCGAGATGGGCTTATTAGACGAAGTGAGACCAGTTTATGACAATCGTGACCAAATACCTCAAGCTAAGAACGGAATTGGTTACAAGGAGTTATTTCCTTATTTTGAAGGGACTGCTACACTGGAGTCATGCCTCGATGAGATCAAGAAGAATTCAAGGCATTTTGCTAAACGACAATTAACTTATTTTCGTAATCAGATGGATGTCGATTGGTATAATATTAGTGAGGAACCAGATTATCAAACAAAAATTGAAAACCGAATCAAAGGATTTTTAGGAGGATATAATGGCTAGATGGAATGACAGTTTTCCAGTTGAGTTGAAAGAAGCAATCAAACAAGTGGATAACGAAATAGCAGGGAAGCTTAATGAAATTGATGAACGCGTTTTGGATAATCAGGACAAAGTTCTCAAAGCATTTAGAAAAGAAAACATTGATGAGAGTAGTTTGCTCGGTACAACTGGTTATGGGGATGATGATCGTGGACGTGATCAACTAGAGGCGGTTTATGCTGACGTATTCAAGACTGAAGCAGCCTTAGTTAGACCACAATTTGTATCCGGTACACATACTTTGGCAACTGCGCTGTTTGGTATTTTAAGACCTGGTGATAATTTGTTATACGTTACTGGAGAGCCTTACGATACAATGCAAGAAGTTGTCGGTATTGCTGGTAACAAGCGTGGTTCATTGATCGATTATAAGATTGGTTTTGACTCAGTTGATATGATCGGTGATAAGGTTGATTATGAGACCATGAAAAACAAGATTATAGAGCAAAATCCCAAGGTCGTAGCAATTCAACGTTCACGTGGCTATTCGACTCGTAAGAGCCTGACAGTGGCTGAAATTGCTGAAATCATCAAAGAGGTACGTTCGGTATCTAAGGACGTAATTATTTTTATCGATAACTGTTATGGTGAATTCTCAGAAACAATCGAACCAACTGAAGTTGGAGCTGATTTGATGGCAGGTTCATTGATCAAGAATGTTGGTGGTGGTTTAGCCAAGACTGGTGGATACATTGTCGGCAAGAAGGATCTTGTTGAATTAGCAAGTTATCGTTTAACAGCTCCTGGTATCGGTGCTTCTGAAGGTGCTACGATCGATCGTATGGAAGAAATGTATCAAGGCTTCTTCCTTGCCCCAAGAGTAACTGGAAATGCCATAAAAGGTGCTATCTTTGAAGCTGCCTTGTTTGCTAAAATGGGATTGAATGTTTCTCCAAAGTGGAGTGATGATAGAACTGATTTGATTCAAACAATCATCTTCAATGATCCAGATAAGATGGTTAAGTTTACTAAATTGGTTCAACAATATTCACCAATCGATTCAAATGTTGTTCCAGAACCTAGTGAAATGTCAGGTTATGAGGATGAAGTTGTTATGGCTGCCGGGACTTTTGTTTCTGGTGCTAGTGTAGAATTCTCAGCCGATGGTCCAATGCGTGCGCCATATATTATTTATATTCAAGGTGGATTAACATACGAGCACGTTAAGATTGCCATTTCTAATGCATGTAAGGAATTATTCTACTAAAATCACCTTGCCAAATCGAACACACGTTCGTATAATGGTACTTGAGGTGAGGACATGCAAAGTGTAATTCTCAAGAATTTTATAGGTGAGTTTAATAAAAGATATGATAAAGACACGTATAGAAGTTTAGTCTTGGTAAACAATAGTCTGCTGGATCAATCTTCTATCGTTATGCGTAGTTTTGATGATACCTTGCGTACAACGATCGAGAAACAAATATTTGGGATTTCACCCATGAACTCTGTTTTGATTCAGGGATTAGTTAGGGATGCAGAAAAAACTCTGCCAATTGCTGAAGATGATGTTCAATATAGAAGCGTTTAATGCGCAAATAACGTCCATGAATAAGATATTCGTGGGCGTTGTTTTTGTTTATAAAAGCATATTTGTATTGCAAAATAAAAAAATAAAATTTTTTAATTTTTCCCGTTGCATTTTTTTAAACCATTCTCTATAATAGAACAAGTGATGTCACAGTGGCTCAGTTGGATAGAGCAACGGTCTTCTAAACCGTAGGTCGTGAGTTCGAATCTCACCTGTGACATAAATAAAAATAGACAATATCGTTAACTCGGTATTGTCTATTTTTTTTACTTGCTACCAAATAAAATTAATTTGTTTTCTTCCTGTAATTCAGAAAGAAATTCTTTATCATGTACTGACATTTCTGATTTACCTTGGGGCTTAAAAACTAATTTGATCCAATTAAGTATTTTCATAATCAAAACCTCCAACAGAAACATAGACTTAAAAGATATTTTTATATATGTTTAAACATCTTTTAGCAACTGAAGTATATCAAATTTATGATAAGAAACAAAAATATATGTTTATGATATTAATATTGTTTTAAAGGATAAAAAAATAGACTACTAAAGTAGTCTATAATGCATTGCCATTGAGTTCGATCTTACGTGTTTTGATGATGTGTTCTAGTTCCTCCAAATCATCAGTGGTAGATTTATTGCGAATGAAACTACGCGCTGAAGAGCGCATGGCAATGTAGTTTGCTCGCTCGCGATTATTCTTGTGCCATTTTTTGTTGGCACGTTTCTGTGCATCTGTTAAGACCATAGGTTTCCTTCTCCCTAAAAAATGTGTCGGAAAAATTATATACAAGGTCTGAAAATTAAACAAGTTTATTCTTAAAGTTGATCAAAATAAATAAAAAAATTTAATGGAAACCTATTCTTGTTCAATACTATCTATTAGTCTACAATGTTAGACAATATAAAATGCTTATATGATTCGGTAACAGGGGGTTGATTGTGAATGAAAAAAATTATTAAAACTACAACTGGTATTTATCAGGGATTTGAAGAACACAATCACGTAAACTTTCTTGGAGTACCATTCGGATATGCACGTAGATTTAAACGTGCTGAGGAATATTATGTTGATGATCCACAAAAGATCAATTTAGCAGTCCGACCAGGAATTCAACCAATGCAGGATAATGCATTTCAAAATTCTGATGTCCGCTTCGGGGAGAACTGTCTTAATCTAGATATTTCAACGCCTGACATTAGTGGAAAGTTTCCAATTGTTATTGAATTTTATGGTGGGGGATTCTTGCACGGTGGTAATGCAACCAAAAACATGCCGTGGTTAGATGAACAGCCAATTGTTCACATCATGCCTAATTATCGTCTTGGATTGTTTGGTTGGGGTAAGGTGACTGGCGGCGATACTAATGTTGGGCTATCTGATCAACTGAAGAGCATCGAGTGGGTCATCGATAACGCTACTAAATTTGGTGGTGATGTTGATAATATTAGTCTGGTTGGTTTATCAGCCGGTGCTAAGTCAATTGCGGCGCTGATGGCATCTAATTCTGAGTTGCTTGATAAAATCAGTAAAATTGTTCTTTTCAGTGGTTCGTTTCAAACCATTAGAAATCTCGAAACGGCACAAAATGTGACCGAGAGGTTTTGTAAGACAAATAATATTTCAACTGATAAAGATCTGCTGAACCTGACTGATGATGGCTTGTTAACTGTTCAACGGAATACGATCGGTGAACACATTGCGACTAATTGGTTTGGTCCAATAGTTGACAATGATTTGATCTCTGATAACTGGTTGAGCGTGGTCGCACAGCGTGTACAGAGAACGGACTTTAAGTCGTTGATCGGTGCGGGTAGTAATGAGCAGGCTGCATTAAATAAATTTAACTTGTCTAGATTGAAGAATAACATTGTACCGGATCTGTTCGGTAAAAATGCTGATGCTGTCCTCAAACAATTACCATCTGATGGCGATCAAAAGACTGATTTGGTCAGACTCATCGGTGAGGCCATGTACAGTTATCCGGCATTTAGAAGCCAAAAGTTCTTAGCTGAAAATGAGGCTGAGGTCTATGGTAATTACTTTACAGTGCTAGACGGACGTCATGGTGGCAATATTGAGTATTTGAATACACCAACTCATGAGTTGAATATTGAATATCGTAAAAATAGAAAGTATTATTTCCAATTGATCGTAGATTTTCTGCTGAATGATAAACCATACAACGATGATATTAAGTATGAGTGGCCTTTGTTTGACAAAAATCAGTTGGTGATGGAATTGGATTCAAATGACTTAAGTAGTGTCTCGATGATAAATCATCAGTGGATCGAAAATATGCCTTGGCAAAATTATAAGTTGTAAAAAAGTTACTAGTCAAAACCTTGTTCTGGTGGCTTTTTGAAAGCTCATTGAAAAAATAATATTGCAATGTAAGAATTTTCATTTTACAATAAAACCGTTGTGCTTAAAGTTTAAGAAATATGTCATGTTATTTTGATGTATTTCTTAGGATTTTAGAGGTGGGATGCTTGAAAAGGGAGTATTCATTTTTTATAACAGTAGCATTTATAATCGTAGATTTAATTGTTTCTGTATTGACTCAACTCAATGTCATTAGCAATACTGCTGGTATCGCGATAGGCATTGGCTTGATTGCGTTATTGGTCTTGATAACTAGGATACTTACTAGGCTCAATTGGAAAAAAGGCAAAACCGCCTTTTCCTTTTTAGTCGCAGTATTTGTACTTTTGATTTTTGGCCCTTTGGTAGTTGCATCATCATTGGCCGTTTAAAAACAGAATATTGATTAAGGATTGGGACATGAGTGGTTAGTTCCAATCCTTTTTTAGTATAATCTAGGAAGTATATTTTTATGTGAGGTATCAAAATGTCCAGTTCAACGTGGAAAAAATTGATCTTAAGTTCAACATTTATAATTTTGAGTATTTTATATACATATCTTTTGGCCATTCATGGTAGTTCAAACTGGAATTTGTCATTTGATATCGAGCGAATCAAGAGTTTGGGGAACGTTCTAGTTTCACCGACTAATTTTGATTATTGGAATCATTCCGGTAGTCTAGTTAGTTTGTTTATGCCGTGGTTAACTTCGATATTGTTCTGGCCATTATTTCAGATTGGTAATGATACATTAAGCTATTTGTTATTATTCTTTATCATTAATTTACTAACATTTATTAGTTCGTATTATTTCAGTGAAAGATTTTTTAAAGATACGTTACAATCATTTTTATTTTCAATAATTTATACGTTATCTTTGACAAGATTTAATTTAATCTTCAGTAATCAGATTTTTGATTATCTGTTATTGATTTTTTTGCCGATGGTATTTTTTGGATTGTTTCAGATGATCGAAGGCAGATTCAAATTCTGGCCGGTCTTTAGTTTGGGGATGGTATTAGTCGCACTTACTAGTCCCTGGATGGCAATTAGCATTACCGTAGTATCGCTGTTTATGATTGCACTTGGCGTTTTCTCACGTCAAACTCACAGTTGGAAATACTGGGGGATGATGATCTTAACGGGATTTGAATCCGTCATATTAGCGGTGATTTCAACAGCATGGTACACGTTGCCATTAATTGAACAAAATAATTTTTATCAAAATAAAATAAAATCAACATATATTCAAGTAAGTAAATTTGATTTCAGTAATTATTACAGTAGTGATCAGAATAAATATCTTCTTGTTTCAACTGTTTTCATAATTTTGGCAGTAATTGTGTGGTTCTTCATAAAAAGCAGCCTGTCGATTAAAATATCAGCCGTTGGTGTCATTATCGCTGGTGTACTATCAACGGATTTAATTCCATGGAAAATTGCTGGGATAGATTTTACCAAGTTAACTTATTATTTTTGGATTGTTTGCATTTACTTATTGTGTCAGTTTGTTAGTTATGCATTATCCAGGGTTTTGAATAATAGATCGTCACTTCTGAAATTATTTGTTTTAGTTTTGACAACGTTGGCTAGTTGTTCAGCTGTTTATATAGGGGCGAATAATATCAAACCATTGAATAATGTAAAATCTCAGGCATCATTATTGGTTCATTATCCTAAGGATAGCTTGACTAAGACTGACTTAAACAAATTCCTAGTCAATGGAAAAGAGAATCGAATCACTTCGCAAACTACACCTAATTCCTTTGAATTTAAATATTATGATCCTAAGTCGGTTACGATCGATACGCCAATATTGGCATATCGAGGACATCAGGCACAAATAAATAATGAGAGTGTTGTGACAAAAGTATCAAAACGTGGAACGATTAGAATTCAGACTCAGCCCGGAGCCAATATCGTGCGTATTAGTTACCATTATAGTGATCTTGCAAAGATATCATTGATCATAAGTGTGATTGGATTATTGACATTGTGTTGGCTGATTTTGAATAAAGGTCGTTGGACAATTAGAAAAATTGTTTATAACAGTTGAAAAAGATTGTGATATTTGCTATATTTTATTAGTTGCAATCACTATTGCATCTACAACCGCTCAAAATTAGGTTTAAGCTTCGGCACCTAACTGGCGAGTCTTAGAAAGGAGTGTACACATATGTACGCAATTATTAAAACTGGTGGTAAGCAATATAAGGTTGAAGAAAATGATTCAATCTTTATTGAAAAACTTGATGTTAAAGAAGGGGACGCTGTTACATTTGACGATGTAATTCTTGTTTCTGACGGAGACAGTGTTAAAGTTGGAGATCCTGTAGTAAAGGGTGCTTCAGTTACAGGTAAAGTTGAAAAACAAGGTAAGGACAAGAAAGTTGTTACTTACAAATACAAACCTAAGAAGCATTCACATACTAAGACAGGTCACCGCCAACCATATACTAAGGTACTTATCGACAGTATCAAAGGTTAATTATGATTAAGGCAAGTTTTCACCAGAATGACAAACAACAGATTGATTCGTTTTTAATCACAGGGCATGCTGATTCAGGACCTTATGGTCAAGATTTGGTTTGTGCAGCTGTTTCGGCAGTGACGATTGGAACAATCAACAATCTGGAGAAACTTACTAAGGCCAGTCCTCAGGTTGTACTTGATGAGGTCAACGGCGGTCATCTTGGCTGTCGTTTTGATGAAGCAGTATCTCACGATACGGCTTTACTACTGGATAATTTGTTTTATATCCTCAAGGATATTCAAGACAGTTATCCAGAGAACATTAATGTTCGAATACAAAATAAAACTATAGATCTTGCTTAAGGAGGTAAATCTCATGCTTAAAATGAATTTACAATTTTTCTCTCACCATAAGGGTGGTGGATCAACTTCTAACGGCCGTGACTCAGCTGGTCGTAGATTAGGTGCAAAACGTTCTGATGGTCAATCAGTTCTAACTGGTGGAATCATCTACAGACAACGTGGAACAAAAATTCACCCTGGTGAAGGCGTTGGCCGTGGTGGCGACGATACATTGTTCGCACTTAAAGATGGTGTTGTTAAGTTTGAAAGACTTGGCAAAGACAGAAAGAAAGTTTCTGTATACTAATTCTTATATCTTACTTAAAAAGAGGACATTGTCCTCTTTTTTTTATATAATTAACTAGAAATATTGCCATTAATAGTGAAATATTGGTAAGATAATATGTAAAGTGTTTTTTTAACGTTTAATCAATCGAGGAGAATAAAAATGTCAATTTCAGTAAATGAATTTAAAAACGGTTTGACTATCGAAGTTAAAGATGGAATCTGGCGTGTTATCGAATTCCAACACGTTAAGCCAGGTAAGGGTAGCGCCTTTGTTCGTTCAAAGTTAAAGAACTTGAGAACTGGTGCTGTTCAAGAAATGACTTTTAGATCAACTGCTAAAGTTGAAAAAGCTACAATTGAGAACAAGAAGATGCAATATCTATATGCTGATGGTACAAACCACGTCTTCATGGATACTGCCACTTATGAACAACTTTCACTTCCTCAAGAAGAAATCAAAGAACAATTGAAATTCTTGAAGGAAAATATGGAAGTTAACGTTTTGATGTATGGTGGTGAAACACTTGGTGTCGATCTTCCTAATACAGTTGACTTGAAGGTTGCCTCAACAGAAGCATCGATCAAGGGTGACACACAATCAGGTGGTTCTAAACCAGCTACTATGGAAACAGGTGTTGTTGTACAAGTACCATTCTTCGTTAACGAAGGTGATATGCTAACAATCAACACACAAGATGGTACATATATTTCACGTACCAACTAATTTTTGATTATGGAGATAAGTTTATGGCTGAACAAAAGTATGTTTCTCTACAACAAGATAGTGGAAAAGTAAAAGGTAATGTTGAAATCTCACATCAAGTTATTGAGATCCTCTTAGGCATCGCTACTAATCAAGTAGATGGTGTTTATGAAATGCGTGGTACACTTTCTAACAGAATTGATTCACTTTTCGGTATAATCAATCATGGAAAAGGTGTCGACGTAGTTTTTGATGATGACAAGATTTCTGCAAATGTATTCGTCTATTTAGAATACGGCGTATCAATTCCTAAAGTATCATTAGAAATCCAAAAATCAGCCATTGAACAGCTTGAATTCATGACCGATTTGGCTTTAAAAGAAATCAACGTGCATGTTGTAGGTTTAATCGCTAAGAAAGAATCTGGCGAAGTAGAACGTGTAACAACGGATAAAAAGGAATAATACAAGTGATTATAACTAGACATAATATCAGAGAACTTGCTGTTCAAACTCTTTTTTCCATTGAGACTACTAAAGATGATCCAGACACAGCTATTGCGTCAGTAATGGAACTGTCAGACTTAGCGGAACAAGATGTGCCCGATTATTTGAACTTCTTAGTTTCTGGAACCATTGAAAAGCAAGATGAATTAGATGCAAGTATATCTAAACATTTGAAGAATAAGTGGACTATCGGACGTTTGTCACGAATTGATCGTGCGATTTTACGTGTCGGTTTGTTTGAAATGGAAAATAGTCTTGAAGTTCCAAAAAAGGTTGCGATTAACGAGGCAATTGAATTAGCCGGCGAGTTCGGCGATAAAGATTCAAAGGCTTTCATAAATGGAATTCTATCTAACTTTGTTGAAGGGTAAAGGCTGGTCTTTTTGACCAGTCTTTTTATATGGTGAATTATAAATGAAATTATTAGACGGAAAAGCAGTAGCTAGTGCATTAGACGAATCGATGGGTAAGCGTGTAGCATCATTGAAGGAACAAAATATTACGCCTGGATTAGCGGTAATATTGGTTGGTAACAATGGTGCGAGTTCTGTATACGTAAGAAATAAGAAACGCCGTGCTGAGAAATTAGGCTTCAATTTTCAACTGATTCATTATGAAGAAACTGTAACTGAAACTGAGATCTTAAATAAAATTGATGAATTAAATCATGATGATAATATAGATGGATTTATAGTACAATTACCTTTACCGGATCAAATCGATGAAGAAAAAGTTATTCAAGCGATTGATCCTAAAAAAGATGTTGATGGATTCTCCCCAATCAATGTTGGTAATTTATGGATCGGCGATTCAACTATCAAACCAGCAACAGCTGACGGGATCATTAAAATGTTGGATTATTACAATGTTAGATTAAAGGGTAAGAATGCAGTTGTTATTGGGCGCAGCAATATTGTTGGTAAGCCAGTAGCTGCTTTGTTATTGGAACGTAACGCTACAGTTACTATCGCACATATTTTTACGAAAGATCTCCCTTCTATTGCAAGTAGAGCAGATGTATTAGTTGTTGCCATCGGTGACCCTAAGTTTATTGATAGCAAGTACATCAAAGAAGGTGCAGTCGTGGTCGATGTTGGTATGAATCATGACGAAAATGGCAAGTTGTGTGGTGATGTTGATTTTGAGGATGTAAAAGATAAAGTCAGCATGATCTCACCAGTACCAGGCGGTGTTGGTCCAATGACAATTACTTCATTAATGGATATGACAATTGTATTAGCCGAAGAAAGAGCAAAAAGAATAAATGGATCAAAAGGATAATTCTAAATATTTAACTGTTACAGCATTATCACAATATTTAAAACGAAAATTTGACGTGGACCCTTATTTGGGGCACGTCTATTTAATGGGCGAAATTTCTAATTACCGTCCGCGTCCTAATTCGCATCAATATTTTTCATTAAAAGATAATAAAGCTAAAATATCAGCTATTATGTTCAAGTCTGCTTTTAGTAAAGTGAAGTTTGTACCTGAGGAAGGCATGAAGGTACTTGTTCGTGGCAGAATATCCCTGTATGAGCCTAGTGGCACGTACCAGATATATGTGGACTCGATGGAACCAGATGGTCTTGGAGCGCTTTATTTGGCTTTGGAACAATTGAAGAAGAAACTTGCTCAGCAAGGTATCTTTGACCTGCCCAAAAAGTCAATTCCACAATTCCCTAAGCAAATTGCGGTTGTTACGAGTCAGTCTGGTGCTGTTATACACGATATTATGACGACCGTTGAGCGACGTTATCCGATCGCACAAATTGTTTTGTTCCCGGCACAAGTTCAAGGTGACGGTGCTGCTAAGACGATTGTTGATCAATTGAAGCGCATCAACGAAAAAGGTTATTTCGATACTATTATTATTGGACGTGGTGGGGGATCAATTGAAGATCTGTGGCCATTCAACGAAGAAATAGTTGCTCAGGCGATTGTTTCGAGTAATATTCCAGTTATTTCGTCAGTTGGACATGAGACCGATACGACAATTGCTGATATGGTAGCTGATCTGCGTGCTGCGACACCAACTGCGGCTGCAGAATTGGCAACACCGGTTTTGAGGGATGTTTTGTTGCATCTGCAAGATCTAAATGTACGGATGTATAACGCTCAGAATCAGATAATTCAGAATTATCGTGATCGAGTAACAAATTTTGCCAACAATGTTTATTTACAGCATCCTGAGCGGATCTATGATGATTATCGTCTAAGAGTTGATAAGTCATCTGATAAGCTGTATCAAACTATGTTGGGATTGATCCATAATTCCAAACAAGCGATGTATGACCAAGAAAATCGTCTGGTAAAAAGTTCACCGCGAGATCAATTGCATTATTACGATACAACCGTAAATAATCTGACTCAGCGAATGCTGACGTCAGTTAGACAACTTATTAATAGTAAGAAAAATACATTCGGTAGCAGGGTAGCAGCATTGGATTCACTGAGCCCACTGAAGACGTTGAGTCGTGGATATGCAATTCCAACGAATAATAATAATAAGATATTGGAACGTACTAGTGATTATAAAATTAATGATGAAGTTAATTTGAAAGTTATCGATGGTACTGTTACCTTAGTGACTAAGGATATAAGTGAGGACAATAATGGCTGAGAAAAAAAAGACATTTGAAGATAATTTAGCTGATTTAGAAGAAATAGTTACCAATCTAGAGGCTGGTAATGTTCCTCTGGAAGAAGCAATGGAAAAGTTTAAAAAGGGTGTTGCTTTAAGCAAGAGCCTTGAAAAAACGTTGAATAATGCAGAGAGTACCGTAACTAAGATCATGCAGGCAGATGGTACAGAAGAGAACTTAACCGATGACAAGACTGAGGATAAAGAATAATCATGGATATTAAAGATTTTAAAAAATTTCATGAAACAGTTCTGCCTGAGTTCGATGAATTTTTGACAAATAAAATTAATGCTGAAATAAAACAGCCCACATTAAGGGATGCAATGTTGTATTCGATTAATGCTGGTGGTAAGCGTGTTCGTCCTATGTTGATGTTGGCGGTCGTTTATTCATGTGGTACCAAGCTAGAAGATTTGTATCAATACTATGATATAGCCGGTGCTATTGAGTTGATTCATACATATTCATTGATACATGATGATCTGCCAGAGATGGACAATGATGATTATCGCCGTGGTAAGTTGTCTAATCATAAGAAGTTTGGTGTTGGTCCAGCTGTTTTGGCAGGTGATGGATTATTAACGCAAGCTTTCTATTGGATCGCTAAGTCAAACCTTGATACAAGCAAGCGTATGGCCGCTGTCAGGATATTGGCACACAATGCCGGACCGATGGGTATGGTTGCTGGACAAATGACTGACATTACCAAAGAAGACCGTCAGTTAAATGAAGAAGAATTAACGACATTACACAAACAAAAAACAGCTGATTTGATTACGGCTGCGATTACTATTGGCGCATTTTGTGCGGGTCATGATTTATCAACACTTAGTTGAGTATGCTAACTATGTGGGATTGGCCTTTCAAGTCAAAGACGATTTGGATGATTTCGGCAGTGAAGAAGATGCTGATAAGAACACATTTCCAAATTTGATTGGCAAAGATGCAACTGAAGAGAAATTACGTAATTTAGTTAAAGACGCATTAAATGCAGTATTAAAAGAACAGAAATTCGATAAAAATCTGATGGTAAGTTTTTTGGATTATTTTAAGGACTAGGTGAAAAGATTGGCAAAAAAAAGGGTAGACGTTTTATTAGTCGAACAAAATTTATTTGAATCACGTGAACAAGCAAAGCGTTCAATTATGGCTGGAGAGGTTTATAACCAAGACAATTTGCGTTTTGACAAACCAGGTGAAAAAATTGATCCTGATACTATTTTGCACGTGGTTGAAGTTGCACACAGCAAGTATGTGAGCCGTGGTGGATACAAATTGGAAAAGGCTGTCGAATCGTTCAATATAGATTTGAAAGATAAGATCTGTTTGGATATTGGTTCATCAACTGGCGGTTTTACTGACGTAGCTTTGCAAAATGGAGCTAAGCTAGTATATGCCTTGGATGTTGGCTATAATCAGCTTGCTTGGAAGCTTAGAAGTGACGATAGAGTGGTTGTTATGGAACGTGTTAATTTCCGTTACAGCAAGCCTGACGACTTTCACGAAGGTCTGCCACAATTTGCCATGACTGATGTTTCGTTTATTTCCTTAGAGTTGATCTTGCCACCAATGTTTAATATTATTCTTCCTGGTTCTGAAGCAGCATGTTTGATCAAACCACAATTTGAAGCCGGTCCAGAGAACGTCGGTAAACACGGAATTGTTCGTGATCATAAGGTTCATAAAATGGTCTTAGAGAAGATTCTAGATTTTGCCAAAGAAACAGGGTTCATTGTTAAGGGCTTGGACTTCTCACCGATCAAGGGTGGAGAAGGTAATATTGAATTCTTGATGCACATTCAAAAGCCAGAAACAGAACAAGAAGGCCAAATCTTAGACAATGTTTCAATTAGTGATACCATGGAAGCTGCTTATTCAAGTTTGAACAAATAGGTGAAAATATAAATGCTGAAAGAATTAATAATTAATAATTTTGCTATTATTAACGAATTACAAATTGATTTCAAAAGTGGGATGACTGCCTTGACTGGTGAAACTGGTGCAGGTAAGTCGATCATTATTGACGCATTAGGATTATTAGTCGGAAGCCGATCTTCTGTTGACTTTATACGTACGGGTCAAGATAGTTTAAAAGTCCAAGGATTATTTGAAGTTAGTTCAAGTAGTCCTGTTTTTGGCATTTTGGATAAGTACGGAATTGATCACGCTGACAAGTCGATCATTATCAAGCGTGAAATCAATCGTAAGGGCCGAAATGTTTGTCGGTTGAATGAAGAGTTAGTTAACACTACGACTCTGAAAGAAATCGGTAAGTATCTGGTTGAGATTCACGGTCAAAATCAGCAGCAAGAATTATTGGATGAAGATAATCACATCGACATCCTAGATCGATTTGCGGATGACAAATTAGAAGATTTGTTAAACCAATATCATGAATTATTTGATAATTACCAGAATAAAAGGGCCAGACTTCGTGCAATCCAAAAGGATTCACAAAACCTGGCTCAAAGAATTGACATGTTAAAATTTCAAACCGAAGAAATCGACAGCACGCAGATTAAAAAGGGAGAAGATGATGATCTTGAAGAAGAGAAGAATCATCTAGCTAACTTTGAAAAAATCAGCAGTGCGTTACAAGAAAGTTATCGGACACTGTCAGAGAACAATATCGGTGTGGTTGATGCACTGGGTAATGCTCGTGAACAACTAGATGATATTAGTGGTTACGATAAGGTGTATAAGGAATTATACGATTCGATCAATGGTGCTTATTATCAAATTCAAGATGATATGTCGACGATCTCTGATCAATTGGATGGATTAGACTTCGATGAAGATCGATTGGATGAGATTCAAAAGCGTCTGATAGCATTAGATAATCTGAAGAAAAAGTATGGTCCAACATTAGACGAGGTTATTCAGTTCGGAATCGATGCTCATGATGAATTATCGAAGATCGATGTCGATGACTCTACTGAGGCTAAACTAGTTCAAGATATTAAAGATACCCAAGATCAACTGATGCAGTTAGGTAAGCAATTATCTGATGAACGTCATCAAGTTGCAACTGGGCTGGAAAAGTCGATCAACTACCAATTAAAAGAGCTGTATATGAAGAACTCTAGATTTAATGTCGGTTTCAAAACACTTGATGAGGATTCGATAACCGAAAAGGGGATCGATCAAGTTAGATTTAACCTCAAAACTAATGTCGGTGAAGATTTCAAACCATTGGCAAGAGTTGCATCTGGTGGTGAATTGTCACGTGTGATATTAGCATTCGAAGCTATAATCGCTGAAAAGATGAATGTTGAAACAATCATCTTCGATGAAATTGACACTGGTGTCAGCGGACGAGTTGCTCAGGCCATTGGAGATAAAATTTATCGAGTCGCTCAAGCAGTGCAAGTATTGTGTATCACACATTTACCGCAAGTCGCAGCCATGAGTGACCGTCAATTCCAAATCGAAAAAAAGACCACCAAGAACAAAACCTCAACCTCGGTTTCGTTACTTAGTGATCATGATAGAATTGATGCCATTTCATTGATGTTAGCAGGTACAAAGGTGACTGATCTTACTAAAGAGCACGCTCAAGAGTTGCTTGAGTTAGCTCAAGGAGAACAGAAACGATTAGACTAGATTGATCGATTTGATTTGTTCTAATTGAACGATTTTAAAAAATGAATTATTGATTTTTAGAATATATTTATTTTGATTGATTCGTTTAATCAGCTTGCCATGAAACTGTTCATCGTTTACCATAGTTACAATAATAGAATATTGTTTTTGAAAACTCTGATTGGCAAAGATATCAAGTTGCTTGAGAGGCATTTGCTTGAGGTGGGTATTAACTTCGCCTAGTTTGAAATCAAAATTTCTGTCAATAAATGTGGCAGTATTAGTAATAATGGTTTTGGCTATTGTGTTGTTGAGACGTGATTGTTTTACTTGCATGTTTGGAAACCCCCGAACGCTTGTTTGTGTCTCTATTATACGAACCTCTGTTCGTTTAAGCAACTATATTTTAATTTTTCTTAATTAATTCTTCTGTCTAAAGCCGCAAAGTCTTGAAAACACAACGAATCTATTGCATTATAGATATCATAATAATAGATAAGTAGGGATAGTTAAATGTCAACAAGGGGAATGTTAATCGTATTGTCAGGTCCTTCCGGAGTGGGAAAAGGAACTGTTAGAAAAGCTATGTTAAAGAAGTCATCAATTAGATTTGATTACTCAGTTTCGATGACCACTCGTAATATGCGACCTGGAGAAGTTGATGGGGTCGATTATTATTTCCGAACAAATGAAGAGTTCGAAGAAGAAATTGCAAATGACGGTATGCTTGAATATGCTAAGTATGTCGATCATTACTATGGAACACCATTGAAGTATGTTAATGAGAAGTTAGATGCTGGAATCGATGTTTTATTAGAGATTGAAGTTAATGGTGCTATGCAAGTTCGTGAAAAGATGCCAGATGGTGTATTTATTTTCTTAACACCACCTGATCTTCCTAGCTTACGTCGTCGTATTACACACCGTGGAACAGAGATATTAAGACGATCGATAAGCGAATGGAACAAGCCAAAAAAGAAATTGAAATGATGTCAAACTATGACTATGCCGTAGTTAATGATAAAATACCTAATGCAGTCAAAAAAATTGAAGGTATAATTAGAAGTGAACACTTAAGAGTGCCACGTGTAATTGACAAATACAAAAAAATAATAGGAGAATGATAATATGATTATTTATCCATCAATCGATAAGTTATTAGACAGAGTGGACTCACGTTACTCATTAGCTGTATTGGCAGCTAAGAGAGCTCATGAACTAGAAAATGGTGACATTGAGTTGTTAAGCAAGTACGAATCACCAAGAACCATTGGTAAAGCATTCGAAGAAATTGCTGATGACAAAATTGAAATCGATCCTAACTCAATCCTTCTTGAAAAAGAAGCTGAAAAAGTTGAAGAAGAGAAAAAAGAAGAAGATTAATTAATACTTCCTTCACTGATTGTCGACAAGATAATGGTGGAGGCTTTTTTATTATTAGATATATTAGATATATAGGTGGTGAGAAGTTATGTCAGTCGCAGAAGTAGTTGTAGATGTTCCAACTATGCAAACAAATCGACCATTTGAATATGAAATTCCTGAACAGTTAGCAGATGTCGTAGTCCCTGGGATGCGTGTCGAGGTCTCATTTGGTCGTGGTAAACGAAAGATCCAAGGTTTTGTAATGAAAATCAAGGATACTAGTAACTTCTCAGGTAAATTGAAGCCGATCGATCGTGTAATTGATTTGCGACCAGTGTTGACACCAGAAATGTTGGACTTGTCATATTGGTTGGCAGACCAAACTTACTCATTCCAAATATCATGTTTACAGACGATGTTGCCAAGTGTAATGAGGGCCAAGTACAAGCAATTTGTTGAAGCTGTGCCGGAGTTTGTAGATGATGCAGAAGTTAAGTCTTTGTTAGGTGATGGTGAATCACTAGAAATAACTTCGCAAATGACTGATGAAACCATTCAGTTGATCAATCGTTTGAGACGACAAAATAAAATTGAAATCAATTATGTGGTTGAAAACCAAGCAAGACAATTGAAGCGTCAAGCTGTAACAACTAACCTGAATCCAATTCAATTACGTGAGAAAAGAAATAGTCTACGTAGTAATGCCAAAGCACAATTGAAGTTGGTTAATTATTTGATCGATAACGTAGATCATTTGCCAATTGAAATGAGTGAACTAGAGAATGATCAAGATATTGGCCGTTCAGCAATCAAAACAGCTGAAAAAAATGGTATTTTGGAAATCATCGAAGTAACTAAGCGTCGTAAGCCTGTTGGAATAACGCCTGAGAAAACAACTAAGTTAGCGTTGACGGATGAACAACAACAAGCAGTCGATCAAATAGTTACGGCAATCGATCAGTCTAATCCTGAAACATTCTTGATTGAGGGTGTAACTGGTAGTGGTAAAACTGAAGTTTACTTACAGTCAATTGAACAAGCTTTGAACCAAGGCCGAAGTGCATTGATGCTCGTACCTGAGATATCACTGACACCACAAATGGTTAATCGTGTTACTGGTCGATTTGGTAATAAGGTTGCCGTATTACACAGCGGATTATCCAGTGGTGAACGTTACGATGAATGGACTCGAATCGAAAATGGCAGTGTTAAAGTGGTTGTTGGAGCTCGTAGTGCTGTCTTTGCTCCATTGAAAAATATCGGCTTGATAATTATAGATGAGGAACATGAGGCTAGTTATAAACAAGATGACAATCCACGCTATCATGCTAGAGATGTGGCTTTGTGGCGGGCTAAACAACACAAATGTCCAGTTGTACTTGGGAGTGCAACGCCAAGTCTGGAGTCTCGTGCACGTGCCAAAAGGGTGTTTATCATCTTATCTATATGAAGAAGCGTGTTAATGATCATCCTTTACCGCATGTTCAGATAATTGATATGAGGGATGCCGAGAATTCAGCAGCTAAGGGTGATATATCACCGCTGTTACAAGATAATTTATATCGTGCCGTTAAACGTGGCGAACAAGCTATTGTACTTTTGAATCGTCGCGGATATTCATCATTTATGATGTGTCGTGAGTGCGGGTTTACTTTGAAGTGTCCTAATTGCGATGTTTCGCTGACTTATCACAAGGATCTTTCTAAGATGAAGTGTCACTATTGTGGGCACGAAGAGCCCGTCCCTACGGTATGTCCTAACTGCAAAAGTAAGAAGATCGGTTTTTATGGTACTGGAACTCAAAATATCGAGCGTCAGTTGAATGAACTATTGCCACAAGCACGAGTTCTGCGAATGGATGTTGATACTACTCGTCGCAAGGGTGCACATGCTAAGATCATCAAAGCCTTTGGTGATCACAAAGCTGATATTTTGTTAGGAACTCAGATGATTGCTAAAGGATTGGATTTTCCTGATGTAACGCTAGTTGGAGTTATTAACGCTGATACAACTTTGAGTATCTCTGATTACCGTGCCAGCGAACGGACCTTTCAGTTATTGACACAAGTCAGTGGTCGTGCTGGTCGTGCCGACAAAGAAGGTCATGTTATTATTCAGACCTTCAATCCAGATCACTATGCGATCAAGGATGCGGCCGTTCAAGACTATGAAACATTTTATAAACAAGAAATGTATCTGCGTCATCAGTCGAATTACACGCCTTATTATTTCACGACATTGGTAAGTGTGGCGCATAAGGATGAGGGGCAAGCACTGAAGCAAAGTTATTGGTTAAAACGCCAACTTCAAGCGGCATTATCTGACCATTCTATTTTGTTAGGACCAAGTCCGACGATGATTTCTCGTAAACAAAATAAATATTATTATCAAATTATTGTAAAATATAAGAATGAGCCGCAATTGCATCAAAAGCTCTTAGATATTTTGAATGATACACAAGCGGATACTAAAAAAGGTTTTACGATCGCAATCGATAATGAACCACAGCACATCGATTAATGTATATAAAGTGAGGAATAATAAATGACAAATGTTATCTTCTTGGGAACTCCTGATTTTGCTGCAACAGTTTTAAAGGGGATTCTGAGAGAACAATACAACGTTATTGCTGTTGTAACCCAACCAGACAAACCAGTTGGACGTAAACAAAAGTTACAAAAAAGCCCAGTAAAGTTAATTGCTGAGGATGAAAATATCAAGTTGTATCAACCAGTCAAGTTACCAGGTAGTCCAGAAGTGGAAGAATTAAAATCATTAAATGCTGATTTGATAATCACTGCGGCTTATGGTCAGTTTTTGCCAACTAGTTTTTTGGAATCTGCCAAAGTAGCAGCTATCAATGTTCACGGATCACTACTTCCTAAGTATCGTGGTGGAGCACCGATCCAGTATTCACTATTGAACGGTGATAAAGAGACTGGTGTTACCATCATGTACATGGTTAAAAAGATGGATGCCGGTGACATTATTAGTCAAGAAAAATTACCGATTGAAGCAACAGATGACAATGGATCGTTGTTTGAAAAATTGGCCATTGTTGGACAAGAGTTGCTGTTGGATACTATTCCTAAGATCTTGAGTGGAGATATTCATCCTATCAAGCAAGATGAAGACAAAGTTGTTTTCTCGCCAACGATTTCTAAGGAACAAGAACAATTAGATTTCGGTCAAAGTGCTGAACAGATTTTTGATCATATCCGTGCCTTGAGTCCAGAACCGGGAGCCTGGGCAATGTTTAATGGTCAAAGAACTAAGTTCTACAAGAGTGAAGTCGTTGAAATAGATACTGATCAAGCAGCTGGAACAGTGTATGAAGTTGCGAAGAAAAAATTAGTGGTTGTTGCTGGTGATGGTAAGGGATTATCGATCAAGAGTATTCAACCCGCTGGTAAAAAAATTATGGATATTGCCAATTACATCAATGGAATGGGCAAGAATTTAGAAAAAGGACAAAGAGTGGTCGAAATTAATGAAAAATAATAATCCACGTGATTTAGCTGTAGAAACTCTTAATAGAGTTTTACAAAATAAGGCATATTCAAATATTGAAATTAATAATATTTTGCAACATGCTGAGTTATCAGAACCTGATTCAAGATTGATGACAAATATTGTTTATGGTGTTTTGCAACATAAACTAACATTGGAATATCAACTTAAGCCATATATTGGTGGTAAGGACTTGGATCGCTGGATCAAGATTTTGTTGATGACGGCTATTTATCAACTACAATATTTGGATAAGGTACCTGATCATGCGGTTTTTAATGAATCAGTTGAAATCGCTAAGGGTCGTGGTAGTCAAGGTATTGGTAATTTAGTTACGGCTGTATTGAGAAATTATCAACGTCATGGTGTTCGTCCAATTCCTAAGGATGACAGCGTTGAATCGATGAGTATTCGTTACAGCACTCCTGAGTGGTTAGTAGAGTTATTTATCAAACAACAAGGGCTCAAGAAGACCAAAGAAA
The DNA here is from genome assembly GCF_000615905.1 of Companilactobacillus nodensis DSM 19682 = JCM 14932 = NBRC 107160. Taxonomy (GTDB): domain Bacteria; phylum Bacillota; class Bacilli; order Lactobacillales; family Lactobacillaceae; genus Companilactobacillus; species Companilactobacillus nodensis. The sequence continues at coordinate 38,683 of NZ_BAMN01000006.1, forward strand.
TGTTGGATACGATCAATGAACCTTCACATATTTCAATCAGAGTGAATACTAACAAGATTACTCCAGAAGAATTAACTGCTAAGTTAGCTGAACAGGACTTTGAAATGAAGCCTAGTACGATTTCACCAGTTGGACTAACTTGCCATAGTGGTAACTTGGTCAATACCGATGAATTCCGTGATGGGTTGTTCACTATCCAAGATGAAAGTTCAATGTTAGTTGCACCAGCGCTGGATGTTCAGCCCGATGATAAGGTACTTGATACTTGTGCTGCTCCTGGTGGAAAGACAACTCACATCGCTAGTTATCTGGAATCCGGTTCAGTTATGGCATTAGATATTCACCAACGAAAGACAAAATTAATTCGTGAAAACGGGCAAAGATTGGGTTACGGCGATATAATACAAACTAGAGCCCTTGATGCAAGAAAAGCTAAAGATGAATTTGATGAAGAATTTGATCGTATTTTAGTTGATGCACCATGTTCAGGGCTAGGACTTATCCGTCGCAAGCCAGAGTTGAAGTATTTCAGAGAACCTGAAGATTTAATGCATCTTCAAGAAATTCAACTTTCAATTTTGAATAGTATTACAGATCTATTAAAAGTCGGTGGACAGTTGGTATTCAGCACTTGTACATTTGACGCAGAAGAGAACGAAGATGTTGTAATGAAGTTCTTGAATGCTCATGAGAATTATGAATTAGTTCCAGTTAAACATGAAAAATCTCTTGATAAAAATGTAAATGACGGTGTTTTGAAGTTGCTACCAAGTGATTATTTCACTGACGGATTTTTTGTAGCCGCATTTAGACGAAAAAAATAATGAGGTAAGGTTTAGAAATATGGACTATGCGTTATTAACTGATGTAGGAAAATTGCGAGAAAACAATCAAGATTATGTCAATGTTTTCAAAAATAAAAAGGGAATCGTCTTCGGCATTGTTGCCGATGGGATGGGCGGTCACCGTGGTGGTGATGTTGCGTCTGACATGGCAGTTTCACATTTGGGGCATAATTTTGAGGAATCAGAGATCACTGATCTGGAAGATCTACGTGAGTGGGTCCTAAAAGAGATCAGCAAGGAAAATGATCGAATTGTTTCTGTATCAAATCAGTTCGATGATTTGAATGGTATGGGAACGACGATGGTCGGTGTTTTCTTTGTTGGAACAAAGATGATGGTCGTCAATGTTGGTGACTCGCGTTGTTATGTTTATCATGACGGTGAGTTGGAACAGTTGAGTGTTGATCATTCATTAGTTCACGAACTCTTAGAAACCGGTCAAATAAGCCCTGAAGAGGCTGAGAATCATCCACAAAAAAATATCATTACACAAACCTTGGGTGTATCGCAGACGGTACAGCCACGGGTTAAAAACTTTGATATCATCGATGATTCGATCATCTTGTTGTGTACTGATGGATTAACAAACATGGTACCAGAAGATGAAATTAAGTCTGTGCTCTCGCAAACAATTGGCTTAGAAGCCAAATGCCATATTTTGATTGACAAGGCCAATCAAGCTGGTGGTCGAGATAACATCACAGCTCTACTTTTTGCCTCAGAGAATGGGGGTCAAAAGTAGATGGACAAAGGTTACCTAGTTGGTGGTCGTTATCAGATCTAGGTACTCTTGGTGAAGGTGGTATGGCTAATGTTTATTTAGCTGATGACACTAAGCTTAATCGTAAAGTTGCAGTAAAAGCTTTAAGATATGATCTTCAAGATGATGAATCTGTCAAAAGGAGATTTGGACGCGAAGCCAAGGCTACTAGCGGTCTCTCAAATCCCAATATTGTTAATGTTTTGGATGTTGGCAATGATAATGGGTTGCAATATATAGTAATTGAATATGTTGACGGTCCTAACTTAAAAAAATATATAAAAACACATTTTCCAATTCCGTATCATGAAGTCGTCGATATCATGGAACAAATATGCTTAGCCGTGGCAGACGCCCATGATCATGGAATTATTCACCGTGATTTGAAGCCAGAGAATATATTGGTCGATACCTCGTCCGATCCAATCCAAGTTAAGGTTTCAGATTTTGGTATTGCGTTAGCTTTGAGTGATCGATCCATAACTAGAACCAATTCACTGTTGGGTTCAGTTCACTATATGTCACCAGAACAAATCCGTGGTAATTCAGCAACGGCTTTGTCTGATATCTATGCGCTCGGGATTATTCTGTTCGAGTTATTAACACAGCACGTTCCATTCACTGGGGATACGGCCGTATCGGTCGCTCTCAAGCACTCTAAGGAAGATATACCTGATTTGCGGGCAATTGATCCTAATATTCCTCAACCGCTTGAGAACGCAGTTTTGAAAGCTACAGCAAAAGATCCAGAGCAACGTTATCAGTCAGTTCGTGAGATGCGGGATGACTTGAGTACTTGTCTATTGCCAGAGCGTGAGCATGAAGCTAAGTTTATTCCTCAACCATTGAATGATTTAGACGAGACAAAAGTTATTCCGTCGATCGGTGCAGATGATGATGAAGTGGCGCCGCAGCACAAGAAGAATAATCGGCGGCGTAACTTGATCCTTGCATCGTTGATCCCATTAGCGCTTGTTTTGTTTTTGATTTTTATGGTAGTTAAAGGTAATGAGGAAACGACCGTACCGGACTTGCAGAATCTGACGGTTAAGCAGGCTGATGTGATGCTGAAAGGTTCAAACTTGCAGGTTGGGACGATATCTAAAGAAAACAACGATGACGTTGAAGCTGGGCATGTAATTAAGTCGATTCCTGCCAAGGGATTGAAACTGAAGAATAATGCCAAGGTTAATCTGATATTAAGCTTAGGTGCGACGTACTATAAGATGCCGAAGTTGATTGGAAAAGATTACGATGATGTTTCTGATAACTTGAAGAAGCGTGGTTTTGATGTAACCATCAAGCACATTTCGACAAATGAGTATGAAGCTGGAGTGATTACTAAGCAGAGTATCAAAGCCGGTAAAAAGGTTGTAACTAAGAATAAAAAATTGATTCTAACGATTGCCAAAACTCCGGCGGTTAAGCGAAAAGTTACCAAAGTTAGAGATCTCTCTGGATATAATTTGAAGAGTATTCAAGATTATGCAAGTGAGATCGGAGCAACATTGAACGTCAGTTATGAGTATTCTGATACAATTGATGAAGGTGTTCTGATCAGTCAGAATCCAGAGGCAGGTAGTGTTATCAATCAAGGTGACACCTTAGCTGTAGTTATTTCAAAGGGCAAAGATCCTGATAGTGATTCTAACGATAATGAGAATGATAAGAACGATGACGATTCATCGTCGTCATCTTCGGCAACTAAGCCAGTTACAAAAGATGTAACGATTCCGTTTGATTCGAGTAACAGCAGTAACACGATCACGATTTATCTATCTGATGCTACACACAATATCAATACTGTATACAAGTCAATGAGTATTACACAAGATACGACACAAACATTAGTATTTAATTTGAAGAGCGGACAGACTGGAACTTACAACATCGAACGTGATGGTAAACAAATCTTGTCTGGTCAGTAAGTGGGTAATATGGAAAAAAAAGGAAGAATTATCAAATCAATCAGTGGCTTTTATGATGTCTTAGACAATGATAGTCATGAATTGATCCGCACCAGAGCTCGAGGAAATTTTCGCAAGCGCGGCATTAAGCCAGTTGTTGGTGATTTTGTCGAGTATGATGCCAGTGGAGATTTAGGTTATATTTTGGAGATCTTGCCACGAACGAATAGTTTGGTTCGTCCACCGATTGCTAATGTCGATCAAGCAATCGTCGTTACTTCGTCGGTTGAGCCTAACTTTTCTAGTAATTTGTTGGATAAAATTCTGGTCAACATTGAGCACAATGGAATTGATCCATTGATTTATTTGACTAAGACTGATTTGTTAGATGATGACAAATATCAAGAATTGAAAAAAATCTTTGACGGTTATAATCGTGCTGGTTATGTGGTCTTCACTGACCGTGATCCTTATAATCAGGAACAAATCGATCGCTTAGAATCACATTTTGCTGACAAGGTAACAGTCTTCACAGGTCAATCCGGTGCCGGTAAATCTACTTTATTGAACCATATCAATCCTGAACTTGGATTAGCTACCGCAGCAATTTCACAGACGCTTAATCGTGGTAAGCATACGACTAGACAGGTTTCACTATTTGAAATTGCTGACGGGTTGGTTGCTGATACGCCAGGCTTTTCTTCACTAGAATTGATTAGTATAGAGAAGGAAGAACTTCCAACACTATATCCTGAATTCGTGGAGTACAGTGGTGAGTGCCAATTCCGTGGTTGTAATCACGTGAATGAACCTGGTTGTATGGTAAAAGAAAAAGTTGCCGACGGAACGATCATGCAGAGTCGCTATGACAATTATCTTTACTTTTTGAATGAAATAAACTCTTATAAAAAGAGATATTAAGAGAGTGTAGAGGAGTGGTTTATATGACAACAAAAAAAATTGCACCATCAATTTTATCAGCTGATGTTATGAATCTTGAACGTGACGTCAAGATGGCTGAGGCAGCAGGAGCAGACTTATTCCATATCGATATTATGGACGGACATTTCGTTCCTAACATGTCATTTAGTCCAAGTATCGTTGAAGGGATGAGACGTGTTACTGACAAGCCATTGGACGTTCATTTGATGATTGATAACCCAGACGAATATATCAGACCAATCGTTGAAGCAGGTGCTGACACGATTATGATTCATACTGAAAGTACCAAGCATATTTATCGTTCGATTGATTTGGCCAAGAGCTTGGGTGTGAAAGCTGGAGTTGTTGTTAATCCAGGTACTCCTTTAGAGAATGTCAAAGAGTTATTCCCAATCATTGATCAAATCTTGGTCATGACAGTTAATCCTGGATTTGGTGGACAAAAGTTCATTCCAGGTATGACTAAGAAGATTCAACGACTCGATCAACTTCGTCAAACATCTGCTGATGATGACTTTGAAATCGAAGTCGACGGTGGTATCAATGATGAAACAATCGTTAAATGTGCTCAAGCAGGTGCAGATATCTTTGTTGCTGGTTCATATCTATATAACGGACAACCCGGATTTGAGGACCGTGTCAATACTCTTAAAAAGCTCGTGGAAGAGTAATATGAAGCGTGTGAACATCTTATTGGGCGGACCAAAGAGTGAGTACCCTGACGAATTGTCAAAGAGTATCAAGGCAATTCCGGGGCCTTGGGTCGGAGCAGATCGAGGGAGTTTATATTTAATTGCTCATGGAGTATTGCCAGAGATTGCTATTGGTGATTTTGATTCGATCAATAAAAAAGAACAAAAGTTATTAAAAGATAATATTCATGATTTTCAAAAGTATCCTCCTGAAAAAGATGATACTGATTCACAGTTATGTATTTTAGCTGCTCAGGAAAAGTTTAATGCGTCAGAATATTATATTTATGGTGGTACTGGTGGTCGGATCGACCATTTCTTAGTTAATTTATTTTTGCCATACGATCAACGATTTTTGAGTTTTTATGACAAGTTATATTTTAAATCTGCCACAAATACGATTCGGTTCTTTAGACCGGGACGATATACTATTTATCACGAAGAGGGTATGAAGTATGTTGGTTTCGTAAACTTGGGACCAGTTACGCATATGAATATTCTTGATGCTAAGTACAAGCTAGATGACTTCACTGCAATGCATCCTGTTAGTTGGGCAAGCAATGAATTTGTCGGAGATACAATTAATTTTGGTTTCGAAAGCGGAATTATCGCTGTTATACAATCTAGAGATAAAAAATAAAAGAAGATTCCATTGCGGAATCTTCTTTTATTTTTAGACACAAAAAAAACTAGCAATAAATTGCTAGTCTTTTTTAGTTAATTATATGATAATTATACTCTAGTAACTTTTCCTGATTTCAAAGCTCTAGCTGAAACCCAAACGCGTTTAGGCTTACCATCAACCATGATACGAACTTTTTGCAAGTTTGGCTTCCAAGAACGTTTTGATTGATTAAGAGCGTGAGAACGTTTGTTACCAAACACTGTCTTACGGCCTGTAATAATGTCTTTTGCCATGGGACCGACCTCCTTTGGCTACATGTTTTCTTTAAAATATCACCTGACTAATTTACCATAAACTAAAAATAAAAACAACACTTGAATAATAATGTGTCATAAATCTTTAATTCAAAAACATGCTATGATAGAATTTTAATGTTTATGATAGTTAGATCCAAGATAGGAGGATCCCAAATGGCAGTTACAATAAAAACAAAACATGGTGAAATTGATGTATCAACTAATACCGTTTCGACGATTGTTGGCGGTGCTGCATTAGATATCTATGGAATCGTAGGTATGGCAAGCAAGAATCAACTACGTGACGGGATGAACACAATTTTAAATCGTGAAGATTTCTCACGCGGAGTAGTCATTCATCAAGAGGATGATAAAATTGCCGTTGATGTCTATATAATCGTGGGATATGGTATTAAGATATCCGAAGTTGCTAAGAATTTAAAAGAAAAAGTAAAATATAACCTAGAAACAATGCTTGGAACACCAGCTGGCACTGTTAATGTATATGTTCAAGGAATTAAAGTTCTAGATGACATTAAATAGGTATTACGCTAGTTGGAGGGGAAACTTTTGAGCAAAGAACTTATTACCAAAAATGAATTTTCCGATATGATCCGTGTGGCAGCACACAGACTTGAAAAGAATGCAAAATTTGTTAATTCACTAAATGTCTTTCCAGTACCAGATGGTGATACTGGAACAAACATGAGCTTGACCGTTCAAAGCGGTTTTAAGGCTGTAAACGAATCAGAGAGTACACATGTAGGAACATTGGGCAAAGCGCTGGCTAAGGGCTTGCTGATGGGTGCACGTGGAAATTCTGGAGTTATTACTTCTCAATTATTCAGAGGTCTTTCTAAGAGTATTGAGGCAAAAGAAACTTTGAACTCAGATGATTTAGCAAAAGCCTTCGATGACGGTGTCAAAACTGCTTATAAGGCAGTTATGAAACCAGTTGAAGGTACAATTTTGACAGTCGCCCGTTTTGGTGCTGAGGCCGGAGTTAAGAAGGCCAAAGAAACTAAAGATACTGTTGAAGTTATGAGAGCCGTTGTTAAGGGTGCTAAGGTCGGACTTGAAAAGACACCATCATTATTGCCAGTTCTAAAAGAAGTTGGCGTGGTTGACTCTGGTGGTCAAGGATTAGTCTTTATTTATGAAGGCTTCCTTGAAGGATTATCTGGAGAGGCCAGTGACGAAGCATATACACCTGATGAGACTGAAATGGGTGAAATGATCAATGCCACTCATCATCAATCAGCACAAGGTCAATTCAATACTGATGAGATCGCCAATGGTTACTGTACTGAAATGATGATCGAATTAGGTGTCGATCCAACTTCAGATGAAAAATTTGATAATGAAAAGTTACGTAATTATCTAAGTGAGATCGGTGATTCACTGATCGTTGTTTCTGACGATGAAGTTGCCAAGGTACACGTTCATACTAATTTCCCAAGAAAGGTTTGGGCTGCTGGTAGAAAATATGGTGCTTTGACTAAGATCAAGATCGATAACATGAAGATTCAACATGAAACAATTGTTGAAGACGATGAAGAAACAACTGCAGCACCTGCAAGTAACAAACCAGTCGACTATGCTGTAATTGCTGTTTCATCTGGTGAAGGCTTGTCAAAACTATTTGAAAGTCTCGGTGTAACTAATATCATCAGTGGTGGGCAAACAATGAATCCATCAACCAATGATATTGTTGATGCGATAAATAATGCTAATGCTAAACGTGCACTTATCTTGCCAAATAATGGAAATATCATTATGGCCGCAAAACAAGCTGCTGAACTAGTTAATATTCCTGTTGCCATTGTGGCATCTAAGACTATTTCTCAAGGTATGACAGCAATGTTGTCCTTCAATCCTGAGGCTGAGTTGGATGAAAACAAAGATAACATGGAAGATTCGCTTGACACTGTTAAGAGTGGTCAGATCACTCAAGCAATCCGTGATACTGAAATCGATGGCTTGAAGATTACTACTGGACATTACATGGGTATCGTTGATGGCAAGATTTTGGTTGATGATCCAGATATTATTTCTGGTACTGAAAAAATGCTTGATAAGATGATCGATGATGATAGTGAAGTTATTACGATTCTTGTTGGACAAGATGGTAATGATGAGGATGCTCAAAAATTTGCTGATTACTTGGACGATAAGTATGATGACTTAGAGACAGAAATTCACCAAGGTGATCAACCAGTATATCCATACATGATCGCTGTTGAATAATAATTAATTTAGTTTAACAAAATGAGACTAGGGTTACTTCTGGTCTCTTTTTTGTATAAGGAGGGGAAAATGAATTTAAGAAAAATATCAGTTGCTGAATTGCCAGGAGTGGGTCCGAAGAGATTGGATGCTATTAAATCTCTTGGTATCAATAGCATCTATGACTTATTATTTTATTTTCCCTTTCGTTATGAGGATATGGAAGTTAAGTCATTAGACGATGCCGTGGATCAAGAGAAGATCCTGCTCAAAGGTATAGTTGCCAGTGAACCAGTCGTAGTCAGGTTTGGATATAAAAAGAACCGTCTGAATGTCAGAGTTTTGGTTGAGAATGAATCAGTAATGGTTACATTCTTTAATCAACCATGGATAAAAGACAAGTTTGAAACTGGTAATGAAGTGGCGGTCTATGGTAAGTGGAATGAGAATCGACGCTCGCTGACTGGCATGAAGGTTATTGGCAGCAGTCAACAGGATACGATCGATTCAGTTTATTCCGTCAACAAAAATATTCATCAAAAAACATTGGTCAACTTGATCAAATTAGCGTTTGATAAGTATCAAGATGAAATTGAATCGATTATTCCTGAATATTTGTTAGAGAAATATCAACTGATGGATGATCGTTCAATGGTTAAAGGAATGCATTTTCCTAACAGTGAAGAAGAAAATGAATCAGCGCGACGAAGTGCGAAGTTTCGTGAGTTTTTCTTATTTGAATGTGGAATTCAAAGTGTTAAGGCTAAGGATGAGCAAGAGAATGATGGTTTGGTTGAGGATTACGACGAGAATTACGTTAACAAATTTATTGAGACGTTGCCGTTCCAATTGACTAACGCACAAAATAAAGTTGTCAACGAAATATTAGCCGATATGAAGTCTGACCATCATATGAATCGATTATTGCAAGGTGATGTTGGTTCGGGTAAAACGATTGTTGCTGTGATTGCAATGTTGGCGGCTGTTACGGCTGGCTTTCAAGCGGCAATTATGGCACCAACTGAAATATTGGCTCAGCAGCATTTTGAAAAAATCGGAAATTTACTTGAGTCATTGCATATTAGGACGTCGATCTTAACCGGATCACAGACGAAAAAAGAACATGATACGATTGCCGAGAATATTCGCGAGGGTCGAACTAATGTTATTGTTGGAACACACGCATTGATTCAAGATAGCGTTGATTTCAAGAATCTTGGTTTGATCGTAATTGATGAGCAGCATCGATTCGGTGTTAATCAACGTAAGGCATTACGTGAGAAAGGAAACAATCCAGATGTGTTGGCTATGACAGCAACTCCAATCCCCAGAACGTTGGCAATTACGACTTATGGTGACATGGAAGTTTCCCGTATTGATGAACTTCCAGCTGGACGTAAAAAAATTGAGACTTATTGGATCAGAAGTCAAAAAGTTGAACAAATGTATAAGTTTGTTTCAAAGCAATTGGCCAATAAAGCACAGGTTTATGTGGTGACGCCGTTGATATCTGAATCTGAGAAGATAGATCTGAAAAATGCCGAATTGATTTATGATAAATTTAATGAATTATATGCTCCAAAATATAAAATCGGTATCTTACATGGTCAAATGTCCAACGATGACAAAGAAGAAATAATGAATAAGTTTAGTCATCAAGAGATTGATGTGCTGGTTTCAACGACTGTTATTGAAGTCGGTGTTGATGTACCAAATGCGTCAGTTATGGTAATATATGATGCCAACCGCTTTGGATTATCACAGTTGCATCAGTTGCGTGGTCGTGTTGGTCGTGGGGAGAAGCAGTCATATTGTATTTTGATTGCTGATCCTAAGAATGATGTTGCCTTAGAACGGATGAAGATCTTAACTTCGACTAATGACGGATTCGTTTTAGCAGAGGAAGATTTGAAGATGCGTGGTTCTGGTGATTTACTGGGTAGTAAACAATCCGGATTGCCAGACTTCAAGGTCGGGAATCCAATTGCGGACTTTAATATTTTACAAACAGCTCAAATTGAGGCTGAACAAATTTTTAAGGATCCACAAGCAATGGAAAATCCAGAAAACAAAGTGTTAAAATCATTCTTGAATGATGAATTTGACCAATTAAATAATTTTGACTAAAAAATAATTAGATTTGTGAGGAATTAGTGAATGAAAATTGCAGTAGACGCCATGGGTGGAGATAATGCGCCTCAAGTAATTGTTGAGGGAATTGAAAAGGCTCGTGACGAGTGGACTGATTTGGAATTTGTACTGTATGGTGATGAAACCAAAATCAAGAAGTATCTGAAGAACAGTGATCGTATATCAATTGTTCATACGGATGAAGAGATACTTGGGACTGACGAGCCAGTTAAGGCAATCCGCTCGAAGAAAAATTCTTCAATGGTCTTAGCTGCCAAGTCTGTCAAAGCTAAAGAAGCAGATGCTATGTTGTCGCTTGGTAATACAGGTGCCTTATTAGCCGCTGGTATCTTCATTGTTGGCCGTATTAAACAGGTTGAACGACCTGCCTTGATGCCAACATTGCCCGTAACCAATTCAGCATTAGGAGTTAACGTGTTGGATGTTGGTGCGAACGCTGAAGCTAAGCCTACATACTTACAGCAATGGGCCGTTATGGGTTCAATTTATGCTCGTGATGTCAAACAGATCAAGGAACCTCGTATCGGATTGTTGAACAATGGTACTGAGGAAGATAAAGGTGATACTCTTCATAAAGAAGCTTTTAAACTGCTGTCAAATACTGAAGGTATCAACTTTATTGGTAATGTGGAATCAAACAATATTTTGAGCGGTGTCGCCGATGTCATCGTTACTGATGGTTTCACTGGTAATGCTGCATTGAAGGCCACAGAAGGTACTGCTACGATCCTTCTCAAAGAAATGAAACATGCCTTGCTAAACAATGGTTTCTTTACTAAAATGGGTGCAGCGATTGTTGCTCCTTCATTGAAGGGGCTTCGTGATATGTTTGATACATCTCATGCTGGTGGTGCGGTCTTACTTGGCTTGAAGTCGCCTGTGATCAAAGCTCATGGTGCTGCAGATAGTAAGACAGTTTTCTATACAGTTAAACAGATTTATGATATGTTGCTAAACGACACGATTAACAAAGCTAATACTTACTTTGAACAAATGAATAAAAAAGATGAAGATAAATAGGGAGATTCGTTAAATGTCAGAACAAGAAGTTTACGATAAAATCGTTGGATTGATCGCCGATAAATTTGAAGTTGATGCAAGTACAATCAAGAAAGAAACATCATTTACCGAAGACTTAGATGCAGATTCAATTGATTTGGTAGAATTCGTTTTGGAACTTGAAGAAGAATTTGATGCAGAGATTCCTGATGAAGATGCTGAGAAGATCAAAACAGTTGGTGACGCAGTAAATTACATCATGAGTCATCAAAAATAAGACCTTTAGGTCTTATTTTTTTCGCCATTTAATTATTTAGTGTAAAAGTTTAGTATAATTAAGGTTATTGGAAAGGGGACGCGTTATGCTAGATCAAAAATTTCTAGATTATTTAGAAAAGAACTATGGTATTACCTTTAACAACAAGAAGTTGATTGAGCGTGCTATGACTCATTCTTCTTTTGACAATGAACACAAAGAATTAGGAATCGGTAACTATGAACGACTAGAGTTCCTTGGGGATGCCGTTTTGGAAATCAACATCTCAAGATACTTGTTTGAAAAATATCCCCAACTACCTGAAGGAAAATTAACGAGATTAAGATCTGACATTGTTAGAACTGATAGTTTTGCCAAATTTGCTAAGCAAATTCAAATCGACAAATATTTGTTGATCGGTAAAGGCGAAGAGAAACAAGGTGCACGTCAGAGACATACTTTACTTGAAGATATTTTTGAGGCATTTAACGGTGCATTGTACTTGGACCAAGGTAACGAGGCTGTTGAAGAATTCCTTGAAAGTGTTGTTTATCCACACATCGATTCAGGTGAATTCTCAGAAGATACTGATTTCAAGACTCACTTGCAAGAGAAATTGCAACAATCAGGTGAAGTTGAGATCGACTACAAAGTAATCGACGAAGAAGGTCCAGATCACGACAAGAAGTTCGAAATCGAATTGATTGTTAATGACAAAATATTGTCTAAGGGATTTGGATATAGTAAGAAGCATGCAGAACAAATGGCTGCTAAACAAGCATTAGAAGAATTATAGGAGTTTTTATTTTATGCCATTAAAATCATTAACGATCAATGGGTTTAAATCTTTTGCTGATAAGACAAAGATTGATTTTACAAGTGGAATCACCGGTATTGTAGGACCCAATGGAAGTGGAAAATCGAATATTACAGAAGCAATTCGTTGGGTAATGGGTGAGCAATCAGCTAAGAGCCTACGTGGTGACAAGATGGTAGATGTTATTTTTGCCGGAAGTGCAACACGAGCACAGATGAATCATGCTGAAGTCACATTGGAGTTTGATAACTCAAATGGAGAGTTAAAGTCAGACCAGACCAATATTACGATTCAGCGTAAGTTGTTCAGAAATGGTGATACTGAATTTTCAATTAACAATAAGGCATGTCGTCTCCGTGATATAACTGAGATGTTCATGGATTCAGGCATGGGAAAACAGTCATTCTCAACTATTTCTCAGGGCCGAGTTGAAGAAATATTCAATAGTAAACCAGTTGAACGTCGTTCGATCATCGAAGAGTCTGCCGGAATTGCCTTGTTTAAGCAGAAAAAGACACAGGCAGAGAATCGTTTGAGTGAAACGACCGATAATTTACATCGTGTATCGGATATTGTTTCGGAACTGTCTAAGCAAGTAGAGCCATTGAAGGAACAGGCTAGTATTGCTCGAGATTACAAAGAACAAAAGAGTAAATATGATAATATTTATCAACAAATATTAACGATAGAAATAAAAGATTTATCAAAAGAGAAGCGTCAGACAGAATCTAAGCTTCGTGAAGTTAAGATGAGTCTGCAAAATATTGAACAACAAGTAAAAATTTCTAATAAAGAAGTTACTGATAATCGTGACCAAATCAGTAAACTAGCCGAGAAAATCGACGCTAGTCAAGCTGACCTTGTTAAAAAAACACAGTCACTTGAAATCTTGAATGGTCAGATTGCTGTTTCTGATGAAAGAAATGGATTCAATACGACTAATCAAACTTCTTTAAATGAACAACTGAAGAGTATCAAGGCTGATAAGAAGTTACATGAGGTCAAATTGTCTGAATGTAATGAAAAGATTTCTGAATATCAATCACAGATCCAAGAACTTGAGGCAAAGCTGAAAGAAATAACACAGCTGCAGAAGAAGACACCTCAACAGATTCAGGATGATATTTCAGAGTTGCGTGATAAGTACGTCAATACATTGCAGGAACAAGTTTCTACTGGAAATGATCAAAAGTACACGCAACGTCAGCTTGATAGGATTCAAGCCTCGAATGAAGATACTGAACATCAAATGGCTGATATTGAAGATGATTTGAAAGAATCAAGCAATAAGGTCACTGAAGTCAGTGCGCAATTACAAAAGTTGATCGATGATAATCAAGATTTAATCAAGAAAAATGATGAAATCGATAATAATATTAAGCGAGTTACTGAAACAGGGACCGCTGAGAATCAAGAATATTTGAAATTTTTGGAGAATCTTCAAGAGACAAAGGCACGTAAGACAGTGCTGGAGAACATGCAACAAGAGCATGTTGGCTTTTTTGAAGGTGCTAAAAATGTTTTAAATAATCAAAACGAAATTGGTGGGATCATTGGTGCTGTAGCCGAACTGATCAAGGTTCCAAGTAAGTATCAGTTGGCAATCGAAACAGTCGTTAGTAATCAATTGCAATCGATCGTTACTAAAGATGAATCATCTGCTAAGCAAGCTATCGCTTATTTACGTAAGAGAAATGGCGGTCGTGCAACATTCTTGCCAATCAATATTATTAAGGCGAGAACTATTTATGCCACGGATTTGAACAATGCTGAACAAGTTGCTGGTTACGTTGGAGTAGCTAGTGACTTAGTGAAGTTTGATGACAAAGTAGCAAATATTGTCAAAAATATTTTGGGTAATTTGTTGATAGCTGAAAATATTGATGCTGCCACAAGGGTTTCTGCTGCTGTAAACCGCAAGTATCGCGTTGTAACTTTGGACGGGAATGTTGTAAATGCTGGTGGTTCAATGACAGGTGGACAACAACGTCGAGTTAACTCAAGTATCTTGACACGTAAGGACGAATTGACATCGTTGAATGCCAAACTTTCTAAACAGGAAATGTTACTTGATCAAAAACAACAGACGGTAGTTGATCTTCGTCAAGAGTTAGTTGATCTGCGTGAAGAGAAGAAAAAAATCGAAAGTAAATTGGCTGATTTTAATCAAGAAAAGGGCCAATTGAGTAGTTCATTATCGACATATACAAACGAGACAAAGCATCTTGAAGAACAAAGGGATGCTTTGCAATATACTGCCAATAAGAACAATTCAGAAAAAACTGAATTACAAAAAGAACTTAATGTACAGATTGAAAATGCTGACAAGCTGAAACAACAGGTTACCGATGTTCAACAAGAAATTGAAGCCAAACAAAAGCTCTTGAAGGACTTCGATTCTGAGCTGAGTCAAATCAATAATAATATTCAAAAGACGCAGACTAACCTCGCAGTTGTTAAGAGTAATTTCGATAATGAAAAAACCCAGCAAGAGCGTTTGATAAGTGAAATATCAGCTTCAGATGAGCATATTAAAGAATTAGGAATTCGTTTGGATCAATTAAATTCAGAACGAGACCAATTAAGCATGTCGAACGCTGAAATCAAGGCCAAGACGACTCAATTTGAAAATGACATTAAGCTGCTTCAAGCCGATCTTGATGATTTGAAATCTCAACGTAGTGAAAAAGATAAACAAGCTGCATCACTTAATGAAAAAGCTCAGCGTAACTTTGATTTACAAAAATCAGCTTCAGATGAACAAGAAAACTTGGCAATCGCTGTTACTAAATTAACTAATAAGATCGATAGTCGTTTAGATACACTGTCAGAGGATTATTCATTGACGTATGAGGCTGCAATGAAGAACCTCAAGCAACAGGATTCTGATCCAGAGACTCTCAAACGAGAAGCTAGATTATTGAAGATGGGAATTGACGAGTTAGGAACAGTTAATTTGTCTGCCATCGAAGAATATGACAAGGTCAAGGATCGTTATGAATTCTTGACGACTCAACAAAATGATTTACTACAAGCTAGACAACAGTTGCTGGATACAATGTCAGAAATGGATAATGAAGTTACAACTCGTTTCAAAAAGACATTTGATGAAGTTAGTGCAGCATTTGAAACTATTTTCCCTGAGATGTTTGCTGGAGGCCGTGCTAAGTTAGTCTTGACTGACCCTAGTAACTTGTTAGAGACGGGAATTGAAATTATCGCACAACCACCTGGGAAGAAGTTTCAGCGCTTGAGCTTGTTATCTGGTGGAGAGAAGGCTTTGACAGCTATCACATTGTTGTTTGCAATTATCAAGGTTCATCCTGTGCCATTCTGTATCCTTGATGAAGTTGAGGCATCATTAGACGATGCAAATGTCTATCGCTTTGCTAATTATTTAAATCGTTATGATGCTAATACTGAATTTATTGTTATTACGCACCGTAAGGGTACAATGATGAATGTAAATCGTTTGTATGGCGTAACGATGGAAGAATCCGGAGTCTCAAGAATGCTCTCGGTTTCGCTACAAGATATCAACAAAGACGCTTAAAAGGAGATTAATTAATGGGACTTTTTGATCGAATAAAAAAAGCTTTTACCGGTAAAGACGAAGAAGAAGATAAAAAAGAACAAGAAACAAAAGAAGCTGTTGAAGGCGAGGAATCCGCTAACGATGCTGAATCAGAAGACTCTGAGTCAGATAAGTCAGAGAATACTGAAACCCCTGCTGAATCGGAAACTGAAAATGAACCAAAAGAAGTTGTGGAAGAACCAGAGCAGGAAGCAAAAGAGGTAAATGAAGAGCCTGCTGAGCCAGTGGAGAAAACGGAAGAGCCAGTTGAAGACAATACTCCAGCTGAATCAACCGAGGAACCAGTGGAAACTCCGTCTGAAGAATCACAACCTGAAGAAACAACAGAACTAGAATCGGAGTCAGAGCAAGCTACTGAAACTACTGAAGAGTCTGAGTCAGAAGTTTCAGAAGAGCCTGAAGAAAAAGATGATATCAAAGAGTACGATGAAGGATTAAAGAAGAGTCGTAATTCATTTGGTGCTCGTTTTAATCGCTTCTTGGCTAACTTTAGAAGTGTTGATGAAGAGTTCTTTGATGATCTTGAAGAGTTGTTGATCGAATCTGATGTTGGTTATGAAACTGCTTTGAAGTTGTCTGATGAACTACGTGAAGAAGTTAAGTTAGAGAATGTTAAGAAACGTTCTGATGTTTCTGATGTCATCGTTCGCAAATTAGTTGATATGTACGATGAGGAGGGCAAAGAAGAAGATAATTCATTGAAGTTTAGTGCTGATAAAACACCAACAGTCTTCTTATTCGTTGGAGTTAATGGTGCTGGTAAGACAACAACTATTGGTAAATTGGCTCACAGATATCAACAAGAAGGTAAAAAAGTTCTTTTGGCGGCTGGTGATACATTTAGAGCTGGTGCTATCGAACAATTACAAGAATGGGGACGTCGTGTAAATGTTCCTGTTGAAGCAAGCAAGCCACAGACTGATCCTGCTTCCGTTGTTTATGACGCTGTTCAACGCGCAGTTAATGATGACTATGATATTTTACTAGTCGATACTGCTGGACGTTTACAGAACAAAGAAGGACTCATGCGTGAGCTTGAAAAAATCAAACGTGTTATTACTCGTGAACTTCCAGATGCTCCACAAGAAGTATTATTAGTTTTGGATGGTTCAACCGGACAAAACGCTTTGAGTCAAGCTAAGCAATTCAATGAAACAACTGATGTTACAGGAATTGTTTTGACTAAGATCGATGGTAGTTCACAAGGTGGTATTGTCTTACCGATCCGTAATGAATTACACATTCCAGTTAAACTGGTGGGATTAGGTGAACAAATGGATGATCTTAGAGACTTTGACCCTGAGAAATTTATTTATGGACTATTTAAGGAACTGATCGTCGGTTCCGGTAAATAATTATGGGCATTGATGAAACAACTAAGATAAATTTGTTGTATAATTTTTATCATTCTTTATTAACCAAAAAACAAAATCAATATATTAATTTATATTATGTTGAAGACTTTTCTTTGAGTGAAATCGCTGAACAACTTGATGTGTCGCGTCAAGCTGTTATGGACAATTTGCATCGTTCAGTCAGTCTGTTAGAATCTTTTGAAGCAGAACTAGGATTAGTACAGAAGACACAAGAAATCGACGATATTGCCAGTCAACTAGATCGGATTGTTTTGAAAAAGTATCCTAAGGATAAAGAATTGGTAGAATTAGTAAGACGTATTTCAAAAATAAATGAAAAATAATAGGAGTAAGAGATGGCTTTTGAAGGATTAAGTGAACGACTACAAAAAGTTTTTTCTTCGCTGAAAGGTAAAGGAAAACTTTCAGAAGATGATGTTCGTGCTGTAATGCGTGAAGTTAGAATGGCTTTACTTGAGGCCGATGTTAACTTCGATGTTGTTAAGGGATTCGTTAAACAAGTTAGAGAACGTGCATTAGGTTCAGAAGTAATGGACAGTTTGACACCTTCACAACAAGTAATCAAAATTGTTGATGACGAATTAACTAAGTTGATGGGTGAGGAAGCTGTTCCGCTAAACAAAGCTCCACATATTCCAACTATCATCATGATGGTTGGTCTTCAAGGTGCTGGTAAAACCACAACTGCTGGTAAGTTAGCTAAGTATTTGATGGCAAACGACAAGGCTCGTCCAATGTTTATTGCAGGGGATGTTTATCGTCCTGCCGCTATTGAACAGTTGAAGGTCGTTGGTGAACAAGTTGGTGCTCCGGTTTATGATGAAGGTACCGACAAGGATCCAGTTGACATTGTTCGTAATGGTTTGAAACAAGCTGAAGAGAACAAGAATGATTATGTAATCATTGATACTGCCGGACGTTTGGAAATCGACGATAAGTTGATGGACGAATTGGCACGTATCAAAGAGTTAGCTCATCCAAATGAAATCTTGTTCGTTGCCGATGCGATGACTGGTCAAGTTGCTGCTAAGGTTGCTCATGGATTCGACGAACAACTTGATATTACTGGTGTTGTACTAACTAAGTTGGATGGTGATACCCGTGGTGGGGCCGCACTTTCAATTCGTTCGGTTACTGGTAAGCCAATCAAGTTCATTGGACAAGGTGAAAAACTCGATCAATTGGATGTTTTCCATCCCGATCGTATGGCTGATCGTATTTTGGGTATGGGTGATATGCTTACGCTTATCGAAAAAGCCCAGACAGACTACGATGCTAAACAAGCTGAAGAAATGGCTGAAAAAATCAGAGAAAACAGTTTTGATTTCAATGATTTTATTGACCAAATGGATCAAGTTCAAAAAATGGGACCACTTGATGAAATTATGAAGATGATCCCTGGAATGGCTAATAATCCGCAATTAGCAAATGTTAGTATCGGTGAAAAAGATATCGATCACTTGAAGGCAATTGTTTATTCAATGACACCTAAGGAACGTGAGAATCCTGATTTATTGAACCCTTCACGCCGTCGTAGAATTGCTAGTGGATCTGGCCGTAATATTCAAGAAGTCAATCGCATGATCAAACAGTTCAAGCAATCCCGTGACATGATGAAACAAATGAGTAAGGGAAATATGAATGGTCTTGATCAAATGATGGGCGGAGGAATGTCCGGAAAAATTGGGAAGATGGCCATGCGTTCAATGGTTAAGAAACAAAAGAAGAATAAAAAGAAGCGCTTGAAGAAGATCAAACGTTTTAAATCATAAAAAAATACGAGGTGTAAAGAAAAAAACTTTACACTTCTATTTTTTTTGTGTATACTAACAAAGTTAAGTATTTAGGAGGAAACAAAATGTCAGTTAAGATTAGAATGAAACGTATGGGTAGTAAGTTAAGACCATTTTACAGAATCGTTGTTGCTGATTCACGTGCACCACGTGATGGCCGCTTCATCGAACAAGTTGGTTACTACAACCCAATTACACAACCAGAAGAAATCAAGTTAGATGATGACAAGATTATGGATTGGTTACAAAAAGGTGCACAACCTTCAGATACAGTTCGTAACTTGCTTAAGACACATGGTATTATGCAAAAGTATCATGAAAGCAAATATTCAAAATAATTGAATAATAAAAGTGGGATCAGATAAAACTTCGTTTTGTCAGGTCCTATTTATTTATCACGGAGGAGCCAATGGCCGAGAAATTATACAGAGTGGGTACAATAGTTAATACTCATGGTATTAAAGGTGAACTAAGGATCATACCTATTACAGATTTTCCAGAAGAGAGATTCAAGTCTGGTGCTAAGTTATATTTGCACAAAACTGGAAGTGCTGAAAAGCAACTTGTAGTGGAATCTTCACGTAAACACAAGAATTTTATTTTGATAAAATTCGAAGGTTATGACAATATCAATGACGTGGAACAGTATGTTAAGTCTGAGATTTTTGCTGACAATGAAGTGAAGCCTAAACTTGCTGAAGGTGAATTTTTGTACAGTCAGATTATTGGCTTAGACGTGGTTGATCCTGTGTTAGGCAATATTGGTAAAGTAAAAGAGATAATTGAACTCGGTCCGAATGATGTTTGGGTCGTTAAGGGTTCGAAGTATAAGGAAGTACTAGTTCCTTATATTGATGATGTTGTAAAAAAGGTGGATCTTGAAGGTCAAAAAATTGACGTTGAGATTCCGGATGGATTGATAGACTAATGGATATTACAGTTTTAAGTATTTTTCCCAGAATGTTTCAGTCATTGGATGAATCATTAATTGGCAAGGCTCAAGAAAAGGATTTAGTAAATATTGACGTTGTAGATTTCAGAGATTTTACGACTAATAAGCAGAACCACGTTGATGATTCACCGTACGGTGGTGGAGCTGGGATGCTTCTGCAAGCACAACCAATATATGACGCAATGGACTATGTTGAAGAACAAAAGCCTGGTAAAAAACGTGTTATATTATTAGATCCCGCTGGTAAAACATTTAATACTAATATGGCGCGTGACTTTGCTAAGGAAGATCAATTAGTATTTATTTGTGGTCATTACGAGGGATTCGACGAACGGATCAAGGATTTAGTAACGGATGAAGTTTCGATCGGTGACTATATTCTGACTGGTGGTGAATTGCCAACCATGAGTATGATCGATGCTACACTGAGATTT
The DNA here is from genome assembly GCF_000615905.1 of Companilactobacillus nodensis DSM 19682 = JCM 14932 = NBRC 107160. Lineage (GTDB taxonomy): Bacteria > Bacillota > Bacilli > Lactobacillales > Lactobacillaceae > Companilactobacillus > Companilactobacillus nodensis. Next base: position 59,349 of record NZ_BAMN01000006.1, read on the forward strand.
GTTCCAGGCGTCCTAGGCAATTCTGTCTCTGCTGAAGATGAATCATTTTCTAACGGATTATTGGAATACCCTCAGTATTCACGTCCTGCTGATTTTCGAGGTAAGAAGGTACCTGAGGTACTTACTAGTGGAGATCACGAAAAAATCCGTATATGGCGCTTGAAACAGTCTCTGAGAAAGACTTTGGAGAGACGTCCGGACTTATTGAATACGGTTGAGTTATCAAATGAAGAAAAACATTTCTTGAGAGAAATAAAATCAGAAAACAGTTTACACTGAAATACAATTAATGTATTATTGTAAGAGTGTTTGAGCACATATTAACGATATTCCGCTGTATACCATTTAAGGATATATAAGAGTGTCGAAACAGGAGAGAGTTTTATGAATAAATTAATTCAAGATATTACATCAGAACAACTACGTTCAGATATTCCTGATTTCCGCCCTGGAGACACAGTTCGTGTCCACGCCAAGGTTGTTGAAGGTTCACGTGAACGTATTCAATTGTTCGAAGGTGTTGTAATTAAGAAACACGGTACAGGCGTTAGTGCTACATATACTGTTCGTAAGATCAGTAGTGGTGTTGGTGTTGAAAGAACATTCCCACTAAACACACCTCGTGTTGACAAGATCGAAGTTATCAGACATGGTCGTGTACGTCGTGCTAAGTTATACTACCTACGTGATCGTAAGGGTAAGGCTGCACGTATCAAGGAACGTCGTCGCGATATCTAATATTGCAATTAAAGAGATGCCTACGAGGCATCTTTTTTTGTATCAAAAAAGGATACTCATTCGAGTATCCTTAAATTTAGAATATTTGTGAACGATACAATCCGACAACCTTACCAAGAACTTCAACATTGTCCAAAATAATTGGATCCATTGTATCATTTTCAGGTTGTAGACGGTAATGTCCGTTTTCACTGTAGAATCGTTTGCAAGTGGCTTCAATATCTTCAGTCATTGCAATGACGATTTCACCATTGTTAGCAGTATTTTGCTCGTGAACAATAACTTGATCACCATCAAAGATACCGGCATTTATCATACTTTCACCGTGAATATCTAACATGAATAGTTCACCAGAACTACGATTTAAGTCAGGTGGAATTGGGAAGTAGCCTTCAGGGTTACGCTCAGCTGTGATAGGTTGACCAGCAGCAACAGCACCTAGGATCGGAATTTGCTTCGATTTAACACCGATTGAATTCAATCCAGCAACTGTCAATTCAATTGCTCTTGGCTTAGTTGGATCACGTTGTAAGTAACCTTTTTTCTCAAGTCGTGATAAATGACCGTGTACAGTTGACGTTGAAGATAGATCAACTGCCTCACAGATTTCTCTGACGGTTGGTGGATAGCCATGATCGTCTAAATAATCATGGATGCATTGTAAAATTTGGGATTGTTTAGAGCCCTCAGCTTTTGACATTAGAACACCTCATTGTTAATATCTTATTTAGATTGTATCAGAATGATGATATAAATTCAAACAAGTGTTCGGTATAATTAGGAGATATATAGAAATGAAAGAACAAGAAGAACTAATTGCTAAGATAAATGAATTAGCACACAAGTCCAAGAATGGTGGATTGACACCTGAAGAGGCGCATCAACAAGGCGTGCTTCGTAAAAAGTATTTGGAAAATTTCCGTGCCAGTTTTAGATCACAAATCGAAATGATGAAGGTCTATGATAAGGAAGGAAAAGAAGTAACACCAAACAAAGTTAAAGAAATTCAACGTAAAAAGGGATTACGTGACGATTAGTCTTTTAATTACATTAAATTTTTTGTATCATTATAAGATGTATGGAAAGGGTGAAAATAAGATATGGGAATAACGATCGCAGTTGGAGTTTTGGCTTTATTAGTTGGATTGATCATTGGTTTCTTCGCCGCAAGATGGTATATGAAGAAGTACTTTGAAGATAATCCACCAATTAGCCTGATATGATTAAACAAATGATGGCACAAATGGGACAAAAACCATCACAAAAGAAGTTGAATCAATTGATGAGCTCAATGAAAGCACAACAAAAGAAAGAAAATAGCAAAAAGTAAAATTTAAGCATTTTAATTTCTAATAGGTAGACCTTGATTATTAAGTTAATCAGGGTCTACCTATTTTTTTGTTTAAAATACAAAATGTATAATAATTCCCGAACTATAATAATTTTAATAATTAAAATATTCTTTTTTAAAACGAATTCACGAATGATTATTAAAATTATAGATATTAATGTACGTCTTTTCCTTGAAAAATAAAATAATAGCTGTTAATATTTGAGTACTAATTAGAAAGGGTAAACAAATAATGAAAGATGTTGCAATAATCATGGGTTCCATTTCAGATTTAAAAACAATGGAAAAAACTATTGAGACACTTGAACAATTGGAAGTTAGTTATGAAGTTAAAGTGATCTCTGCACATAGGATGCCGCAAGAAATGCTTGATTTCGCAATTGGAGCAGCAGCAAATCATTTCAAAGTCATTATTGCCGGTGCTGGCGGTGCTGCACATTTGCCAGGTATGATTGCTTCTTCAACCATACTTCCAGTTATCGGTGTACCCGTTAAATCCAGTACGCTCAATGGCATAGACTCACTGTTATCTATTGTACAGATGCCTAGTGGTGTTCCAGTCGCTACCGTTGCAATTGGTGATGCTGGAGCAACTAATGCAGCGATTCTAGCTACCAAGATTTGTGCATTAGAAAACGAACAATATGCAATCAATTTGATTGATTATCAAAATCGAATGCATGACAAATCAGTAGAAAGTGGGAAAAATCTTGAATAATCAATCTTTATCTGGTTCAACAATTGGCATCATTGGCGGAGGTCAGTTGGGCCAAATGATGGCGTTGTCTGCAAAAGAAATGGGATATAAGGTAATCATTCTTGATCCACAAGACAATTGTTCAGCTGCGCAAGTATCAGATGCACAGATCGTTGCAGAATATGACGACTTGGATTCTCTGATTGAATTAGCAAAACATGTAGATGTAATGACATATGAATTTGAAAATGTTGATGCTGAAACTATCGAAGAAGTATCTCAATATACTTATATTCCACAAGGAACAAAGGCTCTGACTGTTACACAAAATCGAATTTCTGAGAAGGGATTTTTGGAGGATAACGGCTTTCCAGTTGTGCCACATGCAATCGTTGAAGATATGAAGGAATTTGAACAGGCAATAAAAAAAATTGGAATTCCATCGATAATCAAGACGACACGCGGTGGATATGATGGTAAGGGTCAAATCAGAATTGAAGATGAATCATTCAATGGTATTGGAGATTTAGTAAGTTCTTCAGAGTGTATTTTAGAAAAAACAATCGACCTAGATAAGGAAGTATCAGTGGTTATATCAAGGAATATTGCTGGACAAACGTCTATTTTTCCAGTTATAGAAAATATCCATCGAGATAACATTCTTCATCTAAGTATTTGTCCAGCTCGTATCAGTGATAAGTTGAGTCAACAAATTCATGAAATTGCTGAAGGAATATCTGAGAAGTTAGAGCTAGTAGGAACTATGTGTGTTGAATTTTTTATTTCTGCACAAGAAGACTTGTATGTAAATGAAATTGCACCACGACCACACAATTCAGGACATCTGACAATTGAATCGTGTAATATTTCTCAATTTGATGCTCATATCAGAGGAATTTGCAATTTACCGATGCCAAAAATAAACCTATTACAGTCGGCAGTTATGGTTAATTTATTAGGTCAGCATTTGGTTAATGCGAGATTAGATGTTTTCAATCATGCTGATTGGCATCTTCATGATTATGGAAAAGATGAAATCAAGCATAATCGGAAAATGGGGCATATAACTATTTTGATCAATGATGTTAATGAAACCCAAAAAAGTATTGAAGAAAATCCAATTTGGAACGTATAGGAGAAATTATGGATAATCAATTGATTTATTCTGGAAAAGCTAAAGACTTATTCAAAACTGATAACGAAGACGAATTGCTAGTGGTCTATAAGGATCAAGCAACAGCTTTGAATGGTAAGAGAAAGGAAATGTTTCCTGGAAAAGGTATCTTGAATTGTCAAATTTCTACCTTAGTATTTGATTATTTGATCGAAAACGGTATTGAAACACATGTAATTAAGAATATTTCTGATCATGAACAATTGATCAAAAAGACTGAGGTAATTCCGCTTGAAGTTGTTTTGAGAAATCGTGTATCTGGAAGCTTAGCTAAGAAGTTTGATTTGATTGAAGGTGAGATGTTAGAAACTCCAATCATTGAATTTTATTTCAAGAGTGACAAGCTTGATGATCCATTTATCAATGATTCACAAGTCATCTCACTGGGCATCGCTACCCAATCGGAAATTGATTATGTCAAAGAACAGGCCCTAGAAGTAAATCATTTGTTGATCAAATTTTTTGGTGATAAAAAACTTGATTTAATTGATTTTAAGCTTGAATTTGGACGTTTGAATGGGAAGGTCATTCTTGTCGATGAATTTTCCCCAGATAACTGCCGCCTATGGGATCAAAGTAGTCATACATCACTAGACAAAGATATTTTTAGACAAAAAAAAGGCGACTTAGTGGAAACATATCAAAAAGTGCTGGATAGATTAACGGCTAAATAAGGAGAAAAAAATGATTCTTGTAAAAATTTATGTAACTCTAAAGGATTCAGTTGTTGACGTGCAAGGTGAAGCTATCAAAGATGCAACGCATACCATGGGATACCCTGGTGTATCTGAAGTAAGAATGGGAAAGTATTTTGAATTAAAGTTCGATGATAGTACTGAAAGTCTTGAAAAAGATGTTGATGAAATCTGTGATGGATTACTAGCCAATCCTAATATTGAAAGTTACCGTTATGAAATTGCGGAGGAAGCATAATGAAATTTGCAGTTATTGTTTTCCCTGGTTCTAACTGTGACATGGATCTTTATTACGCCATTCGTGACGGAATTGAACAAGAAGCTGATTTGGTCAGCTACAAAGAAGAATCATTAGATGGATACGATGGAATTTTAATTCCTGGTGGATTCTCATATGGTGACTATCTTAGAAGTGGCGCAATTGCCAGTCATGCACCAATTATCAAGGAAGTAATAAGGTTAGCCAACGAAGGTAAACCAGTTTTGGGTATCTGTAATGGATTCCAGATTTTAACTGAAATTGGATTATTACCGGGAACACTAACTAATAATCGACAAAACCGTTTCATATGTAAACAAGTTGAATTAGTAGTTGAAAATAACAAAACCATCTTTACTAACAAATATAATTTGAATGAAAAAATTATGGTACCAATTGCACATGGTGAAGGCAGATATTACTGTGATGAAGAGACATTATGGGAATTAAATGAGAATAACCAGGTTGTTTTTAGATATAGTCAGGATGTAAATGGTAGCGTTGAAGAAATCGCTGGAATTACTAATAAGCAAAAGAATGTTTTAGGTATGATGCCCCATCCAGAAAGAGCAATTGAATCTATTCTAGGTTCAGATGATGGTTTGAAGTTGTTCAAGTCGATGTTAGAAACTCAAAAGAACGGGGTGCAAATATAGTGAGTGAACCAACACCAGTACAAATCAAAGAAGAAAAGATTTATCAGACATGGGGATTAAGTGATTCTGAGTATGAATTAATCAGTGAGAAGATTTTAGGCAGATTGCCTAACTACACTGAAACCGGCTTATATTCCGTTATGTGGAGTGAACATTGTTCATACAAGAATTCAAAAAAGGTTCTTCGTAAGCTTCCAAATGATAGCTCACGTGTATTAGCTGGTCCAGGTGAAGATGCCGGTATTATTGATATTGGCGACAATCAAGCAGTTGTTTTTAAGGCAGAGAGTCATAACCATCCATCTGCAGTTGAACCTTATCAAGGTGCGGCTACAGGTGTTGGTGGAATTATTAGAGATATTTTTTCAATGGGTGCAACACCAATTGCATTGCTCGATAGTTTGAAGTTCGGTCCAATTGACAATGACCAAACTAAACATTTGGTTAAAGAAGTAGTTGCTGGGATCGGCGGATATGGTAATTGTATTGGTATTCCAACTATTGGTGGAGAAATTACATTTGAGAAATGTTATGAAAAAAATCCATTGGTTAACGCGATGTGCATTGGATTACTTGACAATACACAGTTCAAACATGGTCAAGCAAGTGGTAACAATAATCTAATCGTATATGTTGGATCAACAACTGGTCGTGATGGAATCCATGGAGCCACATTTGCCTCAGATGAATTTTCAAACAAGAAAAAGAAGCAACGTTCAGCGGTACAAGTTGGTAATCCATTTATCGAGAAGTTATTGATGGATGCTTGTGTTGAGATTATCCAAGAACATTCAGATTGGATTCTGGGAGTTCAAGATATGGGAGCAGCTGGTTTGGTATCATCAACTGCTGAAATGGCTTCAAAAGCTCAAAGTGGTTTGATGCTGAATCTAGATAACGTTCCTCAACGTGAATCCGGAATGAGTGCATATGAAATGATGCTATCTGAATCTCAAGAGCGAATGGTTTTATGTATCAAGCCAGAGTTTGAGGATGATGTATTAGACTTCTTTGAAGCATATAACTTAGATGCTGTAATTATTGGAAAGGTAACCTCTGATAAGCAATATAAAATTTATCATCAAAATAAACTAGTTGTTGATATTCCTATTGATAGTTTGACGGAAGATGTTCCTGAATATGACCATCAAGGTGTTAAGCCAGCTAGACTTGAAAACAATAATGATCAATTCGTTCCGGAAATAAAATCTTTTAAAGAATCATGGATGAATATTTTGAGGAGTCCTTCAATTGCTTCAAAATCGTATCTATACGAAACATATGACTCGCAAGTTAAAAGTAATACAGTCGTTAGACTGGTAGTGATGCTGGAGTTGTTCGCATTAGAGGAACAAAAAAGGCTATTGTCGCAACCAACGATAGTAATTCTAGATATGTGTATGTCGATCCATATATCGGGGGTCAGATAACAGTATTAGAAGCCGCTAGAAATATTGTTGCTAGTGGTGGTATCCCTGTAGGAATAACAGATTGTTTAAATTATGGAAATCCGGAAGATCCAGAAATATTCTGGGAATTGGACCAAAGTGTTCAAGGAATTGCTGATGTATGTAACAAGTTTGATGTTCCAGTCATTTCGGGGAATGTTTCTTTATACAACGAATTTAATAAGGAAGCTATCTATCCAAGTCCAATGATTGGAATGGTCGGTCTAATTGAAGATATCAGCCATATCACGACATCTTCATTTAAGGACTCAGGTGACTTGATTTATTTGTTGGGTAATACTGGCAATGATTTTAATGGTTCAGAAATACAAGAACAACAATTGGGTACCGTTCAAGGAAAACTTAACGAGATTGATTTAGATATTGAATTGAATAATCAACAATTGATTTTGAAAGCAATAAAAAATAATTTATTAAAGAGCTGTCATGATTTATCAGACGGTGGGTTAGTTGCAGCTATTTCAGAATCAGCTTTTGAAAATGAATTAGGATTCAATATTCAAACAGTTTTAACATCTAAGCAGATGTTTTCAGAAACACAGTCAAGATATTTAGTAACGATTGAGAGCAAGGACAAGGAGTCCTTAGAAGAAATTTTTAAAGATAATTTTGAGTGTCTTGGCTTTGTAACTAATGATTCAGTATTTTCTATTCATACGAGTGACGATGAGATGGATATTGAATTAAGTGAGTCCTTGAGTAACTGGAAAGAGGCAATCCCATGTTTAATGAAGTAAAAAGTTTGAATGAAGAATGTGGAGTTTTTGGAGTCTGGGGAGCAGAAAATGCTAATTATTTAACATATCTGGGACTGCACAGTTTACAGCACCGTGGACAAGAAGGGGCTGGAATAGTCACCAATGATAATGGCAAGTTAATGAGTTATCGCAATCTTGGACTTGTATCGCAAGTTTTTTCAGATCAAAAGAACTTGTACGCATTAACTGGTAATTCAGCAATCGGTCACGTTAGATATTCTACTGCCGGAGAAAATAAAATTGAAAATGTTCAACCATTGTTATTTGATTTTACGGATGATCAATTTGCACTAGCTCATAATGGTAATTTAACTAACGCAATTACTTTAAAAAAAGAACTTGAACAAAGTGGTCACATTTTCAAATCAAGTTCAGATTCTGAAGTTTTGATGCATTTGATCAAAAAATCAAATAAGTCAAATCTCATAGACAAAATAAAAGAATCGCTTAATACGATTCAAGGTGGATTTGCTTATTTATTGATGACGAGAGATTCATTAATTATTGCTTTAGATAGTAATGGCTTTAGACCATTGTCGATTGGACAATTGGAAAACGGCTCATATGTTGTTGCAAGTGAAACTTGCGCATTAGATGCTGTTAATGCGAAGTTTGTTCGCGATGTTTTGCCAGGTGAACTGATCACTATCAATGATGAAGGTATGAAGATTGATCATTGGACGACAAAGACCAAATTAGCATTTTGTTCAATGGAGTTTGTTTACTTCGCCAGAGCTGATTCTAATTTGTTAGGAATAAATGTTCATTCCGCTAGGAAACGTATGGGAAGAAACCTTGCTGAAGAATATCCAGTTGAAGGAGATATTGTCGTAGGAGTTCCAAACTCGTCATTGTCCGCTGCCAGTGGTTATGCTGAAGCAATTAAGCTTCCGTATGAAATGGGACTCATTAAGAATCAATACATGGGACGTGAATTTATCCAGCCTACACAAGAATTAAGAGAAAAGAGCGTTCGCCAAAAGCTAGCAGCTGTTAAAGGTGTGGTGAAGGATAAACGTGTAATTTTGGTAGATGACTCAATTGTACGCGGAACAACGTGTGCATATATCGTCAAGATGTTACGTGATGCCGGTGCTCGTGAAGTTCATTTAAGAATTGCTTCACCACAATTTAAGTTTCCTTGTTTCTTTGGAATTGATATTCAAAAGAAGAGCGAGTTAATTGCTTCTCATAAATCAGTTGAAGAAATGAGAAAAATGTTTGATGCTGATTCATTGGAATTCTTGAGTGAAGAAGGATTGGTTGATGCCATTGGTTTGAGTAAGGATAGAAACCTACCTGATTCAGGTCTTGATCTGTCATACTTCAATGGAAAATATCCAACATACTTATATGACTACGCAGATGAAGTAGAAAAAGATTCATAAAGGAGATTATAATGACGAATCCTTACGAAGATGCAGGGGTAAATGTTGAGTCAGGTTATAAGATTTCCAAATTTGTTAAGCAAAAAACTGCAGATAAAAAATCCAATATCGGTAGTTTCGGTGGAATGTATGAGATTCCGGATGGCTATAAAAAGCCTGTCTTGATTTCTAGTAATGATGGAGTAGGAACTAAGTTACTATTAACGGAAAATGGGAAACTTGACACTATCGGAATAGATTGTGTCGCAATGTGTGTCAACGATATTCTTGCACAAGGGGCCAAGCCAGTATATTTTTTGGATTATATTTCAACTGGTAAGGTTGATGATAAAGTTGAAAAGATATTAACAGGAGTGATTGAGGGATGCCGTCAAGCAGGTGCCGACTTGATTGGCGGAGAAACTGCCGAAATGCCAGATGTTTACTCTGAAACAAGTTATGATATTGCTGGTTTTTCTGTCGGAATTTGTGAAAAGGATAATGTCCTTAATAAAGCAAACGTAAAGAAAGACGATGTTTTAATTGGGATTTCATCTAGCGGATTACACTCGAATGGGTATTCATTGATCAGAAAGATTTTCTTTAAAGATCATGACTTTAACATGGATACTAAATTGTCTGAATTGCCAAATGGTTCACTTGGGGATTATCTACTAGAACCTACTAAGATATATGTTAAAGATGTTCTACCATTATTGGATGATAAAAAAATACATGGAATTGCTCACATAACTGGTGGTGGATTCTATGAAAATATTCCAAGAATGTTGCCAAATGATCTTTCAGCTGTGATTGATACTGATAGTTGGGTGAAAAACGAAATATTTATGGCAGTTCAAAAGTATGGATCAATCAAGTCAGAAGATATGTATCATGTCTTTAACATGGGACTGGGAATGGTTTTAGCAGTTGATCCTAAAGAAGAATCACATGTGTTGTCAGAATTAAATAAGTCTAAGTTACAAGCGTGGAATATCGGTAAAGTGACTAACAGAGTTAAGAATAGTATTGAACTAACGGGGGTGGATGCATGAGAGTAGCCATCTTTGCTTCAGGTAATGGTACTAATTTTGACGCAATTGCTAACTCTACTGAATTGCAAGAGGCAGGATTAGATATAGAAGTTTTGGTTTGTGATCAGCCCAATGCACCAGTAATACAAAAGGCAAAAAATCTAAATATTCCAGTGTTTGTTAATGAGCTTAAAAATTTTCCTAATAGAAAAGAATATGAACGTACCATCGTTGATAAGCTAGTACCTTTTGAAGTTGAGTATATTTTTTTAGCAGGTTACATGCGAGTGGTGACCAGTGACTTTTGAATGAATATAGAAATAGAATCATTAATATTCATCCCTCGTTATTACCTAAGTTTTCAGGGTTAGATGCAATACAACGTGCATTTGATTCGGGCGATACAGAAACCGGAGTAACGATTCATTATATTGACGAGAATGTTGATACGGGACCAATTATTTGTCAAAAATATATTCCAATTTTAAAAACAGATAATGTAGAAACATTGGAAGAACGAATCCACACTAAAGAACATGAAATGTACATCAAAGTAATTCTTGATTTAATAAAAAAAGAAAGCGAGAACGTTAATTTTGAAAAAGGCATTGATTAGTGTTTCAGATAAAACTGGAGTTGTTGAATTTGCTCAGAGCTTGATTGAAAAGGGATATGAAATCATTTCAACAGGTGGAACATATAAAAAATTGCAAGAGAATAACGTTTCCGTAATTGAAATCGATGAAGTAACTGGTTTTCCAGAAATCTTGGATGGACGTGTTAAGACACTGCATCCCAAAGTACATGCTGGTTTGTTGGCTAAAAGGGATAATCCAGAGCACATGGAAACCTTAAAGAAGTTAAACATTGATACGATTGATTTAGTTTGTGTTAATTTATATCCATTTAAAGAAACAATTTCTAAGCCTGATGTAACACTTGATCAAGCTATTGAACAAATCGACATTGGTGGCCCGTCAATGATCAGATCAGCCTCAAAGAATTACAAGAGCGTATTTGTAGTTGTAGATCAACAAGATTATCAAGTTGTTATCGAACATTTAGATGATCAAGATAACTTGGATTTAAGACAAAGATTGGCAGCCAAAGCATTTAGACATACAGCTCAATACGACAGTATCATTGCTGGATATTTATCAAACCTTAACGGCGAAGAATTTCCTGATGTTGAAACATTGTCTTATGACTTTGAACAATCACTACGATATGGCGAAAATTCTCATCAAAAAGCAGCTTTTTACAAGAGTTCATTACCAACTAAGTATTCCGTTGCCTCTGCAGTTCAACTTCATGGTAAGGAATTATCTTTCAATAATATCAAAGACGCTGATGCGGCATTGAGAATTGTTGCCGATTTTGATCAACCATGTGTAGCGGCGCTCAAACATATGAATCCTTGTGGCGTTGGTGTTGATGACGAATGTATCTACAAAGCATGGCAGAAGGCATATAGTGCCGATAAGATTTCTATTTTCGGAGGAATCATTGCCTTTAACCGGGAAGTCACAGCAGAAGTTGCTGAAGAGTTGCATAAAATTTTCCTAGAAATAGTTATTGCTCCTAGTTTTACTGCTGAAGCGTTAGAGATTCTTGAATCAAAGAAAAATATCAGATTGTTGACGGTTGATTTTACTGAAGCTAAGAATGCTGATAAGTACGAGTACGTTTCAGTTATGGGTGGATTATTAGTTCAAGAACGTGATACTACAGTCGACAGCACCGATGATTTTGAAGTTGTAACAGATAAACAACCAACTGACGAAGAAGTCAAAGCTTTATTATTTGGACAAAAAGTTGTTAAACACGTTAAGAGTAATGCAATTATCATTTCCACAACTGATAAGACACTTGGTGTTGGTGCTGGACAAATGAATCGTATTGGATCAGTTAAAATTGCTATTGAACAAGAGGAAACTGGTGATACACATACACCACTAGTTATGGCATCAGATGCCTTCTTCCCAATGGATGACTGTGTCCAATATGCTGCAGAACATGGCGTAACAGCAATTATTCAGCCTGGTGGTTCGATCCATGATCAAGATTCGATCGATATGGCAAATAAATATGGCATTGCAATGATCTGTACAGGCAGACGTCACTTTAGACATTAAGAGGTAAAATATGAAAATACTTGTAATTGGGTCTGGCGCTCGTGAACACGCTATATGTGATGCACTCTCGTCAGAAAGCAATAAAATATTTTGTGCGCCAGGAAACGACGGTATGAAGTTATCAGGTATCAATATTGCCAAAATAGACGAAGATGATTTTGATGGTTTGGTAAACTTTGCCATTAAAGAAAACATTGCATATACGATTGTTGGACCTGAAGCACCGCTAGTAAATGGAATAGTTGATTTTTTTGAGGCACATGGTTTAAGAATTTTTGGCCCCAATAAGAGAGCCGCTCAGATTGAAGGTTCGAAGGCATTTACAAAATCACTTTTGAAATTAGCTAATGTACCCACGGCTGAATATTCTGAATTTAGTGATTTCAAAGCTGCAGAGAAGTATTTGAAACATTTATCTGAATATCCAGTTGTAATCAAGGCCGATGGTCTTGCGGCTGGTAAGGGTGTTTATATTGTTGAAAATGTTGATGAAGCAGTTCAAGTAGTGGACGGCCTATTGAATGGACATAAGTTTGAAACTAGTAAAATTGTTATTGAAGAGTATCTAGACGGTGAAGAGTTTTCACTAATGGCGTTCGTTAATAATGGCAAGTTCTATCCTATGCCCGCTGCACAAGATTATAAGAAATTAAAAGACGACGACAAAGGGCCTAATACTGGTGGAATGGGTGCCATTTGCCCCGTTAGTAACATTTCACAAGCTACTTATGATCGAGCGGTAAATAAGGTACTTAAACCTTTTATTGAGACCTTAACTGAAGATCACATCAAGTACACGGGTGTTTTGTATGCAGGATTAATTTTGACTAATAAGGGAATCAAGGTAATTGAATTCAATGTTAGGTTTGGTGATCCTGAAACAGAGGTTGTTTTGCCACGTCTCAAGAATAATTTGGGGCATGTCATTTTCTCAATTTTGAATGATGATAATCCTGAAATTAATTGGGAAACGTCTGGTGTCGATTTAGGTGTATTTGCATCGGTTAGTGGTTATCCCGATTCACCTATTAAGAATGCAGATTTAGGAACGGTTGGTTCATTTGAAAATTTGAATTGTGAAATAAATTATGCAGGCGTTAAACTTAATGGAGATTCACTTTGTTCTGATGGCGGTAGATTATTCGTTGTTAAAACACATGCTGATGATTTAGTTGATGCTCAAAATAGGATTTATCAAGATATGCAAAAATTGAAACAAGAGAATATATTTTATCGTAAAGATATTGGTAATAATTCAATCTAAAACAAAAAATCGGCAATTATGAACTTTCACGTTCACAATTGCCGATTTTTTTGTTTATAATTATAAGGTTATTTATTTTTTACAGGTGGAATGTATTTGAAATTAGGATCGATCTTTTCATCGATGGCATCCCATGCTAATTCCATATCCTTGTTGACTTGCTTTGTTTGTGTTTCGTCAAGTTTAGCTTTAAAATCAAAGTCGATTTCAGGGCCAACGCCGATAGTTATTTTTTGATGCTTTAGTAGTCCAGAGAATTTCAATGGCCCTTGGTAAACAAAAGGCACTAGTGGTGCTTTCGATAGTTTAGCGATTAATGATGCGCCACCTTTTAAGTCCTCGGAATATCTAGTTCCAGAAGGAAACATAATTAGTACTTGTCCTTTTTTCTTGAGTGCTTTAACAGGTGTTTTAATTACTGAAGGTCCGGGATGCTTGCGATCTACAGGAAAAGCATGGGCATGGACTAAGATATATCTTAAAATCGGATTTTTGAATAGCTCTATTTTTGCCATAAACGTTGCTTCTTTAGGTGCAATTGCTAAAGCAAAGAAAATTGGTTCCCACCAATTTCTGTGCGGTGCAACGATGATAAATGGTTTGTCAGGTATGTTTTCTTTACCGTCGATCTCAAATCGTCCATTTAACAAGAAGACGATACCTCTGGCAATAACACGGATGAATTTATAAAACATAAATTATCATTCTCCCTAAAATAATTTTTACTTTAATAAAATACCACAAAGCAGGTGTAACATGTCTAATCTTTCTCAGGATATAATTTCAAATAGTGGAATTAAAATTTTCCAGGATAAGGAATTATATTCGTTTAATCTAGATACTATTTTACTTTATAATTTTGCAAAAACCGTAAAAAAAGGCAAAATTGTTGATTTGTGTGCCGGTAATGGTGCAATTGGATTAAGTCTGGCATCAAAAACCAAAGCACAGATCTACTTGGTTGAACTTCAAGAACAGTTGTCTCGACTTGCTGAAAAAAGTGTTAGTGAAAATGGATTAGAAAACCAGGTCGAAGTAATCAATACTGATATTAAGAATATTCAAGATCATATAATGCATGATTCTATTGATATGTTAGTTTGCAATCCACCATATTTTACTTCAAAGCAAACAACTTTGATCAAGGATAATCAAGTTTTAGCAATTGCTAGGCATGAGCTCAAAACAAATATTAACGAAGTATTATATACGATCAAGGTTCTATTGAAGGAAAACGCTCATGCATACATTGTGTATCGTCCTGATCGATTAAGTGACCTATTTGCAGGGATGTCTCAGAATCTTCTGCAAGCGAAAAGAATAAGGTTTGTTAGGTCACATGCCAACGATGATGCCAACTTGGTTTTGGTCGATGTAATCAAAACTGTGAAGTCCGCTTCTTTGAGAGTGGAACCGGATTTGATAATGTATGATGGTGATAATTTGAGTACGGAGGGTAAAAGGATAATTGATGGAGAATGACGGTTATTTTGTTTACATACTATTATGTGCAGACAAAACATTTTACATTGGTACCAGTAATGATGTATCAAAGAGGGTAGCAACTCATAATGCGGGTAAGGGTGCTAAGTATACCAAGACACGTCGCCCAGTAAAGTTGTTATATCACGAAGATCAGCATACTAAGTCTGATGCATTAAAACGAGAAATTGAATTAAAAAAGTTTAGCCGCAAAAAAAAAGAACACTTTTTGCAGAGTAAAGGAATTAATTGGCGAGATTTCTTGATTTCGTGAGTAGATTCCACTATAATATTTTCTTGTATTGAATACACACACTTAACGATTCAGTTGTTGGTGCGCTACGGCGTGTCAACTGAACACGACTTAAGTGGAGGTAAAAACCAGGAGGAATTTTTTATGTCAGTTATTTCTATGAAACAACTACTTGAAGCCGGTGTACATTTTGGACACCAAACAAGACGTTGGAACCCTAAGATGAAACCATTTATCTTTACACAAAGAAATGGTATTTACATCATTGATTTACAAAAAACAGTTCGCATGATCGACGATGCCTACAACTATATGAAGGCTGTTGCCGGTGATGATGGTATCTTCTTATTCGTTGGTACAAAGAAACAAGCACAAGATGCTATTGAAGAAGAAGCTACACGTGCTGGTCAATACTACGTTAACCACCGTTGGTTAGGTGGTACTTTGACTAACTGGAACACAATTCAAAAACGTATTAAGAGATTAAAGGATATCAAAGCAATGGCAGAAGACGGTACTTTCGAACGTCTTCCTAAGAAAGAAGTTGCTTTGCTTACAAAACAACAAGCTAAGTTAGAGAAGTTCCTTGGTGGTATCGAAGATATGCCAAGAATCCCTGATGTTATGTTCATCGTTGACCCTCACAAGGAAAACATTGCTGTTAACGAAGCTAAGAAACTTAACATTCCTATCGTAGCTATGGTTGATACAAATACTGATCCAGATGACATCGATGTTATCATCCCATCAAACGATGATGCTATCCGTGCCGTTCGCCTAATTGTTTCTAAGATGGCTGATGCTATCGTTGAAGGTAAACAAGGTGAAGAATCAGTTGCTGCTGATGATTTTGCTAAAAATGATAATGCTTCATCTGACAAATCAATCGAAGATGTTGCTGAATCGTCTGATAATGGTAACGCAGAAAAATAAAAAGATAATAGTTATAGATAGAGTCATCTGAGCAAGATGGCTTTATTTATACGACTGGAGGATATTCATGGCTAAAATTACTGCTGCTCAAGTTAAAGAATTACGTGATAAGACAAGCGTTGGTATGATGGATGCTAAAAAGGCATTGGTTGCTGCTGATGGTGATATGCAAAAAGCTATCGACGAACTTCGTGAAAAGGGTATTGCTAAGGCTGCCAAGAAGAACAGCCGTATTGCTGCTGAAGGTCTAGCAGAAATCGTTATTTCTGGTAACAAAGCTGCTATCTACGAAGTAAACTCAGAAACTGACTTTGTTT
The DNA here is from genome assembly GCF_000615905.1 of Companilactobacillus nodensis DSM 19682 = JCM 14932 = NBRC 107160. Lineage (GTDB taxonomy): Bacteria > Bacillota > Bacilli > Lactobacillales > Lactobacillaceae > Companilactobacillus > Companilactobacillus nodensis. The sequence goes on from NZ_BAMN01000006.1 coordinate 75,931, forward strand.
CATCAAATGACAAGTTCAAGAATCTTGTTGCTAAGATTGGTAAAGCACTTGTTGAAAATGAACCAAAGACAATGGACGAAGCATTGGCACTTAAAGCCGGTGACGAAACAATCAACGACGCTATCACTGGTTTGACAGCTGTTATTGGTGAAAAAATCACTTTGAGACGTTTCCAAATCGTTGATAAGACTGATGACCAAGTATTCGGTTCATATCTACACAATGGTGGATTGATTGCTGCACTTACACTTCTTAACGGTTCTGATGAAGAAGCTGCTAAAGATGTTGCTATGCATGTTGCTGCTATCAACCCAACATACTTGAATCGTGATGCTGTTCCTGCTGATGTTTTGGAACATGAAAAGAAAGTATTTACTGAAGAAACAAAAGCTGAAGGTAAGCCTGAAAAGATCATTCCAAGAATCGTTGAAGGCCGTCTAAACAAGTACTTGTCAGAAATTAGTTTGGCTGATCAAGAGTTTGTTAAGGATTCAGATATGACTGTTCAACAATATGTTGAATCAAAGAAGAGTTCATTAGTATCTTACGTTCGTTTTGAAGTCGGCGAAGGTATCGAAAAGGCTCAAGATAACTTTGTTGACGAAGTTATGAACCAAATCAAGTAATTAATTTGTAATTTTATAGAGGGGATCGCTTAATTCATATGAATTAAACGGTCTTTTCTTGTATATAGGATATATTTCGGTCAATTTTTGCGTAAAATTAGCTATTAATTCAATCTACTGTAATTGATTATGTTAAAATGTTTAGTAGCAAAATTAAAGGAGAGTACTTATGCCTGATATCAAGTATAAAAGAATTATATTAAAAGTTTCCGGTGAAGCTTTAGCTGGAGAAAAGGGATTTGGAATCAACCCTCCAGTCATCAAAAAAATCGCTGAACAAATTAAAAGTGTCCATGAACTTGGAGTTCAAGTAGCCATTGTCTGTGGTGGTGGTAACATCTGGCGTGGTGAAACAGGTGCTGAAATGGGAATGGATCGTGCCCAAGCAGACTATATGGGTATGATGGCCACAGTTATGAATGGTTTGGCCTTACAAGACGGTTTGGAACAATTGGATGTACCAACACGTGTACAGACTTCAATCGAAATGAGACAAGTTGCAGAGCCTTATATCAGAAGAAAGGCTGTTAGACACCTTGAAAAGGGACGTGTAGTTATTTTTGCTGGTGGTACTGGTAATCCATACTTCTCAACAGATACTACTTCCGTATTGCGTGCTGCAGAAATCGAAGCCGACGTTATCTTAATGGCTAAGAATAACGTTGACGGTGTTTATTCAGCAGATCCTAAGAAAGATCCAAATGCTAAGAAGTATGACGAGTTGACTCAACTTGATATCATTAATAAGAACTTAGGCGTAATGGACTCAACTGCTTCATCATTGTCAATGGATAATAATATTCCATTGATCGTGTTCAATTTAAATGAACCAGAAAATATTAAAAAGGTTGTCCAAGGCGAAAACATTGGAACAATCATAAAGGGTGGTAGTAATGACTGAAAATAACGCAGTTTCAAAAGCTCAAGAGAACATGTCCAAATCTATCGATGTATTGAGAAAAGAATTGGCTAATATTCGTGCCGGAAAAGCTAACGCTTCGATCCTTAACAATATTAAAGTAGAATACTATGGTACAGAGGTTCCATTGAATCAAGTTGCTTCAATCAATATCCCTGAAGCACGTGTCTTATTGATTTCGCCTTATGACAAGTCATCATTGGATGCTATCGAACACTCAATCAACTCATCTGATCTTGGTTTGAACCCTGCTAATGACGGTGACGTAATTAGATTGGTTATCCCACAACTTACTGGTGAACGCCGTAAGGAAATTGCTAAGCAAGTTGGTAAAGAAGCTGAAGAAACTCGTATCGCTGTTCGTAACGTTAGACGTGACGCAATGGATGATATTAAGAAGCAAGAGAAGAAGAGCGAGATCACCGAAGATGATTTACATGATTTAGAAGATCAAATTCAAAAGGTTACTGATAAAGCAGTTGCAGATATTAATAAAATCGCAGCAGATAAAGAAAAGGAAATCACTGAAGGGTAACCTTCGGAGTGATGGTTTATGACAGAAATTAATAATAGTGAATTAAGTTCTGAGTTAAGAGTTCCAGAGCATATAGCTATCATTATGGATGGTAATGGTAGATGGGCTAAGCGCAGTGGTCAACCTCGTATTGCAGGTCATAAAGAAGGCATGAATAATGTCAAACGTATTGCCACGGCAGCTAGTCATATGGGCGTTAAGGTGTTGAGCCTTTACGCCTTTTCTACGGAAAACTGGAGTAGACCTAGTAAAGAAGTCAGTTTTCTGATGCGTCTCCCAGTAGATTTCTTTGGAACATTTATGCCAGACTTAATTAAAGAAAATATTAAAGTTTTAGTTACTGGATTCACTGAGCATTTGCCAGAAAAAACCAAAAAAGTTGTTTTTAAAGCAATGGATGACACCAAGGACAATACTGGTATGGTATTGAACTTTGCGTTCAATTATGGTGGCCGTGCAGAAATCGTCAATGCGGCAAAAAATTTGGCAAAAGAAGCAGTTAATGGTTCAATTAGTCCAGACGACATTGATGATAAACTATTTGCGGATCAGCTATTAACTAGTCCTTTGGGAAGTTTAGCTGATCCTGATTTGTTAATCAGAACAAGTGGTGAAGAACGTATTTCTAACTTCTTGTTGTGGCAATTAGCCTATTCAGAAATGGTCTTTGATAAGACCTACTGGCCTGATTTTACAAAAGATAATTTGGTTGAAGATATCAAAATTTTTAACGACCGAGATCGTCGATTTGGTGCGATTTAATTTGGGGGAAGATTATGAGACAACGTGTAATCACGGCTGTTATTGCTTTAGCAATCTTCATACCAATCCTACTTGCGGGTGGAATTTGGCTTGAAATTGCTGCAGCAGCATTGGCAGTTGTAGGTATATTTGAAATTTATATTATGCGAAAACGAATCATTGTTTCAATGGATTTTGTGATCACAGTATTAGGAACATTGGCAGTTGCTGTTCCGATGAACTTTTACAAGGGATGGTTGCCTGACAGTTTTACACGACTGGACGTATTTTACGTTTTTGCCGTCTTGTTATTGATAATCACAGTGTTATCGAAGAACAAGTTTAACTTTGAGGATGTTGGTGTTTCAGTTGTATCGATGATCTATATTGGTACAGGATTCCATTATCTTGCTTCAGTTAGAAACTCTGATGGTGGTTTAGGACTATTGATGTTTGCATTGATCGTTGTTTGGTCAACTGATATCTTTGCATATACATTTGGACGTAAGATCGGTAAGCACAAGTTGTGGCCTGCTATAAGTCCTAATAAGACTTGGGAAGGTACCATTGGTGGTGTTGTATCAGCGTTGGTCCTTTCAGGTATTTACATGTACTTTGTACCACAACAATATTCAATGATATCAATGTTATTGATTGCATTTGTTCTATCCGTATTCGGACAAATGGGTGATTTGATTGAATCAGCATATAAGAGATACTACAAGGTAAAAGATTCTGGAAATATTCTACCTGGTCATGGTGGAATTTTGGACAGATTTGACAGTATGTTAATTGTCTTACCTTTGCTACATATTTTTGGCCTAGTATAGGCGATTCGTGGAGGTAAAAATGACCGCGATAATTACATTTATTATTGTTTTTGGAATATTGGTAATTGTTCATGAATTTGGACATTACTATGCTGCAAAAAAATCTGGAATTTTGGTTCGAGAGTTTTCAGTCGGAATGGGTCCCAAACTTTTTGCATATCGAAAAAATAGTACGACGTACACATTGAGACTATTGCCACTAGGTGGATATGTCAGAATGGCCGGAGCACAAGAGGACGATTCTGAGATACAACCTGGTACTATGGCCTCTTTGGTTTTGAATGACGAACAAAAAGTTAGGAAAATCATTACTTCAAGTAAAGTATATGATGCTAATGGTGTTCCAGTTCAAATATCCAAAGCAGATTTGGTAGATGCACTGACGATCGAAGGATATGAAAATGGTGATGAAACAGCTATCAAAACATATTCAGTAGACCACGATGCTACTATCGTTGAAGAAGATGGCACTGAAGTGCAAATAGCACCGAGAGATGTTCAACTTCAATCAGTATCTGTTTGGAAGCGAATGATCACTAATTTTGCCGGACCGTTCAACAACTTTATCTTGGCAATTGTTTGTGCTATTATTGCCGCCTTCATGATGAATGGTGTGATCGATAATAGTAATCAACTGGGTCAAATTCAAAGTGGTAGTGTTGCTGCACAAGCTGGATTGAAGGCTAATGATAGAATTCTTGCAGTCGGTGGTCATAAGACTAACGATTGGACGAGTCTGTCAACGACTATTCAAAATTATCCAGGCAAGAAGACTACTTTTAAGATTAAATCAGGAAATAAAGTTTCTAATGTTACATTAACTCCGAAAACAATTAAATCATCGGGTCAAAAATATGGTCAAATCGGCATAATGCCAAAACGAGACTATAGTTTTTCGGCTAAAATAAAATATGGATTTACGTACAGCTGGCAAACAACTGTGCAGATTCTACATGTATTAGGGAAAATGGTAACTGGTGGTTTCAGTATTAATCAGTTGTCTGGACCTGTTGGTATTTATTCGATGACGTCACAAGTGTCGTCACAAGGATTGTTGAGTATAATATTATTTATGTCGATGCTGTCAATGAACTTAGGTATCGTCAATTTGATTCCTATTCCAGCTTTGGATGGTGGAAAGATTTTACTTAATATTATTGAAGCAATTAGAAGAAAACCACTTCCAGAAGAATATGAAAATGTCATTACACTTATTGGGGTCGGCATTTTGGTATTACTGATGGTAGCTGTAACTTGGAATGATATCCAACGCTTTTTCATAAAATAGGGGGATAAAAATTTGAAACAATCAAGACTGTATATTCCAACATTAAAGCAAACTCCTTCAGATGCTGAGGCAATTAGTCATCAGTTGATGTTGAGAGCCGGCTATGTAAGACAAGTTTCTGCTGGTATTTACAGTTACTTACCACTAGCTTGGTCAGTAATTCGTAAAATCGAAGACATTATTCGTAAGGAAAATGACAAGATGGATGCTGCTGAAATGCGCATGCCAGCCATTATTCCTGCGGATCTATGGAAAGAGAGTGGTCGTTATGACACATATGGTCAAACCTTATTCAAGGTCAATGATCGTCACGATAGAGAATTTATTCTCGGACCAACTCATGAAGAAACCTTTACTAGTGTTGTAAAAGAAAGTTTGAATAGTTATAAAAAACTTCCTCTAATTCTATATCAAATGCAAATGAAGTATCGTGATGAAGACCGTCCTCGCTATGGTTTATTACGTGGTAGAGAGTTCAATATGTATGACGCATATTCATTTACCGCTGACAAAGATCAACTGGATGTTATCTTCAATCAAATGGAACAGGCTTATCGCAATATTTTTGATATTTGTGGCTTGAACTACCGTTCTATCATTGGTGATGCTGGTGCCATGGGTGGTACTGACTCCAAGGAATTCTCAGCCATTGCTGAGATTGGTGAAGATACTATTGCTTATTCAGACGAAAGTGATTATTCTGCTAACTTGGAGATGGCAGCAAGTAAGTTGCCAGACAATCCCCAAGCAGAACACAAAGAATCTGAACTAGTTGATACACCGGATGTACATACAATTGATGCTTTAGCATCACTTCTAAAAGTTGAAACTTCAACAATTATGAAGGCTGTTGCATATATTGCTGACGAGAAGCCTGTATTAGTTATGATTCGTGGAGACTATGAAGTTAATGATGTTAAGTTGAAGAATTACTTAGGTGCAGACTTCTTAAAAGAAGCTACAGCTGAAGAAGTTCAAAATGTATTTAAGAGCGTACCAGGATTCATTGGTCCTAAGGGCATTGCTGAAGATGTTCAAGTATTGTACGATAGCTCACTTGAAGGATTGACAAACTTTGTCGTTGGTCCTAACCAAGCTGACAAACACTTGATCAATGCAAACTTTGAAGATATTACAGATGAAGAACCAACATTTAGAGACTTCCGTGTTGTTAAAGAGGGCGAAATGTCACCTGATGGTCACGGTAATATTAAATTTACTCGTGGTATCGAAATTGGTCACATCTTCAAACTTGGTACTAAGTTCTCTAAGGCACTTGGTGCTAACTTCCTAGATGAAAATGGTAAATCAAATCCATTGATCATGGGATGTTACGGAATTGGTATCTCACGTCTATTGTCAGCTATTATTGAACAACATAATGATGAGAATGGTATTATTTGGCCAGTAGCTTTGGCACCATATCAAGTTCACGTTGTTCCAATTAAGTACAATAACGATGTTCAAGGCAAACTTAGTGATGAGATCGTGCAATTACTACAAGATGAGGGCTATGATGTCTTATTAGATGATCGTAAAGAACGTCCTGGCGTTAAATTTGCCGATTCAGATTTGATGGGTATGCCAATCAGAATCACAGTTGGTAAGAAGGCTGCTGATAATATCGTTGAATTGAAGATCAGAAGTACTGGCGAAACAATTGAAGTAAGTAAAGATGAATTAGTAAATTCAGTAAAAATATTGCTTAAGAATCAGTAATGAGGCTTAAGCCTTTTTTTATTTTTTGAAGGGTAAGTTATGTCTGATAAAAGTCAACTTTTTAAAATTTTAATTAAACAAATAAAACTAGATAATTTATTGGAGTCAGATAAATTATTTGATACAGCAAAATTAGACAAACTAGAGGTGCATAAGAAATCACGTCGTTGGACATTTTATTTTGATTTTGATGATGTGCTTCCTTTTGAGGACTTCCAAATTTTTGTTAGTTCATTAAAAGATAGCTTTGATGGAATCGCAACCGTTGATTTTAATATCAATGCAGCTAATACACAGTTAGACGAAAAACATATTCGCGATTATTGGAATTATGTACTAGAAAACTGTGAGGAAAGATCACCGGTTGTTTCGCAACTTATGAGTCAACATCCACCAAAGCTTGAAAATGGTCAAGTTTTCTTGACAGTTTCTAACGGTTTCATCGCTGATTTTATGGATGGAAAATTAACTGCTAGTTTGCAAGATGCGTATACTTCACTGGGATTTCCACCATTCAAGATACGTGTTGATGTGGATGAAGCTAAGGGACAAGAGAAGGCACAGGCACTTGAAGCTGCCAAGCTTGAAGAGACCAAACATTTTCAGGCTCAAGCTCAAGAGGTCAGCCAAAAACGAGCTAAGAAGCCGGCTGGTAATGTAGTTAAAATAGGTCGCAAGATTCCTGACGATGCTGAAATTACACAAATGGTCGATATTACTGAAGAAGATCGTAACAAGGTCATTGAAGGACATATCTTCAATAAGGATGTTAAGAAGTTAAAGTCTGGTCGATCATTATTGCTATTGAAGGTAACTGATTATACTTCTTCATTCAGCGTCAAGAAGTTTTCTAATGGAGAAGACGATGAAGCCTTCTTTGATAATTTGGACAGTGGTGCTTGGATCCGTGCACGTGGTAGTGTGCAGGAAGATAATTTTTCACGTGAGTTGTCAATTATGGCCAATGATATTATGGTGATCAAGCATGCAGGACGTAAAGATACTGCTGATGATAACAATAAGCGGATTGAATTACATGCACACACTAATATGAGTCAGATGGATGCTATTCCTAGTGCAACCGACTTGATCAAACGTGCTAGTGAATGGGGTCAGCCAGCAATTGCTATTACTGATCACCGTGCACTTCAAGCTTTCCCGGAGGCTTATAGTGCTGGTCAAAAGTATGGTGTAAAGATTGGTTACGGTGTTGAAGTTGATTTGGTCGATGAAGGCAATCCGATTGCTTATAATTTAAGGGATGAAAAATTGAATCCTGCTGAATATGTCATCTTTGACGTCGAGACGACGGGTCTTTCGGCTGTTTATGACAGTATCATCGAACTTGCGGCCACGAAGATGAAAGATGGAGAGGTTGTTGATTCATTCGATGAGTTCATTAATCCACATCATCCATTGTCAGAATTCACAACTAGTTTGACTAGTATCACAGACGATATGGTTAAGGATGCTCCTGATGAAGCCGTAATTATTCAGAAGTTTATTGATTTCGTCGGTGATGATATTCTTGCCGGTCATAACGTAACTTTTGATATTGGTTTCATTAATTCTGCGTTGACGCGAATGGGGCATGCTCGTGTGTCAGTTCCTGTAATCGATACACTAGAAATGTCACGTACACTGCATTCGGAGTATCGTAATCACAAGTTGGATTCACTGGCCAAGCGATACAATATTGTTCTAGAACACCATCACCGTGCCAATGCTGATGCCGAGACAACTGGTTATTTGATGTATAAGTTGTTTGATGAGATGGAAGATAAATTTCAAATCACTAATGTATTACAATTGAATGATCACGTTGGTGGTGAAGAAGCATACAAACAAGCTCGTCCAAGTCATGCTATTTTGATAGCTCAGACTCAAGCTGGACTTAAGAATATGTTCAAGATCGTTTCGTATGCGATGACACAATATTATTATCGAACAGCTCGTGTTCCCAGACGCTTGTTGAATAAGTATCGTGAAGGTATCCTCGTGGGTTCTGCCTGCAAGGATGGAGAAGTCTTCAATACTATGATGCAAAAGGGGTATGAGGATACTCGAGAAGTTGCTCAATATTATGATTATCTCGAAGTTATGCCTAAGCCTGTCTATCAACATTTACTTGATGCAAAGTTGATTAAAGATGAAGCTGGATTAGAAGAAATATTGAAAAATATCGTTAAGTTGGGTAAGGAGATCAACAAGCCAGTTGTTGCGACTGGAGATGTCCATTACTTAGATCCACATGATAAAATTTATCGCGAAATAGTCATCAAGGCGGTTAAGAGTAATATTTTGGCTCGTCAAACTTTGCCAGATGTGCAATTTAGAACCACTAATGAAATGTTTGATGAGTTTGACTTCCTTGATCAAGATACTGAGCAAGAGATCATTGTTGATAATCCAAAGAAAATAATGGATATGATCGATGAGATTTCTCCCGTTAAAGATAAGCTCTATACTCCTAAAATGGAGGGTGCCGAGGATGAAATTCGTAGTTTAACTATGAATAAGGCACATGAATTGTATGGTGAAAACTTACCGGCAATCGTTCAAGAACGTATGGACAAAGAACTCAAGAGTATTATCGGTAATGGATTCTCTGTTATTTATTTGATTTCTCAACGACTAGTTTATAAGTCTAATAAGGATGGATATTTGGTTGGGTCCCGTGGCTCCGTTGGTTCTAGTTTCGTTGCGACGATGACTGGTATTACCGAGGTTAATCCGCTGGCTCCACACTATCGTTGTCCTAAGTGTAAGTATTCAGAGTTCTTTACCAAAGGTGAAGTTGGTTCAGGATTTGATTTGCCAGATAAGAATTGTCCTAAGTGTGGAACTGAATTGAAGAAGGATGGACAGGATATTCCATTCGAAACCTTCTTAGGTTTTAAGGGTGATAAGGTTCCTGATATTGATTTGAATTTCTCCGGTGATTACCAACCGGTAGCGCACAATTACACTAAGGTATTGTTTGGTGAAGATCACGTGTTCCGAGCTGGTACTATTGGTACAATTGCTGATAGAACGGCGTTTGGATATGTTAAGAATTATGAAGAATTAACTGGGCAACAGTTGCGTAATGCTGAAGAGGAACGTTTGGCCATGGGTTCGACTGGTGTTAAGAGAACCACTGGACAACATCCGGCTGGTATCATTGTTGTTCCTGATTACATGGATATTTTTGATTTCACACCGATTCAATATCCAGCTGATGATCAAAATGCAGCATGGAAGACGACCCATTTTGATTTCCATTCAATTCATGATAATATTCTAAAACTTGATATCCTTGGACATGATGATCCAACGATGATTCGTACTTTACAAGATTTGTCGGGTATTGATCCATTGACTATTCCAGTTGATGATCCGGAAGTCATGGAGTTGTTCAGGGGTACCGAATCACTTGGCGTTACACCTGAGCAGATTTTTTCTAAGACTGGTACGCTTGGTGTTCCTGAATTCGGAACAAGATTCGTTCGGGGGATGCTAGAGAAGACACATCCAACGACATTTGCTGAATTGCTACAGATCTCAGGATTATCACATGGGACTGATGTTTGGTTAGGTAATGCTGAAGAATTAATTGATGATGGTGTGGTTACTCTGAAGGAAGTTATCGGTTGTCGTGATAATATCATGATGGATTTGATCCACTGGGGTATGAAATCACAGACGGCCTTCCAAATCATGGAACATGTTCGTAAAGGACGCGGTATTCCAGACGAATGGCAACAGGATATGAAGGATGCTGATGTGCCTGATTGGTATATCAAGTCATGTTTGAAGATCAAGTATATGTTCCCTAAGGCTCATGCCACAGCATATATTCTGATGGCGTTGCGTATTGCTTACTTCAAAGTTCATTATCCGCTATACTATTACAGTGCTTACTTCTCAGTCCGTGCTGATGATTTTGATCTTGTTTCAATGACAACTGGTAAAGATGCTGTCAAGAATGCAATGAAAGAAATCAACGATAAAGGTATGGATGCTTCCACAAAAGAAAAAAATTTATTGACAGTTTTGGAACTTGCCAATGAATGTTTAGAGAGAGGCTTCAAGATCAAGATGGTTGACCTTGATAAGTCAGATGCATTTGAGTTCAAAATCATCGATGATAAAACTTTACTGGCACCATTTAATGCCATTCCAGGCCTTGGTGACAACGTTGCTAAGCAAATAGTTGCTGCACGTGAGGAACAACCTTTCCTATCTAAGGAAGACCTGTCAACACGTGGTAAAGTATCCAAAACTATCATTGAATACATGACCGATAATCATGTTTTGGACGGTATGCCAGATGAGAATCAACTCTCACTCTTTTAGTGTCAAGCGTTGAAGGTTGATTTAATTGTTAAGATATGTTAAATTAACTACTAGTTAATTATTGATTAATGAGTGAGCAGAGATGCTCACTCTTTTTATTGCCGATTACTTTGGAGGATTATTTTTGAATACAAAAATTGATGAATTAAAAGCCATCTTACAACCAGTTTTAGATAAGCATGATTTCTTTCTTGTTGATTTAGAACTTGTTCATGAACGTGGAGATTGGTATTTGCGAGTATATGCTGATAAGAAGGGCGGCATCAGTATTGATGATTGTGCTGTTATCAGTGAAGAGTATGGTGAACGATTAGATGAATTAGATCCTATCGACCCTGCTTATTACTTAGAGGTTTCTTCGCCAGGTGCGGAGCGTCCATTGGAAAATGACGAGAGCCTTTCTAATTATGAAGACGCATATGTGAATGTTTCGTTATACCAAAAGCAAGACGGTGACAAGATTTTTGAAGGTAAAATGACCGAAGTAACTGATTCACAAATAACTTTAATAATAAAAGTGAAGAATCTTAAAAAAACAATTGTTATCGATCGTGATAAGATTGCTAAGATTCGACTCGCAATTGAATTCTAGATAGTATCTAAGAACTCATTTAAGGAGAATAGCATGAGTAAAGAAATGGTTGACGCACTTGATGCGTTGGAAACTGAAAAAGGTATCAAAAAAGAATATGTTATTGAATCACTCGAAGCAGCTTTAGTTGCAGCATACAAACGTAACTACAACCAAGCTCAAAACGTTGAGGTTGAATTTGACCAAAAAAAGGGTAATATACATGTTTATGCAGTTAAAGAAGTTGTTGACGAAGTCGTTGATGAACGTTTGGAGATCTCACTTGAGGATGCTTTGAAGAAGAGCAAGGGTTATGAACTAGGTGACCATGTTCGTGAAGAGGTAACACCAAAGGATTTTGGTAGAATTGCTGCTCAAACAGCTAAGCAAGTAATTATGCAACGTGTTCGTGAAGCTGAACGTGATATCATCTATAATGAGTATAGCCAATATGAGCATGAAATCATTCAAGGTATAGTTGAACGTAGTGATAGTAGATTTGTATACATCAACTTTGGTAAGATTGAGGCAGTTATGTCGAAGTCTGATCAAATGCCAGGTGAAACTTATAATTCACGTGACAGAATTCGTGTATATGTTACAAAAGTTGAAAATGCTACAAAGGGACCTCAAGTGTTCGTATCAAGAACAGATCCAGGTTTGGTCAAGAGATTATTTGAACAAGAAGTTCCAGAAATATATGATGGAACAGTAGAAATCGTCTCAATTGCTCGTGAAGCTGGAGACAGAACTAAGATTGCTGTTAAGTCAGATAATCCTGATATTGACCCAGTTGGTACTTGTGTTGGACCTAAGGGTTCACGTGTTCAAGCTGTTGTTGATGAACTAAATGGTGAAAATATTGACGTCGTACCTTACGTTGACGATCCAATTGACTTCATTGCTAATGCATTGAATCCAGCAGAAGTTATTGCTGTACAATTTGATGACACTGATAAGAAACAATGTATTGTAATTGTTCCTGATTATCATTTATCACTAGCAATTGGTAAAAAAGGTCAAAATGCAAGATTAGCTGCTAAGTTAACAGGCTATAAAATTGATATCAAACCCGAATCACAAGTTGAATTTGTCGACGATAACGACCAAGATGTAGATATCGATGATATTGACAAGAAGTTAGACTCTGATTCAAGTTCAGATACTGATACAGAAACCGAATCAGATACTGATTCAAAAGAATAAGGGGGTGATGGGTTTGGCAACGCGTAAGATACCCATGAGAAAAGATGTTCTAACTAACAAGATGTTCCCTAAAAGAGAACTAGTTAGAATTGTGAGAGACAAAGAAGGCAACATTTCTATTGACCCAACTGGTAAGAAGTCTGGACGTGGTGCTTATGTCGGGCTAGATCCAGAAGCCGTGAAAGAAGCCAAGTCAAAGAAAACTTTGGAGAAGGTTTTTTCACATGCAGTTCCAGATGAATTTTATGATGAACTGTTTGACTTTGTTGATCATCAAAAGGCTCGAATGGACCTATTCGGAGATTTAGGTAAGAAACATTGAAAAAGTCATTTTTAGATTTTTTAGGTATAGCTTTACGTGCCGGAAAAATGATTAGTGGTACAGAGTTAACCCTGCAAGGAATTAGAAACCAAAGTGTTAAATTAGTAATAATGGCAAGTGATTGTAGTAATCGGACTAAGAAGGATCTGACGAATAAGACAAATTCTTACGATGTAACGTTGATCGATAATTTCACTAGTCAAGAACTAAAAGATGCAATCGGTAAGGATAGAAAAGTTATCGGTATTACGGATCTTGGAATTGCTAGAAGGTTAATTGAAATTATGGAAAATTAAGGAGAGTGATAGGATGGCCAAAAAACGAATTTATACTATTGCAAAAGAAAATAGTGTCGACAACCAGGTTGTGTTAGATGCTGCTGCCAAATTAGGTATCGATGTAAAAAATCACATGTCATCAGTTGATGAAACAAGTGAAAAGAAGATTGTGGGTAATCTTAAGGGTGGTAAACCAGCTGCTAAGTCAGTTCAAAAACCAGCCGCAAGACCTGCTGCTAAAGCAACTTCAAATAATACATCAAACAATGCTTCAAAAGAAAAGACAAGTGAGAACCACCAACAAAGTGGTGATCACAAGACAAAGATCAAGATTACTGCTGTAAGAAGAGACCCTAACAAGAATAAGGGTCACTATGACCATAACCGCAATAACGGTAATGGTAACGGACACAGTAATTACCGTGGAAATAATAATAATAACCAGAATGGTAACCGTAATAATACTTCTAATACAAATAATAGAAGTAATAATAACAGCAATAGTAACGGAAACCGTACTGTAAATAATAATGGGAATAACCGTCCAAACGATAACCGTAACAATTCAAACAATCGCAATGGCAATCGTAATAATTCTCAAAATCGTGATCGTCGTAACAATGGCAGTGTTAGACGTGACCGTCCACAAACAGCGCAAGCACCAAGACCTAGACAAAGTGCTGGTAACAAGTATCTAGAACAATTTAAGACAAATATCCAAGAAGCAAGTCGTTCAACTAACCGTCCTAGAACTAACAACCATAATAACCGTAATGGTAACAATGCCAGTCGTTCAAACGATAACCGCAATAATAACCATAATAACGGAAACCGTAATAACAACACTTCAAGCAATAATAACAACCGTCCTAATAACAATCGTTTCAATAATAACAATAGCAATAACAGTAACAACAGAAATAATAATACCAACAATAATAACAATAGAAGACCGGTAGCTTCAGATAACAAGGCCAAGGAGAACACAAGAGCAAATGTATCACCTGCAAGTGTTGAAGTTCCTAAGCCAGAATACAAGAAGAGCAAGCCAACTAACAATCGTGACTTTGGCCACAAGCAAAATTTGGCAAATCCTTTCGGAACTCGTAAGAAGAAGAAGGAAAGAAAGAGACAACAACGTCAAAGAACTGAACCAAAGAAGCCAATGCCACAAAGAAAAGATCGTCCATTGCCAGAAACACTTAACTACACAGTTGGTATGAACGCTCAAGATATTGGTAAGTTGATTCACCGTGAACCAGCTGAGATCGTTAAGAAGTTATTCATGCTTGGTATTATGATCAACCAAAACCAATCATTGGATAAAGACGCGATCGAGTTGTTAGCAACTGATTACGGCATTAACGCTGAAGAAAAGGTCCAAGAAGATATTGCTGATATCGACCAATACTTCACTGCTGAATCAACTAACAAAGAGAACTTGGTACCACGTCCTCCAGTTGTTACTATCATGGGACACGTTGATCATGGTAAGACAACATTGCTTGATCACTTGAGACATACTCACGTTACAGCTGGTGAAGCTGGTGGTATTACTCAACATATCGGTGCTTATCAAGTAAGATTGAACGATCGTTTGATCACATTCCTTGATACTCCAGGACACGCTGCCTTTACAAATATGCGTGCTCGTGGTGCTGATATTACTGATATCGTTATCCTAGTTGTAGCCGCTGATGATGGTGTTATGCCACAGACTATCGAAGCTATCAATCATGCTAAGGCTGCTAACGATCCAATCATCGTTGCTGTTAACAAGATTGATAAACCAGGTGCAAATCCACAACACGTTATCGAACAATTGATGGAATATGAACTTGTTCCTGAAGATTATGGTGGGGATACTATCTTTGTTAATATTTCTGCTAAAGTCGGAACAAACATTGATCAATTGCTAGAAATGGTTCTTCTACAAGCTGATGTTATGGAATTGAAAGCAAATCCTAAGCAAAAGGCTGTCGGTACTGTTATCGAAGCCAAGCTTGATAAGGGTCGTGGACCCGTTGCATCACTATTGGTACAACAAGGTACACTTCACGTTGGAGATCCAATCGTTGTTGGTAATACTTATGGTCGTGTTAGAACAATGACAAACTATAACGGTAAAGAAGTTAAGAAGGCATTGCCTTCTCAACCAATTGAGGTTACTGGTTTGAATGATGTTCCTGAATCAGCTGACAAGTTCGTTGTCTTCGATGATGAGAAGACAGCTCGTGCAGCCGGTGAAGAACGTGCTAGTCGTGCTCTTCAAATCGAACGTCAAAACACTAACCCTGTAACTCTTGATAACTTATTCGAAACAATGAAAGAGGGAGAACTTAAGACTGTTGATGTAATTATCAAAGCCGATGTACAAGGTTCTGCTGAAGCCATTGCCGGAAGTTTGAAGAAGATCGAGGTTGAAGGTGTTCGTGTCAATATTATTCACTCTGCCGTTGGTGCCATTACTGAAAGTGATGTTAACCTTGCTGCCGCAAGTAATGCCATCATTATCGGATTTAATGTACGTCCAACAGCTCAAGCTCGTGTCCAAGCCAAAGATGAAAATGTTGATATCCGTCTACACAGAGTTATCTATAAGGCTATTGATGAAATTGAAGCCGCTATGAAGGGTATGCTTGAACCAGTTTATGAAGAGAAGATCACAGGTAACCTTACTGTTCGTGAAACATATAATGTTTCTAAGATCGGTACCATTGCCGGATGTATCGTAAATACTGGTAGCATCACTCGTGAAAGTGGAGTTCGTTTGATCAGAGACGGTATTGTTGTCTATGAAGGTAAACTTGCCTCACTTAAACGTTTCAAGGACGACGTCAAAGAAGTTAAGTCAGGATTCGAATGTGGTATCACAATCGAAAACTACAATGACATCAAGATTGGCGACGAAGTTGAAGCTATGTGATGGAAGAAGTTCCAGTCAAATAGGAGATGATAATATGGTAAAACATCGAATCGGTCGTGTAGAACAAGAGATTCAAAAAGAAGTAAATGATATTCTACTAAAACGTGTTCGTGATCCACGTGTTCAAGGCGTTACAGTTACTGGGGTTGAGATGACAGGAGACTTACAATCCGCTACGATTTATTACAGTATCTTATCTGAGAAGGATGAAGATATTGAAAATACTCAGGCAGGACTTGATAAGGCAAAGGGACTTATTCGTAAAGAACTAGCTCCAAGACTGACATTGTATAAGATTCCAGAACTCGAATTTAAACAAGATAAGTCCATTCAATATGGAGAAAAAATCGATCGTTTAATCGCTAAGATGCACCAAGACGAAGCGAACAAATAAGATAATTTAAGACTCAGCAAATTTTGCTGAGTCTTTTTTTGGCTGTCTTTCAAAAAATGAATGCTATTATTTTTAATAACTAGTAAAATAGTTCTTGATATGGTTTGAAATTAATAATTTTGATGAATCGGGAGATAGTAATGAACGGAGTAATTCCCCTAAATAAAGAAATCGGAATGACAAGTTCCGATTATGTATATAAATTAAGAAAAGTTTTGCATACAAAAAAAATTGGCCACACTGGTACATTGGACCCACTAGTAGATGGTGTCTTGCCAATTTGTGTAGGTCAGGCTACCAAACTAGTTAATCGACTGACAGGTTCGCCCAAGGAATATGAAGGTGAAATAACGCTCGGTCGTTCGACGACAACTGAGGACCGTGAAGGTGAGACCGTCAAAGAAGTAAGTTTAGCAGAACCATTCTCAAATGATGCTCTGGAAGCTAACTTCAAAAAGATGATCGGGGATTTAACACAGATTCCACCGATGTATTCAGCTGTCAGAGTCAACGGTAAGAAACTATATGAGTATGCCCGAGCTGGTATTGAGGTTGAACGTCCGGAACGCCACATTCACATCTATGATTTTTATATGATGGGTGAACCCGAGTTTGATGCCGAAACTGGCAAGCAAAAGTTGAGATTTCACGTAAAATGTTCTAAAGGAACTTATGTTAGAACATTGGCAGTTGAGTACGGTGAATTGTTAGGTGTACCGTCATTCATGTCTAAGCTGACTAGAACTGAGAGTGCCGGATTCAGTATCGAGGAAACATACAAGTTGGCTGATATAGAAAAAATGATGGCAGAAGATAATCATGGATTCTTGCGCTCAACTGATGAAGTGTTATCAGATATGCAAGCCCATGAATTGACTGATGAAGAATGGGAAGTCCGTGTCCTGCACGGTGGTTTCTTAGATTTAGTTGGCTATAACGAAGACGATATGATGCGAGTTACTCGTAATCATGTGACTAAGGCAATCTATAAGTTCAATGATGAACGACAGTTATGGATACCGGAAACAATGCTTTTGAATAACGATTAGGGGGATGAATTGATGGAAATTGTGAATGTTAAGCATCCATTGAGGGATAGTCAAATACCTGAATCAGATATTGTTTTGATTATGGGATTCTTTGACGGTGTTCACCGTGGTCATCAAAAGGTGATTCAACGTGGAGTCGATTTGGCACATGAAAAAGGTTTGAAATCGGTGCTTTTAACTTTTGATCGTTCCCCCCGTGAAATATATCAACATGAAGAAAATTATAAATATATTTCCACGATGGATCGTAAGGCAGAATTAGTTGAAAAATTAGGTGTAGATTATTTGTACTTTGTTGAATTTACGACTGATTTTGCCAGTCTAGCCCCACAGGACTTCGTTGACGACTACATGGTACGAATGAGAAGTAAATATATTGTAGCTGGATTCGATTATACGTACGGTAAAAAAGATATTGCTAATATGCAAACATTACCGGATTATGCCAAAGGGCGATTCGAAGTAGTGACTGTGCCTGAGCAAACAATCAATGGTGACAAGATCGGTTCTAGTACGATCAAGAAGTTGGTCTTAGATGATCAAGTTGATACAGCCAATACTTATCTTGGCTATGATTACCAAAATCAAGGTCATGTTGTACATGGCCTTCAGCGTGGCCGTACACTGGGATATCCAACAGCTAATGTAGTTACTAGTAATGATCAATTAAAGCCCTCTATCGGCGTATATGTGACTCGTATCGAGATAGATGGTAAATGGTATCAGTCGATGACCTCAGTCGGATACAATGTAACGTTCAAAGAGGATACGGGCGTCACGATTGAATGTAACATTTTTGATTTTGATCGAGATATTTATGGCAAGGATGTCCGTGTTGAATGGTTGCACTATTTGCGTGGTGAAGTTAAATTTGACGGTGCAGATGGATTGGTCAAGCAGCTTCACAAAGACAAAATGGATGCACTCAATTACTTCAAAGAACATGAAGATTAGCAGGTTTAGCAGACCTGCTTTTTTCTTTGTGCAAATTTTAAATTTTATGAGTCTCACCACTTGACACTATAAGGATAGATTGTTATATTTTACATTGTTAGCACTCCAATATGAATAGTGCTAAAAGGAGGACGGTAGAATGTTATCGGAACGTCAAGATGCAATCTTGAGAGAAGTCGTGCGCATTTTCACAGATACCGGCCAGCCGGTTGGTTCAAAGACATTGATGAATGCATTGTCATTTCATGTTAGTTCAGCGACTATCAGAAATGAGATGGCTGTGTTGGAAGAAATAGGCTATTTAGAGAAGACTCATTTATCTTCCGGTCGTATTCCTTCCGCAATGGGATATCGTTATTATCTAGATAATTTGGTACAACCAACTACCGTACCGCAAGATATCGCAAAGAGGATCGACGAGGATTTTGGTCAAACATATCATCAAATTGATGACATCATTGAACAATCGGCGAAGATCTTATCTCATCTAACTAGTTATACGGCAATCACTTTAGGACCAGAGAGCAGTTCGATCTTGTTAACAGGATTCAGGATCGTGCCTTTGAATCCACGTCAAATCATGGCGATCATCGTCACGAGTGACAATAATGTTGAGAGTAATATTTATACGATCGATGAAAACTTTGATACTGAATTGATCGAAAAAATTGTAAGAGTTGTTAATGATAAGTTGGTTGGACAACCATTGCCTAGAGTTTTGAAAATGCTTCACAATGATATACCAGCTATCTTGTCTGAGTATATGTATTCAAACGACGGATTGATCGATATGATCGATCAGTTATTCAAAAAAGCCGGATCGGAAAAGTATTTCGTTGATGGTCAACTTAACTTGTTAAATTATGCGAATAATCAAGATCTTTCAGATGTTCAGTCGTTATTCTCAATTATTAATCAAAGTACAGATTTGAAAAAACTACTTGATCCAAGTGATGCTAATGACGGCATTCGTGTTCGCCTAGGTAGTGAGTTAGGGTCAGATGCATTTAAGAACTACAGTATTATCACGGCTAACTATGATGTTGGACATCATGGTAAAGGTGTGATTGCATTACTTGGTCCAACGACAATGCATTATTCACAATTAATTGGTTTATTAGGTGAATTTAGACAGGAATTGGCTAAGCGCCTGATCGACTATTATTCACGGTATGATGATTCTTGATATTTAGGAGGAAGTAATGGCAGATAAAGAGAAACAAGAAGATGTAAAAGCTTCTAGTGAACAATCAAAAAAAGCACCTAAGTCAGAGGCAAAGAAAGACGCCAAAGATGTTAAGAAGGATGCTGAAAAAGTAACCAAGATCGATCCTAAGGATACAAAGATCAAGAATCTTGAGGCTAAGAATTCAGAGCTAGAAGATAAGTTTTTGAGAAGCCAAGCTGAAATTCAAAATATGAATAATCGTCATAAGAAGGAAGTTGCTGGAATCCTTAAGTATGATGGTCAAAAGTTGGCTACAGAAATTCTTCCAGTTATCGACAACTTGGAACGAGCTTTGGCAGTTGAAGTCAGCGATGATGCCGGCAAGCAACTAAAGAAGGGTATCGAAATGGTTCAGCAACATATGGTTAAGGCTTTGACAGATAACCATGTAACGATTATTGACAATGCTGGTGATAAGTTTGATCCAGCTGATAGTCAAGCTGTTCAAACTGTTCCTGCTGACAAAGATCATGCAAAAGATACTGTCGTTCAAGTTCTACAAAAGGGTTACAAATTAGAAGATCGCGTTCTACGTCCAGCAATGGTCGTTGTAGCTCAATAGGTTTCATAATTTAGTTAATAAATAATATTAAAAATCAAAAGAGGTTTATATTTATGTCAAAAGTTATTGGTATTGATTTAGGTACAACCAACTCAGCCGTTGCTGTACTTGAAGGTGGATCACCTAAGATTATTGCTAACGCTGAAGGTGCAAGAACTACTCCTTCTGTTGTAGCTTTCAAAGATGGTGAAATTCAAGTTGGTGAAGTTGCCAAAAGACAAGCAATCACTAACCCTGATACAGTTTCATCAATCAAGAGACACATGGGTGAAGCAGGTTACAAAGTTAACGTAGCCGGTAAATCATACACTCCACAAGAAATTTCAGCTATGATCTTGCAACACATCAAGAAGTTCTCAGAAGATTATCTTGGCGAACCAGTTACAGATGCTGTTATCACAGTTCCTGCATACTTCAATGATTCACAAAGACAAGCTACTAAGGATGCTGGTAAGATTGCTGGACTAAATGTTCAACGTATCGTTAACGAACCAACAGCTTCAGCACTTGCTTATGGTCTTGACAATGACAAGGGTGACGAAAAGATCCTTGTTTATGACCTTGGTGGTGGTACATTCGATGTTTCTATCCTTGAATTAGGTGACGGTGTCTTCGAAGTACTTTCAACAAATGGTGATACACATCTTGGTGGTGATGACTTTGATCAAAAGGTTATCGACTGGTTAGTTGAACAATTCAAGAACAAGAATGGCGTTGACTTATCACAAGACAAGATGGCTCTACAAAGATTAAAGGATGCTGCTGAAAAAGCTAAGAAGGACTTATCAGGTGTTGCACAAACATCAATCAGTCTTCCATTTATTTCATCAGGCGCTAATGGCCCACTTCACTTGGAAGAAACATTGACACGTGCTAAGTTCGATGAATTGACAGCTGACTTAGTTGAAAAGACAAAGATCCCAGTTGACAATGCCTTGAAGGATGCCGGCCTATCAATCAATGATCTTGATAAGGTCATCTTAAATGGTGGTTCAACTCGTACACCAGCTGTTCAAGCTGCTGTTGAAAAGTGGACTGGTAAGACACCTGACCACTCAATCAACCCTGACGAAGCCGTTGCCTTAGGTGCTGCTATTCAAGGTGGTGTTATCTCTGGTGATGTTAAAGACGTTGTTCTACTTGATGTCACACCACTTTCATTAGGTATTGAAACAATGGGTGGAGTATTCACTAAGTTGATCGATAGAAATACAACTATCCCAACAAGCAAGTCACAAACATTCTCAACTGCTGCTGATAACCAAAGTGCTGTTGATATCCATGTTCTACAAGGTGAACGTCCAATGGCTGCTGACAATAAGACCTTAGGTCGTTTCCAATTAACAGATATTCCTGCTGCACCAAGAGGTGTACCTCAGATCGAAGTTAAATTCGATATCGATAAGAACGGTATTGTAAATGTTTCTGCTAAGGATCTTGGTACTAATAAGGAACAAAAGATTACTATCAAGAGTTCATCAGGTTTGAGCGATGAAGAGATCGATCAAATGATGAAAGAAGCTAAGGAACACGCTGACGAAGATAATAAACGTAAGGAAGAAGTAGACGTTAAGAATGATGTTGAACAAGCATTGTTTGCTACTGACAAGACTCTTAAAGATATTAAGGGTAAGGTTTCTGACGATGAAATCAAGAAGGCCGAAGATGCTCGTGATGCTTTGAAGAAGGCTCAAGACTCTGGTGATATTGAAGACATGAAGAAGAAACGTGACGATTTGAATAAGATCGTTCAAGACCTTTCTGTAAAACTATATCAACAAGCTCAAGATGCTCAAAAGGCTAGTGGTGCTGACGGTGCTGCTGGTGCAGGTACTGATTCAAAGGACGGTAAGAAGTCTGATGACGGTACAGTTGATGGTGACTTCGAAGAAGTAGACCCAGATAAAGACAAAAAATAATAAATATTAATTTGTGATAAAGAGCAGTCATTTTAATTACTAGACCAACAATGGTATAGTATTAACAACTGCTCTTTTGAGCATAAAAGATAAAATCGGACGTACAGTCCTAGTCAACACAAGGGTGATTTTTAAATGGCAGATAGAGATCCGTATGAAACTTTAGGCGTTGATAAAAACGCTTCTGAAGACGAAATTAAAAAAGCTTTCCGTACACTTTCGAAGAAGTATCATCCAGATATCAATAAGGCTCCTGATGCTGAAGAAAAGTTCAAAGAAATCAACGATGCTTACGAAACTTTGAAGGATCCTCAAAAACGTGCCGCATATGATCAATATGGATCAGCTGGTATGAATCAAGGCCAAGGATTTGGTGGCTTTGGTGGAGGAGCCGGCGGAGAACAATTCGGCGGTTTTGAAGATATCTTTAGTCAGTTCTTTGGTGGCGGTACAGCTCGTCAAAGTCCTAATGCTCCAAGACAAGGTTCAGACTTGCAATATCGTATGGATCTAACTTTTGAAGAAGGTGTCTTTGGTAAGAAGAGTGATATTTCTTATGATCGTGAAGAACTATGTAAGACATGTGACGGTAGTGGTGCCAAACCTGGTACACATCCTGAAACATGTTCTAAGTGTCACGGTTCTGGTTACGTCGAAGTAGATCGTCAAACACCACTTGGCCGTATGCGTACAAGAGTTGTTTGTGATGTCTGTGGCGGTACTGGTAAAGAAATCAAAGAAAAATGCAACATTTGTCATGGTAAGGGTAAAGTTAATGAGAAACATACTCTTAAGGTTACTGTTCCAGCAGGTGTTGAAGACGGTCAACAAATGCGTCTAGATGGCCAAGGTGAAGCCGGAGAAAACGGTGGACCTTACGGTGATCTATATATCGTGTTCCATGTTGCCGCAAGTAAAGAATTTCAACGTGATGGATCAACAATTTATTCATCAGTAAATATTAGTTTCCCTCAAGCTGCATTGGGTGATGAAATCCAAGTTAATACTGTGCATGGTGCTGTTAAATTGACAGTTCCAAGTGGTACTCAAACTGGTACATCATTCAGATTGCGTGGTAAGGGTGCTCCAGTTCTTAATAGTAAGAATATCGGTGACCAAAAGGTTACAGTTAATATTGTTACACCACGTAAGATGTCTGGAGAACAAAGAGAAGCTTTGAAGAAGTTTGCGGAAGCAGGCGGAAACAAAGTTAAAGAAAAAGATAGTAATTTTTTCAATAAGATTAAAGATGCATTTAATGGTTAAATAAAAAAGTCGCAAATAATTTGCGACTTTTTTGATACTTTGATTGGGTTATCTGTGATGGTGGTATAGGTTGAAATAGTGTAAAATAAGTAAGATGAGAATTAATTCAATAAATGATAAAACATTGATAGAAGGGAAACATTTATGGATCTGGATCTTGATAAATTAAAAGAACGACAAAAAAGAATTCGTAATTTTTCTATCGTAGCGCATATCGATCATGGTAAATCAACAATTGCCGATCGTATTTTGGAAAAGACACATACTGTTTCAAAACGTGATATGAAAGCTCAAATCCTTGATGATTTGGACTTGGAGCGTGAACGTGGAATTACAATCAAATTAAACGCGGTTGAACTTGAATATACTGCTAAAGATGGAAAGGATTATATTTTCCATCTGATCGATACACCAGGACACGTCGATTTCTCTTACGAGGTTTCGCGTTCCTTGGCTGCCTGTGAGGGTGCCTTGTTAGTAGTTGATGCTGCACAGGGTGTTGAAGCACAGACACTTGCTAACGCTTATTTGGCCATTGATAATGACTTGGAAATAGTTCCAGTTATCAATAAGGTCGATCTCCCTTCTGCTCAACCTGAAAAGGTTCAAGAAGAAATTGAAGAAATGATTGGAATCGATGCCTCTGACTCAGTCATGACTAGTGCCAAAACTGGTTTGGGTATTGACGAGTTACTCGAAAGAATCGTTTCTGATGTGCCTGCTCCTGAAGGGGATATCACCAAACCGCTGAAGGCTTTGATCTTCGATTCTGTGTACGACAGTTATCGTGGTGTTGTGCTGAACGTACGTGTTCGTGAAGGCCTTGTTAAGGTCGGAGACACGATTGAATTGATGAGTAATAAGAAGACCTTCGAAGTTACTGATGTCGGTGTCATGTCACCTAAGGCTGTTTCACGTGATTACTTGATGGCTGGTGATGTTGGTTATATTACTGCTAGTATCAAGTCGGTTGTCGAAACACAAGTTGGTGATACTGTCACATTGGCTGACAATCCTACTGATGAACCGTTAACTGGCTATCGCAAGAGCACACCAATGGTTTATGCCGGTATGTATCCAGTTGACAATGGTAAGTATGAAGACTTGCATGAAGCTCTAGAAAAATTAAAGCTTAATGATGCGGCTTTGGAATACGAGCCTGAAACTTCTCAAGCATTAGGATTTGGTTTCCGTGTTGGATTCTTAGGATTGCTTCATATGGACGTTGTCCAAGAAAGATTGGAACGTGAATTCAATCTTGATTTGATCATCACATCACCATCAGTTGACTATCACGTTACAACGACTTCTGGTGAAGAGATCGTGGTTGATAATCCAGCAGAATTGCCAGATGCTTCTGAGATCAAGGAGGTTCGTGAACCTTATGTTCGAGCTGAGATCATGGTACCAGAGGACTTTGTTGGCCCAGTGATGGAATTGTGTCAGCGTAAACGTGGGCAATTCGTGACAATGGATTATCTCGATAAATATCGTGTTAATGTTATTTACAAGTTGCCACTACTAGAGATCATTTTTGATTTCTTTGATGACTTGAAATCTAACACAAAGGGCTATGCTTCACTTGATTATCGTGTTGAAGAGTATGAGCCAAGTGAGTTGGTTAAGATGGATATCTTGCTTAATGGTGAGTCAGTCGATGCCTTGAGCTTTATCGTCCACAAGGACTTCGCTTATCAACGTGGACGTGACATCGTTTCACGTTTGAAGGAAGTAATCCCTCGTCAGATGTTTGAGATTCCTGTTCAAGCCGCAATTGGTAACAAGATTGTTGCCCGTGCGACTGTTAAAGCTTATCGCAAGGATGTTACTGCTAAGTTGTATGGTGGTGACCGTACTCGTCGTGATAAGCTATTGAACAAGCAAAAGGCTGGTAAGAAGCGGATGAAGGAAGTCGGAAAAGTTTCGATTCCTCAAGAAGCCTTCATGTCAGTCCTTAACTTGAACAAAGGTCAGACAGACGATTCAGGCAAGTAGGTAATTTGGACTTTACAAGCTGCACAAAGATATGCTACATTTAAGAAAATTAATATATAGATATTAAAAGAAGGAGTACTATATACTTCATCCACAGAGAGTCAAGGTTAGTGAGAGCTTGGCGTGTCGGTATATACGAAAAACATCTTTGTTCTTCTGACTGAAATTTCGAGAGTAGGTTCAGACGTGCACCAGTACGTTATAATTGGCAAGTATTTTAATGTACGTTGAGGTGTTTTTTACAAAAACTTGGGTGGTACCGCGGAAAATCTTTCGTCCCTTTTATTGGGGATGGAGGATTTTTTTTCGTCTATAGTATTCCAAAATCAAAAGGAGAAATAAATGCAAAACATTTTAGTTAAAGATTTATACAAAAAAGAATTTGCGGACGGTGATCAAATCACTGTTTCTGGTTGGATCCGTACGATCAGAGGTTCAAAACGAGTAGGTTTCATCGAATTAAACGACGGTTCATTCTTCAAGAATGTTCAAGTTGTTATTACAAGTGACATGGAGAACTACGCTGAAGTAGTTAAGTTCCCAATCAGTACAACAATCAAAGTTGTTGGTGAATTAGCATTAACTCCTAAGGCTCAACAACCATTTGAAATCCACGCTACTGAAGTTATCGAAGAGGGTGCTTCTGATGCTGATTATCCATTGCAAAAGAAAGCTCACTCATATGAATTTATGAGAACAATTGCTCACTTGCGTCCAAGAACCAACACATTCTATTCTGTATTCCGCATTCGTTCACTAGCTTCTTTTGCTATCCACGAATACTTACAAAAAAATGATTTCGTTTATGTTCACACACCAATCATCACTAGTTCTGATGCTGAAGGTGCTGGTGAAATGTTCCAAGTTACAACACTTGATATGAACAATGTTCCGAAGACTGATGATGGTAAGATCGACTACAACGAAGACTTCTTCCGAAAAGAAACTAACTTAACTGTTAGTGGTCAACTAGAAGTTGAACCATTTGCTTTGGCCTTCAGAAATGTCTATACATTTGGCCCTACATTTAGAGCTGAAAACTCACATACAGGCCGTCACGCATCTGAATTCTGGATGATCGAACCTGAATTAGCATTCGCTGATTTACAAGATGAAATGAACTGTTCAGAAGAGTTGCTTAAGTATGTTATCAACTACGTTATGGATCATGCCAAAGAAGAACTCGACTTCTTGAACGAAAATGTTGATAATACTTTGATCGATCGCTTAAAAGCTACTGCTGGTGAAACATTTGCCCACGTATCTTATACAGATGCTATTGATATCTTGGAAAAAGCTACAGACGTTGAATTTGAAGTTAAACCTTACTGGGGACTTGACCTTGATTCAGAGCACGAACGTTACTTATCAGAACAAGTTTACAAGAAGCCTGTCTTTATTACTGATTATCCTAAGGACTTCAAGGCCTTCTATATGCGTGCCAACGATGATGGTAAGACCGTTGCGGCAGCTGACTTATTAGTTCCTGAAATCGGTGAATTGATCGGTGGATCGCAACGTGAGGAACGTCTTGAAAAGCTTGAGAAGAGAATGTCTGAACTTGATATGAACGAAGACGACTACAAGTGGTACTTAGAATTACGTAAGTACGGTGGTACAGTTCACTCAGGCTTTGGTATTGGATTTGAAAGATTGATCATGTACATCACTGGTATGGAAAACATCAGAGATGTCATTGCTTACCCTAGAACACCAGGTAATGCTGAATTCTAGTTCAAGCATATAACTAAAATATTTATACATAGACTCCTATAATAGAAATGTTACAGGGTCTATTTTTTTACTCAAATTATCGGAGGTAGTTAGATAAATGAACAAATTCGATGCAATAATTATTGGCGGTGGTCCAGCTGGCCTCGCTGAAGCATATGCACTTAAAGCTGCTGGCAAAGATGTAGCCGTGGTTGAAAATTATCAATGGGGTGGAACTTGTCCTAACCGTGGCTGTGACCCTAAGAAAATGTTATTGAGTGGTGTTCAAGCACGTGACCGTGTATCACAACTAAAGGGTAAAGGATTCGGAGAAGCACCACTAGTTAAGTGGTCAGAACTTGAAGCTTTCAAAGATACATATACTAGTAAGATTCCTGATGGTAGTCGTAATGGTCTGATTAGTGCCGGTATCACAGCAATTGATGGTAGTCCGAAGTTTGTTGCTGAAGACCAGATCAGTGTCAATGATGAAGTCTATCAAGCTGATAAGTTTGTTATTGCAACTGGTCAGCGTCCCAGCCGTCTGAATATTGATGGTAAGGACAATTTATTTACGAGTACGGACTTTATGAATTTGAAGTCAATGCCTAAGAAGGTAACCTTTATTGGAGCCGGCTATATTGCCTTTGAGTTGGCAACTATTGCCAGTTCAACGGGTGCTGAAGTTCATATAGTGCATCACAATGATCGTCCTCTTAAGGGCTTTGATAAGGAATATGTGGATGCTCTGGTCAAACAACTAGAAAGACGTGGTATTCAATTTCATTTCAATGTTGATACCAAGTCAATCACTAAAATCGGCAATCAGTATGTTCTAGATGCAGGTGATTTTAATTTGGTAAGTGACTTAGTCGTTGGTGCAACTGGACGTATTCCTAATGTCGATAATCTGGACTTGGAAAAAGCTGGAGTGGAATACTCGCGTAGAGGTATTCAAACTAACAGGAAGTTACAGACAACTAATCCTAATATTTATGCGATAGGGGATGTGGTTGATAAAGAACAACCTAAGTTAACTCCAGTCGCCGGATTTGATGCTCGGTATGTCGCTGACGTGATTAACGGTAAGACTGATAAGGATATCGAATACCCAGCTATTCCAACTCTGGTGTATGGCTCACCAGAGTTGGCCAAAGTCGGAGTAAGTACAATGGAAGCAGAAAAAAATCCTGATGACTATTCGGTAGTCGATCAGGATCTAACTAAGTGGTTCACGTATTACAGAACTAATGAACCGATTGCCAAAGCAAAGGTTGTCTTCAATAAAGATAATCAAATCGTAGGGGCAACTTTGATGAGTAATGAATCCGATGAGGTTATTAATTATTTAACGTTAGCTATTAATAAAAAGCTAACTCATGATGAAATTTTGAATACTATCTTTGCTTATCCAACACCAGCAAGTGATTTGCAGTATTTGATTTAGGAAGTTTGATATCACACAGTTAGAAGACAAATTGTTATATGAATTGTTCCATGCTAAGGTGAATAATATAATGTGATTAAATTAAGGAGTGATAAAAGTGCTCAAGACTAATATTTATGTTAAGTTAATCGGAGTTTTGCTCATTGTCATTTTATTATCGTTGATATTTATTACAGGTTGGTCATCATATACACTGTTATTCATTTCACTTTCTGTAGCATATGGCATTTTTGTACAGATATATTTTAGGAAAAAATAATTAAAGCAGGTGCGAATTTTCGCATCTGCTTATTTTTATAGTAACATTTCAACTAACTTCTGTAAGTCGTGTTTTTCAGGAATTTCCGGCAACATATTTATGTCGAACAATGCTTGGTCTTTGTACTCTTTGATCATAACTTGTGAAGCATCAACGCCGTTGTCGATCACTTCTTCAGCGGTTTCAGCTAATGCCTTTTCGCCTGTGCGACCAGCTTCGGCAATTTTGTTCATGAAGTCAGGTCCTTTTTTACCAATGGCAAAAATTACTGGCAAGGTGAATTCGCCACTTTGTAACATGTAGAGTGGTCCAAATTCTTCTTCAGTTGTGTTGATACCAACCAAATCGAGGACCTCACTCTTGATCTGGTAGGCAATGCCGATTGTTCGACCAATTTGTCCAGCAGAATCCACGATGATATCAGATGCGTGCGCTGCTTGAGCACCGAAGCGACAGGCAAACTCGAACATGATAGCTGAACGACCTTCGACTCGCTTGATATATTCAGCAATATCTTCGACTGGTTTAACCATTTGCTCGTCAGCGAGTAATTGTTGTGTAGTGATTTCTTGAATCGCATCGATTTTTCCTTGCAAGGCATCGTCGTCAGCTGAACATTTACGGAGTTCAACGTCGATCAAATCAGAGAAATATTCGACCATAAAGTTTAGTTTGATTGAGTCTGGACCAGCTTGATGTCGACGCATCATTTCATTACGAATATAAAACATTTGTGTTGCGGCTGCAGCTGATTGTAGAGCATTATCTCGTAGGTCCTCAGTTTTACCGAAACTAGAGAATAGATAGAAGAAGGCTCCGTGTAAGAAGCGGCCAGACTTCAAGAATCCACTTGCTTCAGAGATGATGTCGTCTTTGTTTAATTCAATCAAGTGGAGGATGTAGTCTTCCAAATTGATCAATTTTGGATTGAGATGTTCAAATTGTTCAAATGGTGATGCCATAATGGATGTTTCTCCTTACTTGAATTTATCGATTTCGACTTCTAGATTTTCAGCAATCGGTAAGAATACTGAACTGAAGAACTTCTGTGATTCAAATTTTTGCTCTTTTTCGATGATATCATTCGACTTCTTCCAGGCATCTTGGCGCATAATTGCGGCTAAGTTCTTGCGGAGTGTTTGAAGATGCTTCTTTAATCTAGGATCTTTGGTTCCGTATGCTTCAATGTAAAAATACAATATTTCATTGAATGTATTATCCAATACATAGAAGAAAGTATTACGCATTTCGGCCAAATTCATCATCTGTGGGAATGGCTTGTCTTTTAAAATTTGTTCTTTAGTGAAGGTACTCGATGAGGTGATGATCGAGTTAACTTGGCTCATATCCGCAATGTAATTTGAGTAGTGTTCTAGTTGATCTTTTTTAAGAGGAACACCAAGTTTTTCTTTGATCTCTGATTCATTCAATGGTTCCAACTGCTTGAGGGTCAAATCTCTAACTTCAATTCTTTCCTCATCAAGTTTCTTTTCGATTTCTTTGAGGATGGTTTGATTCTCGTTCAAGTACTTCATAACTGCAGGCCAGATATGGTCGTTAAATGTTTCGTGGAAGTGGTTGAACATGTCGTCGGTATAGACGTCAAGAACCTTCTTTTCAGATTCGAATTCTTTGACGTGTGAAGTGAACTGGATAACTAGTGGCATGCCGGTACGTTTGTCCGGGTTACCGATCAAGATACCAGTATCTTTACGTTGTTGGTCTTCCCATTGTTTTAGTTCATTTAAGTCTAATAATCCCAATGGCATAAGGGTGATCTCCGCGTGTGTGCAGAGGATCTGTAAGGCAAAGGGGGTGATCATCTTTTGTGTTTCTGTGAATGCCTTTAGTGTTGTTCGCAGTTTCTTTTGGTTGTCTAAGTGATCTTCTGGATCAGCGTAGAAGGCAGAAGATTGAATAGGGGCATTTTCAAAGCGGCCGCTCATTTGTTTCTTTAGATCATCGATGTCCATTACTTTTCTTCCTCCTTACCGTAGATTTTTTTAAGTTCAGATAATTTGTTGATACCAGCCTTAGTTAAAGTGGCAGGTTTCAATGTAGCTGTGGCAAGTGCATAATTTTCGATTTCTTCGAGTTTCAAATCATTGAACCAACCTTTGCCTTGAACTTCATCAATTGTTTGATACAACATTGATTGTTTATTTAATTGACGGTTAGAAGTAAAGTAATTACGATTTACGTCGTTTAGTAATTGATAGATTGATTGTTCCATACTTACATTTTCAGCCATAATTAATTAATTCTCCATTCCTATATTACTTATATTTTAGCGTTTTTATGAATAATAAAAAATTAGTAAAATTCCTAAGTTAAATTAATTTCTTACTGCGTTATTATAAAAAAGTAATAGAATTAATATATTGGAGGAATATCTTATGGAAAAACAAATTTTAGTAAGCGGATTGCATTGTGAAAACTGCCCAAAGCACATTGCAGAATTAATCAAGGACGCTAAGGGTGTTGAGAAGCTCGACAAAGATATGGACAAGATGACTTTAACTATTTCTGGAAATGAAGATTTGGATGTAAATGAAATTAAAGCTGATTTAGCAAGTAAACCATTTAAGGTTGAGGAATTAGCTTAGTGAATTCTATGACTACCAAAAAAGCCCAACTTCTAGGAGTTGAGCTTAATTTAATCTCGTTATTATTTAGTAGTATCAGTCCAGTTCTTAACAAATTCTCATTAGTCAGTCTTAATCCAGTTATTGGTGCATTGTTCACCAGTGTTTTTGCCGCAATTTTCAATTTGATTTTGATATTTGTGATGTATCACGATTTTTCTATTATTAGAAATAAGTGGGTGATCGCATTGGGATTGTCCAATGCCGTCGGTGTTATTTTGCAATATATTGCACTAACATTATTGAGCCCAGTCACAGTTACATTGATTGCTCGAATATATTTAGTTTATGTTTTTGCGTTATCATATGCTTTTTTGAAAGAAAAATTAGTCAAGTGGGATTATTTGGCCATTGCGATGTGTATCGGTGGATCGATTTTTGTTTCAACCGGTCGGATTCAAATTGATAGTATCTGGGGAATCGTTTGTGCTTTCATATATCCTTTAATGTATGCCATAAATAATATTATTGCTAAATATTTGGTAGAGGACAATAATCCGGGAAATGTCTTGTTCTATAACCACTTGGTTTCAGCAGTATTATTGTTTGTCTATGCATTGATCATTCCAGGAACATTCGGTGGAATTCAAGCAAAGGCTGTCACATTTAACTTTTTCGGAGCTTTCTTTAATGGTTTCTTATCATTATTATTGTTCTACACTAGTTTGAAATTTATTACTGCTGGTAAAGCCAATATCGTTAGAGCATTGGGACCAATCGTTGTAATTATTTATTCTTACTTCTTCTTCCCAATTCAGATTACCGCAAATATTATTATTGGTGCTTTGTTGTTGATAACATCAACCGCAATCGTCACATTTACTCGTGCCAATACTGATTAGATCTCTTGCCTTCGGGTGAGAGATTTTTTTCTCTTTACGGTTTTATCTGAAACGTGCTTATGAAGAACAATCTCTTCCGCTCACTACGAACAGTGAAATCACCAACGTGGCAATCCCACTATTCTAGGTGATGCTCAAGGTCTACCGCCTTTCAACGCGCTCTATCCTAAACGCGCTACAAAAACCAACTACCTCCGCTCACTACGAATAGTGAAATCACCACTACGTGGCAATCCCACTATTCTAGGTGATGCTCAGTAGTTACCCGGTTTTTGTAGCGCTCTGATTTTATAGGGCTTTTACCAATTCCTAATGGAATAAATCTAATACATAATAAGATTAGTTAATTATATACTTCACAAGTTAAAATAGTATTCGGAGGTTTTCATTATGGAAAAATTGTATGACCAATATGATCGGGTGCATGATTATGTGCGACTATCGATCACTGATAGATGTAATCTGAGATGTGTTTATTGCATGCCCAAAGAAGGTCTGCCATTTTTCCCAACCGATAAGGTTTTGTCTCAGGATGAAATCGTCCAGATGATTGAGAACTTTGCTGAAATGGGTATTTCCAAAGTACGTATAACTGGTGGAGAACCTTTATTACGTACGGATGTAGTTGATATCGTCCGCCGAATTAAGGCTGTTAAGGGTATTGAGGATGTCTCAATCACTACTAATGGATTGTTCCTAGCTAAGAAGGGCTAAGGCTCTGAAAGAGGCTGGTCTTGATCGATTGAATATTAGTCTTGATACATTCCAGGCGCAACGTTATAAGGAGATTACTCGTGGTGGTAATATTGAACAAGTTCTCGATGGAATCAATGCTGCGGCTGAATTGCACTTTAAAAAAATCAAATTGAATATAGTTCTGATCAAAGGTCAGAATGATGATGAAGTGTTGGACTTCCTAAAATATACTCAATATCATGATGTGAACGTCCGCTTCATTGAGTTCATGCCGATCGGTAACTCTGAAAAAATGTGGAAGAAGGAATATGTTGGTTTACAAAACGTCTTCAATACGTGTGAGCAAAATGGGTTAGAATATTCACCGATTGAGTTAAAAGGTAATGGACCATCAGATAATTATCAAATCAAAGGGTTCAAGGGTAGTTTTGGTTTGATTCACCCTATCAGTTCCAAATTCTGTGAAAATTGTAACAGATTGCGTATTACAGCTGATGGATATGTTAAGGCATGTCTATATTGGAATGAAGAAATTGATATTCGCAAAGCCATTCCTTACAAAAAGGAATTCAGACGTTTGATCCAAAAATCGCTTGACCGCAAGCCGCTTAACCATGAAATGGCAATGGACGAAGCTGATCGTGTCATTGACAAGGCGCCAACTTGGAGACACATGAGCCAAATTGGCGGATAAGTGAGATAATAAGTTTAAACAACCTGAAAGGCGGGAATGTGTCATGACTGAGACAACGATGGAAGACCAAGTTAAAGAATCTTTGATGGACGTGATTGATCCGGAACTGGGAATTGATATTGTAAACCTTGGATTGATCTACAAAATTGATATAATAGATAGTAATTGTATTATTACCATGACTTTGACGACTATGGGATGTCTCTAGGTGATTATTTGCACGATGAGATCGTAGATGCAGCCGAATGTGTGGAGGGCATCAAGTCTGTAGAAATAAATTTGGTTTGGGAACCAGCTTGGGAAATCGATAAGGCAAGTCGATTTGCTCGAATATCTTTAGGAATATTTGACAGCTAAACTTTGGAGTGTTAATTGTGAGAGAAATTAATATAGATATATTTATAAAGAGACGTAAGGAACTTAAATTATCGCAAGTTAAATTGTGCGAGGGAATATGTACTCAGGCAACTTTGAGTAAGTTTGAAAATAACGGTCGTGTACCGTCATTGACGATTCTCAATAAGTTATGTGCAAGATTGGGATTGATGGTCGATGACTTGTATCAGGATTCAACGACTTCAACCGCTAAGATTCGTGACGGACTTAATCATGCTGAAAAGGAATTGATGATGGAGAATTATCAAGAGGTCATTAATATCCTTTCCGACATTAAGCCAGAAAAAATTGAGTTTATTCCATTAAAAACTCAGTTCTATTACTTGCGTGGATTATTAAATGCTTTGACCAATCAACAACCGGTTGATATTTTATTTGATTTCTCACAAATTCTTGATGATTTGGATGACAAACATCAGTCAATCTATACTCAACTGGCATACTTAGGTTCGGGTGTGATGTATTCTCGCGAGAAGCAAAATGACAAGGCTGACTTTTATTTTGAGAAGATCTACCAATTTGTCGAAGCCTACCATCATGAACCGGCCAAGGATTCGGATGAAGAAGACGATCATTATCTGAAGATTCTGACATTGATCTTCTTCACATCTGAATATTATGCAACTAAGGGTAATATCAAGTTGAGTAATCAATTGGTAAAAATGGGGATTGATCTTTGTTCCGAGTATCACGTTACCTATTACTTACCAAGATTAAAACTACAAGCTGCTCAGAATGCGATTGATGAGAAGAAGTCAAGTGTTGAGATCAAGCGCTTGATGAATGAAGCTTTGGCATTTGCTCATATCAATAATAATCAAGTTGTTGAGATCAGAGTTGCAGCATTGAGAACGAAGTATGAAAGAGATAATAAAACTATAGAAAACGCCTAGCCATTGCGGCTAGA
This sequence comes from Companilactobacillus nodensis DSM 19682 = JCM 14932 = NBRC 107160, assembly GCF_000615905.1. Classification (GTDB taxonomy): domain Bacteria; phylum Bacillota; class Bacilli; order Lactobacillales; family Lactobacillaceae; genus Companilactobacillus; species Companilactobacillus nodensis. The sequence continues at coordinate 111,196 of NZ_BAMN01000006.1, forward strand.
CGCTTTTGTGTATTTAGAGTAAAAATTAGGGGGGATGGCATTGACTAAAGATGGAGATATCGCAAAGTTTATTCAGAATCTAATTGAAAAAGGGTATCCTGAGGATTCAATTGTTACCAACGTAGAATTAAAACATAATGAATCGGTTGACGTTGCGATAATATCGAATGATATGATTGTGGCAGGATTTAATGTTACCCATACAAAGGATGAATTATATGAAGTTTATGAAATTACTGATCATATAACAACAAAACTTTCTGATGATGATTACTTTCCGACATATGAACAGTTAATTACAAAGCAGAACTTTGAATTGAGAAGTAAGTGGAGTAGACAGTGGTCCAGTTTAGATGTTTATTGTGCCTCATTAGCGGGATTTTCGATTCTCTTTATACTGCTTGAATTATTCAGTGAAATTAAACTTTCCGTGGTGGGTTTAATAATGTGGCTGATAACGGTCATTCTGATATTGATTCCAGTTTTTGTAAAACTTAATAAATATAATAATAAGATTAAATAAAAAAGATTATGCAAATGAGAATCGCATAATCTTTTTTTAGAATTCAATTAAGTGATGATGAATAGCATAACGGACCAAGTCGGCACGAGTGTCTAATGATAATTTACGAATAATATTAGCCTTATGCGCTTCAACTGTCTTCGTTGAAATAAACATTTGTGATGCTATTTCTTTGTTGGAATATCCCAGAGCAATCAATGGGAAGATTTCCTTTTCACGTTTGGATAAACCATTATATCCCTTTAAGTCAACATCGACGCCATCAGAGTTTATTTCTTGAACATCTGACTTGGTGATCATGATATTTGTGTCGATGTAGTTTTGTCCGTTAGATAGTGACTTCAAGGCTTTGATCAGCTCGTCATCGGATGAGCTTTTGAGGATGTATGACATGGCGCCATTGTGAATCGCTTTGTTGATATATTCTTGTTCCTCATGCATTGATAGAATCAGGATTCTAACGTCAGGATATTTGTCGTGGATTCGTTGTGTGGTAATCAATCCACTTTCACCAGGTGGCATGCTGAGATCCATTATCAAGATATCAATGCCGCCTTGTTCAACACGCATATAAGTATCAGTTCCGTTTGCTTCTTCTCCAACGACTTTGAAGTTGTTTTGTTTGTTTACCAAGAATGATAAGCCAGATCTAACAATTGCATGGTCGTCAGCAATTAAAACTTTATACATGAAGTCCCCCCTAATCATGCTACTGGAAATTTAACTGTAACTGTTGTTCCTTCATTTTTTGTTGATTTGATGTTAAAGGCACCGTTCAATGCTTTGACACGTTCGTTCATATTCATTAATCCCAATGAATGACCATTGAAAACCTGATGAGCAGGGACGTCGAATCCTTCGCCATCGTCGATTACTTCAAGTGTGATGAAGTGATCGTGTGACACTACTAAGATTGAGATTTCATCGGCATTAGCGTGCTTGAGCGCGTTGTTGATGGCTTCTTGTGCGATACGATAGAAGACGCTTTGAATGTCATTTGATAGGTGGCTTGTGTCCGCATTACCAATAACGTCAATCGTTACACCAGAGTTCTCTTGTAGTCTCTTGGCCAATACTCGTAGTGCCGCCAACAGTCCAAAACTGTCAAGGACTGAGGGACGTACATCTAGTGCCATCCGCTTAACCTCGGTCAATGTATCATTCAATTGTGATTGGACGATCTCGGTTAGTTTATTGAATTCGTCTTGTGATATGTTTTGGTCACCAATTCTGCGCACACCCATAATGGCTGAGTAGACACCTTGAGCAATGCTGTCGTGTAAGTCTTCAGAGATTCGCTTACGTTCATCTTCATAGGCGCGATTGACGTATTGTGTTAGCTTGCGCTGTTGTGCTAATTGATCCATTCGATTGATAGTTCCACGGTTCTTTAATGTTAGTGAGAAGACATGTTCTTCAGCATCGATGACATTGTAGATCATGAAGTAGGGCAGTGGATGCGGCATATCTTTTGCTAAGGTAATAGGAATAGATATCTGCTTCATTTTGTTTTGAATTATGCAGTTGAAGCAGTCATCAGTTGATGAGAACTTTTGTTTAACTGATGAGTCAGCAATCTCCACTAGATACTTAGGATTCATATGTAGTTCTTCTTGTAATTCATGAGCCATATGGTTACTTACAATCAGTTCAGTATCTTTGAAGATCATGATTGCATCAGATGATTCATCGAAGTAATCATTGATCCATTGCGTAGTTTCAAGCAAAAAAAATCAGCCCTTTCTCAATTTTTGACGAATCAAAGATATTGGGAGAGTTTCTGGGCTGTTTTTTCTGAAACAATAGTATGTGTATGATATCCCGCTAGTAAAACACCATCGACTAATCCAAGTGTGTCAATGATCGGCACAGCTGCGGCTGTCTGGAGCGTTTCGCTTTTTGCAATGGGTGTATACATTTTACTAGTGTATTCATATTCAGTTAAATTGTTATCCCAAAATGGTTTACCAGTTCTTACAACGAGGCCGGCAATCCCAATACCACTGCGTAAGACGATTTTTCTAAATCTTTCGTTAGAATTTCCAGCGACGAATGACCATTTGATGGAATGTGGAGGATTTTGAGATTGAATGGCAATTCCGACAAAGTCAAAATTCTCGGTTTGATATATCTGATCAACGATTTTTTGATAATTGATCTGGTTGTCAGATAAGCTAGTTGGCTGTTCTGGATTCACGTCTTATTTCCTCCTAATAATAACATTTTTAAAGTTTATTAACATTGATTTTACTGGTTTTTATTTAATTTTGGAATATTTTATAGATATATTATATATAAATATCATTCAAAATCACTTTTAGCGAATGTGATCGGCAAACATTGCAATTCATTGGTAATGAATTTCTCAAGTTCGAAGTTTTCAAGCTTTAAATAGGGGACTAAATCAGCTTTTTGAATTTGAAAATGGCCGATGGTATAAAAGTTAGTTGTCGTGGTAACAGCATAACTGTTTTGATTGTCAGCTAGGGTTGAAATCACTTCTTGGTTGATTCGGTAATGAGTAGGTTCCATGGTTAAAAAGTCCGTCATATCGGGATGCTGACAACTTGCGGCATAGATATCAGTTAGAGTTCCACAATCTTTGAAGTCATTTTTGTTAGTTATAACTTCAATATTTGTTTTGGCACTGAAGTGAGATTTTAAAGTCCCAAAGTCGGCATTGCCAGTGGGAATAATAACTTGTGAAGTCATTAGAAGCAGTTTGTTTGCAGCAAGGTCGATTTTGTCGATTGAGGTTTTACTTAATTGTTCATTTAGAATAAGTCCAATCATGATTAACCTCCTTAGTTATCAATAAGTGAAGTGACCACTCTTGCCACCGTCTTTTTCTACCAAGTGGACATCGGTGATCAGCATCCCTCGGTCGATAGCCTTGCACATATCATAAATAGTCAACAGTGCAGTCTGTGCAGCAAGAATTGCCTCAATCTCAACTCCAGTGACGTGCTTAGTTTTAACCTTGGTCGTTACAGTGATAGTAGTGTCATTATCATCTTCGAAGTGGATATCAACACCAGTCAATGGAATTAAATGGCACATGGGAATCAACGAACTGGTTTGTTTTGCGGCCATAATGCCAGCAATTTGGGCGACTGCTAGGACATCACCTTTTTTGATTTTTCCTTCGTGAATACGATTCAACGTTTCAGGGTGCATTTTGATTTTACCAGTTGCGACAGCAAATCTTGATGTTATTTTTTTGTCAGTAACGTCGACCATTTTGGCTCTGTTTTGATCATTGAAGTGGGTTAATTCATCCATTTTAATAACTCCTTATTAGATAATATAAAAATATCTTTATCCAAAGTATATCAAGTGTTGTAGGAATTAAGTATTAGGGGAATTGCTCAAAACAAAACGGCCACTTCTTTTTGAAGTGACCGTTTGTTTATGCATTTTGCTTTCGTGCCTTATCAGCCATTAACTTGGCTTCACACTTGTAATCACAAGCAGCACATTTACCTTGTTTTGATTTTTTAGTAACTTTATAAATTTCATATCCAGCGAGACCAATAATTATTGCGGCAATTAATATATTAATAAAAAGTGACATCTAATCTCTCCTCATAATTAAGATTTAAAATAATAGACTTCCGACTTGGAAGATAATGAACGACATCGCATAGGCAATGACTAGACTAGAAACGACTGAGTAAACTGCCCACTTGGTTGAACCTGTTTCTGACTTAATTGTACCGATGGTAGCGAAGCAGGGAACATATAGAAGTACGAATACGAGCATTGAGTATGCCGCAACCGGTGTGAACATTTGACCAAATGCTGCAATCAAAGCTGTCTGACTTGATGTGTGGAAGAGTACCATCATACTTGAACTGATAACTTCCTTAGCCATAATACCTGTGAAGAGAGCACTGATAGCCTCCCAAGAAGTAATACCGATCGGAGCAAATACTGGTAACAAGACTTTGCCCAATAAAGCTGAAAAACTGTTGTCGATGTCAGTTACGAAACCAGCTGGTCCGAAGTTAGACATGAGCCAGATCAAGACTGTTCCGGCGAAGATGATTGTTCCAGCTTTTTTGACAAACCCTTTGCTCTTGTCCCAAGTTCCACGCCAGATGATATCTAGGCGAGGGATGTGATATTTTGGTAATTCAACGATGAAGACGGTGCTGTCCTTGACCTTGAAAATAACTTGGTAGAATTTGGCCATCAGTAATGCAATAGCGATACCTAAGAAATAGATCGATAGTACGATCAGCGCCTGATTCTTAGGGAAGAATGCGGCTACGAACAAACTATAAATCGGCAATCTGGCAGAACAACTCATGAATGGCGAAATCAATGTTGTGATCAAACGTTCCTTAGGTTGCTCAATCGTTCTAGCAGCCATGATTCCAGTGACGTTACAACCGAATCCAATGATCAGTGGGATGAAGGCTTTACCATTCAAACCGATCGTCTGCATGATCCGGTCAGTCACAAGTGCGGCCCTTGCCATGTAGCCAGAATCTTCAAGGATCGAGATACAGGCGAAGAGGGTGAAGATTTGTGGAATAAAAGTTAAGACACCCCCGACACCGGCGATTACACCATCTACGATCAACGAACGTAAGAATGGCATTGCACCGACACTGATCAAGAATTTGTCAGCGTATGTCGAAATCGGTCCGGAAAGTAGAGCATCGAGTTGATCTGAGATGGGTGTACCGATCCAATCGAATGATAGCTTGAACATAAACAAAAAGATTAGAATAAAAATCGGTAATCCTAGTAGTGGATGTGTGATGATCTTGTCGATCTTTGAAGTCATCTCAACATTTTTGGTTGATTTTAAGTTTTTGGTAGCAGCGGTTAAGGTCGTATCGATGAAGCTTAAGCGAGTATTGAATATTTTGTTTTCAAAGTTTTGTGCGTCGTAATAACCTTGTTGTTCTAACAGAGGTTTTAAATCATTTTTGACAGCATATTTACGAATGATTTTATTTTTGTTGATATATTGAATCGCTATCCATCGAGCAAAAGCTGGCTTCATATCATAATCAGAAACTAGTTTTTCACTTGCCTGGCGAATGGCTTGTTTAACCATGAAGGGATAATCTAATTCTAGAGCTGATCCATCCGGCAGTTCATCGGCGGGCATGTTGAGCAATTCATCGCGTAATTCCTTGACTCCGTCTTTGTTACGAGCATTAGTTGTCTCAATGTGACAACCTAAACGCTCAGACAAAGTATTGATATCATAATAAATACCAGAGCGCTTCAGGTCGTCGATCATGTTCAAGGCAATGACAGTTGGACGACCAAACTCGAGTAATTCGATCGACAACAATAAGTTTCGCTTGAGTTGACCGGCGTTAGTGACATTCAGAATAATATCAGCGTCATCAGTTAGTAGGTAATTGATAGCGACGGATTCATCTTTGGTTATCGGATTCAGTGAATAGATTCCCGGTAAGTCGGTAACGACTATTTCGGAATGCTTGATGTTACCCATCTTTTTTTCGACAGTAACACCAGTCCAGTTACCAACATAGGCGTACGTATCAGTGATTTGGTTGAAGATGGTGGTCTTCCCAGTGTTGGGATTACCCATCAAGGCGACTGTTGTCATTGTAATTGACCTCCACAGAGGAGTTTGAATACCTTGTAGCGGATGCCGATTTGTTGCTGTTCGATTTCAACGATCACTGGTCCGTGCATCGGAAAGAATCTCACGACTGACATTTGGCTGCCATCATGGATTCCCAATGAGTGGAGGCGTTGTGCAGTTTGACTATCTAGTTGCTCAATATTACATAAATCAAAACTCTTATTCATTACGTTGTCAGATATCAGTTGCATAAAATCGTCCTCCACAATATTCCAAAAGTAAATATTTTTTAATTTGTTAGATAGTGAAATAATGAACTATCATTTAGTTTCTATTATGCCACGATTTGAGTGGAATGTGTATGAGCAATTTACCTAATTTTATTTTGGAATATTTATGAGAGAATAATAGGTATAAACGAATAAATTACCGTATTTAGGTATTTTTTTGTGAAATCATAGATTTTTTTATATACAAAAGGAATATTAAAAAGGATAGTTTAAAAAATGGAAATTAATAATGAATTTTTAGAAGATTTTGAATTAGATGCAAATGATCATGGTGAACCACATTGGTTCATTGATCGACGAATTGCGGCTTTGAAACAATTAAGTGAACTGGACTTACCGGTGAGTCAGAATTTTACAAATGAAGATGAATTGATCAAATTGACTTCACCACGAAGGATTCGGTCCAAAAAAGATCTGCTGGATACATCATTGATTGCCAGAAGTACGATCAGTCAATTCGGACAAACGGTTATTAAGAATGATTTACCGGAAGAATTGGAATCACAGGGTGTAGTTTTGACGGACATATTAACAGCTCTGAGAGTTCATCCTCGTTTGATTCAAAAAAGTTTAATGGATAAAGTGATCTCTCCAGATGAGGATAAAATGACTGCCTTTCATCTGGCATGTCTGAACTCTGGTGTTTTTTTGTACATTCCTAAGGAGGTTAAACTGACAGAACCAATAAGAATTGATCTGATTCAAGACGATACTAAGAAGGGGAATTTGAATACACATGTACTAGTCGTCGCTGAAAATGACGCAGAAGTCACGATTGAACAGACCCTATCAAGTTTTGGAAATAATCATAATAATACTAATTTCTTTGTGGAAGTGCTATCTCGTTCTAATGCCAAGGTGAACTATTCTCTCAAGACTGAATCACATTCTGAGTTTGTTTATTTAAAAACAAGGGCATATTTGAGCCGTAATGCACAGGTTGATTGGAATATGGATTTGAACAATCATGGAAATACCTGGGCTGATTTCAGTAATAATCTATTCGGTGCCGATGCAAATGTGAATATGAATTGGAATACCGATAAGCCGGTCGATAAGATTACAGAGATCACGACTTCATTCAACAAGCATGGTAATAATTCATCCATTACTATGAACGGACAAAAATACTAGTATAATTATCCTTGTATTCAAATCTGATTTTTAAGAGGAGAAAAAATGATACTAGAACGTCAGAATATGCTCAATATCAACCAAATCGAGAGGGAATTAAGCCGTTATTCAGATGACGACGAGATTCACGATATTAGTAAGTTAGTAAGTTATTATCAACTTTGTCATTCAGCTGTGAGCGAGTTCGGGACTAAGTTGGAGAATCTGGATGCTGATTACCAAGTTCGCCATAATCACAATCCCATCCATCATATTGAAATACGAATGAAAGATGTCAGTAGTTTGATAGAAAAAATTGAACGTAAAAATTTGCCAGTTAAATTTGAGAGTATCAAAGATAGAATCTTTGATGTCGGTGGAATTCGTGTGATCACTAACTATATTGATGATATTTATACAGTTGAAGAGAATTTATTGGCACAGGATGATGTCGTGTTGTTAAAACGAAAAGATTATATTAAGAATCCTAAGGATAGTGGATACCGAAGTCTACACTTGGTAGCTTCAGTACCGGTTTTTCAATCTGATGGAGTCCAAGTTACACCGGTAGAGATTCAAATTCGCACTATCGGCATGGATATGTGGGCTAGTTTAGAGCACAAATTACGTTATAAGACTGAAGAGCCAGATGAGAAGGTTGCTCAGTATTCAGAGTCATTACAGGATTATGCTGATGAGATCAACAAGATCGAGAATAATATGCAAGAGATTTTTCACAATCTTTGAACTAAAAACTTGCGTTCAGTTCCCAACAGTCGGTATAGTTGATAAGTTGTAATTTATTATTTGATTGGAGATGAGATTGTGACCCAGTCACCTTACTGGAATCGCATCGCAGAAAAGGCTAAGAAGGAAGGCCGTCCTTTTTTCAGCTTGGCACCAATGGAAGCTGTCACAGGATCGGTTTTTCGTCGTGTAGTCATGAAAGCTGCCGCACCAGATGTTTTTTATACAGAATTTACTAATGCGTTAAGCATTACACATCCAAAAGCAAAAGAGGCCACAAAGGGCCGACTATATATTGACCCAGAAGAAGATCCGAAACCTATTGTTCAATTGTGGGGTAATAACGGTGATGACTTTGCGCGTGCCGCCAAAGAAGTTGAGAAGCAAGGGTACGAAGCAATTGATATCAATACGGGATGTCCAGATATTGCCGTGATCAAGAATCATAGTGGGAGTGATCTGATTCGCCACTTTGATCGCACAGAAGAAGTGATCGAAGGTGCCCGTCAATCGAACTTACCTGTAACAGTGAAGACGAGAATTGGTTACAGTGAAGTTGACGAGTACAAGACTTGGATTCCATTTTTGCTTGAGCAACAGGTGCCGGTCTTAACAGTTCATGTTCGTACCAAAGAAGAGATGAGCAATGTGCCAGCACATTATGAATTGATCGATGACATTGTTAAGATGCGTGATGAGATTGCTCCTGATACATTGTTGCAGATAAATGGTGACATTATGGATTATCAAGCAGGGATACAACTTTATCATGAACATCCAGGAATTGACGGTATCATGATCGGACGTGGAATATTTACCAATCCTTATGCCTTCGAACCAATTCCAAAAGAACATTCAACACATGAGTTACTTAACTTGCTCCGTTATCAGTTGGATCTGTATGATGAGTTTGTTGCCAAGGGAATTCCTGGCCACTTTGCTCCATTGCAGAGATTCTTCAAGATTTATGTGCGTGGGATGAAGGGCGCTTCTGCTGCCAGAAATGATTTGATGCAGACGAAGACGACCGATGATGCACGTGCTGTAATTGATCGAATTGATGTTAATAAATAAAAATATGGACAAAAACCGATTTTGGCTTTTGTCCATATTTTATTTTTTGTTTTAACAATATAAAAATCTATCAATCCAAAGATAACAGTGGTCAGTGTAGCGATTCCTACGCAATTTGTTATTCGATTATTAATAGAATCCATTTTAAAACTGTACCAAATAAAGGAACTTAAAAGTGTAATAAAAAATACTATTAAATAAATAGTTATTTTTTTCATACCACTAATATTCAGCTTCAGAAGTTTCAAAACTAGGGTCGGCGAATTGCTTATAAAAATCATAATCCTTTTTGATTAACATAATACGACGTTCTAACTCTTCAATTGCTTGATCTTGTTCTAGTGTTCTCATGTCGTCTCTTTGAGTTTGTTCTTCGTTCTCTAAAAGTGTTCTTTGAATGCTCAAGTCATTCAAGCAAATTTTAATCATTTTTTGAAAGTCTCCACGACTCATTTCGGTTTGTGCTTTCATTCTAAGTCCTCCGGATAGTTGATATTTTTTAAGTTTCCATCATAATCTTGCGCAACACAGTCAGCATCTGACAATAGCTACGCCAGCGATAATTATGACTCTTCATATGTTGCTTTAATAATTCCATATTAATCGTTAAGTGACAACAAGTGTAGTAGGGAAGACTCTTAATTTTGATATATCCGAGATTTTGACTCAAGAACTCAATTGCCCTTTGATCAATAATGTAATCTGTCGCTACGACGATCAAGTCAGCTTGCTTGGTTTGCACTGTATCAAAATATGACCATAGAGCCGACAATGGACCGCAGTCGATCATCGGTTTGACGTCCTGAATAACTTGAACTTTGGAATCGTTAAACAAATTGTCAATATTCGAATAATTGTTTTGGTTAGTTGAGACGTAACAATGGTCAACAAATGGCAAAGTTAAGTCAGCGGTGTATTTGACGTTAGGAATAAAAATATCATTGAAGTGGGCTAGGGCCTTGTCACTTTTAAAACGGGTTGATTTGCCACCGGCAAGAATTAAGCTGTCAGTCATTTTTAATATCTCTCAAAAAATTATTTATGAATGTCTTACGAGTATCTAAATTTTCAATATCAATGACATTGTCAGAACGGTTTCCCTGGATCGTTACAAAGTACTTAATATTAGTTACATCTGAGAAGGTTTTAGGCGACTCATCTGTTTTGAGTAATGCTATTTTAGGAAAGTCCAATTCCTTGATTCCTTCAATGATAATAAAATCAAATGAGCCAGTTTGTAGTTTTTGAATTTTGTCCAATTCAGTTGATGGTAAGTTACGTTGATAGTGAATTGTTTGTTCATCATTCAATAACAACACATCGTCAGAATATTGAAAAAATTTGCCAGTGTCATTAGTCGCAGGAATGTCGATCGGCAGGTGAGTATGTTTAACAACACTGATCTTATACTGAGAGCCTTCTCTCAAAAACTCTTGCAGCAAGGTCGTCTTGCCGCTTTTTTTGTGTCCGATTATTTGAAAGGTAATAGCCATGTGCGTAGTCTGCTGTCTTTTGAAGTGATCGACTTGCCACGAGGTATTTCGAACATGCAGGTTGCACGTTGCAAGTTGTTCAAGTTACCAGATGCGTCACCGCCAACACGTCCGATTTCGATATGATCACCAACAAATTTATATTGTCCACGTAAAATACGGTCGTACATATTAGTCTTGGTATATTCAGCGTTAAGAGTGCCGGTACATTCAATACAACGACTTGCTTGATGTTGCATCAGTCTCAAGGCATATTCGACATAGAGGTAGAATCCAGTGAAGCAGGCACCAGGATTACCTGATAGTCCGAAGAAGAGAGTTCCGTTATAGATGAAGGCAGTTGTAACACTACCGGGGCGCATTTCAAGCTTATTGAATAGTAGCTTTTCGGATGATTTGGCCAAGTCGGCAATGATATCGAAGTCTCCAACGGAAACACCACCGTCAGTGATGATAACGTCACACTTACCTAGGAGGTCATTTACAGCTGACTTCAAGGCAGCAGGGTCGTCTTTGATTTGCGTGTAGCTGATAACATCAGCACCATTTTCTTTACATAGATCACGTATCATTGGTCCGTTACTATTAAATATTTTGCCATTAACGATTTTTTCACCAGGATTCAAGAGTTCTGATCCAGTGGTGATAATTCCAATCGTTGGCTTCTTATAGACAGAGATTTCTTGAACATCGAAGGCACTCAGTAGACTGATACCACCGGGATTGATCTCAGTATCTTTGGCAAGTAACGTATCACCCTTTTTGAAGTAATCACCGATTTGAGTGATGTTATCCTTTTTCTGGATTTCAGTTATTTGAACGGTGTCCTTGTCGATCATACGAGTTGTTTCAAGCATGACCACGATGTCAGCTCCGTCAGGAACGTAGCCGCCAGTCATGATTCTGACTGCTTCACCGGATACAAGCGGACGGTCGAAGTCAGCACCGGCAGGAATGTCACCGACAACTTTTAGATCAGCTGGCAAGTTGGTCAAGTCAGATTGTAGCATCGCGAAGCCGTCATAGCCGGAACGTCTGAAGGTTGGGAAGTCATGTGGTGCAGTGACATCCTCCGCAATGATGCGATGGTTGGCAGCAGTTGCCGCAATTTTTTCAGTAGTAAGTTTGACACTGTCAATATTATCGACGATTATTTTGCGAGCTTCGTCAATACTAATGGCATTTCTATTATCAACTGGTTTATACATTATTTGGTTATCTCCTTAATTAAATGTTCTAGGTCGGGCAAGATGATTTGTTCCAAGGCAGTCTTGCAGGCATTAGTTGATCCAGGCAGTAAATAACAAATTTGGTCGCTGTCTGTTATGCCGGCTGCAGCTCCTGAAACGAGTGCCTTCAATCCAATATCATCGACGCTGATACGTCTGAAGTATTCTCCGAATCCTGGAATAACTTTGATAAATTTTGGTTCAAGAGTGTCGATCGTAACATCGCGTCGAGCAATGCCGGTACCGCCATTTACCAAAATCAATTTGCAGGAAGTAGTGAGTAGTTGGTTGTAGGCGTCTGTTATTTGTTGTGCATCGTCTTTGACGATGTATTTTTTGACAAAATTATTGCCAGCCTCTGTCATGGCTGTTTGGATGTATTGACCAGATTTGTCAGTTACTTCAGTTCTGGTATCGCTGACGGTAATAATTCCAAAATCAATCATTAATATCTCCTCCTCAACGTGCTGATTATTTAATCAGGCAGTTGTTCTTCTTATTAACTTTAATTTTTCTAAAATCAAATGTCCAATTGTCGATGACTAATAATTGTCCGGCAGTGTACTTATTGCTAGTTAAAAACTTCATAGCGAGGGATGCTTGTAAGCTACCTGTTAGTGCCACGATCATCGGGTTAGTACCGATATTAGCGCTCAACCCTAATTGGGCAACTTTGTCCTTAGGATACAGACATTCGAGGCAAGCTGATTCAGAATCAATGAACATGACCTGACCTTGATTAGCTGCACAAGTTCCAAAAATATGCTTGATGCCACGTTCTTGACAGTCCTGATTGATCTGATATTTAACGGGGAAGTTGTCAGTGCAGTCGATCACCAAATCATATTTGGTATCCAACAATTCAGCTGAATATTTCTGGCTAATAGTATTGATAACAACATTTTTGTTGGCAGCCTGCAAGTGATTCTTCATTGCGGTTAATTTTTCAACTCCAACATCAGCTTCAGTATAGAGATTTTGTCGATGCAGGTTGGTAAGTTCCACAACATCATAATCGACTAGAGTTATTTCACCAATTCCAGCTTTGACCAGTTCAGAGGAAACGAAGCTCCCAAGACCTCCGACACCGATCACCAAAACCTTTGATTGTTCAAGGTTATTTTGTCCGTCAATTCCGATTTGTTTGATTTTTAATTGTCTGTCATATCTGTTTGTCATTTTCTTCACCTCACATGCAAAAGGTTAGGGAAAATCCTAATCGAAGTCAATTAGGATAAGTGCTAGATTTGTTATAAGGAATATTAAAGTGAACTAGGTGGGAGTTGCATATGCTAAAATCTAGATTTTTTAAAAAAGTTGATAAGTTTAACGGTAATTTCACCCAACTAGAAGAACATTCTCGTCGTTGGGAGAAATTATATAAGGAACGTTGGGCACACGACAAGGTCGTTCGTACGACTCATGGTGTTAACTGTACGGGATCTTGTAGTTGGAACGTCTACGTTAAGCAAGGAGTAGTTACTTGGGAGCACCAGTCAACTGACTATCCTTCTTGCGGACCCAATATGCCTGAATATGAACCTCGTGGCTGTCCTCGTGGTGCCAGTTTCAGTTGGTACGAATACAGTCCGCTTCGTATTAAGTATCCATACATTCGTGAACGTCTCTGGAAGTTCTGGGAAGATGCTCGTAACAACTTCGATAATCCAATCGATGCTTGGGAGAGTATCGTTACTGATCCTGAGAAGACGAAGTCATACAAGTCAGTCCGTGGACATGGTGGTTTGATTCGTGTTAAGTGGGGCGATGCTACCGAGATGATCGCCGCAATGTTGATTTACACGATCAAAAAATACGGTCCCGATCGGATTGCTGGATTCTCTCCAATTCCAGCTATGTCAATGTTGAGTTACTCATCAGGTGCGAGATTTATTTCATTACTTGGTGGAGAAATGTTGAGCTTCTATGATTGGTACGCCGATCTACCACCAGCATCTCCACAAGTATGGGGTGAACAGACTGATGTGCCTGAATCAGCTGACTGGTACAACAGTCAATACTTGATCATGTGGGGTTCAAATGTTCCATTAACTAGAACACCAGATGCTCACTTCATGGTTGAAGCACGTTATAAAGGAACAAAAGTCGTTTCTGTCAGTCCAGATTATGCTGAAAATGTTAAGTTTGCTGATAACTGGTTAGCTCCACATCCAGGTTCAGATGCAGCTTTGGCACAAGGTATGACACACGTTATCTTGAATGAATTCTACAATAATAAACAAGTTCCTTACTTTACTGATTATGTTAAGAGATTCACTGATCTTCCATTCGTTATCATGCTTGATCAAAGTGAAACGAACAAGGAACACGTTGTCTCAGGTCGTTTCTTGAGAATCTCAGATATTAAAGATACCGACACACCAAACTCAGAATGGAAGCCAGTTCTTGTTGATGAACCAACTGACAACTTAGTTGTTCCAAATGGAACGATCGGTCAAAGATGGGAAAAGGGCAAGAAGTGGAATCTTGACCTCGATGGCATCAGCCTAAACTCTCATTCTTGGGTGAGGATGAACGTGTCGTTGATATGCCTAGCTTTGATGCACAAGGCAATGGTATTTTCCAACGGACACTTCCATGTCGTGAGATTACCCTAAAGGATGGCAGTAAGAAATTAATTACAACTGTCTTCGATCTCTTAATGGCACAATATGGTATCCGTCGTAAGAAGATGGATGAATTAGCTGCCAAAGGTTATGACGATGCTGATAGTTTATTCACACCAGCTTGGCAAGAAAAAGTTACTGGTGTTAAGCCAGAATTAGTCGTTCAAATCGCACAAGAATTCGCACAGAATGCGGCGGAAACACATGGTAAGTCAATGGTGATCATTGGTGCCGGTGTTAACCACTGGTTCAACTCAGATATGACCTATCGTGCTGTTATCAATATGTTGATGCTCACAGGTTGTATCGGTGTTCAAGGTGGTGGCTGGGCTCACTATGTTGGACAAGAAAAACTTCGTCCGGCAGAAGGTTGGGCTAACATTTCATTCGCTAATGACTGGCAACCAGGTGGTGCTCGTCAGCAACAAGGTACATCATTCTTCTACTTTGCTAGTGATCAATGGAAGTACGATGAGATCGATAATGAAGGTATGAAGTCACCAATTAAGACGATCAAGGATACATTCAAGCATCCTGCTGATTACCAACAAATGGCGATCAGATTAGGCTGGATGCCTTCGTATCCACAATTTGACCGTAGTAGTTTGGACTTCACCAAACAGTACGGAACAACTGATATCAAGGAAGTTTCAAAGAAAGTCGTTCAAGAGTTAAAAGACGGATCACTCCATTTTGCCGCTGAAGCTCCTGACAAAGAAATCAATGAACCAAAGGCCATGTTCATCTGGCGTTCAAACTTGTTTGCATCATCAGGTAAAGGTCAAGAATATTTCATGAAACACATTCTTGGAGCTGAGAATGGTTTGCTTGCTAAACAAAGTGAGAACTTCAAACCAAAGGATATGGAATGGGATGAAGAAAGTGTTACTGGTAAGTTGGATCTTGCCGTTGACTTCGACTTCAGAATGGTAACTACACCATTGTATTCAGATATTGTTCTTCCAGCCGCAACATGGTATGAGAAGGAAGACTTATCAAGTACTGATATGCATCCATTTATTCACCCATTCAATAAGGCCGTTGATCCACTTTGGGAATCACAAAGTGACTGGCAAGCCTTCAAGCATATCGCTAAAGAATTCCAAGGTATGGCTAAGAAGTACTTAGCTGAACCTCAATATGACTTGAAGACTCAACCACTTGGTCACGATTCAATGGGTGAGATCTCTCAACCATTAGGTAAGATCAAAGACTGGAAACGTGGCGAGATCGAACCGATCCCTGGTAAGACAATGCCAAGTCTTTCACTTGTCAAACGTGATTACACTACTATTTATGACAAGTATGTTGCTTTAGGACCAAACACTAGAAGCGGCAAAGTCGGTGCTAATGGTTATAGCTACAGTGTCGCTGATCAATATGACGAACTAAAAGATATTATTGGAACATATGACGATGGCCCTGATGAAGGATTACCTAAGTTGGATGAAGATAGAAATGTCGCTGAAGCAATCTTGCATCTATCAAGTGCTTCAAATGGTCATGTTGCCAAGAAGGCTTGGGAGAGTGCTGAAGAGATAACTGGTAAGAGTTTGGCAGATATCTCTGCTGGACAAACAGAGAAGGTCATGACCTTTGCCAAGATCACTGCTCAACCGAGTGAGTCGATTCCAACACCGATATTCTCAAGTGCTAAGCACAATGGTGACAGATATTCACCATTCTCAGTCAATATCGAACGTAATGTTCCATTCAGAACTTTGACTGGTAGACAACAATTCTACCTCGATCATGAGATTTTCCAAGAATACGGTGAAGAGTTAGCAACTTACAAGCCAACACTTCCACCACACGTCTTAGGACCTGCAGATACGAAAGTTGAACCAGCTGACAAAGAAGTAACACTTCGTTACTTGACACCGCATGGTAAGTGGAACATTCACACAACTTACCAAGATAACTTGTATATGCTGACATTATTCAGAGGTGGTCCAACTGTTTGGTTAAGCTTGGATGACGCCAAGAAGATCGATGTTAAGGATAATGATTGGGTCGAATTGTACAACAAGAATGGTGTTGTTACAGCCAGAGCTGTTGTCAGTCAACGTATGCCTGATGGAACGATGTACATGTATCATGCACAAGATATGGAAATTGAAGAGCCATTGTCAACGATCACCGGTAACCGTGGTGGTAGTCACAATGCTCCAACACAGATTCATGTCAAACCAACCCAAATGGTCGGAGGCTATGCTCAATTGAGTTATGGCTTCAACTATTACGGACCAATTGGTAACCAAAGAGACTTATACGTAAATGTTAGAAAACTAAAGGAGGTCAAGTGGAATGAAAGTTAAAGCACAAATTTCCATGGTACTGAACCTAGACAAATGTATTGGTTGTCATACTTGTTCAGTAACGTGTAAACAGACATGGACGAACCGCCCAGGTGCAGAGTATATGTGGTTTAACAACGTAGAAACTAGACCTGGTGTCGGATATCCTAAGAAGTGGGAAGATGAAAGTCACTATAAAGGTGGCTGGAAGTTGAACCGCAAGGGTAAATTGGAATTACGTGCCGGTAATAAGTTGAACAAAGTTGCGCTTGCTAAGATTTTTTACAATCCTGATATGCCTAACTTGGACGACTATTACGAACCATGGACGTATGATTACCAAACACTATTTGGTAAGGAAAGAAAGCATCAACCAGTTGCACGTGCTAAGTCACAGATCACTGGTGAATATATGAAGCTGAACAATGGTCCTAATTGGGATGATGATTTGGCAGGATCTGACCGAAGTTTTGGCGAAGATCCTAATATGCAAAGTATTGAATCAGATATCAAAGGTAACTTCGAGAAGACCTTTATGATGTACCTTCCTAGATTATGCGAACACTGTCTAAATGCTGCCTGTGTTGCATCATGTCCTAGTGGTGCGATGTACAAGCGTGATGAAGATGGTATCGTCTTGGTCGATCAAGAACGTTGTCGTGGTTGGAGATTCTGTATGACAGGATGTCCTTATAAGAAGGTCTACTTCAACTGGAAGACTAACAAAGCTGAAAAATGTACCTTCTGTTATCCAAGAATTGAAGAAGGACTACCAACTGTTTGTTCTGAAACATGTGTTGGCCGTATTCGTTACATCGGTGTTATCTTGTATGACGCTGATAGAGTTGCTGCTGCTTGTGAAGAACCAGATGACACTAAGCTATACGAGAGACAATTAGACTTGTTCCTAGATCCTAATGATCCAGAAGTAATTGCCCAAGCTCAAGCTGACGGCGTTGATATGGAAACAATCAGATGTGCCCAAAAGTCACCTATTTATAAGATGGCCGTTGAACAAAAGATTGCCTTCCCATTGCACCCAGAATATCGCACAATGCCAATGGTTTGGTACGTTCCTCCATTGTCACCAATTATGAATTATTTCGAAGGTAAGAACTCGATCAAATACCCAGAAATGATTTTCCCAGCAATCAACGAAATGCGTATCCCAGTTGAATATTTAGCAAATCTTCTAACAGGTGGTAACACTGAAGTTATCAAGAATGCTCTCTACAAACTTGCTATGATGAGATTGTACATGCGTGCTAGAACAAGTGGTAAGGACTTCGATCCTGAAAAACTTGATCGTGTCGGTTTGACTGAAAAATCCGCAACTTCACTATATCGTCTCTTAGCTATTGCTAAATACGATGATAGATTCGTTATTCCAAAGGCAAAGAAAGAAAAAGTTGAACATGTTGAAGACGAACAAGGTGGATTAGGTTACGAAGCATGTAACGGCTGTTCACTAGCTCCAGTTCATGGAAGTGTCTTGCGTAAGGCAAAGGCCGGCGAGTCTGGTAAAGATGCATACGCTGAAAGTTTCTATGGAGGAATTTGGCGTGATTAATATTGAGAAGCTGAATACTCTAAAACAAGGTTTTACTTTTCTTTCACGTTTGTTGGATTATCCAGAACAAGATGTTTTGGACGATGAGTTTTATGAGGATTTTAAGAAGAATTATAGTGAGACGCCTTCCAAGTCGGATATTGAAGATGTGATCAATGAGATGCATTCTTATTCATTGGAAGAATTAAGAACTCATTATGTTTCACTATTTGAGTTAAATAATCGTTATACTTTGTATATGACGTATTACAAGATGACTGATTCCCGTGAGCGGGGTCAGTTGTTGGCAAAATTAAAAATGTTGTATGAGATGTTTGGCGTACGTATCGATGGTTCAGAATTGTCAGATTACTTACCGTTGATGCTTGAATTCCTTGCTTACAGTGATTGGAAGGATGATAAGCGTCAACAGGATCTGCAGTTGATGTTCTCAGTTGTTGAAGATGGAACATATAGTTTACTGAAGAATGCCGAAGTTCAAGAAGATGATATGTATTTCAAACTTATCAGAATTGTTCGAGCTGAGTTTAAATCTTGCCTTGAACAAACTGAAAAAGAGGGGGAGATGCAGTAATGAAAGACGCACTGGATATATTCTTATGGGTTATTTTTCCTTACCTTGCTCTCGGTTCGTTCATTTTTGGAACAATCGGCAGATTCGCTATTTTTCACGCAGGAGTAACTGCGGAATCTAGTGAACTATTGGAAAAGAAACAACTGATGATTGGAAGTATCCTCTTCCACATTGGTATTATCATGGTTTTTGCGGGACATGTTGTCGGTATTCTGATTCCGAAGTCATTCACTGATTGGCTCGGTATCCCCAACGAGATGTACCACATTGGTGCTTTGGTAATGGGTGGTATTGCTGGATTCATGCATTAGCCGGAATGATGATTCTTTCTTATCGTCGTTTTACTAATAAGCGTGTCTTCAAAACAAGTTCTTTCAGTGACTTGATGGTCAATGTTTCATTCTTGATCATTATTGTCTTGGGATTGAGTGCTTCATTTATTGATGGAGCAATTCTCCATCCTGAATTCAACTATCGTTTGAACTTGTCAATTTGGGCCAGACAGATTTTTGTCTTCCATCCTGATTATCATTTGATGTTACAAGTACCAATTCTCTTTAAGATCCACGTTATCTGTGGATTCTTGATCTTTGCTTTCTTCCCATACACAAGATTAGTTCATGCCCTTACGTTACCTTGGCAATACATCTTTAGACGTCCCATCGTCTATCGTAAGAGACCAAGAGTATAGCAACATAGTAGGTGGTAATTATTATCAAGAAGCGACAAAACAAACTTGTGATGAGTATAGCTTTATTGACACTATTGGCTTTGATTATCGTGTCGATGATGATGGGACGGTATGACTTGTCACTTTCAGAAGTCTCAAAATATTTCATCGGACAAGCCAACAGTTCATCTAAATTGATTTTAGAACTTCGATTCATTCGAATTATAGCGGTTGTATTAGTTGGCGCAGGTCTATCAATGGCCGGCGCCACTTTTCAATCTGTCTTCAGTAATGGCTTGGCGTCACCAAACTTATTAGGTGTTTCCACCGGTTCAAGTGTTGGTGCTGCTATCGCCATCTTGAACGGTAAGTCGATTTATTGGATCGAAATAAGTGCTTTTATTACAGGTATACTGACAGTATTCTTGACCCTTTTGATCAACAAAATACTGCGCAGTAATTCAAATATAACGTTGATCTTATCCGGAATCATTATGTCAGGATTGATGCAGTCAGTACTGGGTTCAGTTAAGTATATTGCGGATCCAGAGAACCAATTGCAAAGTATCGTCTACTGGGAGCTAGGTAGCTTCATGAAAGTGGACTCGCAAGCTTTGATCTCAGTAGGTCCAATCTTAATTGTTGGAATAATTTTCTTATTGTTGACACGATGGCGTTTGAATACGTTATCATTAGATACGTATACAATAAAAACAATTGGAATTAATCCGACGTTAAATAGAAATTTAATGATTTTATTTGCCACATTATTGACAGCGGCTTCAGTTTGTCTGTGTGGTGTAGTCGGATGGATTGGGTTAGTTGTTCCGCACGTGAGCCGTTCGTTAGTTGGTGAAGACAATCGTTATGCCTTACCAATGACGGCTATCACGGGAGCAATCTTATTATTGATTGCGGACACATTAGCACGAAGTATTTCTGTGAATGATATTCCTTTGAGTATCATCACAGGCTTCATCGGCGTTCCAATTTTTATTGTGATTCTTATAAGGAGAAGAAATGTTGGAATCTAGAATTACGACTCAAAACTTGTCATTTGCATATAAAACTAAACAAATTATCAATAATGTTGATCTGAATGTTGCGGCTGGACAAGTCTTAGTGATTCTTGGTCCGAACGGTATCGGTAAGAGTACCTTGCTGAATTGCTTGAGCGGTGTCTTGAATAAGTATCAAGGTGATATTTTGGTTAACGATCAGTCGTTGAGACAGTTAACGATCAAGGACTTATCGCATCAAGTAGCTCTGGTCAGCCAAGGAGTTAATATCAAGTCGAGTCTGACGTTATTTGATTATTTACTCCTCGGACGAAGTTCATTTCATTCGATCTTTGATCAACCAGACGATCATGACAAGACAATCGTCAAACAGATCATTCAACAAATTGGCTTGGAAAATTATACTAATATCAGTTTGCAGAGTATGAGTGGTGGTCAGCGTCAGTTAGCGATCATTGGACGAGCGTTGGCTCAGGAGCCACAAATACTGATTATGGATGAACCGACTTCAGCACTAGATTATCGCAATCAGACGGTTGTCTTGAAGCTGATCAAGATGCTGTCAGATCAAGGTATCTCAATCGTTATGAGTACTCATGATCCCAATCAAGCACAGATGGTTGGTGATCAGGTAGGATTGTTGATCGATAATCAGACGTATAAACAGGGTCCGGTCAATGAAATATTAACGGACAAATATTTGTCGAAGCTATATGGCATACCGATTATTTCGACTTATAATGAATTAGTAGATAGAAAGATTTTTGGAATAGGGATGGATTAATTTATGAGAAAAAAGCGAAATATTGTTATCCTATTAATGGGATTACTAGTTTTCTTCGGTAGTAGTATCAGTGTGCAGGCGGCCTCAACGAGAACGATTTATGACAATACTGGCGCACCGGTCAAAGTTCCTAAGAAAATCAAACGTGTGGCAGATCTATGGCATGCTAACAATCCAATTTTTTTAATGTTAGGTGGAGAAGATAAACTAGTTGCGACGACTAAATTAACTCACGACAATGCTCTATTGACGCAACTGTATCCAGAAATCAAAAAGCAGGCAGTGCCATTCAATGGCGAGGACTTCCAGATGGAAGAATTGATCAAACAAAAACCTGATGTGGTTGTCAGTTCAGATGTATCACAGATCAGTGAACTCAAAAAAGCTAAGATTCCAGCTGTTAATTCAATGTTTCAAGATTACAAGGGCCTGAAGAAGACAGTTAATTTAACTGCTAAAATCGTTGGGACTAAGTCAGCCAAAACCAAAGCTAAAAAGTATAATGCAAAACTTGATTCAGATATTAAATCAGTCAAGAAACGAGTTTCAAAAGCTAAGTCAAAGCCAAGCGTCTTGCATATCGTTAATACGAGTGATTTGACCAAAGTTGATGGGCGCAAAACGATCGTTGACGAATGGCTCAAGATTGCTGGTGGTAAGAATGCCATCAAGACTGACGGTAATATGATTTCTGTTTCAGCTGAAGAGATCATCAAGGCTAATCCAGATATTATTATTATCGGTGGAACAACTGATAAGAAAGCTCTGAAGCTGCTCAAGAAGGACAGTCGCTACAAGTCACTCAAGGCGGTCAAAGATAAGAAGGTCTATGGTAATCCTACTGGGATCTTCATGCTGGATCGTTACAGTGCTGAGGAAGACTTACAGATTTGGTGGGCGGCCAAAAAGTTCCATCCAGAATTAATGAAAGATGTTAATTTGAATTCTAAGTTCAAGTCATTCTACAAGGAATTCTTTAATCATAAGTTCAGTAACAAAGAAATCAAACAGATTATCAATGGTGAGGTTATCAAGTGAAAATAGAAATTACACATGAACCCATCGATACGGAGGCATTGACCCAAAGTTTGATTCACAATGAATATGGTGGAGTTGATATATTTATCGGCAATATCCGCCAGTTCACTGATGATATTGAAACCGAGAAGATCGAGTACACCACGTACAAAAAAATGGCAGAAAAGGAAATGCACAAGCTCGCTGATGTTGTCCTTGCCAAAGGGATGGATGTTGTTATGGTCCACCGGGTCGGTGAATTACAATTAGGCGACATAGCAGTCTTTATCGGTGTTGCGGCACCACATCGGGCGGAAGCATTCGAGAATTGCCAATTTTTGATTGATGAGTTGAAGCATACTGTACCAATTTGGAAAAAAGAATATGATCGCGACAAAATTCGCTGGGGAGGTCTTGAGGATTGAAAGTAAAATTGTTTTCTATCTTAGCCGAAGAAATAGGTCCGACAACAGAGGTTGATCTGAAGTCAGAGTTTTATCCGTCAGACGTCAAGCAAGCTATTGAAGACGCCTATCCTAAGTACAAAGAAGTTTTGGATCAATCTTTAGTTGCTATCGACGAAGAGTACGCTGATGACAAGCAGTTCTCGCTCAATGATGTAGCGGAAATTGCAATCATCCCACCTGTTAGTGGCGGCTAAAATTTCGAGGGGGTTTTTTATTATGGAAAGTAAATCAAAATCAATAACTGCGTTGACCATGGGTACTTTATCCATGATGGTTTGTTTTATGGTTTGGTTGAGTTTGTCACCATTAGTTGGAGTTATTTTAACTCATGACGGAATCGTCTTAAGCGAGTTTCAACGTACATTCCTACTCGCAACACCAATTCTTTTGGGCTCGATCATGCGTGTACCTATGGGGATCCTGAGTGACAAATATGGTGGTAAAAGAATTTATATTATTTTAATGCTATTTTTGATCATTCCTGTTTTGATGATTCCTAGAGTTGGATCATTTGGCATGATGATGTTTGCGGCCTTACTCTTAGGTATGAGTGGTACATCATTTGCTATCGGTATTTCTTACGTTACAGGATTCTTCCCACCAGAGAAACAAGGCTTGGTCCTTGGTATTGCTGGTGTGGGTAATATTGGTACGGCCTTTTCATCATTCTTCTTCCCACGGATCGAGAAGTCGATGGGATTGAATAGTGTATTTTATCTATTAATTGTTTTATTGATCATCTTCGTAATCTTGATGATTTTCATTGCTCCAGAATCGAAAAAAAACGAGAACGCAAGTATGGGTAAGTCATTAGCTGTTGCTAAGGAAAAAGATACTTGGTATTTAGCTCTATTCTATTTCTTAACATTCGGTCTCTTTATGGCAATGACTAACTTACTTTCGACTTTTATGGTCAATCTGTTCAACAGTAATCTGGTTGATGCTGGATTGTGGGCAGCTATCTTCGCTGTACTGGGAACTTTGACACGTCCAGTCGGTGGTTACTTCTCAGATAAAATCAGACCAATGACACTTTTGAAGTATGATTTTATCGCAATTACAATTGTGGCAGTTATATTAGGGATTTTCCTACATACAAAAGGAATATTTTTAACTATCATGGTACTTATAGGTATTCTAGTCGGAATCGGTAATGGAATTATCTTTAAGATGGTCCCATTCGTCTCTGACAGTAATACCGGAGCCGTTACGGGCTTTGTTGGTGCCATGGGTGGACTCGGTGGATATTTCCCACCAATTATCTTAGGTGTTATCAAACAAGCTACTGGCGGTTACCAATTAGGAATATATTTGATTGCAGTATTTGCTATAATATGTTTAGTACTACTACAAAAAGTTTATATTTCCGGAAGTCACAAAATTGTTAAGTAATTGAATTGAGGTGCACCTATGAGTGAAGAAAAAGTAGAAACAAAGCAAGACAAGCAACGTGAAGCAATCATGGAAGCTCTGGAAGATGTTATTGATCCTGAACTAGGTATTGATATCGTTAATCTTGGATTGATCTATGGCATCGAGATCGAAGGTACTGCATGTACAGTTACAATGACATTGACAACAATGGGATGTCCATTGAGTGATATGATCTCAAATGATATTCATAATGCCGCTGAATCAGTTGATGGAATCGATACTTGTGATATCAATTTGGTTTGGTATCCAATCTGGGATATGAGTAAGATGAGTCGATTCGCACAGATTGCCTTGGGAATTAATGGTTAAATTTAGAGCGTGTTAAAGAATGGGAAACTTTGGGCATTACCTAGGATAACGAAGGTGACAACGCAGTTGTTGCATTTGTTATTCGTAGTAAGCACAGAAGTTTGTTCTTTAAAAGCGCGTTTCGAAAGCACATCAAATAAGCATTTGGAGAAATCCAAATGCTTTTTTTCGTGCAATTTGCTTATAAAACAATTAAACTATTATTAGAAATAATTTAATAATGGAGGATGATATTTTGACCAAAGCAACCGATTATTTGCAACAAGTTTATGAAGTGATTGAGCAACGAGATCCACACCAAACTGAGTTTTTGGAAGCAGTTCATGATTTTTTCCAAACGATGACACCGGTATTTGAAAAGCATCCAGAATACATTGAAGCTAATATTCTGGAACGTTTGACAGAACCTGAACGTGTTATTCAATTCCGTGTTCCTTGGTTAGATGATGCTGGTCATGCACGTGTTAACCGTGGATTCAGAGTTCAATTCAATTCGGCTATTGGACCTTACAAAGGTGGTTTGAGATTACATCCATCCGTTAATTTAAGTATTGTTAAGTTCTTAGGATTTGAACAGATTTTTAAGAATGCCTTAACTGACCTACCTATCGGTGGTGGTAAAGGTGGATCTGACTTTGACCCTAAGGGTAAGTCTGATAATGAGATCATGCGCTTTTGCCAGAGTTTTATGACTGAATTAAGCAAATACATCGGCTTAGACGTTGATGTCCCTGCAGGGGATATCGGAGTTGGTGGACGTGAGATTGGTTACTTATATGGCCAATACAAGCGTCTCCGCGGTGCTGACCGTGGTGTCTTGACTGGTAAAGGATTAGGTTATGGCGGATCACTTGCTAGAACTGAAGCCACTGGTTATGGCTTGGCTTATTACACCGATGAAATGCTCAAAGCCGCCAATGATAGTTTTGATGGCAAACGTGTTGCCATTTCTGGTGCTGGTAATGTGGCGATCTATGCTATCCAAAAGGTAACTGAATTAGGTGGTAAGGTGATTACTTGTTCTGATTCAAATGGTTATGTTGTTGACGAGAACGGGATCGACTTCGATACTGTTAAGCAGATCAAAGAAGTTGAACGTGGACGTATCAAAGAATATGCCGATCGAGTTGCAAGTGCAGAATATTACGAAGGTTCAGTTTGGGATGCAAAAGTTGCTTATGATATTGCTCTACCATGTGCAACTCAAAATGAAATCAATGGCGATCAAGCACAAACTATCATTAGTAATGGTGCAAAGATTGTCGCTGAAGGAGCAAATATGCCAAGTAGTCCAGAAGCAATTACTGCTTATCAAAAGGCTAAGTTGTTGTATGGGCCTGCCAAAGCTGCCAATGCTGGTGGTGTAGCTGTTTCTGCACTTGAGATGAGTCAGAATAGCATGCGTTTGAGCTGGTCATTTGAAGAAGTTGACGACCGCTTGAAACAAATCATGAAAGATATCTTTAACAATTCAGTTGCTGCGGCAGATGAATATGGTGTCAGCGGTGATTACTTGAGCGGTGCTAATATCGCTGGTTTCACCAAAGTTGCAGACGCAATGATGGCACAAGGTTTAGTCTAAAAAAGTTGAACTCGGCAAAATGTCGAGTTCTTATTTTTTTATGATTGGAAATGTTTTGTTATGATATTAATATAAAATTATTTTTGAGGGAGTAACTAATGTCAGATTTAAATAGTTTAGAAGATACATATACTCTTAGTAACGGTGTGGAGATTCCTATCGTTGGATTCGGTACATGGCAAACACCAGATGGTGAAGTTGCCAAGCAAAGTGTTAAGGCAGCCATTGATGCTGGATATCGTCATATCGATACTGCAGCTGCATATGGTAATGAAGATAGTGTCGGTGAAGGAATTAAGGCTTCAGGTATTAAACGTGATGACTTGTTTTTAACGACTAAGTTATGGAATGATGATCATGGCTATGATTCAACAATCAAGGCTATGGACCATTCATTAAAGGAATTGGACGTTGACTATGTTGACTTGTACTTGATCCACTGGCCAAATCCAGTTAAGTTCCGTGAGAACTGGCAAGAAGTTAACGCTGAAACATGGCATGCAATGGAAGACTTGCTCGAAAGTGGCAAGACACGTGCAATTGGTGTCTCAAACTTCCGTGGCGAACATTTGAATGAATTGATGCAAACAGCTAATGTTACACCAATGGTCAACCAAATCTTCCTTAACCCTAGTGATATGCAACAAGAGGTTGTTGATTACAATAATGAATACAACATCTTGAGTGAAGCATACAGCCCACTTGGTACAGGTAAGATCTTCCAAGTTCCAGAATTACAAGCAATGGCCAAACGTTACAACAAGTCAGTTGCTCAACTAGTATTACGCTGGTCATTACAACTAGGCTTCTTACCACTTCCTAAGTCAGTTCACGCTGATAGAATTAAGGAAAATGCTCAATTGTTTGATTTTGAAATTTCTCCAGAAGATATGAAGACAATTGATGGTTTACATGGTGTTGCTGGTTTGGCAACTGATCCAGATACAACTGATTTCTAACAAAAAATAAAGGCTGTCGAATTATTCGACAGCCTTTTTTGGTACATTGTTTTCTTTTTTTAATGTCGCATTACGGACCAGTTGATATAGTGTGGCCGCAATTGGAACACTTAGAAGCATGCCGATGATGCCAGCGACACCGCCACCAACTGTGATGGCCGCAAGAACTAAGATACCTGGCAAACCAATCGATCCACCAACTACACGGGGATAAATAAGGTTACTTTCTATTTGTTGCAAGACGATGATATAGACAACGAACAGTACGCCTTGAAGTGGGGATGTTACAGCAATCAATACGAAGCCAACGGCTCCACCAATCCATGCACCGATCATTGGGACTAGTGCGGTAATACCGACCAAAGCACCGACGGGTAGGGCGCTAGGAAATTTGAAGATCCACATACCTAATGCACATAGGGTACCTAGAATGATAGCTTCGATAGTTTGACCACTGATGAAGCTAGAGAAGGCATTATCTGTAACATGGATTACGTAACGAGTTTTAGCCATAACTTTGGCAGGAATGAAAGCATCCATTACACGATTCAAACGATTGGCAATTCGTTCTTTACCACTTACTAGGTAGATAGCAAATGTAAAGGCAAGAATGAAATTGAACAATCCTTTAGACAAGCTGCCAAAGATAGAGATCGACGATGAAAAGATTCCAGATAATCCAGTTGAGACGAATTTCATAAGTTTGGATTGAATTGATGTCCAATCTACTTTGGTCGTTTCAAGTTGTGATGCAATGGCACTAGCGTGATTGGAATCATTCAGCCACTTGTTGAAGTTGTCGGCGACACTTGGCACACTGGAGAAGAAACTACTGATTGCCGAGATGAATTGAGGCAAGACTAATCTTAGGACCCAGGCAATGACGGCGACAATAATGACAAGTGCCAGCAGTATCGCCGTGGGACGTCTTAGACCAATTGCCCATTTTTTCTTGGCCTTAGGCCAGAACCGGCGTTCCATCGCGCTGCTCAAAATATTGATACAGTATGCCAATGCTCCACCAATAATTAGTGGAAGTGAAACTGAATATAGCATTTTGAACAGGTTGACTATTTGTCCTGGGTACACGAGCAGAACTAGAAAAATTGCCACAAGGACACTGTAGCGAATAATTTCATTTTTGGTGAGTTTCATTTGTTGCCCCCTCAACTGTGATCTACATCAACAGATTAATAATTGTAATATTATTTTACCATTTACGAACTAGGACAACCATATGCACAAAAAAATACGACACCAAAAGGTATCGTATTTGAAGTATAAAATGTTCGATTAATCTTCATAGCCATTCATATGCTTGATCTTAAAGTTCCAGGCATCTTTGATAACAGTATGGACGTCATCGTATTGAGGCTTCCAGTTCAAGACTTCACGTGCTTTAGATGAGTCCGCAATCAGGGTACTTGGATCGCCAGGACGACGTGGTCCCATTTCAGCAGGAATTTCTTTACCGGTAACTTCACGTGCAGCTTCCAGGATTTCTTTGTTGGAGAATCCATTAGATGAACCTAAGTTGAAGATATTGCTGTCGTTACCGTCACGGAGGTATTCCATTGCTAGACGGTGAGCTTCGGCCAAGTCTTCCACGTGAACATAGTCACGGACATTGGTACCATCCTTGGTGTCATAATCGTCACCGAAGATAGTTAACTTGTCACGTTGACCAGCAGCTGTTTGTAGGACAACTGGGATCAAGTGGGTTTCTGGGTTGTGATCTTCACCGATGGTACCGTCTGACTTAGCACCAGCAACGTTGAAGTAGCGTAGCGCTACGAATTTGATACCATAAGCAACATCAGACCAGTGCATGATTTTTTCCATGGCTAGTTTGCTTTCGCCATATGGGTTAGTCGGAACAGTTGGGTCTGTTTCCTTAATAGGAATCTGCTTAGGTTCGCCATAAGTTGCGGCAGTTGATGAGAAGATGATGTGTTTAACATCGAAGTTATTCATGACTTCCAAGAGGGCAATCATGCCGTAAGTATTGTTGTCAAAATACTTAAGAGGATCTTTCATTGATTCAGGCACAACTGAGAAAGCTGCGAAGTGAATTACATCAGTGATATCTTCAGCTTGGAATAATTTGATCAAGAATTCTTTATCACGAACGTCACCTTGGTAGAACTTAGCCTTATCATTAACGGCTGCTCGATGGCCAGTTTCCAAATTGTCAGCTACGACAACGTCATAGCCCATGTTGCATAAATGATCTACGGTGTGTGAGCCAACATAGCCCGCACCACCTAATACAAGGATACTCATAAAATTACCTCCGATATTGAATTAAGTCTATTATAACGTATTATTGCAGTTTATAGCTCTTAGCTTAACTCCGGCTTAAAAATTTAACTTTTTTTGTGTTATGCTTTAATATATTAATATGAAAATAAAATTATCTGAACGGAATGAAGAGCCATGAAGAAATTTTTTACGATTTTAGGGACAGTCGTTCTTTTATTAGTCGCTTTAGCATTGATTTTTAATGAACCTATTAAGGAATATGCGGTCAGCCGTATATCTGATTATCATTTGAGTTCATTAACAGTGAATAAAGTCAAAAAGAACGAAAATAAAAAAGGCGAGTTTGACTTCAAGAAGGTCAAACCGCTAACGGCATCACAAGTAGCCAAAGCGTCTATGAACAATGATGCAGCGGTTATTGGTAAGATGGCCGTACCTTCAGTTAAGTTGTATCTTCCTATTGTAAAGGGATTGAGTGATAATTCTCTGTCGACTGGTGGTGGAACGATGAAGGAGCATGAGAAGATGGGGCAGAATAACTATGCGCTTGCTGGTCACTACATGACGGCTAAGGGGGCGTTGTTCTCTCCACTTGAGAATGCCCAAATCGGTGATCTTGCATATATTACTAATATGAAGCACGTTTATACTTACAAAGTATTCTACAAAAAAATAGTTCCGCCAACTGCAGTTTATTTGTTAGATGATGAAAAAGGTCAAAAACTTTTGACACTAATAACTTGTGCCGATGGTGGTACTAATAGATGGGCGATTCAAGCTTCACTCGTAAGTACTATGCCCGCAAATAAGTCAACACTCGCAGTATTCTCCAAATAGGCTTGGCAATGTCAAGCTTATTTTTTTGTCATAAACACTGTTATAATGATTTAGTTAGTAGGTGATGTAGTGGTATTAATCAATTGGGAAAAACGAAAGAATCCCACTAAAAAAGAAATTTCGGATTTTGCAAAAGAGAATAACGTCAGTGATGTTTTGGCTGAGTTTCTTATTTCTCGTGATTTAACGGAAAAGTCTGATATAGATGATTTTATTCACGCTGATGTGACGGAATTACAAGATCCGTTTGGGCTTCATGATATGGATAAGGCACTGGAAGTAATCGATGATGCCGTTGAGAATGGTAGTAAGATTGCCATTTACGGTGATTATGATGCTGATGGTGTAACTAGTACGTCGATCATGAAGTTGACACTGCAAAAGCTCGGTGTGAAGCCAATATTTTATATTCCTGACCGTTTCAAAGATGGATACGGTCCTAATTTGGATGTTTATAAATTTTTAGCTGAACAAAATATAGATTTATTAATAACAGTTGATAATGGTGTTAGTGGTAAAGATGAGATCAAGTATCTCAAAGATCAAGGTATCAAAGTTGTCGTTACTGATCACCATGATCTGCCTGATGAATTACCAGAAGCAGACGCTATCGTTCATCCGACTATTCCTGGTTCAGAGTATGTTTGTCCATACTTATCAGGTGCTGGTGTTGCTTTCAAGATTGCGGATGCATTGTTAGGCGATGATGCACTGGAATTGATCGATTTGGCTGCTATTGGGACGATTGCGGATTCTGTGCCATTGTTGGGCGAGAATCGTGTCATTGTAACCGAAGGACTGAAACGTATGGCTGACAATAAGCATGTCGGTCTGGGGGCTCTGATCAAGAAGTGTAAGTTGAAGATCAATCAGATGACTGAAGAGGACGTCGGTTTCAAGATTGCTCCAAGAATCAACGCCTTAGGCCGCTTGACGAATGCTTCTTCTGGCGTGGAATTGTTGACGACAGGGGATGAATCATTTGCCAAAGAAATCGTCGATGAAACAGAAGAAATCAATTCTAACGTCAAGAATTAGTTGCGACTGCCTTCAATGATTCAGAATCACAAATTGCAGAGCAAAAAGACGATGGCGTCTTGATCCTAAAGAGTGATAAGTGGCATCAAGGAATCTTGGGAATCGTTGCCAGTCGTGCAGTTGATCAGGAGAACAAGCCAGCTCTGGTTATGCAGTACGATGAAGAGTCACAATTGTACAAGGGTTCCGGTAGAAGCCTGAAGGCTTCAACTTATTTGAAGCACTGAATGCACACCATGATTTGTTCGCAAGTTTTGGTGGTCACGCACAGGCCTGTGGTTTTTCTATTACAAAGGAAGGTTTAGAAAAACTAACACCTCTCTTGTTGGAAGAACCAGCCAAGCAAAGCTTCAATCCTGAAGGATCAGTTACGAAGTACTTTGACTTGAACGTTGCTGTGAAAGATTTGAATTTTGATTTGATCAAGGAAATTAGTCGCTTGGCGCCATTTGGTATGGGGAATCCTAAGCCAGTTTTGAAGCTAAGCAATGTTTCTCTGTCACAAGTTAAGTCAATCGGTAAAGATGGTACTCACTTGAAGGCTAGTGTAACTGATGGACAACAACAAGTTGGTGCCATTGGATTCGGAATGTATCCTAAGGCTGAAGCAATGAACACTGATATCGTTGATGTCTACGGTGAACTAGGAATCAATGAATGGGCTGGCCGTAAGAACCTACAAATGATGCTTGATGACTTTGAGGTCTCTTCGGAAGGGTTGAAGATCAATCAATTACAAGATGTCTACTTTGACTATCGTAACAAGCAGATCTCCGGTGCTATCTTAGATAAGTTTGATGCAGTAGTCTTCTTCAACGAGACATACTATGAAGCCGCAAGTCGCTCGCACCCTAAAGTCAAACTAATCATGTATAATGAATCCTGTGATGGACAGAATATATTGATTTATGATCGGCCACATAACTTGGACTTGTTCAAAGAGTTCATCAAGAATAACAAGACTAAGCACGTGGCACTGTACTTCCATACCGACTTGACCAACCGATATTTAAAGCCTGATATGATTGCCATGAAGAGCTTCTTGAAGTATCTTTATACTCATCAAAATATCAAAGCTGACGGGATGGATCTGGTCGCAGAGTATCTTGGATACAAAAAAAATGATATAGATTTCTATTTAAAAGTGTTTTTTGAGCTGGATTTTGTTAAAATGGTAAATGGCTTTGTTGAAAAAGCTAATGCTTCACAACAACGCGAATTGATTGAATCTCCAACATATCTTAAGAGATTACAACGCAATGATGTTGAAAAAATATTAATTGAGTCTGACTTTGGTGATTTGTTATCGTGGATGAGTGATTACGATTGTCACTGTTAGATTGAATGGAGAAATTAAAAGATGGATATTGATTTTAAGAAATATGTTGCTAATGTTCCGGATTTTCCAGAACCAGGTGTACTATTTCGTGACATTTCACCATTAATGTTGGACGGCAAAGCATACGCTGCCGCAACAGATGAAATAGTTGAATATGCTAAGAGCCGTGGCGCAGAAATGATTGCCGGACCCGAAGCACGTGGATTTATCGTTGGATGTCCAGTTGCTTACAAACTGGGTGTCGGCTTTGCTCCAGCACGTAAAAAGGGTAAGTTGCCTCGTGCAACTGAATCGATTACTTATGATTTGGAATACGGACAAAGCTCATTGTATATGCAAAAGGATGCCGTTAAACCTGGACAAAAAGTTCTAGTTGTTGATGATTTGATGGCTACTGGTGGAACATTGGCCGCAACAATTGACCTCGTTGAAAAACTTGGTGGTATCGTTGTCGGAACTGCCTTCTTGATTGAGTTGAAAGATCTTCATGGTCGCGACAAAATAAAAGGCTACGATATGTTTACTTTGATGCAATATTAATAATATAATAGTAGAGGCGAATGCCTCTTATTATGGAGAGTTGGCAGAGTGGTAATGCACCGGACTCGAAATCCGGCGAACCGATTAATATCGGCGCGCAGGTTCAAATCCTGTACTCTCCTTTTTTAGAATAAAAGAGAACAGAAGTTCGTAAGATTGCTAATAGGAATGCTGATAAAAAGGCGTTCCTATTTTTTTATTTTCTTGAAAATTAAAGATAATGTAAATTTTCTTTGCGCAGAATTTTGCGCAGTGGAAGATTCATTGTCCCATTTTGCGCAGGAAAAAATCAGCAAAAAAGGTGTGCGCAAAATATTGCATTAATACTAATCATTATTATTAGTTTCTTCAATGCCGTTAAATAATTTTCTAAGATCACTACTTTGCTCAAGCGATGTTGAATCGAACATATGAGTGTAATATTTTAATGTGGTAGCAGTTGTTTTATGACCAACACGTCTTGATACATATTTAAGATTAAAGCCTTGATCAAGTAGATAGGATATGTGAGTATGTCTAATTCCATGGAAATTAATTATTTTGCTTGCACCAATTTCATTTAGCAATTTCTTTAATTGCTGATTGACTGATTGAGAAGTAGGAGTTTCTTTACGTCTGCTTCTAAAAACATAATTGTAAGGATCAGTGTAATTAATTCTATTAAAGTATTCTTTCTGATTATCTTTAAGCTTTTTTAGTACACTAATACAGTCACTACTAACATCAACATACCTAACACCAGCAGGTGTTTTAGTGGCCTTTTGATTACGGGTATCATTTTCGATGGCTTTATTGACACGAATTACTTTTTTATTAAAATTGATATCATTCCAAGTAAGCCCCGCGCATTCCTCGTATCTCATTCCTGTTTGTGTTACTAAATATACTTCAGCTGATGATATATCATTAATAGAAGTATGCATTTTAGCAACTTCAATCAGTTTTATGTAATCATCAGGTTCAAGAAATTTTTCATCGGGGCTTTTTGATTCCTTACCGGCAACAATGGTTGTATTTCTAGTGAAGTCTGTATAGATTAATTGCTCAGCTATTGCATCTTCACACATTGATCTAAAAAAACTGTTGTATTTGCTAACGGTTACTTTTGTGCGAGTTTTGCCAAACTCATTTAAAAAATGCTGATAGTCTGCTTTAGTAACATCAACCAGCCTCATGTTTGGAAAGTATTTTTTGATTACATCTATCGCAAAATAGTATCTATTAACCGTAGAATGTGATTTACCCTTAATGCGATATAATTCTACCCATTCTTTAAAGTAGTCAGAGAAGAGCATATCTTGCTTTGCTAAGTTAGCATGATTTGATTTTTGTAATTCAATTTTCCTAGCGGCTTCCTCACATTCTGTTTTCCTGACGAACCCGCCCTTTGTTTTATTTCTATATTTGCCAGTAGTAGGATCTTTATAGGAAACACGATATTCCCATTTTCCATTGCGTTTATGAATTGTTGCCATAATTACAATTTCCTTTCTTTCGTAAACTTATTTTATAAGATTTGTCTTGTTTTGAGTATTTTTTATAGTTCTATTGACGAATATGAAGAAAATGTCAATTTATGGGCACATATGTTCTTCTGACGTTAAAAATAAAAAGCCCATTAAGGCTTAATTTTTTAAACTTAGTATTTTATTTTTATCACTCCAGGGAATGATATCCAATCCTTTTGATAAAGCAATATTTTGAGCTTTATCTTTAATACCATGATCAACATCATTAAAGATAACTGAGTAATTGATTTTGCCATTTTCATAGTTAACATTGCTCTTGATATCTTCAAGCGTAACTATTTCAGTAGATATTCTTTGGAAATCGGCATTGTTAAGTATTTGAATAAGTTGTAAGGGATTACTTTTTGACTTTCCAAGCGCATAAGGAATTTTGTAAGAATTACCGCTTCCGCCGGTAACTGGATAATCAGGTAATCCCTTAAATTCATTGTCATCAAAATAATTCATAACATCTTCAAAGAAAAGATTTTTTACATTACTTTTTCTAGTCATTACTAAATCATCAATTCTTAGAATTGTTTGAATTAGCGATTGTTTCATAACGGGAAAATCTTCTTTTTTTCCATCTATCGCTAGTATTTTATTAGCCGTAAGGGAAATGCCAAAGGAATTAATTATACTTTCAATGATTCTTGATCTAACACCACTATTAATGTCAATACCTAAAAGTACTAAATCATTAATGGTAGTGCCATCATCAGATAATCTTATTTTATTTTTATTTAATGGAGAAACATAAATTGCTATTCGATCACCAATTATATTTGTAAAAGGAGTCATTATTTCATCGCCATCATCAAATGAAGTAACTGAATATTTTGTTTTCATCCACTTAAGGTAATCATCTATCCATTTGCTAGTTTCCATGATTAATTACTCCTTTCCATATCGTCAAATATATTATACAAAATCTGCGGTGATTTGAGCTTCAGTTAAGTCAACATTAATAAATTTTAAAAACAAAGTAAAGTCTTCAACCACGTTATTTAAATCGTTTAAACAATTTTTGAGTGGTTCAGGTAGCTGATCTTTGGTTAGAATGGTTTGATTAATTATAGAGTCACCGCCATTAAAAATATGTAGATGGGGTGTGGGAATATCATTGTGATCAGCCCCGATGACATCGAATCTCATCATTGGACCATGCGATTTTGAAATAAGTATCAATGTTAATTTATTTTTATTAATATGTCCTGTACGACAAACTATACTATCAAATTTCTCTTTTGAGGTAAACTTACCCTTCAATTTAAAATATTTTTGAAGACCTCTAGCAGGAACTGCAAGCAAGTTACTGTCAGAATCCTTATCAAGTTTCATTAACTGTGAATAATCAGTTGCTTCCATAGTTCCTCCAATTATTAATTAGTCATGCCACGGCATGGCTTTTTATATACCCGAAATTTGTTTCTTTTATTATTAAAAAAAAGCCGTTTCCGGCTAATTATTAATTTAAAAATTGTCCATAAAATCTCTGAATTCTTTATTCTTTTGTCTATTTGTTTTTTCAATAGTTATATTTTTAAGTCGTTTAATAAAATCTGACGGCAAATCACTACTTGAAATGAATTGATCAAACTGTTTTTTTGTAATATCAGTTGCTGTATTTGCTTTTTTCCAAACTTCTAATTGTGATATTAAATATATAGAATCATATTTATCTAATGTAATTACTAAAGCAGCCATTAATGCAAAAAGGTCATTAGAACAAAGCTGATTATTATAATATTCTTCATCAGAAAAAACGGAATTATTTGTAAATATTCGTAGAGTTCTCAATTCAAGAGACGTATTTGCATGAAAATGAATTAATCTATTACCATGAGCGAGATTATTTCTATAGTCATGGATTAAAGAAATAACATTTCTAGTAAACTTTATTAGAGTATTTTCGTATTTTTCGGATATTTGATTGAGTTCTTTGTCCGAATATTTATCAAGATCAAGAGAATCCATAAATTCATTAAAAATAAATTCATCAATATCACCGTAGTTATTTTTCCCAATAGGTAATAATTTTATCATTATATATTTTGTCATATTACGTGGAAATATTGAAAGAAGCATTCTTGTTTGACCAAAAGTAATATTTGAAAGCATAATCCAGGGAGGGACATCCCCATATTTTTCTTTATAATATTTGGTTGGATCATCATTACATTCGGAAATTTTTTTATTTAAAAATTTTGTTATTTTTATTGCCTTATTTTTATTTCTATAGGTCAAAGGATTTAAATATTCAGATGTTTTTACTCCACGTCTTTTTGCCATTATATAAGCCATTGATTCTTTTAGACGTTGTTCAAACTTTATTGCAAATTGAAATAGAATATTTCTTAAATCATCTTCAATACGGTGATAATAATAAAGGTCTGTAATATGTACGTTACTTCTATATACTTTTTTATCTGGTAAATAGAATTCTGATTTATATCTATTTATTAGATTGTAATAACCTACTGATTGTAATAATTCAATTGCAATTCTATTACTGTCAATAATTAGTCCTTTGTTTCTTAATTTATTTACCATGTATTGATAATCGTGAAATTGAACTTCTTTTTTTGACAACGAAAAACACCTCACAGTAATTACTTACCATGAGGTGTTTTAACGACCCGAATTTGTTTACAGGTATTTCAACTTATAAACTTAATGATAAAGTAATTTTATAATTTTGTCAATTTTTCTTTTAGATAAATTAATTTTAGTCATGCCACGGCATGGCTATTTATATACCCAAAATTTGTTTCTTTTATTATTAAAAAAAGCCGTTTCCGGCTAATTATTGATTTAAATTTAAAGTTATGTCGTAATCATGTTGAGCATTTTCATCTTCATAATTGTCTGTATCATATGATCCATCAAATTTTAGTCTCAAACTTTTAATGTCACTAACATTGTTTAACTTTTCGACAGGGGCCATGATGTCGCCTTCTTTGGTAACACCTTTAGCAATATCACCACCGAAGTTTTCTTTATAACCTTTAACGGTATTTAAAGCGGCATCTATTTGCTGACCATCACTTGTTATAACGATTCCTTGATCAGGATATGAAGTTATATCCCTATTAGCGGTTATGGCCATATGAATTATGATAAATCCTTGGGCTTTTGCCTTTGATGAATCATCATAAACAAATGGTTTCATCTTAAATACTTGTACCTTAGTAACTTTGATAGTTTCTGGCTGCCAAGAAGTATCAGTAAATGAAAGATTGTAATTCTTTTGATCGAGAACTGTTCTATCAGTGTAATCAATGTTTAAAACTTTATTATTACTCTTAGAAGATGATTTCTTGTTTCCCTTTTCAACTTCAGTAGTAGAGTGTCCAGAAGCTTTATTTGAACTGCTTTTGTCTGAGGAATCACTGTTTCCACCAAACATTCCGAAAATAACAACTACTAAAACAACAACAATTAGCCAAAACCACCAAATTTTATAAAAAGGTTTACCTTTATTCATGTTAGTTCACCGCCTTAGCGTTTTTTGCTGGGTGATGTAAGAAAATAAATACAGCACCGACAATCAATACAGCAATAGCAGGGAATGCCATTGCAGCAGATATTAGGAACAATGCATTACCAATAATCCCCAGAATGGTCCAACCATGGAAATACCCTTGTTTT
Source organism: Companilactobacillus nodensis DSM 19682 = JCM 14932 = NBRC 107160 (assembly GCF_000615905.1). GTDB lineage: Bacteria > Bacillota > Bacilli > Lactobacillales > Lactobacillaceae > Companilactobacillus > Companilactobacillus nodensis. Next base: position 149,724 of record NZ_BAMN01000006.1, read on the forward strand.
TGCTTTGAATAAGGGCAATAAGATTTAAAATAATGCCAATAGCAGCCATAACGTAGAAAAATGTACCAGTACCGCTCGTCAAATTAGTACCGCCAAAAGCATCACTTGCAGCTGTACTAAAAATAACAGGCCATGAAACAGCAAATAAAACACAGTTAACAATATCTAGAATCCCAGTCCAGATATTTATTTTTAGATTTTTCATAATAAAAATTCCCCCTAAAATTCAGCTTTTAATGTCGTCAGTGTTTGGACAAAAATTAGTTTCCTAAAAATGGTAATCCGTAATTATATCTTAAGTCCTGATAAGTACTAGGTAAGTGATCATGTTCTTCGATAAATAAATTAGTTACCACGGCCATAGCAAATTCATCAGCACCATTCTCGGACTTATCCTTGAGTCTCACGTTAGAAGAGTAGTATGCAGTTAATCCATCTTGTTCAATCACATGACACAATTCATGTGCTAAGACGAAGTATCTTTGGTTACTATATCTAATTATATTGGACATCATAACTATTGGTGTATCGCCATAATAAAGCGTTTCAGCAAGTGGTTTATCTGCAACTTCCTTCCAATATATCTGAACGTTTAATTTATCAGCCCAGATAAACGGATCAAACGTACTGTATCGTTTACCGATGGCGAAGACTAATTTATTTAGTTCCTTTATTGCCGTCATCAGTATCGCTTCTTTCTTTCTTGCGTTGATCCCAGAATATCTGTGTTAAAGCAATTTTTAACTTGTCTCTTTGTTCATCAGTTAGTTCATCACCATCATAGAAGGCACCTACAAGGTTTTTATCCAAAAAGGATTTTAAATCAATGGTGTCTTTTTGTTTTGCCCATTGTGGTGTTTCATTCCTTCCATAGAGATAATCAAGTGTGACATCAAAATAATCGGCAATTCTTATTGTAGCAGCCTGATCTGGTTCACGTTTGCCTTGTTCCCATGAAGCGTATGTTGTAGGAGCTACTCCAAGAGCCTTGGCAATTTCTTTTTGTGTTCTATGTGTTTTACTTCTTAATTTTTTAAGCGTGTTAGAGAACATATGAATCACCTCGAGTAAAATATACTACACAATTTGTGTATTTATATTATAATACACAAAAAGAGTAGAAAACTATTTACAATACACATAATGAGTAGTATATTATAACCATAGCAACGCGATAAGCGTAAGAAAGGAGAAACAATGAAGCAAAGAAAATGGCTTAAAGAAATAAGAGAAACAAAAAATATGACTCAATCAAATTTTGCAGAACTTCTTAATGTTCCTGTAACAACATATGCTTCATGGGAACAAGGAGTACGAACGCCTAGTGTTGATAAGGCAAAAGAAGTTGCTGAAATTCTGAATATTAAGTGGACTATTTTTTTTGATCATCAGGTACTCGAAACGAGTAGTAAATAATATTTCGATTGCTATGGTATAAAAATTCTACACACTAATAGTACACAAACGCCGATTAACACATCCATGTCAAAACGGTAACTGAAGTTAACGAATAGTTATCAAGAGTAAGGAGGTGATAAGAATGAGCAATATAAACATCGTGCAAGAGGTTTTAAATATGCAAGATCGTCAAAATTTCAATGATACTGATTTGGCAGCAATAGCAGGAACGTCAAAAACAACTGTTGGTAAATGGTTTAAAGGAACTCCAATCAAAGATGAATATTTAGTTAATCTATCTAACGCCATTGATGATACTAGATTCTCATTAGCTGTTGATTGCTATTTATTTAATTTTCCAGCAATTCTGTTAAATATCGTAAATGAATATAACTCAGAAACATCATCACTATTAGTAGGAACACAAATTGAAGATTTAAACAGTGATACAGCAATTGAGAATGCACTTAAAGAAATTAGCAAGAGTAATCCTGATGAAAATATTATCAAATTTGGAATATTCAAAATGTTCAGAACGAGTTCAATTATGCGTGCTTGTGCAACAGCAATGTCACATAGGTACCACATATCACTTAAACAAGCTGCATTAGGTGAAAGAGGGTGAAATAAATGCAAGAACCAGAGACTTTGCCATTTGGTATTCCAGAGAAAGACGGATACGTACTGGCTTGGGTACGAAAAGATAAACTGAAGGATTTGATCAGCAAGCCTGCTGACGAGGGTATCGAATTGCTTCCTTGGGCATGTAAAATTGCTGGTTGTTCAGCCCCAACTTTAGTAAAGAAGCTAGACAGATACCGTGACGTCCTAGATATGGATAAGGGTGGGTGTGTTAGATATTCTACTGGTTCTGGTAGCCCTTGGAAATTTCAAGCACCCGAATTTAAAGAATTTGTTTTAACGCACAAAAGAGAGTTTATGAAATCGGAGGAAGTATAGATGCAAATAACAGCAGATTACATTGATTCAATGCTCGTTAAGGCTGAAAAAGTTGGTAATGATCAACGAAAATTAGAAGATATTTCTAGACAATTCGCTGAATTGGTCAGCCGAGGAACATTTAAAATGAGAAAGATTTATGAGGAACCACTTAGTGATGAGGTCCTTAGACCGCTAGGTGAAGCAAATCATGTAATTGTTAAAGTTCGAATGAATAAAGACGTATATAGAAATGTTCTTAGCTACGAGTACACATTTATTTATAAAGGGGATGAAAGTATTGAACGAGTTTGTTAAGCGCTTATTGAATAATCTATTTAGTAAAAATGACTTCAGCAACATTGGTACCTATACCCAATACACGCCTGAAGTCATAAAAAAAGACCTGCTATCCATCAAATAGCAGGTCGAGATATTTACAAAAAATTCTACTTAAATTATATCACGATTGGAGTTTTAAGAATGGGTGATTTTAATTATGATTCATGGCTTTCTGATGAAGACAGCATAAATGCTGACAAATCAAGATATGAACAAGAACAACAAGACGAACTAAATAAAGAAGATTTATCGGAGGAATACTAAAGATGACAAATGAAGTCAAAAAAAACGATGAAAAAATGGAAGTTACCTACAAAGTTAATGGCGAAAATATTCGATTAACTGGCAGTATGGTTCAAAATTTTCTAGCAAACGGAAATTCTAGAATCACTCAACAAGAAACAATGATGTTTTTAACCTTATGTAAATATCAAAAGTTAAATCCTTTTATTAAAGAAGCGTACATTATCAAGTTTGGTAATAGCCCAGCTCAAATTATCGTATCAAAAGAAGCATTTATGAAGCGTGCAGAGGCAAATCCAAATTTTGATGGGCTTAAGGCCGGCTGTATTGCTACGAATGTAGATAGCATTGATCCACGATACACAGAAGGTGCCTTTATTCTACCTGATGAAACTTTATTAGGTGGATGGGCAGAAATATACCGGAAGGATAGAAAGATTCCTACAAGAGTGGAAATATCACTAAGCGAGTTTCAAAAAATGAAAAACGGTCATCCATCATCAACATGGGCTTCAATGCCAGCAACAATGATCCGTAAAACAGCGATTGTTAATGCTTTGCGTGAGGCATTCCCTAATGACTTAGGAGCAATGCAAACCGAAGACGATAAAGAGGTAGAGGATGAAACACCTAAAAATGCAAGTCAAGCATCTCAAGGCAATATAACAAATATCAATGATTTGGCAAAGGCCAAAAAGGAACAAATTAAAGTAGCTAACGACCCTAAGGATGTCACCCCTAAAGCTGAAGATAAAAAGCCTGTTCAAAAGGTTCAAGTACGTAAGCCCGTTGATCTAAATCAACTAGATAAATTTGAAAAAGAACAAAAAGCGTTTTTGAAACAAGCTAAAGAAGGAGGAATTGATGACGATGCTGAAACAAATGGATCAGAGCCAGTTAAAGAAGACCCAAATCAAACAGAACTCTTTGACACAAAATAATTACTACGATTTATCTACTGATATTTCTTGGCAATCGCCAACTTTCTTCAAAAAGTTTTTAGCATGTGAAGCTGAAACTATCGCAGAACTTAACAAAGAATACAAGCCAGATTTTAAAGAAGCACTGTTAGTTGGAAATTATCTACATACTTATTTTGAAAGTCCAGAAGCACATTTGAAGTTTGTATTTGATAACAAGTGGGATATCTTTTCAAAAAAGAAAGCTACTAAGAAGGATGCTGCTGATGGTTTAGATAGAAATGGACAGGTTCTAAAGAACAGTATTACTGCGCCATTTGAACAAGCTGAGAGAATGATACAGGCTCTGGCAACTGATGAAGGTTTTATTGATAACTATCAAGGTGATAAAGAAGTTATCGTTACAGGTCAAATTGACGGTGTTAACTGGAAGGGCAAAGTTGATTGTTTAAATCTTGATAAAGGTTACTTCATTGATCTAAAAACTACTCAGCAACTTGATAAAAAATATTGGAATGTTGAGGAACATGGATGGGATTCATTTGTAGCTCATTGGAATTATCAACTTCAAATGTACGTCTATCAACAGCTAATACTTCAAACGTATGGAGTTTTATGTACACCATACATAATTGCCGTAACTAAAGAAAAGATTCCTGCCAAGGCTATTATTTCGATTCCAGAAGAAAGAATGCTGGAAGCTGAAGATCAGATTTATGAAATGCAGGACCATATTGAAGATGTTAAAGCCGGACGTGTTGAACCAACTAGATGTAGCAAATGTGATTATTGTAAGTCAACCGCAAAACTAGGAAAGATTGTCAGCATGGATGACTTAATAGACTAGGAGGTGACTTTATGAATTACCTAAAACAGTTACAGGCGTTTAGAGATTATCAAATGTTTGAAACCGAGTTATCCAGTGGACAAATTGCTTTATACTACGCACTTTTGCAGATAAACAATAAATGTTCATGGATAGAATGGTTTACTGCTGCTAATCAAACGCTTGAAACACTTTCGGGATTGAGCCGGTCAGGTATCAATAAGAACAGGAATGTTCTTAAACAACTTGGGCTAGTCGATTTTGAGAGTAATGGCAATCGCAAAGCCACGTCTTATAAGATATGTGTACTTTATAACGAAGATAGTACACATAACAGTGAACATAACAGTGAACATAGGAGTACACATAACAGTACACATAACAGTACACATAACAGTAGCACATTAATTAAACAAGACAGAAACATAAACAAAACTAATAAAGATAGTCACAACTCAAAACACGACAAGCGTGTTTATGAGGTTGATGACATTAATTTTAAACTAGCTCAATCGCTATTATCAAAGATTGAGGAACAAAACCCAGACCACAAGAAGCCTGATCTACAGAAATGGGCTAATGATATTCGATTAATGCACGAGCAGGATAATCGTTCGTACGACAAGATTCAAAAAATGATTGATTGGTCTCAAAACAATGACTTTTGGTCTAGCAATGTACTTTCTGCCACTAAATTGCGTAAACAGTATGACACGATGGCGGCACAAGCTAATAACGAGGTTAAAGGCAAAACTATAGGTTATCGCAAAAAGTCTGGACGTGTTGAGACGGCGACCGATTGGGACAAAGTTAAGGCCAAAAAAATGTCAAATAATTCAAATGAACTGCAAGAAAGACTAGCAAAAATACGAGGTAAACAAGATGCAACAAATTAACTCAAAAAACTTGTTATATAGGCGTTCACAGACACCTATTTCAGATGAAAAACAGACAGTTATAGACGAGATAGCTAAGGAGAGCGTGTACTTAGAACAAGCGATTGATAATTTAGAATATCAATTTGAACACATGGATAACCTTAGGAGAAAATATTCAAATATTTTTAACAATCCGTTTTTAATGGTTAAGTTAGAGGCTTCACTAATCAATGCTTACAGTCTAAGAAAATGCTACGATTCAGAACTTAGAAAGTTGGTGTCGAAACATGATTAATTTTGATTTAAGAGGTTTATTAATTCCCAGAAATTTAACTTTGAATGACTTGGCCGAAATGTCTGGAGTTAACTACTGGACTATATGTCATATGTCTCAGAGAACTTATAAATCAACCAAGATTTCGGATATTCAAAAAATATGTAAGGCATTAGATATATCTCCAAATGAATTATTTGGATATGAAAAGGTGTTAAATGGCTGATTTACATCTAACAATCAACGAGATACCAGTACCAGCCTCACGTCCAAGAGTGGCTAGATGGGGCACTTACATAGCAGAGCCATATAAGAGTTATAAAAAGTATATTGAAGCTCTATATGCAGAGAAATATCACAATGAGCAATTATTTGATCGTGGGATTCCATTAGTTGCACATATTCATTTTTACAGACCAATTCAAAAAGGATTGTCCAAAAAAGAACATGCAAGACGTGCAAATCATGAAGTTAAACCAGCAATTAAGCCTGACTTAGATAATTATGAGAAAGCTATATATGACGGCCTCAAGAAAGCTTGGTTTGATGACGGGCAAATAGTAAAGCATGAGACAGAAAAAGATTATGACGAGAATCCTAGAACGGAAATAGAAGTTAGGGAGTGGACAAAATGAATAAAAGCCAAAATGAAATTTTAAAGGCAGTTAGAAATTCTATTCAAAATAATAACGATATGGTATTGGCCATTAAGTATGTTCCGGATGGAAAAGATGAGACAGATTATCTGACTGATTACTCTTTTAGCGTGAAAAGCTTCAATTTTGATGGTAGTCAAAGTCAAGATGAAGAAAAGAGATATAATGCCAGTCTTGCCTCAATGATTGCCCTGGATACGGCTATGGATTTGTACGGTAAAGGTAAAGGTATTGATTTGAATCAAAGACAAATTGACAGATTAACCTTTGAAACTGAATTAAATCTAAATAAGATGGTCCATAATGTCACAGAATCAGGTGAACTTAAACATGAAGGCAATTGATTTGACTGGTAATAAGTTTGGACGATTAACAGTAATATATAAGACCGATAGAAAGAGAAGCGGAACTTTTGATGCTCGAAAAGAAGCTGAAAAAAATATTTCAAATAAATTCGTGGAGGATAAATAAATGGATAATTTAGTAATTATGAAAGATCAGCAAGCAGTAACTAGTAGTTTGCAAGTTGCAGAGACATTCAATAAGAATCATAGAGACATATTAAGAGCAATTGATGATTTAGAAAAAGATGTGCGCAATTTTGCGCAGATGTTTTCAATAACAGATTTGCCTGATACATACGGTAGAAAACGAAGAGCGTTTTACATGAATCGAGACGGTTTCACATTACTTGCAATGGGGTTCACAGGTAAGAAAGCATTGAAATTCAAAATGCAATATATCGAAGCCTTTAACAATATGGAAAATGAGTTGAAACAAGGATATTCCACCAAAAATGTTGGTGGCTATCAAGTACCTTCTAATTATCGTGGTGCATTGCTATTAGCAGCAGATCTACAAGAGCAAGTTGAAATTATGAAACCTAAGGCAATATTTGCGGATTCAGTATCAACTTCACATACAACTATTCTTATAGGAGACTTAGCAAAGATTCTAAAAGGCAATGGTATTAATATTGGCGCAAGAAGACTGTTCCAATGGATGAGAGATAATGGCTATTTAATCAAACGTAAGGGTGCAGACTACAATTCTCCTACTCAAAAATCAATGAATTTAGGATTGTTTCAAATTAAAGAATCCTCTCACGTTAACGGAGATGGAGTGACGGTTGTTACTAAGACGCCAAAAGTTACCGGTAAAGGTCAAAATTATTTTGTTAATAAATTCCTATCAGAAAGTGAAAGGATGGAAGCGTAAATGATAAATAGAGTAGTCCTAGTAGGACGATTAACACGTGATCCAGAATTGAGATACACACAGAATGGTGCAGCATTTGCCAGTTTTACAGTTGCTGTTAATAGATCGTTTACCAATGCTCAAGGTGAACGGGAAGCAGACTTTATCAATTGTGTGATTTGGCGTAAGGCAGCAGAGAACTTTTGTAAATCCACCCATAAAGGCTCACTTGTTGGAATTGACGGCCGTATTCAAACACGAAATTACGACAATCAGCAAGGACAAAGAGTCTATGTAACTGAAGTTGTTGTCGAAAACTTCTCATTACTTGAATCTCGTTCAGAATCTGAAAAGAGGAGTTCTGGCAATGGTTCAAATAATTCAGACTCAAATCAAGCACCTAATTATAATCAACAAAATCAATCAAATCAGACTTCATACGGAAACAATAATAGCCAAAGTAACAACAATAGTAATAACAACAATAATCAATCTAACAATTCAAACAATAATATGAGCAATCCGTTTGCTGACAATAGTAAACCAATCGACATATCAGATGACGATTTACCATTTTAATTAGGAGGTAAAAATATGGACGTAATTTCATTAGTTCAATCAATCGAAAACGATTATGGAATGGATTGCAAACTTTGGCCCGAAAATGATGCAAGATTGAAAAAAACGCGTGAGTGGTACATAAAACATTCTGATGAAATAAGGAGAAATATATCTTATATAGATATGCAAAAAATTCAAAAAGCGCTTGATGAACAAATACCAAAGAAAAAGATTTGCGAGATTTTTGGAATTAGTCGTGGAAAGCTAGCACACGATATTGAATTAGGAAAATTAAGTGATACGAAGTGGAGAACAGGTGGGGAGGTAGAATAATGAATTACGAAAAGGTCTATAAGTTATACATAAGGTCGGCATTTAGTGATGAATGCCACAACATTGTTCGAGCTATCATGTATATTCAAAAGCATTTTTATGCCATGCCAAAGGAGTTTAGAAATGCTGACAGAGAACTTAGCGATGAGACCAAGAACAAAATAATTCAATCAATTCTTTGGGAGGACGAGATTGCTAACAAATTTAAATTGTGCCGTGTATGAGATGCACTGCAATAAGTATTTGTCTATTGAAATTGCTGATGCTTTACACATTAGTGATGAGGACGTTGAGCTTATTGACAAGGCTAATCAAGAACACTTGGCAAAATTGGAAATGATCAGACTAGGGCGGTTAAGCCTTAGTGATTTTAATTAGAGGTTAAACATATGACAAATAAAGAGATTTATAAAGAAATGTTAATCAAAATATATGAAGATCAGCATCAATCAATGGAGAGCACAATCAATTATGTATTTACACATCACAATAAGCTACCCATGACATTTATTAACGCAAGAAGAGAGTTAACCGATTCTGATAAAAATGATGTGATAAGAGATATTTGTTATCCATTCTAAGAAGGTAGAGATATGATTCAAGATATTAACTTACAAGTTTATGAAATGCGTAAAAACGGCTACACATTCGCTGAAATAGCTGATGTATTAAACTATAGTGCTGAAGACATTAGAAACATCGATGATGTTAATCAAACTAGCTTAGATGTTCTTTCAGGCTTATATGATGGAACATTGACGTTTAACGATATTGATTAGGAGGATAAAATATGAGAATTTTAAAGGGTTGGACTAAAAAAGAACGTAAGGAACTAGAGAAAGCTAAAGACGGCGGTTTCTTTTCAGCTATGAGCCTAATTGATGATATTGTTGATGGTGGTTGCCATGCATTGTCTGGAAAATATTACAGTGAAGATACTAATGACAGCAATCAAATGGCTAAGGATATTGTAGATTTCTACTGTGATAGAGCTAAGTTTCCTGAACAAATGTACAAAGTCACATTGCCAGATGGTAGTTATTTAGTAAAAGACAAATTCGAGGACAATAGATGGATGTTCAAATATATCGATCAAGATGGCTACGATATTATGAATTCGACAGATTGTGAAGATACATTTACTGAACAAGAAATCAAAGATATTGACTCAAGATATATGGCTTTCGCTGTGCCAGTGGAGGAAAACTAATGATTAAAACATATACAACAACAGTAAAAGCAGAAGTGTTTGACGGTAGTAAAGAAATGGCGTCACGTTATCCAATTAGAGGTTTTGACATAGGCAAGCATGATGAACGTTGGGTACTGGATATGTCAATTAGAGGCCAAGAATTTCCATATCCATCACCTTTGTCAAAGGGACAATATATTGTTACTGCACAGACGGGTAAAGTAATAAATATGTGGCCAAATGATTTTTATGACCT
>NZ_BAMN01000005.1 GCF_000615905.1 Companilactobacillus nodensis DSM 19682 = JCM 14932 = NBRC 107160
AAAATTATAATTATTCAGCGACGAGTAAACAGCATACAAACCATCTACCAATAAAATAAATAGAAAAACTGTGACACCCGCAATCGCAGGAATCCAAGTAATTGAAAACCACACGTCTCTCACTTGGGTATGGGTATAATATGATGATTGCAAAATGGGAATATACAATAAGGCATTGCCCACCGTTCCTTGTATATAAACAACAATACTATATTCTCACACAAAAGATCCTTCAACGAAAAGCCAATAATATTCAATTGTCGTGTACCTGATGATCTTCCCTCTTGCCACATACAATAAGACACTTAGCCGTATAAAAATCTAACAATTTTTTTGACATGTATCGTTATAACGGCATAAAAAAATAGCCTGTTCTCTACTAATGTGGAGAACAGGCTATAATTACAAAACATTCTTATTAAAAATATAAATCTCTCCAAGATGACTCTCGGTTCTTTTACCCGTATCAACAAATCCTGCTTTGGAATACAGGGCTTGTGCAGCAAGATTATCATGATTTACTGCCAGAATTATTCTTTCAATACTATAATAATTATCTCTGACAAAATCATTAAGTTCTAATAATGCCACTAAAGCATAACCACGCCTACGAAAATTAACATCAATTGAAAATGCACGGACTAATATATCTGTTTCATAATTACCACCATAAGATAATGGTCCATCTTTAACATGCAGACAAAAGCATCCCACTAATTGATCATCATTTAGAATCATAATGGGTTGCATATTCGAATTGTAATTAGATCTATCAATGATTGAATCTGGACCACCGACATTATCATTCACACTCAAATCATAACCATCCATCATACTTTGTGTGATTATTTTTTTATTGTACTTTTGTAATTTGATACTCATGATCAATCATCTGTTTTTAAATAATTTTTTATTAATTATCGAAAATAATATCTTAAACGGTTTACGTATCCATTCTTTTATTGAATCAGCAAGACCTAGTAAAGCTAATATTATTATGGATATTTTTTCCATTTTAATCTCCCATTATTACATCTTGATAATCTATCAATTTACTCCATTCAAACACATAATCCAAATTTTATGACCTAATATATGGACACATAAATACCAAAAAACACGCTTATTTTGTAGAGAACTGCATATCAAGTTTAAATATCCCATATTTCTTTTGTAAATCTTCTTGAATATTATCTCTTAACTTTGTCGTTTCCTCTACGGTCATTTTATGATTGACCTGAACCACAACTGACAAATAAATATCATTTTCATATTCACGTCCTTGAATTTGTTGAATCTTTTTTATTTTTTTAAATTTACTAATTTCCAGTTTAAAAGTATTTAGTTTTCCCTTATCAAATCCATCTATCAATCTAAATGCACTGCTATCAAAAATCTTATATGCGGTTCGCATCATAAATACACCAATAATTATTGCATTAAGTTTGTCCAGCCATGCAAATCCCAAACTTGAAATAACAATCACTATTCCGGTTGTCACACTGGTAATTGCATCCAGCCTTTGATCATGCGATGATGCAAGTAATGGCTTACTATTGATTCTTGTGGCAATATGTCGATTAATTAGAAACACAATAAAAGTCAATAATCCTATTCCTATACCAACAAACGCTGCTAAAAAATCCGGTCTAGAATCATTTCTGTTTACTAAGGCACAAATCCCCTTATAAATAACCCACATTCCAGTTTCAGAAATCAGTACTGATGTCATTAATGTAGCAAGTGTCTCAGCTTTGGCATACCCAAATTTATGAAACTGATCTACAGGACGTTTAGCAAACATCAATCCTAAAAAGATTATCAAATATGATAACGTATCAGTTGCACCATTGTATCCATCAGCCTTCAAAGCTGTTGAATTAACAAAGTGACCTACAATCAATTTTGTGGCTGAGATTATCAGATAGAAGCAGACATTCGAGATAGCAATTATTTGTGAACTCTTAATTTCATGAAGGGTGTTTTTTTCAAACTCCTCATACTCCAATAGATCACCTTCTTATGAATTAAATATACATTCATAATTTTTGACAGTACTTTATAATCAAATATAAAGATAAACAAGTAAAACGTGTTATTCTAAATACGAATATTAAGCAAGAGGTGATTAGATTGGCAACAGATAATCGATTAGTCAAGATATTTGAGAGTGCATGTATGTTATTTATTAATTCCGGATACCCTGAAACCAAAATGAAAGATATTGCCCAATCAGCTGGAATCTCAGTTGGTTCCCTGTATGATCTTTTTGATAGCAAGAAATCCTTACTTGACTTTATTTTTATCTCAACATTAGACAAAGATAACTTAACCATATCACATGATTTTCCGATACATGAAGTTTCCTCATCGAGTCTAGCAAGTAAAACTAAATCTACATATGAAATTTATACAAAATCATTTGATTCTAAATTATTATCAAATGACAAATCATATTCTTTAAAATCATTAATTTTAGATTTATTTGATATATTTGAAATTTATGGTCGCTACTTCTTAATACTAGAAAAAAATCCAACCATAGATATCACCCTAATAAAACTATATGAAAAATACAGAAAAACTTTGTACAAAAATATTAGTATCTACTTGGACAATAATAATAGTTTACGTAAAACAAGTGATTCTCACTATGACTCAATGATGATAGTCGATCTTGTTTTTTGGTGGTCAACTCATAAGAAATATGATTCCTTCGAAAATTCAAAGAATAAATACAATATGGATACCATGTCTAAAACCATAATTGATGCACTTACTAATGGCTATGCCAAATAATAAGTGCTTTTTATTTGTACAATTAATTGAATGGATATATTCTTAGCCTGATTTTAAATGAACGAACGGTTCATTCATAATAAAAAATCAACCGAGGCGTTTAATATGTTCACATCAGAACTAAGATATATCTTCAAACACGATCACTCATTGATTAGAATTCTACTAGGAATATTATTGATTCCTGCATTCTATGCGGTTATATTCCTATCATCGTTATGGAATCCATATCAAGAAACCAAAAACTTACCTGTTGCAGTAGTAAACACAGATAAGACTATAAACCAAGGAGGAAAAAAATATGACTTCGGTACTCAAATAACTAACTCATTAAAAAGGGATAAATCACTACATTTTGAATTCATCTCATCCACTAAAGCTCACAAATATTTAAATGATGGAAAAATTTACATGATAATTAAAATACCAGAAAATTTCTCAAAACAAGCATCTAATTTAGCTACTCCAAATGCAAAAAGAATCAACTTGAATTATTACACAAGTGCTGGGCACAGCTTTGTGGCAATGAAGATGAGCACAACCGCTATTGAAAAAATTCAAACATCACTAAACAACAAAATATCCAGATTATATTTGAATGATTTCATTGAAAGAACAAATAACTCTGGTCAAATTTTGAAAGGTGCACTGGCATCTGCAACAAGTCCAGAACAGTTAAAATTAATTGCTGGAAAAATTCAGCCTTTAAATTCAGGATTTAAGATTATTGATCCCATCAGATTAGTACACCATGATAATACACACGTAAGAAATAATGGAACTGGAATGGCACCCTACTTAATGTCAGTAGCATTATTTGTTGGATGTATAACATTAAATATTATTTATGATACCTATACACCTCATAAAGAACCAAAAAATGGATTCCATTGGTGGATAGCAAAAATGCCATTTCTTTACGGATTCATTATTGTAGCAGCAACCATTATGTACGCATTGCTTGTCTTCTTCTGTGGACTTGAACCAATTCAAGTTATTAAAACTTATGGATTTGTTTTGTTAACTGGCATAACATTCCTAAGCATAGTAACATTCTTTAATTTATTATTTGGAATGACCGGAGCTTGGTTAATGTTACTGTTCATGATTATTCAATTGGGTGGATCTGCCGGAACATACCCAATCGAATTATCAAATAACTTCTTCAAAGCAATACACCCTTATTTACCAATGACAATATCAGTTAATGCATTCAGGAATACTGTTTCAATTGGAAGTAGTATTTTGTCTGAAACCACCATCTTTTCAATATTGTTTGTTTTATTCAACTTAGCAATTATCTTGTTCTTTCATATTAAGAATAAAAAAACTTTATCCGTCGCAAAATAAGTTTTAAAAAGCTTTAAACAGACAAATAACACCTCTAGAAAATAAATTTCTCTAGCGGTGCTATTTGCTTTTTATCATAAAACCTATACTACAAAAGTGCTATCCAATACTTCAATAAAAATACCATTACGATCCCCAAAGCAATGGTGACTTTAGTGAAGACGTTGGTAAATGACTCTTGCTTACCAATGGCAATCATTTTCCAACCTGTATAAGTAATTAATATCATCAGAAATATCAATAATAAATCAATAAACATATTCACTATTTTCCACTAAAACATTTCTAAAAGTTCAATGCAAAACTTGGTTCTTTAATTGCAATACTTGGAACAGAATCAGAATCACCATATGACATACTTACACCCTGTTCGGCATTTTCACCACTTATCTTAACCCACTCATTACTAGATACTCGACCCCAGTATATATTCTTGCTGTTACCAAATACTTTGCTAACTTTCCAAGATGAACCATTTGGCAATGATCTAGTCATAGAGTTAGTAGATGTGTCATAAACTTTTTGATTCCCTATCAATGTAATAGTAACGGAATTATCAGCTGGCACGTAAGTACGCTTGACCCATTGATTATTGGCAACTCGATAATATCTAAAGCCACCAATAACTTTGATTTGATCAACCTTCCATGATGTTCCAACTGATAGATGATTACCGGTCGCAACACCACTATCGTTCACAATTGCAGTCTCATTAGCTCCAATGGTTACGGTTGTATCAACCTTTGCAACTTCCACATTAGAATTATTGTTTGAATTATCACTTGTTGTTTTGAATGCAACAGCTAAGACATATTCATTAGTAGCAACTTTATAGTAATTATTACCTTGAATACTTACTAACTTACCTAATTGCCATGATGAACCTGCTGGTAATGTAACACCTGTATCATTGCCATTGATATCGACAACTTTAGAATTATATCCAAGTGTCTCTACAGTTTTGTTTTGAGTAGATACGGAAGAATTACTATTATTTGAAGTTGAAGCATCAATTAATGATGAACCTGTTGAAACAATATATTCACTACCACTCACTTGATAGTAAGATTTACCACCAATCACAACATTGGGATTCAACACTTTCCAGGCAGATCCAACAGACAATGTTCTACCAGTAGCGTTACCGTTGATATCATAAACGGTTCCCCCGCCCTGTTGAATAGTAGCAACCGGATTGTCCAATGTTAGTCTGCTATCAGTAGCGACATTATTTTGGACTTTATTATCAGGACCAACAATATCCATACCATCAGCTGCAGCATATTCATTGTTACCAACTTGATAATAAATTACGCCATCTTTGTTAAAAGATGAGCCCAACTTCCAAGAAGTAAAGTTTGACAATGAACTATCAAGAATAGGGTTTCCATTACCATCATAAAGTGTATTCCCGCCACGTCGAATTGTCCCCGTCAATCCGCTCTCAGCCGCATGAACAGATACTGTTGAAGTTGGTATCGAACCAAGTACTGCGGGAGCCATTAAAATGGCAAGTGATGAAGCTAATGCAACTCTTTTTCTATTCATTATATTTTCTCCTCTATCTCAAGACATGAATAACAATTTCAAACACGACCTGTTTATACCTTCAGTATACTATCTGGCATCAAACACTCACAAAGCTTATCTTAATATTTAATAATTTCTTTACGCTGGACTTATCAAGTCTTTTTCCAGAATAAGAATAAATGAATTCATATTAACCAGACCTTCAGTCAGCTCTAAAAGACCTGAAATATATTTGTCGAAAATAATGAGCACCTAACAATTATTCATTCTTTATTGTTTGGTTTGTCTTATCGGTTAAGTTGAGTAGGAAAACAATGATAAAAAGAATAATCGCACAAATAAACACATTGTGGAAAGCTACCAATAAAATTTTGTTTATTGTTGCTGACTGGCTTGTTGAAATTAATTTATGAGTTGAAGCATCAATATATTGGTTGATCTTGGAAATTGAAATACCAGCATTCTTTTGGATCCCAGCATTTAGACTAGTGTTAAATATTAGTCCAAAAATACCAGTCATTAATGTTTGTCCTAGTGTTCTTCCCAGTGTGAGCATGGAAGATGCCACTCCCACGTTTTCTTCAGGCACTTCAACTTGGGCAATGACAGTATTCATAGTAATAATAGTCCCTAATCCGGCACCCGTGATAGCTGCAATAATATAAAACAAAATCATCGGTAGGCTCTTAGTCGCAAAAATTAAAGGAATATAAAAAATTGTCTGTATCACAATAATCGGTAAAGCAATATGTTTGGGTGAAAAGCGTTTAATTAATGGGCCAACGCTAAATGAAAAGATTAACCAAAAAATTGGACTTGGAGTGATTGCAAACCCAGCGACAGATGCCGGCACGCCATAAATGGATTGCAACCATTGAGGAAAATAGATCTGAAAACCTATTTGTACACCGCTAAGAAGAAGAGCCGTGAATATTTGAGTCGAAAATGTTCTATTTCTAAAAAGTTTCAATGGAATTACTGGATTCACACTTCGATTTTCCTGTTTTAAGAAAATAACAAAAGACACAAAACTGACAATTAAGAGAAATATGGCTGATATTTTTGATGATTCTTTATTACCAAGAAACTGAAGAGCCAACAATAATGTAATCAGAAATACGGAAAGGGCAGCTGATCCAATGTAATCAATTGGAAGGGACGCGGATTCTGGCCTTTTTTCCTTGTAGCCAAACAATATCAAGATAAAAACTAAAATGCCAAGAGGAGCATTAATAAAGAAAACCCAATGCCAGTTTAGCTGATCCACAATGAAACCACCTAATAACGGTCCAAATAGAGCAGAAATTCCCCATGCAGTGTTATTCAGTGCCATTATTCCGGCACGTTTATCGACTGGGAATACATCCGCAATAATTGTAAAAATAACGGGCATTACAGCACCTGCACCCATTCCTTGTATTGCTCGTGAAAAAATCAAAAATACGATATTTGGAGCAAATCCACACATTGAAGATCCTAACACGAATAGAAATAGTCCAATCAAGAATACTGGTTTACGCCCAACCTGATCACTAAATTTCCCGTAGATCGGTGTAGAAATTGCAGTAGTAAGTAGATACATAGAAAAAACCCAATTTTGCATAGATATTCCATGTAAGTCACTAGTAATAGTTGGTAGTGCAGTGGTAACAATTGTCGTCTCAACAGAAGTCATAAATGTTGCAATGAAAATAGAACTAAGAATCAACATTAAATGTTTATTTTTCATAAGATTTAGCTCCAATCTTAGAATTAGAATCAACTTTGCTCAAAGTTCTACATTTTAAATTCTTAGAAAGCACTTTGATATTGCAATTGAGCAAACTGAAAAAACTAAGTTGTTTATCATATCAACTGTTAATAATAATTAATTTCACCTACTTAGAATATTTCCGAATCATCGGTGGAACATAACCGTCCATGAATTGATAAATATCATCTAATGAATCAGAGAAAAACAACTTTTCTCTATCAGCTTCCGTCAAGAATCCTTTATCTACCATACTGTCGAACATCAACTTCAACGGATCAAAATATCCATCAACATTGTACAGAACACACGGATTATCATTATCGCCTAATCGTGCCCAAGAAAATGCTTCGATGATTTCCTCCAAAGTACCAGGACCACCTGGTAGCGCGATACAGCCATCAGATAGTTCTAACATTCGTTGCTTACGGATCGACATATTGGATACTACCTTTAAGTCAGTTAATCCTTCGAACGCTGCTCCACGGTCAACTAATTCTTGCGGCATAATTCCATATACCTCGCCATTTTTAGAGAGAACTTCTTGCGCTAGAGTCCCCATCAATCCGACTCCACCACCGCCATATACCAAATCAAGATTGTTTTCTACCAACCAATCAGCTAATTTAACAGCCGCCTTCTTGTAAATATCATCATTCCCAATTGACGCTCCGCAATACACTGCAATCCGTTTCATTATTATCTCCTTATTCGTTTAAAAATAACTTTAACATATTTGTATAGCTTAAAATTACGAGCTTTTTTGTATTAAATATTAATCAAATTATTTTTAAACTGAAGTGAAAAAATAACACCCAAGACAGAAATCATACCCGCTCCAAACATTGCTGCACGAAAGCCGTTCGTAAATAGTTCAGCGTTCGAAACTCCACCAAACTTGTAAAAAATAACAACTGAAATAGTTGCCCCTACTGCACCACCAAGCAATCGAAAAACATTATAAATTCCGGAGGCCTTACCGATAGCTGATTTATCAACCGATCCTAAAACAGCTTTTTGTAACGCTGGACCAGCCATAGATAAACCTATTCCTTCGATGATATGTGCGACTACCAAAATCGTAATATTATTCGACAAAGCACAGAAAATTGAACCTAAAGTAAAAATGAAAATACCCCAATTATAAACTTTCCTTCTTCCAATCCGTTCGCCCAATGAAACTCCAACTAACAGTACAGCCGCAATCGTAATATTGTATGAATTCATTGCCCACTGCAAAGCATTCACTGAAATATTCAGATCTGTTCTGATGGCCGTCGATGCAGTGGTTACAATCATGGAATCCATCATCGACATAAAGAAGCCTAATGATGTTAGAACCAAAATCCAGGTTGAATTAACTTGTTCATCCTTCATTTATAATTTCCTCATTCATTGTTTTTTATTCAAAAATGGTTCAAATGTTTTTGAACTATTTAAAATTAACATTCTAAAAAATATATGACAAGAAAAATGGCAAACAAAAAGAGAGCATAAATATACGCTCTCAAATATTTTTATAATATTTAGTAATAAATTTATCAAACGTGGCCGGATTTAAGCTAACATATTTTTCTCGAGCTTCTTTTCTGGCGTTTATCAAACCAGCCTCTTGTAATAACTTAAAATGGTAAGATCCTGAGGTTTTACTGATGTTAAGAGCTTTCCCCACTTCACCACAAGAAACCTCATGCTCAGTATGCTTCAAATATTTAATTATCTCCAATCGGACCGGATCAGACAATGCTTTAAAAATTGCTATTTGATTTGCATCTTTTGTATTCATCATACTGTGTATTTTACTAAACTTTTGTTGAACACTTCAAGACGAAGCACTCACATAAAATTTTATTTTCTAAAATATTTTTTATAAAGAAAAGACTGACTGTAGATAGTTCAGGTACAATTATAGGTGTAATTATTTACTGGGGGGAACATCAAAATGAACAAATATCGTTGGCAAGCTAGTGCCTTAGTCCTAGCATCGTTTATGCTGGGTTGTAATGAATTTATGGTCGTTGGGGTTATTTCAGATATTGCGAAATCTTTGCGAGTTACAGTTGCGGATGCCGGTTATTTAGTAACCATCTTTGCCGTTGTCTACGCAATCAGTACGCCACTAGTCACTCTTTTTTCCAATAAATTCAATCGTTTCAGGGCGTTAATGGTTCTCATGATTATCTTCTTTATTGGTAATACTGCCAGTGGATTTGCTACTACTTATAGTACCTTTCTAGTTTCACGATTATTAACTGCCGTTGTGGCCGGCACGATTGAATCTTTGATCATCGTCTTTGCCAATAATTTAGCTCCACACGACAAACGTGCCATCTTAATTTCTTGGATAGCAGCCGGTTTTAGTATTGCATCAGTCATTGGATTGCCCATCGGAACAGCTATTAGTACCGCAACTAGTTGGCATGTCGCCTTTCATCTCATATCAGTTTTGAGTTTTTTCACTTGTATTGTTTTGGCATTTATTTTACCACGTCATTTGGCTCAAGCACCGGAAAGCAGCCTAAAAGGGCAATTGGTCTTACTAACTGATCGTAGAATCTACCTCGGCGCAACTCTAATCCTTTTTTCTGCAGCAGCTGAATATGCCTACTACACTTATATCAGGCCGTTGATTACAACTGCTATGGGATTCAGTACAACAGCCCTAAACTGGCTACTGTTTATACTTGGAATTATGAGTATCTTGGGTAATCGCCTTTCGGGCACGGTGGCAGAACGAAGTGGTCTATCAACTTTGCCACGGTTCTACATAGCCAACTTTATTCTTCTAATGATCTTGCCGTCAGCATTGAACAATCAATTCACGGGTGTTGGAGTGCTCATGATTCTAACTCTTATTATCCTTGTATTGAATTCACCGATTCAGATTCACTTTTTGGATGTAGCTGAGGCTGATTATCCACAAGCAACCTTACTTGCATCATCCTTAATGCTATTTTCTTTAACATCGGAATTTCATTGGGATCAGCTACGGCGGCCGGTGTCTTGGCACATGGTGGCTTATTACGTCTAGGTTACGGTGGAGCTGCTTTTTCTATTTTTGCATTAATAACAGCACTGATGTTAAATCACTCTATTGCTGCACATCAACTTAAAAACCAGCAATAATGATACAGGAACTATTTAAATATTTGTCCTGTCTAAAATAATTGCTGAATCATATGGTAGCTGATACAATGTGATTGTAATAAAAAAGCAGACCGAAATGATGGTCTGCTGGCAATTCCGCTAATGCGGTGGCCAATTTATCTAGTGAAGTGAACCGATAACGGTCAAGTTAATGGGGTTCACTTTTTTTAATATCCAAATGATAAGTTTTACCTGCACAATTATCTTGAACGTAACCACCAGTGACGAATGAGTCATTCCTAGAATAGCGATCAGACAAGATAATACATACAGAACATTTATCAAAAAAGTTAACAAGATCTCTCCTTTCGATTCGGATTAACACTATGAAATCATCCATAGCGACACCTCCTTTACTTAATGTCGAGACCACCGCATCAACAAACTGCATAATTATCATTATCCTTGATTATTAACCGTAGTCCAATTAATACAACCGAATATAAAAAATTAGTTAACTACTTATATAGATAACAAATACCACTCATTTTTATAATAAGTGGTATTTTTATTTCAATCAAAAATCGTATCCCATACTTTACTATTATGCAATCAAATGCCAGCTCCAAATCTTCCGGAATATTTCGATTCAACGATAACTTCAATTGTAATGCTTCATCCAGGGTAAAATAGTTTGCTGCATCAGTTTCTGAAGTATCAACATCCCCAATATTATTATCATCAGGAACACATTCAATTATATGTCGATAAATGTAACTAAGATTTTTCTTAGCATAATTGTGCTTCTGAATATCTCTTACCGCGATCAAGCGCTTAGGCGTAACGTGAATACCAGCTTCTTCATGCGTTTCTTTGATAGCAACCTCACCCGCAGAATAACCAATATCTGCCCAGCCACCAGGAATAGACCATGTATCACTCAGTTTCTCATTTACCAACAAGATCTTATCTTCACTGTTAAACGTGACAGCACGAACATCAACTTTTGGCGTTACATAGCATTATCTGAATCAAAGAAGATATTTAATTGTTGCTCATCAGCTCCAGTGTACTTAGCGGCAATCTTTTTAGCGACATCTTCCAATTGTTCATATCGTTCCATATCAAAAACATCCTTGGTATAATACTTACCAGATTGTGCAATTGCCTGTAATTGCTGTAGCAATATCTATAAATTGTCCATGCGTCTCTCCCATAATTAAGTAATTAATATTTGTATGAAAATAAGATTATCATAATGGAAACGCACTTTGTTACGAGCTTTTTTATAAAAAATACTTACAAATTGATTTGAGGATATTAATAAAATAAGCCATTAATGGATTACAACTTCCATTAATGACTTTTTTAGTCTTTATAAAATTCATCTGCACTTTTAACAAATGAAGTATTATTTTGTGCAATACTCCCATGTCCAGCATCAGGATAAACGATTAATTCACTGTTAGATAATCTTTCATGAAGTGAGTATGTATTAGGTTCAGTTGGAACCATAATATCATTATCCCCATTAACTACTAAGACAGGTTGATCCAACACTGACAAATCAGCTGGATCTTCTTTGCCCCACTTATTAATAGCTTTTAATTGACTACGATAAGCGAACCAATTAATTGTCTTGTCACGATTATTCTTACGAATCTTTAATCTTGCAACGAAATCTTTTGCACTGCTTTTACCATTTGGTGTTGTTGTAAAAAACATATATTCCTTGATATCTTTAAATGTCAATAACGCTTTAACAAGTGAGTAATCAGATATCTTCGTCACATTTTCAATCCCTTCACCACCACGTGGTCCAGTTCCTGCTAAAATCACACGGTTGATAGCATCAGGTTCTTGTAACATCAATTCCTGTGCAACCATGCCGCCCATGGAGAATCCCAATATATTGACTTTGGTCAATTTCATAGCTCGAATAAAGTTAAACGCGTCCTTTGCCATTTCTTGAATACTATCTTGAACTGTACCATTTGAGCCACCTACTCCTTGATAATCAAAAGTGATCACCCAATGATTCTTAGCTAGCCCATCAATGATCACGGGGTCCCAATTATCTAGATTAGCTGATAAGTGATTGAATCCAATAATAGGTGTTCCCTCTTTTTTACCTAGCTCACGGTAGACATATGACACACCATTGCTGGCTGTAATTATTTTGTTTTCTGCCTCAATATAGTGAAATTCTTCCATTATAATATCCTCATCAATACTCAATTTTTAAAAGCGAATTACTACTTTGCCCTTAGGATGTCCATTAGCCACAAGCTCTAGTGCCTCATTAATTTCTGTCAGTTTGAATTCAGTTGGATCAACTGCAGGTTCAATCTTATTTTCTTCGACAATCTTGGTAATCTTCTTTAGCTGTTCTCCATTACTCTTAACAAAAATGAAGTGATATTCAACATTAGCCTGTTTAGCTTTTTTATCGATTTTACTACCAGCTATCGAGAACAATGTGGTTTTCAAAAATGATAAATTGCGGTCCTTGGCAAACCGGCGATTAGGTCCCATGATCAGTGACAGCAACTTACCACCCGATTTCAAAATCTGTAATTCATGGTTTAACTCTTTGTTACCAATAGTATCGATCACATAATCAACTGACTTCAAATGTTCCCAATAGTTTTGCTTACGATAATCAAAATATTGTTCAACTCCCATATCAATTGCCGATTGTTCTGAACGAGCATTTCCACTAACCATAACTTTCATGCCCATTTCCTTAGCAATTGGAATTGCCATTTGTCCAAATGAACCTGACCCACCGGGGATCATCACACTCTGTCCAGGTTGTACTTCTAGTTCTTCAGTCAGCCCTTGATAGGCGGTTAATCCAGTCAATGGAACTGCAGCACTATGAACAAAATCTAAATTGGTTGGCTTAATTGCGATAGCATGATAGTCAACAGCAACATATTCGGCAAAGGCGCCGATTCTGTCTAATGGCAATCGTGAATATACTTTATCACCAGCCTTAAAACCTTTGACGTTCTTACCGACTGATTCAACGATTCCAGACAATTCATTTCCCATTGTCACGGGCATTGAATAATCTTGAACCAATTTTACGCTACCTGTTCCAATTAACATTTCCAAAGGATTGACGGCAGCTGCCCTCACCTTGACTAACACTTCGTCATCGCCAGTTTCTGGAACTGGTATATCTTTAATAACCAATTTAAAGTTTTTGTCATATTTCAATAATTGAGCTGCTTGCATATTGTTGATTCTCCTCTATATGTTAATAGGTAACTTTTTCTGTATTTTGTAACTGAAACCATAATATGTTTCTTGGTTACAAAAGTCAAATAAAGTTACTTAGTAAAAAAATATGTTAAAATAAATTTAATTGTAAAAGGAGTTAAACTAATAAAAATGGCTGAAAAAACTAGGGACAAAATATTGGCTACGGCTGAAAAACTAATCTTGGAAACTGGAGATTCTGAAGTAACCTTGAATCAAATTGCCTCTGAACTTGGGCTTTCACACGCTGCACTATACAAGCATTTTCGTAACAAACAGGCGCTCTGGGAAGCTGTTGCATCTGCTTGGTTCAATCGGGAAATCATAAATAAAATCAATATTTCTCCATCCCTTCCGCAAAAAGAGCAACTGCATGATTGGTTATGGTCATTCGTCAACGCAAAAAAAACAGCATTCAATACAAACCCTAAGATGTTTGCACTGAATACTGAATATATTGATAATAATACGCAAGCTCTACGGAATGTTCTAACTAGTGCGTATCAAGTGATTGATTCAATAATGGATTACCATGATCCAAAATTTGAAAAGTCTGAACTAATATTGGCTGCATTCTCAATTTTTACATTGCCAAATTTTAAAGATACCTGGAATGATCCTGATTATGATCAAAGATTTGAAATGTTGTGGAACTTAATAAAGGATGGCATCTAGACAAACTGATTGATATTTTTTGTTATTTCAGAAATGTCAGCTGTGCACTCGATTTGATTATCAACTAATGGACTAGTTTTGCTTGTGATCCAAACTCCACTCTGGGCATGCTGTAACATTTCAACATCATTTTTGTCATTCCCAAAAGCAATGTACTCTGTGATACCAAGTTTACTCAAAGTCGAATATTTGTTTACATCATTAGCGGTAATATTCAAGTTACCCTCACCAATATGACTCACAACCGCTAAATCCGTATTAGTACGTAACGATTCTGAAATTTTGTTGAGCAGCTTATTATTCAAATCCAACAGGATTATCTTGACCGGAGTCTCGATCATCGACAACGGGATTTGTCTCGCAAAATTACCGATATCTATTTGACCGTACATGCAATTGTTCTCTGTTATTTGTGAGGCATAATTCCAATCACTATCAACTACATAAGATAATTGATATTTAGTGATCAATTCAAATACAAACTTGGCATCTTCTGAATTGATTGTATTGATAATCTTAATTTTGGAATTATCTGAAACCATTGCACCATTGGCACCTATTAAGAGATTGTCATTAAACTCATCTGGAAGAACTGGCAGTAAATCTCGAATTGGTCTAGCTGATGCAAAAATAACTCGATGGCCATTTACCATCAGTTCTTTTATTGAAGCAATTATTTCATCCGGAATGTTTTGACCATTAAAACTTATCGTTCCGTCAATATCAAATACAAAGTTTTTCATTGATAACTTCTCCATAATTGTTGATACATAATTTTACCATGTCTGGATTGGTTAATTTTACTAGCTTTTTAATAGAAAATATTAGAATATTTTTTACTTAATATTTATCACCACGCTTTGTTTGTCCGATAAACTTAAGGTTATCAGCATAATTAATATAATTAACACTGCAATATAAAATTATTAAACGAACCAAGTAGAATATAATTGATATAGGAATACCTACCTGATACAATGTACTTGCAATAAAAAAGCAGACCGAAATGATGGCCTGCTAGCAGTTCCGCTAATGCGGTGGCCAATTTATCTAGTAAAGTGAACCGATAACTGGGCAGTTAATACGGGTTCACTTTTTTAATATCCAAATGATAAGTTTTACCTGCACAATTATTTTGAATGTAACTATCAGTGACGAATGAGTCACTCAGATGTAAGCCTAATAATAACCACTAATATAAAAACTTAGTTAGAACAATAATTATTAAAGTTTTAAAATATACGCAAAAGACATTCCAACCAAATTAATGGCTGAGAATGCCTTTTTATTTTGCACTAAATTTTTTCCTTAAATAAAACAAAATCACTAAGATCAAACCAATTCGAATAATTTGAATCACCAAAAATGAGCTAAAGAAAAATATAATTAGTTGTTCCATTTTAATAATATCCTTCCTTGTGAGTGCGAATCTTTAGATAAAGTTTGTGCCTCAACAACATCCCTAAAATTAAACACTTCTTGGATATAGGCATGCAACTCTCCGACAGATAACATATTCAACAGCTTCATATAATCTTTGGGTAAGATATTCGGTTGAATAAAACTAAACTTATTTGAATTAAAATAATTCATTGCAATAGAAATAATTGGTAGATCAGGGAAGACAGAGGAAATTTCATCTAGTATTCTCACATTACCAGCGGTATCAATCACTTGAGTAATATCAAGGCTAACCAAAAGTTGTTCATTGACGTCGCCCGTATAGTCTATTACTACATCTGCTCCAATCATCTTCAAAAATTCAACATTAGAACTGTGACCAACCGCAATCACTTTCACACCTCGTAACTTCAATAATTGTATTAAATAAGTTCCAATACCTCCAGATGCGCCAGTTATTAAAACGACATCCTCAGAATTAATATTTGCTTTTTTGATAATTCCTAATGCTGTATCAGCACCACCAATTATCGTTGCTGCATCAGACAATTCTACATTATCTGGAACTGGAAATAATATTGGTGGAATTCGTGAATCTACTATTGTACTTGCTGATCCAGATAGTGAAGCCCCAATTACTTTTTTACCAATCAAACTTTTATTTCTTAAACTACCAACATTATCCACTATTCCCGCAAATCCATAGCCAATTACAATTGGCAATTTAACTGGCCGAATATTCTTTAATTCACCACTTTCGGTTCGCCAATCGTATGGTAATACCGGAGTGTACTTTGTTTTTATTATTGCTGACAGCGGACCGGATTTTGGGTCAGATACCACTTTTATTTTCAAATCTGAAATTCCATTAAATGTGTCTTGTATGATTGCTTGCATGTTATACGCTCCTTATCGATTTAAGGAAAATATAGCAAGAATCATCCAATGTAGATAATAAGAGTTCTTATATATCAAAAAAGCCGAGAACCTCTTCTCAACTACACATGCTCTAAACACGTTTACAAAAAAACAACAATCCCCGCTTTTTGACACGCTCTAATTATCTTGTGCAGTGGCAGCAATATCAACTTCACGAATATTTACTTCTTGTGGCATTTCATACATGAACTTAACTGTCTCTGCAACATGTTTAGGGTCCAAAGTAATTCCACCCATTGATTGTTTCCATTCTTCGTATTCACTCAATGCTTTGTCATCTGTAACGTGGGTCAACAATTCTGTCTCTGCAGCACCTGGAGCAACTAACATTACACGAACATTCTCACCTGAAACTTCTTGACGAACTGTCTCGCTCAAGCCATGAACACCAAACTTGCTAGCAACATAAGCAGCGTGATTTTGGAATGCCTTGAATCCAGCAATTGAAGAAATATTGATGATAGTACCGTGATGATTTTCTTTCATTTCTGGAAGAACAATTTGCATACCATTTAGTACTCCCATGACATTTGTATCAAGCATAGTTTGCCATTCCTTTGATGATTGCTTCCACACGTTGCCAAGTAACATAACTCCAGCATTATTGATAAGCAAATCAGTAGCACCGTACTTTGCTTCGGCTTCATGAATTGCCTTAGATAATTCATCTTGATCCGTCACATCAGCGTGTCTGATCATAATCTCACCTGACAAATTCAAAGCTTCAATTTTTTCAGTACGACGTCCAAGTAATAATAGTGGATAATCATTTTCATTGAACAAACGTGCCATAGCAGCACCAAAACCTGAACTTGCACCTGTAATAACAATTAATTTTTTCATTTATATTTATACTTCCTTCTAATAATTGATTTCAACGATTTCTTATTATAGACTGAGATGCAAATTGAAAAGTACGCACTTTTTGGTTACTAGGACAGAGAGCGAAAAAAGCCGGGAAATTTTGAGCACTACCTAGAATTAACGTTGTGGCACAAAGTGACACATCGGTTATTCGTAGTAGGCGCAGAAATTTGGCTTTTGTAGCTCGTTTCAACAGAGAGTGGAAAAAATCGGGAAATGCTGAGCATAGCCTAGATTAATAATTGATACGGTTTGTGTATCCTTTGTTAATCGTAGCTAAGCGGAGGCATTTGATTTTTGTAGCTCATTTCAAAGTGCAGAAAAAATCGAGGAATATATAAATGTACGCAAATGAATTCGATGCAACAATGCAATTAATCCGTGGAAAATGGAAGATTAGAATTTTATACCAACTAAACGGTAATGAACACTCAAGATTTAATACTTTAGAGCGTAATATGAAACCAATCACTCACAAAATATTGGCTGAACAAATTCAACAAATGATCGACGCGGGACTAGTTGAACGACACGATTTCCACGAACAACCACTACATGTCGAATATAATCTCACAAAAAAGGGCCAATCCTTAATTCCAGTCGTTGACGTTATCTGTGACTGGGGATTGGCTAATATTGATCCTTCTGAACTCAAAGAAACATTGTGTGATTAATCAAAAACCGTTTCCCAAACTGTACTATTATGCATTCGAATGCCATTTTTAAATCTTCAGGAAGATTTCTGCTTAATGACAGATTCAACTTCAAAGCTTCATCCAATGTGAAATATTCAGCAGCATCAGTTTCTGAATTATCCACATCGGTTAACTTATTATTATCGGGTACGCATTCAATAATATTCTTATAAATGTAACTAAGATTCTTTTGGGCATAATCATGCTTATGCATATCTCTAACGGCTATCAAACGTTTTGGTGTAACGTGAATTCCAGCCTCTTCATGCGTTTCTTTGACCGCAATCTCACCTATTGAATAACCAATATCCGCCCAACCACCGGGAATTGACCAAGTATTGCCACGTTTTTCGTTAACTAACAATATCTTTCCTTCACTGTTAAATGTTACTGCACGAACATCGACTTTTGGCGTTACGTAGCCGTTATCAGAATCGAAGAACACATTTAACTGTTCTGGATTGGCTCCAGTAAGTTTACCAGTCAATTTTTTGGCAACTTCTTCTAGTTGGTTGTAACGTTCTATATCGAAGACATCCTTACCATAGTGTTTACCAGATTGTGCAATCGCCTGTAATTGTTGAATTAATAGTTCTAAATTGTCCATATTGTTCTCCTTATGTGAAAGAAGTTATATGGTTATTCTATCATTTTGAGAACTAACTAAAAAACCACTGTGATGTTTCCAACAGTGGCTTTATTTTTTAATATTTGCTTGGATTAAATTGCTCATCACCAGGTTGGTCGTTGTACGTTTGCTTTGCGGCCTGTGAATAAGGTGTGACGTCACCATCAGAAGCCACATTGCCATCATAGGCAATAAAGGCACTAATGGATGGATCAGTATTGCTATAAACATTGAATCCACCATCAACTGGTGTAGCCATGATATCATTACGACCGCCCAATGCCATTGAGTGCTTGTACAATGCTACAGCTTGATATGAATTAGTAATAATACGTTGAGAACTAGTTGATGATTGTGATGCTGTACTTGCCTTAGCAGGTGTGGCACTTGAAGCACTACTCTTTTGCAATGTGCTTGGAGCAACGCTCACGGTTGCAGTAGATGATGCAGTCCCAGCAGGTGTCGCCGCTTGTTCTGAACTACCTTCCTGAGCATCTAGTCCCGAAGTATCTTTTAAGTAAGCCAAACGATAATTTTTACTTAGATAATAGTAAGAACCTGATCTCTCGAAATCAGACTTAGAAAGATTCTCGAATAATTTATCAACTTTTATCTCATCTTCAGATTTAAGTGTAATTTCTTTCTTGAGACTTGAGTTGATTTGGAAATCTGGGTCCTTGGGATCCATCATCATGAAACGGGATAGATTGAATTTCACATTCTTGTCAGTATCATTTTTGACTATCATATCGACGGCATAACCATACGAATCATTTGTAGTCTTGAATTTGAATTCAACATCCTTTTTTTCATCCTTAGTTAAAGTTTGATAGTTAACTGTCTGAATACTTTCTTCAGGCTTGGCTGTCTTTGCAGTTGCCTTTTTCTCAGCGCCACAGCCAGCTATGAATAAGAAAGCTAGCATTGCTACTAGTAAACCCCATAATTTCTTTTTCATAATCTTACCTTCTATAGTGAACAAATATAGTAATTCACGCCCTTATTTAACCACCATAGAAATATATAACAATTAAAGCATCCTCACTGTACGATTCGTAATATAAAAAGCCACTGTTGATTACATACGGGACACCAAAATCATCCATTTCACTGAAAAAAATTATCCAATATGAATTCAACAATCTCACTAGGATAATCTGTGAGCTTAGAAAATTCTTGCCTATTAATAATAATCTTGCAATATTTTTTTATTCATTGGAATTCTCCTGTAGTGACCTTTACCTTAATAGTAGGTGATAATAGTTGAAGAAATTTACCTAATTTAAGAAAAAGTCAGTAGCAATGTTCAAAGCTTCTGCCCGAGAGTTTCCGATTCCAAAGCCATGGTCAGCATCATCCAACAAATGCAAAGTATCATTGGTATAAACGTCATCGTAACGTGTTGAGGCAATCTTATCAACAACCGTATCCTTCAATCCGTGAATTAAACAAACAGGACCATGATATTCTTTAGCAATTTCATAAATTGGCAAAGTCTGCGCTGTTCTGAGATAAAATCCACCTAAGGTTAAGTCTTTCTTGATTGGCAATGCGTCCGGAATATTGTGTGGATCGTAGGTGAACCCCTGTGTATCACCCTTCAATGCATCATCTTTCAACGTTGCAGCCGGAGCCAATAAAGCCAGCTTAGCAATTTTTTCGGGATAATAACCGGCAATCATGCTGGCCACAACTCCACCTTGTGAGTGACCTAATAGATAAATTTTTTTGACACCTTCGATTTGTCTTGCATAATCCAAGATAGCTTTAGCATCACCAATTTCATTTAAAACAGTCATGTCGACAAACTTTCCATCCGATTGACCATGACCATTAAAATCAAACCGTAACGTTGCCAAACCTTTTTCCTCAAAGCGTTTTGCTAATTGATACAACAACTGATCTGGATCAACTCCGCGATTTGAAGTGAAGCCATGCATCAGAATCACCAGATTGAATTTGGTAGCAGCAGGTTTATTGAAAGTTCCTCGCAAAGTTAAGCCATCACGTTTTATTTCGACATCCATTTTTTATCATCCTTTTTCTAATAAATTATGATTATTTTAGTCTTGTTTGTTGGAAAGTTCTAAACTTTTTTAAATCCAATTCTGATATTAAAAAAAACCAGAGCTTCTCAATATAACATCGAGAAATTCTAGTCTTTGTCTGGTTCAATAGAATTCTTAAAATTTTTATAGGTTCGAATCCGCTCAAATGAAATTATATCGGCCTGTAAACTTTGGATAATACTTTTTGAAACCTCTACTGATAGAACTTTATCATCAGCCAACATCAATACGAGAGCCTGCAATACGACTGTAATGTCACCATATCGATCATTATCTTGGTCCTCTTTTAACCAGTCGACAAAAGTTTCCCAAGTCCAAATCCCCCATTGTTCAGGTGCCACCAAATCATTAACTACTAACTGGTCCAATGGTACTCTCTACCGTAAGATAATCAGGTAATTTATATTTCGATCTCTTCAGCCATAACTTTATACCATAATATACTCCGAGCTTATGTAATCTATCAGCCTCACTCCAGATATTTTCCCCTCTAGTATCCAAATGTTCACAAGTTAAATAATAGTTTGTCATATCCGGACTAGGGTCATATTGCTCAACTGCCTTCTTCATTTGGCCATTGCTAAGACTTCTAACATTATCAAGATTGATTCCCTCAGAATGATTGAGTTTTAGATTTCCCACTCCCTGACTTAGATTTACTTGCTCCATATAATTTTGAATGGCTTCATCATCATTAAGATCAATACCCTGTTTCCGCATATTTATCATAGCTGTTTTTGCCAGTCCAAAATTTTCGGGATTCTCAGCCAATTCAAACATTTCCGCCTCACTAGCTACCAAATATCGATTGTAGTTTTCGACACGTTTAGCATTTATCAAACATTTAGTAGCCAAAAAATTTAATAATCCAGTTAAGGCTGGAACAACATACTTATACTGTTTGACCGTAAAATCAACATTACTAACAAAAAAGTTTGTTAAAATTCCATGAATTGCCTTCTTGGTCCATGACTTCGGTGTTTTTCGATAAATGTCATAAGCCTTTTCAGACAAAACTTGCATGGAAACACTGACAATGATTTTCGTAACGCCTTTAGTTCTCTTTTTCCATGCTGGACTATTCATGTACAATCTGACCCAAGCCTTAGTATATCCGGAAATTTCGTTAGCCGTATATTCCCTCCACTCTGGCAATAACGACTGATCAACTTGCTCATCAAAAGAATCTGCAACTTCAGTTTCAGATTCTCCACCATTAAGCAGTGGAACTTGTCTTTCGAATTCAATAAGTAGATAGTCCAATTCTTTATATGTAATTGGAATTAAATTTTTCTTGGCTGCAAAACCTAAGAAAGCACCAATCATGTTATAAGATTTCACAAATATGTCAGCTGCCTTATTGGTACCATCCTTTTCAGTTTCAGTCGCTACATAACCCAAAACGTCAAAAATCTCCTGACTACCCCACGCACCAATACTTTCATAGCCGACCTTTTCCATAATTTTAAAAAAACTGTTAATAATAAGTTTGATTTCTGTTCTTGAATAATCATCTAGAATTTCAATATCATCACTATGGTAAAACTCAGGCCAAATTATTTCTAACTCCGATTGTCTTTTCATAAGCACTTTCCTAAGATGAATTTTTTATTTATATTCTTTTCATAAACTGAGCAAATCGAATTATTGTTTAATCCCTTATTTTAATAATAGCTGAGATTGAAAACAATTTCTATTTTATACAGTACTTATTTAAATTCGTTTATAATAAAGATATTAATGAAACTGGAGCATATAAATTATGACAGATAAAATTTTAGTAATTGGTGGTACGGGTAATATCGGTTATCCGCTAATTAAATATTTAAATCAGCAAGACGTTCAAATCGTAGCTGGAACACACAATATACAAAAAACTCAGGCAAAATTTGAAGGCTTGAGTAATGTAAAAATCAAACATTTTGATTTCCTAGATCCATCAACTTTTGAAGCTGCTTTTGACGGTGTAAATAAAGTATTCTTCGTTCGCCCTCCACAACTGGCAAAACCAAAACAAGATATGTTGCCATTTCTAAGCTTTGCCAAACAAAAACAAGTTCAACAAATTGTCTTCGTCTCTTTGATTGGCGTTGAAAAGAATCCCATGACTCCACACCATAAAATTGAACAGATGATTCTCGATTTGAAGATTCCATACACTTTCATACGTCCAAGTTTCTTCATGCAAAATCTCAATACGACACACCGTGAGGATATTCAAAAGAATCATGATTTATTCATCCCTGCTGGAAACGCCAGAACAAGTTT
The DNA here is from genome assembly GCF_000615905.1 of Companilactobacillus nodensis DSM 19682 = JCM 14932 = NBRC 107160. Taxonomy (GTDB): domain Bacteria; phylum Bacillota; class Bacilli; order Lactobacillales; family Lactobacillaceae; genus Companilactobacillus; species Companilactobacillus nodensis. The sequence goes on from NZ_BAMN01000005.1 coordinate 23,323, forward strand.
CATCGACACACGTGATATTGGTGAAGTCGCCAGCATTGCTCTAATGAACGACAAATATCTCAACCAAAAACTAAATATCACTGGTCCGGCAGCTTTATCTTATCAAGAAATTGCCAAAATTATGACCAAAGTTCTAGGAACAGAAATAACTTACAGCAAACCTAGCCTTTTGAAGTTTAGAAAAGTAATGTTAAAACGTGGTATCAAAAAGGATTTCGTCAATGTAATGGTCATGCTTTACTTGATAACACAACTTGGCAATGCCAAAGAAGTTACTGATACAGCAGCCAAAGTACTAGGCCACGCACCAAGAACAATTCAAAATTACATTTATGATTATCAAGACTACTTTAAATAACGCAAAAAGGAGAAAACTAAAATGTTTTCTCCTTTTTTCCTACTATATAATACTACCTTAGTCAGAGGGTTACAGCCCTATTTTATAGCTTTCCACCAAATACAGGATAAACGCTAGCCGTACCATAATTCATTTGATCAATTTTCATCAAAGTATTCATATCTTCGGCTGAAATTTCAAAATCAATTTCAGCATTAGATTTCATATGCTCAGGATTAGCTGATTTAGGTAAAACGATAACGTTCAATTGCCAGTCATAACGGATACACAATTGTGGCACACTGACATGATACTTTTCAGCCATCTTTTTAATCCGTTCATCATTCATCGCAGCCCCGTGAGCAACTGGTGAGAATGCCTCAACAGCAATATCATTGGCTTGAGAATACTTGATAATATCCATTGGTGTATCGCCGATATGGATCTGGACTTGGTTAACAGCCGGCTTAGTAGCACTGTTTTTAATCAAGTTGTCCAAATCTTCTTTATCAAAACTTGAAACACCGATAGTCTTCAATTTACCAGCTTTGACAGCATCTTCCATCGCACGCCATGTTTCCAAATTTCCCTCAAAGTGACGGTCATTGCCTTGGTTAACTTCGATCCATGGTTGAGGATTATGAATAATCATCATATCCAAATAATCCAAGCCCATCTTGTTCAGAGTTTCATCAATTGATTGTTTAGCTTCATCATAATTCTTAATTTCAGCAGCAACTTTTGAGTTTACAAAAATTTGGTCACGACTGACACTACTATTTGAAACCCCTTCGCCGACACCACGTTCATTGTTATAAGCTTGAGCTGTATCGATGTGACGATAACCAATATCAAGTGCGCTTTTAACTGCATCAGCAACTTGATCATCAGGAATTTCCCAGACACCTAAAGCTAACTTAGGAATCTTTACTCCATTATTTAAAGTGATTGTTTCATCAAAAATTGACATATAATTTCTCCTAATTTTTTATTTTTAAACTTCTTGTCCAGTTGGGCGAATTACCATCTCGTTGACGGCCATATTTGCTGGTGTATCAATGGCAAAGGCAACTGCTTGAGCGATTTCCTCTGGCTGTAAAGCCATCATTTTAGAACCGGGCTGTTTCATGGCCGATTCAAGTCCCTCACGAACTTCTTTATTATTGATTGAATTGAATAATTCGGTCCTAACTGATCCAGGGGCAATGATGGTCGTCTTGATATTGCTTGTACGCTCTTCTTGACGCAAACCTTCCATAATTGCACGAACTGCATATTTAGTTCCTGAGTAAGCAGCATAGCCAGGTAGAACTTCATACCCTAAAACTGATGAAGTGGTAATAATATGACCACTCTTTTGCTTCTTCATAACTGGCAAAGTTGCAGCGATACCATTCAAAACACCTTTAACATTAATATCTAACATATTTTGCCATTCGTCGTGAGCTAATTGGTCTAAATTATTGACTGGCATAATTCCGGCATTGTTAAATAACACATCAACTCGACCATACTCTGCAACCGTGTCGGCAATTACTTTTTCGACTTCCTCAGCCTTGGTTACATCAGCTTTAAAAGTTTTTATTTTAGCATCAGGATTCTGATTCTTTATCTCTTCCAAACGATCCAATCTACGGGCTGCAATACTTAGCTTAGCACCTTTACTAGCTAATAAATTGGCAGTAGCAGCACCGATACCACTTGATGCTCCCATAATTACAACTACTTTATCTTTTAAACTCATAAAATCACTCCTTAATTGTTTTAATGATGCGGGCCGGTACACCACCCACCACAGTATTGGCAGGGACATTTTTTGTCACAACTGCACCCGCAGCGACGATGGCATTTTCACCGATAATCGTTCCTGGTGTGACAGTAGCATTCGCACCCAACCAAGCATTGTCGTGAATATAGACTGATTCAAAATCCAAATGACGTCTATTATCAGGATTAGTACGATGATTAACAGATGTAATTGTGACATTAGGTCCAATCAAAACATTGTCGCCAATATAAATCCCGCCGAGATCAACGAACATCGAACAACTGCTGATATAAACATTTTTACCTATATGCAGATTTTGCCCAAAGTCAGTATAAAATGGCAATCTAATTTCAGTTGTCTCATCAATTTTTTCATTAGTAATTTGACTGACAAATTCACGAATCTCCGGTCGCGTATGTGGCGAATCATTTAACTGTTGCACTAACATTTGGTTGCGGCGATTGACCTTTTCGATTTGTTCGTAGGCTTCTGTCCCTACATCCATTTCCGATTTCATCTTTTAGTACCTCTCTCTAATTGAATTCAGTATACAAAGGGATTATCATAATGTTAAATACTTATCATTAATCAATAACCATACCTTTTTCTTATAATAGGAGTATATCAATGGATGTTAGAGTTTTACGCTACTTCATCGCCATCGCACAAGAGCAAAATATTTCCCGAGCTGCCCGTTTATTGCATATCTCGCAACCGGCTTTATCACGCCAAATCGCTGATTTGGAAACTAATCTTGGAACCCAATTATTTATTCGCGGCAAGCGACAGATTCAACTGACCCAAGACGGTTATTACCTTTTAGAACGCGCACACGAGATTGTCGATTTAGTCGACAAAACCACCTACAATTTGCAAAAGCAAGACGTCGTCAGTGGAACTTTGGATATCGGAGCTGGCGAAAGCATTGCTATTCAGGGTGTTATGGATACCGTCCACGATATCATTCGCAAATATCCAGAAGTTCACGTCAACTTTAATAGTGGTGATTACACCGTGATTGAATCTGCACTCGACAGCGGTATTTTAGAATTCGGCATCATCATGGGACAACATGAATTTAATAACTACAATACTTTGGACCTACCGATGAAAAACCATTGGGGTATTTTGATGCGCAAGGACGAACAATTGACGACAAAAAAATACATCCAACCAAGTGATTTGATTGGACGTCCACTATTAGTTTCCCATCAAATTAAACAGCACCGTGATTTCAAAAATTGGTGCCAAGGATTATTTGACCAATTCAACTTTGTGGGAACTTATAATTTAATTTTCAATGCTAGTTTGTTGGTCAAAACTGGTGCCTGCATGGCCCTGACATATGACGATCTAGTAGACGTTTCCGCCGACAGTGATTTAACCTTTCGCCCACTATCCCCTGAATTAACCGATCCAAATACTTTGATTTGGAGTAAGAAACGAACTTTGCCCGATGTGGATAAACTGTTTTTAAAGACTCTCAAAGAAAAGATTGGAGAACAGTAAAATTGAATGGTCTAGTTAACAATTCTGGTAATGATTCTTCCATTTTAAATGCGATTTCCGATGAATTTATAAAAGCATTACCAAATAACTTTGCGAAGTTAATTGGTAATGCTTAAAAATAGAAAATAGCTAATATTTTATGCCCCATCTCTTTAATACCAATGGATGGGGTATATTTTGGGACTTTCAACCTTTGGCTAATTATTCAAATGTTAATAAATTGCAAAATTTGCACCTTTGGCAAGGTAATTTATTTTTTCTTCGTAATCTTTTCCTTCGTCCATTTGGCGCAATGTACGAGTAACTTGTGTATCGTCCTTTAATCGGCCGAATAGATAATTGTATGAATAGTTCTTGTCAAGTAGATTATAAGTCCTCAATACTAAGTTCTTAGTATAATCATCTTTATCAAGATCTTTTTCGTTATTAATGTCCGTGTATAATTCTGATAAAGTTTTCTTTGCTTCTGTATCATCTGTCATTTTCATAAATATACACCTGCTTTTTATTTTTTACTGTCCGTAAATATATTGTTAACTGAAAATGAGTTAGTGTACTTCTTATCTATATCTTCAATTTGTTCATAGAAGTTCTTTCCCTCATCAGTCAATCTGAAATCCTCGAACAATGATAGTCGACCCAAGTATGCCTCCAATGATATTAACGTTCCATCGTTTACATCATTGAACTCATCTAATTCTCTATAGACATCCAAGATGGCCTTGCCAGCAAGTTTATTACTTTCAAGGGCCATGTCAAGAGTTTCGTACAATTTTGAAAGGATCAATTTCAATCCCTCCAAATCTTCTCGCTTCAATGGGCTTCACTCTCCGTCCTTCTAAGATTTATAGGCAATCATACAACATAGATAAAACTATGTCTATTTATATGATACCGCTTCCACAAAAATACTTAAATAGGGCTTAATACTTTCCTTAAAATAATTTATATGGCATTATTTTAATCAAATAACATGGAGAAAAAGTGGGCAAAATGAATAATCTAGGTGAAATACTCAAGGAAAAAAGAATAGCGTTAAAAATGTCACAAAAAGAACTAGCTGAAGATATCTGCACTCAGCCATTGATCTCTTCAATTGAAAAAGGCAAGTATATTCCTAACTCACAAATTTTGATTTTGTTATGTCAGAGGCTTCAAATTGACATTGATAATATCAGTCTGGACAACAATTACCAGATAAGCTCTAAAGCAGAATTTAACAACATGATCACTACACTTTGTAATAATCATGAATATAAAAAACTAAAAGAGTTCTTACTTCAAGATTCCACCATCAATTCCATCTCCAATGATGAACAAACCAAAGCATATTATTATTACCTTGGTGTCGCATATTTACAAGCAGATCACGATTTAGATGCAGCTCAAACTAATTTTAAGTTGGTTTTATCAAATTATAATACCAAAAACAAACTTACAACTTTGAATAGATTGACGTCAGCTTCCTTAGCCGTAATCTTCGCTAAAAAAGGACTGATGAATTCATCTAATGAATACCTGAACAATGCTTTTCGTAACTTTGATACTGCAAGATTTGAAACCAATCAAATTGCTTTGTTTTATTTAGCTGCCTACTCCCGCTCACTTCTGAATAAAAATATCGATGCTATCACTTGGGTCGATCAGGGAATAGAGTTTGCATCCCAACATGATTCACATTATATGCTCGGTAATATGTACTATCTATTAGCGCAATTATTATCAAAATCGAATCAGTCGGATGCGTCGAACCAGTCTCGTGACAGATCCGACATGTTTGCGGAATTATTTGGTGAAAAAATATTTAAAACTAATTAAATAACACGTCAATATTTGTATTTGTTGACGGTCTAACTACCTTGCTACAATGTGATTGTATTAAAAAAGACGATATTGAGTTTTTAATTCAACGTCGTCTTTTTTTGCCGTTTCGCCATGCAGGTACAATATCCGTGGGGAACGACCATGGCCAAAGTACGGTCTATGGTCTCGACTTGAAGCCGAAAATCTCGTCTTCAAGGTCGTCCATGCAGTAAGCCAGCATAATTCGCTGACTAACTGCATCTTCACGGACACAGTACCTGCCTGACTACACTAAATTTCGTAATAACTATTCTATTACATGAATTAACTTAATATAGCTGGAGATTGTCAGTGATGTAACCAGCTGTAAAAGTTTTGTTAGATTGGTGATTTATCCGGCCTTACAAAACGGACGAACTTTAAGATTTGCAAAGCAAAGTTTAAAGTCGAAGTCCCAGACCGAACTAAGGCTGGGGCTGGTCCCACAGCAGGTGGAATCACTGACAATCGGAAGCGACATCCAACATCAAAATAGTTTTTCAACCAACCAATCAGCAACCAATTTAATAACCTCCGGTTGATACCACTCAACAGTCGCGTGATTAGCACCCTCAATAGTTACTCGATCAACTGAAACATCGTTCTCTTTCAAACGTGCTTCCATCTCTTCAGCTTGATATGGAGAAACAATCGTATCAGCGTCCCCATGCATCAATAAAAATGGTGCCAACCCTTTCTTAACATGATTGATTGGACTGGCGAACTTAGCACTCTTCTCAACATCAGTAATAGCATGCGCAGTATCCTCACCATAAGAAACACCATTAACCAATAATGCCTCAGTAGAAGTAGGTGAAGCATGAAAATCAGTATCGATTCCCTTACCAATTGTTAATAGATCAGAGATCCCATACAATGAAACAACTGCAGAGACCGTCGTATCAGCGACCTCACCAGTATCTGGCATGTACTCACTCTTTTCGGCTGTTGTACCAACAAATTGAGAAAGATATCCCCCAGCAGAATCTCCCATTACAGCAATTCTAGTCGAGTCGATTCCGTATTTTTTGGAATTACGACGTAAATATCCCAAAGCATTCTTGCCATCATTTAAGATAGCTGGAAAAGCATCAGGTACTGCACGATATTCTGCCGCAGCAACAACTATGCCTCGCTGGGCAATGGCAGTACGCATTTGAATATACTTATGATAATTAGCAGATGTGAACCCGCCACCTGGGAAATAAATAACGGCTGGCTTCGCAACATCTGTATCAGGTACTAACAATGACATGCGCATCTCGCGAATCGTATCATGTTCTTTAACTTGCGAGAAAGTAACATCGTGATATTCATTAACCTTCGGAACTGTAACATTTACTTTCATATTAAATTATCCTTCCTGAACATCCTCAGTTTTAAAATTATGTTTCAAACTAGGCCAAATCAACTTATCTGACTCTGCGATTAAAATTCCATTCAGCAATATTGAGAACAGTGTTCCAATATTTACCGCATAAATACTATGTGTCGCAACAAATGCTACAACTACGATCAATATTGGTGGTATGAAATCAATAATCTGGGCTGCGGTTGAATTACCCTTCAAATACAAGAATCGTAAAATATTTGTCGTGTCATCATTAGGATGCATAACAATATTGGCACGCTGATACAAAGAAATTGCGATACAGAAACACGCTACTCCAGAAAATGAAATCAAAGTTCTAACTAACATTGGCAAGTGTTGAACACCGGCCATAGTCAATAAATTCGTAAATATATCTACAAAATAGCTGAAGAATAGAATATATAAAACTTCAGCTACGAATCTTTTAATATCTATTTTTTTAATCAGTATCAAATTGGTCAAGGCATTAGCAACACCGAAGACAAACAGCATCGTACCAACGTTAACACCTAACCACATATTAAGATTGACCGCTGCGGCGGTCCACACTCCACTTCCCATATTGGAAGTTATACACAATCCATTCCCGAAAGCATTCAGAACTAAGCCGATTATTAAGGCAATGGTTCTAGTCTGTAATGAATTTTTGATATACATCACTCCTTTTTTAAAACGATACTGATTATCTTATCACTTTGGGACACACAAAAAGCAACCATAATAATAATGGTTGCTTCGAACTAAACAAACACTTCTATAGTTGCTAAAGTATTAGCCCAACTAACGGGATCACATTTTTCTATAAATTCAATACTTCTCTTGGTGTAATCCACTGACCTAATTTGATGAGTTACTATATCTCCACAAATTATTTTCGGTTCAGAAATTTCAACATACGTTCCAAATTTTCTATGTGTACTAGTTATCGGACACACTATACAAAAGCCTGTTGATTCATTAAATCCATTGTTACTAACGATTAAAGCTGGTCTTCTCTTTTTTATTTCGTGTCCAAGTGACGGATCAAAAGAAATGTATACAATGTCACGTTGTTCAGGAATATACATAATTAATCCTCCATTTGATCCCACTCATCATCCTCCTGAGTAATACTCTGACGAAAATCTTTCCAGTCTTCTGGATTTTTAAATAAATCTTCCTTATTAGGCACCATCACTATCGCTTCCCCTACTTTATAAATTTCGTAAGATTTGTTAGTTTGAACTTTTATTTCACTAGGAATGATAACTCCAACTGAATTTCCTATTTTTCGTGTAGTTGTTTTCATAGGTATTCCTCCATATGTGACATCAGTATAATTTAATTTAACATTGTATTCAAATAATCGGTTTTAAAAAAAGAGCAATTCTTCATTTGCGAAAAACTGCCCTCTAACCTAACTTTCAGTACTATTTTTATAACCAAACTTATTAATAATAATTGCCAAAAGAATAACAACTAGGCCCAATAAATAAATCCAATGTAATCCACCATACAGAACTTGTCTTAACGATGGCAATACACGTGCGGGCAATTTAACAGCCGTCTTCGGATTGATCAATGTATTGACTAAAGAAAGATTAGCCCCCTGATGACTTGAAATACCGTTCTGGATACCAACATTCAATACAATTCCAAAGATAGAAACCATTAATGTCTGTCCCAAAGTTCTAGCAAGTGTATTAAATGAAGTTGCCACACCCACATCTCGTTTTGAAACTAAATGCTGCGATTCGACTGTCGTTGAGACAATCGTTATTCCAAACCCGAAACCACTAATAGCGGTTATAACTAAGAACCAGCCAAAATGTGTCATCATGGGAATAAATGCCAGCAAAATACCGGCAAACAACACGATTGATAAACTAAAGCGCAAAATACGATACGGCGTCCACTTTATAATCAGATAGCTGGTAACAAAAGAACCAATAATCCAGAAAATCGAATGTGGTGTCACCACGAATCCTGCGATAGATACTGGCACTCCAATAACACCTTGAACCCAAATAGGAATGTACACTGTAATCGCCATTAAATATCCGTTGATCAGTGCCGCGACAGCATTTTGTACCATAAACGGTTTGTTTTTGAACAACATCAACGGAACAACCGGTTCAGCAGCAGATTTTTCGTGACGAATAAAACGCCAGAGAGTAAACACACTAATGATCCAAAAAACAAAAATACTGATCCAATTGATATTTTTATAACTTAAGAATTGAAAACTCAGCATTAAAAACAACACACTTATCATCAACCAAAAGCTTCCGCCGTAATCGATATTCGTTCGATTATATTGTTTTGGTTCATGTAAGAACAATTGAAACAGCAACATCACTAATAATCGAAAGGGTATATTGATAAAGAATACCCAATGCCAATTAAGTGTATTGACAATTATTCCACCGATCAATGGTGCAGTGAGTGTAGCAATCCCCCACACCAAGTTATTAATCCCCAAGATCTGCGGCCGTTTCTCATATGGATATAGGTCCGCAATAATCGTCACAGTTGCCGTAGGTAAAGCACCGGCGCCTAATCCTTGTATCGCTCTCCAGAAGACAAGTGCATACATGGAATTAGATAATCCACTCATTAATGAACCGAATGTAAAAATAGCTAGACCGATTTGGACAACTGGTTTTCGCCCAATCAGGTCCGTCAACTTGCCATATATTGGCGTAACCATTGCAGTCACTAACAAATAAATTGAAAATACCCAACTCATAAGTGAGACACCATGTAAATCACCAACAATGGTCGGCAATGCCGTTGAAAGGATGGTACCTTCAACAGAACTAACAAAAGTTGCAAGATAAATAGCTATCGTCACAACAATTAAATTAGTTTTTGATTGCGTCATTATTCAAATCCCCCTTTTGAACTGGCAATAAAAAGAATATGTTCTAATGCTATCACGTAATAGGCGAATTCGACACTATTTATCGAAAAAAAGAGCGTGACATGAGTATAACCTAAAAGAACAGTGAATTTACATAGTAAATTCACTGTTCTTTGTAGTTAAGTCACAGAAATTTCTTTAAAACAATTTGTTATTCTTTAATGTTTGATTATACTAATTCCCACTAAACCAATTACCGAAACCAACGAAAAACTGGCTAAGGTTATATAGTAATCAGTATTTGAATCAGGTACTTCGCCTTGATCTGCTCCAGACTGACCGATAGTTTTGCTTGTGTCAGTATCTGACTTATCAGAACTGTTATTGCCTGAAGTAACCGGCTTAGATAACAAACCTGATTGTTGCAACTGGTTGCTTGAACTGGCTGAGGTACTATTGTTCTTCAATAAGTTCGTTGAATCATCATCAGAATTACTACTATCAGTACTTTTATCCTCTGAAGAATTAGTTTGAGCAGATGGCTGTGTAATGACTTGCTTGCCACTGTTATCGGTATTGGCATCGGCACTATCAGTAACTGTATCTGTCTGAGTACCACTATCAGATGACGTTACATCAGACGTATTAGCTGAATCGGTCACTGTTCCAGTATCATTCGCCTTATACACATAAATAACCGTTCCACCTGTTCCGGTCAACGTACCATTGGCTGGCAAACTACTCTCGTCCATTTTGACAAAAGTATAGCCATTAATATTCAGCTGCTTAGTCGTGTAATTCAAATAATTAGCATTAGCTGAATCGGTTGAATGGTTAGCTTCAGTACTAGCTGAGATTTCATTGCCGTCGGTGTCGACATACTTTACCATCACATTACCGACCGTAACTTTACCTTGCAATGTGATTTTTCCGTTACTGTCCAATTCATTTGAAAATGTATAGCCTGTATTCTCCGCTGGATCAACCGTAATTATGACATTTTTCGTACCAACCTCTGATTGACCCTCACTGAAATGGCTAACAACTGGATGAGTCAAATCATCCCCGGTAACAATAGGCAACTTAACTGATCCATCATACCAATAAACCTCATTACCACTAGATAATGTAGTTTTTACCAGTTTGCTTGTTGTAGTCTGCTCATCTGCGTGAGCAATTGCAGGTTGTGATTCATAAACTCCGAATCCCAAAACCCACAATCCCATAGACAGTATCGCGTATTTCTTGAAATTCATAACTAAAACTCCCTCTCCATAAAATCAGTAAAACTTACATTACAAATTTAATTGTAATAATGATATTTGAATTATTTATGAAGTTTCCGGTTACATTTTTGTTACCATTACGTTTCAAGACAAAAAATACAGGACAAATATTAAAATTTGTCCTGTATAAATTATGGTAAAACTACGACTGCTTTCATAGTTTGCCCTTACTTTTTATTCAAAATTCCATGCTTAACTAGATATTCACGAGCAACTGCAGCCGCCTTCTCATGCTTAACCGATACACGATAATTCATCTTCTGCATATCTGTTTCACTGATCTTACCTGCTAATTTGTTCAAGGTCTTACGAATCTCAGGATACTTAGTTAATAGCTTCTCAGATACCAACGGGGCACCTTGATATGGTGGGAAGAAGCTCTTATCATCTTTCAACGCTACCAAGTTATATTCCTGAATCTGTGGATCAGTCGTATAACCGTCGACTAAGTTTACTTTGTCGTTGGCAATAGCCTTGTAGCGAATCGATGACTCCATCGTCTGCGTATTACCAAACTTCAAATTATAAGCCTTGCTGATGCCCGGATATCCATCACTTAATTGATAGAAGTCAGGATCAAATCCAGCATTTATTTTACTTTCAACGGCAATCAAATCAGAGACCGTCTTCAAATTATATTTCTTAGCGAAACTCTTCTTAACCACCAAGCATAACCATTCTCATACTTCATTGGCTTGAGATATTCCAAGTCCTCTTGTGACTTCAACAATTTCTTCGCCAACTCGTATGTAGCCTCAGGATCATGGGTCGCACCCTTTTTAGTCTTAACCAATGATTCCAAGACCGTACCAGTGAATTCAGGATAAATATCAATTGAACCAGACTTCAGAGCTTTATATAGGAAAGAAGTCCCTCCAAAATTGGCCTTAGTTGTGACTTTGATATTTGGATTGTCTTGCTCAATCAGATCCTTATACATATTGATCAATATTTCAGGTTCACTACCCATCTTACCGGCAATGGTGATTGTCGTCTTAGGTTGCGCAATAACTCGATAACCTGCTACACCACCGACTAAGACAACTAATGTCGCAAGAATGATTCCAATCTTTCGAAGTGAAAGTTTGGAAATACCACGAATCAAGGCACTAAAGATCAAAGCTAAAATTGCCGAAAGAACCGCCCCAACGATCAAGAGAGAATTATTGTTGGTCTCAATACCTAAGAGGATATATGTACCTAGACCACCGGCACCGATCAAAGCTGCCAATGTAGCTGTACCAATAATCATAACCATCGCAATACGTAATCCAGAAATAATCATTGGCATAGCAAGTGGTATTTCAATCTTCAATAATTTTTTAGAGCGAGACAGCCCAAAGGCTTCGGCCGCTTCTTCCAAATTGGGATCTATCGTCGTCAGTCCAGAATAAGTATTCTGAAAAATCGGCATGACCGCATAGACGACTAACGCAATAACTGATGGCACTGTACCAATTCCGACTAACGGAATTAGAATACCTAATAATGCCAAACTAGGAATCGTTTGAAGAACACTTGTGACATTCAAGATGAACTCGGCTGCCCGCTTATGTCTCATCAACAAAATTGCCAACGGTATGGCAATCACTGCCGCAATCAACAGTGAGACCAATGAGATAGAAATATGTTGTCCAATTGAGTTGAGAATATCATTTCCTTGAGTTTTGAAAATATGAATTATCCCTGACATTCTACTCACCATCCCTTGCTAAATAATTTAAGAGACTCTGAGTAGTCAGCTTCCAGACCCGTTCATCTGAACTCTTAACCAATACAAAATCTTGTATCTTCAGCAAACCAGCTAAATCCGAGACATTATCTTCTTCACTCAGATCTGCTTGCTGCCGGTCGACTTGCTGACAATCTTGACTATCAATAATCAACTTTAACTTCTTATCATCATTTTGTTGATTCTTAAAGAATCCATTCACAAAGTTATTCTTCGGATTATGGACGATCTCGTCGCGGGTACCGATCTGTTCCAAATGACCCAAGCGCATAATGGCAATCGTATTGCCTAGGCGAACCGCCTCGTTCATATCATGGGTAACAAAAACAAACGTCATGTTCATTTCAGCATGCAATTTCAAAACTAATTCCTGTAGTTGATTACGAGAAATAGGATCAAGCGCACTGAATGGCTCATCCATCAAAACAATCTTTGGATTAGATGCTAGGGCGCGGACAATACCGACACGTTGCTGCTCACCACCAGATAACTCATTTGGCAATCGCTTGGCGTATTTATCAGGATCGAGACCAACTTTTTCCAGCAAGTCCCAGGCTACTTGATGACGTTTTTCTTTGGACCACTTAAGTGATTCCGGTTGAATCGTGATATTATCTTCAATCGTCATGTTAGGAAACAAGGCAATATTCTGTAAAACATAACCCATCTGCAGACGCATCTCTTGTAAATTGAAATCATCAATATTTTTACCATCAATCGTAATTTCACCAGAAGTCTGCTTGATCAATCGATTGATCATTTTGAGAGTTGTCGTCTTACCACTACCACTAGGTCCGACTAACACAAAGAAGTCTCCATCTTTTATCTGAAGATTCAAATCATTAATAGCTGTATTATTATTATTCTCGTATTTTTTATACACATTCTTAAACTCAATCATATAGGCACCCTTTGTAGCACAATTTCTGTAACTCGATAAGTTACAATTACAATATAATTATCAGTCTTATTTGTCAATTAATACGCATGATAAATCAATAGTGCGTAGTAAAAAGTTGACTAAGCATAAAGATAATCATATTATTAACTGTAATTAATAAAGTTACAGTTAATGGAGGTGAGTTGATGCGTGTATCAACTCGTTTCAGTGATTCCATTCATATCTTGGCATTCATTGAAATATATAAAAATATTAGACTCTCTAGTGAAGTCATCGCCAGCAGTGTTGAAACTTCACCTGTTGTAGTCAGACGATTAATGAGTGTTCTTCGTGAACACGGATTGATCGACACTAAACAAGGATCAGTTGAACCAAAATTAGCGCGAAAACCCAAAGACATCACCTTATTGGATATTTACTTCGCAACTGAAGGAAATAAGCCTCTCTTTGAATTGGACAAAAAAACAAACCCTGAATGTATCGTTGGCGGTAATATCCAAGAAGTTCTTGGCGATTACTACGAGCAAGCTAAAATAGCTGCTCAACGAAAACTCAACGATACAACACTACAGGATTTGATCGAAACAATTTTGGTCAAAGAGAAGGCTAAACAATCTACTAAATAATTCTAGTCATTATCAATAATGACTTGTCCCATATCACGACTCTTCATAACATAATCATGAGCTTCTCTAATCTGATCAAGTTTGAATACGCGTGGAATTGGGATTTGTAAGTTATTTTTAGAAATCATTTCAAACATTTCATCGACCCATTCTTGATGTACATCAGTGGAATCGAAGCAAGTTAAGTATTTTCCAGCTAGAGTAAATGGATTGAAATTATCTACCGTCCATTCACCTGCCAGTAAACCGATCAGTGATACTGTACCACCTTGATTAAGATGGGCAATTGAATTAGATAAACTGACTGTTCCGACCATATCGATGATACCGTCGTAGTTTTTATCAGTCTTCAACTTATTATCAACATCAAGAATTGCATCATCAGCACCATTATCAAGTAGTGGTTGAAGCATGTTCTCACGTCTAGTTGTAGCAGTGACCTGCAATCCCATGACCTTTGCCAATTGAATTGCTGACAATCCAACTGCACTTGTACCACCACGCAACAAGAGTGTTTGTCCAGGCTTCAAATTAAGTGATTTGATAGCACCAAAGGCCGTATAGAAGTTCTCTGGATATTGGGCCAGTGTCACCCAGTCCCCTTCGTAACTAACTGGATATAAGTTAGCATCGTCAACAAGTGCATATTCTTGATAACTTCCGTCAACTTCGCGACCAAATCCCCCCATCATCGTGATGACCTTTTGGCCAACCTTCAACTTACTGTCTTCAGACACTTGGGCAATCTCGCCGACCGCTTCAACACCGATTACACGTGGGAACTTAACGGATGGTGAACCACCTTCTCTAGTTAAAACTTCATATCTATGAACACCAAAAGCATGAATCTTCATAACTGATTGATGCTTAGTTGCATCAGGAATTGGTCTTTCAACTATGTTCATCACACTAGCGTCCCCTGGTTTATCAATAACAACTGCTCTCATATTTATATTCTCCAATCTTTTTCGTTTGCTCATTCAATGTTTTTAGTATAGGGTGTAACGTAACGTTACAGTCAAGTAATCGATGGGAGAAATTTTATGTTAACAATTCAAAAGTTTGCTGATCTAGCTGGTACAACTAGGCGAACACTGATTTTTTATGATCAAAAAGAATTATTCAAACCAAAGAAAGTCATGGATAATGGTTACAGGTATTATGATTACGACCAACTATACGAAGCAACTTTTATCCTGGAACTGCGTCGTCTTGGCCTGTCTATTTCTGAGATCAAGTCATTAAATGAAGACTCAAGAGACGACTCCTTGAACGATAATTTGAAGAGCGTCTTACAACAGATCAATACTCAAATGGATAATCTGACCATTCTCAAAGAAACGTTAAATACCCGTTTCAATCAAGTTACTAACAATGAAGATATCGTCAAGAACCGCCCATTCATTGATTCAGTTATACCTGGATTATTCTGTCGTTCAAGACAATCAGTTGCTTGTACTGAAGAAGAAATTGCCGAGATCTACACTGACTTTTATGAACAACTTGGTAAGCTCAAATTAATGAATAAACAAGATTCCGGATTTCTAACACAGCTGCCTGGCAGTGATGCTAATCTGTATTCCACAGCTTCTTTTTGTATTTTGAAAAAAGTATCAGCGCGGACAGACACTGGCGACTTACCATTGATAAAGAAACCAGCCGGCGATTATGTCTCGATAGATACTACAAACGATACTAAAAATATCTGTATTTCATTACAGATATTAGATGAATATATCAAAAAGAATCATATCAAAATAACTGACAAACTTTGGCAAATAAACTTAGACGAAAATTTCACCAGCAAGGGTGCCTCAAACTTGGTTCGTTTACAATATCAGATAAATTAAAAAGGGGCTGTGACATAAGTCACTAAACTTGCCGCGTAAACGCGCGGCAAAACACAACTTCCTCCGTTTAACTACAAAAAGCATCGCATTTACTACGTAAATACGATGCTTTTTTAGGTTATACTCAGAAGTTAAACGTGTTTCGTCACGCTCTTTTTTTGATCTAGTTTAATTTTAATGTTAAAAATTCTTTCAAATCAGTTGCTGGATGTCCCATGATTTGTTGATAATCATCCGTAACAACATTCAACAAACCCTTACCACCAGCATCATACATTGAACTCAACATGTGGCCCTCTCCACCTTGATTGTACAAGTCGGAGAACTGCTGCAAGGTAACTGGTTGATAGCCAATCTTGTGTCCTGATACTTCAGTCAAGACAGCCGCCAACTCAGGCATCGTATAGTTTTTATCTTGAGTAAGTGTATAAATTTTCCCATTTTGACGTAACTCAACAGATGTCGCAACCTTAGCGAATGCCTTAGCACTATCTTCCAAACTAATGAATGACCAAGCTTCTTTACCAACTGGGTAAATAACATTCTGACGTTCAATCAATTCTGGCAGATATGGTACCAACGGATCGGCATACAATGCATTCTTAATGATCGTATATTTCAAGTCTGACTCAGCCAAGCGACGTGGTAAATATCCATAAAAGGCCGACAGATCAAATGGATTATTCTCCTGATCAGCAATGAATCCCATCGCTAAAATATGTCCAACTTTGGCTTTTTCAGCGGCAGCAATAACATTCTCTAATTCTGTTACACGGCTAAAACTGTCATGACTCTTACTTGGAACATAAACAAAGACATCTTTATCAGTCAGCGCATTAATCATCATGTCCTCATTTTGATAATCAATCGGTAATACCTCTATCCCTGCGTCAGTAAGACTCTTTGCCTTACTAACAGTGTGAACACCGACACTTATATCTGAGTTAGGTACAAGTTTCATAACTTCCTTTAAAATCTGAGAACCCAAATGGCCTGTAGCACCAGTAATAATATATTTCATAAATAATTACCTCTTCGTATTAATTATTAACATGTTACTACATTAGTTACACGTATTCAAACTATTAGTTTTCACTAGAAATAACTTCAACCTTAGATTCAATATCAGGCATAATTGACCGCAGATCATTACATACTCTGGTCAAAGCGGCCATTCGATATTGTACTGTCGTAGCTTCATTCCCTTGTACAACAAACAAAACATCTGTGGTATTCTCATCTATTTTATACAACTCAGAATCTCGACAATCTAAGTATGCCAGGATTCCTTTTTGATCACGATAAACATAATCATATTCAGCAACTTTTTTATCTGGTGCCATAATTGGTGAAAAAATATCCGGCTTATTAGAGACAGTGAATTCAATTGGAAAGTCGATCTTACTAATATCGTGGGCACCGATCGACAAATAAGAACGCAGCGACTCAATATTATAAATATCCACTACTGAATTGACTCGTGGAAAACTACCGCGATGTTGAATATTTCCAATCAAAGCTTCAGTAGTCGGTGGATTTTTTTTCAAACTACGACCAATTTTTTTAACCATCTCGACATATCCATTAATAATTGGATTATCACGCAAATCATCTAGATCAGTATCTAATGCTCTTTTTTCATTAGTTCCTAACTTATTCAAGATATCATCATTTAACGGCTGAGACAGGTCAATCCCACTTACTTTGGCCACAACTATATCAGTGATACCCAAATCAACTAAGCTCTGATTCAATTTAAAATCCATATCAATTCACCATCCCTACAATTTCTTGTGCTTTAATAATAAAACCGCCAGATATACCAACACCACCGCAGACAAAATCGTTATCCAAACAGCTGGCATAATATGCGAAATTTTCTCTGTTCCCTTCACTAATGACATATTATCTGTGACTAACGAGATTGGGTTGTATCTCTTCACATCCTTGAACAAATTTAATAGAGTCAAGAAGATAAAAGCAACGACTGCCGTCAAAAATCCTAGATAATTACTCTTACCCAACGCTGAACCAAAAATCGTCACGGCTACAAACATCGATCCAAATATCAATAATGGCCACAGACCGGTCAAGACATTAGGACTTTTGTTATCAGAGAAATAATATGCTGTATACACCCAATTGATAAAAAAGGCAGTTACAAGTGCGAGACACCATTGAAAATAAGCCACAATATATTTTGCCAACACAACTGAATAACGTGGTAATCCCTTCGTAACGAGATTGATCAACGTACCACGAGAGACTTCGCCACTAATAGTTCCACTGAAAATAACCGCTAAGACATAGATACCAATTTGGGTCATATTCTTATAATACTGCTGCCAAGAATCAAGACTAGTTGGATCAGTCATCTTGATCGTCATGCCACTGCCGGAAGCCATTTTCAAAATTTCTGGTGTCAGTTTGGCCATTAATGGACCTTCAATTCCAAAGATAACGAAGACAACTGCAATTATTAACAAATGATAGCTACGCCATGACTCCAATAATTCTTTGCGAATGAAAAACCACGTAGCTCTCATGACGTCACCTCCATGAAGATATCTTCCAAACTTGTTTCCAGACTATTTATTGAGACTGGCATCAAATGCCTGTCTAACAATGTTTGCATAACCTTTTCTGCGGCTGGCTGATAATCTCCGAGATAATTCAAAATTACTTGTTTATCGTTTAAGATTGCGTCCAAAACCTTTGCGGCTATTTGGGCCGAAGTACTAGAATTGAACTTCAAAACAATTTGTGGTTTGGCATATTGTTCCTTCAAATTACTCAAAGAATCGTTGGCCTTTAAAAATCCAGCATGTAAAATTCCGACATGATCACTGATACGTTCAACATCATTCAAAATGTGAGTTGAAAAAACAATCGTCGTTTCGTCACGTAAACTTGCCAACAAACTTAAGAATTCACTCCGACCAATCGGGTCCAGTGCAGACGTTGGCTCATCACAGATCAATAGACGTGGTCGATTTAACAATGCTTGAGCAATTCCCAAGCGTTGTTTCATCCTCGGGAGAATCCATGAATACGTCGCTTGTTTATCGGCAGATCAACTGTCTTCAACATTTTAGTAATTCTATCAGACAATTCGCCCTTAGGAATACCCGTCAATCTTCCACACAATTTCAAATACTCCGTCGGATTCATATAACCATAATATTCAGGAACATCAGGCAAATAGCCAATCTCACGATTAATCGCTGAATTGCCATAATGAACCCTTTGACCATCGACCAAAATTTCTCCTGAATCAATCGTTTCTAATCCCAAGATCATCTTCATTGTTGTGGTTTTACCAGCATCATTCTCACCCACAAATCCAAAAATCGAACCTTCTGGAACCTCAAAATTCAATCCATTCAATACTTGTTTATCGCCAAAATATTTCTTAACATCGTGTAATTCCAAAATTGCCATCAATATGTCTCCCTACCGACAACAAAGTACAAAATAGCTCCAATAGGATTAACTAATAGTGTTAATAACACCCACAGGATTCGATTACCTGTTCGATAGTTTTGATGACGAAAAATATGGATCAATGCGGCAACATCTAAGCCAACTTCTAACAAAATCAATGGAATAAAGAGTGGTAAATTATTCATAAAAATATCAGTATTATGCATTTTTAAAACGCTCCTCTATCGTATTTAGACGCTTAAGTATTTCCTTAAATTCTTCATTATCTTGATACTGCTGTAAGAATGGATTTTCAGTAACGATCGTAATGAAGTCAGCTTTCATTTGATTCTCATCACGCGGTAAAGCATGACCAAGATCAGTTTGATCCAACCAACTATCGATACGATCAAAATAATCATTGCCGTGTAACCTAAGCGGAAAAGTAATACTCCTCAAAACATTAATATATTCAGACAGGCATTTCATCACTGAATCAGCCAGATGTTGCTGCGCAAATCTTATGGCTGATGAATTATAAAAATTAATCACAACTGCAGGATTTAATTGTTTCAACGAAAATGATTCAATCAACGATTGACCAATATCATAAGTTTGTTTGAATTTGTCAGGTTGATCCGTAACCAATTGTAAATAATTATTTATCTGACTCATCATGACTGCGGTGTACTGGAAAAGTGAACTCTGTGTGGTCGCTATAGCTTTTCCCTTGTCACATTTTAGTTGATAAGCCCAGGCAATCAAACTCTCCGTTGGATAATATTCCGGAACGTACTCACCCAGCATGTTTAATACTTCATCTGGTTTCTTGAGCATTAATGCACAATACGCTGAATAGTCAGTCGCTTTATCCAACAACACGCGGTCATTCGAAATCTCCAACACATGTGAAAACAACTTTTGTGCTTCCCCAAGATACGTTTGCATTTTTTCTTCTCGAGAATCTCCTGGTAATAGATCACCATGATTCAGCAATAATTGCCCCATCTCTAACACTAATGGCGCACATGAATAATAACGGTGAATCACATCTTCGATCGACTTCCACACCTCTTCTGGTGGGTCTGTTTCGAATTGATGAGTTATTGAAGTATAAATATGTCGGATCTGTTCAGTTGATAGATTATTACTATAATTCATCAGCTGGTCAATCGAAATATTAAAATAACCAGCCAATAACGGAATCAGTGTAATATCTGGATATGATTGCCCTGTTTCCCACTTCGAAACTGAGGCTTTGGACACTCCCATGAACTCAGCCAGCTGTTGTTGAGTAATTTGTTTCTCCTTGCGCTTCTGTGAAATAATCATTCCCATATTCAGTTCCATATTTACCTCCAATTAACTTCTTTATACTCTAATTATATGTGGTTGATAAAGTTAAGTATAGCGATACAAAGTTAACTATTGTCATCAATAATCAACCAACACGAAACCACAAAAAAAGCCGCATCACTGCGACTTAAATTTGAATTAGTGTCTCTTAATATACTTCTTGTGATATGCCAAGACTACTAAGATCATGACTAATAGAATTGCGATAATGAAGGCGATCAATAGATAATCTGGTGTTGTCTTTCTAGGAATCGATGTCTTAGCTAATTTCTTAACTGTTTGAGTAGTGATCGTAAACTTCCTATCAAAGTGCCAAGTAGTATCGCCAGCTTTGGCATCCATAATCAACTCATAGGTACCAGCTTTCAATGTTTGCTTAGGACTGCCGATCAAATAATCGAAGTCGCTATTTGGTGCGACTGACAAATCTTGTTTATCCTGAGTGTAAACCTTCTTACCCTTAGTATCCTTGACCGTCGCATTAACTGATAGTCCCTGGATAATAGAAGGAGTTGGATTAATCAAGTTAGCACCAACATAATTATAGCTGTTAACTTGCTTCTCATTGATATCGCCAAGCTGAAGTTTGGGTTTGATTTTATCTGAGTTTTGTCTTAACTCCAAACCAATGACGTAGGCATATGCATTGTTGATCGTAATGCCTTTTTTCTTAGTTTTTGGTGCCGAAGTTATCTCTTGAATTCTAATTCCACCAAGAAGCAATCCTGAGAATGCACCTTTGGGTGAATCCAAATGGATAGTCACTAACTTGGTTGAATTGGCCTCTACCACAACGTCTTGAGGACTTGTAACGAGTGATTCGATATTATATTCTAGTCCGTCACTCTTCTCTGAACCATGAGTACCGTAGTCTATCACACCATTATTATTCGTTAGACCACGGTTAACTGACACTTCATAATGATGACTCTGATTGTCATTATTTTTGATTTTGACAGTTAAATCTTGGCTCTGTCCAGGAGTCACTTTCAAATCAAAATAAGAACCTGTCTTTTCAATTTGATTATCTGGCAAATCAGCTCCAACCGTATAATTCAACGTATCCGCTTTGGCAGGAACCGTATTAAACGTTAAAAACAGGAACAGTGACGCCACTGCAAAAACTATCGGTAAAAATATTTTTTGATCATTATCATCCATCCTTCCTGATTAAGAACGAGATGTTGAGGTTACACGCCTCAAATTTCGATAAAAGAAAGACAATACATTAGTATTGTCTTTCAAAAATATTAAAATATTATGATGGTGCATCGGTTAAAGTCCATGTGACAGTTGAGCTATATGAACCTTGTAAGTTACCAGCAGGTACGTATAATGATGCATCAGTTGGAGCATAGGTTGTTGTATAAGCACCAACACCAGCGCCAGCAGCGGCGTCTTCAACCTTCGTTGCGCCTGCAGATAAATCATCAGGTGATGAAATATAACTAGGTAAAGTTGAAACATTAGTACTATCATCTGCTGTGATAGGTGCTGTCGATGTGTTATCCAATGTAAGTGTTGCACCTGTTAATCCCGCTCCTGTACCAGATGTATTAGTGAATGGTGATGCTGCCGCAGTGACCGTCCACCCGGTTGAGAATCCAGGGTTAGTAAGAGCTAACTTAGAGATCGAAGTTGAAGCATATGTGTTTTTAGCTACTGAATACAATTGGTTACCGAACTAATCGTTGGTGCCGCATCTAGTGACAACGTTTGTGTTGTCGATAATGTTGCATCCGTTGTTGTTGTTTGTGGAGCTGGGTTAGTTGGTGTAGCTAATGTAGTCGAGGTCGTATAAGTAGGAGTCGTGGTTGCAGCTGCAACCGTGACAAGCGTTGATGCAACTCCAACAGCTATAGCTCCCAATACAGCCGTTCCCTTAATTAATTTTTTCATGATTTAATCCTCGAATAAAAAACTTTCTCGTAAAAATACTATTGTATTTGGATGCCATTAATCTGTCTAAACATCCACCATCTTTATAGTTCTTTTACTATGCGATTTCAAAATTATTGCCCAAAAAAAATAAACTAAAAACATCATTAAAATGTTTTTAGTTTATATAAATTATTTACTACCATTTATCGTGATTCCACAAGCGTCCGTCAAGTTCATGTTGAATTTGATCGGTTCTAGTTGCCTGTTCATTCACGATTTTTTTTAACGCAGTCAAGAAGGCCCGCCTTTCATATTCAGGTTGAGAATTCTTTAATTGATCAATTTGGTCCATCAACCATTTTGATTGTTCATCCATTATTCGTCCTCACCCTCCTTGATCATTTTTAACGTGTCATTAACCTGTTCGAGATTCTCTTTGTTTTGAATAAAAGTATCCAAAATAAGATTTCCGCTAAACTGATCTTCATCAGACAATTCTTTGACAAATTGTTGCAACCGATCTTCGAACCATTCTTCTCGGTTGGCTAATGAATCAGGAAACTTCTGACTCAAATATCGCTGATAATCAATCAGTAACTGCATCTGTTCGTCCTCAGACATATACCAAAACTGTGGAACTGAGAACAACGGCATGATCTTCATTTTACCTAAATTAGCGATTGCTCGGTAAGGGGCCATTGCCTCGTCCAAAGTTATATTTTCAGTTGCACCCTTTTGGAAGTCCTTCAATGGCATCCCTGTTGTCACAACGATTCCGAATTCCTTATCTTCTAGTGGATAAGTCTTGTCTCCATAAATAAAATTACGGGTTAAAACTTCATCTTCCCACTTCTTCAATCCATATGGTGCTGCATACCAATACAATGGGAATTGAAAAACAATTCGGTCAGCTTGACGTAACAATTTCTGTTCTTTGCCGACATCTATCTCATCTAATGATTCAACATGATGCCAAATAACCTGCGCATCTTCTGCACCCTTTTTCAAGAATTGTTGTGTCTGAGAATTATCGATTTCTGGATGTGAAACGATGACTAAAGTTTTGATAATCCACACCTCCATAGTGTTCTTAGAATAACATATTTTGGCCATAGCGGCTTCTCACAAGATTGATATGAAGTGATATAATTAGCACATATATTAGAATTACTCGGAGGATGAAATGCAAAAAATTATCGTTGATCCAGAATTCTGGGAAATCTTTCCCGATGTAGAAATTGCCTGCATGACTGCACGTGACATCGACAATCATGATGACAGCAATGTTCCTGATAACTTGATTCAACATGCGAATGAGGTCGCAAAAAAGTGGGTACCAGATGATCCTATCAGTGCTAATCCCGTTGTTCACGCTTGGCGCGAAGCTTATCGTAAGTTCAAAACTAAGAAAGGCGCCCGTAATGCCGTTGAGAATCTTCTCAAACGTGCCAAGAACGACAAAGGTGTTGGTAACATCAATCCCGTTGTTGATGTATACAATTCTGTATCACTAGAATACGCCTTCCCTATCGCGGCTGAGGACCTCGATAATATCGTCGGCGATGTTCACTTAACAGTAGCTAAAGGTGGCGAACCATTCGTACCGATCGGTGAAGATGAGCCCGAAGAAGCTTTGCCTGGTGAAGTAATCTACCGTGATGAACAAGGTGTTCTATCACGTTGCTGGGCATGGCGTGATAGTTCTCGTGTAGAAGCAACTGATAACACTAAGAACTTATTATTCTATATGGAAAATATCCAACCGGATCGTAAGGACGATCACACAGAAGCCGGCGAACAATTGATCAAACGCTTCAAAGACTATCTTGATATTGATATCAATGATCTAACAATTATCAGTAAAGACAATCCCGAATTTGTATTTAATAATTAAGTAAACAAATAGCTAGTGAACTTCATTTGGAGTTCACTAGCTATTTTTATGTATTAGGAAGTCCGTCATTTAAGACCCAATCGATTTTGCCTGAATACTTTCCAGCTGAACTGTCACTAGTAAGTTTCAAGAACATCCCCAGTTTATCAGTCCATGACTCCGTTATGTCAATTTGTTGACTGGCGTCAGAATCTTTTGTATTGGTATAAATATTAGTTAAATCTGCCAATGGCATTAACTTACCCATAACATTTTTGTAAACAATATTACCATTAAGTACCTGACCGCTTTGGTTAATCAGATCATGCGCCCTCGCTTGTAATGTCCAACTATTGCCACTTGCACGGCCATCAATAACCTGAACATGCCATCCGTCTTGTCGAGGAACCATTTCACCTGTATAACCACTATTCACCGGTTGGAACGATACATTATCACTTACTTCACCAAACCGTAATCCACCATCAACATTTATGCTGATGTTTACTTCTCTAGAAGTTAGAACTACTGGTGCAGACACACTATTAAGCGCAACTGATGATACTGCATAAATTTTTAAATTATTCGTTCCAATATGTAATTGAGATTTAGGAATATTCAATAGGAATGATGCTGTTAAGTAATCCTTATTCTTTGTTAACTTCATTGATTCTGAAGGACTATCGTTTAATTTACTATAAACAGTAATGTTAGATGGCTTTATAGGTACTCCGTTACCGTACCAAATCGATCCATCAATCAAAATATTATCAGGTATAGTATCCTTATTTGGAAAATTTATTGTTCCTGATGGATCGGTGCTTATCATCAATGAATCTGTTCTAATTCTGAAACTAGGAGTATTGTCATCAATAATAAAATTATCACTCTTAAATGAGGCATGCTTGGCCGATACGGTTGTACTTCTCTTAGCTTTATCCGCCGTTGTATGTAACACAATAAGTGCATTTGCATGCGTGCTGTTTAGACTTTTCTTCAACATATGTTGAATATTATTATGACTAATTTCTTTTAGATCAATTGTTTCTGATGGTGTTCCATCATCATATTCAATCGTTCCAGAATCAAATGAGACTTCACTAGGAAAATCAATATTAGCTAATATTTTTTCCCAGTCTTTTGTTCCACTGACATAATTCAATTTATAAATAAAATCTAGCTTATCGCCAAAATCAACCGTATCATTCTCTTTTACTGGCTTTCCAGACGTAATATTTTCAATAGATACATGAGATTCAGCATTAATAAAAGAAGGAATGGATTCAAACACAATGAAGTTGTTTTCAGTAAATCGGCCTGTAGTTCCTGTAAATCCCCAGTGTAAACGATGATCGGCGGTTTTGAAATGAAACTTATCAATATCAAGATTGATCGTATATTTGTATCCTAAGACATTAGACCATGAGCCGTCTAAATTTTTATCGTTTAAGGAATAGGTAAGATTATGAGTTGTGGGATCCCACTTTATAGTAATATGATGCCAGTTTTGATCAGTCAAATTCATATACTGATTACCCTGTCTATGATCTAATGTAAAATAACGTTTCTTTTTATTACTGTCATTTATCCTTTTAACATATAGTGGATTATATGTAGCAGCTTCACCTGGATAATTATTTCCCATATGCTGACCTTGTTCATTCAGATCAAACGAAACCCCCTTACCATTTATTTGATCGTACATACTTAATCGATTAACAAATGTATCAAACTCCAT
The DNA here is from genome assembly GCF_000615905.1 of Companilactobacillus nodensis DSM 19682 = JCM 14932 = NBRC 107160. Classification (GTDB taxonomy): domain Bacteria; phylum Bacillota; class Bacilli; order Lactobacillales; family Lactobacillaceae; genus Companilactobacillus; species Companilactobacillus nodensis. The sequence goes on from NZ_BAMN01000005.1 coordinate 49,659, forward strand.
GGCCCAACTGTTTTGAATGGCCGTCTTTGCTACATCTTCAGAAGTAGCAAAGTTCCCACTATAATAATCCGGGAGATTGTTAAAATCTGCACCCCACACGCCTAATGTTTCTCCAACAGCAGGTGTATTTTTATAAGTCGATATTGCACCGTATTCCCGTGGGTCATTTTGAAGTACAAATGCCATTCCATCACCAACCTGCAAGGCATTATCAGAATCCTTTGATGGATAAGGCCTACCAAAATACATCCACATGGATAAGGTTTGCGGTTTATCCATGTCAAAATAGTTATTAGCAGCAAAATTGCTCCAAATGGCACTGATTTGGTCTACATTATTAGTAACTTGTAGGACTCCGGAATAATCAGTTGGATCATCATTACGGCGTAATACTTCACCATTATTTCCATCGAAAGTCCCCAGTTTGAATGCAGGATCATCAATATTTAATCCGCGCGGTGCAGTATCCATAGCATTTTTAAAATCTACTTGATCTTTTGATTCGGACAAATCTGATGCACCTACATTGATTGGACTGGTCATAACTGTTATAGCAATCAAAAGTACATTAAATACAACCAATAAAATTGATAATTTATAATTTTTATTATTAAACTGCATTAATACACCTTTCCTGTCATAATATATTATCAAATCACTATACATAGTGTATCAAACTATTGACTCGTATTATCAATAAATAAAATTTTATTTTCTGAAAAGTAAACTTATTTTTACACAAAAGGAGCTGTTAAAAACAGCTCCTTTTATTTGTTTGGAAGTCCATCAGTCAAAACCCAGTCGATTTTACCAACATAATTACCGCTTGAATTTTTATTATTGAGTTTCAGGAAAATTCCTTTTTTACTATTCCAATAATTTTCTACATTAACCGTTTGCTCTGCTTCAGATTGCTTCGTATTGGAATAAATATCGGTTGGACTAATAAGCGATAATATTTTGCCAGCGTCATTTTTGTACACCATCTCACCGTCAAGTTTTTGAGCAGTTACTACGTTTATTAAATCATGTGCCTGAGCCTGTAAAGTCCAGCTGCTACCAATATCTCGCCCATCAATTATTTGAATATGCCAATCATTTTGTCGTGGTACTATTTGTCCAGCATAGCCGACATTGACGGATTGAAAAGATACATTATCACTTACTTTATACTGCAATCCTCCACCAATAGAAATAATGACAGTACCGACAGAAGAAGTGTTTCCAGAGGTATCAGTTGCTTTAATAGTTACCGTATTTGATCCCACATGTAACTTAGATTTTGGAACATTAAAAATATAATGTGCAGATTGAGATGTGCTACCCGACAAATTAAAAGTATCCTGGGTAACTCCATTAACACCCGGATGCATGGTTATAGTTGAAGGATCAATATACGAACCATTTGAATACTTAACATCCCCACTAATTTGCGTATTATCTGGGACTGACTCCATACCTTGATAATCAATCTTATCCGATATTGTTAACAACATTGATGGGATAGTAATATTAAACTCCGGAGTATCATCATCAACAATGAAGTTATCACTGACAAAACAAGCATGTTGTGGACTGACGGTTACCGGACTCGTTCGATTGTTCACAGTCGTATGTAGAACAACCTTTGCATGATTGTTGGAATTAGACAAATTCTTCCGCATCAAATGTTCTACTTTTCCATTATTGAACTCGCTAGCTTTAATCTCTTCTGGATGATCCGGATCATTATCGTAAACTATTTGTCCATCAGTAAAAGTAACCTCAGATGGCAGTGTCATAGAAGCAAGAATCTGACTCCATTCCTTCGAACCATTTTTATAATTTAAATCATAGATAAAATCAAGACCATCACCAATATTTACCTTATCATCACCACTATCCGGAATTATCGTTCCCTTGGTTGTATCTTCCAAACTAACTTTTGAATCAGCATTAACAAACGATGGAATGGATTCAAATACAATGAGATTATTCTCAGTGAATCGACCGGTAGTACCAGTAAATCCCCACATCAATTTTTTATTGTCACCTAATTTAAAGTGGCTCATATCTAATTGTTGAGATCCAACAATACTAGTACTGTTGGCAGTACCATCAATATTTTTATCATTAAACGCATAAGATAAGGTGCTTGTCGCATGATTAAACTTAACCGTCATATGATGCCAATTAGCATCGGTCAAAGACAGGTTATCATGCAGATTCTTATGATTCATTTTAAAAAACGTTTTAAATCCATTCGGGCCATTAGTAATATCTCTCATATATGTAGCATTAGAGTCATATTTATCGATAGTGTAGTTAGCATAACCATCAGGATAATCCATACTGATGTGCTGACCCGTTATATTTTGATAATAATCCCATCCATCAGGTTTATTGGGATTTCTTCCTTTCACAATATCAGCGTCAAATGACACACCTTTACCATCTATATCATCAGCTCTAGTAAGTCGATTAAGGAATGTATCAAATTCAATTGCAAAACTATTTGGAATTGCCGTTTGAGATATCGGAGCATTTTGAGCAGTGGCACCAACATTATTAAAATCAGCCCCCCATACACCTAATGTTTGTCCTGGTGCAGGATTGCCGTCATATCTAGATATTGCCTCAATTCCACCAAAAGAATTCAAAGGAGAAGAATCAGGCTGGGCATTTTGAAGGACAAATGCCATCCCATCTCCAATCTCCTTTTCATGTTCTTCTTTTCTTTCCTCTACCAGCTTTTTTTTGAATTCAAGTTGCTTCTCAGGCGACATACCAACCATATTTTGTTTATCTTTATCAGTTAATACTATATTATCAACGGTTAATTCAGTTGGCTTACCAAAATATAACCACATCGACATGGATGAATCTTGAGAAACATCCAAAAAATTCGATTGGCTAGTATTGCTCCAAATGGCTCCTATTTGATTTATATTATGGGTAACTCGTAAAATTCCGGTTTTATCGTTCGGATTATTTTCACTTTTTCTAATAACCTTTGAAGCATTCATATCCTCGGTAGAATCCTTTTTATGAAATTGACCACGTAAAAAGGTTGGATCAGATATATCTAATCCCTTCGGAGCTGTGGCTATGGCATTATCCAAGTCCTTCTGATCAGCAGCAGGTTCATCTACTGGAGCAACGTAGGGTGATGCTGTATTTTCTGCACTTACATTGATAAGACCAGCTTTAAATAAGCACATAATAATTAATATATTAAATACAAAAAATATGAGTGATAATTTATAATATTTATTATTAAACAGCATAATAAGCCTTTCTGGTCGTAGTATATTATCAAATCTATATACATAGTGTATCAGATAATTGGACTAAATTATCAATAAATATATTTTTATTTTCTGAAAAATGATTTTATTTTTACATACTATCTACTAGACACCAGTGGATTCTACCCCTATATGATCCTGCTTGATTACAACTATTCAACTTCAACATAATTCCACAATCATTATTCCAAGTACTAGCCACATCCACAGTTTGAACATTGTCATCTGATTTAACATTGGTGAATATGGTTGTTGCTTGATGTAATTCGACGACTCCTCCATCTGGATTCTTATAAACAACATCTCCATCAAGAACATCCTTCGTTTCATTTTGAATCATTTTTTCAGCTTTTGCTTGTAGCTGCCAGGAATTACCACTGGGACGACTGTCGACAACTTCCACTTGCCATCCCTCTTGTCGACCCACCATTTCATTGGTCGTGCCTGCCATTACTGGAACAAATGAAACCTCTTCTTTTACGTTGCCAAATTGTAGTCCACCGCCAATATTAATAATAATTTCATACTCTTTAGTTTTCATATTATATTTATTTTTAGCACTAATTTTCAAATTATTTTGGCCAATGTGTAAGTTCTTTTTATCAATGTATAGAACAAAACTAGCTTTTTTAGATATGGCTCCAGATAGTTTCATAGCTCCAGTGTTACCATTCAAACTATTCATTACAGTAACTATAGTTGGGTCAATTCTTCCACCATTTGCAAACCAAACTTCACCATGAATCTCTAAACTATCAGGAACTTGGCTCATTGACCCAAAGTTTAATGTACCCGCTGGATTCGTGGACATCATCAGTGCCGGCACGTCGATATTGAATTCTGGCGTATCATTATCAACAATCAAATTGTCGCTTTCAAAACGGACATGTGCCGGTGCAACTCTCGTTGAATATTTTACTTTATCAACATTGGCATGTACTTCAATCGTTGCCTGTGAAATGTTTTTGGAAAGACTGTGTGACAATTCAAATTGGATTTTTTTATCATTTAATGACGATAAAGAAATTGATTCTGGATTACCTTCATCCCCTTTATATGTGATAGTTGCAGAATTAAAAATCACATTATCTGGAAGATCAATAGTAGCCAAGACCTTTTCCCAGTCCTTCGAACCATCCACATAATTTAGATTATAAATAAATGTTAAGTCATCACCGACTTCAACATGGTTATGACCGCTGGTCAATATCTTATTACCAGTATTATCACGAATCGAAACATCTGAGTCAGCATTTACATATGAAGGAATCGATTCAAAAATAATTAAATTATTCTCCATTTGCCAACCAGTCGAACCAGTGAATCCCCATCGCAACTTATTAGTATCTTTCAAATCGAAGTGATTGATATCTAACGATTGCTCCCACTTATACGGCGTATCTTTGGCAGATCCGTCAAGACCTTTATCATCATATTTCATATAAAGTGTGTGATTCTTGGTATTCCATTTCATCGTTACATGATGCCATTGTGAATCTGTAATAGGCATACTGTTTTTGCTATTTTGATGATTCAAAAGAAAATAATATCTTCTATCTCGTTCAGCTGCAGTACGTTTGGGTATATAAGTGGTCGGCAAATCAGGATAATTCATAGCTATATGCTTAGCATACTTACCAATATCAAAAGATACTCCCTCACCATTGATAACGTTAGGAGTGTCTTTCATATTTAAATAAGTATCGAATTCAATAGCAAAACTTTTCTGAATAGCAGTTTTAGCAATTGAACTTGTAGGAACTTCAACTTTGTTGTTAAAATCAGCGCCCCATACACCCAAGGTTTCCCCATAAGCAGGGTTGCCATTATAAGTGGAAATTGCATTAACACCACGATCATCATTTTGTAGCACGAACGCCATTCCATCACCCACAGAATTAGCATTATTGGGGTCTTTAGGATGACCGAAGTACATCCACATCGACATGGTTTGATCCTTAGTCACGTCAAAATAATTATTACCATCAATGTTGCTCCAAATAGAACCCAATTGATTATTACCATGAGTAACTCGCAAGATACCTGTACGATCATTTGCATCGGACTCATTACGATGAATAACCTTTGAAGCATTCAAATTATATTTTTTACTGACATCATTTGATTTATAAAACTGTCCTTGAATAAAACTCTCTTCCAGAATGTCCATTCCGCGAGGTGCAGTATCTAACGCGTGTTGCAAATCGGTCGCATCTGCTGGTGCTGAATCTACTGGCAACTCAACATTCACATCATTATTATTGTTGTTACTAGAAGGTGGCCTGGCTGCCAGAACTTCACGATTAGTTGCGACCAATACGGAGAATGCCAGAAACAATATATAGGCTACTTTATTAGTGAACTTGTAACTTTTCATTAATTTACCTTTCGTGGTAGCTACCACTCTACAATTTTAGAAACTAATTGTATCAGAAATTTTTCACCAAATGTTATCGAAGTTTTCATATAAAAGTTCAATTAATTAATTTCAAAAAATAAATAGGCAACCCGCTGGGGTTGCCTATTTATATCTTATTCTTGGAACAATTTAACCAAGTCTTCTGCATGAAGATTATGTTTTTCTTCACCTTTAACATCCAATTTGATCTGTCCATCTTGAACCATGATCAAGCGATTACCATACTTCAAGGCATCAGACATTTTGTGTGTGATCATCATTGTAGTTAATCCTTCACGTGTCACGATTTCTTGAGTTATATTCATAACATCACTACTTGTTTTGGGGTCTAGTGCAGCAGTATGTTCGTCCAACAATAATAACTTGGGCTTACTCAATGTCGCCATTAACAATGACAATGCTTGACGTTGTCCACCAGATAGATATTTGACTTGTGTTTCTAATCTATCTTCTAATCCCATATTCAATGTTTTTAACAACTTACGATATCTATTCCACTGATCAACTTTCTTATATCTTCGCAAACTTATCGTCTGCGTGTGACTTTGTGCCAAGACCAGGTTTTCCGCAACACTCAAGTCACCAGCCGTTCCCATCTTTGGATCTTGGAATACACGTGACATCCAACGAGCACGATAGGAAACCGGCTTTTTAACAACATTATGATGTTCCAAGTTGATTTCACCAGCGTCTGCTGATAATGTTCCCGCGATCGTGTTCAATAATGTCGATTTACCAGCACCGTTATTACCAATAACGGAGATGAAGTCACCATCATAAACTTTTAAGCTAACATTTTTTAAGATATGCTTCTCATTCTCTGTTCCCGGAAAGAATACCTTTTGTAAGTTTTTGACTACCAATGTCTCTGATTTCGTCTCGTTGTTCATAATTTTCACCTTCCGATATTTGTGCTAAGTATTGTTTGAGTTGCCTCTTAGTCTGGATACGATTCTGAATAATTGGTACACAGATGACAATTACCAAGATAATGGCTGAAAGAATCTTCAGGTCATCTGGTGGGAATCCTAATCCCATGGCGACCGTTAATAATAGACGATAGATAATTGCACCGAAGACCATTGCTAATAATCTGACCATAATTTTGCGTCCGCGTAGGAAAATTTCACCGACCAGTACTGAGGCAAGTCCGATAACGATCGTTCCGATTCCCATTCCGATATCTGCATAACCGTTACTTTGAGCAATCAGCGAACCAGATAGAGCAATCAATCCGTTGGAGATCATATAACCAAAGATGATCATGCCATCGGTCTTGATACCATTAGCCGAACTCATTTCCTTATTATTTCCAGTTGCCATTAGTGATAGACCTAGTCTGGTTTTGAAGAGGCTATATAACAATGCCACTACGATCGAAACAATGATCAAACCGACAATAATTGTTTGAATATCCGGGGCAAGGCTCTCAGGCAAGTAACTTGTCAAAACCTTTTGATCGAGTAATGGGATGTTTGACTTACCCATGATATGCATGTTAACCGAATATAATCCGGTCATTGTCAAGATTCCGGCAAGTAGTGATGGAATCTTCAGTTTAGTGTCAAGTACTCCGGTCACGATACCAGCCAGACATCCCGCCAAGAATCCAGCAATCGTAGCAATAAAGGTAGATTGACCGTGTAGCATTAGACTAATTGTGACGGCAGCACCGAAAGGAAAACTTCCTTCGGTAGTCAAATCGGGAATATCTAAAATTCTAAATGTAATGAACACCCCGATAACTAACGGTGCCCACAATAATCCTTGTCCCAAACTAGATATAAGCATAAGCGATGATCTCCTTTTCTAAGGTTTCGTAATTGAACTAGGATCGATACCAATTGCCTTGGCGTTGTCCTTGTTGACGTACAATCTCAAAGTCTTTGATGTTTCAATTGCCATAGTTTCTGGTTTTTTCTTATTTACTAAGATTTGATAAGCCATTTCTCCAGCTTGTCTACCAAGATCTTTGTAGTTGATACCGTAGGTTGTTGTACCACCATCTTGCGCCATCTCAATGGAACCTGTAACAACTGGTAACTTAGCTTCTTTGGCTTTTTTACCGATTGTTTTCATAGAACTTGCCATCAGGTTATCTGTTGGTAGATAGATTCCTGAAACAGTATCTTTCATCCCTGATACGGCACTGGCAACATCGTTAGTACTTGTGACACTGACTGTCTTAATAGCAATGTTATTAGCTTTGGCATATTTCTTAGCACGCTTAACTTGTAAAACTGAATTTTCTTCTGATGAATCATACATGATTCCAATTGGCTTGTTACTTGTAGCAATTGATTTCAACAACTTCACTTGCTTCTCAACTGGTGATCTGTCGCTGGCACCAGTGACATTTGTTCCGGGCTTGTTGTTTGATTTAACTAATCCGGCACCCTTTGGATCAGTAACGGCTGTCAAAACAATTGGTGTTGCCTTAGTTTTCTTTGACAATCCCTGTGCTGCTTGAGTTCCGATTGCTAAGAGCAAGTCTGGTTTCTTTTGAGTTAATTGTTGACTCATAGAGTTGACGTTTGATTGATCCCCTTGTGCATTCATATATGAATAATTGACTTTCATTGACTTGTCATGCTTCTTAACAGCATCAGTCAATCCTGATTTGAAACCATTTCTAGCGGCATCAAGTGATCCATGTTGAACGATTTGTAAAATACCGACATTAAGTGTCTTGTTATCTGCTTGTGATGATGATGAACAGCCGGTTAATACGACCGCTGCCATAATAATTGTAATTAATCCCATTAAATATTTTTTCATAAGTGATATCCTCCCGATAATTAAAAAAAGGTAAATAAAAAACCAGATAGATTTTTAGAAAAATCCATCTGGTTTAAACATCGGGCCCGAATATTTGTCCCCAGATAGATTTTACCCGTATCTATCTGGCTTAATGACATGTTCAAAAACTTTAGCCAATCAATAGATACGAACGCTTGCGTACGCGTTCGTATCCAGTTGACTGAACACAAACGCTATCTAAAGAAAAAGCTAAAGGCAAATTGACTATTCAAATGTGTGATATTGCTATTCAGTTTTATCATAGTTAATTACCTTTCCTTTCATGTCTTTAATTTACAATGACTAGTAAACCATGTACAAATTACGCTGTCAACAATTTTCTTAATAATTGGATAATATTATGAGTAAAAATCTAATTTAAAATGCAGTCATAAACACTGCTACAACAACGTTTATTATTGTCCAACCGCATTCTTATAAATATTTGAAATTGTTTTCTCATAATCGGCATTTGAAACTCCAAAGACGATTTTCATGTCGCTACCTTCTTGAATCACCAATCTGATATTGATCAGACTTTTATCGAGGTATTGCATAATACGCCCAGCAATGGCAGGACGACTGCTTAACTCTGTTGAAACGGCCGCAATCAGAGCAATATTGTCGTTAACGTAAACTTCATCAAGATTACACTTGCTCTTCAGCTCTGACATCACGACATTTAGAATTCCCTTTAGTTCATGTTGGGGCAATAAGAATCTAAATGAATCTGTTCCTGACGGAACTGAATCGACAACCAAATTGTGTTTTTGAAAAATCGATAAGACACTTTGCAGGATTTCAAGATGCTTATTCAATTGATACTTCTTAACAGTGATGATCGTATAATTCTTCTTACCAGCAATTCCTGTAATAAGTTGTTTACTATTACGTTTAATACGATCAACAACTAATGTTCCGCCGCTATGTGGGTGATTTGTGTTGAGGATCTTTGTAGGAATATTCTTCACTCTAACAGGTTGCACAGCTTCTTCTTGGAAGACATTGAATCCCATATATGACAATTCTTGCAGTTCACCATATGTCAACGAATCAATACGCTTGCACTTGCTGACGATTCTTGGATCTGCCATCAAGATTCCTGAAACATCTGTCCAATTTTCATACAAGTCGGCATTCAAAATATTAGCTAGAATAGCTCCAGAAATATCACTACCACCACGTTGCATCAATTGAATATTGTTATTTTGACTACCGTAGAAGCCAGGTACAACAATCTTTTCGTTTTCAGAATATAAATTTGCTAGCTTATCAGCAGTAGCTGACATATCGATCTCACCATTTGAGAATGTCATGAAGTCAGCTGCATCAATGAATTTGAAGCCTAAGTATGCAGCCATGAGATGTGCCGTTAAGAATTCACCACGAGAAATCAAATAGTCACTTGAACAACTTTTCAAGTTATTTTCAATAATTTTAATTTCATTTTCAATATCAAAATCGATTTTTAAATTATTTTTGATCTTCAAAAATCTTTCAACAATCTTATCTAAAACCTCTGAATAATCAGAATCATTTAATCTGAGTTTATCAAGATTGATCAATAAATCTGTAATCTTGATTTTTTCAGCAGCACTTTTACCTGCTGCACTAACAACGACCACTTTACGTTCGTTGTCATCATCAATAATTGCTTTTACTTTTGCGAATTGTTCTGCGTCGGCAACTGAGCTGCCACCAAATTTAACTACTTTCATTATGCGACTACCTCCATGGGTAAACTGGCCATAAAGGCTTTACTGTCAAAGGAAAGAACTTCTTTCATCAAATCATGCATCTTACCAGCCGAAATTTGTTCAACTCTGAGGAAATCTCCCTCATGATAAACTTTGTAATCCGAGAAAATATCACTGACATCGTATGATGAACGAACCAGATAATCACTCTTTGTTAAATTAGAACAATATTCAACTTTACTATCAAAATCGCGAACCAAATGATCTTTGGCTTCTTTAATATCCAAAATATCTTGAACAACGGCATTAGCTGTTGGTAACATACCAGCACCTTGTCCGAAGAAGTCCAACTTACCAATTGTGTCTCCATTTAACGAAATCAAATTGTAGTTGTCAGGTGTATTAGCCTCAAGTGTGTGACTCTGGAACAATGTTGGTTCAACAATATAATCGAACTTATTTTCACGTTGATGTGTCTTACCGATCAACTTGATCGACATCCCTTTCTTAGCGAAATAATCAATGTCACTGGCGCTGATGTTGCGAATACCAAAAATCGGCATCTTGTCTTGATCAGCAATATCAATGTTATAAGCAATATCGGCACTAATGGATAACTTATTAGCTACATCAATTCCATCAATATCAGCACTAGGATCAGCTTCAGCATAACCTAGTTTTTGAGCTTCTTTGAGGACCTCTGAAAATGATTGTCCACGTTTGCTCATTTGGTCAAGAATGAAGTTGCTTGTTCCATTGAAGATTCCCTCAATAGAATTAACTTGATCAATGCGTAGAGCTTTTTCGAGTCCTTGAATCCAAGGAATACCACCGCCGACGCTAGCTTCGAAGTAAAACTTAACACCATTGTCACGAGCAGCTTCTGTGAATTCTTTGAGATATAATGCAATGACAGCTTTGTTAGCTGTAATAACATGTTTCTTATGTTTCAAGGCACTCAAGATGTATTCGTGGGCTGGTTCGATTCCACCAATTGCTTCTACTACTACATCCAGATCCTTATCATTTAGAATATCGTCAATACTATCTGTCATTTCTGGCAAGATACATTCTTTATTCTTACGAATCAGAATATGATCAACATGGAGGCTCTCGGTTTTACCATTAGCCTTCTTTACTATTTCATAAACGCCTTTACCTACTGTACCAAAACCCAAAATAGCTATGTTCATGGTAATAACCTCCTGTTTTCTGTGTTCATTATTCGTAAACACTTGTTTTTTCTTTAAAAACAAGTTATCATAATAACATTCAATTTGCAAGGGGTTATAACTATGAATAATTTATATACAAGTACAAGAAACAACCAAGTTAAGATTTCAGCTAAGGATGCAATACATCAAGGATTCTCCGACGATGGGGGACTATATGTCTTTCCAAATTTTGACAATGTATCTATTAATATAGAAGAATTAAAAAATAAAAGTTATCAAGATATTGCCCAATTAGTCTTGAGACAACTGCTGCCAGACTTTTCAGATGAGGAAATCAATGAGTGTGTTAGTGCAGCCTACGACTCAAGCTTCGATACAGACGAAATAACCCCCGTCACCGATGTTGATAACTTCCACATTCTAGAATTATTCCACGGACCAACGAGTGCTTTTAAGGACGTTGGCTTACAACTACTTCCCCAATTAATGAAACATTCAATCGCCGACAAACGTGTCATGATCCTCACAGCCACAAGTGGAGACACTGGTAAAGCAGCCTTGGAGGGATTTAAGAATTCTGACAAAATTGCCATCACGGTCTTCTACCCACATAACGGTGTCAGCAAAGTTCAACAATTACAAATGGCTTCAACAGACGGTAATAATACCGAAGTCGCTGCCATCGAGGGTAACTTCGATGATGCTCAAAGTAACGTCAAGAAAATCCTCAATGACGCTTCACTCAAGCAAGAATTAGGAAACAATATCAGTTTATCAAGTGCTAACTCAATTAACATAGGACGACTAATTCCTCAAATCGTCTACTACTTCTATTCATATAAGAAGTTAGTTGAAAACAATCAGATCCATAACGGTGCTAAGGTAAACTTCAGCGTTCCGACTGGTAATTTTGGCGATGTCCTTGCTGGATACCTAGCCAAGCAATTAGGTCTGCCTGTTAACAAGTTCATCGTTGCCAGTAATGAAAACAATGTTCTAACAGACTTCTTCAACAGTGGTATCTACGACCGCAATCGTCCCTTCTTCAAGACCGTCGCCCCAAGTATGGATATTCAAATTTCGAGTAACTTCGAACGTCTGCTCTATTACAAGAGCAATGGTGATACTGCGTACGTTAAACAACTGATGGACGAACTTGAAGCAAACGGAAAATACCAAGTCTCCGACGAATTACTCAATAGCATTCAAGAAGACTTCTATTGTGGATATAGTACAGATAAGGAAATCAAAGAATCTATCCAAGATGTCTACAATGAACAAGGTTATCTGATGGATCCACACACGGCAGTCGGATACAAAGTTATGCGTGACTATCAAAAAATCGACGACTCATGTCCAACAATTCTGTTGAGTACTGCCAGTCCATATAAGTTTGTCAAAGTCGTTGCTGAAGCAATTCTTGATGACAACCATGACAATGACCTTCAATTGATGAAAGATATTCAAGTAAAAACTGGCGTTGATATTCCAAAGAATCTAGCAACGTCTGGAACCTACCTATTCTCCACAAAGATGTCATCAAAAAAGACGACATGCGAGACTATGTTAAATCAAAAGTGGAGGCTGACCTATATGATAAGAATTAAAGTACCCGCAACTAGTGCCAATATTGGTGTTGGCTTCGATGCACTCGGATTAGCTGTTTCCTTCTACGGAACTGTTGAATTCAATGCAAGTGACGAAGAATTACAGATTGGTGGTTGTCCAAAAAAATACCAAAACAAAAACAATTTAATTTATCGTGCCTTTGTTAACGGGTGCGAATATCTAAAAAAAGATGTTCCAAACGTATCCATCGATATCAACAACGACATCCCTATCGCACGTGGTCTAGGAAGTTCAGCAGTCTGCATCGTTGCTGGATTAAAGGGTGCCAGTGCTTGGTTTGGCGACAGGTTATCTGATGAAGAGATACTAAATCTTGCCACAAAGATAGAAGGACATCCAGACAACGTATCTCCAGCCATCTATGGCAATTTATGTGCTTCAATCAATCACGATGGTGACATTCAAGTGGCTCATTACAAAGTGGACAAAAGCTTGAACTTCATTGCAATGATCCCCGACTATCATCTCAGCACTGAAGCAGCTCGTGAGGTATTACCCGACACAATGAGCTATGCCGACGCTATTTATCAAATCGGCCATTTAGGTGTTCTGATCAAAGCACTCGAATTAGGCGACATGTCGATGATCAAATCAGCTATTGTCGACAAGATGCATGAGCCATACCGTAAGAAACTGATTCCCGACTACGACCAAGTTGCCAAAATTTGTGAAGAAGAAAATGTCATTCTCTACATTAGTGGCAGCGGATCAACTTTGATGGCAATCGCACAAGACGACCAAGTCGACTCACTCTTTGACAAGATTTCAAGCCAGTTTCCTAACTGGCAAATCAAGCCTTTGTCGGTCGATACAACAGGTGCAACTACTGAAATAGTCTAAACACATTAAGTGCCATAAGAAACGGCAACCCTCCCTGTCGTTTCCTATGGGCACTTTTTGGTACCTACTGTACTTTAAAGTACGTAATTGTTTAATTGATCTAACCCCTTATAATGATATTCATGTTCTAAAACACACATACATAAGGAGTTGAAAAATATGAACAACAAAAAAGTATCACCAACATGGATCTTAATGTCATTAGCAATCAGTGCCTTTGCCATTGGATCAACTGAATTCATCAGTGTCGGAATTATGCCGATTCTGACTAAGACCTTCAATATTTCATTAGCAACCGGTGGATTGACTGTCTCAATCTACGCTGCTGGAATTATGATCGGAGCTCCTATCTTAACTTTGATCACCAATCGCTGGAGTCGTAAAAAACTTCTGATCGGTATCATGGTTAGTTTCGTCATTGGTAATTTGATTGCCGCATTTGCTCCAACATTCTGGATTCTACTATTAGGTAGAATCGTCACAGCACTATCACACGGAATCTTCATGGCGATTGCTTCATTGATCGCAGCCGATGTCGTTGAACCAAATAAACGTGCCTCAGCTATTGCTGTAATGTTCACTGGGCTAACAGTTGCAACTGTTACAGGTGTGCCACTAGGAACATTCATCGGCCAAAATATCAATTGGCGTGCTTCCTTCTTCTTCCTAGTTATCTTAGGATTGATTGGCTTGATCACCAACATTATCTTAGTACCAAATAATTTACCACTACCCAAGCCAACGAATGCCAAGGGATTATGGAAAATTATCAAACAACCTGAATTACTGCTTATCCTAATCATCACAGCCTTAGGCTACGGAGCAACTTTTCCCGTTTATACTTACCTAACAACTATTCTAAATAAGCAAATGGGTTGGTCCGAATCAGCAATCGTCATCATCTTAATTTTTTATGGAGTTGCTGTAGCAATCGGTAATACTATGGGCGGACGCTTGGCTAACAACAACCCACTCAAAGCATTGTTAAAGATGCTAGTTGGACTCGGTATCGCATTGATTCTTGTTCGTGTAACAATGAACATGCACCTACTAGGTTTGATCTCAATTCTGATCATGGGACTATTCGCCTTCATGAATGCACCTGGATTGCAACTGTACATCGTACAACTCGCCGAAAGATTTACTCCAAATGAAATTTCTTTAGCCTCAGCGTTGAATATTTCAGCCTTCAACGTGGGGATAACCTTTGGTTCATCCATCGGTGGACAAGCTGTCTCAGCTAATCAACTGGTTAATACTCCTTGGTTAGGAATTGGTATGCTTGTGGTTGGTATCGTCTTGATTGTTGTCTTACAAAAAATGGTTGCGGCCAAAGACATGACACCTAAGGATATTGAATTAGAAAATTGCTAAGACTTGAGTAATCCATAATTGATGTTAAGATATTAATACTAGTTCATGAGGATGGTAATTATTAATGAAACAATCTATTTATAATATTGGCGTCGAAGCTACGATGAGTATCATTGGCGGAAAATGGAAACCAATCATTCTTTGCCATCTTAAACACACGACCATGCGTACTGGTCAATTACGCCGTGCCATTCCTAATATCACTCAAAAAATGTTGACCCAACAACTGCGTGAACTTGAAGATGATGGTATCGTCACTCGTAAGGTTTACAACCAAATACCACCTAAGGTAGAATATTCTTTGACCGAATACGGTGACAGCTTGAACCGTATTCTTGAAGAATTATGTCTCTGGGGTGAAGATAACATTGCCCGCCGTAAGGCTAAGGGTGAGAATATTATTCTCTTGAAGAGTGATTATATGGAAACACAGGACTTACCAGACGTTGAATAGTAATCCAAAAAAGAACAGTTCATGATGAACTGTTCTTTTTGATTGAACATTAGTTTACTAATCGTGATATACTTTTAAAAGAGTTTAGACAATTTAATGCGAGGAGATTTATCGTGGAAAAATATTATATAGTTGATAGTTCCATCCTTCCGGAATCATTTGACAAGGTCATCAAGGCACGTGGGCTACTAGAAACCGGCAAGTCGAGTAATGTCAGTGAAGCTGTCAAAATGGTGGGAATAAGTCGCGGTACATATTACAAATACAAGGATCTAGTCTTCTTGCCAGATGAAGATATGAACGACCGTAAGGCCTTGATCTCAATGATGCTTAATCACGAACAAGGAATCCTAAACAAAGTCCTAGGAATTATCTCTGAAACAAACGCCAGCATTCTGACGATCAACCAGAATATTCCTATCCACAACATTGCCAGTGTTGTGATCTCATTGGACATCAGTCATCTAACTGGAACTATCGATGACCTTATGGACAAGTTGAAGGAATACGAATTCATCAGTAACGTTCAACTTATCTCAGTTGAATAACCTACTTGGGCCAGGCAATATACATTGCCATGATGACTCCAAAAGTACCAACACAGTAGAAGAATTTTGAAATGTATTGGCTCTTAATGTGACTAGCTGATAACAGGAATGACAACCCAATGACAAATGTCAATGGTATGACCAAATAGTTCATGTATCGTCCTCCGTTTAATTAGAATAATTGTTAACATTAATGTAACGAAAAAATGTGACGAAATCATGAATATCATATGTCTATTTAATGCTCAAAAGGAGAATCCAAATTGGATTCTCCTTTTGTTTTAATGAATTTTTTTCATTTCATCACGAACCTGTGATATAAAGTAAAGCGAACCAGTTATGAACAATACATCATCTGAATTCATCTCAGACTTAATATCATCCAATCCCCGATGCCAATCATCCACAATCGTAATTCCATCAATATTATCCAACCCCGCATAGTCTTCTAAGTTCAATGAACTTGGAAAATCAAATGTCGTGATTGTTATCTTAATATTAGGAACTTGTTGCAGCATCTCAAGCATCTCATCTATATTCTTAGTTGTAATGGCAGAAAACAACACGTGAATATGGATATCCGCGAATTCATGCACCATATTGTCAGTCAAGCGGCGCATAGCATGCGGATTATGCGCTCCATCCATAATGATCAACGGTGACTCACTGACCGTTTCCATCCGAGCCGGCCAACGAACTTTCTTGAGACCTTCACGAATGTGATTCTCATTGACTCGAATACTCTCATGCTGACAATAGAGTGAGAATAATTCAAGTGCCACACCAGCGTTCTCCGTCTGATGCCGACCTTTAAGCGGAATACGTAAGTCCTTTAGATAAAATTGATGATTTCTAAAATTAAATCTTTCATTACGATTCTTATCAAAACCAATATAGTCGACTAAGAAGTCTTTGTTTTCACTATAAAATGGTGCTTTCGTCCGAACAGCTTGATTGCGAATAACTGCTAAAGCATTCTCAGGAATATCTCCAGCTACGATAGGAATATGTTTTTTGATGATTCCGGATTTTTGTTGAGCAATTTTTTCAAGTGTATCACCCAAAATATCAACGTGATCTAATCCGACAGTAGTGATTGCTGCAAGCATGGGATGCACGACGTTCGTACTGTCCATCAAGCCACCGATTCCCGCCTCGATGATGGCAATATCAACTCGATCTTTGAAGTAATAAAATGCCATACCAGTGAGAATCTCAAATTCAGTTATCCCCTGTAAATGTTCATCGGCGTCTAATTTTTCAATTAACGGCATGAAAACATTAACCAGTTCCACAAAATCCGCTTCAGGAATCGGTTGCCCATTAACTGAAATACGTTCATAGAAGGATTCGATATACGGTGAGGTAAATGTTCCAACTGTCAGGTCTAATTCTTCTAACATGCAACGAAGATACATGACAGTTGAACCCTTCCCATTCGTTCCAGCAATGTGAATACTCTTAACATCATCTTCCGGATTATTAAGCATCTTTAACAATGCTTCAATTCGATCTAATCCTGGTCGTGAACCAAATTTTCTTCTTGTGTGAATCCAAGCTACAGCTTCTTCGCCTGTTCTAATCATGACAAACACCCCTTTATGTTACATGCTATGCAGCAAATCTCTTAGACAATGACTTAAATGGAATTACGTTACCGAAAAAGACGATCATAGTTGTTTGTAATGGCAACATAATTAATGCTTTGACGATACGGATCATCCATAATCTTCCATCAGTAAACGGAATCTTGTACATGATCGATAACCATAATGGTGTCAGGAATAAGCTGATAATCAAAGTATTCAATAACACGCATAAAAAGGCATTTTTCCAACTAATTGGTTTCTTGTAGAAAAAGTATCCATACAAGATACCCGTAATAAATGCGTTCAATGTGAACCCGATAAAGAAGGCCCCTTTACCAAGCACGGTACTACCAATCAAGTCAGCGATGACTGAACCCATTCCCGTCCATAGTGGACCGAATAAACTAGCCATAACTACTTGTGGTATGAAGTCGAAAGTTATTTTGAGAAGTTGTGTTTCAAAACCAAAAACTTGTGACAATACTATCATTAATGCAATTAATAATCCCATTGTAGCTATAAATTGTGCGTTACTTCTTTTACCCATTCTTAGCATCTCCTTTTCGAGCTGCCACATAAATCCTTTATGCAGCGAATGCGTTGGCAAAACCGCAAATGGATTGTCATTTTTCGTCCGGGAAGCACATTCCGTCTTTCCGACACTTAACGCTCTGCCAACTACTCTGTCCTATTTGAAATTATATTTTTTAATGACCGAACTTGTAACTAAAGTAATAAAATCCTGAAACAAAAATTGAACCGCCAACAATATTTCCTAAATAAACTGGAATTAAATTATTTATAAAATCTCCCCATGTAACTCCACCCTCAAAAATTGCGGCAGGGATTACGAAGCAGTTGGCGATACTATGCTGGAATCCAATCGCAACGAAAATCATGATTGGAAACCAAACACCTACGATTTTGCCAGCCGCATCCTTAGCTCCATACGAGAGCCACAATGCTAAGCCGACGAACCAATTACAACCGATGCCTGAAACAAAACTTGGCATGAAGGGTGACGCTACCTTGCTCTGGGCAATTCGGATAACATCATCACGAAAGATTCCGCTATGAGTTAAACCGACAAAATGTCCAAAGAAATAAGCTACAAATAATGCACCGATCAAATTGGCAAAAGTTATAACAATCAAATTCTTAACAAAGTCTATCCATGATACCTTCTTGGCAAAGGCTGACAGGCTAACTGCCATCATATTCCCAGTGACTAATTCACCACCGGCCAATAGAATCACGATCAGACCAATTGGGAATACCGAGCTCCGACCAACGAGGCTATACTAGCCAAATATGCTGGTATCGATGCCGATACCCTGATATAAGCTAAGTATCCTAAGGAAATCATGGCTCCACCGATGAATCCGAGGATAAGTTTTGCCAGAAGCGGCTTCTTGATCTTGGCTGTTCCCTTGGTAATACTTATTTCCACAATTTCTTCAGGACTGTACACTTTTTCATCCCCTAAACTATATCTAATTCTTCAAATGTACCGAGGATCTTAATATCCTGTGATACACTGACAAACGCTTTTGGATCAACTTTTTTCATGATTGCTGCCAAAATTTCCATTTCATAAACAGTAATAACAGTAATCAAAACTGATTGAGTATTAAAATCATATGCACCGTATGCTTGTGGAATCGCAGTGATCCCTCGTTTTAATTTCTTTTGTAGTGCTGGAATAACAACATCTGGACGTTGTGTAATGATCATAACTTGAACTTTTTGATGCTTTACATAGACCAGATCCGTTGTCTTACCACTAACAAAAATCGAAACCAAACTATAAAAAGCATATGGCCAGCCGAATAAGAATCCAGCCGTTAAAACGATCACACCGTTGAATGCCATCGAAATTGCACCAACACTGATACCAGTTGCTTGTCGCAATGTAATGATCAAAGCATCCATACCACCGGTGGATATTCCGTGTTTCAAAGCCAATCCCATTGAATAACCATTGATCAAACCACCAAAGACGGCACAAATTATTGGATCTTCGATCAAAGTCATATTAGGCATTATTTGAATGGCAAATGAAGCAAATGTAACTGCAATGATAGTAAACACAACAAACTTACGATTGATTTTGAACCACGCCAAGATAAACATTGGCACGTTCAGGAGGTAATAAATAACTGAAATAGGTATGTTGATATTATCTGCTCTTTCGGCAAGTGTCGAAAGAGTCTGAGCTATACCAGTTAACCCACCAGAATAAATATGTCCTGGCTGCCAGAAGAAATTCAAAGCCATGGAATATAAGACGGCGTATATCATAGCAATCGTCAGTTTGGTAACAACATCTTGCCAAAAGCTCTCTCGCTTATTATTCAGCATGTTTTAAATTTGCATCCCTTCTCAATAACTTCGCATACAGCAAAGAACAAGTAAAAAGGTTCGCAGCGGTCTAAGTCATTCAACACTTTTTACTTGTTCATATGCTAATTATTTAAATTGAATATCTAAGTCCACTGTATTTTCAACAGCGTTTAATAAATCACCATTTACAAGTACATCTGTTGCTTTGTTTAGTTCATCGTAAATTTCGATATCTTTATCATTTTCGATGAAGCTTACTGACTTACGGAATGCTTCATATGCAGGTTGAGTACCTTTTCCAAGTCCATGTTGACGTGACTTGATATCTAGTGCTTGGCAGGCAGCCATGATTTCAGTAGCAACAATTCTTCTTGAGTTGCCAATGATTTCTGCAGCTGTACGTGCAGCAGTTGTACCCATACTTACGAAGTCTTCTTGGTTTTCACATGAAGGGATTGAATCAACACTAGCTGGATGTGCCAAGATCTTGTTCTCTGAAGCTAATGAAGCACAGGCATATTGTGTGATCATGAATCCTGAGTTAAGTCCTGGATGTTTAACTAAGAATGAAGGCATCTTGCTTAGTTGTGTATTAACTAGGCGTTCAACACGACGTTCCGAAACATTTCCAATTTCTGAAGCAGCGATTCCAAGGAAGTCGAATGGTTGTGCCATTGGCTCACCATGGAAGTTACCACCTGAAATAACTTTTCCTTCACGAGTAACGATTGGGTTATCAGTAACCGAGTTGATTTCGATTTCTACTTTTTCTTTAACATAAGCAACTGAATCCTTACTTGCACCGTGGATCTGAGGGATACATCTTAATGTGTATGCATCCTGAACACGGTCTTGTGTTGCTTCAGTAGTATATTCTGAACCATCGATCAATCTACGGATGTTACGAGCTGTTGCTAATTGACCACTTTGTGGACGAATCGTGTGTAGGTCTTCTTCGAATGGACTTGAGATACCTGAGTGAACTTCAAGAGATAATGCACCGGCAATATCTGAGAGTTTTAACAATACGATCGAGTCGTATGTTGCTAAAGCACCAACAGCTGTTAGTACTGTTGTTCCGTTGATCAAAGCAAGTCCTTCTTTGGCACTCAATTCGATAGTTTCAAGGCCAGCGTTATCCATAGCTACTTTACCAGGTAGTAATTCACCCTTGTAGTATGCCTTACCCAAGCCTAGTAATGGCAGAACCATATGTGCTAATGGTGCCAAGTCTCCTGATGCTCCAAGTGATCCTTTTTCAGGAATGAATGGATGTACTCCAGCGTTAAGCATGTTCATCAATGCCTTAACTGTGCTCAAACGAATTCCTGAGAATCCTTTAACGAGTGAGTTAACACGGATCAACATAATTGCACGAACAACGTCTTCTGGGAATGGATCACCATAACCTGATGAGTGAGTTCTGATCAAGTTTTCTTGTAATTGTGCTGTATCCTCTTGAGAAATACTTACGTTACAAAGTGAACCGAATCCAGTATTAACACCGTAAACAACACGTTTGTCTTCAACAATTTTGTCAATGATCTTACGTGAGTCATTAACTGCTTGTTCTGAACCAGGTGCAATACTTACCTTCACGTTATTACGTGCTACTGAAACAACATCTTCAAGTTTCAAGCTGTTACCATCTAATACGATTGTCTTTTCTTTGATCATTTGTAAAACCCCCATTTATTTTTGAGTTAATTAAAAGTTTTAAGCAGGATCTACATCATCTGAATCAGAATCTGAGTCTGTACCCATCTTCTTACCCTTGATGAATAGGAAGTACATTGTACTTGTAATGACTACACCGATAAGTCCAGCAATAAGGTTAACTGGGTTAGCTGCAGCAACCATCCAAATACTTACAATAATGGAAATGACAGGAATAACTGGGCCGAATGGTAATTTGAATACTGGTTCGTTATCCATATCTTTGTTCCTTAACCAAATTACGGCAAGTGCAGTTGGAATGTACTGGAAGAAACGGAATACAACACTTAATTCAGCCAATTGTTCGAATGAACCACTTAGAAGGAATCCAATTGTAACGATACCTGAGAAGATAATAGCTACGAATGGAGCACCTTTTTTATTTTGTTTAGCAATAATTTTTGGTAATAATCCTTCGTCAGAAATTGAAGCTCCGTAACGAGGGATCATCAATGAATCACCCATATTCAGTCCAGCGATAGAAATCAAAGCACCGATTGAAATGATCCACTTACCAGCAGGTCCGATCATTTGTACGAAAGCGTCTTGTACAGGAGCATTACTTTGTAAGATACCTGTACCAAGCATTGCGATAGTACCAGCAATGATCATGAAGTAGAATAATGAAACCAAACTGATTGATCCGATAATGGCCTTTGGTACGTTCTTTTTAGGATTACGCATTTCACCAGCAACAACTGGCAAGGCTTCGAATCCGATAAATGCATAAAATACTGTTAGAGATGTTGAAGCGGCTGCTTTGGACAATGTCATACCAGGACTTAATTGTAAGAATGGTGTGAAGTGTCCCACTTTAATACCATGTTTGATGAAAAATACTGTAACAAGAGTAAATGCAATAATAGGAATAATCTTAGCGATAGTAATTGTGATCGTGAAAACCTTAGAAGTCTTAATACCAGTACTATTGATAATTGATAAGAACGTTACCAGCAAAATACTTATAATTGTGTTTTTACCCTCTAGGGAAGGGAAAGTCTGAATTAAAAGTTTTGCAAAACCGGCTGCCATGGCAGCCCAAGCTACGATCGTAACGAACCAACCAAGGATACCAACGTTGAATCCAACGAAGTCACCAAATGCTGTTTTAGCATATTGGAAAGCTCCACCATTCTTGTTGAAGTATCCTGAAACTTCAGCGAAACATACTGCCAACATCAGAACTAAGAACACATCTAGTAACATAGCAACCAATGAAGCTGGCCCTAAGTCCTTGTAGATGTCCTTTGGCAAAAGGAAGATTCCTGATCCGATAACAGCGTTGATTCCATAAAGTGTGGCACCATTAAGACTAAATTTCGCGTCTTCGCCCACTTTCTCTAATTCCCGAATGTCCTTAACATCCGAATCTTCAGGAATTTGGTTTTTACTTTTCATGTTGATTCTCCTCTCGGTGTTTACATCTGTTCTTGAAGCGCAATTCTTATTTTGATTCCTTCTCACTTGTCCAAACTAAAATGGCCATAGGATTAATTGAAGAACCTGCCGCACTTGTCACAAACATTGTCGAGGTTGAATTTGTTTTAAAATATAATGATTCATTTTTACTAACGAATTTACTTTGCATTGATTCGTCGTCTTTAAAAATCACTGAGCATCCATGTAAGAAATAACAAATGTATTCTGTATCTTCCTTAAGCTTCAAAGATTTATTATCGATTAGAAAGTTTATATGTCCCTCGAGATCAGAACGATATATCAAATTAAAATCAACACATTTGCCATGACTAGTAATCTTGTCATCACCGTTAAAATAATATTTTTGGAAAGGTGCCAAAGTGATCGTTTTTGCATTATTTTCCAAAGTCAATTGATTCTGTAACGGTAATATTATTCTCTTGTAACCCGGCAAGGGTGTAAATTCTGTCGTATCTAATTCAACTGTCGCACTAGAAATCCGATAGTCAAAGTTGCCTGGTCGATATTCTCCATTGGTTGGGGATAGATAGAATTCTGTGGTTTGACCCCCACTCCAATTTGAAACTTGGTAATCATTCTCTGTTACTTTTAATAATTCCATTTTCTAGAATAATCCAGAAATATTTCCATTCTCATCAACATCAATACGTTCTGCAGCTGGTGATTTTGGTAATCCTGGCATTGTCATGATTGCTCCAGTTTGAGCAACGATGAATCCAGCACCGGCAGAAACCTTCAAGTTACTGATTTTAACTGTGAAGCCTGTTGGTGCACCTAACTTCTTCGCGTCATCAGAGAATGAATATTGAGTCTTAGCCATACAGATTGGTAAGTCAGTGAATCCAAGTCTTTCCAATTCTGACAATTGTTTACGTGCGCCACGTGTGAATTCAACTCCGTCACCGCCGTAAACTTTTTGAACGATCTTAGTTAATTTTTCTTCAATTGAATCTTCCAAGTCATATACAAAGCCAAAGTTGTTTGGTTGGTCAGCTGCTTCAACCACTGCGTCAGCAAGTTCAAGCGCACCGTCACCACCTTTGCCCCATACATCTGACAGAGCAACTTTAACACCGAGGTCTTCACAAGCCTTTTGAACAACTGCTAATTCAGCATCTGTATCATTAGGGAACTTGTTGATGGCAACAACTACTGGCATACCATAAACATTTTGGATATTATCAATGTGCTTCTTCATGTTTGGTAATCCAGCTTCAACAGCTTCAACATTTTCTTCATTCAAGTCAGTCTTCTTAACACCACCATGCATCTTCAAAGCACGAACTGTTGCTACAAGTACGACTGCATCTGGTTGCATGTTGGCTAGACGACACTTGATATCGATGAATTTTTCAGCTCCAAGGTCAGCACCGAATCCAGCCTCTGTAACTGCATAATCAGCATATTTCAAAGCTAGTTTTGTAGCTAAGATACTGTTACATCCGTGAGCAATATTAGCGAATGGTCCACCATGAATGAAGGCTGGTGTGTGATCGAGTGTTTGAACAATATTAGGATTGATAGCATCTTTTAGTAGCGCTGTTAATGCTCCTTCCGCTTTCAAGTCACCGGCTGTAACTGGATCACCGTCCATGTTGTAAGCTACGATCATTTTGCGTAATTTTGATTTGAGTTCAGTAATATTATTTGAAAGACATAATACAGCCATAACTTCTGAAGCAACTGTAATATCGTAACCATCTTCACGTGGAACACCATTAACACGGCCTTGCAAGCCGTCAACGATGTGACGTAATTGGCGATCATTCATATCAACAACACGTTTCCAAGTATCTTACGTGTATCAATGTTCAATGCATTACCTTGGTGAATATGATTATCTAATAAGGCAGCTAATAAGTTATTTGCAGCACCGATTGCGTGGAAGTCGCCTGTGAAGTGAAGATTAATATCTTCCATAGGAACAACTTGTGAATGTCCACCACCTGCGGCTCCACCTTTAATACCAAAGACAGGTCCTAATGATGGTTCACGAACAGCAATGGCCGCTTTTTTACCAATATTTGATAATGCATCAACCAATCCAACTGAGACAGTAGTCTTACCTTCGCCGGCAGGCGTTGGTGTGATAGCTGTAACTAGGATAAGTTTCCCACGTTGACTTGCGTCATCCAGGTCCTTCATATTATTGATGTCGATCTTAGCTTTGTACTTTCCATACATTGATAGATCTTCTTCAGGGATACCAACTGATGCGGCGATATCTTGAATAGGGTCCATTTCAACTTGACTTGCAATTTCAATATCAGATAAATTTGCCATAATATTTAATTCCGCCCTTCTCATTAGTGTTATCAGCTATACAATTTTCAAAATTTCTTCGTAGATCTTGTCTGCCAAAGGACATCCCTCTTCTAGTAAGGCAGTTCCTTTTTGCTTGTAATCATTAACGAATTCTTCATCCTTGATACCAGATAAGTTGATTAAGACATTCAACCATGCGCCTTGAAGTGCTGACTTCAAGTTCAAAGCCGCAACTCCCAAGTCACTAGCGGCATTGGTATTTGACTTACCGATGATTGATTCAGTTACCTTCAATGCTTCAACACATTTGACCATGATGTCGAATGGAGCTTTAGTAGCACCTTTTAGTGCTTGTTGCATGGCACTTCTACGTGCAGCCTTTTCGTCATCAGTTGCCTTAGGCATTGAGAACACAGCAGATACTTCGTTAAATGCTTCGGTATCTTTGTCGATTGCATCGAGCAATTCAGCTTGTAACTTACCAGCTTCTTCACGAGTTTCTTTTGCAATATCTTCGAATTCAAGATATTTTTTCTTACCGATCGTAAGTTCAGTAACCATCTTAGTAAGTGAGATACCCATTGAACCAGCTAATGCAGAAGCTGAGCCTCCACCCGGAGCCGGTTCATCTGAACCAAGAACAGTCATGAATTCACGTACTTGCATGTCAGTTAATTTCATTGATTGTTCTCCTTAAATTAAGTGATTTTCAAGAACTTGTTTGCTGTAATCGAAGTCTTCAACTTGTAGATAATATTCAGCAACATCTACTAAGGCTTTAGCAGGTGTTAATCCAATAACTTCACTACCAATGATGTTTACTCCATAACGTTTTGCTTCAAACTTGATTGTTTCGAATGTACGATACAATGGTGTTCCTTCATAATTGACCATATTCATGGAGACTTGAGCAATGTTACGATCTTCGAGCATTAATCCGATACCCTTGCAATACTTGAATCCGCCGCTTGAACCACGAACAATTTTGGCAATCTTCTTAGCAATTGTTACATCGTCCGTATCAAGGTTTACGTTGAAGGCAACTAATGGCATACGTGCGCCAATGGCTGTAACTCCAGCCGTTGGGTGAATCTTTCTTTCACCATAATCTGGTGCCCATTCATCTTGAAGAAGCTTTTCTGGCATTCCTTCGAATTGACCTTTTCTTACTTTGGCAAGATTTCTACGTGCCGGTGTTGAAGCTGAATCTTCATATAAGAAAATTGGAATATTTAATTCATCATTTACACGTTTTGCAACTTTTTTCGAAATTTCAACACATTCTTCTGCGGTAATGTTCTTGATAGGTACAAATGGCACTACGTCAGTTGCACCCATACGTGGATGACCACCTTCGTGCTTAGTCATATCGATATTTTCACTAGCATATTTAACAAGTTGGAAAGCTACTTCTTGAATTCCATCTTCGTTACCAACTAATGTAAATACACTACGGTTATGATTTGTATCTGAAGAGTGATCTAATAGTGTGACACCTTGGACGCTCTTGGCTGTCTCAACTAAACCATCAATTGTTTCTTGGTTCTTGCCTTCACTAAAATTCGGAATACATTCAATTAATTTGTCCATGATCAAACATCCTTTCAAATTTGTGTACTTGATTGTTTTAATAAAAGACAACAAATCCAGATTTCCATGGGTCACGATAGGGTTATTCATCACCTCGATTTTTGCAAAAATCATCCACGACTTCTGGATATCCCCCGTACTATTTTTCAAAATCCGATTTATCTGTTATCGCTTTCATTAACCGCTATTAATCTATCATGGTACTTATAACCGGTCAATAGCGCCTGTATCAAGGGTTTCAGCGATTTTAATATTTCAAAAACATATATTTTTTTTGCTTTTATAAAATAATGTTTAAACACATTTTTATAATTATCAAAATTTGACACTTTTTTGACAGTGACATTCTGACAGTATCCAAGACGTAAAGTTCTATCTATCAGTACTTCAATTAATTTTCTCGATATTAGTTATCAGTTTTACTAATCAAAAACTATTTACGATAGGCATACTAAAAAAGTCATTAAAGACGGCAAAAATTCTGTCAAGTGAACTGTTTCTCAATATGGTATCTTTTGACGTTTAATAGATTCTAAGATTAGAAAATAAACTCTAAAATTAATTTTTTCTAATCATCTCAAAGAACAGAAAAGGCGCTAAAAATGACAATAATTGTCAAATTTAGCGCCTTTTCTTATATAATTTTTTTAATTTTTTAGTGATGATAAATCGAATTCATTTCGCCATAAATTCCATTCAAATATTGTAATTCAAATCTATCACGATATTGACTGAGATTCTCTTTGGCTTTTTCTAAATAAAATGCTTCATCCTGATTGAGTAGTTCACGTAGTGAAGGATCACTGATCTTCTGATCATTGATCATCTTCTTAACAATTGCTTGAATAAAATAAACGATTCCCATATCCCTGGGATTGGATAAATGTGTGTAATACTCGTTAAAACTCAATAAGAATCTCAAAACTGCATCATAATCACCATCATGTAACTCATTCAACGCCAAGTACGCATTGAGCTGCGTTCTCTTCCATGGTGACGTCAAATTATCATATAATCCTTTGGCTTTGCATAGATATTGTTTGGAACCTTCATAATCTTCCTTCGCATAGAGAGAAATTCCCATATCCACATAGAAGATAACCAGACTAGTCTTTAATCCCGTCTGTTCACAGAGACAAATTGCCTTCTTCTCATAATTGATTGCCTCATCATAGTTCTCACGGAGGCGTTCAATCTCAGCTAAGTAATCATAAGCAGCTGCAATATTACTGGAATACTTCTCCTTGACTTCATCTGAGATAGTAAAGATAGTCACTGATTCCACCAACAAATGCTCTGCCTCCGTCAAATTACCAACCATCAGATAGTACAGACCTTTTAGCCGCAACAAAATTCCAATTGACTGGTGATCATTAGATCTAATAGAGATATTCATTGCCAGATCAATATAATGCACCATATCAGTCGCATTGTCAGTCTGAATATAGTAATAGATCATTTGACGATAACCGCGAATCAAGAAGTCATCATGATGAAGTTCCTTTGCCTTAACGATCACCCGTTGGATATTCTCGATTCCCTGATTATAATTACCATAATTGATGTAATAACGTCCTTCAAAGTACAAATACTTCATCAGCAATAATTCATATGTCTGGTTGCCTTCATACTGATACTCAATGGCTTTGAGTCGGTCACCTATTTGCTTGAACTTAGTCAGTTCATCATGCCACTCAATACTTTCCAGCTCAACTGACTCTTTGTTGTACTCAGTATAAATTGGGAATAATTCATGTTGGAACTTAAGTGAGATCTGCAGATGAGATAATTCATAATCTAGCGACTTCAATTCTTGATTAGCATATTTATAGTGATAAGCAATCTGTGATAGCAATGTCGATTCGTCATCAACTGAACGAAGTTTTTGTTCTAGTAGAACCGCAATCTTTTCGTGGATCACTCGCAGCTTCGAAGGTGCTTGTTGTGAGTAAATAAATTCACGGAATTTATTGTGGAAAAAACTCAGCTGAATCTCTCCTTCGATCATGTGCTCACTAATCAGCTGGTGATTCTTAATCGTTGAAATATCCTTGGCAATACTGCTTTCAGTTCGATTCAATAATGTCGAAATAATTTTTAATGGTGCTTCTTCTGGGAAGTACGAAACCATCTCCAGAATCTCTTCCTCACCAGGTTCAAGATCCTGAAGAATAAATTTCAATTCCTTTTGAATCTTTGGTGTCATATAGTCTGGTCGTAGTCCCAACTTGATCTGTCGGACATATTCCATCAAGAAAAATGGACTGCCCTCTGACTCGTTATACAACTCTGTCAACGTAGCAAAATCCAAATCATT
The DNA here is from genome assembly GCF_000615905.1 of Companilactobacillus nodensis DSM 19682 = JCM 14932 = NBRC 107160. Lineage (GTDB taxonomy): Bacteria > Bacillota > Bacilli > Lactobacillales > Lactobacillaceae > Companilactobacillus > Companilactobacillus nodensis. The sequence goes on from NZ_BAMN01000005.1 coordinate 79,141, forward strand.
ATCGGGAATTTGCTTCTGCATAAATGCTGTCATCGATGCACGGTCAAATGGCTTCAAGTCAATAATATTAAGTCTGCCATAGTGACTGACCGTATTAATAAATTCATCAATATGAGTCTGATAATTGGACCGGAGTGTCAATAAGAACAACGTGTCACGATCATGAAGCATCAGACTCGTCAAAAGCCGTAAACTCAATTCATCCATCCACTGCAGATTATCGATATTGATGATCAACTTGTTATCCTGTTCAATTATCTTTAGGGCTTCCAGAATTATTTGCGATAAATAATTTATATCATCATCAGTTAATTTATCGTCAAAATTTCTTAAACTATCATCTGTAAAATATGGAAAGAATTTCTCGCAAGTCTTCTCAAAGTTATTTGACGTGACAATTTCATTATCCTTAATAACAATCTCAATTTTTTGAAGTATTTCACGCCACGGACGCAACGTAAAAAAAACGCTCAGAGTGGAAACAGGTAAAATTCAATAACAAATGCTTCTTACGCATATTGTTGAGAACTAGCTCTGATAATGCCGTCTTACCAATACCAGCATCACCTTGAATAATTATTGACTGGAAATTATGATCATGAAAGAATCCATCAAAGTTAGCTTCGAGCGTTTCAATTTCTTGCGTACGACCAAAGAACTTAAAACTTTCAATATTCTCTTCATAATTCTTTCGACGATTAACGATCTCCAACGTCTTCTCATAAATCTTACGTGTCTCATCACTCGGTTCAATTCCGAGTTCTTCTTTTAGTGTACTAACTAATTCATAATAGGCTTCAATGACTTTGCCATTACGATGACTATCCTGATAAAACCTCATTAACAACTGATAATTACGTTCATCGTATTCATCAATAGAAATCAAACGTTGAATATTACGCTCAACATCATCTAATCTACTATTGGCAATATCATCAGAAACCTTGTGATAACAATTCTGTACGAATTTTTGCTCATAGATACTACGCATCCGCGTTGTCCATTGGTCAAAATTCTCAGAGTCCTTCAAAAAGAACCCCTTCAAGAATTCACCTTGGTACTTAATTAAGTGTTCAGTCGGCTCAGAGAGAAATTCTTCAACATCACTCTGAACTGGTAAATCTTCATTCAACTGTAAAACAGATTTGTTTGGTGAAACGACATAATCGTCGCCCAGAACCTTGTTAGCCTGATAAATAGTATTACGGAGATTCTTTCTGGCACTCTGTTCGGACTTATTTGGCCACAGCAACCCAGCAATTTCATCTCTACTGATGGATTGATTGACAGCTAAATAATACAAAAGAGCATTGATCTTGGAGAATGAGAAAAAAATCTGTTGATCGGCTAAATAAATCTTGGGATTACCAAACAATTGAAATTTTAGTGTTTTCTTCATATTATGCTCACCCCATAATTACTATACGTCAAAAAAATGTCAAAAGACACACAATAGTGAAACCGATAACAAAAAATACAGCTCCCAATCACTATTTGAGAGCTGTATCATTCAATTATTGACTATACTAATTGTCTATCTTGGACTACCAAGTTACCATTCTTGTAAACTTCACTGACTAAGTTAGTAGCGAAAAAGTAGAATGGATAATCGATATTCTTACAGTCGAATACGGTGATATCAGCATTCTTACCTTCATCAAAACTACCGATACTTTCATTACGACAAACTGAGTAAGCAGCATTGATCGTTACGGCATTGAGTACCTGGATCGGTGTTAGCTTCATCATGAATGTTCCCAACTGCATAATAAATTGTAAATTAGACGTTGGACAACTTCCAGGGTTACTATCAGTTGTTAGCGTGATTGCCATTCCGTGTTCGATCATCTTCTTAGCTGGTGCATAAGTATCTTGCATCAGGCTGAAAGTTGTACCTGGTAGAAGATTACCAATAACGTGAGCTTTGCTCAACTTACCGATACCTTCGTCGGTAATCACCATCAAGTGTTCAGCACTGACTGAACCTAATTCTGCGGCAACATCTACTCCACCGATTGAATCAATTTCATCAGCATGAATTCTTAACTTGAAGCCTTGATCTTTGGCGGCTTGCAATAAGCGCTTGGATTGTTCAGATGTGAAGACACCAGTTTCACAGAAAATATCACAAAACTCTGATAGATGTTCTTCTTTGACCTTCGGCAACATCTCATTGATGATCATATCGATGAATTCATCTGGTCTCTCCTTGTATTCTGGAGGAACAGCGTGAGCTGCCATGAATGTTGAAACAAGATCCATATCGTGCTCTTCATCAATTTTTTTAATTACTTCTAATTGTTTCTTTTCTGTTTCCCAATTTAATCCATAACCACTTTTAGCTTCTACTGTCGTAACACCATGAATAATCATGTCGTCAACAAGTTTTGAGGTCTTATCATATAATGTATCAAAACTAGCATCACGAGTTGAGTTAACCGTACTGAGAATCCCCCCACCAGCAGCTAGAATATCCAAGTATGAAACACCGTTTAGTTTTTTTGAGAACTCATTTTCGCGACTCCCACCATATACCAGATGTGTATGGCAGTCGATCAATCCAGGTGTTGCCATTTTACCAGTGTAATCAATTACTTCAGTAGTAGAATCTAGTAATTCAGCGTTCGGTTCACCAGAACCAATTTCCAAAATCTTACCATCTTTAATTGCAATATAACCATTCTCGATAACCTTAGCATCAGACATCTCTTCGCCTCTTAATGGATGACCAATATCTGAGGGACAAAAAATCTGACTAAAATTCTTTAAGATCTTATCTGCTTTCATTATGCACACTCCATCAATTATGACTTTTCTTCATTCTATATACGAGCTGTCTAATTTGTGTCAAAAAAATAGTAAGCGTTTCATGCCTTGTCGTTACAATAATTTTTTCCCAGTATAGACTCTCAATTGACACATTCTTAATATACTGAACGTGCAGTATTAAATGACACAGTCTAAGTCACAGAAATAGAGTACACACTAGGAGGCTATTAAAATGATCGATTACAAAGAAATGGAAGCAGCAATGACAATCAAGTTAGACGACGAATTACCAGAAAAGACCGTCTTCCAAGAAGGAATCAGACGTGCACCTGATCGTGGATTCCGACTAACTAAAGAACAAACAGAACTTGCTTTGAAGAATGCCCTTCGCTATGTACATCCTAAGTATCACGATGTAGTTATCCCAGAATTCCTAGAGGAATTAAGAACTCGCGGACGTATCTACGGTTATAGATGGTATCCAAAAGAAAAAATCTATGGCAAACCTATCGATGAATATGAAGGAAAATGTACAGCCGGTAAAGCTATTCAAGTTCAAATCGACAACAATTTAAACTTTGACGTTGCTCTTTACCCTTACGAATTAGTTACATATGGTGAAACTGGTTCAGTTTGTCACAATTGGATGCAATATCGTTTGATCAAGAAATACTTGCAAGCAATGACTGACGAACAAACATTAGTTGTCGAATCAGGACACCCACTAGGATTGTTCAAATCAAAGAAGAGTGCACCTCGTGTAATCATCACAAACGGCCTAATGGTTGGTGAGTATGATAACATCGACGACTGGGAAGTTGCTGAAGAAATGGGTGTTACTAACTACGGCCAAATGACCGCTGGTGGTTGGATGTACATCGGACCACAAGGTATCGTTCACGGAACATTCAATACTCTACTTAACGCTGGTAGATTAAAACTTGGTATTCCTGACGATGGTGATTTAACTGGTAAACTATTTATTTCATCAGGACTTGGTGGAATGAGTGGTGCTCAAGGTAAAGCCGGTGAAATTGCTAAGGCCGTTGCTATCATCGCCGAAGTTGATAGATCAAGAATCGAAACTCGTAAGAGTCAAGGCTGGATCAGTCAATTAGCTGAGACACCTGAAGAAGCTGTAAACATGGCTGAAGACTACATGAAACGTGGCGAAAGTACATCAATTGCCTTCCATGGTAATATCGTTGACTTGCTAGAATATATCAACAAGAATCACATTCACGTCGACCTACTATCTGATCAAACATCATGTCACAATGTTTACGAAGGTGGCTACTGCCCTGTTGGCCTGACATTTGAAGAAAGAACAGCAATGTTAGCTGAAGACAAAGATAAATTCCGTGGCTTAGTAGATAAGACTTTGAGACGTCACTTCGATGTAATCAAATCATTAGTTGCTGACGGAACATACTTCTTCGACTACGGTAACTCATTCATGAAATCAATCTATGATTCAGGTGTAAGTGAAATTTCTAAGAATGGTCACGACGATAAGGATGGTTTCATCTGGCCTTCATATGTTGAAGATATCATGGGACCAATGTTATTCGATTACGGATACGGACCATTCCGTTGGGTATGTCTAAGTGGTAAACACGAAGATCTTATCCAAACAGACCACGCTGCAATGGAAGTTATAGATCCTAACCGCCGTTACCAAGATCGTGACAACTACAACTGGATCCGTGATGCTGAAAAGAATGCTCTAGTTGTTGGTACACAAGCACGTATTCTCTATCAAGACTGCTACGGTCGTGTAAATATTGCCTTGAAGTTCAATGAATTGGTTCGTGAAGGCAAGATTGGTCCAGTTATGCTGGGACGTGATCACCATGACGTATCAGGAACAGACTCACCATTTAGAGAAACATCAAATATCAAAGACGGTAGTAACGTCTGTGCTGACATGGCTACACAATGCTACGCTGGTAATGCTGCCCGTGGTATGACACTTATCGCCCTTCACAATGGTGGTGGCGTTGGTATCGGTAAAGCTATCAATGGTGGATTTGGATTAGTTCTTGACGGTTCAGAGGAAGTTGATGAGATCATCAAATCATCAATTGCTTGGGACACAATGGGTGGAGTTGCTCGTCGTAGTTGGGCACGTAACCCTCACGCTATCGAAACATCAATCGAATACAACAAGATGAACGCTGGAACAGATCACATCACAATTCCTTATCTTGCTGATCAAGATGCTGTTGACGCAGCAGTAGATTCAATGTTTAAATAATAGAAATTAAAAAATATACTTAGTCATACAAAATAAAGAAGGACCTCTCTTAATTGAGAGGTCCTTATTTGCTTTTAGATTATATTTATATCATCTGTTGATTTCACGAATTCATTTGTTGCTACACGATAATACTTAATTCCACTGATAGATATAACTTTGTCAATTGTATAATTTCTATTAATTGGTAATACTACAGAAATATTATTTCCACGTTCATCATATAAATTAATTAATGAGTTCGTATGCAATAATTCTGGAATATCATTATATCCATATATATCATCAGCTTTTACAAATTCATTGCTTGCAACACGATAGTATTTTTCACCATTTATAGTAGCAAAACGATCAGACTTCCACTCTGAAGTTGGCCTTAATGCTCTACCCAAAGTCTTACCCTCAGAATTTACTAGTCTTCCGTATACGTTATTATAAACTCGAACATCTTGTAAGTCGTTATCATAAACGTAAGCATCACTGGTCTTGATCCATTCATTTGTGGCAACACGATAATATGTTTCGTTGTTTAATTCCATTACGGCATCAGATTGCCAATTACTACCCTTTTGTAATTTCTTTAAACCAACTGCAGCTCCATTGTTATCATAAATTTGAACAGGTTCCTGATCGGGATATGTTGAAATGGTGTTTGTTTCCTTCTTAGTAGTAGAAGAAGAATTATATTCACTGCTATTATCGCTGGTACTTGAATCAGAACTTGAACTAGAATTACTGCTATTTCCCCCAGTACTTGGACTATCACTTGCAATAGGTTCATATACTAAATGCAAAGCAAATATACTCTTACCATCACTAGTATCCACGCTTGAAGTGTATTGACTTAATAACATATCTGCTAAGGCTTGTCCGCTATCTTTATTCATAGTTTTAAGTGTCTCTATTGCCTGACTAGATATTGCCCCAAATGATATTTGTTCGCCATTCTTATCCAAATCTTCAAAATAGCTGCCATCAAATATGGGCTTTTTATCTGAACCCATTAGAGGTGCTCCACCTGCACCTGTTGTTGATGGAACTAGTTCTCTTGCTGCAATCTGATTTACTTCGCTATTAATAACAGCAGAATTATCTCCATCACCATTTGGCAATTGAAAAGTAACTGTGTGGAAGTCTCCAATTTTAGTATTAGATTCAATAATTTGAACTGTTAATGGACCATATACAGGTACTGGATCTACTTTAATATCAAATTCCTGTGGATCATCGTTTGTAAGTGTATAGCTATCTGGACTAGGATTCTCATCAATTTGATATCCGGTTGCGTCTTTAACGTCATCCCCATAACTGGATAACTTTTTAGCATCATATATATCACCAGGGAACTCTCCGGGTACTGAAACAGTATAAAGGATTTTGCCAGTATCACTTGCAATATATTTCACTGAGAAATCAACAGGCCCAGTATAATTAATTTGCCAAGTTGTCACTCCTGATGGATTATCCTTTCCATTGTACATATCATCGGTCAACATAAAGCTAGAAACTGTGTATCCCTGATTGATATCAGAACTTGTTGTCTGGATAGCTTTCCATCCTGTATTAGTTCTGATGACATTTCCATTTTTATCATAAGAATTCCTATCTTTATCAAAAATACCGGGACTAACCAAATTATCCTCAGGGCCTAAAACAATAGTATCTAACTCTGTTCCTCCTCCGAATAATCCTTTATCGTCATTTTCTAATCTAACCGATTTTTTCATATTCCAATTAGATAAATCTACAGTCTTTAACGATGTACAAAATGCGAATATTTGAGAAAAATTTGTCACCTTAGATGTATTGAATCCTGAAACATCTATACTTTGTAATCCGTAATCATGGCTAAACATTTCTTCCAATCTGTTGGCATTACTGGTATCTATTGAACTAGTATCTATTTGCTTTAAATTGGGACAACCATAAAACATTCTATAAAAGTTCTCTACTTTTGAAGTATTCATTTTTTTAGGTAACGTTAAATTAGATAACTTGGTGTCTTCTGAGAACAATGATTCCAAGCTAGTGGCATTCGAAAAATCTATATTTGACACATTCAAACTTTCCAAAGATTCTTCACCTGAAAACATTGAAGTAAAATCATTCACCTTTGAAGTATTTATAGCTGAAACATCCAATGATGTTAATGAAACCTCTCCAAAAAACATATTTGACGCTTTTTCCAATTTAGGAGTACTAAACATCGAAAGATCCAACGAAGTTAGTGATTTACAACTCTGAAACATTCCTGAACCATCAACCAAATTAGTACCAACAAAGTTTGGACCAAAACTCATTCCCTTCAATAAAAAACAATTTTTAAACATTTCTTCAGACTTTTTGACATCTCTAAAATCAAAATTTGAAAAATCAGCATATTCTAATTTACTATCATACTCAAACATCTGTGACGTATCAGTGACACTTGACGTGTCTAAATAATTAAGATTTTGGATATTAGTAAGATTCCCAAATGAATAAAATAAACCATTAAGACTTGAATCGGCCTTAACATTGCCATCAAAAACAACTTGAGTAACTTTTGAAGAATCACTAGGAGACCAAGGTCGTCTATAATCTGTATCATCATTATAATGAGTATCGTTAAAAGTACCGGCACCAATATGCAGAACAATATTTCCGGCACCATCATCTTTGATTCTCCAATCTGATGTTCCCCATGTACCTCTTGCTATTGTCGTTGGTAAAGTAGAGTTAACATTTGTAGACTCAGCCTGTGGTTGAACTGGTTGCTGAACAGAATTATTATTTTGGCTTGATGATGGAGTATTTGAATTTTCAACTGAACCATCTACACCATTATTATTGTCTTCACCAACGTTGGTCACCTGCTGATTTTCTGGATTTATATTATTCCCAGATTTAGAGTCCTGATTATTTGTAGTACTGGAAAGCGACTGGACAGGTTGTGTTTGGGTATCATCCTCCGCAACACGATTCGTATTACTATTTGCAGGGGAAACTACATTGATATTACCTTGAGCATCGGTATTGGGTTCACCATCATTATTTGCAGTAGATTGAACTTCTTCAGATTGTGTAGAATCACTTGTAACATCAGCCTTAACGGTTAATTGTGATCCTCCAAACAAAATCAATCCTCCAGCAAGACTCAAAGTTGATCTAACAACCCAGTTTTTACCACTCTTATACAATTTCTTTCTCAAAACAAAATTAGCATTTCTCTTTAATTGTTGAAACCTCATGATTATCACCCCTTAGTTACAGGTTCATCATAGTCTTTTATAAAAATATTGGTAGTTGGCATTATGCTAATTTTAACTAAAAAAATAAAGGCCTCCCAAAATTGGGAAGTCTTTATTTTGTCGAAAATTATTTAAATACGCGAACTCCAAATGATGGAGCGAAGCTTGAAGAAATCGAATCGATTTTGACGTTAGTACCTGGACGCAATGCGTTCAAATATTGGTTATTACCTAAGTACAAGGCAACGTGATATGTGGCACCTTCTGGACCCCAGAATACCAAGTCTCCTCGTTGAAGGTCATTCATTGAAACTTTAGTTCCAGCTGTCTCTTGCGGTACGGTCCATGAACCGATATTTTGACCAGTTACTTCACGGAAGACGTATTGCATCAATCCAGAACAGTCGAAACCATCCGGACCTTTAGCATTCCAAATATATGGTTTGCCAAGTTGTTGTTTAGCAGCAGAAATAACATCTTCAATCGCTTGATTCTTAGTCTTACCATTTAAGGAAACAGTTGGACGTGAATTAGAAATCTTAGTAGTGATTCCAGCTGGAATCCAGCCGCCACTACTCAATTCATACCAGATTCCGTCACTTTCTTGAAGAGTCGATGCAACTTGCAACAACTTTCCAGCGGCAACAGAACCCTGACTACCTGAACTGTAATTATCATTGTTATAAATTAGCGTATCACTATTTACTTTGACCGCAGCGAAGTTTGGATCCCAATTACTAGCAACTGGTTCCTCGAATACATCGTTAGTAATCTTGGTATAAGTACCGTCAATCCATTGATTGTTACCAATTCGATACCAAGCATCTCCGTTGTTATCAATTACTTTTTCAGAGAATTTCCATTGAGTACCATTAGTTAATTTTTGACCTGAAGCAACTTTACTAGCACCATATCCATTCCATAGATCAATTCCACTATCTGGTGCATAACTAATCGTGGCAGTACCAGAATTGTCGCGTTGCATTTGTACATCACCAACTTTGACGAATTCATGTGTAGCTACTCGGTAGAATTCTCCCAAGTTACCAATAGAAACCTTCTTATCAGTTATCCAAGGCGTATGTGCAGCAAGGCGCGGTTAGTAACTAATTTCCCATCGTTATTATAAATTGAAGTAACTTTGGTTGTTGTAACTGTTTTATGAGTTGCGGCTTCAGCAACTGTTTGGTTAGTTGCAAAGACAGTCCCACCCACAACACCTGCTCCAATCAAAAAAGCAGATAAGATTTTTTTATCCATAATATACTGATCCCCGTTAAATTTATTGTTCATACACCTTCAGGTTATCATCTACTGTGTGCTTGTTCAATGGAAATTGTTATAGTTAGTACGTTAAATATCAAAATACAGAGGAATAATCATGGCATTCTTTGAATCATCAGTCGTGTTACTTATAACGGTAGCCATCAGTAGTTTCATTTCAAATTTGGTACCAAAAATATCAGGAACCTATATCAGTTTGATTATGGGGATAATTGTGGGATTGATTCCCTTAACTAATCAAACCGTATTGTCATTCAATGATGAGATATTTATGTTACTGATTATCGCTCCGTTATTATTCTTCGAAGGACAAGAAACTAAGACTTATCTAGTTCGTCGGAAAATAAAAAACATCGTCGGTACGGCCGTGATCCTAGCAATTATTTCCGCAATCATTGGAACAATAATTTTGCATTCAGTCGCTGGTATCTCACTTGCACTCGCCCTAATAATAATTTCAATCAGCACTCCAACTGATGCAACTGCCATGGGATCAGTCAGTGATGGATTGATATTACCAACACGCGTTAATGTTGTTTTGAAAATGGAATCATTATTCAACGACGCAACTGGTATCGTGCTGCTACAAGCCGCGCTGATTTGGTATAGCACGGGGCATTTAGCCTTAAGCCAAAATATATCAACTTTCTTCATCTCAGCCATCGGCGGGATTGTCTTCGGAGTTGTCGCTGCTGGGTTACTAATACTTTTTTCATTCTTATCTCTCCAATTATTTTAGTTTAGCTAAACTTGTTCCAAAAATTTGTTCAATTGTTACTGGATCACGGTGATCGAAGAATTGGCTTTCGCCCTTATCAAGGCCATTCATACCCTTCATCTCATCATCAGTTAACTTGAAATCGAAGACATTGATATTTTCTTCCATACGATTCTTGTGAACTGACTTAGGAATAACGGTGATTCCTCTTTGTAGTAGCCATCTTAGAATAACTTGACCATTAGATTTGTTGTATTTGTCCGCGATTTCTTTAATAGCTTCGTTTGTAAAGATGTCATGCTTACCTTCAGCGAATGGTGCCCATGCTTCAACACGGATATCTTCTCCCTGATTGAAATCTACTTCAGAATTCTGTTGATACCAAGGATTAACTTCAATTTGATTAAGTACCGGCTTGATTTCATTTGATAATTCTAAGTTCTTCAATTGATCAGCGTAGAAATTAGAAACACCAATGGCACGAATCTTACCAGCTTTATAAGCTTCTTCCAAAGCACGCCATGCACCTGAAACATCCCCATATGGTTGATGTAATAAGTACAAGTCTAGATAATCAACCCCAAGATTATTCAATGATGTTTCAATAGCCTTTTGTGCTCTTTCATAATTAGCATCCGAAACCCAAAGTTTAGATGTAATGAAGAGTTCCTTACGATCAACTCCACTGCGCTTGATAGCACGACCAACGGCTGCTTCGTTCTGATAAGCAGCGGCTGTATCAATCAAACGATAGCCAGATGCAATCGCATCAACAACTGCTCGTTCACATTGATCCAAGTCTGTTACTTGAAATACTCCGAATCCTAATTGTGGCATTTCAACTCCATTATTTAACTTAACTGTTTCCATATTATTTACCTCTTTATTTAATTACTGTTTGTTTAATTCATGAGTTCATTATATGTTCATATTGGACACTTGAAAATTACCAGATAAACATGCTACCATACGTTTGACGTATAGCATTATAATGAGGTGATTTAATGATTGATAACTACTTACTTGAGGAACTAGTTACTTTTAATAAATATGGAACGCTGGCAGCCACTGCTGAAAAGCTAATGGTGACTCAGCCGACTGTGACTCGAGGAATGCAGAAACTTGAAGACGAATTAGATGTTAAAATATTTGATCGTCAACCTAATCACGTAGCTCTAACCAAAACTGGTATTCTGGCGGTCAAAGAAGCTCAAAAGGTTCTTGACCAAAATCAAAACTTCATTGACACTGTTCAAAAATACGAAGCAAGTCATACTATGATAAAGGTTGGATCAATAGCTCCCGGACCTATTATGCTGTTGAAATCCTTAGATGATGTTACTGATAACGTAGTAATAAATGATTCTCTATTACAAACAGATTCAGTTATATCTAGCATAGAAAATCGTAGTTTTGCCATGATTATTACCAATCAAGAAATCATGACAGATTCAATTGAATCTCGATTCATTGGTAGTGAGAAATTATCTGTTAACCTAGATAGGTTCACTTATCTAGCTAACAAAACTTCAGTCACATTTGAAGAACTAAAGGGAATGAGTTTTGTCGTTGTTAACGACATCGGTGTTTGGAAACAGATTGTTCAAGACAATATTCCTGATGCTCGATTCATGTATCAAGAACAATTCGATGCCTTCACCGAAATAACTCAGTATTCTAACTTCCCATATTTCAGTACAAATATTTCTGGTAAAGATAGCCATCATCTTCCAAATAACGATGATGACCGCGTTAGAATTCCTATCAGTGACGATGCCAGCACGGTGGACTTCTACGTTGCTTATTTGAAGAATCAAAAGTCCAAAGTCAATCCTTTAATTAATCTCATGTCAAAAGCCTGGAATTAAAATAAGTTGCTGTTTTCAAAATAGAAAACAGCAACTTATTTTTTATTTATGATAAAAAGCAGAATTCCTCATAATCAGAGGAATTCTGCTTTTTACGTTATATATTATTTCAAATACTTATCTTTCTCAGCCAAAATCTTACGTACATCGTCAGTCGACTTAGTATCCATCATCGCATTTCTCAAATCAGTCGCACCCAATTCTGGTCGAGCATAGATTTTGAAGAAACGTTTGAGCGATGGGAAACGTGGCATATCGTACTTCTTTGAAAAGTCATCAAACAGATTTAGTTGCATCTGTAACAGATCCAAAAGATCATCAAGTGAATGTATTGTTGGATTCTTTTCAAAGGCAAACGGATTGGCAAAGACTCCACGTCCAATCATAATTCCATCTAATCCAGGATGCTCTTGCGCTAATTTCAAGCCAGCTTGATAATCAGGAATATCTCCATTGATCTGAATCAATGTTTGTGGAGCAATTTCATCCCGCATCTTAATAATATCGTTGATAACTTCCAGGTGAGCCGGAACCTTACTCATCTCCATCTTTGTTCTCAGATGAATAGTTAGCACATCAACGTCTTGTTGCAGCAAAAATGGGATCCAATCTTTGAATTCTTCAACCTTGCTATAACCAAGACGTGTCTTAGCACTAACGGCTAATCCTGAGGTTTTTGCTGCCGCAATTACATCTTGAGCCCATTGATGGTTCCTAATCAAATCACTACCACCATGATTCTTAATAACCGTTCCATCTGGACATCCCATATTGATATCTATTGCTTCAAATCCCTGTTCTTTCAATGAAGAAGCCGCAGATTCAAAGTCAGCAGCTTCATTTCCCCATAGTTGAACGACCGGACGTGTCTTTTCCCTTGAATCGATGTATAGCCGACCATGAATAGGGAACTTAGTATTCGGATTCGTAATTGCCTTCGCATAGACGAATTCACTGAAGAATGTATCTGGAGCACACGCCTGTGTTATAACCTGACGAAAGACTGTATTACTAACGGCCTCCATCGGTGCCATGCTAAAGAATGGACGATGTTCTGATTTGGCTCGAGCTGATATTTTTGACCAAAATGCTGATTCTGTCAAACTGACTTACCTCTTTAATTGTTAAAAGTTTCATATCAATAATATACTACTAGTTTATTTGTTAAGAATCTAATATTTAATCTAAAGGCTACTTAGTTTTTTTAAAATGTATTTTCTTGAAGTGTACATTAAAGTTTATGATAACCACATCAATTAAACAAAAAGGAAGAAATAACAATGACAATTTAACATTAATGGCACGCCACCTACAAAGATTGAATATCAATGATGACCGTGAAAGAGTTATCCAAGGTGAACTATTCGGCGGACACGACGTCTCAATTAGGAGCATCGCCGATTTAGTAGTTAGATTATCACATGATCCAAAACTTGGTTCACGTGATAGTTTGGAAATCAACAGAAAATAACATAATAGAAGGAAAATAAAATGAAACTATTAATTTTAGCAGCTAACGGACAAATTGCCCGTATCGTAGAAGATAGAATTTTGAGTGAAGATGAATTCAAAGACGTTGACTTGACATTAGGGTTGCGTAACAGTAACCGCCTATCCAATTTGGTTAGCAACTCTCGCGTTAAAGTAATCGAAATAGATCTTGAAAATGAAAAATCAGTTGATGATGCCGTTGCTAGACAAGACATGGTATTCGTAGCTATTATTGATCATGATGATGATAACGCCATGACAAATAACGTTATCAAAGCTATGAAAGAGAATCACGTTAATCGTGTCGCATTTAGTAATATTCTTGGTATCTACAACGAAGTTCCTGGTGAGTTCGGCCGTTGGAACCATGAACAAGTTAAGTGGGGATTAAAGGCAGCTCTTAATTCTGACAAGTTATTGGAACAATCAGGCTTAACATACACGACACTTTGCCTACCTTGGTTGAATGATCGTGATGAAGTTAAGTATGTTGTTACAACCAAAACAATACAATGGTGTTTCAGGTTCACGTCAAAGTGTCGCTGATATTGTATTGGATATCATCAAGGATTCCAATTATGGTGCCAATGACAGCTTAGGTATGGCTGATCCTGATACACAAGGTTTGGATCGTCCAGTATATTAAAAAATAAAAAAACGTTCTTCAAAACCATGTTGGATTCATGGTTTGAAGAACGTTTTTATTTTTCTAAATCCTACTTTGTCACAGGATTCATTTTGGAAAATTCCTTATTAAATTTAACTGCATATGGTCTAACTGTTGGTTGATTAACTCGAATAAAATCAACATCAAACATTTTGATCAATAAAGATTCAGAAATACTATTTTCTTTTTCACTAATAAGTTTACGAATAGGATGCCCATTGTTGTAACTCAATCGAACATTTTCCGTACTATCGGCAATAAGAATATATTTATAATAAAATTTCTCTTTATTACTTGAAGATATCCCATCAAGCTCACGATATATGTGTATGCCATAAAGAGAGCCATAACTTTGCTTGAGTTCTCCACCCTTATGATTACTGAATGGTAAGTAATTGGAAGGTAACTTAGGATTCATTCGATTTCTTTTAAACTTATAATTTACAAACTCCTTCATTACTTTTGAGTTTCCTCTAAAACCAAAATCATCCTTCATTAACTTTCTAAAATGACCCATAGTCACTTTACCTATATCTAATTCTTCCAAATATTCACACACGTCAAACACATCTTTTTTGACCGATGGGGATTTCTGAGTTTGCTCAAAATTTTTTAAGTCTGAAATCAGTAAATTTACTTTGACCAGATTATCCGGATTAGCCCACAGTAATCGATAACCAATTTCACTTATCTCCGGAAATGCGTAATAATCAGTTCTCTTAATTAAATTGAGATTATCCAAATCTTTGAAAAAAATACATTCGATTTGCCACTTTACAGACTCAGGTTTTATGTTATTGTCAGCAATAAAACCTCGAATTGTAGAGTATCGAGAATTAGTCTCATCAAAAAAATTCTTCTTTTGAACACTTTCGAATTGAGTAACTCCGTCAGAGGTATTTTCGAAAATAATCGCATTATTATTTTCGTCAAAGGTAATGAATGTATACCCTGCAAATAGTTTATTTTCTTCAAAAACTGATTTTGGAATGTGATTCTCTAAAATACTTCTCTTGACATCAAACTCCTGAAACAATTTAATTACCAAACTACTGGATTCTAAAGAATCTTTTGGAGCCGCTAAATTAGACGTAGTTATATTTTGAATTATGACATCATCATAACTGTTCCGATGGGGATCAGTTTTATCTTGATAATTTTCCTTTGGTTCAATAATGGCTAAATTATATCCTGAATGATATTCATCTTTCTTATTAGTATTTAAAATTGCAATACCTTCTTTTTGAAGGAGTTTATTGGTTGCTTTGATAAATTGTTTTGATTATTTACTCTTTACCAGGTCCACGACATTGATTGGCTCACATACATACCTCTGTTTAAGTCCTTCTAGATACGATTGCTTTGATTTCTCCATTGAGTGTGCACTTTCGTCTGCAGAATTGACAGAGTTGAAATCAATATGAATATACTTTTCAAATTGGGAGTTTAAATCATCCAGCAGATTTTGAATGATGACAATTTCAGAATCACGAAAGTCAGAATAATTTCCATTTTGGAAATAATCAACGGCATGTTTATTCCCAGGTTCTTTGTGTTCAATCCAATATTCTTTACCCTTTTCAAATTCATAAACTTGTTTGGGCACTAAATCATTGTCATCCCATAAATACCTAACATGTGATCCTGGTCTATTAGTTTTCATAAAAGACTTAACTTGCCACTTCAAAGAATTGAAGTATTTAAGTGATAAGCAATATCGAAAATTATTTCTCTTTGTCTTTTGATTGGAGATTGGATAGTAGAATTTCCCATATGTACTAGTAGGCCTTCCTTTTTCATCAATATACTTCGGAAAATTCATGGCAGCATATAAATTCAAAAACAAATTAATTATCGTAGGTGGATAATTCAAAATCTCTCTAAGATCAATTTTATTAATTTTAACGTTACCCAAATGGAGGTCTTCCAATTTCTTTACCGTGAAGTCTCCCTTTAGTGCCACAGCATACTTGCAAAAATGTTGATTAATGATTATACACATTGGTTGATTATATAACTTGTAATATGAGATATCTTTGTGTGTGTCCTTGGAATCGATATTCGAAATTTTAAACAAATCAAATTTGTTCATAAAATTATCTATATTAGTTTCTGTAATCTGCACATCAATCGTGTTTAATAGTGTTTTGTATTTCTTCGAAGATCGTTCTGACATTGTCATGATAAATTTCCCCTTTAGAATTCATTAATGCCGGGATAACAATTATTTTCCCATCCCCACTTTTCCAAATGTGATAATCATTATCTGCAAAAATATTAATAACAAAAACTTTGTCAGCATTTGTTTTATCAAGTTTTTGACGTATTTTCTTTAACATACCATCAACTGTCTGATCATAAGACTCATCCCAATTTTTGAAGTCAATAAATATCCGATTTGAACCAACTTGATAATCAAATACTTCAAAAAAATCGGAAGAGGTGTATCTGGAGATTTTAATTGAATTTGATTCACTATTGATAATTGCTTCTCCAGCTTTTTCACCAATTACCGCTTTATAAAAATTTTTAAAAATCACCGGGTTCATCATCAAATCATTGGGTTTAAATTCAGTTGCGTATCCATTATCTTGAAAAAACTTTTTCACCACATTATTTTTCATTAAAATCGGCAACGTCGAATTTGCTTCGTTAATAAGATTTCTATATTTGTTAAGGTCTCGAAATTCGAACTTGTATTTTTTCATCTGAACATCAAATTTAAAGCAATATCCAGTTGGATCAAGGATTCGAATATATCGGTTAAAAATTTTGTCACATGGTTGGTGCTGTAGCGAGATTGTCGGATATTTCAAACATAATTCTCGCATTTTTTCATACTCATAAATTGCATCTTCTTTTTCTTGCTGACTTATCTTCAATGAATTAATTCGAGAAAGCATTTGCTTGAGATCAATATTCATGTAATTTGTTTTATTGTTTGCAAGCGATTTTAGTTGATCATCTTCTTTTGAAATTTGTTCTTCTGACGTCTCAGCAAAAATTATATGATTATAAATTGCACCCAATTCTGGTACCAATTGGTTATTTTCTTCAAGTTCTTTCATATCTTCCAAAGGCAATTGCTCTATTAGAGAACTAGAAATAACAATAAATACTTCGTTCTTTAAAAATGATCGAGTTAACCTTCCCACTGATTGGATTAATATCTTAAGAACTTTCCTTTTGGCAGCTAAAGACTTATTTAAATTTTTGACTTTTAATTTAAAGTTATCTTCGGAATCTCCGGGAACTTTCCTTATTGAAATTCTGTCTAGGCATGATTGGATTAGAGCCTTTTCTTCATCTGGGGAGATATAATATCTAGTAGCTGAATACTCCGTTTGAAGCATAAATCTAATTGCATTATCTTCAGAAAAATTCTTATCTAACAAGTTTTCAGTTAGATAGGAAACTTTCCCTAAGTAAATGCCATCAAAATCTTTTAAACTGAAACGTTTATCTTTCTTAGATGTAAAACTATCATCTACAATTCGAATTAAATTTTCTTTTGATGAAGCTTATATTGCAAGTTTTGGCCATCGCCGATAGTTTGATACGTACTCAAAACATAAATGTTTTCGCCTTGAGACAATCTCTCCAATATAGATTCTTTATTTTTACGGAAATCTGAGCTATTGAGCTTCTCGAGTGATGCATTTTTAAGGTATTTTTGATTATAAGCTTCAAAAATATCCTTTAATTTATCCAAATCTAATTTATTATCTTTTGACTTGGCTTCCTTATTCGTCAAACACAAAAATGACTGACATTGCTTGTTTTCAAAATATACTTTAAAGGATTGAACTATTTCTAAATACTGTTTTAATACATAATTGGCCTTTACATCTCCCAGTTGGAAAGCAATTGTATTCACAATTTCTGGAACATCAGAGAATACGTAGTTAACTATTTCTTTGACATGTAGATAATCCAATTTTTTAGGCATAGAGTTCATAATTTCATTGATTTTACTAGTGTCTGCAACATTCACTCTAACGTTTGAATTTTCATACGAATGATTTAGAATTTTCATCCTTTCTTTGGTTTCATCCGTTAGAAACTGTGTTCCATCTACAAAGTGGCTACCTAAAACTTCTTTTAAATATGACAAATCATAATTCGATAAAGGACTATCTATGTTAGCCGTTGCTGACAGCCCAATAATGTGCGCCGCCTTCGCCAAATTGGCCAAAGTTTTTTCCGGAGTTTCAGAAATTCTATACGCACTCAACTCCGTAACAAATCGATTGTCATCTCTATTTTCAAGTGTAATCAGCTTTAATATGTGATCAAACATATCATTAGTTCTAGGTAATTCCTTCATCCTATTTTTTGGAATTGAACTTCGAAATTGATTATCACTTTCGATGATTAAGCTTCTTAAATGTCCACTCTTAATGCCATAATAACTTAACACTGATGAAAACGTGTTTTCATAATCTGGATCAACACGTTTTTGACTCGTATCATATTGCGTTTCTTGAATTTGATATTTCACAATTGTTTCAACAAAATGTCTCACGGAGTTGAAAAAACGATCTATCGAATAAAAAAGTCCAAATATATTGATACTACTAGCTGAAACTTCATTCTTAGATACATATTTCATATCAACTTCGTTTCTAGACTTATTCCAAATATTTTGAAGTCTAAGTTTGTTATTACCACTTGAGAACGTTAACCTTTTGCCACTGTAGAAAACAAATTCTCTGCGATTTACTGGTTGATTCAAGTACCATTGTGCATCTACATGATAGGTATCAATAACATAATCAAAATTTGCTTTTAAATCTTGAAATTTTTTTGCAATAGATTTCTTATGCGTAACTTCCTTTAATATTCGATACGATTTCGTAATATCAATTTTAAAAATATCCTGAAAACTCATGAAATCTGCAAGAGCATTCCCTTTATTCTTCAATGAATTCTCAAGAATATTTTCTAAAAATACATTTTTTGTAGCATCAAATTCATCCATAACAATAATTGAATTATCGATTAACTCGGACTCTAATTTGAATCTTTTAGCGCCATCCACTATTGACTGATATGATTTGTCAAATTTTGAAGTATTCATCAAGAGTACGTCATACTCTTCAATAAAAACTTCTGGGTAAAGCTTGGCAATCCATTGATAATCTTTATTGCTTTTTATCAACTTTTTCTTACACTGGAGGATTTCTTTGTTAGTTTTATTAATAATCTCAACTGCGGAATTCAAATATCTTATTACAGATTTTCTTAACTCTTTTTGCAACCCACCCTGATTATCTTTAATTGAACCATTCTTTATTAATTGTTCTGCTACAGCGCCAGAATCATTATTTTTATTTTGAATATACTAATTTACGCTACTTTCTAATTTCGAAATCAAAGGTTGGTACTCTTTTAAAAAAGACTTTGGAAATTGTGTTTTTGGAAAATTGTCGATTAAATTATTGAATTCAGATTTAACCTCGAATATTTTTTTTGGTCCACCGACTTGTTCATTTTTCGCGATCAACTTTTTTAACTCAGCAGTTGGTATATTATTGTTTTTATTCGTAATATACCAAATTTTTCGACCATCATTTTTACGTCGTGATATATATTCTAAAATTGCATGCGTTTTACCTTGCCCAGTTGGAACTGAAACCGTGGTTATGCCATAATCTTGATTCTTATCTATTATTTCAAAATCTTTCCAATTCATTTTATACCTCACTTTGACGCTTTATGCGTATTATTATATCGCTAGATTGAGAATATGTTCTTAACATTTAGAACAATTTCTACATTGGAAGATCTTTCTGGTCAGCCATAATCTGATCCACTATTTGTATTTTTTCTCTACCTTTAAGGCCCCAAACAGGTTCATTAATTATTTTAGGATGTCTCGCTCCAGTTTTGTTTCATGTGATTCCTTATTTTTCTTGATAAGTTCTTCTCTTAAACGGTCTATCTCGCTTTTGTTAGCTTGTTAGCACAGTTTCTGCTTACTTTTTTTATAGTTGATGGCCTACCTTTTGGAGGAGGCTTTAAAGAATCAATGCTATAGTAATGCACAGATCTGGCAAGCTAGAATATCGTACTTTGTGGCTACCTCTATTAAAGTTACATCATGGTTTTGATAGTAGTCTATCACACTCATTTTAAACTCAAGTGAGAATGTTCGCTTAGTTCTCCTTCTTATAAGAAAATCATCTCCCTTGAGCCGAAAGTTTTGAGCTAAATTTTTTATTAATCTTAAAGGAACATTGTATTCTTCAGTTAATGTACGTGAACTGATATTATCTGTGATATATTTTCTGACTATCTCGGCTGTTAGTGTTGCACTATATTTGACCATATAAAAAGTGCTCCATATCGTTAGATTTCTTGTCTAACTATTATGGAGCACTTTAATTATTCGATTGGATTTTTCATATTTAATAGAATTCCATTGGCAACTAGGCTAAACTCTTTAATAGAAAAAACAAAAGAGGTTCAATCACATGAGTAAATTCTCGGTACTAATTACATTGTTTGCTGCCCTAGCAACGCCACTAATAATGGCACGCTTTCGAATCACCAGAATACCAGGAACGGTCGCCGAAATAATTATGGGAATCATTATCGGTAAAACTGGCTTCAATATTGTACAGCCTAGTTCTACCCTGACCTACCTAGCCAACCTGGGTGTTATCATGCTGATTTTTTTAGGTGGAATGGAGATTGACTTTTCACTATTCGAAAAAAAGCCCAAAGGAGCTGAGAAATCTCCTTTAGGCCTAGCGTTCGGTAGTTTCATGTCTGTCTTAATAATGTCGATCATCTTAAGTGTGGCACTGTACTACACTGGATTGTTCAACAACATTATCTTAGCAACAATTCTTGTCAGCACAATTGCACTGGGTGTAATCATATCATTGCTCACCGAGGCCGGACTGTTAGATAACGAATACGGTCAAACCATGCTGTTAATATCAGCGATGGGTGAATTCATCCCCTTAGTTGCTTTAACAATTTATTCTGCTGTCCAACAAAAAAACTACTTTTCAGCCTTCCTTTTGCCAGTTATCTTCATTGCCGCCATTGCTCTATTGAGACGATTCAAGCGTATCTACGTCTTCTTCGACAACATCGACAAAACAACAACTCAACTAGATATTCGATTAGCATTCTTCTTGATTTTTACATTAGTAACTGTTGCTGAACAAATCGGCGCTGAAAGTATTCTTGGTGCCTTCTTGGCTGGTGTAGTTATGAAATTGCTCAATCCAAAGAAAGACACTCAAGAAAAGCTCAGTTCAATGGCATATGGATTCTTTGTCCCCATTTTCTTCATCGTTACGGGGGTAAACTTGAACCTAAGAACAATGTTCAAAGATACTAATGCTTTGTTATTGATACCTGTCTTCTTCGTGGCCTTTATCTTAGCAAAATCGATTATCTACTTTGTTCTCAGACACAAATTTGACAACCGTCATTCAATTGGTGCAACGATTCTGATGTCAACAACCATCACGTTGGTCTTGCCTATCTTACAAGTCGGACAAAACCTCAAAATAATTAATGAAGCTCAGAATGGTGCTATTACGTTAGCCGCTATCATTACATGTATCGTCTGTCCGATGATCTTCAATAAAATATTAAGTTCTGATGAACCAAAAATCCAAGAGGTTAAAGGCTTCAATTGAAGTCTAAACCATGGTATTATGCAATTGGAGGTGTATTGGTATGACTGTTACATCATTAAGGTTTAAAGACGATCAATATAAACAAGTTAAAGACTTAGCAAAATTCTATGGTATCTCAGTAACTGAATTTATGAGA
The DNA here is from genome assembly GCF_000615905.1 of Companilactobacillus nodensis DSM 19682 = JCM 14932 = NBRC 107160. GTDB lineage: Bacteria > Bacillota > Bacilli > Lactobacillales > Lactobacillaceae > Companilactobacillus > Companilactobacillus nodensis. The sequence goes on from NZ_BAMN01000005.1 coordinate 101,222, forward strand.
CAAACCATACTTGAAAAAATCAACGATGAAAACGATTATCAAGATGCTATGGAGAACCTCAAGAAAAGCCACGGAGAAACTGTTAAACGTACAGAAATACTTAAAAGATTGAACTTGAAATGAATAAATACACTTGGGAATTCGCAAAAAAAGCTGATAAAGAATTTAGTAAACTAGACAAGCAGGTTCAAATTAGAATTGTAAAGTGGTTAGACATACACATTGAATCTTCTGATAATCCTCGCGCTTGGGGAAAAGCATTGGAAAGCGACTTGGGGACACTTTGGAGATACCGTATTGGAAAATATAGATTAATAGCAGATATACATGATGACAAATTCGTAGTTGTAATTCTAAAGTCTTCTAAAAGAAACGACATTTATAAAAACTAAAAATAAGGTAGAAATCATCCCAAAATGATTTCTACCTTATTTTTTTAATTTTCCATATGTGAAGCTAAAATCTTAACAAATTCAGCCAATTCAACTTCATTATCTTCAGTGAATCTATCTAATGATGGTGAATCAATGTCCAAGACACCGATTTTTTTACCATCTTTAGTAATGGGAACAACTATTTCAGAATTACTAGCACTGTCACAAGCAATATGTCCTGGGAACTCGTGAACATTCGCAACCCGATGAATACTTTGATCCTTATAAGCTGTACCAACAACACCAGATCCTACTTTGATATGCATACAAGCAACTTTACCCTGAAATGGTCCAAGGTCTAACTCACCTGTCTTATAATTGTACAAATAAAAACCTGACCAATTCAAATCTTCATAAGTGTCGTTGATCAAAGCACTGGCATTAGCCAAGTTAGTGATCACATTTGTTTCTTGATACAACAGCGCATCTAACTGTTGGTTCATAAGCGATGTTTCTGACATCTGAGATCCTCCTCATATTAAATATCAACTACTATGGCTTCCTAATCATATTGCGATTAACCAAGTAACGTGTAACTACTCCACGAATATCAAACTGAGCAGTCAACGTTGCCATAATAATCAAACTTCCACCTATCACTAGGTGTTGTGTCAATGGTTCAACATGGAATATAACCGAAACTATACTGGCAAATAATGACTCTGTCATTAACACCAATCCCGCGGTTACAGTATCAGTGTATTTTTGACTAGTAACTTGAATTACTTGTGCCGCAAATGTCGCCACAACACCCAGATAAATCACCGGTCCAATAGCGACCGTCCAATCAATCTGCGGTAATTTACCATAATCAATTGTGAATGAATACAAAACCCCACAAATTGCTTGAACAAAACCTAATTGAAATGCCAAAATCTTTGGACGTGCATTCTTAGTCGCATATCCATAATAGGTCATTTGCAATGCATAAAATATTGCACTTAACACTGTCAAAAAGTCCCCCATATGAAATTGCAAACCAGTGGAAATAATTCCCGTCAAAAATACCATCCCAAATATACATAATACAATAGATAGGTAGATTTTTAGTGGTGGAACTCTTTTGAAGAACAACCAAGCGATAAATGGCAATAAAATAACATAAATAGAAGTTATAAATGAGCTATTGCTGGGAGTCGTGTATTCCAATCCCGTGGACTGCAATTGCACAACTACAAAATTAAATACTGCACAGACGGCACCAATTTTAAATTCTTTCCAAGTCATCGTTTTGACTACTTTTCGAAAAAATATATAAACTAACACCGCAGAGATCAATCCGCGTAATGTGTTGATAACTGACGGCGGCATATGACCCGCAATCGCCATTTTGATAAATGTGTAACTAGTTCCCCACATGAAAGCAACCAGCAATAGATTTCTATTAGCTCGTGATTGCACCATCAAATCACCTGTTTCAATAAGTAATGTGATAATATTAGCCTTTGTCAGACCTTGGTGCAATGAAAATTTTTATATTTTTTCAGAAACTTTCACTATTGTTGCACTTTGCTTTAATTGCTCCAAAACTTTTTGATTTTATTCCAAAATCACTTAATTTAATTCATCTATAATAATTTTTTTAACTATTTCACCGGCATTAAAATCCTCAAACTTTAAATTAAGGATTGATGATGGATAGTAATACCCTTTACCATAATTGCAACCCAAACCTGTCAATGATTTTCTAGAACGTACAATATAATCGTAATTACTATAATAACTTATGGTCTGACCGTTAATTCTTATTTTATCTTTAATTAATAATGCATCCAATAATCCAAGTATTTTTAATTTTCTAAATGTATTGCCATCTTTTTTTATCATTAAATTATCAATTCTAAAAAACAAATGTTTCTTCTTACAATCTGAATAGAATCTTTTATTATTATGATCAAAATAATCTATGCCACAGAGATGCATGAAATTTGATTTTTTACATATTAATACAATTCTCATACTTTCTGTGACATAAGTGATCCGTTTATTAACGAAACTACCATTATATGTTTCCCACGCTGCCAATATATTTTTCTTAAACCTATTTAGCTTTATTATTTCATCACCCGTAGGTGGTCTCATAGATGAATTTCTCATTAAATTACGAGTACCAAATAATACACTTTCAATTTATAATTTTATTTAAGTAGTAGTATTGTTTCAATAAATATTCTTGTAAGATTCATGGGAATAAAAAAAGCTATCAGTAATTTGAACTGATAGCTTAAATGGGTTTAATTATGGAGTCAGTCTCCGCTATGCACTTATGTCATAGATTAATATCTGGATTAATTATGGTTCCAGCAACCGCTATGCACTTACGTCATAGATTTATGTCTGATTTTATAGATGCCCACCGCATCTCTATTACAAACTCATTATACATAGTAACTACGATAGTCACAAGTAACACTTCACCCAAATAATCGAGATTTATAGATTTCATAATTATTTCTTTGGCATCTTTGGTGTTAACTATCTGTTCGTCGTACAAAATACATAAAACAGCGGATCCAACATTATTTTTTTATATAAATTATATAATACAACAAAAACATCAGTCATCCTCCCGAGGATAACTGATGCTATTTATGGTTTGTTTTTTAAAACAACTGATTTGTAACGAGTGATTAGATAACTTCAACTGTAGCTGAAGTTACACCGTATGAAGGAATTGATGCATTAGGCATAGCAACATCCAATTGTTGTGGGTTGCTGTATGCAAATGTACCTGTATCATTAACTGTTCTGTACATTACTGTACCGTCAGCTAGAGTGATCTTCAATTGTGTTCCCTTAGGGAATACTGATAGGTTAGCAGCAACGCCACCGTAACCCATGCTTGAACCTAGTACGGCTGGATCATAAAAACTGATCTTGAATGTACCATGTGATGTGCCTGTTGTACTAGTTTGTGTTTGTGTAGCTGATTGTGTTGTAGCAGCTGGTGCTTGTGCTGCTTGAGTTTGTGTAGCAGTTGTATCAACTGTACTTGTTTGTGCTGGTGCAGCTGCATTAGTTGTAGCTGATGGAAGATAAACTGTTTCTCCTGGGAAAATCAAATCGAATCCACCGACTTCACGTCCGTTAGCTTGTTCTAGTTCTGCAATTGTAATTCCTTTATTAGCAGCGATACTCTTGTAAGTATCTCCTGCTTCAACTGTCACGCGAGTGCTGTCTACGGTGATCGCAGCTTCAGCAGTCTTTGCAGTTGCTCCCATTGCAGTTAGGGCTGTAGCACTTAATAGTGCAATAGATAATACTTTCTTCATAAATTAAAAACATCCTCATATTTTTTTTTAGCTCTCAACGCTATGAGTGATACTATAACAGGCTTATGTTACATAAAAGCCTAAATAACATTACAAAAACCAGTCTTTATGTAACATTGGTAACACAACTGCAACAATCGATAAGTAAAAACCTATCGTATCAATAAATACAGAGTACGTGAAATTTCAGAAAAATAATTATAATTTACAAGACTTTTTAAAATTTTATTATATAAATTTACAAAGAAAAACCTAAAAGCCTATTCTATAGCTTTTAGGTTAATTTCAACTTATGAAAAATATTTCAGCAGTTCAAAACTCATTCTGATAAGTTCATACGAATGCTGATTTTGTAATTTATTCAAGGTTAATCGGTTATTGTTTATTTTTCTCAATTCATTAAGATCCTGAAATGCTTTGGCAACTAAGTTATATTCGAACAATTCAGACTTAAAGTAAGTCACATAATGCTTACCCTGCTCCACAAACGGTGGATCATATGGCTTCTCCAATAACTTGTCAAAGAAGCTATTATCAAATTGCTTCCAATCATCCCCCGGATAATCTAAGACCAGATCAGCTAGCTTCGAACTCTGTGTGGCAATAAAAGCTGTCATCAAGATCCAACTTAGTTTCTGAGATATTTGCATTTTCTTAGCTAATGCCGTTGCCAGATAAATTTCAAATGAATACTTAGAGTCCTTGACCCCATACTTCATTTCCAAATCATCGATCAATGTGAAGGCATTATCCAAATAAACATCCCCGCAGGTCTTTTCATTCATGAATTGATCCATTGTCTGTTGGTCATAAATACTCAGCTTACCAATATCAATCAAATCATCTAGAGATACCTTGGAATCACCCTTCAAACTGATCAGAATGCCTTGACTATCACGCTTCAACGTCTGAACTATCTCACGACTACTCTTGGTCCATGGCTGAATCAACGAATCATTCTTCATTACTGAATAGTAAGTTACATTAGACATTTTCTTTTTGGTTTTCAAGTTCCTTTTCAAATTTTGCTAAATGTTCATCATATGTGTCGATCTTCATCGAGATTCGGTCATAAGTATTCTGCATATCATCAAGTTTTGACTTGATAAGTGCTTGTTGCTCTTCAAGAATCTCTTTTCGGCGAGCAACTGTCGAATCTCCTTGACCAAATAGTGAAATATATTCAGCTAATGAGTCAACTGACATTCCAGACATGCGCATGCACTTAGAAAAGTTGATCCAGTTCTCATCTTCCTGAGTGAAATCACGATAACCGACACTATTACGGTGAACGGGTGGAATCAATCCTACTTTTTCGTAGTAACGGATTGTTGCTTCACTTAGTTCATATTTTTTTGCGACTTCTTTTATATTCATTTGTACACCTCTTTGATTAAGCTCGACTAATACCCAAACTTTCATTTACATACAATGTCGGTTCGTTAATAATTCGAGTAGATAAGTCAGCGACACTTCTTCTGGAAACATTTCTTCCAACAAAAGTTTCACCTTTGAACGTGATTTGGTAATTCAAGTCGGAATTATTGTCATACCAGCTTGGACGAATAACAGTTGAGTCCAAATCAGATTCTTCTACTATATCGGCAGCTTTACGATATGGGATCAAAACTGACTCCACATTATCACTGTTACCATCAGAATTCACTTCATTGTAGATTCCCATTGAGCTGATCAAGATAACACGTTTGACTTCATTATTATGCATAGCATCAACGACATTTTGTGTAATCAATGGTAATTCACCAGTGACACTGATGAAGACAACGTCCTGATTTTCAACCGCAGCATTCAAATCATCCATCTTAGTGGCATCCCCAGCAATAACTGTTTCGCGGACCTCATCAATATCACCTAAGCGACTAGAATCTCTAACGAATAAGGTTAGATGATTCTCACTCGAGCTTAACAGATCTCTTCTAACAACTGAACCAATTGAACCACTTGCACCGATCAATAATACATTTTCCATTTAAATCACCTCATGCTTCCTTTTAGCTTTTTCCACTCTCTGAAATGAGTTGCGAGAAATAAATACCTCCGTTTAGCTACAATTAAGAAAGGATGCACATAACACATCAATTCTTAATCTAAGCTATACTCGGCATTTTGACATTTCTCTTCACTCTCTATCCAAAACGAGTTACAAAAGCCATATTCCTGCGCCTGCTACAGAGAACAAATGCACCAACTACGTTGGCACCTTTATTCTCTTAGGCAGTGCTCAGAATCTCCCGGCTTTTTCCACTCTCTGATTATTAATATAAACCTTAAACCATACTTTAACGCAAGATATTTATATATTAATTTTTTTATTACTAAAACTCTTGCCCTCAAGTCCACTCGAAGGTCTATTATGGGATTGTATTTATGGGAGGAAAAACATATGAAATCAATCGTTATTTATTTTTCTGAATCTGGAAACACCAAAAAAGCCGCACAATTCATTGCTCAAGAGACGCATTCTGATATTGATGAGCTGAAGCCTATCAAGCCATATCCTGATAATTATGATCAATTAGTTGAAAGATCAGGTGATGAAATAGACAATAATATCCATCCTGAAATCGATAAAAACCTTAATTTTTCTGACTACAATGTGATTTATTTAGGTTATCCAACTTGGTACCATCGCACACCAATGATCATCGATAGTTTTTTCGATACTTACGACTTATCTAGCAAGACAATCATTCCATTTACCACTACTTACAGTAGTGAATTTGATGAAAGCAAACCATTTATTGAAAAAATAGCTTCTACCAAGAATGTCACGTTATCACCAGGATTCCGTGCAAACTCAAATACCGAAATCAAAAAGTATTTAGCAAAATAACAAACAATGTGAAATTAATCACCCTTTCATAATCTTATTGGTTTAAAATATAAATATAGCTAATAAAGGAGCAGCTTATGACTAACGTTTTAATTCTAGGAACTCAAGTAAAAGACGATTCTGATATTTATAATTTATTCGATAGCCGAGCACGGACCACTATTATAGGAAGAAACTTCTCCAATCGTAATGTTCTCGATCAAGCTATGGAGAATCAGGATATGGTAATAGTTGCTATTGATGAAACTTCCAGTGTCGATTTAATTCCAACAATCGTGGAATCCATGAAGATTTATCAAGTTTACGATATCGTTTTGATCGATAAACTATCCAATAAAAATTCACATGTGGAAGCCATTTCTACTGAGTTCTTAAAACTATCAGGATTGAATTATAAAATCTTAGATCCAATCGATTGATACCCTGTTCCGAACTAAAAGGAGGAATTACTTTGAAGTCTATTGTTATTTATTTTTCAACAACTGGAAACACTAAAACTGCCGCTGAATCTATTGCCAAAAAACTGGCTCTGATATTGAAGAATTGAAATCTGTCCAAGCTTGGCCAACAAACTTCGACGACTTAGCAGCATTAGCACAGAAACAGCGTGATACAAACGTACATCCTGAAATATCTAGCCAGATCAACTTGGATAACTACGACAAAATATACTTGGGTTATCCAACTTGGTATGGGCAACCACCAATGATCATTAACAGTTTCTTCGACAAGTTTGACCTTGACGACAAGACTGTTGTGCCATTCTCAACCAGTGGTTCAAGTACCTTTGAAATTACTGCTCCTTACGTACATAGCATAGTTAAGGATAAAAATATCAAACTGGAAAATGGCTTCAGAGCTAATTCTGAAGATGAAATTACTAATGGATTAAAATAATAATATTACAAAAAAATGATGTGCAATTATGCGCATCATTTTTGTTTGCTTTGAAATTCAGCGAGACGTTTATACTCTGGTTCCAGCACCTGAGTGACACTTTGCCAGATTGGAAATAACTCCTGATAAATTTTAACATTATTTTCATTAGGATGATGGATATCAGTGATACCGATCATGTTCTTGACTGCAGATAAGTCATCAATATTGTCTAACGCGTACATACCCAATACGGCAGCACCAAGACATGAACTCTCGAAACTCTCTGGAATAGTCACATCTTGATCAAAAATATCAGCCAACATTTGACGCCAAAATACAGACCTCGCAAAACCTCCAGTAGCTTGAATTCTCGTCGGTTTACCAGTTACCTTTTCAATCAAGCACATAACCGAATAGAGATTGAAAACAATTCCTTCCAGCGCTGACCTGATCATATCAGATCTAGTATGCTGACGAGTTAAACCAAAGAATGAACCACGGGCATAGGCATTCCAAATTGGTGCCCGTTCTCCACCTAGATAAGGTTGAAATAACAAACCATTTGACCCCGCAGGTACACCACTAGCCATTTTGGTCAACTCATCATAACTAACTTTTGAATCGAATAACTGATCACGAACCCAACGAAAAACAATTCCACCATTGTTGACAGGAACACCAACTACCCACTTATCCTTAGTTAAAGCATAACAAAACAGTTTGCCATCGAGATCAATGACTGGCTTATCAACTACCACTCGCACTGCACCACTAGTTCCAATCGTCACAGCAACTACCCCTGGATCTATTGCATCAACACCAAGATTGGAGAGAACACCATCACTTGCTCCCAAAATAAATGGAACAGTGGCTTTAATACCGAGCATTTTACCGTATTCTTTGTTGATACCACTGACACTATCAGTCGTAGCAACAACTTCAGGTAAACGTGTTTCTTCTATATTAAGTAGTTTCAAAACTTCTGGTTCCCACTTGAGGTCAAAGATATTAAACATCCCTGTCGCCGAGGCAATCGAATAATCAATTTTGTAAACTCCAAATAGTTCGAAGAAAACATACGATTTGATATCGATAAACTTCTTGGCCTGATTAAATAAATTGGGATGATCATTCTTCAACCACAGCATCTTAGACAATGGAGCCATGGGATGAATAGGTGTACCAGTTTTGGCATAGATTTTTGCACCCAAATCACTAGCGTTTAATTCATCAGCGTACTCAGCAGCACGGTTATCTGCCAAGTTATAGCTCTAGTCAAGGGATGGTCGTTCTCATCCATCAAAATCAAACTGTGCATGGCGGTTGAAAAAGATACACCACTTAAATCATCAGGTTCAATACCATTCATTACTTGCTTTAACGTAGTAAGCACTGCTTGAAAAATTTCATCTGGATCTTCTTCGGCCATTCCTGGTTCAGTCTGAATCAACTGATAACCCGCATCAGCGTGTGTGATTACTGTACCCTTTTGATCATATAAAACACATTTCGTACTTGTGGTTCCTATATCAATACCAATTATATATTTCACTATCAATCTCCATATTTATATCAACGTAATATTATTATTTCTTCCACAAAAAATTAATTAATAACTTGTCGACTTCCTTGTTCTCATGTAACTTACTATGCTGAGCTTGTGGACCAGAAATCTTCTTCTCACGATATGACTTAGCACGTCCAGATACCAAATACCTCAATGACTTGGACGAAGCATTACTTACAGATCCATCGGAATGCGTACCATCATTTTTATCACCATAAATATTTAGAATACCCACTTGATTATTAGGATAGACTTCTCGTAATTTTAATAGTTGTTTATAATCAGAATCCATTTTCTCTGGTTTACCATTACTAGCGAGTTTCATCTTATTAGGTTCGTCATTCATCCCTAAAATTCCATTGTAATGTCCAGCAATATCCACTTGCTTATTCAACTTAGGAAGTGACTTATCCTGACTATAATCCAACGGATAATAAGCAATCGTCATATTTCCCATTGAATGTCCTACAACATTAAATCTCTTAATGTTGTATTCTTTTTGAAGTAAAACCACTACTTGTTTCATCCATAGAGCGTCCTCTGAATAATTATCATTTTTATTATTCAGGTAATTAACTTCGATAATTGGATTCTGTGTGTTCTTATTTATTCTACCATTCAAAGTTACCTTTCCCTTAGGACTAACGTCCACACGAATTATCGTATCAGTTACGCCATGAGATTTGGCATAATTTGCCATCTGTGATTCCGAACGATAGCTGCCACCCCATCCGTGAAAAAATAACGTTGGTACTGATGATTTTATGTAATCACTACTATAAATTTTCTTATCAAAACTCACATGTCCAATTACACCAAGTAGCACAATTATAATGATTATCGAAATGATTTTTTTTTAATATTTTGTTCAAAGCTTTCATTTTCTTTCTGTATGTTAATTAAAACATATTCTAATACTATTTAATCATTTTAAATTTAAGTCAGGAAAAACATACATCGAAAACAAAAAAGCCATTACGCCTAAACCAAACGTAATGGATCTTTATTAGTTACTTTCATAAAATACTTTTGTATCAATTCCATCATTTTTATGTGCAACCAAAATTGATGAAAATACATCTGAATCAACATTCAAAATAGTCCTCAACATGCCGACAAACCAGTCCACTCCTGCAAATAACGCTATGCTTTCAACCGGTAATCCCATTTGAGGAACCACAATGGCCAATGAAACTAGTGCCGCACCTGGCACCACTGCATTTGCCAGCGATGCTAATGTAGCCAAAAGAACAATGTACATATAGGTTTGCAGATCATACTTAATTCCATATATTTGTGCAATTGTAATTATCGTAATCGACATATGCATAGCAGAACCATTAGAGTTTAAGGACATTCCCAAGCTTAAAACAATTTGAGCAACTTTATCCTTGACGCCCAATTTTTCCTTCGTATCCTTCAATTCAGTTGGAAAAGTGACCGCAGAAGAAGTAGTAGCTAGTGCCATTAAAGACATATCCCACATATTTTTAATTAAATATATAAAATTCAATTTAGTAACCAATGTAATACATAAAATCCAGAAGACTAAATAAGTAATAGTAGCAAATCCATATATAATTAAATATTTCATCATTGGGATAATCACCTTAATCCCCAACTTGCCAATAGCCGAGGCAATCAATGCAAATATTCCAATGGGAGCTATAGTCATGATTAGTGAGATCATTTTCAGAATAACTTTATTAAACTGTTTGAGAATATCTAATAATTGAAATTCATTGGTGGAATGGCAAAATGCTGATAACGCAATACCAAAAACAATGGAGAATACTATGACTTGCACAATAGACCCTTTAGACATCGATTCAAATATATTGCTGGGGAAAAAATCACTTATAACTTTGGAGAATGACATTGATTGACCAACTTTAATGTTATTATCTGATAAACCTTTAATAGAAATCCCTAAACCAGGTTTGAAAACAATAACCATTATAGCTCCCCACAATGCCGCCAGAATAGAAGAAGTAAAGAATATAATTACAGTTTGCCTGATCATTCTACCAAACTGACCTAAATCTATATTTCCCACTGCCTCAATTACCTGACCCATAACCAGCAATATAATACCCATTTGAATCATTTTAATAAAAATGTCACCAACTATTTTCAAATTACTAGAAAATGATTTAAAAGTTAACCCTACTATTATTCCTAATACCATGGCAATCAATATTTGTCCTGACATAGAGATCTTTATTTTCTTAGTCATGATTTTCACCTCTCATGGCGCCACATTAACATCATAGATTATCGCGTCGGGAACAAGAATCTATTTCTATCGAAACACCTATCATACTCACTCCAAAGTATGATAGGTGTTTTAAATATTATGCTGCATTCACATTATTCTTATCGCTTGTAAATCCAAATAGAATCATTCCAATAAGCAATAGTACAGCCGCTAAATAAAAACCAATCTTCATTGAACCAAAGCTATCTGAAATCCAACCTGTAACGTATGGTGCAAGAATCGAACCAGACATGCCAATAAAGTTATATGCACTCAAAGCTGTAGAAAGTGATGACTTTGGAGCATTCTTTGTAACAAAAGCAACTAGAATAGGATCGATTGCTAACTTACCTGTGAGTCCATAAACAATAAGAACTAGAATTAGTAAAGTCTTATTTGTAACAAAGGCAATCCCAAATACTGAGATTAATGATAATGGGACCAAGAAGAACATTAATGCTTTTGTTTTCTTTGTTTTGTCATAAATATGTGCAAATAATATTGCACCAGGAATTGATGCCCAAGGAACTAACGAAGCTATGAAACCAACGCTTGTACCTTTAAAGCCTCTTTCAACTTGAAGAAATTGTGGCAACCAAGTAATAATAACGAAATTGGCATAAATAGAACAGAAACACATAATGTAAGCAAAAACTAAATTACGATTTTTAAATAATGAACCAACACTAACCTTTTCAGTTGGAACCTCAACTTCTTCTTTTTTCTCTTTGTCTTTACCCTGATCTTCAGGCCTAATAACCCGCTCTTTCAAGATGAAGTAGAATAGTATACCTACAATTACAGTGGGTATGGACATAATATAAAATGGTGTTTGCCAAGGCATTCCATTTTGAAGTACTAGTGTACTTGAAAGTAGATATCCACCTGATGTACCAAAAGCCATACCACTATTAATAATAGCTGTACCCAATGTAAGATCTTTCGTGGGAATTGCTTCTGTTGACAGTGCGTACTGTGGTCCGTAGTACGATCCTTGTCCAATACCTGCAATAGCTCTAACGATTAGAAATACGATAAATCCTGTCACAATGCCACTTACAAATGTCATTATTCCAAATACAATAAACCCAATCATAATAACCAAACGTCTACCAAATTTATCACCCAGCATACCGAAAGGAATTTGAGTAATAGCATATGTTAAGAAGAAAATACTATTCACAATTCCAAGTTGAGTATTACTGATATGAAACTGTGCTGCTAATTGTGTTTGTACCGGGTTAAGAATTGTTCTATCAGCGTACATTAAAATCCAGCCAAAGAAACAGAGTGCCACTACTTTCCACCAATACTTCTGTGAAACATTCATTGCTTTATAACGATCTGTAAAACTCAATGTTTTTGTTGCCCCACTATCCATTATTGCTCCCTCCAATTATTTCATTAATTGCCAAACTAACTCCAAACAGGGTATCTGCGCCTGATGTATGCCCCATCTGTAAGACTTCCTGCATCGTACAAATTATTGTTGACTTATTACTATTCATATTCAACATCAATTCTTTTAAATCCTTGCTTATATACCCATGCTTGACGGCATCAATATACGCACTACTTACCTTAGTGGTACCTAATTCAGAAAATTCACTTAATATATTCATCCATCTTTCTGCAAGTGGATAACCGCTGCCAACCAACATTGACGAAAATCCTACGAGCATGTCATCTCCACTGGGGGTTAGCCCTTTTCCTCTGCCTAACATATATTTGATCAAATCATATAATTCTGAATCATGCTTCTGATTAATCCTGCTAAATATTGGCATAATATGACTAATTGAGTTATTATCCATACCAATCTTTTTACCCAAATCTAATTCTTTAAGAGAAGAATCAACCATTTTATATTGATTTACAGATAGATCCAATTTAGGAATACTAAGTTCAATTTCATTTAAATTCAAAAGATTTACTTCAAATATTTTATTTGAAGCGTAAATCTTTAAAATATCATTCTTCAAGATGACCAAGTCGTTCAACGTAATGTTATCTAAGATTTTACTTAGATATAATGAATTAATAGTTATTCCAAGAACCGATAATCCACCAGCATAATTGCCAACATGAAAATAGATATTCTCAAATTTAATATTGAAACTATGTCTAAAAATACTGTCAACAATCCCTGACTGCTCTTTCTCCACAAAAGAGCGAAGCATACTACTTCGCTCACCTGTTAATAAATTATGCTTCTGTGACAAATTCTTTTTCATCATCAACTAAGCCCATCTTCTTGCCATAGGCAACTAATGCCTTTTCGAAACAAGCAAGTGGAGCATGAACCGTACCGGCACCAACTTGACCGGTTCCAGCAATCTTACCGGCAATACCAGTATTAATAATAGGAGTAATACCAGTTTCAACTACCTTACAGATATCAATTCCAAGTGGAGTACCCTTAAAGTCCCAAGTAGGAATTGTAAAATTAGGATTATGTTCTGTACATATCTTCATCATTTCATTGGATACACGTTGAGCATCTTCGAATCCACCAGCACCAACAAATCTTGTGACGCCTGGTGCGGCGATCATTGACATACCACCAAATCCAACAGTTTCAGCAATAGCACTGTCACCAATATCCGGATTAGCATCATCTTGACTGAACCCTGTAAAGAACAGTCCTTCAGGAGTATTAACAGGGGCATTGAACCATTCATTACCCAATCCACTCACCTTAATACCAAAGTCAACACCATTTCTGGACATAGTCGTAACAATAGTTCCTTCTTCTTGAACACGTGCAGCATCAACAATTGATTTACCTGTTGCCATCATAATATTCAAGAAGAATTGATCTGTATCAGCTAAGAACTTGATAACTTGTTGCTTAACATCATCACTAATAGATAACTTAATAATCAGTGGAGCAACCTCTTTAAGGAATACTAGACTTGCGGCGATATTACGTTGGTGGAATTCATCACCCATAGTAATGGCCTTAGCATCATAACTGTAATATTTAATCCACCCTCCGTTTGCTTGATAGCTTTACTCAAAGTTGGTCCAAGGACGTCTCTCATCCAAATTAATCTATCAACAACTTCTTGTGAATATGCTCCGAAACGTAATACTTTACCGATACCCTCATTCAAAGTACAGAATGCTTGATTATTCTTTAAACGATTTTCGATCACCAGAACCGGCATATTAGCAGAAGTAATACCACCCATAGGTCCTACAGCGCGTACTGAATGGCAAGGCATGAATCTAACTTCACCAGAGTTTAATAATTCTTTAGCCTCATTTTCATCTTTTACCCAACCTTCAAATAAAGCGGCACCAATACATGAACCTTGCATAGGTTCAGTCATATCTTTAAATGCGATTGGAGGACCGGCATGCAATAATGTCTTATGATTATCGTCAGCCAATTCATTAATAACACTCTTAGCAGGTACGACATCTACCAAATATGGTTCTGATTTTTTAAATGAGTTCAAAATATCTTCATTTTGCTTCTTTAAACCATCCAACTGACGAACTTGCTTTAGAAGCTTAATCATCTTAGGATTTCCCCCAGCAACTGGTTTCCAATCAAACTGAACTGACTTACCATTGTATTTATTAATTGGTTCATTAAAACTTTCTACACCGACATTCACTACACGTGGCTTTGTATACAGTAAATCAAGAACAGATTCACTTGATTCAGGAATCTCATCATGTGGTTTTGTATAAGGAACAACTTTCTTATCAGGTTCGTCGATATCCATTCCTACTAGATTCAACCCATAACGAACTGTTTCGGCATTAGTATCACAAACTGTAACACCTGCATCCTCTAATATCTTATGTTGTTCATCATAATCTTGTGGATCTTCATTAGTACCAACAATAGTTGCAACAAACGCCAATTTACGTCCATCATCATGTGCTGTTTTAATAGCAGCTTTAATTGATGGTGCAAGTGCTGAAGCCATATCATCTGTTGTACCGTAGCCTAAAACATCATCTAGAAGAATTACTCCAGTTTTTTCATCATGTGACAATTTTTCAATTTGTTGAATTCTGATACTTGGATCAATCATTGGATGTGGACGACCTTGTGTATAGATATCATCACCCAAATCAATAACATCATATCCATCTGATTTAAGAACATAGCCATTGTCTGTAATAATCCCACCTAAATTCAATGACTCTGAGATTAGCATTCCAGCTTCATAAGCTAAAGTACCACCTGAATACAATCCTTTGATTTTCTTTCCTCTTAATTTTTCATCCACATTGGCAATTGGTGCAGCAGTGTAGTAATTCTTTTTTACTTCTTTGTTCAATGAAAGATCCATCGCAATTTTTGCTGTCTCTTCCAATGTATGAGCAAGATATACACCATCTTCGTGATGATCTGGTTTTTCACCTAAAAAGATAGCTACAACTGGCTTGTCAATATCATGCAATAGTTTAACAACCTCATCACGAACTTCTTTTGCTGGTGGCTTAGAAATAATACCTAACACTTCAGATGGATCATGATGTGCTAATCCAACTAATGCATCGATCATCGTACGTGCTCCAACCTTATCAGAAAGATCACGACCGCCTGTACCAATAGCGTGTATAACTCCGCCACCCATTCGTTCGATGGCAGCTGTTACTTCCTGAATACCAGTACCAGATGCACCGACCAGACTGATATTACCTGATCTAATTACATTCGCAAATGCCATTGGAACTCCACTAATAATTCCAGTCCCACAATCAGGTCCCATTACCAACAAACCTTTTTTATGAGCTTTATTTTTAAGTCTTGCCTCATCTTCAATAGATACATTATCACTGAAAACAAATGCATTAAGATTGTGATCCAAAGCATTATCAATTTCATCTGCAGCATAAACACCAGGAACTGAAATTAATGCTGTATTTGCATCTGGTAATTTGTCAATTGCCTCGTCCCATGATGTTGCATGTGATGATGCGTTTGATTTGCTAGATTTTTTATTTGAAAGATCATCAATAAATTTGTCAATTGCTTTAAGAACATCATCCATAATTGATTTATCATCAGTATCTAAAACAATCATCATGTCACTAGGTTTAGCTTCTTTAGCTTCATCTGTGAGTAACCCAGCGCTGTTAAAAATATCTTTATTAGCATCAGTACCCATCATTACTTGAACTTTGTTGACACCGTTCATTTTGCTAATTTCTGTTGTTAACAACATTAAATTGATAGAATCTTGATAACTATTATTCTTTAAAACTGTATATAACATTTATGTCACCCTTTCTCGTTCTTGATTACAGTTATAATAGTAAGCGCTATCATAAATAAATACATTTACCAAAAAAGTAAAAAGAATGTCAGCTTCTTTGTCCACTTTGGATAAAGAAACTGGCATTCTATGGTTTTATAATATATATACTGGATAAGGAGATATTCTATATGAACACTTCATTGGAGGAAATTTTAGGTTTAACTGCTTTATCTAAGGCGAAAATCATTGCTGGTAAAAAAGACATTCATAAAAATGTCAGTAATATAATGATCATGGAAGGACACGATGTTGAAAAATGGGTTAAACCTGGATATATAATTCTAACAAGTCTTTATGGATATAAAAATGAAAAAAAAGAAGAATTCATAAATTTATTCAAAAAATTGAATGAACTAAAATGTAGTGCTGTAATTGTTAAGCTCAATCGTGCCGTCAGTATGGTACCCGAAGAACTAATTCATACTTGTAATAAAATGGGACTTCCACTTATAACCATTGATGACAACATTGGTTATAAAGATATAATCTTACCTGTAATGCAACAATTGTTTGACCAAAACAATCGATTACTTAATCACTACAAAGATGTAAATCAAAAATATATTCAACTAGCTGCTTCAGGTGCAACCATCGAGAACTTGATACAACAACTTGACGTTATTATAAATAACCAAGTTGATATTGTCCCAGATCTAGAATCTATAAATTATGTTGTATCCAGCAGAACCTATTCATCAAAGGTACTCAGTGCAGGCAAATCTGAAGTGCTTAAATCCGATCAATTTCAAAACTACGATTATTATATGAGAGATATTACTCAATACGATCATTTACACCCTGACGTAAAACAAATACTCGTCAAATTGGACGGAAATGAAACTAATAAAGGTTACTTATGCATAACTGAAAGTAATCAAAAATTAAGTAGTGAAGATTATATTGCAATTGAAATTGCTGTTAATTTTATCAATCTAGAAATTCTAAAATCAAGTGCACTAAAAAACGCCAAAAAGGACTCCGTAAATGAACAATTTGACGAATTTCTTGCTGGAAATCTGCCACTTGATGGTATTCTACCTGAAATATTTGAGGAAAAAAATTTCCAGATGAACAAAGAATATCGCTCATTCTATTGTAAAATCATAAACTCTAACGATTCAGAAAAAAATCTATTAAACCAAAAAATTACTATTTCAAGCCTCGAAAACCGATGCAAGATCTATTGGCCAAGAATTGTTTACCGCAGCTGGATAGACCAAATATATATTCTCGTAGAGAGTGATGATTCAATAATAGAGTTCAAGAAAAAATTGAACACAATCGTTAGCTATATTCAAAAAAATTCTAAAAGCAAATTAACCATTCAAATTTCAATTGGAAATAGAGAGACACTACAATTCATCCCTGATATATCAAAAAAATGCCTATCCAATTTACAAATAGAGTCAAAATTAGAGAATAAGGACTTTATTATTTCCGAAGATGACTTAGGAATACTTCAACTTTTACCATTTCCAATCAACAAAACAGAAATAATTAATTTATTACCTGATGAACTAATATACATGTATAAAAAGGAACCTGAACTAATTGAAACATTAAATTCATATATAAAAAATCAAACCAATATTACTCAAAGTGCAGAACACCTTTACATTCATCCTAAAACTATGAGATATAGATTAAAAAAAAATAAAGAATAAATATTCAATTGATTTAGATAATCCTAATAACATCATGAATATGGGAATAAATATAAAACTATTAAAATTATTATAGGAGAAAAAAATGAAACAATTTATCATTAATCCAGATCAAAAAATTAATTTTTACAAATCTTCAAGTAATCGAAAAAATCAGACAATAATATACATTCACGGCGGAGGATTATTATACGGTAATTTGGAAGATTTACCGAACGAATACATAGGTTTATTCTTAAAATCTGGATATGATTTTTTAACAATTGATTACTTATTAGCACCTGAATCTAAGTTAA
The DNA here is from genome assembly GCF_000615905.1 of Companilactobacillus nodensis DSM 19682 = JCM 14932 = NBRC 107160. Lineage (GTDB taxonomy): Bacteria > Bacillota > Bacilli > Lactobacillales > Lactobacillaceae > Companilactobacillus > Companilactobacillus nodensis. The sequence goes on from NZ_BAMN01000005.1 coordinate 119,730, forward strand.
CAGAAATCAGAAAAAGTGTATACGATGCATTTACTTGGTTTAAAAATAATTATTCATCTAAATTAAGACTCGAAAGCAATGAATACATTTTGTTTGGAAGATCTGCAGGAGCATACTTATGCTATCAACTTATGGCTCAACTCATAATGGAAAAATCAAAGTTACCAAATAGAATGCTCGACTTCTATGGATTCATTGATTTAAATTCATCTAAACTAAAAAAACTAAGCGACTATTACAAACAATATCCGGTTCCATCAGACGACGTTATTAATTCGATGATTATGAAAAAAAGGATATACGAGGGAGACATACACACTAGGTTCTTATTATATGTTGCAAGTAGACAAAAGGGACTATGGCAAAAATATTTAATTAATTCTGTCAACGATCAAATAAAACTATGTCTTGAACAAGTTCCACCAACGTATATTGTTCACTGTACTGAAGATTTTGATGTTCCCTTCTCAATTTCGTTGAATAAAAAATTCAAATTTAAAAATTCAAATTTAATTTCAATTAACAAAAAAATGCATGATTTTGATCGAGAAGTAACTGAAGAAAGTCTAACTGTTTACAATAATATGATTAATTGGCTACAAGAGAAATAAAAGTGTGTCAAGGTAATTATCACCTTGGCACACTTTTTGTTAAATAACTTATTCCATAACTCTTATTGCATGATATGCTTCATGAACAGCATCCATTATTTTTCTTGGAGATACAGCATCACCAACGACAGTTAGATCCACCTTATCTTCTAGAATTTCTTCAAGAGAATCATTTGACTTATAACCAGCTGCAACAACTGCGGTATCACAAGGAAGTTTCTTTTCAACTCCATTATCATCAATAACTACGGAATCCTTAGTTATTGCCTTAACTTTAACACCGGTATCAAGTTTTACTTGAGCATCTTTCAAATGATCTCGTAATGACAAATCGTTGTTCTTCGAATGCGATCCAGTCTGTAAAATATCATCTAACATTTCAACAACCGTTACATTTTTTGCACGAGAACTTAGATCAAGGGCTGTTTCACATCCAACTAAACCACCACCAATTACAACAACATCGTCACCTGGCTGTTTGCTTTGAACTAAATAATCCTCGGCCTGATTTGCATTATCAACTCCCTCAATCGGAGGAACCTTACTTGTAGCACCAGTGGCTAAAATAACCTTGTCAAAATTACCTGCAAGAACATTCTCAGAAGTAGCCGTCATGTTATAACGAACATTAACGTTTAAACGATTAATCTCACGTCTCAAGAATTTTACAAACTTCATGACATCCACCTTAAATGATGGATAACCAGCTACAAACATGTTTCCACCTAGCTGAGTGGTCTTTTCCCATAATTCGACTTCAAAGCCACGTCTTGCAGCTGTCAAAGCAGCTTCCATACCACCAGGTCCACCACCAATTACTAAAACACGCTTCTTACTCATTGCGGGAGTTAGCTGATAATCTTTCTCAGCATAACACAGTGGATTTACTATACAGTAATAATGTTTACCGCTAAATCCTCCAAGAAGGCACTCATTGCAACCAATACATGGCGTGATTTGATCAAAGTTTCCTGCTTTAACTTTATTAGCCAGTGTGGATCGGCCAGCATTTGATGTGCCAATGCAACATAATCAGCATCACCATCTTGAAGTACTTTTTCAGCATCCATAGGATCATTAAGCTTTCCTTGAGTAATGACCGGAATATTTACTGCAGCCTTAACCGCCTTTGCAGCAAATATTTGATGCATTGGTTTTTCATAAACTGTCGTAATTGCTTTGTACCAAACTTCATAGCAGCCAACATCTACATGCAGGTCGGAAACTCCCGCTTTCTCAAAAATCTTGGCCATTTCAACACCTTCATCAAGTTGACGACCACCCTTAATGCCATGGTAAGCGGTAAATTTCATTGATACTGGAAAATCAGCTCCACACTTCTCGTGAATTGCTGAAATGATTTCAGTTGAAAAGCGAAGTCTATTTTCCAAACTCCCACCATATTCATCTTTTCTCTTATTCCAGAGTGAGGAATGGAATTGATCCAGTAAATAACCACCATAACCATGTAATTCAACACCATCCGCACCGGCAGCTTGTGCTAGACTTGCTGAGTAAGCCATTCTCTCTGTCAAATAATGGATATCATCCACAGTTAACATACGACATTTCAAATTTGGAAACCAGAACGAACGAGCCTCATCACTAGCTGAATATGGAGGCGTATATGGATCTGCGTAAACCATACGTCCCAATCCAGGGGTTATTTGAACAAACACTTTAGTTCCATAATGATGGCATCGCTCAATCATAACGGCTAATTTTTCAACATTATGAAAGTCAGATAATTCATTCTCTGGGCGAGTTTCATACTTGGTACTGACAATATTAGCACCGGTAATAATTAATCCAACTCCACCTTTGGCACGTTCTTCAAAATAATTAATTGCATTGTCAGAATAACTACCATCAGCAGTAGGTTTAGTTCCCATCGGTGCCATGATAATTCTGTTTTTTAATTTAACATTTCCAATTTTACCTCGTTTGAATAAATCCAAAATAATCACCCTTTCGCTAGTTATATAGTTCACAATCTTTACTTAAGTAAAGATAACACCATTTTTATGAAAGCGCAACCACCAGTGTGCAAATTAATATATGATAAAATGTAGCTAATACCTCGGAGGTAAGGACTTTGGACACTAAAAAATTAATTTTAAAAAATGCCTACAAACTATTTCAAGAAAAGTCATATCAAGAAGTTAGTATTGATGACATTTGTAATGCTTGCAATTTAACAAAACCAGCTTTCTACTACCATTTCAAAGCAAAGTCTGATTTATTAATCCATTATTATGATCATGTCGTTGAAAAAATGACACTAAAAATCTCCAATAAAAATGATGATTATTGGAAGCAATTTATTGATTTATTTATTCAATTGATAGAATCCAGTGTTGCCATAGGCACGGATTTAGTACGTCAATTATTTATAACCAATTTAAAAATTGACAAGGGTTCTTTTGATTTTAACAAACAATTTGCATCAATGTGTGTAAATCTAATTTCCAAAGCACAATCCTCAAATCAAATAAGAAACAAACAAGATCCAAAAGAATTATTTATAGCATCATCTTTCCTATTTACAGGATATGAAGTATTTTGGGCAATAAAGAACGATGATAAAAATACTATTCAAAATGTTATTGCATCAATTGAAGTTATTTTTGATATACAACCAGAATTAAAAAAATTTGATAAATGTATTTTTAATTCTATTGTATTCCCAATTAAATAAAAGCTAAGTATTTGTAATTTAAACAAATACTTAGCTTTTTAATTTTACAAACTCAAAATATACCTGTGCAAAACAGCTACTGCCTTCCACAAAATACCTTCATCAATATCGAATCTACCATTATGCAGTGGATAAGTTTTTTCATTCTCAGATTCAGCTGTGAATACGAAGAAAACTCCCCTAGCATAATTGAAATAATCTGCGGCACTGTCACCAGACAAGTATTCACTTGAAACCAGTCTTGATTCATTACCAAATACTTCTTCTCCGGCACGTAAACCAATATCCACCAAACCCGCATCGCTAACAATTGGTGGTATCGGTGGATCTGTTATCTCAACTTCAATTTGAGCCTTGGTATCCTCCTGAATATCAGCAATTCCATCTAATAACAGTTTACGTAACTTTGCATAATCTGACACTTTGATTGCTCTAAGCGTTCCTTCGAGCAACGTTTCATCCGCAATAACATTTGAGGCACTACCACCATTAATCTTACCAATTCCTAATATAAAGGGTGAGTTGGACACATATTCACGTTTAATCTTATTCATCAAACTAAGAATCTGACCTACAACATCAATCGTATCAACGCCATCATCAGGCAAAGCCCAATGACTAGATACACCGGTTATTCTTATCTTTATAGCACCGATAGCAGCTGACGAAGCTCCTTTATTCAATTCCATCCCTAATGGGGCGTCATTAGCAAAATGCAGCATTGTAAAATAATCAACCTCAGGATCATTCATTACCCCACCGTCAATCATAATTTCAGTACCCTTACCATTTTCCTCAGCTGGTTGGAAAAATACTTTTACATTATTGTGCAACAATTCTCTGTTATCAACACACAGTTTAGCGGTAACCAAGACTGTTGCCATAATTGCATCATGACCACAAGCATGCATTACACCAGGGTTTTGAGATTTAAAGTCAAAGTCATTCTGTTCTTGAACCGCAATAGCATCCATCTCTGCACGCAAAGCAACCGTCTTACAGCTAGGATCATTAGCCCAAATCATCGCTACCAAACCATAATCACCAATTCTGGTGGTTTCTAGCCCCAAGTCATTCAAATAATCCTCAACAAATATCGAGGTTTCTTTTTCGTGCAAACTGAGTTCGGGATGGCTGTGCAATTGCCTTCTCAAACTAACTATTTCATTTTGAAATGCTTGATAATTTATTTTTGACAATATTTTTCTCCATTTCAAATGAATTTATTCAACTTTGATGCCAAATAATCCAATCAATATTGCAGCTTGATACTGATTAACAACTAATCCACGTGCTAACTCAGGACTAATAGTAATCGTCTCAAACTCCGATTCTTTGAAGTCAAAACCTTTTAGTCTGGTCTCACTGAAGTTAGCCTCAGTTAAAATTGACCCCGCAAATGAAATATTCTTCTTAACCTTCAAAGCTTGAAAGAAGCTTCCATTCAAATCACAGTTAATAAAACCAATTTTTTCAAAGCGACTCTCAGTAAAATTAGCATATGGCATCTTACAATCACGAAAATCAGTATTCTTGAAATAAGTATTATTAAAATCAGCACCTGACAGTTGCATACTACTTATTTTGCAGTTATACCAATTGCTCTGGCTAAAATCACTACCAGCCAATTGGCTGTGATGCCATTCAACATTGCCAAAACTAACACGACTGAAATCAGTCTGTTCAAAATCACAGTGGTCAAATGTTATATCGGTATAATTCATCGAATCACCGTATGATTTGAAATGGCAACCTTTATAATAGTAGCCATCTTCAATTTCATTCATATTCAAGGTTTGATCAATTATCGTTTCGATTGGTTCATTCATTTATGTTCACTCCAGTTGATATCAATATACTATTAATATACAGGTCTGTGACAAAATAAAAAAGCTTACATCCAAACAGATGTAAGCTTTTGATTTAATCTATCCTTTATTAACGGCAGGTTCACGACTACCTAATCTTACCTTACCAACTTCATGAACGTTCTCTTCCAAATCTTGTTCCTTGAATCCGAACAAGTAGGTACATGTGAACGATACAACGATGGCGGCAGCTGATGCAATCAAGTAACCTGTGAAGCTTCCATCAATTCCCTTAGGATTGATGAATGAGGCGAATCCGATAAGTGATCCAGCGAAGCCCCACATATCAACGTGCAATAAACCTGTCAATAATCCACCAACAGCACCACCAATGTTAGCTGTCCAGAAGATACGGCCATATTTCAAGTTAATACCATACATAGCGGGTTCGGTGATTCCTGAGAATGCCGAAATCGTAGCAGCACCGGCAATTTGTTTCATACTTATATTCTTCTTAGTCTTGAAGAACACTGCCATAACTGCAGCACCTTGAGCAACCATGGTAGCAGAGACAATTGCATTCAAAGCACTGTGTCCAGTTGTAGCAATTTGATTGGCAACCACCGGAATAACTGCCCAGTGTAATCCGAAAATAACCAAGCATTGATAAAATGCTCCAATGATCAATCCTGATAGAGCTGGACTAAACTTGAGCAACGCAACGATGCCCATTGCTAGATATGAACTCAATAATGTAATAACTGGTCCAACGATAACTAGAATAACAGCACTGACTATGAATACCTCTACTAAAGGACTAACGATCATTCTAACTGTTGCTGGAATGTGCTTCTTCAACCACGGTTCAACGATCGATGCTAGCCAAGCTGCAGCAATCATTGGGAAAATCGAGTAAGTATAGTTAGCTACGTGAATCGGAATACCAAAGAAATCAGCGTTCATGTTCATTTGAACTGAACTCGTCTTCGAAGCTAATTGTACTAACGTCGGATACGCTAGAACTCCACCGATAACTCCGACGATTATCTGATTAGAACCAAGTCGCTTAGCAGCAGTGAATCCAACCAATATTGGAAGGAAGTAGAACACTGAATCTCCCATTGCGTTAACGATCATATAAGTTGAACTAGTATCTGAGAGCCACTTGGCTGATACGATCAATGACAACAATCCTTTGAGAATACCGGCAGCAGCCAACAATCCGATAATTGGCATCATGCTGGCAGTGATAACACCGATCAAGGAACTGAAATAATATTTTGTCTTCGGCCAGACACCCTTTGGTGCTGGTTCTTTTTTAGCTTTGGCTTCATTATCATTTGTACCAATGCCAGGTCCCAGATGATCGACGACTGCATCAAATACATCTTCAACTGCTGGTCCAATAACTACTTGATATTGTCCACCAGCCTTAGCGACATCCAAAACTCCATTCAGATTCTTAATAATCTCATCATTAGCTTTGGATTCATCTTTCAAATAAAAACGTACACGCGTAATACAATGAATAACATTATCAACGTTACTTGGTCCGCCAACATTCTTAACAATGTCTTTGGCCAGTGCATCAAAATCGACTTTCTTCTTATTAGAAGTGTCGGGTATTTCTTTTTCACCCTTGGCAAAGGTACTGACGGTTGCGGCACTATCACCACCATCAACATTTCCAACATGAACATTTATCTCTTTGAGGACCGCTGCGGTATTAGTGATAACGACGATAACATCAGTCGTCTTTCCAGCATTCTTGACCATGGAAGTATCCATCGTCGCAAGTTGCTGACCAGCTTTGATCGTGTCACCTTCTTTGACAAATACGTCAAACGGTTCTCCATTCATCTCAACCGTATCGACTCCCATGTGAACTAATACCTCTAGTCCATCATCGGTATCGATTCCTATTGCATGTTTGGTACTAGCTACCAATACTATTTTTCCTGAAACTGGAGAAACAATACTGCTGTCACTAGGCACCACTCCAAACCCATCACCCATTGCCTTTTCAGAGAACATTGGATCGTGAACATCTTTGATCTTCACGAGAACTCCGCTGACTGGGGAGAGCATGTTTATAGTGTTTTTCATAGTAGGACACCCTCCTAGTTCTTATTTGTAAAAAACGGCAGATAAGTTGTAATCAAGAAGTTTTGTCTTATCCACCGTTTTCATTTACATGTATAAGATACTATATGTATGACATGTTTAAACATCATATTTGAATAATTATTTTTATGAAAACTGTACTATTTGTTTAAACAAATAAGAATATAATATCAATAAGATTATATGTGTTTAAACATGTACAAATATTTTATTGGAGGGTAATCATGACACCATTATATTTAACTGTCACTGATAAACATATTAAATATTCATATGAAGATCAAAATACTACCGCAACTATTCAGCAAGACTACAATATTAACCCTAAGCTTCCATTAACTGATAACTTCGTTAACTTCAAATCCAAACTACCCGAATATTTTGACGTGATCGTTATTCTCAACCCGATCGATGTTGAAATGAAAGATACTATCGTCAGTTGTAAGAATCAGCCGATCGATATTGGCCTGTACATGGAGAACTTATTTCACATCCCCACTGTCGGGATTCATCAAGTTGCCAAATTGGGATTGAAACAAGCAGCTTCCATCGAAGCTGAATATGCTGGTTGGCACTTAGACTACTACGGCTATGAAGATGGCAAAACTCAATATTCTCAAGAGGCAATGCAGACACTGGGCAATGGTTATTTTGGACTACGTGGTGCCTATGTTGAATCTAAGGCTGACAAGAACAACTACCCTGGTACTTACGTGGCTGGTGTCTATAATCAACTAACGACTAGTATTAATAGTAAGGATATTGTCAATGAGGACTTGGTGAACCTTCCAAATGCTCAATACATAACCTTTAGCATCGATGACACTGAAAAATTCAAACTCAATGGCGAGGAACTTGAAGATATCTACCGTTCACTCGATATGAGAACTGGCTTATTGACGACAACGATGTTGTTACAACTCAAAAATGGTAAACGACTCAAAGTCGTAAGTCGTAAAGTTGCCGACATGAAAAACTATCATAGTTATTCACTACAATATACTGTTCAACCACTCAACTTCTCTGGTGAAATGAAGATTCACACCGAGATCGATGGACAAGTCGTTAATGCTAATGTTGAACGTTATAAGAATCTTGATAACCATCATTTGATCACTGACAAGACTCTAAATGACGACAACACTGCTATCCTACTGGCACATACACGCCACTCAAAAATCAATATTGCCGTGGGCTCTAAGCTAGATTCACCTAACTTAAGCGAGTTGAATGTTCACACAGACAAAGCACACGATAAAGTTGCTCAATCAGTAACCTTCGAAGTCGTCGAAGGTAATTCTTATACGCTCGAAAAAACTGTCAGCGTCTATACATCACTAGAAACAAAAGGTGATCTCGTTGAAGCTGTCAAATCACATTCATACCACAAGACCTTCGCCGATGCCGTCAATAATTCGATGGAATGCTGGCAAGATATTTGGAGTAACGAATATCTAGAGATCGACGGCGATATTACCTCTCAAAAATTGTTACATCTCAATGCCTTTCATGCCACTGTTTCCGCACAACAAAATGTCAATCGAGATCTTGATGTTTCCGTTGGCGCCCGTGGATTGCATGGTGAGGCTTATCGTGGGCACGTCTTCTGGATGAACTATTTATTCTGCCATACTACAACCTTCACTATCCCGATTTAACTAAGTCACTGCTGATGTATCGTTACAATCGTCTCGGTGCTGCTAAGGAATATGCCAAGTCAACTGGCAATGAAGGAGCTATGTTTCCTTGGCAAAGTGGGATGACTGGAGACGAACAATCTCAAGTAATGCATTTAAATCCTATTACTAATCAATGGGACCCTGATAATTCTCGCAAGCAACGCCACGTTTCACTGTCAATTGCTTATAATATCTGGAATTATTACAGCATGACCAATGATGAAGACTTCATCCGTGACTATGGATTAGAGATGTTATTGAACATCACTAAGTTCTGGATCAGCATGACCACATATAATGAAGAGACTGGTAAATATTCTATTTCTAACGTCATGGGACCAGATGAATTTCACGAAGGTTACCCTGATAAGGAAGATAGTGGATTAACCAACAACGCATATACCAATATCATGACTAGCTGGGTCTTCAAAAAGGTTGAATACTTCTCAACTCATGAATCACAGGATATTCTGGATGATAATTACAAACGTGCTGATTTTTCGAAAGAAGATTTGAAATTAACTAAGAAAATCAGACATAACCTCGAACTTGAATTTAATAAAGATGAAATCCTTGCCCAATTCGACGGTTACTTCGACCTCAAGCCAATTGATTTCGACTATTATCGGCGTCAATATGGCGATATATCCAGAATGGACCGTATCCTCAAAGCTGAAGGAGACAATCCCGACGACTACCAAGTAGCCAAGCAAGCCGATTCACTGATGGCACTGTATGCTTTGAGAGAACCAACTTTTTTTCACATAATGTCTGATTTGGGTTATGAAATTCCAGATAAGCATGATTTCATAACGAAGAATATTGAGTACTATCTGAGTCGGACAACCCACGGATCTACCCTTTCAAGAATTGTTTATGCAATGTTGGCACTCAAGGTTAATAACAATGACCTTGCTTGGAAACTATTCTCACAAGCATTAACGTCTGATTACTACGACATTCAAGGGGGTACGACCGCTGAAGGAATTCACCTAGGTGTCATGGGTGCAACACTCAACGTCGTTACTTGCTTCTTCGCAGGTATTGACTATCGTGGACCAGAACTAGAAATCGATCCACACGTTCCCGATGCTTGGCAGAGTATCAAGTTCAACATGTCATTCAAGGGGACCCGTTTCTACTTTACTGTTACTCACGATCAAGTTCGTGTTATCCCTGATGATGATATCGTCGTCGTTTTCAAAGGTGACAAAGTGCAACTTGATGCCCACAAAGAAAAAATGTTAAATTATTAAAACAAATTTATTGAATAACCTCCACAAAAGTATATGATAGAATGATTGTGATTACTTTTGAGGGGGTTATTTTTGTGACTGATTTAACAACTGGAAGACCTATCAAAGTTATCTTTCTATACACAATTCCATTGTTATTAGGTAACTTCTTCCAACAATTTTATAATTTTATCGACACATTGATTGTTGGTAAAACCATCAGTGTCAATGCTTTAGCCAGTGTTGGTGCTACTGGTGGATTGACCAGTTTGGTCATCGGTTTTGCGATGGGTATGACGAGTGGTCTAACTATTCTGACAGCCAGGCGCTACGGTGCTGGCGATGAAAAAGGTGTGACCAAGAGTTTTGCTTCAGGTATCTTGATATCGCTATTCATCACTGTGATCTTCACTGCCATTGCCATGTTAGTAGCGTATCCGCTACTCGTAATTATGCAGACGCCAAAAGTTCTCTTGCATAATGCATTTGTATTTTTGGAAATAATCTTTGCCGGAATATTTGCTTTCGTCGGATTCGATTTCTTGGGAAATACAATGCGGGCACTTGGTAATTCGCGTGTTCCACTGTTCTTTTTAATGGTAAGTACTGTTTTGAATATTCTGTTAGAATTGGTATTCATCCTCTACTTGCACATGGGAGTCGCCGGAGCCGGTCTGGCAACTGTCTTAGCACAGACCATCACGATGATTATCCTGTGGTTTTATATTAGAAAGAAGATTCCATACTTAGTAATTGGTTTCTCGGATTTCAAAATTGACAAAGCCGAACTAAAAGAATTATTGAGAATGAGTTTGCCAATGGGATTCCAATCATCAATCATCGCCATCGGTTCAATTATTCTACAATTCATGCTCAACACTTTGGGTGCACAAGCAGTCGCTGCCTACACTGTTGCAGGTAGAGTTGAACAAATCGCTACTTTACCAGCAATGAGTTTTGGTATCGCCTTAGTCAACTATACGGCTCAGAACCTTGGTGCTAAGCACTATTCCAGAATCTTAGAAGGTGTCAAAAAAGGATTGATCATGTCGGTTGCCTCCAGTGTTATCATTGGTGCCCTACTAGTATTATTCGGTAGAAATATCTCTCACCTATTCATGAATGGACCTGAGACGCACGTCTTGAACCTAATTCAAATCTACTATTGGTTCAACGGAACCATGTACTTCATGCTCTCGATCCTATTCATCGTTAGATACACATTACAGGGACTTGGCAATCAAAAAGCCCCAACCATTGCCGGTGTGGCAGAACTACTAATGAGAATCTTCGCCAGTGTCGTCATGATCCGCTTCTTTGGATTCTACGGTGCTGCAATGGCAAGCCCACTAGCTTGGATCGGTTCAGTCCTAGTTCTCGTAAGTACTTGGAAAATCGAACTCAATCGCCTTAGAAAGCTTCAAGACGAGTCAGAACAAATCGAAAATGTAACAGACTAAAAAGAACTTTATTAACTGATTTTCTAAGTTAATAAAGTTCTTTTTATTTAATAATCAATCACTAAATATTTTTATAAATGGAATGTTTAAGAATCACGTAAGGAGTTTTTAGATCACATTTTATCAATATAATATAATGTAAACTTCCCATATAACTGTAGGAGGTTATATCTTATGAGAAGAAACGGATTCTTGATCAGTGCTACCATGGCTGTTATGATTGCTCCAACAATGCTTGGCGGATTAGCATTAGACGCAACAACAGTTCACGCTGATTCAAAAATGATTGGAATCGTTCGACGTGACGGTGGAAATCTAGTCAATAATAATGGTGTCTTGATACCAGGTCGAACACTTGGTAACTTCACATCTTGGAAGCTAGGTACTCTAAAAAATATCAATGGAGTTGACTACTACCAAGTTGCGACTAATGAATGGATCAAAGCAGCTTCAGTCGAAATAAATAACGCTACTGCTAATTATTCTGTGAATGACGGACTAGTTAAGACACCGGGTTATGTCGGTACGGTCAGACGTGGCGGCGGCTCGATCGTCAATGATCACGGTGAATATACTAACCATACTTTAGGCAACTTTACTTCATGGAAACTTGACGCTAAAAAAGAAATGCGCGGTACGATTTATTATCGAGTCGCGACTAATGAATGGATCTCCGCTGCCTCGATGGATATCAATGTGCCACAAGCCACTAACATTACACGTACCCCAGGCTTTGTTGGAACTATTTCCCATGGTGGAACTCTTTCATATACTGACAATGGTCAAATAACTAACAATGCCTTCGGCAATTACACAGCTTGGAAACTTGATGCCAAAAAAGTTATGAATGGCCAGACTTACTATCGTGTCGCTACAAATCAGTGGATCGAAGAAAGCTCCATGTCGGTCGCAGATGCTAACGGTCATATTATCAACCAAACACAAACTGATAATGATACAAATAATATCAACAACTGGGACCCATATGAAGCTCAATCAATTGGCTTGAGAGATTACTATGATAGCAGCACCAATACTTACGTCCACAATCCGTACGGCGCTGGTTCAATGTTCACGATTTACAAAGTCGTTAAAAATATCAACGGCAAGTATTTCTTCTTGATCGATCAATACAACAGATGGCTACCATCAGATGACTTTGACAACATACCACAACGTGTCTTCAATTCGGCTGAGTACGAGCCTTACTTCGCTACTTCTGTTAAATAAAAAACTGATTCTACTCGTAAATTTGAGTAGAATCAGTTTTTTGCTTGACTAAAAGTTGGTATTAAATGTCGTTCCGCAAGGCAGGAACGGTGTCTGTGGGGACACCATGCCTGCCTTGCTGCACTAAATAATTTGACTATCTATCCAACACTAATTAAATCTAATCTGATACCGATCAGCTTCAGCTGGAGATTGTCAGTGAAGGAACCAGCTGTGAAAGTTTTGTTAGGGCGGTGATTTACCGGCCTTACAAAACGGACGAACTTTAAGATTTGCGAACCATGCAAAGCTTAAAGTCGAAGTCCCAGACCGCTTCTCAGGCTGAGGCTGGTCCCACAGCAGGTGGAGTCACTGACAATCGGAAGCGGCGAACAAAACACAAAATCTACAACCTCTTAGCACACTCATAAATTGCATCTTCACTAGCAGCAGCCTTACCAACCAAATTCAAGAATGCATGTGACATACCACCATAGCGAATATAAGTTGCATCACACCCAGCCATACCAAGTTTTTCAATGAAAGCTTCATCTTGAAGGCGGAATGGATCATACTCACCCGTCAAAACTGTCACTTTCTTATACAAAGTTGGATCAGAATACATTGGTGAAAGAATTGGTGATGTCAAATCAATATCTTGTTCTGGCAAGTACAACTCAGTCATCTTTTTATCCAATTGTTTAAAGATTTCATAACTTGCATGAAGTACGTCACGTTGTTCGTCAACAATTGGAATACGTGAATCATCCCACAGTCCACCATTAAGATCTGAACCATGAATTACCGTTGGGTAGAAGAGCAATTGACTAGAAATGTCACATATCCCCATATAATGACTCAACTGGCTCAATCCCAACGCCATGGAACCACCGGCGGAATCCCCTGCAAGTGTAATATCATGTTTTGTTTTTACAACTAACGAAAGTACTGAAAGACAATCCCAGAGTCCAAATGGATATGGATTTTCTGGAGCTAATCCATAGTCAACTGTATAAATAGTTCCATTGAATCTGGTTGCCAGAAGTCTGAGTGGAATCAATGAATCCTCTGCACTACCACCGTAATAGGCACCACCGTGAATGTAGATCAATGCACGATTGTTGTTTTCACAGCCCTTTTTGTAAATTCTCAAATAACGAACCTTACGACCCAATTCATATGAGTAACGAGAGTCTACACAAATATCTGGATACTGCATTTCAGGAATTGGTGCCGGTTCTGTACCTGCACGAAGTACAGTTAGATCATTCGATAATACTGGATTATCAACGACTCCCTTTAAGTCATTCCATGTGTTTGTTTCATATGAGTGGGCATCAACACGGTCTTTGATAACCATATTCACATCTTCCAAGCGAGGGACCTCAACTGGTTCCACACGTTTAAGTCGATTCAATTCTGTCAAATAATTACTTGTGATCATAATGTCCTCCCTGATTATTTGTTAAGCTTCAGCAACTTTTGTATGATTCTTCTTTGCTTCTGCTTCAGCCATTTCTTTCTTTTCGTTCAAGTTATAGAATACGAGAATTCCAATAATCAATACAGCAAGCAAAATTGGAAGCCAAACGAAGTTAATGTTAATAGCTAATTGAGCCTTGGCAGCTTGTGTCTTGGCAGTGGATTGGAAACCACCCCATGTCAGGATCCAACCTGATAGCGCACCACCAATACCCATACCGATCTTAGCACCAACAACGGGAACTGATGATAAGAAACCCGGTTCTTCAATGTGCAAGTGAGTTCTAGCAAATTCAACCGTATCAGCAATCATAACGAAGGCAATTGTAAAGACGGAACCCATGGCGATCATGGCGATCCCATTACCGATGAATAACAGTGGTAAGTTTTGTGATTTTTGACCGATAGGCATAAGAACTTCACCAATTACGAAAACAACTAGTGAAACATCCATAACATCACGGTTCTTGAATTTCTTTGAAAGGATTGGAGCAAGCAAGTTACCAGGTACAGCGAAGATCGTCATACCTAAGAATAAACCAACAATTGCGGGGCTCTTATAAACATAATTAATGTAGAAAACACCTGAAGCCATTCTTACTACCCAGAATGTTTGGATACAAATAAAACTCAAGGTAAGAATTACCCAAGGGCGGTTTTTGAAGGCACCTTTGAATGAATCTTTAACTGACAAATGACCTTGGATTTCTTCTTCACCAGCATCTTCACTGATGTCCCTTTCTCTCAAATTCAAGAAAGCTAAGAAGAAGCAAGCGGCAATTACTAATCCAACAATGGCTCCCCAAATGGCGAAACCTGTTTGTTGATTTTTACCACCAAAGAAACTGACCATTGGTAGTGTAACAGCACCGATGACAGCTGTACCAGTATTTGTCAGAACCATTCTGGCAGATGCCAAGTTAGCACGTTCGTCAGCATCATCTGTTAAACTAGGCAAGATTGCAGTAATAGGTGTATTTGACCCTGAATAGATCAAACTGAAGACTGTATAAATAACACTGATCCAGATCATTTGAATAACTTTGTTACCACCAAATGACGGATTGAAGAATAATAGAAATGCCAAAATTCCTAATGGAATACCAAACCATAAGAAGTATGGTCTTGCCTTACCATATTTAGAATGAGTGTGGTCAATCAAGAATCCGAAGAACATTCCATCGAAGGCATCAACGAAACGAACTAGTAAGAATAATGTTCCAACGAATGCAGCAGATATTCCAAGGACCGTCGTGTAATAGAATAGTAGGTATAAACCAACCATTTGCCAGATTAAATTTCCGGCCATATCAGTCATCCCATAGAATATACGTTGTTTCCAAAGTTGTAACTTGTTCATAGTATTTCCTCCTTTCGATAGGCAAGATATTGATAATTAATTTTTTTGTTATCAATATCTTGATATCTTTTTCAACTATATTATATAGCCTGTTTAAACAAATACAAGGCAAAATGTGTAAGTTTCTTTTACAAAAATTGCACGATTGCCTATGTGATGGCGTTTGCACAAATATTTTAGTAAATATTTTTTTGAAATTTAATTGTACAAAAATAGACATAACTAATTTTTCCACATACAATCTGTACAATTTTAAATACGCATTAACACTAACCCTATGGTACATGTCTAGTGCTAAATAAAAACTCACAGTGATAAATATCCCACTGTGAGTTTTATTTGTGATTTGATGTCGTTCCGCCAGGCAGGTACGGTATCCGTGGGGAACGACCATAGCCAAAAAACGGTCTATGGTCTCGCCTTGCTCCACTTAATCTTGTTACCGCATAATCTTTACTAACTAAGTATGCTGATTGATCTTAGCTGGAGTCACTGATAATCGGAAGCGGAAACCACTACATAACCTAAAATACTAAAAGACAAACTTATCCATAGCCTTAGCAATACCATCATTATCATGCGTATCAGTAATATAATCAGCAAAATTCTTTGCAATATCCGATCCATTTTCCATACAAACAGCGGTCCCAGCATATTTGAACATAGAAATATCATTCTTCTCATCACCAAATGCCATTACCTGATCAGCTGTCAAATTAAGATACTCAGCCAATCTGCGTAATCCAAAGCCCTTGCTAGCACTACGATTCATCACCGCTAGGAAGACAGTTCCTTCACGCACAACATTAAATTGCTCATCAAAGTCCCTTATCACTTGTAGCTCCGTGTTATCTAGTTTTTCGATTTCACCAACAAAATCAAACTTTGCTGCGGCAAAATCCTCTGGTAATTCATCCGGTGTTCTAACATAAATTCCTGCATGATTTTCATTTGCTTGAATTACTGCGACACGGCTGACATCACGATTGCCAGTATAAACATTACTATTATCATCCAGAGCATAGTACTGAATATCATGCTCATCACCATATTTGACTAATTGTACATATTCATCTTTGTTGATCAAATACTTGTTCAATGTCTTACCTGCTGCTGTCTCCACAATAGCACCATTGTACGTGATCACGTATTGGTCATCCCCGTGAATACCCAATTCATCCATATATTCTGAGACTCCAGCCAATGGACGTCCAGTGCACATTACAATTTTAATTCCCATATCTAAGGCACGCTTTATGGCCACTTTACTAGATTCAAGAATCATCTTGTTTGAATCCAACAAAGTATTATCCATGTCGAATGCAATTACTTTAACACTCATTTACTACCCCTCTTTATTCAGTAGTCTCTGCACATAATTAATGACACCATTATTATCATTACTCTTAGTGACATGATCAGCGATCTCTTTGACGTCATCAGTTGCATTATTCATGGCTACACCATCCCCGACATAATCCAACATTTCAATATCATTACCACCATCACCAAATGCACACATTTCCTCAGGTTTAATATGCAAAATATCACTGAGTTTGTTCAAACCAGTGGCTTTATTTACACCCGGTTTAATAATATCTATTGATCCATGCCCACTCGATACTGGCGTTGCGACTCCACTTAATCCAACTGTTAATTCATCAACTAATTTTTCCGTTACATCATCTGGACAATTAGAGGCAAACTTCAAAACCTCATCATCAACCTCACGAAAATCCGAAACTCTTTTTAATTTGAAATAATAATGATTAATATCTTCAAATAGTTCGTCAGAAATACTTTTCAAAACATAAGCACTATTCTTACCACAAACAACTAATTCTAAATCTGGTATTTGTTCTGCCAAATCAATGACTTTCAGATAACTGTCCTCATCAAAACTTGATGACCAATATTCTTCATCTTGATAAGTAATCAACGCACCATTTTCAGATACATAAATAGTCTCTGGATATTCTTCAAAGAAAGAACGTAACTGATAATACTGGTTACCACTGGCGACAACAAATCTAACATCATTCTGGTCCATTAATTGATGAACTTTCGCAAACGACTCAGCACCGTAGTTACTTTGGCTATTCAAAAAAGTTCCATCCATGTCGGTCGCAACTAACTTTAATTTTGTCATCTTTATCCTCTAATTTTCAAAGTATTTTTGTTTTTCGAGTTCCCAAACTTTTTTATCATTTTCATTTATCTCACGTAACACGTGACAAGGATTACCAACTGCAATAACATTATCAGGAATATCCTTAGTAATGACTGAACCAGAACCAATGACAACATTACTTCCGATAGTAACTCCAGGATTAACAATAACTCCGCCACCTATCCAGACGTCGTCTCCGATCACGATGGGCTTGCCATATTCATAAGCTTCATTACGAATAACAGCGTCAATTGGATGCCCTGCAGTATATAGACCAACTCGTGGTCCAAACATGACGTTCTTACCAATTGTAATTGGTGCAATATCAAGAAAAATACAATCGTAGTTAGCATAAAAATCTTCACCAATTGTGGTGTGAATTCCGTAATCAGTATGGAATGGTGGTTCGAAGTAAATATTGTCCCCCGTCTTACCAAACAGTTTCTTTAATAAATCATGACGGATATCACCGTCATCTTCAGTTGTCTGATTATATAGACGAGTTATACTCTTAGCACGATGCGAATCTTTGGCTAACTCCTGATCACTGGCAATATAGAGATCTCCAGCCAGCATTTTTTCTTTTTGTGAGCGCATATTGTTTTTACCTTTCAAATTTGTAAATCGTTTACAAATAAAATTGTACCATTTATGGGTAAAGAAAAAACACCCACAATGTGAGTGTTAAATTAACTAGTCAATTAAACTATCAGGCTTCATGCCTGTTAAAAAGTCCCAAGTACCATTACTGATCTGATAAGTATCTTGATCCATTCTCGACAACTTATGATTGATAAGTTCTTCGTGACCAGCCAAGACTTTACCAACAAAGTGCGGCTCAAGTAACATTTGAATACCAACACCAACTAATTCAGCGTTATTTAGTATGCCCTCAGCTTGCTCCTTACCTTCAACGCCACCGATACCGATCAACGGAACACGTCCGTTAATTTGGTCATGAACATAAGCCAAGATCGACTTATCTTTGTAGTCATCACTGACGGAAACACGTTTGTAATCATTCTCAGATAAGTGTAAGTAATCCAATGGTTTGTCAGCAAGTTTATCGACTAGATACATCGTATCTGACATACGGATCCCGGGATTTTCATATTCTTCAGGAGAAAACCTATATCCGACGATAAAATTCTTAGCACCGGACTTATCAACAACATCTAACACGCCATCCACTAACTCATCAATGAAATGATAACGTTTCTCAAGGCTGCCACCCCACTCGTCATGACGACGATTAGAATGTGGTGAGAAAAATTGTTGGATAATATAAGTATTGGCACCGTGTAGTTCTACACCATCAAATCCAGCTTCAATGGCACGTCTAGTGGCCTTCCTAAAGTTATTGATCAACTCTGTAACTTCAGCAGATTCCATTGCACGAGGTGTCTCAGCACCTGGACGCTCGGAAGCAACAGCACTGGCAGATACTGGTTGAACACCGTGAAGAACACCAGAATCGGTCATACGACCAGCATGGAAAATCTGCAATATTGCCTTAGTTCCATTCTTCTTAATTACTGCAGCCAACTTAGCCAGTCCAGGAATGAACTTATCATCAGCGACACTGAGCTCGCCATCCCAACCCTTACCATTATCTTGAACATTGGCTGCTCCAGTAATAACCGCACCATTTTCTCCGGCACGAGAACTATAATAACTCACCTCATCATTAGTCACAGTCCCGTCGAAGAAACTCATTTTGGTCGTCATTGGCGACATAATAAAACGGTTCTTGATCGTCAAACCACGTCTGAATGTTAATGGACCTGTCATTTTTGTCATAGATATCTACCTCTTTAGAACTAAATTATGATATTAAAAAGATGCCACCGTCAAGTAACACCTCATAATATTATTAATCTTTAACCAGTAACGATGTGAATGCGCCGAGTAATAACGAGATTGCCATAAAAATAAAGGCATTCGCAAAGTTACCACCTGATTGCTGAACAATACTACCAATCAACATTGGTGCGATGAAACCACCTAGAGTTCCACCGGTACCAACAATTCCTGATGCGGAACCAATGATCTCTTCAGGGAAAATCCTCTGTGGCCATGAAGCTGTGGCGGCAAAAGTGGAAACAATGAACATTCCACTGATTGCCACACTGATGATGGCAACAATCAATGTTTTGGCCAAAATCAAACCGACAATACCTAAGACGGCAATGATCGCACTACTAATAATAAATTGCTTCTGCTTACCAGCCATTACTCTAGTAAGAATAATACCAGTACCTAAGCTACCGAGAATCTGCATGATAGCACTGACCGCCATGATAGCCCCAGCTTGAGCAACTGACAGATCGAACGTATGAGTCAAATAACTAGGCATCCACGACATAGCACCATAGGTAACAATATTTTCGAGCAGTAAAATAACAAAAATTAAAATAACACTACGATTCTTGATTGTCTGACTGAAAGGCAGTTTCTTTTGAATCTTAACCTCAGTTCTAACCTCACCAGAATCATTAGGCAGCATAAACAAAACACAAAGAAATGCTACTAAAAACAAAGTTCCTAACATGTAATAACCGTATCTCCAATTAGCGGAAATAACGTTGGCACCCAAAGTATAAGCCAAAATGCCACCAATACCAGTTGTCGTCAAAATCCCTGACTGGGCCATAACACGTTTGGTCGGATCGAAGTTCTCCGCAATGGCCTTAGACGTTGAAGGTGGATAACCTCCGTGTCCTAATCCTGCCAAGAATCTGATTGCAATGAACAACAGTAAACTGCTGGCAAATCCAAATAAATACGAAGTTACTGCGATACTTGCCAATGATATCAGCAAAATCTTCTTGGCTCCGATTTTATCAGCCAACCAACCACCGGGAATCTGCATACATGAATACGCTAAAAAAAATGCACTCATAATGAACCCCGTTTGAGTCGTGGTCAAATTGAAGTCCTTAGCAATCGGAATAACCGCTGTCGAAACCATAGTCTTATCCATGTAGACCATCGTATAACCGATCATCAAAGCGGTAATAACTTTGATGTTCTTGGCCGACATTTTCGGCTTAGTAGTTTCTTTTCCCATAACGCCACCGCCCTTCGAACACTTTTATTTTCAAAGAAAGTGTCTAGTTTATCTAAACACTGGTTTGCTATTACGATACAGCACATCATCGACATCTTCAAGAACATTGGCATATCTTGCCGCAGCGAAGAAATAATCCGATAGACGATTGATAAATTTCAATACTTCAGCGTTGATAGATTCATCCTGCATCAAAGAAACGATCTCTCGTTCAGCACGTCGAGTTACCGTCCGTGCTACATGTAGATATGAGGCCGAAACAGAACCACCAGGTAAAATAAATTTTTTAACCTGTGGAGCCACCGCCATATACTTATCAATTTTTTTCTCTAACCAATCGACTGTTTCGTCATTCTTGAAGATATATTCATGTTTAGCATCGTCTTCAGGAGTGGCTAAGTCGGTACCACAATCAAACAATAATTGCTGAATTTCTTGCAGTTCATCCTTCAACTCAGCTGTTTTATCAGTCAAACTAGCCGCAACCAGTCCAACTAATGAGTTGAGTTCGTCAACCGTACCATAAGCATTGATACGCTTGTCAGACTTGTACAAAACGTCGTTACCAATAATACGAGTTTGCCCCTTGTCACCAGTTCTTGTATAAATTCTCATTATCTACTCCTTCGTGATAAATAAATTATATTTTTCTTTGTAGTTGTTAAATATTTTAATCCAACGTTTACCGACTAACAATAATAAAACAGCAGTAAATATTGCGTGGATCAAATCAAAGTAAAAACTACCAGCGATCGAGATACCGACACTCTTCCAAGTTATCGGATCAACGAAACCAATAATATAGTAGACATCCATGATCCATCCCATAATAAATCCTGATGCAAACCCCCAGACTGTCAATAACCAACGTGGTATTTGCTTACGTGACAGTAACCCTGATATTAGTCCAATAATACCTAGGGCAAACATCTGCCATGGCGTCCATGCCCCTTGTCCAAAATACATATTGGAGGTTAAAGCGATTATCGTACCCATTAAGAAGCCTGTTTCAGGTCCACTGACAATTGCTCCCATGATCAGAACAAATAATTCCGGTTTAACAGATGGCAAAGCAGCAAACAGAACACGACCACCAACCGCCAACGCACAAATGATAGCAATAAAAACAATTTCTCGTGAATTCTTACGTGAATGCTCGAATTTTGCAAAATAAACGCCAATCGTTAACGCTAATAATATAAATGAAAACAACAAATAATTCTTACTTCCGAAAACTGCCATTAAGATTAAAATAATAATTGAAATGGCAATTAACGAAATTGATTTTTTATTCAAAAATGTTCCTCCTTCAACTGTCGATAATTACCAGTGTAATTTAAATTACGTAATAATTCTTAGTTTTTTTTAAAAAAGCTCTTAAAAATGGTAATTATACTGTCAAGTATGTATAATATTTGTAAACGATGACATTACTAATAAAATGGTAATTATATCGAATTTTAATAAATTTTTATAGAATTATTTGCACAAAGGGGTGTATTTTATGCAAGATAGCTTAACTTTACAATTATTGGGTGAATTCATTGGTACCTTAGTCTTGATCCTACTCGGTGACGGTGTTGTTGCAGCTGTAAGTTTGAAAAAATCAAAGGCTGAAGGTGCTGGTTGGGTCGCTATTGCACTTGGCTGGGGTCTCGCAGTAACACTTGGTGTTTACTGCTCCGGATTCTTGAGCCCTGCTCATCTTAATCCAGCCGTTACATTAGGGATGGCCATTGCCGGATTATTCCCATGGTCATCAGTAATACCTTATATCATCGCTCAAACATTAGGTGGTATCGTTGGTGCCGTACTAGTCTGGGTCAACTACTATCCACACTGGGCTGAAACAAAAGATGAGGATGCTATCCGTGGTGTATTCGCAACTGGACCCGCTATCAGAAATTATCCAATGAATTTTATCAGTGAATTTATTGGTACTTTCGTTTTAGTCTTCGCTCTACTAGCATTTACACGTGGTAAGTTTACCGATGGATTGAATCCAATGGTCGTCGGTGTCTTAATTACATCGATCGGTTTCTCACTTGGTGGTACGACAGGTTATGCTATTAACCCTGCCAGAGATTTGGGACCAAGAATTGCTCACCAAATTTTACCGATTGCCAATAAAGGTGATTCTGACTGGCCCTATAGTTGGGTTCCTGTCTTAGGACCTATGGCCGGTGGCGCTGTTGGTGCATTAGTTTATCTATTAATTCCTTAATAATAAAAGCTATAGGACAAATATTAATATTTGTCCTATAGCTTTTTTAAATTATTCCAAGTCAAAGCATCTGGAAAACTATCCCTAGATGCCTTATTTATTTCCGTTGTATAAAAGAATTTGTCCCTGAAAAATTCAATTGGTTGTTTGAACTCACTTAATTTACCGTCAAACATCATTGACACATAATCAAACCGCGTCGCAAAAACTAAATCATGACTATTTGCGAATAAGATACCGCCAGTTGCCAGATAATCCTCTAATAGCTCATGAAGTTTTAAAACCATATTAGGATCTAATCCCTTCGTTGGTTCGTCCAAAAACAATACCTCAGGATTCTTGATCAAACCAATTATCAGCGCTAAGAATTCCTGTTGTCCTCCACTCAAATCATAAGGACTGATATCTTTTAACTCAAACAAATCATATTGTTTTAGAATCAAATCAACTTGTTGAGAAGTGATCTCAGAATTATTTTGTTTTAGCTGAAACTCGATTTCTCCAAAAACAGTATCGGCAACAAACAGTAGCGCTGGATTCTGCGGTAGAACAAACAGTTTTTGATAAATATCTATATTCTTATTATTAACAGTCTCACCATCCAAAACAATCTTGCCGGACTGTTGCTTCATCTGCTGTGAAATAACCCTGATCAATGTGGACTTACCAACTCCATTAGGACCGACTAAGCAGTATGACATCCCTTCATCCAACTCAAAATTAACTTTATCCACAATTGTTTTTGACTCAAAATCAAATCGGAATTCCAAATTTTTAAGCTGTAATACTTTTTTGGAATTATTAACTTTTCGAGGACTATCGACATAATTTATTCCATCTTTATGCTCAATTAACAGTTTATTAAATTGACGATTATTCAATGGCAAAACCATATCATCGTTAAACTTTAATTCCATAAAGGATCTATCTATTTGAGACAAATAATTCTTATAAAAATTATCTTGATACATCTTCTTTAACGCTGTATCGACCTTTTCATCCAGCAATATCGACCCCGATTCGATGATAGCCAAACGATTGGCATACACGGTATTACGTTCGAGTGAATGTTCCACCATGACGATAGTTACATTTAATTCCGAGTTTATTTTGTGCACCATCTGCAGTAATTTTTCGGCCGCAATTGGATCAAGTTGTGACGTCGGTTCGTCTAGTAACAAAATATCCGGATCAGTTATCAACGCTGAAGCCAAATTGATCAATTGCTTCTGCCCACCAGATAATTCCTGTTCAGTTAGATCCAACAAGTCGATGATCCCGAAGTAACTTGCTACTTCCGCGATTCTCATATGTCTTGTATCAGTCGAATAGCCTCTATTCTCAAGAATAAAATTAAATTCATCCCTAGCACATTCAGTTATCATCTGATTATCCACAAATTGCGAAATATAAGAAATATTATTATCAGCTATCTGACAATCTAGAGTACCTTCGGTAATATTACCAACCACTAGGTCCGGCTTCAGTTGTTTCAATAAGGTACTTTTACCACTACCGGTTTTACCGATCAATAACAAAAAATCGCCTTTGTTGATGGTTAAATCAACCTTACTTAACGAAAGTTTTTGACTGTTGGCATATTTGAAGCTGTAGTTTTTGAAATGTACCATTTCCACCATAAGTATTGAAACACTCCTATTAAAATTGGCATTGTAATCATAATTAAATTGATGACACTGATAATTATTATATTTGAATTTATTCCGAATTTAACTGTCGCTGAACCAAAATCAACTTTGCCCGTTTTTAAAAATATCATCGTAAAATTAAATATGATAGTCAGAAAACTAACTGTGAAAAAAATATAGTCTGACTTCGTACCATGATAATCCCGAGAAACTTTCGCACGTTCGTTATAACCCTTAGTTATTAAGACATCCGATACATTCATAAAACTTGCAACTGATTTGTTTAAAACTATTTCTAGCAGGTCCATTTGTTTGGAGACTTTACCGTTACCGTGATAATTATTATTACGAAACTTATAAAGAAAACTAGTATTCTCAAATATTTGAATTATCTTGGGAATAAACTTAATCGTCAAAATAAAGACAATAGCAATACTCCGTAAACTTTTGGACAGTAAATCAAAAATAACTTTGACATTAGTCAATGAATCATAAATATAGAAGGCTAATAACAAATTAACGAATGAAAAGGCCAAGATACCAGCATTCAAAAGCGATTCAGTGGTCACTCTCAGTAATGGTATTTGAAAAAGAACATTACTCCCTCTTTGATTGATAATCAGATTAAATATAATCGTGGTCAAAAAAATTATTACTGTAAATTTAAAATAACCTTTCGAATCTTCTCTTTGAGTAAACTTGGCAACGAATAATAAAGACAAGAATACTACCAAAACAATTATTGGGTTATTAAATACAAGTGATGAAATAATGATTGATAATAAATAAACTAGTATCGAAAAATTATTTACTGATTGTTTAAATCCAGAATAAATTTTTTTCACTATCAATCACTCTCCCATCTACTCACTAGTACATTTAAGAATAACACAATTCCAAAGTATTATTATTCACATGAAATCCTTATATATTGATAAACAAATTCTCTGATATAATTAGAAATCGCAAGCTAATTTTATCTGAAGGAGTACATATTATGAAAAAAAGAATCACCGTTTTATTAATGTCATTGTTATTGCTTATTGGTGTTATCGCACCGGCTGCCACAACAACCGCTGATGCAAAGACAAAAAACATCAAAGTTACTTATGTCTTGAAAAAGAATAAGAAACAAATTGCTAAGAAGACTGTTACCTTAAAAAAGAATGCCACTGTTATGACTGGCGTCAAAAAAGGCTGGAAAGTTACTGAAAAGGGCGGCTTTATCTCAGCTATCGATGGCAAGAAGCAAAACAACAAAAAGAAGATCTACTGGACCTTTACTGTTAATGGTAAAAAAGTTAACGTTGCTGCCAACAAAAAGAAGTTAAAGAATAAAGACAAAGTTACATTCACATTAGCCAAATATAATGGCTAATTAATATTTCTTACAAATAAGTCGTTGAGAGAACATCTCAACGGCTTTTTGTATGTCATAATAAAAATAAATAAATTTGCGAGGTTGACTTAAAATGCTATTGAATTTGAAAGAACTCAATTGGTCAAAATCAGACTATGAAAAATTTCTAACTGAACTGGAAAGTATGAGTGATCCAAAATATCGTGAGCGAGCTGTAAAAATCATTGTTACTGCCTATCCAGTCATCGGCATATCTATGAGTGAGCTTCGCGCTATAGGCAAAGAAATCAGTCAAGGCAACCCCAAAGAATTCCTAAGCATTGTTGGGACAGAAAACTATGAAGTCGTCATCATCCAAGCTTACGTTATAAGTAACATGAAACTCACCCTGACAGAATTCACCTCATACTGCGATGAATATTTATCAAAATCAAATTCTTGGGCAACTTGTGATATGGTCATTCACTTCAAACAAGTTCTCAAGTATCGTGATGAGTTCTTGAATACTATCAAGTCTTACTTGAACAGCGATAATCCTTGGCTACAACGAAGTGGCCTGGTCTTCTTGCTGAAGTTCTACAACACAGCCGGTTACACTGACGAAATACTCGAATTAGCCACTTCAATAAAGAGTGATGAGTATTACGTTCAAATGGGACAAGCGTGGCTATATGCAGTTATCTTCCCGCATGATCAAGAAAGAATCTACCAAATCATTGCTAAAGAACCACAATCCAAACTTGCCAAATTAACCGTCAGAAAAATCAAATCACTCCGTCACACTAATGATGACGAAAAAGAATGTCTAACTGCAATAATCAAAAAATAGTTCACTGGAAAAAATCCCAATGAACTATCTTTTTAATTATGTGGCAAAACATTAATAATATATAGCAACAATAGGAAGACAAAGAACAAACCGTACATAATACCGTTAACTTCTTTTCTTCTACCTGCTGCCATCATTGTCAATGGATAGGCTATGAATCCAAAGGCAATACCATAAGTAATATTATATGTAAGTGGCATTGCTAGAACTGTTAAGAAGGCAGGTAAAGCAATCTCAAACTTCTCCCAATGGATTCCCTTCATTGATTGAGCCATTAAGGCACCAACGATAATCAATACTGGTGCAGTAACGTTTGATGTGACAACCGTTAATAATGGTGAGAAGAACATGGAGATAGCGAAGAACACACCAACAACAACTGATGTTAATCCTGTTCTACCACCAACGGCAATACCGGCACTCGATTCAACATAGGCTGTTGGAGGAGTTGTACCAAAGACAGCTCCACTGACCATTGAGATAGAATCAGCCATCAAAGCACGCCCGATTCTTGGCATCTTACCATCCTTCATAATACTTGCTTGTTCCGCAAGTCCAATCAAAGTACCAGCAGTATCAAAGAATGCTACCAATAGGAAGATAATAACAACGGCCCACATTTGTGGTTTATTGATGATCTCCCCAACATGCGAAATACCAACACCAAAAGTTGGTTTCAAACTTGGAATACCAGAAACAATATGCTTAGGCATTGAGATCAAGCCAGTTACTAATCCAGCAACAGTCGTGAAGACCATCCCAATAAAGATTGAACCAGGAACTTTTTTGCACATAAGTCCAGCCGTAACGATCAATCCAGCAATCGTTAATAGAGTTGTTGGATTAGTGAATGATCCAATCTCAACTAATGATGACTTGCTGGCTTCGATCAAGCCACCACCCTGCAATCCTACGAAGGCAATGAACAACCCCAGTCCAGCCGAAACAGCTAGCTTCAGATCTTGTGGAATTGAGTTGATAACTAATTCACGCAATTTCAATAATGAAACAATTAAGAAAATAATACTGGCAACGAAGACCCCTGCCATTGCTGTCTGCCATGGAATTCCCATCGCAATAACAACTGAATAACTAAAAAATGCATTGTCACCGAGTCCTGGTGCAATAGCAATTGGATAATTGGCCAAAATCCCCATCAAAACAGATCCGACAATCGCCGTCAAAGCTGTGGCAGTGAATAATGAACCTTTATCCATCCCTGAATCCCCTAATACTTGTGGATTAACGAACAGAATGTATGCCATAGATACAAAAGTTGTTAATCCAGCCAAGACCTCACGTCTAACAGTAGTGTTAGCCTCTTTTAGATGAAACAAACGTTCTAAGAAACTTAGATTCTTTTCATCATTCAATGATTCCAATATAAACGCCCCTAATCAATTCTTTTTCACGAACTTATATAGTATTGCAAAGTTGAATTGATTTTTCAATACAAATATAAACATTTTCTATATAAAATTAATTATAGTTCGTGTTTTGCTACAATTTTGAATAATTATCCAGTTTTATATCGTTATGTCAACAAAACATAAACGATTTTTTCAGAAATGTCTCAATTAATTTTCTATATAAACTCGATATTTAAAGCTAATAATCCAGTAAAATCCGAACATTGTATGGCTAAGACAAATATATTTACACTTTTCAGTTTACTATTTTCATTTAGCGTTATTATTGAATATATAAGTATTTTTATACAGAAAAGTGGGCAGATTAAATGAGGATTTCAACCAAGAAAAAAATCATTTATATTTTGGCAATCGCACTATCAGTACTTTATTTACTATGGCGTGTATTCTTTACTATTCCCTGGCACGCTCATATCTTCACACTTATTTTTGCCCTACTATTAGTTGGTAGTGAATTGATCTCAAATTTCACCGCTTATGTTTTGATAATCTTTCGCATTATGCAATCCAAGAAAAATCATAGTCTAGAAATTCCTAAATTTGATCCAACTCAACCTGTACCAGATATCGATATCTTGATCGTGACTCACAACGAGGATGTCGATTTACTTAGAAAGACCGTCAATGCGGCTACATTCATGAGGTATCCCGATAAGAACAAAGTCCACGTTGTTATTTGTGATGATGGCTGTCGAGACGAGGTTAAAAAATTAGCAGCTGAATATCACGTTGGCTATGTCAAAATGGAAAACAACAAAAAAGCCAAAGCCGGTAATATCAACCATGCTTTGGCACAATTAGATTCACCACTGTTTGCCATTTTTGATACTGATATGATTCCGTTCTCCAGTTTTTTATACAGCAGTGTTCCCTTCTTCACTAATAATTGGGCCAACTTAAGGGCTGACCCTGATCACACTAAGGCACTGGGATTCGTTCAGACACCACAAAGTTTTTATAACGCTGATATTTTTCAGTTTAACTTATTCGCTGAAAACTACGTTGCTAACGAGCAAGATTTCTTTTCACGTGACGTTAATGTCTTAAATGGTTATAACGAAACAGCTCTATTCACCGGTTCCAACGCTGTCTTCTTACGTAAATCCGTTGATCAAGTTGGCGGATTCCCAACTGATACTATTACTGAAGACTTCGAGCTAGGAACACAGATCAACATGGAAGGTTATACAAGTATTGCTACAACGCAGCCCGTCAGCAGTGGTATCACACCAGTTGATGTCAAAGGTGTCATTAAACAGCGTACTCGTTGGGCGCGTGGGGTTGTTCAAAGTTGTCGTAACTTACACATCTTCACCAATCCTAATCTCTCTATGACGAATCGAATCATCTTGATCAATACTTACCTATATTGGTGGACTTTCACTCGTCGATTGATCTATATCGTAGCGCCGTTATTGTATGCACTATTCAAAGTACAAGTTGTTAATGCTAATTTTTGGATCTTGATGATCATCTGGGCGCCAGGTTACTTCCTATTACATTACGTCCTCGGTGATGCTTCAAGTAAGATTCGTAACGAACGCTGGGGTGAAATTCAGGAAACATTTTTCGCACCATACTTGTTCATCCCTGTTTTTTTGGAAACAATCGGTATTAAAGCCAAGAAATTCAAAGTAACTTAGAAAAACGTCACTTTCTCATTCAAAGATCGACTTTATATTTTGCCATATCTATTCCTGTGGTTGCTCACACTCTGGGCAATTATCAAGTTTAACTATGGTAAATGGGGTTCTGAAATCATTGTCGGAAGTGTGATTACTTTTTGGCTAGTCACTCACTTTATCAACTTAAGTTTTTGTCTATTCGTATCAATGAAGCGAAACATATATCGTAAGAGTGAACGTTTCTTAAGTGAAGCCACTGGTGAGATCCAATTACCTGGCGAAGCCGCACCAACAACTGAATTCAAAACTCGAGATGTTTCTGAAGGTGGATTCTCATTTGAATTCATTGATCCATCCGTCAAACTCAAACAGAATCAAGAATTCAGTGGCATCTTGTATCACGACAAGTTTCCGATTCACTTCACTAGTCGCGTCGTTCGTGTCGTGGAACAAGAACCGGTTTGGTATGCCGTCACGATCAAAATTGACAATACTAAGGGTCAAGATCATTACATAGAGTTGATTCACGATGGTGATAATGCTTTACTACCAAAGATGCAGGACAATTGGATCACACCACTAGATGAATTACATCTGAATGCTGTTATGCATTTGAGATCGATTGAACGTACGTTTACCAAATTTATCCGTAATAACTCTTAACAGGGAGTATAGTAAATTGTCTGTATTCGGTTTTATAATTTTTTTCATTGCCCAATTGGGTTATGCCGGAGGACTTCGAGAGTTCGGTATAAATAAACATCTGTCTTGGATAACAGGCATGATCATTCAAACATTGATCCTGTATGTCTTCGCGATGCTAAAATTACTTCCATTCGCACTAAACGCGGTGGTTATTTTTGGTATCCTGATCGAAGTAATAAGGATCGTCTTGTTACTAGTCCATAAAGGTCATACCAAATTCGAAGAGATGCATTACTTTGATGTTTGGATGATGGTTATTGGTATCATCTTAGGCAAAACTCTGGTAGAAAGTCCCCTGCTTCATTATGATAACTATTCTCACTGGGCACTGATCGTCAAATTCCTCCTATTTCAAGGACACCTTCCTACTGCCGGTGATTCACTGATTTCATTCACATCTTATCCACCAGCAACGGCACTCTTCATTACACAATTCGTCCACTGGGTCGGGTTCAGCGATGGTGCTATGCTATTAGCTCAATTTCTATTGATCTGGGCTAGTTTCTATGCGATATTCTCCGTCTTAAGAGATCGTACTAGGGCATTGAATGCCTTCATTTTGTGTTTTATTATCTCCATAACCAACGTCTTCAATATTGCAATTCGCATGAATAACCTGCTGGTAGATTTTATTTTACCAGTTGTTACAGCTGCTGGAATTGCTGGTATCTATACTTACCGCAAAAAATGGAAAATTGCTTGTTTTATTGCCTTCGTATTCAGTGACGAACTACTATTGATCAAGAACTCTGGTGCCATGTACGTTGTCATGACTGGCTGTTATCTCTGGTACACGTTGATGAAAAACACCAAGGGTAATTTATTCGAACGTATTGGCAAAAGTTCTATCTTATCCATCCCGACCATGATACTAGGTTACCTGCCATTCTTCTGGTGGAACTTACACGTCAAATCAACATTTGCCGCTGTATCTAAGCACCAAATCAGCTCACAAGCATACAAACACCAATTATCTAGCGAAAGTTCAACGGTTATTTTAAAAATCGGTCGGAAATTTATGCATCAAATAATGAGCACAAATTCCTTATCGACTAAAGGAGTTATCCTAATAAATATTGGTCTGATCATCGCCTGGTTGATTATTCGCATCTTTCTTGATAAGAAAACTAATCTATTCGCAACACTAATTGCACTCGATTTGAGTTTTGTCGCCTATTACATCAGTGTCTTCGCAATGTACATCGTCTCAATGCCCTATGCTGAGGCCATCAAGTTGGACGGGTGCGAACGCTACTTATCCAGTATGGTCATCCTAAACTTGCTATTAGGATCGATGGCATTAGTCGTGGCAATGGATCGAGCGTACTTCGAACAAGATATTTCCAAACGTTCATTGCGCTCATTCTATTCGATCATAACTAAGAATATGTACCAGATCATGGCACTAGTCTTAATGATCTTTTCAGTCATCATGATGTTCTCTGAAATCAATGGCATCGAATATAACGATACTTTGGGTAAAGAGGAACTACCGGTCCAAATGAAAAATCTTGCACCACAGATTACCAAAATGAATCATACCAAAATATTATTAGTCGATCCTCACGCTGTCGATGCCGACGACTATTACGCCGGATATGTCGGTAGATATTACTTCTTCTCAGACAAAGTTACTGGTCAAGAGAACTTCACAATGTCGCAACAACAGTTCAAAACTACCGTTAATGGCTACCAGTATGTCGTCATTCCTGAATGGCACCGAACATTTACAGTCATGACACAAAAGGTCTACCATCAACATTTAAAAGTCGGTATCTTCAAAGTCACACCTAACAAATTGATCAGAGTCAAAAATATTAAAGCATAAAAGCAGGCTTATAGCATAACCACATTTCACTAAATCTGGAGCGTAAACGCGCAACAAAACACAACTTCTTCCGTTTAACTACAAAAAGCATCGCATTTACTACGTAAATACGATGCTTTTTTAGGTTATACTCAGAAGCTAAACGTGTTTTGTCACGCTCTATTTTCTATTTATTCTCAGTGATTTTGATTGTTCCATCTACTAAGTCAGCTTTAAGATTCTTAACATCCAAGTTGTCCAAGTAGAATTCAGCAACCTTATCTCTAATCTGTTGTTCGATGACCCGACGAAGTGGTCTTGCACCCATAGCTTCATCGTATCCTTCATCGATCAACCATTCCTTAGCTTCAGGAGTTACTTCAAGTGTGATATTCTTCTTAGCCAAGTTCTTATTTACATCGTCTAATAACAAATCAACGATTTGATTCAAGTCAGACTTTGATAGATGAGTGAATTCAACGATACCATTGAATCTATTCAAGAATTCAGGACGGAAGTATGGTGCTAATTTGTCCATTAGTTTTTCATCTTGAGTAGCTTTGTCACCGAAGCCGGCATTTGATGCGGCGATAACAATCGTATTCTTGAAATCAACAACATTACCTTGTCCATCAGTCAAACGACCGTCGTCCATAACTTGCAACAACAATGTCAAAACTTGTGGATTTGCCTTCTCGATTTCGTCTAACAAGACGATTGAATATGGATTACGTCTTACTCGTTCAGTCAAAGTATTGCCGTTATCCTCATAACCAACATATCCAGCCGATGTACCGATCAACTTAGATACAGCGGTCAAGTCAGAATATTCACTCATATCCAAACGCACGATAGCATCCTTACTACCAAACATATCACTTGCTAATTGTTTGACTAATTCAGTCTTACCAACACCAGTTGGACCAACGAATAAGAAACTACCAATTGGACGATTGCCCTCGTCGAAGCCAGCACGGTTACGACGAATAGCACGGACAACCATATCAACAGCTTCATCTTGACCAATCACATGACCCTTGAGACGCTTGCCCATTTCCTTCAACCTCTCAATGTCACTGGCACCCATTTGTGATACTGGTACACCAGTTAATCTTTGAGTTGATTCAGCAATGTCATTCACAGTTGCAATTGGTTCAGCTTCACTGCCTTCGTCGTCGTTTAGTTTGGCATTCAAGTCTTCGATTTTCTTCTTCAAATCAGCGGCTTTTTCGAAATCTTCTTTCTTAGCAGCCTCATCTTTTTGAGCTTCAGCTTCTTTCAAGGACTTCTCCAAGCTAACTTTGTCAGTTACCGGATTCTTAGCTGCCAAGTGAGCAGCTGTCATATCGATCAAGTCGATTGCTTTATCAGGGAGTGATCTCTGTGGAATGTATTGTACTGAATAATCCACAGCAGCTTTCAAAACTTCATCAGGCAACTTGACATTGTGGTGATCTTCGTAAGCCTTGCGCAATCCCTTTAAGATAGCTACTGTCGCATCTTTACTTGGTTCATTGATCGTTACATCATTGAATCTTCTAGCCAAAGCAGCATCTTTCATGATCGTATTACGGTACTCATCTTGAGTAGTTGCACCAATAATTGAGATCTCACCACGGCTCAAAGCTGGTTTGATAATATCTGATAAGCCTTTACTACCAGCATCTCCGCCTGCAGCACCAGTTCCGATGATCTGGTGAATTTCGTCGAAGAATAGAACTACATTACCAGCTTTTTTGACTTCCTTAAGTAGGTTTTGAATGTTCTCTTCGAATGAACCACGGTATTGCGTACCAGCTTCTAGTGAAGATACATCAACAGAGATGATCTGCTTGTCTTTGATAGCAGCCGGAACATCACCTTTGACGATTGCTTGTGCCAATCCTTCAACAACCGCAGTCTTACCAACACCAGCATCACCGACTAGAATTGGATTGTTCTTAGTACGACGACTCAAGATCTCAGCCGTTTCTTGAATTTCTTTATCACGCCCAATAACGGGGTCAAGTAAACCGTCGCGAGCTTCTTGCGTTAAATTACGTCCGAGTTTGTCTAACAACTTACCGTTACTTCCAGAATTAGCTTGTTGCGCCTCATCACCGACAGGAACTTGCTTGCCAGCCGTACGCATTTCTTGGTATCTAGCCAATTCTTCAGGTGTTAATTCATGGCCATTGACATAGTACTTCGTGCCATTACCATTGTTGTTCTCACCCATCAATCTGTTGAAAATGTCATCCATATCGTTATTTGAAAATAAATCGTCATCCCAAAATGATCTTGCCATAAATAATTACCTCTCTCTCATTTTAGATAATGCAATTCCAAGTCACGTAGAACGCGCCACATCTCCATATCTTGCGCTTTGGCCAAGGCCTCAATATCGCGTAGATTGAGCGGCGTTGCGGAAGATTGTTCCTTATTAAAGGACTTATGCAAAGTGGTATAACCGTACCCACTCTTCTTCGCTATGAAGTAAATCGTTAAATGCTTATCCTCTAAATAAGTCTTAATGTCTATTTCCATATCTCCAACCTCCACAAGTACATTATAGCACATCTGTAATATATCACAAGTGTGAAGTACTACAGATGTGCTATATTTTGTAATAATTATACTTTCATATCATTATTTTGGTACACTGAATATAGAGACTCGAGGTGATCCTATGAAAGAGCTACTCAAATCTTTAAACAGATTAAACAAGATTTATGAGCAAT
Source organism: Companilactobacillus nodensis DSM 19682 = JCM 14932 = NBRC 107160 (assembly GCF_000615905.1). Classification (GTDB taxonomy): domain Bacteria; phylum Bacillota; class Bacilli; order Lactobacillales; family Lactobacillaceae; genus Companilactobacillus; species Companilactobacillus nodensis. The sequence continues at coordinate 154,985 of NZ_BAMN01000005.1, forward strand.
TTGACCTGTTAAATTTTCGAGCACATAAGGCCATGCCATTGACCTTCAACAAAAAGGATAGCAAAGAATTACTTCGCCAAAATAAGCGTATGTACTTCAGCTACTCTTATTTGAACAAAGAAAAAACTAGACTTACAAATTTGATATTATCTCAAACTGTAAATCTTAAAGATCCACTTTTTAAGCAAAAAAGAATGCTGCATCCTGAACTTATCGATAAAGCACTAAAACTTAAAAATATTGATGAATCTCACGCCAAAGAAATGGAAGACATTCCGAACCGTAACCGTAAAATCAATAAATTGAAACGTCTGATAGCTATGATCCAAGATGAAAGCATTGGTTTATGTCAAGGTTACTTAACACAGATGAAAGTTTTGATATATCAAAACAAAATGCATGTCTTTGAGGAAAGAACTGAAAAATATCAACCTCACGAATTACTGAATGATCTCGACTTCAGAACTAGGATCATGCAGTTTGATTATGACCGTTATATGTTCGATGAATTCACTCCCGAAAGTTTCTTAGACTATTTGATTTTTGAAAAAGTCCAAAGACATACTACTTACATCCGTTCTTATGATGCCAGGGTCCTGATTCCTGAAGCTGATGCCTGTGGATTCTCAGGTATTGCCTACGAAGTCGAAATCGATGGTATTCGCGAATGTTACGTTACCTTCAAAGGAACTGAAGCCGACATGGATTATACCGAACGTTCGCGTCGTAAGCGCCTAGATAAGTTCTTGCTGGAAGGATACAAAGACTGGAATTACAACGTCAATGCCATCCTTGTTGGCAATGATACTGAAAATCGCCAGATGATGGTTGCCAGAGATTTTATCAGTTACCTTCAGAACAATATTCAAGATAACTGCTTGCTGTACGGCTTAGGACACTCTCTAGGCGGTCATTTCGTACAGACCTTACAGCTAACTGATGATTGTTTTGCCGGTGGTTACACGCTTAATTCTGCACCGATCAACCTAAAACAAGTTCAAATCATCAACCCCGAATTATTTGATGAAGCCACTTGGAACAAACTCTTTGAGTTGACCAGAGATAAGACCAATGGCAATATCCGTAACAGCGAAATCAAAAAGTTATTACCAAGAGAATATCCAGAAATTATCAACCAAAGTTTTGAACAGGATCTGACCCAAGTATCTACGAAATCCCCTATACGATCTGGATCGGACACAAGTGGGAATACAATCTTAATAACTGGAAATATCCATTTAGAAATCACCTAGCTTCATACCTAAATGCCGGTGAGATTCATTCTTATCAACATTTCTTTGAACAATTATTCGCCTATCTACAAGACTCCGCATCTGGCGCACAACTAATGAGAAGTTCGATATCCTTCTTAAGAGCTCGTGTGAAGATTCTTCATGACGATATCGACAAGCCACAGACCACTGAATTCTTCTATGCATATTCTAATTACTTGTTCGAATCAGGAATCTTCCTGGATCGACCACAACAAGTATCTGATGACTTCAGTAAGTCGCAACCGACAATGTGGAAGTCATCACGACGTGAATGGCCGTTCTTGAAGAGTCTCAACATGGACATGCTCGAATTATCTGTATATTTCCATATAATATCTGGAGTTAAATACTTTTTGAATCGCACGCCTAATAAAATTGAGTAAAACAAAAGAGCCTATCGATTTTCGATAGACTCTTATTTTGTAATTAGTTTTATGAACAACTGAACTTGATCTATTGTACGTTTTCTTACCTCTGGTTCAATTGTCTTTTTATTCTTGATCAATAACTCTTCATAAATCGACCGCTGCGTTATAGCAACAATAATATCGATTAGAGTTGTTATCTCATCATCTGAAATACAAATTTGATCTTGAATGTTTTTGACACTCGTAGTCAAATTCTTCTTGATTCGAATCAGGATCTGAGAAATCCATTCAGATTGCTCATTGGACAAGATGGCACGTTCTCGGATAGTGATCATGAATGAACGATACCCTTCCTCATCTGAAAATATTTCACAGACTCGATCATACATATCAAGTATCTGTTCTTCAAATTCTTGTAAGGAATGAACTTCAATACTAGAACGAGCAACTCCTTGTTCACGATGAACCATCCCTTTTTCAACGATCATATCCAGAATTTGTTTCTTACCCTCTGGAAAATAATAATATAAAGAACCGTCAGAAATTCCAACGGCCCGATTTATTTCACGCGTAGTAGTTGCTTCAAAACCTTTTTTGGCAAATAGATCTTGAGCGGCCTTTAAAATCTTTTCTTTTTGAATGTCACTCTTTTTTACCATTTATCCTCCACTAAGCTTCCACAATTGTTTGAACGATCAAATAAATATTTAAGATTATCAAAACGATGGTTGCGAACCAAGCACAGTACTTGACCCACTTCTTATTCTTGAATTGTCCCATTATCTTCTCATCACTGGTGAATAGTACCAGTGGGATGATGGCGAATGGCAAAGCCACACTCAAGAATACTTGTGAGAATGTCAATAAGTTTTCGATCTTAGCTTCATTATCGTGATAATAGAAAGCAAAAATCAAAACTGGTGTAACTGACAAAAGTCTTGTCAAAAGACGTTGTGCCCACAATGGCATCTTTAATCTAATGAAACCTTCCATGATGATCTGACCAGAAAGTGTACCAGTAATTGTTGAACTTTGACCTGATGACAACAAGGCAACAGCGAACAACATACTCAAGATAGGACTGGCAATGGCACCAACGACTTGCTTATTGCTCAAGGCATTGAACAAGTCAACGAAACGTCCTAGTTCACTATTTGTACCATAGAATAATGCGGCACCTAATATCAAAAGCAAACTATTAACGATGAAAGCTAAGAATAACTGGATATTTGAGTCAATTGTTGAGAACTTGATTGCTTTGGCAATATCCTTCTTATCTTCACGATTAACTTTTCTTGTTTGAGAAATTGATGAACCCAAGTACAAATCATGAGGCATAACTGTGGCACCAACAATACCAAGTGATAGATACAACATACCATTGTTGGTAATAATGCTACTCTTTGGGAAATAACCATCAATAATTCCTGCAACACTTGGCTTAGCTAGGAATACTTCATATAAGAACACTAATAAAATAACTGAAACTAATGTCGCAACGATAGCTTCAATCTTACGGAATCCTAACTTCATTAGCAATAGCAAAATCAAAACATCGGCAGCAGTAATCAAAATACCAACGATCAACGGTATATTGAACAACAGCTTAATAGCAATACCTGAACCAATGATCTCAGCGATATCCGTCGCCATGATCGCCAATTCAGCGATGATCCAGAGGATGATTCCTCCAGTCTTAGAAGTCTTCTCACGTGTTAGCTGAGCAAGATCCTTCCCTGTTACGATACCAAGCTTGGCAGCCATTGATTGTAATAACATGGCAATCAAACTTGAGATAAGTACGACTGACAAAAGTGTGTACTTATATTGAGCACCACCGGCGATTGACGTGATCCAGTTACCAGGATCCATATAACCTACGGCAATCAAAATACCGGGACCTGTATAAGTCATCAACGTTCTCCAGAATCCAGCGCCTTCAGGCACTTCGATACTGCCGTTGATCTCATCCAAACTCTTGTTTTCAGCAGAGCTGGCACTTACAAACTTGCCGTGCTTAGCGGTTGTCTCGTTTGTTTCTACTTCACTACCATCTTTCATAGTAGTACCTCTTTTCTATTGGTTTAGAAATTCGGCGATATATTATCATTTATAACTTATGATGTTATCTCCGTATTTTTCACAGTTATTGAGCACACGATTAAGTCATACAGCACTTATAATTATATTAATATTGAATAATTTGAGCGTGCGCTCAATTAACCATTGATATAATATCATGATTTACAGAAAAATACACCGATTTTTTTGGAAAAACTAAAAATATTTTTGTATATAATTAAAAGAACCGCTTAAGGCCGTGAATTTCTGCCTTGAGCGGTTCTTTTTTGTTTACATTTTGTCTTATTGTACAACTACCTTCATTCCACCAGGAACTGAAGAATTGATCCATTTTGCATCAGGAATAGTTAAACGTACACAGCCATGACTTGAACGTTCGCCTAGCTTATGTGCTTCGCTTTCGACATACTTACCATCCTTGTCGGTTGGAACTGAGTGGAATAAGTAAACTCCCCAGTCTTTGAATGATGTCCAATAGTTGGCACCTTCCTTAGACTCAGAGTTGTAGAATGAATCGCCACGGTTTTGGATATGGAATGTTCCCTTAGGTGTTGGTGAACCCTTTTCCCCTGTGGCGGCCTTCATAGTATACAAAGTATTTTTACCATCGATAATATAAACTCTTTGCTTATCGATCGATACCTTGATATAAGCATCTTTATGCTTGGCTAAGTCTGGATAAGCCTTAGACTCAGATGGACGTTTCCATTCATTCAAATCCTTTTTTTTGGCCTTTGCTTTAGCTTCCTTTTTCTTTTTAGCAATTTGTTCGGTCTTCTGTTCAGCTGCAACTAAACGTGCCTTATTATTATTGCTGACAAAAACTGAAATGACGGCAATAGCAATCACCCCAACAATCGCGATTACTGCTGCAATTAACTTTTTATTTTTAATCATAAGATCCCCCGTGGTCTAATAATAATATACATAGTCACACGGCACAATAGACTTTTTATTTATGTAATGAAAGCATAACAATGTTAATTATATCCAAATATATTTGTTGTTTTGTAAAAAAATAAGATGATATCCAGAGGATATCACCTTATGAAGTTATTTTTGAGTAAATGTAACGTCACTAGCTTTTACCCATTCATCAGTCGCAACTCGATACATTGTTTCATTATCAATAGTCTTTGAAATCTTATCAGTAACAAAGGTAGAATTCTTGGCTAAAGCACGGTTAGATTGATCACCAGTATCCTTATAAAGAGTAGCCTGTGTATTAGCTTTAACTACGCCTTTAACTCCCTTGATCAAAATAACATCGTCAGCCTTGACCCACTCATCAGTTGCTACACGATAATACTTAGTGCCGTTGAATTCAGCATAACCGTCATACAACCAATCTGTTGTGTGCTTCAAAGCTCGATTCAATCTGACACCATTTAAGTTCAAAATCAACTTATCTGAATCAGACTTAGTTTGTAGAACACCAGATTCTTTGGTGTATTCTCTGACATCATCTGCTTTGATCCACTCGCTATTAGAAATTTCGTAGTATGTGGTGCCATCAATTATATTTTTTTGAGTTGTGTTAAAGGTAGTTATCTTACTTAAGGCTTTATCTGAAACTTTTTTACCATTTTGATCATAAACCGGAATTGAATCTGATTTCTTTGTAATCAATGACAACTTGTTAATATCGGATATCTTCGAATTATTAGAACTTGAACTGGAGTTAGAGCCACTGTTTGAAGAACTACTTACCTTTGGGGTAACCGTCACGGTTATTGTTGATGATGGAACACCAGTTAAATTATAGGTTACCTTATAAGTTCCCGGCTTGTTGGTATCAACCTTATCACCAGTTATAGTTAGCTCACCATTGCTAATTGCAGCATCAATTGTAGTCTTATCTATTGAATACAATTGACCATTAACCATTTCACCTGTCAAACCACTAGATGGATCCCATGTTTGACCTTGTACAACTGAAACATCAGTTGTATTAAGTTTTGGTAACATGCTCTTCAACATAATTTGTTGTGTTAGTTTAATCATCAATGGATAATCGTGACCATTTATAGTCATGAACTCTTTAATTTCAACAGATAATTTATCCTCTGTTATTCTGTCAACCTTAATTGTTTGTGAATCCGGGTCATAAACCGCTGTAGGTTTAGCTGAATCACCTGAACTATCCACAGTAATCACAGGAGTAACTGTTGCATCCTTATGAATGTATTTGCTGATATCAATTGATTCAGAATCATTGTCAGCATAAAGATCTTCCATGTTGATACTCAACGGGTTTGGATAATTGGGTAAAGTAACATTTGTAAGAGACTTATTCGATTCAAGCGCATTAATATCATCAATATTAATGCCAGTATCTCCAGATAAATTTAATGTTTTCAAATTCTTCAAATTCGAAATACCAGATATATCAGTTAAACCTGGAATGTCAATTGTAGTGTTAGTTGGATTGTTGGAAAGATCTAAATCAGATAATGAAGTCAATCCTGAAAGGTCATCAATATTGGTTATATCAGCATTACTTAATTTCAATGATGTTAACTTACTCATGTTTTTCAATGCAGAAATATCACTAATTGTTCCTCGACCATTTGAAGGATCACCACCACCAAGATCCAATGACGTTAAATTAGTAAGCAATTTTAAATCATCAAGATTTGTAGCAGTTTTGACATACGGAGTTGCATTTAAATTCAATTCTTTTAACTGAGTCAAATTAGATATAGGACTTATATCTTTAACACCACTATTTTGTAAATTTATCGAAGTCATTTTTGTGCCATAGTTTAATCCAGATATATCCTCCAAAGGTGAGTTAATATCAGCATTATAATCAAAAGACGGCAAACCCTCAATAAACTCAGGAGTTGCAAACTTTTCTGCACCAAGGAAAAGCTGGGATTTAACTCCAAAAGCTATTCCATCAGAACCGACATCATTAATACTTTCAGCCCTAACAATATTAACAGTCGGCTGACGAGTAACAAAATTGGTACCCATCATAAACATTCCACTGGCTAATCCAGTAGCAATCAAAAACATACTTTTCTTCAAAAGAAACATCCCCAAACTTATTAATGGACCGAATAATAATAAATATAATTATTACATATGAGGATTATTATAAGTCTATATACAAAAAATGTGCCCATTAAATTTCAAAATAATAAAAAAATAATGGCCATACTGGCCACTACTTAAATATTTATTAATTAAACGTTACATCGCTAGCTTTTACCCATTCATCAGTCGCAACTCGATACATTGTTTCATTATCAATAGTCTTTGAAATCTTGTCAGTAACAAAGCTCGAATCCTTAGCTAAGGCACGGTTAGATTGATCACCAGTATCCTTATAAAGAGTAGCCTGTGTATTAGCTTTAACTACGCCTTTAACTCCCTTGATCAAAATAACATCGTCAGCCTTGACCCACTCATCGGTTGCTACACGATAATACTTAGTTCCATTGAATTCAGCATAACCGTCATACAACCAGTCTGTTGTCTGCTTCAATCCACGATTAAGTTTTATACCATCCGCATTTAACAATTGTTTATAGGAATCAGACTTACTCTGCAAAACTCCTGATTCTTTAGTATATTCTCGAACAGAATCAGATTTAACCCATTGATCATTAGCAATCTCATAATAAGTATTATCATCAATTACATTTTTTTCAGTTGTATTGAAAGTCGTCAATTTGCTTAAGGACTTATCAGATATTTTCCTACCATTTTGGTCATAAATAGGAATCGAATCGGATTTTTTAGTAATCAACAAAGTTTTTTTGATATCTGAAATATCTGATACATTTGAATCAGAATGAGATACACTACTTGAATTATTCTCTTTGGGTTTAACGGTAACGGTTGAGGTAGTCGGATAAATAAAACCTTCATATAATGGTGAATAGTATTCAACCTTATATGTCCCTAGTTTATTTGTGTCTAATTGATTTTGAACAGGTTTTACAGAAATAAAAGAATTATCATTATATCCAAAATGGTCTTTTAAGTATGTACTGTCCCATTTACTACCGGCTCTTTCCATAACTTTACCCAAATAACTTGCATCTTCAATTCCAGCCTCAGGATCCCATTTATCGCCTTGATCAATAGTAATATCTTTAGCATGAAATTGTGGCATGTAATCAACACAGTTATAACGCTTGCTTAATATCATATTTGCAATGGGGTTACTACCATTTTTCAATTGTATTTTTTCACTAAATGGAATCCCTATATCCTGCACCGAAGAATTATCCTTATTAGTGATTTTTATTTTAGATGCATCACTATAATTTATATCTGCACCCGTAGGAGATAAAACCATATCTCCATCTATTTCTACACTATTTTTATCAGCATTAGCATCAACAAAATCATATATGTTAAGAGTTGCACTGTTACCGTACATATAATCATCTGGAGCCATTATACTTTGCTGCCCAAGTACACATTTATCAAGTTGAAACAACTTATTCAATACACCAAAATCTTTAACAAGATTAAAACTGATATCCAATGATGTTAAATTAGTTAATCCACCCAATACACTAATATCACTTATTTCATTTGAACTTACATTCAAGCCAGTTAATGAATCAGCATATTGAATACCTGATAAATCAGATATATTCTGATTTGACAAATCAAGTGTTCCGGTCAATGTTCCCAAATAATCTTTTGTTACTGCTGAAACATCGATACCCTCTTTGGTAGCAATAGCAGTTCTAAGGGAATCTGAAATTCCATCAGATTCTTCTGTACTTGAACTAGTTTCCTCTGTCGCAGCATTAGCGATAACTGGTGTACTTATATTGTTACTAATTGCAAATATTCCACCAGCCATGGCGGCTGTTAATAAAATCAAACTCTTCTTCACAAAAAACATCCCTAACAAAATACTTATATGTACTCATTGTAGTTCTTCATTGAAAATTTGATCAAAATAAAAAGGTGATTGCCATAACGGCAACCACCTTTTTCAATATCCAAATATTATAGACGTTCGTTTAATTCTTTGCCAAGTTCTTCAAAGCCTGGTTTGCCAAGCAATGCGAACATGTTCTTCTTGTATGCTTCAACACCCGGTTGGTTGAATGGGTTGATACCATTCAAGTAACCTGAAACGCCAACGGCAATTTCAAAGAAGTAGATCAAGTAACCTAATGTGTAGGCATTTTGTTCTGGAATGTGAACGCTCATTACAGGAACGCCACCGTCAGTATGAGCAAGTACAACACCTTCGTAAGCACGTTTGTTTACGTAGTCCATTGACTTACCTTCAAGATAACCTAAGCCATCAAGATCTTCTTTTTCACTAGGAATTTCCATTTCAAAACGAGGTTTGTCGATGACAACAACTGTTTCCATCAAGTTACGACGTCCTTCTTGGATATATTGACCTAATGAGTGAAGGTCAGTTGAGAAGTTAGCTGATGATGGGTAGATACCCTTTTGGTCTTTACCTTCAGATTCACCCATCAATTGCTTCCACCATTCACCGAAGTATTGTAGGTTTGGCTCGTAGTTCTCAAGCAATTCTGTTGTGTAACCTTTACGATACAAGATGTTTCTTAATGCAGCATACTTGTAGGCATCGTTCTTTGATAGATCAGCATCTGAGAAGTCTTCACGTGCTTTAGCAGCACCTTCCATTAACTTGTCAATGTCGATACCAGCAACGGCGATTGGTAGTAGACCAACAGCTGTAAGAACTGAGAAACGACCACCGATGTCATCAGGAACAACGAATTCTTCGTAGCCTTCAGCATCTGATTCTGTCTTCAAAGCACCCTTAGCACGGTCAGTAGTAGCGTAGATACGGCCCTTAGCGCCTTCTTCACCATACTTTTCAACCAACTTAGCTTTCAAAATACGGAAAGCGATTGAAGGTTCTGTAGTTGTACCTGATTTTGAGATAACGTTGATACTGAAGTCACGGTCACCAATAACTTCAATAAGGTCAGCAAGGTAGTTAGGAGAAATTGAGTTACCTGCAAAGTAAACTTCTGGAACATCCTTGTTATTCTTAACGTTATAGAATGATGAACTTAGAAAATCAATAGCAGCACGAGCACCTAAGTATGATCCACCAATACCGATTCCGATAAATACTTCTGAATCAGATTGGATCTTCTTAGCAGCTTTCTTAATGCGAGCAAATTCATCCTTGTCGTAATCAACTGGTAAGTCGATGAAACCACGGAAGTCAGCACCGGCACCGGTACCCTTACGTAGTTCGTCATCGGCAGCAGTTACAAGGTTTTGCATTTCGCCGAGTTCATTTTCATGAATGAACTTATTTAATTTTGAATCATCAAATTTAATATGTGTCATTTTCTCTCCTCCATTTATCCTAAAACTAGATTATCATTTCCACTGAAAATTTCAAATCTTTATGTGATTTTTCAACCAATTTCCAACAAAATAAATCAAATATCCAATTGCCGCACCAATTGTGTTCGAAATCACATCATCAATATCCGTTACACCGGTGTTTAAAATGAATTGCAAACCTTCTATAGAAATAGAAACCAAAGCACCAATTAAGACAACTTTGAAAAATTTCCGGTCTTTCTTGCCCAAAGCAGGAATAAAGATTCCCATCGGAACGAACCATACAATATTACCATATAAATTATAAAAGAAATCTACTAAAGACTTACCATTTAATAATTTAAATGTCTGCACGAATGGTACCGTGTTGATATCTGAAAGCGGTCGATGGAAAAAGAACTTGAATTCCCACAAAAAATAGTCATCTCTAAAGACGGTCAACGCAAAAAGCAGGAACACGTAAAACGCGAATACCGTTACCCAAAATTCATGGGCAAAACTCGTCTTCTTATGTTTCCACTTAATCCAAATAAATCTTAATATAATGAAGAAAAGCGTATATAATATAGCTTTATCAACAGCATAGAAAGACAGGCGAATCAACGGAAAATGATTAATCCTAGTTGCATACATATTTGATACATAGTTATACAAGGGTCCTAAAAATATCATTTTTCTCATTCTTTCCCACTTTTTACTTAATACGTATTATACTAACAATTAAGCAAATTATTTAGAAGAATATAAATTTATTAAAGAAATTTTACAAACAAGGAACTTTTAATGAATTAAAATAAAAATTAATTTTTGAACAAAA
>NZ_BAMN01000004.1 GCF_000615905.1 Companilactobacillus nodensis DSM 19682 = JCM 14932 = NBRC 107160
TGTTCATTTTTTTTGTTTTTCTTTCGAAATCGCCGTCATAGCTTCATTTATCCACCCATCTTTTTGGCGTTGAATCGTCTTATACCCTATCTTGTTCTTATAATTTGTCCAAAAATGTTTATGTAAAATAGGTCTTCCTATCTTCCGTTTGTCCAATGCACGTATAGATAGACTTATCTTACCGTTGTATTCATCAATCCCCATAACTACTACATTGACCTTATCTCCTACCATATAGTTACTATCTATATTAGAAACAAAGCCATGCTTCAATTCTGAGATATGGATCAATCCTTGTTCTCCATTATTGAGATTAACAAAAACTCCATATGGTTGAACTCCGGAAATAGTCCCGGATACTTTATCTCCAATTTTCATAACTTCCTCCATTAACTTTGTACTGAATCTATGCAACAATATATTGTAATAAACATTATATAACAGAAACTGGTGACGATATGAATAAACAGACTTATGACATTACAATAATTGGCGGTGGCCCCGCAGGTATCTATGCTGCATATTATGCTCGTCTTAGAAAACTAAACGTAGCTTTAATAGAAAGCTTACCAAAACTAGGCGGTCAACCTGAAACATTATATGCTCAAAAGAACATTTATGATATGCCTGGTTACTCTAAGATATCTGGTACCGACGTATCTAACAAACTGATCGAGCAACTACATAATCTGAAATGCGATGAATATCTGGAAACATCGGTAACAGGTCTAACACAGGAAGGCGATATTTGGAAAGTATCTACTAATAAAGAAACTATCTATAGTAGTGCAATTATAATTGCCATCGGTAATGGATCATTCAAACCACGTAAATTGACCTTTGATTATGACAAGGCACTTGAGAAGAGCAACCTCAGTTACTTTGTTAATGACATGGAAGAATATCGTGATAAGGATCTAGCGGTTGCTGGTGGTGGTGATTCCGCCGTTGATTGGGCCATTCACTTAAATGATCTAACCAAGCATACAGCTATCATTCATAGAAGAAACAGATATCGTGCTATGGAAACTAGTGTTGATGAATTGAATAATTCGACCGTTGAACAACTCAATCCCTATATCATCAAAGACGTACAATTCAACGCTGACGATAAAAGTAAGATAGATGTCACTTTGAAAATGATCAAATCTGATGACATCAAGGTTATTACTGTTGACAAGCTACTGGTCAACTATGGATTCATGTCTGACTCCAAAATCCTACGCGATTGGAATATTGAACTAGAAGGTCCATTCATCAAAGTCAGTCAGGAATTAGAGACTAACTTACCAAATGTCTTCGCTATTGGAGACATTGTTACTTATCCTGGCAAACTTCAATTACTTGCAACTGCCTTTGCTGAAGCTCCGATGGCAGTAACCAAAGCCTTGCGTAATATCTACCCTGGCCGTGACTACTTCGCACATAGTACTTCATTATTCGAGAAATAATTTTAAATTTCCTATACCTTTTAAAGTTATTTTAAGCTAAGCTGGTATAATGTATTTTAATTTGAAAATTTTGGAGTTGATTGATTGAGTTACATAATGAGTCTGGTCGACTTTATTCTGCACATTGATAGCCACATGGTCAATATCGTGAATAACTTCGGACTTTGGACATATCTTATACTATTTCTGATCATATTCATCGAAACTGGTGTTGTTATTCTTCCATTCCTACCTGGTGATTCACTAATATTTGCGGCAATGGCATTAGCAGCCAATCCTAAATATGACTTATCAAGTATTGCCTTGTTCTTTATATTCCTATTTGCTGCGGTGATTGGAGATTCCATGAACTACGAAATAGGAGAACACTTTGGGAAGTTTGCCACCGAGAATCGAGTTTTGAGTAAGCTAATAAACAAGGAACACTTAGATGAAGCACATGCTTTCTTCGAAAAGCACGGTGGTAAGACAATTGCCATCGGACGCTTCATCCCTCTAATCAGAACTTTCGTACCTTTCGTAGCTGGTAGTGGTACGATGCATTACAGAAAGTTCCTAGAATTCAACGTACTTGGAGCATTCCTCTGGGTACTGGTTTGTTCATTAGCTGGTCACCTTTTCGGAAACATACCTGCAGTTCAAGAACATTTTTCAATGATCATTCTTGGAATTGTACTCGTATCATTAATTCCAATTTTAATCACTGCTTTGAGAAATCGTAAGAAAAAAGCTGCTTAAGACAGCAAAAGAAGCTAAGACATAACGTCTTAGCTTCTTTTTTTGGCTCTAGATTTCCAAATATTCAATCCTTCAAATAAAACGAAGAATAGTACAAAGCATTCTGTAAAGAACTGTTCTGGCAAAATATTAATTACTGGATCCTTACCTGGATCAAATAACCAATCACTGTTTCTAAATAATAATTCATGAAATACAACAAAGAATCCATCAAAGTCAACCATCATAAGCACAACCAAAACTACTCCAACGATAGCAATGTACTTAAATACCTTCTGAAAATAAACTCGTTTCTTTCTTTGAAACCAAAGATAAGCTCCTGAAACGATGAAAACTCCAAAATTTAACATAAATAATTTCTTACAGTCTGCAAAATGTAATCTACCTGCAGCAGATGACTGAAAATCATCTAGTTTAAATGTTGAATGAAAAGGATTGATCAAATAATTCATCATTTGATTATAGTTATGCATCACTCGACCTGTACTCATATAAACTATCTGATCCAAATTAAACTGGCCAATACTTATATAAAAAAGAATGTAACTAGCAAATATAGTTACAGTTATCGACAGCGTCAGGATAAAAAAGGCCATGATTACCGTATATAATGTATCCTTCTGAAAATTAGACATTCCACAGATCAAGACTTTCTACTTGATAAGTCGGCTTCTTAACTTGTGTAGCAATATCTTCGTGAGTACTTACACCCGTGTAAACCATCAAAGTATCCAGTCCTGCACTCAAACCACATTTGATGTCAGTATTATAGTTGTCTCCAACCATAATTGCAGTAGATGGATCGAATCCTTTGGCAGATACTGCAAAGTCAACAATATCTCGTTCAGGCTTACCAATATACTTGGCCTTTTGCTGCGTTGATGTTTCGACTAATGAAATAACTGAACCAGCACCGGGAACTAAGCCACGTTCATTAGGCAAATTAGTATCTGCGTTGGTTCCAATGAAGAATGCACCACGTTTGATCGCCAAAGTAGCTAATTCAAACTTGTGATAAGTAACATCATAGTCCAATCCCACAATGACAACATCGGGATCAACTTCATTAAGTTGGATTCCTGTACCAAAAATAGCACTCTTCAATCCATATTCACCAACAACATATGCTGAGTGATTCTCAGTACCATCGTCAAACATCCCTTTAACATAATCGGCAGTTGCCAATGATGGTGTGATCACTTGTTCAGCGGTAGCTGTGATCTGATGATTATTCATCAAATTATCCGCAACTTGTTGTGGAGTCTTAGTAGTGTTATTCGTCAAAAAATAATAATCTAAATTATTAGCATTTAGATTATCAATAAAAACTTTAGCTTCAGGAATTTTGTCCTTACCACGGTACATTGTTCCGTCAAGATCGATTAAGTATGTTTGGTACTTTTTCATTAGCTCTTCTCACCTATTTTTCTAATTTTTAAAATTACGTGTTTTGGTAGAACTGTTAGTTTTCTTCTTATTATGATGCGTATGTTGTGTAACAGTTCCCTTTTTGTTCTTATTAATCTTGGTAGTGTGGAAACTATGATTCTTCTTATGAGTTGGAGCATGGTTCGAACTATGACTAGTATGAACTTTTCCTGTCTGCTTACGCGGACCACGATGTCCACGGTGATGCTTAGCAATCGGTGCTTTCTTTTCTTTTTCAAGCACAAAATAAGCACAGCCAAAATTACAATACTCTAGTAAATAATCCTCTAAGTGAGAAATTCGATTGTCGATCCCACTTTCTTTTCGTTCATCTTCATAGAAGCCTTTAAATCTAAGCTGTTCATAACCCCAGTCACCAACAATATAATCATACTTATCCAAGACCGTGTTATAGCGTTCTTCCACCTTTTCTTGGTCAAAACCGCCATCATGATCCTCAACGATATCGTATTTTTCACCATTGATAGTAATAAGCTTGTCGGCTAGGACGATAACATCCGCCTGTTTAGTAACTTCTTTTTCCTCAGGTTCTTGCAAAAATTTCACCTCACAATTTACAATGGATATTTTTTACTCAAATAATCTCCAAAGACATTTCTTAAAAACTTAGGATAAAGGATCTCATTTTGTCCAACAATTTCAATTGAAGGAAAATACGGAACAAACAAATAATGATCCAGCAAAGCTAGACTATATTCTTGGTCCATCTGTAATTCTTTACCATTAATATAAACATTTCTCTTTTCATCAATCGTAATGCCACGATAAACTAGTTCGCCAAATATCTTACCACGGAAACCTTGTCCTTTTTGCTGATGATTACGTAAATAAGGACGATTTTTTTCCATTTCCATGATTAGACGCCAAACATCCGCCCCACGCATCGTTGTTTTCATAGCATGAATCGCGTGTGGGAGTATATCATGCAGGTCCTTTTCAGTAATTATACCCTTATGCAAACTTTCAAGAAATAATCCTGAGCTAAGGACACCCGCATCGGCATGGGTATAATCCATGATAGCATCAAGTCCCTCTTCAATAACAGCATTATCTGCTTGAAAATCCTGACTCATATCATCAGGAATATTGGCGACTTTCTTTTCATCTAATAATTTTTCACCTTTTGCGAACTGTGCATCAATCCAGTCCTGATCACCATCTAGTTCTGGTAATTCTGACGTCTGTTGTGTGACAGCCTTTTTATCGACAATATGCCCGTCATCGTCCAAAGTCAGATTGATTGTTCCAACGTAATAACCATACTTACCAGCCGCGGCTAATAAGACCCCATTATCCATTTCACCATTCTTAAACAAGTGATGTGTATGGGCACCAATTATGACGTCTATCTCCGGACGTTTCTTAGCAATCAAGCGATCCATTGAAACACCTAGATGTGAAAGCAAAATTATTACATCACACTTTTGCTTCTTAAGTTCATCTAACCACTTAGGCATCATTTCTTGAATCAAACGAATATCCCAACCTAATAGAGGATATGTCAAAATATAAGGAGCAGTGAAACCTAGTACCCCAATTTTAGTATGAGCTTTTGTTTCTATTATAATGTAGGGTTTGACAAATTTTGCTAATTCCTGACTCTTCTTATCATACAAGTTACCAACAATAACTGGAAAATTGGCATTGTCATACAAGTGATTCAAATCTTCACGACTATTACCTAGTCCCTCATTATTACCGATTGTCGCCGCATCGTAATGCAATTGATCCATCCATTTGATATTAGCTTGACCGTTAGTCGCTTCACTTAAAGGATGTGCTCGGTCCATTGCATCCCCAATATCAAACAATAAGAATTCATCTTCAGTATGATTTTTTCGTGAATCATCAATAAATCGTTTTATTTTTGGAAAATTTTCAAAATGAGAATGTAGATCATTGGTGTGCATGATTTTTATAGTTTCCATACAAGCCCCTACTTTCTATTCAATTTTGCAATATCAACTTTTTTCTTATCGTACATTTCCAAAACCTCTTCACCACGTAAAGGTGATCCCCAAGGTAAATCTTCAGACAAATAGTCACGTTCTGGTGCATCAACACCAACATTGATATTTTCAGCGATTGGAACACTATAATGATGAATGTGTCCGTGCAAGTTGATAATCTTGTCAACCTTACCCAACAACATTGGATAATGCGTACAATAAAATTGATGATGATCAAATTTTAATAACGCACCAACATCCTCGAAGGTATACTTAAGTTTACCATCAGGCATTGTGGGATTACGCTTTGCCAAATATTTGAATAGCTCACGATAATCGTGATTCCCTTTGATCAACACGATATGACCATTCAATTGTTTCAACATCGCATAAGTATCTTCATTGGTGGGCGTGTTCTGAGGACGCATTGATATGTCACCTAGGTGATAAACTGTATCATTATCATCAACACGAGCATTCCAGGCATCTATCATAGCTTGATTCATTTGATCAACATCACCGAAATGCTTGGTGCAAAGTTATTCGGCTCTAGTAATTGATAATGATAAAAATGTGTATCCGCGATGAAATAATTCATTATTCAGCCTGATCTTCCTTTGAAATAATTTTATTTGCCTTTAGAATATCATTAAACGCATCACTAATTCGACCTTCAGGCTTCTTCCATTCAATCCATTCGGACATATTCATCGGTGGTACGGTATAATTTTCATTAATGTAATCTTCATAAATGATTACAGCTGATGAATGTGGAATATTGAGCTTAAGAATTCTCACTTCTTTAATAAATCCCAACTCAGCCGCCTTCTCGGCACGACCATTCATAAGCACATTTGCCATTTCATAATATTTTGTGCCATCATTACGTGTTATCTGCTCGATGATATCGAGTGATAGTTTTTCATTATCCATTTTTGTACCTCACAGTTATTACTATTTATTAAGTATATAATATTCAGTTCCATAGGGAGTTAATTATGAATTCTAGAAATAAATCTCTTTTTACTTTGTTACTTGCTAGCATGATGTTTTTATTCGCTAGTGGATTTACCGTCATCGGACATCGTGGTGATCCCATCAAAGCACCAGAAGAAACATTTCAAAGTTTCAATACGGCATTCTCTGAAGGCGCCGATTACGTTGAATTAGATCTGCATGTTTCCAAGGATAACGTCTTAGTTGTCTCACATGATAAGAATCTTGAACGTATCACGGGAACGTCTTATGTGGTTTCACAGCACAACTTCTCTGAACTAAGCCAATTGACACAAAAGAACGGCGAACCGATCCATAGTTTGGACGAAGTGTTCGCTCACTACAAAGATAATCCTAACGCAAAGTTCCTGATTGAAACAAAAAAAACTAGCAAAGGTAATCCTCAAAATATGGAGGAACTTTTGAAAACTTGTATCGATAAGTATGGAATGCAAAAGCGAGTCATGTTCCATTCTTTCTCTACTAAGAGTTTGCAAAATGAAGCTGAGCTAATGCCTGACATCCCTCGCATCTTTATTGCCGGAACTATCAAGCGAGTTAACTTCGAAGTTCTCTCCTACGTGACTGGCGTTAATCTTTCATCTAAAATTGTTACTCCAGAAATCATTAACACTCTTCATTATATGGGAAAGTCAGTCTACATATGGGATGAAATGAACGAAAGTCCAAAAAAATGGAATACAGTCATCAATATGCCAATCGATGGTGTGGTAACTAACTACCCTGCGACCGGTAATGAATATCGGAACCTCAAGGACAAATCAAAGAGTCAGACGATAAATCAAAATGTCTACTACATGAGCAATAAAGATGAACCAATTTATGAAAACCCTTATCGTCTCATAAAAACTGATAAGTCAGTACATCCCTTAGACGGATTCCATATTACCAATATCGTCAAATTCAATGGTGAAGAATACGTTCAGTTAGGTGAAAATAAGTTTGCTAACTCTGAAGGATTCAATCCGGACTACGAATTGGGTGAACTAAAACCATACTTTGGTGCCAAAGCCATCTATCGCGGTCAACAACCAAATAATTACTTATACTCTGAGCCTAAGAAATCGTCGCAAATCATCGATTGGATGGACGCAAATAAAGCTGAACAAATCCAGACAGTAGAAAAGAATGGTGGAAATACTTGGATCAAACTAAGTGGCGGATGGATTCAAGCCAAGTATGTTCTGATTCAATTAGTCGACGAGAATTACCTCGGTAATAACAGTAAATTGAGTTATCACAACTTGCCAGATAGTCAAAGATTCAGAAATATTGATTTACTGGAAACAGAAAAATCATGGGAGCCTATCCAAAACAAACAGCTTCATAACACTGTTCTCATAAGAAAACTGCAAAAAAATATTGCTCCTTTTGTTTTCGATACTGAGAACGATTCCATAAATCATATCTAATGACATTGGCTTATAGTAACAACGTTTGGTAAAATTTGGTAAAATGATTTATAAATGAAAACACTTCATGCGGAGGTTATAGATATATGTCTATAGATTGGGAAAAAGAGGTCGCACATCGTTCTGACGAATTGATCAACGACTTATCTGAATTAGTAAGCATCAATAGTCAACGAGATATCGAACACAAGACTAGTGATTATCCACTAGGTCCTGGACCTGCAAAGGCACTACAAACATTCTTACACTTTGCTGATCGAGACGGATTCAATACTAAGAACGTCGATAATCTTGCTGGTAGAATTGAATTCGGTGAAGGTGACGATACGATTGCTATCTTGGGGCACGTCGATGTTGTACCTGAAGGACCGGGTTGGAAGACTAACCCATTTGAACCAGTAATCAAAGATGGCAACTTATATGCTCGTGGTGCAAGTGATGACAAAGGACCAAGTTTGGCATCATATTATGCTCTAAAAATCATCAGTGAACTCAAGCTACCCACAACTAAAAAAGTTGACCTAATTCTCGGTACTGACGAAGAGAGCGAATGGGTCGGTATGAATCACTATATGGAAAAGGAAACAATGCCTGAAACAGGTTTCTCTCCTGATGCTGAATTCCCAGCTATCAACGGTGAAAAAGGTATCGTCTCATTTAGAGTTAACTTCCCTACTCCAGAAACTGGTCTCGTCAAGAACTTTGAAGCTGGAATCAGACCTAACATGGTACCTCAAAATGCCACAGCCGAATTAGACTTAAACTTCGGTGATGTAGATACTATCAAGTCAGCCTTTAACAACTTCTTGAGTGAAAATACTGACATCAAAGGCAGTATCGAAATCAATGAAGAATTAGCCACATTGAACATAACAGGTAAGGGTGCTCACGCAATGGAACCATTCAATGGTATCAATGCCGCAACATACCTAGCTAAGTTCTTAAATGAATTGGACTTAAATGACAGTCAAAAACTATACTTTAGTTTCATCGCAAATAATCTACACTTAGACTTTGCGGGATCAAAGCTTGGCATTCAAAATACTGATGACGTCATGGGCGACTTAACTATGACACCAGATATTTTTGTCCTAAATGATTCAGAAGCTAGTGTCTTACTAAATATCCGTTATCCTAAGGGTGATACTGGTGATACATTGACTGAGAAGATCAACGCTGCTTTACCAGATGGCGTAACTGCTGAAATCGAAGGACACAACCAATTGCCTCACTTCGTCGCAGCTGACGATCCACTAGTTCAAGCATTAGTTGGCGCATATCGTGATCACACTGATGATGACACTGAACCATTCACTGTTGGTGGTGGCACATATGGACGTATCCTCAAACACGGAGTTGCCTTCGGTGCAATGTTCCCTGGTGACGAAAATGTCATGCATCAACCAAACGAATATATCAACTTAGATAAGCTATTCAAAGCAACAGCAATCTATGCTGACGCAATTTATAGATTAATAAAATAATCATTCAATAGAAGTTCTGTGGAAGGTTCTTTCCATAGAACTTTTTTGTTTTTGCACTTATTATAAAATTTTATTATATAATTGGTGTATGTAACTTTTTAAAGGGGCTTATTTAAAAGTGAAAAATTTATGGAATAGCATAGTCTCCAGCTTTAAGAGCATTAAAAGCTGGTCTGACTTTGCTACTAAAGCTAACTTAACCATCGAAGTAATTCGACGAATTATTCTTTATATTATTGCAGGAATATTCATTATGCTCAGTTTGGCAGTTGGACTTGGAATGGGATATGTTTCGGCATTGACCAATCAAGTTGCCGTACCAACTAAGCAGGAAATGAAATCAGAACTGCAAGATGTCAACAAATCAACTTCTTTGTATTTTGCTAACAACGAAAAAGTTGAAGATCTGCAAAAAGACCTTACTGGTAAGAGCGTACCTTTATCTGAAATGTCACCATACTTAAAGAAGGCCATCGTCTCAACTGAAGATAGTGATTTCTATCGTCACAACGGTGTCGTTCCCAAATCTATTTTTAGAGCTATTATTTCTGACGTGACTGGTATCGGTGCTCAAACCGGTGGTTCTACTTTGACACAGCAAACTGTCAAAATGCAGATGCTTTCATCTGAAACTACTTGGAAACGTAAGGCTGTCGAAATCTTTTTGGCCATGCGTGTTGACAAGTACTTCACCAAAGATGAAATTCTACAGGACTATTTGAATGCCGCAACCTTTGGTAGTAATAACAAAGGTCAAAATATTCAAGGTGTTCAAGCAGCTGCTCAAGGTCTATTTGATAAAAATGCTAAGGATCTAAACCTGGCTGAATCAGCCTTCATTGCTGGACTTCCTCAAAGTCCGTCCGTATATACGCCATACACTACTGACGGAGAATCACATGGTAAGTTCAAAGACGACTATAAACTTGGCCTAAAACGTAAAGATGTCGTTTTGTATCGGATGTATCGTGATAAGCAAATAACTGAATCACAATACAACGATGCTAAAAGCTTTGACTTAGCGAGTGACTTCCGCAAACCCGCAAAAGCTAAGACTAAGACTATCAAATATGGATATGTTTATAATTTATTGACTGAACAAGCAAGAACTATCTTGGTAAAACGTTTAGTTAAAAACGATGGTCTTAAGTACAGTGACGTTAAGAAAGACTCTAGTCTACTAGAAAAATATTCTGAACAAGCTGATACTGAATTGCACAACAAGCACTATCGTGTTGAAAGTACTCTTAATAAAGATCTCTACATTGCGATGAACGAACAAGCTCAACAATACAAAGAGAATCTTGGTACTAGTCACACCGATAATACGACAGATCCAATCACCGGTAAAAACGTCAAACTTACACAGCCTGTTCAAAACGGCTCTGTACTTCTCGATAATAAGACTGGACAAGTTCTATCATTCGTTGGTGGTGTTAACTTCAAACAATCACAAACGAACCACGCTTTCTATTCAACTAGATCACCTGGTTCATCAATCAAGCCACTGATCACCTTTGCACCAGCAATTGAAAATGGCTTGATTGGATCACAAACAATGCTGGCCGATTTCAAGACCAAGTTTAAGAACTACGCACCTACTGATTACGGCTCAACGATTCAAAACCGTTTTGTATCAGCACGTGAAACGCTAGAGGAATCATATAACATTCCTTCAGTTAACTTATACAACTACATTAGAAGTCAAGGCGTAGATTCAAGTAAATACATGTCGAAGATGGGAATTGACCTCTCTGACAAAGAATATAGCCAATTAGGTATTACACTTGGTGGTACTTCAACTGGTGTGACCGTTCTTCAACAAGCCAGCGCCTTCTCAACCTTTGCCAACAAAGGTGTCCATGTTAATCCATATGTGGTTTCTAAAATTAGCGACCCATCTGGTAAAACAATTTATGCTCACAAATCATCTAAGAATCGTGTCTTCAGTAAGCAAACCTCTTACATTATTAAGAACATGCTTCACGGTGTCGTTACTAAAGGTACTGCTTCAGCTGTATCATATGAATCTAACTTCAGTACTAAGAACCTATTCGGTAAGACTGGTACTTCTAATGATTATCGTGATAATTGGTTCATCGGTAGTACTGATGGCATTACTCTTGCTTCATGGATCGGTTATGACAACCTTGCTCGTCATACTTACAACCTCTCCAGCAACTCAACTGATATCAACCAAGAACTATGGTCACGAATGGCAAATGCTGTTTACAAGCAAGATCCAGAAGCCATGAATGTCCACAAGCAATTCAAGAGGCCAGATGGCGTCACGAGCTACAAGGTTGATAAGGAAACTGGTACTAAGACCGGTAGCGTTAAGTACAACGGCATGACGGCCAAAGTTAACCAGCATACAACTACATCCTTGTATTACAAAGGACATCCAACGTCATTGTCATATGGCAACTTTGCCATCGGAGCCAAGTCCAAGAATTACAAACTATTCTGGAATAATTACTTCGGTCGTAGCAATGGCTATGGTGTTGTTACAACTGTTGGTGAAACCACCAAGTCTGCTGAAGAATTAGCTTCAGAAAACGGAAGCGGACGTACATCAGGATTCAGCAACAGTACTAATAACAGTGACTCATCCGATGTTACAACAAACACAACTACTTCAAGTACTACTAACTCTAGAACAACCAACTCAACCACCAGCAACGGTACAAGTGAAACCGGTACTGGTTCGAGTGGTTCTGGAAGTGGCTCATCAACCGGCTCCACATCTACAGGCGACTCGACCACTTCAACCGGTGATGAATCTGGTTTAACTGGTGACAGTGCCGGAACAGAAACTGGGATTGGTGGTGGCGGTGCTACCACAGAAACAATCGGTGAATAAAAGCCAAATCCTTCGGGGTTTGGTTTTTTTATTTAAATATTTATTCGATTTAATGAGCCAGTAATGATAGAATGAAAACGTTATTCTTATTGTCAGAATTAAGGAGAATTATATGTACTTTAGTCCAATATTTTTACAAAACTCACTATACATAGTCGCCGTACTACTGCTAATCTTTATGGTTATCGTATCTATCTACAAGATTAAGCACAACATCAAGTTTTGGGATAAGTCATTCACACTGGCTACTATCGTAATGATCAATATTTTGTATTCACTATTAGAAAGATTTGTCGATCTACCTTACGAATTAAATTCAATCGTGACCGGTGGGCTTTCATTAGTGGCGTTTGGCTACATCGTAGTTATTTTATGGGAACTACGTAAGCAGAAAAAAATATCAAATAGTAAATAATTAATATTATTGGGGGAAGCATCATGAACACATTTAGTAACGCCACTGGTCCTGAATTGGCCAAAGACGTCATAACAATTGCCATAACTGTCTTATTGATCGTTATTTATGCAATTTATTTATTTTCAAAATGGAACAAGCAAGAAAAACTAATTACAACTGACACTATTCTATTAAGCTTGATCGTAATATACGCTATCTACACGACCTTCATCGGTTTCGTCAGCATCCCTGCCAGCCTTGAGATCGTCAATACGATTATCACGTTAATATTCATTGTCGTCTGCATTGTATTCATTTACCGTTCTGCTAAGGAACGTCGATCGACCAAAAAGTAAACACAAAAAGAACCGTAACTTCGTAATGAGGTTACGGTTCTTTTTATATCTCATGAATTATTTTGTTGATTCACGTTTTACGATTGAATATGGTAATTTGATTGTATTGTCGTCAATTGATTCTTGATTCATCATCTTAGTCAATAGACGCATGGCAACAGCACCGATATCATAAAGTGGCTCTTCGATTGAACTCATCTTAGGACGAGTTACCTCACAAAGAATCGTATCGTTACTTGTAATTAATTCGAAGTCTTCTGGAATCTTAACTCCAGACTTAATTGCTGAATTCAATAATCCTGAAGCCAACAAATCTTCTGTTACATAAGCAGCAGTAGCACCACTATTCTTAACAGCATCCCAAATTGCTTCTCCAGCTCTAACTGAATATTCAGCTTCAAATACTAAGTTTGATGAGAAGTTAATGTGAGCCTTCTTCAATGCCTTCTTATATCCGTCAAGACGGAACTTACCATCAATAGGATTCTCAAGACTACCACCAACAAAGGCGATCTTCTTGTGACCATTTTGCACTAATTGATTTACAACACTGTAGACAGCATCTGCAAAATCGATGTTTACACTAGCTGTTTCGTTGTTCTTATCAACTGATCCTGCCAAAACAATCGGTGTCTTAGAATTAGACAAGTTACGTTTCAACTTCTTTGATAATTGCTTACCCATGTAAATCAAACCGTCAACTTGTTTTGAAAGCAAGTTATTCAAGATTTGTTCCTCATCACCAACTGATTCTTGCAAACTTGTCAAAATAATATTGTACTTGTACATTGAAGCAACATCATCAATACCCTTAGCAAGGGAAGCATAGTACAAATCAGTGATGTCGGGTAAAATAACACCGATTGTTGTACTCTTCTTGCTAGCAAGACCACGAGCTACGGCATTTGGACGATAGTTCAAACGATCAATAACTTCAAGAACTCTCTTTCTTGTTTCTTCTTTTACATTTGCGTTTCCGTTAACAACACGAGATATTGTCGCCATGGAAACATTAGCGGCCTCGGCTACATCATATATTGTTACTACTTTTTTTTCCATTAATATCCACTCTCTCAAACAAATTTCCATTTAGATAACTCTAATTTATCAAAAGTTTTCACATTTTGCAAGCGGTTTCCATATTATCGTTGTAAGTTTTCATATTTTTTCAAAAAGAAAATCATTTTCAGTGATATACTTATACAAAATTATAAAGGAGTGTTTTTTCATGAAGAAGCAACTAACTGAATTACAGAATTACTTATCTCAAAATGGTTACGACGCTGCGTATGTGTCAAATCCAACAGACATAAACTATTTTACTGGATTTTACAGCGAACCGGAAGAAAGAATTTTGGCACTTTTAGTTTTCCCTGATAAAGATCCATTTATCTTCGCCCCTCAACTAGAAGTTGAAGCTGCTAAAAAAGCTGGCTGGGATAAGGATGTTTTCGGCTACTTGGATCATGAGAATCCATTTGAACTCATGGCTGGCCACATCAAAGATGCCGCTGGCACACCTGCTAAATGGTCAATAGAAAAAGACGACCTATCCGTCGACAAACTGGAATCAATCAAGAGTCAATTTCCAGATGCCGTCTTCCCTGGTAATCTTTCACGCTATATGGAAAACGCTAAGTTAATTAAGACTGATGAAGAAATCGAAAAATTAAAGGCCGCTGGTGCTGAAGCTGACTACGCCTTTGAAGTTGCCTTCAATGCCATCAAAGAAGGCCGTACAGAGCAAGAAATCGTTGCTGAAATAGAATATGCCATGATGAAGAAGGGTGTCATGCACATGAGCTTTGACACAATTGTTCAAGCTGGTGCTAATGCCGCCAACCCACATGGTGGTCCTGAGAAGAACGCGCTCGTACCTAATGAGCTGGTTCTATTCGATCTAGGTACGATTCATGATGGTTATATCAGTGATGCCTCTAGAACCGTAGCCTTCGGCAAACCAGATGAAAAGTCATTAGATATATACAAGGTAGACCTCGAAGCTAACTTAGCCGCTATGGATGCTGCCAAGCCCGGTATTACTGCTGCTGAATTAGACAAAGTTGCTCGTGATATTATTACTAAGGCAGGATACGGTGAATACTTCATTCACAGACTTGGACATGGTATGGGTACTTCAGAGCATGAATTCCCATCAATCATGGAAGGCAACAACATGGTCCTCAAACCAGGCATGTGCTTCTCAATTGAACCAGGAATCTATATTCCACACGTTGCAGGTGTTAGAATTGAAGACTGTGTTTATATCACAGAAGATGGCTGCGAACCATTCACTCACACATCAAAGGAACTCAAGTATATCGATTAACAAGTACAAAAAAATCCATCTGACTATGTCGGATGGATTTTTGTTTATCAAAATTTATTTATCTGAATCATTATCGAAGTTTTCAGATGCACCACTAGTTACATCTGTATCAGGATCATCTGTTGGCTTAGTAGCTTGTGACTCCAAATCACCTTCGTCGAAGACAATATTTGAAGCATCTTCATCTTCACGAATCTTATCAGCAGTAGCTAACATCTGTTCCTTTAGAGCATCAGTTTTTTCGTTAAAATTATTGACCAAATCATTGTTACCGGCAAAACCAACACCGCCATTATTAAAATCACCGCGAATGGTTTTAATATTTTCTAGTGCAGCTTGGCCAGATTCACTAGTTAAATACTTTGAGGCAGCATATCCTGCTGCACTCCCCAAAACTATTCCAAGTAAAAATTGATTATTCTTCATAATTATCTCTTCTTTCTTGGCATAAATTTAGCAACTGCCTTAACGAATGTTGCCGCATTTCCGATTGTCAAAATATTTTGTAAACCAAAACCTGAACTAGGTTTCTCAGCAGTAGCATTAGCTGACTTCTTACCCAAGTTTTCAACAGTATCAAATAATGGGTTCAACTTACTTGATTTACTGTTAACATCGTCCATTAATGTATTAGTCTTATCAACTAATTGATTAGTTTGTTGCATGATGTCATCAGTATTCTTAGAAAGAACTTCAACCATCTTAGTTGTTTCCTTGATAGTATCTTGTAACTCATTCAATAACCTAGCTGTTGAAATAAGAGTTTTGGCTAAATATACTACCAAAGCTACAAAAGCCAAAGCAGCTATAAGTCCTGCAATTTGTCCCAATGTCATAATGTAATCCTCCTGTATACGCTCTCTTTAATTCTCGTACTTTATACTAGCATTATAACAATTTTACAGCAATTAATTACCAATTAATCCAACTTTGCCACTCGTCTTCTAGTTTTCTAATGGCACGGCCACGATGACTGATCTTGTTCTTCTCATCCATCGACATCTGTCCCATAGTCTTGTCCATTTCTGGTACATAGAACAACGGATCATATCCGAAACCATCATCACCTTCTGGCAAAGTAGCAATCAATCCTTTGACTTCACCTTCAACAATCAGATCATCGTCATTCTTAGGATTAGAGAAAACAAGTGTCGTAACAAATCTAGCTGTCCGCTTCTCCATTGGCATGCCGCCTAATTCAGACAACAACTTGGCATTATTAGCGGCATCATTGTGGTCGCCTGCATAACGTGCTGAGTAGATTCCCGGTTGACCAAATAACGCATCGACTTGCAATCCTGAATCATCAGCGATCGTTGGCAAATTAAACTTTTGCATAACTGCATGTGCTTTTAATTTAGCATTTTCCTCAAAAGTCGAACCAGTCTCTCTAACATCAGGAAAGTCTGGGAAATCTAAAAGTGTTTTTAATTCAATCTCTGACTCATCAAAGATTCTTTTGAATTCTTTGGCTTTATTAGGATTCTTGGTAGCAATAATTATTTCTTTCATTTGTTATCTCCTACATCAACTAGACTGATCTCATCAACATTTGTTTGTAACCATTCTTTAGCCAAACGTTCAAACTCTTTGATACCACCAGTCGCATGTAATTTAATGCTGCGATCCTTAGTATCATCAGTCAGCAGATGATTAGTTTCAAGATAATCTTTAACATATGAAACAGTCTCTACACCTGAATCGATCAGCTTGATCTCGTCACCCAGAACCTCACGAATCTGTGGCTTTAGCATTGGAAAATGAGTACACCCCAATACCAAAGTATCAAACTTAGGATCCTTATATGGACTTAATGTTTCAGCAATATTCTTCTTGGCCACGTCTGAATCTGCAGCATCATTCTCAACAAAAGAAACAAATTTTTGTGCGGCAACATCCAACACATCAATTGTCGGATCAACCGCAGCAATCGCCTTGCTATAGCTTTTGGACTTAATGGTAGCCTCTGTACCAATTACTCCAACGTGCTTGGTCTTAGTGCTTAAACTTGCTGCAACTGCACCTGGTTGAATAACTCCAAACATCGGAATCGAGAATTCATTCTTTAATGTTGGTAATGCGTTGGCCGTGGCAGTATTGCAGGCATAAATGATAACTTTGACATCTTGTGAGATAAGATATTTCACCAAGTCACGTGTATAGTCAGTAATTTGTTCTTTAGTCTTAGTACCGTATGGCATTCTGGCTTCATCCCCGATGAATACAACATCTTCATCAGGCATTTGCTTGATGACTTCTTTGGTGACAGTCAAACCGCCTAATCCTGAATCCAATAAACCGATTGGTCTTTTATCACTCATAATGCACCTTCTAATTTTTTTATTTCTGTGATTAATTAAAATTCTTATGCTTGGTGTTATACAATAGCTTAAAAACCTAATAGTCTAATGATATAATAAATTGTCTAGAAAAAGGAGTAAAAATAATGGCCGCAAAATCTAAAGATGCTTCAAAAAATACTGAAGAAGAGTTAACTGACATCCCTGACGTTTTAAAACCTGGCAAAAACGGTGAAAGCGTAGATGAGTTAACTGAAAGTTATTTTGCAGTTTCAGTACTCCGTGATTTCGTTCTCCCCGATCTGTTGGACAAAGATACTGTGGAACTACTATACTGGGCTGGGAAAAATCTGAGTAGACAATTGATTCTTGATATGTCTAGTCTACCGGAATTATTTTCCAAAGCTGGTTTAGGTAAGCTAGAAATCACTAAGCAAACCAAAAACAGTTATCAATATACTTTGACTGGTCCTGAAGTAGAACAACGTTTTAATCTTAACAACGACAATCCAGAATTCTCGCTCGAAACCGGAATAATTACTGAAACTGTCGAAAAAACTATTGAGGCTTTCTGTTTGGGTACATACACCGTCAACAGCAAAGCAAAGAGTGTTTCAATTAAAGTTCAAATTGATCGAAACTAAAGTTTACAACAAAAAAGATGCTTAGGCAAAACCGCCTAAGCATCTTTTTTTGTGCAACTTATTTAATTAACGAATTAGTCAGTGTAACCATCAAGAATCTTAGCAAGTTGAGCCTTGCTGTGGAAACCTGTCAACTTCTCAACCACTTCGCCATCTTTTTTGATAACTAGTGTTGGGATAGCCATAATTCCGAATGATTCTGGAGTCTTAGGGTTAGCATCGACATCCATCTTTGTAAACTTAACTGCGTCATTTTCCTCTGACAATTGTTCAATAACTGGTGATTGCATACGACATGGACCACACCATGTTGCCCAAAAGTCTGTAATTACAACGCCGTCTTTTGTTTCCTCTGTAAAATCCTTATCTGTTAGTTCATCAACCATAAGATCACTCCTCTTTATACTCTGTCCATAAAATATTAACACTTCGCTACTTTTCTGGGAAACATTTTGTTTCGAGATTACAAATCAACGATCGTTGCGCCAGAACCACCGGAACTGGCTGGTGCATATCCAAATGACTTCACACGTGGATTGCGCTGTAAGTACTTAGTAACACCTTTTCTGATTACACCAGTACCGAAGCCATGAACGATCGTAACTTGATTATATCCAGCCAATAATGCCGAATCAATATATTGATCAAGCTCAGTCATTGCCTCTTCATATCTCTTACCACGTAAGTCTAACTTACTTGATAAACCTGAACTCTTAGTTCTTCTAACCATTGTTGGTTTCTTCTCAGATTCTTCTGGCTTAGCATCTGTCTTCTCCAAGTCATCTTCTGAGAACTTCATCTTCAAGATACCTAATTGAACTTCGTATTGATTGTTCTTATCCTTACGGACGATCGTACCAATTTGACCATATGTCAAAGCCTTAACTTCGTCACCGACTTTGAGTTGTTGTTTGCGCTTATTACGTCTAAGAACTTTATTCTTCTTAACCGCTTCATCTTGATGAAGGTTCTTCAAGCCGGTCTTGGCAGAAATAATCTGATCTTCCTTAACCGCTACACCAGCTTGTTCCAACTTACGCAGACGATCAATAATCTTATCGGATTCTTTACGCGATTTAGAAACGATTTGATTAGCACGCACTTTGGCAGCTTGAATTTCAGATTCCTTAGAGTTGTCTAATTCAGTACGCTTCTTCTCATAATCATCTTCAATTTCTTTATTGTGAGTAAGTTGAGCATTCAAATCTTCATTTTTCTTTTCAAACTCTTTACGACGATTTTCAAGATCCTTGATCATATTGTTCAAATCTTGGCTTTCACCACTCATCAAACTTTGTCCACGATCAACAACTTCTCGATCCATACCCAATCTAGCCGCAATATTAAAGGCATTACTTGATCCCGGAATACCGATCATCAAACGGTAAGTTGGCTTCAATGACTTCTCATCGAATTCCATGGAGGCATTGATCGTATCAGTTGTATTGTAAGCATAAACTTTCAATTCAGGATAGTGAGTCGTCGCCATGATCACGCAATCAGACTTCGATAATTTCTCCAAAATGGCGATAGCAATAGCTGCACCTTCTTGAGGATCAGTACCAGCACCCAATTCATCGATCAAGACAAGGCTACGTTCTGAAACCTTATGCATAATATTAATAATATTATCCATATGAGATGAGAATGTACTTAGGTTTTGTTCGATTGACTGTTCATCACCAATATCAACGAAAATTTCATCAAAAACTGCCACTTGACTCTCTTCATGAGCAGGGATGAATAACCCTGCTTGAGCCATTGCTTGGATCAAACCTAAGGTCTTCATGGTGATAGTTTTACCACCAGTATTAGGACCTGTGATCAGCATCGTCTTGTAATCATCACCAATCTTAATGTCGTTGGCAATAACACGATCTGGATCGATCAGTGGATGTTTGGCATCTTTTAGATCCACAACGTGATCATCTGAGATCAATGGTTCAGTTCCCTTGATTTCATTGGCATATTTAGCTTTGGCATTGATCAAATCAAATTCGCCCAAAACTTCATTATTCTTAACAATGTCATCGATCTCCGGACGAACTAAATCAGATAATTGATTTAAGATTCTGATTTCTTCAAGTTTCTCTGATGTCTGTGAATCGTGTAATCGATTATTAAGCCCTACAACGGCTTCTGGCTCAATATAAAGAGTTTGTCCACTGGCACTCTGATCGTGTACCACACCGCCAAATTTGGCACGGTATTCCGTTTTAACTGGTACAACGAATCTGTCATCACGCAAAGTAACGATTGACTCCGTCAAATACTTAGTATTCTTACCACGAGTGTAACGTTCCATTGAACTTCTTATGTCACTATTCAGACGACTGATTTGTTCACGAATATACTTCAAATCATCCGAAGCAGTATCCAATACTCGACCTGTATCATCGACTGATTTGGTGATACGCGTTGTCAAACCTGGATTATCGATCAATTTTTCATTTAAGTCATATAACTGGCGTAAGTCGATTTGATCATCTTTTAGTTTTTCAAAGAATTCTTTTAGTTCACTAGTATTCTTAAGAACCTCACCAATAGCTGCCAATTCAGTTCCGTTAAGATTACCATCTTTCTTTAAACGATTAGCTTGATCATGCAGATCAGCTAATTTTCTAACTGGAATTTCCCCTTTAAAACGAACAATATCCATTCCATCTTTTGTTTGATCGATCAAACGTTGAACGATCGACTCAACAGACATGGGCATAAGCTTTTTGAGAAGGGTGTTTCCACGTGATGTGATCAAGAATTTGCCAATTTCAGCTTTGATTTTGTCAAACTCTAGCACATTTAAAGCTTTATTATTCATATCTACTCCCTATACCTATAAAAGAAGGCTGAAACAAAATAAATTGTTTCAGCCCAATTATTAAATTTTATATCCATAAATCAGTTAACACTGATGTTAAAACTGGCGTACTTCTAATCATCGTTGAAGCAACAAATGAGTGTTGCAAAGCGTTTTGAATTCCGCTAACGGGAATCATTGCAAGTGTCAAAAGAATCATAAAGACCGCTACATAAGTAACGAGCAGCCCCAAAATTCCACCACTCAATAGGTTAATATCATTAAACATTGGATAGTATGTCAGACGCTTAAAGTAAAGTCCGACAAAACGTACGATGATCCATCCAATAAAGCACACAAAGATAAAAGCAAAGGCACGATAAAATGCATCATCCAATTCCAGACCTACTTTAGTTGAGAAGAAAGCAAATTCACTCCCCAAACTAGCAGAAGGATAAGGAACAATCATTTCAAATTTTGGTCCTAATGCTCTGAAGGACAACAAAGCGATCCCAAAGAAAATCGCAAATCCAACTGTAAAAAATGCTTGCATAACTAGTCCACGTCGGGCACCAACGTAAAAACCATAGACTAAAAATAAAATTAGTAACAGACTCAGCATTATATCCCCTTAAATAAAAAGTTCCAAAAACCATGGATCAATAAATAAATCGATCCATGGTTTCTGATAAACTATTGATCTTGACCGTCATCTGACGTAAAAGTATTCAAAACTTCTTGAACCATGTCCCATTCCTCTGGGTCTTCAATTGGTAGAAGGTCTCCGGCAGTAACATCACCGTTTTCATCTGGTTCAAATGAATAAGCTTGAAGTTCTACTTCATCAGAATCTTCATCTGCTTTGGGATATAGAAAGACATAAGACTTACCATAATCCTCTGAATCAAAGGTAAATAGAATCTTATATGTTTCCGCATTACCTTGATCATCACTTAGTGTAACTTCATCCAAATCTTTTGGTGATTCTGGATTTTCATTCATAAATATCACCTCAAACGAGTCATTAAACTCATTATTCTTTCGTTAATTTACCTTTTGCATCGAGGTAATTTTGTAGAATCATCTCAGCCGCAATTTTATCGATAACTTTTTTTCTTTTACTGCGCGAAACATTTGCTTCGTCAACTAGCATACGTTCCGCTTGGACTGTTGTTAATCTCTCGTCAATAAAATCAACTGGCAGGTTAAATCTATCTACTACCATTTGTCCATATTCACGGGACTTCTCAGCTCTTGGTCCTTCAGTGTTATTCATATTCTTAGGTAATCCCAAAACAACCCCTGTTGCTTGCTTTTCCTTAATGATCTCACCTAATCTATCCAAACCAAATTCTTCTTTATCCTCATTGATTCGAATGATCTCGACACCTTGAGCAGTCCATCCCAATAAGTCACTTACAGACACACCAACGGTTCTGGAGCCAACGTCTAATCCTAATAAGCGCATTATTTGCCTTCGTTGAGATAACTCTTAACTAATTCTTCGATTATCTCATCTCGTTCGTGTTTTAGAATCAAGTTTCTAGCGTCGTTATGACGTGGAATGTAGGCAGGATCACCAGATAATAGGTATCCAACAATTTGGTTAATTGGATTATAGCCCTTTTCTTCTAGCGATTGGTAAACACTTTGCAATGTTTCTTTGACGTCCTTGCCTTTGTTTTCATTAAAATCAAAACTCATTGTTTTATCAAGTGAACTCATGGCAAACCTCCATATAGCAAAAATTTAAGTGACCAGAAAGATTCATTACAATTATAGCCCACTTTAATAAGATTTAATAACATCTTTGGCTAATTGTAACGCATTTGTAAGACCAGCGGGATTTTTACCACCGGCTTGGGCCATATCCGGACGACCACCGCCGCCACCTTGAATTTCTTTTGCAATCTTCTTGATCACATCTCCAGCTTTGACACCGCGAGCTTGAGCATCCTTGCTGACAGCTACAACAAGACTGGCCTTTTTATCAGCACTACCGCCTAATACCAAGATGTCAGAAGATTGATCATTCTTCCACTTGTCGGCCATTTGTCTTAATGTTGCCATATCAGCTGGAATCGCATTAGCGATAACCTTAAAATCATTGATTTCTTCAATCTTGTCGAAGACTTCAGCTGATTTTTGACTTGTAAGTTTTACCTTCAAGTTTTGGTTATCACGATTCAAGGCTTTGTTATCTTCAACCAATTGCGCAGCACGGGCTGGCACATCCTTCAATTGGTTGACTTTCATATTTCTGGCTGTTTCTTGTAACAATTGTAATTGATTACTTAAGTATTCGAATGCTTCCTCACCAGTTACAGCTTCTACTCTTCGAATACCCGAGCCAATAGCTGACTCTGAAGTAATTTTGAATAATCCTAATTCAGAAGTATTGCGGGCGTGAGTACCACCACAGAACTCAGTTGAGTAATCATCAATCTCAACAACACGAACAATGTCACCATATTTTTCACTGAACATGGCGATTGCACCCTTTTTCTTTTTAGCTTCTTCAATAGGTAATACTTCTGTCTTAACGGGAATAGCATCCCAAATCTTCTCATTAACGATCTTCTCAAGATGACTGATCTGTTCATCTGTTAAGGCTTGGTTACTATTAAAATCAAATCTTAGATAACCTGGTTCAACTAATGAACCAGCTTGGTGAGTTCTTTCGCCAACGACTTCACGCAAGGCTTGATCTAACAAGTGAGTTGCTGTGTGGTTGTGACGAACTTTTTCACGGAAATCTCCATCGATCTTAAGTTCGTATTCGTCATTCTTGTTCAAAGTACTTGAAACAGTAACGACATGAATATTTTGACCATTTGGTGCATGTTGAACATCGGTAACTTCAGCTACTTGATTACCACTCATATCATAGATACCACCGATATCAGCAACTTGTCCACCCATTTCAGCATAAAATGGCGTCTTGTCAAAGATCAATTGAGCTTGGCCAACGTCCACAGATTCCACTTCAGAATCACTTACAATAATATCCTTCAGTGTAGCCTTGATCTCATTGTTATCATAACCAACGAACTCACTAGGCGTCTTGATTTCCATCAAAGTTTCATCTTGCATACCCATTGATTGTAAGTTTCCACGGGCAGAACGAGCACGTTGCTTTTGTTCTTCCATGTTCTTCTTGAAGCCATCTTCATCAACGTCAAGACCTTCATCATGTGCGTACTCGCGAGTCATTTCCAATGGGAATCCGTAAGTATCATAAAGCTTGAAAGCGTCAGCGCCATCAATAATTTTTTTATTATTTTTATGAAGAGAATCAATTATACCATTCAATAATGATAATCCATCATTAAGTGTTTCAGAAAAACGCTTCTCTTCTAGTTCAATTGTTTTAGCAATAAATTCTTTTTGTTGGCTAACTTCTGGATAGTAGCTCTCCATGATTTGACCAACGATTGGAACTAATTTGTACAAGAATGGTCCATTGATACCTAACTTCTTACCATTAAGAACCGCCCGTCTGATCAAACGTCTGATAACATAGCCACGACCTTCATTTGAAGGTAATGCACCATCACCAACAGCGAAGGAAACAGTTCTAGCATGGTCAGCGATAATCTTGAATGAGATATCGTCTTCCTTATTGGCATCATACTTGCGTCCATCACTTAATGATTCAACGTGATCGATAATTGGCTTGAATAAGTCAGTTTCAAAATTAGTCTTTGTACCTTGAAGAATGGAAACCAGACGTTCTAGTCCCATACCCGTATCAATGTTCTTATGTGGTTGTTCAACATACTTGCCACTTGGCAAATGATTGAGTTCTGAGAAAACGATGTTCCAAACTTCAAGATATCTTTCGTTCTCACCACCAGGATAGTTCTCTGGATCATCTTCAGCCAAGTTGTTGAAGCTTTGACCACGATCATAAAAGATCTCTGAATCGGGACCACAAGGGCCTTCACCGATATCCCAGAAGTTATCTTCAATTTTCAAAATATGGTCTTGAGCAATACCTACTTCTGCCCAAAGTTTTTGAGTTTCGGTATCCTTAGGATAAGTAGTTACATATAGTAAATTTTTGTCCATATCTAACCATTCAGGACTTGTTAAGAATTCAAAAGCCCAAGGAATAACTTCTTTCTTGAAGTAATCACCAACAGAAAAGTTACCAAGCATTTCAAAGAATGTTTGGTGACGGGCAGTTTTTCCGACATTTTCAATATCATTTGTACGAATACACTTTTGAGCATTAGTGATACGTGGATTCTTAGGAATCACTGTACCGTCAAAATACTTCTTCAATGTAGCAACACCTGAGTTGACCCATAACAACGTTGGATCGTTGACTGGTACTAGTGATGCACTGGGTTCAATTGTGTGACCCTTTGTTTGAAAGAAGTCCAAAAACATCTTTCTGATTTCAGCACTTGATAAATTTTTCATTTTTACTCCCCTTAAAAAAAGAGAAAACCGTTGCATATCCAAGGACGCTACTGCGCGGTACCACCTTGTTTGCAACGATTTTCGTTAGCCTCTCAACAATTATTATTTACATTTTAATTGGCAGCATCTAACGAACAACAACCTAGGCGTTCACACCAATTAGCCCTCTCTGATAGGGTTGACAGTTAGATATATCCAATGAAAATATTAACTACCGATGGAAAAAAAGTCAACTACTAACTTCCACGACGCTTATCTCTTTGCGCCTTCATAGCTTGACGATTCTTAATACGGGTTTTTTGACGTTTGTCAGTTGAAATAGCTTGTCTAATTCTCTTCTTATAACCAGGCTTTTTCTTAGTCTTTTGCTTCTTAACGAATCCGACCAATTTTGGCTCAAGTTTTTCATGTGTAGCATGACGTTGAGTACGACGATCCCTATCATAAGCTTCAACGATTTCACCATTCTTCAGATCCTTTGGTGAGAACTTGATTCCCATGTGTTCCAATTCAGCAATCTTGTTCTCTTCTCCAGGATTATACAATGTGATGGCAATACCAGACATCTTATTACGGCCAGTTCTACCAACACGGTGAATGAAGAAGTCCAGGTCATCAGGGATTTCAGCATTGATAACATGTGATACACCATTGATATCAATTCCACGAGCAGCCAAATCTGTAGCAACAACGAATTGATATTCCATGTTCTCAACTTGTTTCATAACACGTTTTCTTTCACGAGGACTCAACCCACCGTGAATTCTAGCTACCTTCAGGCCTTTAGACTTTAAGTAGTTATAGATCTCATCAACTGACTTCTTAGTATTGGCAAAAATAAGTGCCAAGTATGGTGATCCCAAAGTCATGAGTTGATAGATCATTTCTTTCTTATCACGTCCGTGAGCGAACATTAACCAGTTATCAACATTCTTAGCGATAATACTAGAATTCTTAAGTTCAACACGTTGTGGACCCTTCATATACTTCTTCAAGAAAGGTTCTAGACGTTGTGGAATAGTAGCTGAGAATACCATCATTTCGTGGTTCTCAGGCATCTTGCTAGCAATATGGTCGATATCATCTAAGAATCCCATATCTAAAGTCATATCCGCTTCATCGACAACAAAACGTTGAACATCATCAACGTGTAAGTCGTTCTCACGAATCATATCCCACAATCTACCAGGAGTTCCGATAGCGATTTGAGGTTGGTGTGCATCAAGCTTTCTCTTTTGACGGTCACGATCAGCACCACCGACATAAATAAAAGCATTGTATTCTTCTGAATAATTCTTAAGGATAGCTTGAGTATCCTCATAAATTTGGTAAGCCAATTCTCTACTTGGAGTAGCAATCAAAGCTTGGACTGTTTGGTCCTTAGTGATTGCATTCAAGATTGGCAATAAGAAGGCATGTGTCTTACCAGAACCAGTTTCTGATTGGACAATAATATCTTTCTTCTTATTAATAAGTGAGATTACAGCTTCTTGAACCGGTGTTGGTTCCTCGAATCCTATCTCCTTGAGCGATTTATTAATCGCATCATTAAAATTATATTGTGAAAATTTAGTCATCTATTCACCCTTCGATTTGAAATCTTTAACGATCTCAATCAATTCCTTAAACATTTGGTTTACTTCATCCAAATCCTTAGCGTTTGCACCACTAGCCAATGGATGTCCACCGCCATCGTGTTCCTTAGCTAATCCATTAATAATTGGTCCTTGAGAACGCAAGTGCATTCTAAAAGTACCATCGTCTTTTTGAACAGCTTCTAACCATGAAGTTACTTCATGTAAGCGTCCCGGTGTAGAAACTACTGAATTAGCCTTTTCTTGGTTAATACCCAATTTCTTCATTAAATCTAAGTCAATGATGGCCAATGCCGCACCTGATTCATCAACGTCTAAGCGATTAAACAATTCACCCTGTAACTTAGCTTGTGCCAAAGTAATTTCATTCATACTCTGATTGATACCTGAGAAGTTGATACCTAAACTAACCAACTTAGCAGCGATATTCAATGTATGCTCTGTTGTAGCTGGATACATGAAGCGACCAGTATCCCCTACTATACCAGCATATAAATAATACGCAACGGATTTGGTCAAACTTAATTCTTCAGTCGAATCAATTAAGTCAGCAATGATCTCTGAACATGAACTTGCATCAGTATCAACAAATAATTGATCACCGTATGGTTCATCATTAGGATGATGATCGATCTTGATCAAAAAGTCACCACTGTTAAAACGATCATCATCAACACGTGGAGTGTTAGCTGTATCAACAGAAATAACCAAGGCTCCATTATAGTCGTCATCACTGACTTCGTCCATGGTCGACAGCCATTTGAGTCCTTCGGCATTCTTTCCACCGATCAAGATTTTTTTATCAGGATATGCTTGACGTAATGCTGTCGCAAGTCCTGTTTGTGAACCAAGTGCATCAGGATCTGGATTCTGATGGCGCAAGATAACAATTTTATCATACTTTTTAATTGTTTCGATAATATCTGAAAAACTATTCATTTATTTCCCTCCGAGGTAAATAACTTTAATGAAACTTCTTCATAAGACAAAGGATCAAGGTTAGTGAGTGTAATCCCAAGTAGCCTGATCTTTTGATCACTTATGTCTAATTTATCATAAATCTCTTTGGCAATACGATATATTTCACCTTTGTCCTGGACATAATCCTGAAAAGTCATGCGCTTAGTAACTGTTTCAAAGTCAGAATTACGTAGTTTTAGTACCACTGTTTTACCGTGTTGCCGCTGTTTCTTTAGATCCTTACCGACAAGATCAGCCAGAAATTTTAATTCTTTTTCGATTTGTTCGTTCAAAACCAAATTCTGATTATACGTTCTCTCACGACCAATGGACTTACGAACGCGATGACCTTCAACTGGCGCGTCGTCGATTCCATGAACCCTTCGAAACATCACATAACCCATTTTACCAAAGGTATTAATGAAGACATCCTGATCCAGATTCTGCAGATCCCCACCAGTATAAATATCCATATCATGTAACTTCTTTTGCATAGCTTTGCCAATGCCGTTGAACTTTTCAATCGGAATTGGCCTCAAGAAGTCCTCAGCATATTGCCCCAATATTATCGTGCGTCCAAACGGCTTACGATAATCAGATGCCATCTTGGCCAAAAATTTATTATATGAGATTCCGACTGAACAGGTCAGGTGGGTTTCTCGAACAATTTTCTGTTGGATATAGTTGGCAACTTTTAATGTATTCGGCTCATTTAATTTGTTGACTGTCACATCAAGATAAGCTTCATCCAATGCTACCGACTGATAATTACCAGTTACTTCACCAAAGATGCTATGGATATAATCTGAAGTTTTGCGATACAACTCAAAATTAGGTGGTACGATCACCAACTTATCCCTAGGAATTAGCTCTATTGCTTGTTGTGCTGGCATGGCTGAATGCGCGCCGTATTTTCTGGCATTATAGTTGGCCGTGGTGACAACTCCGTGATGATGATTCTTTCGCGGATCAGGTGCTACGAGCAAACATTTCTTCTTATATTGTGGATGTTCTCGCTCTTCCACAGAAGCGAAAAAAGCATCCATGTCAACATGGATGATTTTTCGATTTTCTTCAATTCTAATTGGTATTTTTAAAAATCCGATAGTGCAGCACCACCTAGTCTAGTCGTCCCAGACCCATGAGTTACCATCACGTTCAAGTAATGTATCGGCTGCTTCTGGTCCCATCGTTCCACTAAGATAATTAGGGAAATCAGGTTCTTCAACATCCCATTGTTCTCTTACAGCGTCAATATACTTCCATGTACTTTGAAGCTCATCCCACAATGTGAAGTGAACATGATCACCGGCAAGAATATCGATGATCAAACTCTCATAGGCCTCACGAGCATTGTCGAAATATGTTTTATCCTCTGGAAACTTGAGAAAATCTTGATTTGCTTCAAGATAATCAATTCCATTGATCAAGATACTGTGTCCATCTTCTGGCTCGATCAAGAAGCTAACTGTTGTATTGGGTTTGATCCCTAAATCTTTAACTTTGTCATTGAAAACAATATCGATTCTTGATGACTTAGCGGGCATCCGCTTGCCAGAGCGAACGTAGAATGGTGTACCATTCCAACGATCATCACTGAATTCGATTCTACCAGCAACGTACGTTTCAATATTTGAGTTTTCATCAACATTGTCTTCATCACGATAAGCTTTTTGGTCACCCAAATTATCAGTGTCATATTGTCCACGAACAAATTCTGTCTTAACTTCTTCTGGTTGAAGGACCTTCAGACTAGCAAACAAGTCAGTCTTAACTTTATGAACAGCCTCAGCACTTAATTCCTCCGGCTTATCCATTGCAATCGATCCGATAATTTGCATAATATGATTTTGCACCATATCACGCAATGCACCTGAAGTTTCGTAGTAACCGCCACGATCTTCAACACCAAGCGACTCACCCAAAGTAACTTGAATATTTGAAACATACTTACTATTCAAAGCTTCTTCAAAGGTTGGATTCTTCATTCGAATATTAGAGATTTCTTGAATCATCTTTTTACCTAAATAATGATCAATACGATAGACTTCATCTTCTGGGAACACTCTTGATAGTGAATCATTCAATTCAGTTGCACTTGCTAAATCACGACCAAATGGCTTTTCGATAACCAGACGGTTGTATCCACCATCAGTCTTCAAACCTTCTGACTTAATGTGTTCAGCCACTGTTCCAAAGAATCTTGGTGCAATTGCCATGTAGTAGACACGGTTATGACCAGCGTCAAACTTGTCATCAAGCTTAGCTGCCAATTCTTTCAAAGCAATGTAATGTTCTGAATCATTAACATTATGTGATTGATAGAAGAAATGTTGTGCGAATGCTGTCATTTTTTCTTTATCGTCGTCGAAATCCTCTAGTGAAGTTATAACCGTTTCACGGAAGTATTCATCACTCCATGGACGACGTGCAGTACCGATCACTGCGAAGTGATCTTTTAACATTCCTGCCTGGTACAGACGATACAATGCAGGATAGAGTTTTCTGTGAGCTAAGTCACCGGAACCTCCGAATATAATAAAAACTGCTGATTTTTCTGTTGCCATTTTCCAAACCCCTTTAGATAACGTCATTAGTTATATTTTACAACATGTACAATTAAACATCTTTAATATTGTCTTTTAGTTTTTGTTTTTTTGGTTGTTTTCTGGTTGTTTTTTTATGCCGCTTACGAGTGACAGTGATTCCACCTGCTGTGGGACCAGTCCCAGCCTGAAGTACGGTCTGGGACTTCGACTTGAAGCTTTGCTTCGCAAATCTTCAAGCTCGTCCGTTTTGTAAGGCCGGAAAACCTCCGACCTAACAAAACTTTCACAGCTGGTTCCTTCACTGTCGCTCTCCAGCTAAACGCGCTGTTCGTTCACACCTAGTACCACCTATATTTATAACCCAAGTGGAGCCAGACAGATATGAGGGCAGTGAAAATGCAGTTAGTCAGCGATTTATGCTGGCTTAGTGCATGGGACGACCTTGAAGACGTGACTTCCGGCTTCAAGGCGAGGTCATAGACCGCACTTTGGCTATGACCGTTCCCCACAGCCCCCATATCTGCCTGGCGGAACGACACTCAACAAAACCATACTAAACCTTAGAGCCCACTTTAAGGCAAGAAAAAAGACTGAAACTTTTACATTTCAATCTTAAATAAACGTTCTAAAAATTATTTTTCTTCTGTTGTATCTTTTGATTCTGTCTTTTCAGCAGTATCATCAGCCTTTACATCATCACTAGCTTCAGCCTTATCTGATGTAGCTTCTTCAACTTTTTCTTCTGATTTAGTTCCTGACTTAGGAGCTTCTTCAGTTGACTTGTCTTCAGCTTTGTCTTCTGACTTAGCTGCTGGCTTATTCTTGTTGTCTGATGCTTTAACGTTGTCTTTTGGACTTGCCTTACGGATAAAGTTCAAATCAAATGTTAAATAAATACCATCACAATCAACAACAACTTCTTTGTTGTCACGATCGATAGATGCGATTGTTCCTTTAATACCACCCAATGTAACAACTTTGTCGCCTTTGCTCATATTGCTAAGCATTTCTTGACGTTTTTGTTGTTGCTTCTTTTGTGGACGAATAGAAATAAAGTACATACCAACGAACATGATTACGATAAATACTAAGAAAATTGTTGATGATCCACCTGCTGCAGCGCCTAATGTTAAATAATTCAAATTTTCCACCTCTTAATAGTTTACATACCTATATGTTATCAAAAATTTAAAGGTCTAACCACATACATTGCCTTTTAATTAAAAATAATATTAGAAATTTCGTGCATTTGCTTCATTTAGACCATATTCTTCAAAAACATTCTCTCTAAATTCTAATAAATTGTCATCGCGGATTGCTTGGCGAACACCCTTCATCAGATTCAATAGATAATAAAGATTATGATAACTAGTTAAATGTGTTCCGAATAATTCGTTAGCATTAATTAAATGACGAATATAAGCACGACTGTAATTACGACATACATAACAGTCACAATCTTCATCGATTGGACGGAAGTCACGTGCGTACTTAGCGTTTTTAACGACCAAACGGCCCTTTGTTGTCATACATGTACCATTTCTGGCAATTCTGGTTGGCAAAACACAGTCGAACATGTCGATACCACGAATAGCACCATCAATCAGAGCATCAGTTGAACCAACGCCCATCAAATATCTTGGTTTATTCTCAGGTAATAGTGGAGCTGTAAAGTCTAATACATGATTCATTTCTTCCTTCGATTCACCAACAGACAACCCACCGATTGAATAACCGGGGAAGTCCATACTTGTTAGATCCGCAGCACTTTGCTTACGAAGATCTTCGAAGCCCGCGCCTTGGACAATGCCGAACAAGGCTTGCCAATCGGGATTACGATGTGCTTCCAGTCCACGTTCAGCCCAGCGGCTAGTACGAGCAACTGACTTCTTGATATAATCGTAACTTTCGAAGAATGGTGGACATTCGTCCAAACTCATCATGATATCTGGTCCCAAGTAATTCTCGATCTTAATAGCTTTTTCAGGTGATAGGAATTCTCGACGTCCATTCAAGTGATTCTTGAAATGAACTCCTGCTTCAGTAATATCACGTGTATTAGCTAGTGAAAAGACTTGGAAGCCACCTGAATCAGTCAAGATACCCTTGTCCCAATTCATGAACTTGTGCAGTCCGCCGGCTTCCTTGACGATGTCCTCACCAGGACGAAGCCATAGGTGATACGTGTTAGCCAAGATAATGCTGGCACCGATTTTTTCTAGATCTTCAGGTGCCATATTCTTGACTGATGCCTCTGTTCCAACTGGCATAAACATTGGTGTTTCGAAAGTACCGTGAGGTGTTTCTAATTTACCAAGACGTGCGCCAGTGTGCTTTTCTTTTTTGATTAAAGTATATTTAACAGCTGGTTCCATGTATTCCCCTCTCTGAACTGGTTATGCTTTTTCTTTAAACGAGTTCCCGTTTTTCTCCACTCTCTACTTGATGAACATTGCATCCCCAAATGAAAAGAAGCGATACTTCTCGTCAATGGCGTGTTCATAAGCATTCAAAATATTTTCTCTTCCGGTAAATGCAGCCACTAGCATAACTAATGTTGACTTAGGTAAATGGAAGTTAGTAATGAATTCATCAACAACTTTCCATTCGTATCCTGGTTTTATAAAAATATCTGTCCAACCGCTATCAGCTTTGATTTCACCATTGAATTTGGTACCGATTGT
The DNA here is from genome assembly GCF_000615905.1 of Companilactobacillus nodensis DSM 19682 = JCM 14932 = NBRC 107160. GTDB lineage: Bacteria > Bacillota > Bacilli > Lactobacillales > Lactobacillaceae > Companilactobacillus > Companilactobacillus nodensis. Next base: position 33,403 of record NZ_BAMN01000004.1, read on the forward strand.
TTCCAAGGTTCTGATAGATGTTGTACCTGTAGCGACAATCTTGCCACCATTTTTACGTACTTCATTCAACGTCTTAGCTGATTCTTCATCCAAACGATAGAATTCAGAATGCATAATGTGCTTGCTGATATCTGATTCTGTCACCGGTCTGAATGTCCCTAATCCAACATGAAGTGTTAAGTAAACTAGCTTAATACCCTTCTCCTGTACCTTTTCAAGTAAGTCCTTAGTCCAGTGCAATCCGGCAGTTGGTGCAGCGGCTGAACCATTTTCCTTGGCATAAACTGTTTGATAACGATCAGGGTCGTCAAGTTTTTCTTTGATGTATGGAGGCAAAGGCATTTCACCTAACTTCTCCAAGATTTCTAGAAAGATACCATCGTAGTGGAATTCGATGATCTTGCCACCGTGCTCTAATTCTTCCATAACTGTAGCTTCCAGCTGACCGTCACCAAATTGAACTTTCGTTCCCACCTTGGCACGACGAGCTGGCTTCATTAGAACTTCCCACTTGTCGCCTTCAATATTGTTCAATAACAATACTTCTTCGTGACCATCAGTATCTTCCTTAGTACCGTAAAGGCGAGCTGGCAAAACACGGGAATTGTTCATAACCAAAGCATCCCCAGGATTTAGATAATCTAAAATATCATAAAAGTGCTTGTCTTGGTATTCGCCTGTTTCATGATCTAGGACCAACAAACGTGAATGGTCGCGATCTTTGATAGGTGTTTGTGCAATAAGTTCTTCTGGTAAATTATAATCAAAATCTTCGGTTGTTAATGTCATTTCTACTCTCTCTTTTCGTAAACGAGTTACACAAAACAACTTCCTCTGTCTACTACGAAGTTACCCGTTTTGTTTCACTCTTTCTTCTCTGGGTATGCATAGCCCAAATGTTCATAACCTTTTTTGGTTACGATACGGCCTCTGGCTGTCCGTTTTAAAAATCCTTTTTGCATCAAATATGGTTCGTAGACTGATTCAATGGTTTCTTGATCTTCACCAATATTGGCAGCGATGACCTTAATACCAAGCGGTCCACCACTGTACAATTCAATCATCATCGATAAGATTCGACGATCTAGTCGATCTAGTCCTGCATCATCAACTTGTAATTGATTCAAGGCTGATTCCGCAATATCATAGTCGATCATGTCCTTACCAGCTACTTGAGCGAAGTCACGGACACGTTTTAACAATCTATTGGCAATTCTAGGTGTCCCACGAGAACGGCGTGCAATCTCATGTGCGCCTTCTTCATCGACGTTTATTTTTAAAACTCCGGCTGTTCTGAAGACGATCTTAGACAATTCTTCTTCAGAATAATACTCCATATGAATGTCGATTCCAAATCGATCACGCAGCGGCGCTGACAGCTTACCTGAAGTCGTCGTCGCACCGATCAAGGTATATGGAACTAATTCATGATGAAGTGAACGCGATTCCGTTCCTTGGCCAACAATAATATCAATATAGAAGTCTTCCATTGCCGAATAGAGAACTTCCTCAATTGCCCGAGGCATACGATGGATCTCATCAATAAATAAGACATCCCCCGGTTCCAATTCATCGAGAACAGCAACTAAGTCACCAGACTTCTCAATTGATGGACCAGTAGTCGTATGAATATTCACGCCCATCTCATTGGCAATAATCATTGCTAAAGTTGTTTTACCAAGCCCAGGAGGTCCATATAGTAAAACATGATCTAATGTCTGTTGTCGTTGTTTAGCAGCTTTGATATAAACTTCTAATTCTTTTTTAGCCTTTTCCTGACCTAAGTACTGATCAAATGTTTTCGGACGAATGGTTTGTTCCGCCATATCTTCAGCTTCATCCAAAGCATCTGCATCAGTTAAACGATCATCGTCATTTTCCATTGGCTAACCTCCTTATTATTTAGTAAGTAATCTTAATCCGGCACGTAAATATGCATCGGCTGAATCTAAGTTTTCTTTTTGTAATTTTGGCTTGATACGAGCAATATCTCTGGCAGTATAACCCAGAGATTCTAGTGCCAGCATACCATCTTCTAATTCTTGATTGCCCGAACTCAGAGGTGTTGGATCTTCACCCAAGACCATCTGACCTTGAGCTGACATCTTACCACCGAGATCCAGAATGATCTGTTGAGCAGTCTTCTTACCGATCTTAGGAAATCTTGTTAAGAACTTAACATCATTATTTTCAATTGCTGAGATCAACCCGTTTAAGTCTTGACCGGCCAAGATTGCCAAAGCACTCTTAGGACCAATTCCTGACACACTGATCAGATGCAAGAAAATTCGTTTTTCGTTGATGTCATAGAATCCATACAAAGCCTGTTCATTGTCACGAACGACTTGTTCGACATAAACCTTAGCTTCTTCATCTTGTTGATAGCGATAAGGATTGGCAACTTGAACTTTATAGCCCACGCCACCTACGTCAACTACGACATAAGTTGGATCAATATAAGTAATTACTCCATTTAAGTATTCAAACATAATTATTCACTTTCTCTGGTGTCATGAGGATCTTGGATTCTTTTGAACATCTTCTCAAGATCTTTGTTACTAAATTCTACCAATACTGGACGTCCATGTGGACAATTATATGGATTTTCTGCTTTGGTCAAGTTTTTCAACAATGAAATAGCCTGAACTTCATCCAAATGATGATTAGCTTTGATAGCACGTTTGCAACTCATCATGATGGCATTCTTCTCACGAAAGGCTGCCACACTTATTTTTGAATCATTCAAAACATAGTCGACCATTTCACGAATCGTCGATTCTTCTTGACCAGCAACAAACCACGTTGGGTGAGTATTGACCACAAAACTATTCTGGCCGAAGTCTTCCAAATACAAACCAATGCTCTCAAGTATATCCTTCTTCTCACGAATCAAGATACTCTCAGAGTTAGGATAATCCAGAACGATTGGTACTAATAATCTTTGTTGATCATTCGAGACTTTGCCGATCTCTTTACGATAATATTCGTAATTAACACGCTCTTGGGCCGCATGTTGATCAACTAAATAAAATCCATCTGGACTCTCAGCCACCAAATAAGTCCCGTGAATCTGTCCGATATATCTTAAATCTGGAAAATCAGAAGTATTATTCTCTCGGTCAGAATTTTCTTCATCAGCGATAACTTTAACTTGCTTCTCCTGTTTCATCCGTTCATCCCATGACTTGAGATGTTCAGGATCTTCAAATATCGGTGTACCCAACAATTGTTTTGTCGACTTTTCCACCTGTGGATTACTCTCAGATTCAACTTTATCAACTTTTTCAGGTAACTTCGTTGGTAATGGTTCACTTATTTTATTCATCATAGCCAAATCATCAAAACTGATTTGTTCTGACTTATAACTGACTTTTGGTTTTTGATCAGTTGTTGTCTTGCGATTCAAATTCTTCACTGCATCAGGAATCAAATTTTGTGTGGATAACTTAGCTTTGATTCCTTCACTAATAAGATCGCAATGTGGCCTTCATTAGTCAATCGAACCTCTTGCTTAGTGGGATGCACATTGATATCCACAAGACTTGGGTCTAAGCCAATGTCGATTACTGCGATCGGAAATCTTCCGACCATTAGCTTCGAACCATAACCACGGATCACTGCATTAGCCAGTTGATAATTTCTAATGTAACGACCATTCAATATCAATGAAATATAAGACCGATTTGAACGCGTCGTATCAGGCTTCGAAAAATATCCTTTGATCGTGTAATCCTCATCAGAGTTTTCAAACTCCATCATGTGACTAGCAATCGTTCGTCCATAAATACCAGCGATTGTCTGTTGCAAATTACTGTTACCAGAAGTCCAAACAATATCTTTACCTTCATGGATCAATCTGAAGGAAATCTCAGGATGCCCCATCGCTAATCGATCAACGATATCCACAATTTTGTTCAACTCTGTGTGCAGTGACTTCACATATTTCAGCCGTGCTGGTGTATTGAAGAACAAATCTTCAACTTTGATAGTTGTTCCAATTGAACGAGCATGTGTCTCCTTGTTCAACAAGGTATTACCCGCAAATTCAGCTCTGACAGCCGACTTGCCATCAGTACTTGTCACGACCGTCAATCGTGAAACTGAAGCAATACTTGCTAAAGCCTCACCGCGAAATCCCAACGTCTTAACATTGAACAGGTCGTGATCGGTGGAAATCTTGCTGGTGGTATGAGGTTGAAAGGCAATCTCAACATCATCAGCGGCAATACCCACACCGTTATCATTGATCTCAATCGACTTGATTCCTGATTGTTTAACAGTTATCAACACCTGTGTTGCTTGTGCATCAATCGAGTTTTCGACTAATTCTTTAACAACCGATGCCGGACGTTCAATCACTTCACCTGCAGCGATTTGGTTACTCAATTCAACTGGTAATTGATGAATCAACCCCAACTTTTCCACCTTCTTTTTTATTTAAGTTCTTTTTGCCATTTATATAACAGATTGATGGCGTCAATTGGTGTAACACTCATCAAATCTTGATTTTGTAATTCATCAACAACTTTCTTCTCACCTTTATTTAGCTTAGCCTTTGGCTTGGCATCAAGTTCTGGGAAAAGTGAAAGTTGTGAATCTGGCTCTGGTTCATTGACTGTTTCAACATCTGCTTGTGGTTGTGGTTGTGGTTGTGGCTGTGGTTTTACTTCTGATTCCACAACCGGTTTGGCATCTTCAACTTTGATACCCTTAGGAGCTGTATCTTCCAAGCCGCTAAGAATCGTATCTGCACGGCTCAGAACTTCATCCGGTAATCCAGCTAATTTAGCAACATGAATACCGTATGACTTATCCGCAGGTCCGGGTAAAACCTTGTGCAAAAATACCAAAGTTCCGTTCTCTTCTGATGCGTCAACGTGGACATTTTTAACTCCTGGCAACTGACTCTCAAGTTCAGTCAACTCGTGATAGTGAGTTGAGAACATCGTCATGGCTTGAACATTCTTGTCGATATATTCAATGATAGCTTGCGCTAACGCCATCCCATCATAAGTAGCCGTTCCTCGACCAATTTCATCGAAGATTATCAGACTGTTCTTCGTCGCATTCTTCAAGGCATCATTGGCTTCGCGCATTTCAACCATGAAGGTACTATCACCAGAGATCAAATCATCAGCTGCACCGATCCGTGTAAAGATATGATCAAAAATCGGCATCGTAGCAGATTCAGCTGGAACAAAACATCCCATCTGAGCCATGATGACTGTTAATGCCATCTGACGCATATAAGTACTCTTACCAGACATATTAGGTCCAGTTATCAACAGGATATCAGTCTCGTTGTCGAAAGTTACATTATTTGGAATATAACTATTATTACTGAGGACTTTTTCCACAACTGGATGACGTCCGTTGACAACTTTTAAATCATGTCCATCGACAAACTTAGGGGCAACATAATGATAAGTTTCGCTGATCACAGCAAAACTCTGCAACACATCTAACTGTGACAAAACATTAGCTAGCGATTGCAGACGTCTGATTTGTTCCTTAACAGCCTTTCTAACTTCTGCGAACAATTGATGTTCCAATGCTTGAGATTTATCTTCAGCCTCAAGAATCAAAGTTTCTTTTTCTTTTAACTCCGGAGTGATATATCTTTCGGCGTTCGTCAAAGTCTGTTTTCTTTGATAGCGTCCTTCTGGAACCTTGTCAATATTAGACTTTGTAACTTCAATGTAGTAACCGAAAACCTTGTTGTAACCAATCTTCAAATTACTGATTCCAGTAACTTCTTGCTCTTGAGCACGTAGTTCCGCGATCCACTTCTTACCATTCTTCGAGGCATCTGTGTACTTATCAAGCTGTTCATTATAACCTTCCTTGATAAGTCCTCCACCCGTAGTTGAAATTGGTGGTTCATCGACAATAGCTTCTTCGATCAGTTTGCGAACATCACTGACATCATCGATCTGCTCAATATAGGCATCCAAGTCATAATCACCGATATCCAGGAGGATCTCTTTGATCTTTGGAACTTGTTCCAATGAAGTCTTCAATTGAATCAAATCACGACCGTTGACTGTCCCATACGCTACACGACCTGCCAAACGTTCCAAGTCATATACTTTGGTCAAATAATCTTGGAATGATGAACGTTGAAAATAATTGTCCAAGAATACTTGGACAATATGTTGACGCTTCTCTAATTCTGTTTGATTCAATAATGGTCTTGCCAACCATTGTTTCAACAGACGTCCACCCATGGCTGTTTTGGTTTCATCTAGCAACCACAATAATGTTCCTGACTTTTTATTTGTTCGCAAGTTTTTGAACAATTCCAAGTTGCTTTGGGCAGTATGATCCATTGATAAATAAGCTGTCGTCTTATACGTCTCGGCAGCCTTCAAGTGATCTAATGAACGCATCTGCGTATCAACCAAATAACTAATCAACGTCTTAACAGTGTCGACTTGCAACTCTTCAGTCACATGACTGTAGTCGAAGGCGAAGTTTTCATCAAGACTATCAATAGTAGAAACTAGAATACCTATTTTCTTAATTGGATCAAGAAACTTCTGTGGAAAGTCTTCAGCGACAACTGTTTCTTTGGTATTGAGATTCTGTAATTCATTAGTCAGATCCATAAAATTATCCACTGAGGTAACTTTGACTTCACCAGTTGATAAGTCAGCATATGCTAAACCAAAACGGTTCTTATCACGATTGATAGCTGTAATATAGTTATTCTCAGTTGCGGTATTGGCTGATTCATCCATGATCGTACCGGGGGTAACGATTCTCGTGATACCACGCTTAACCATTCCTTCAGCGAGCTTAGGATCTTCCAGTTGATCACAGATAGCAACTTTGTAACCTTTATCCACAAGGGTATCAATGTATCCTTGGATAGCACGGTGAGGAACTCCACACATAGGAATATCTTCATCCGCTTTTTTATTTCGTGATGTCAATGTTAGCTCTAGTATTTGTGAACCTTTGATTGCATCATCATAGAACATTTCGTAGAAGTCACCAACACGATACAACAAAAAAGCATCTGGATTTTCCTTTTTCATATCCAGATATTGTTGCATCATTGGTGTCTCTTTAGTTTTTTGTGGCATGAATTTCCTCCACCATTTTGAAATTAATTTAGAAAGTTAAAAAGCTTTGATTATCAGGACTTATAACATAATTTTTGATACTGCGTGCATAATTTGTTTGGTCATTAATATCAATGACACAGAAACCGATTTGCATTCTACCATCTTCATCAACGTCGAATTTTGTGGGCCGTTGAGTCAAAAAACGTGTAATGATTGGTTCGTCTTTGACACCTAGAATACCATCATATGATCCGGTCATCCCAACGTCAGTTAAATAAGCCGTCTTCTTATCAAATACACGAGCATCATTAGTTTGAACGTGTGTATGTGTTCCGACGACTGCAGAGACACGACCAGTCAAATACTTGGCAGTCGCAATCTTTTCACTCGTCGTTTCGGCATGGAAGTCAACGAACTTAACAGCATCTTTATCCAAGGTTGGCAATAATTTGTCGAACGCCAAGAATGGATTATCCAATGGCTGCATTAAAGCTGTCCCTTGCATATTGATAATGTAAACTTTCTTTTGATTGACTTTTTTCTCAATCACTCCACGTCCCGGTACGTTATCGCCTGAAAAATTATAGGGACGCAAAATATTTTTCTTGGGATCATCTATAAAGTCCAATACCTCTCGCTTGTCCCAAATATGATTACCGCCAGAAACAACATCTGCTCCAGCAACTTGAATTCTTTGGTAGTCGTCAACTTTGATTCCTTTACCACCATTGGCATTTTCACCATTAACAATCGTCAATTGCGGTTTGACCTTCTGCTTGATCTGAGGCAAATAAGTCTCCACAGTTTTTAGTCCGACGTTGCCGACGACATCTCCAACGAAAAGTATTTTCATTATATATAATTCCCCCATCTTTACCTATGATATTGTATCAATATTGTTAAGAATTAAAAAGCTAGTGTGCTTATACTAAACAAAAACACTCCTGAATTTTTTCAGAAGTGTTTTATATTTATTCTTTAACGGTTGCTAGTAAAGTATCCGGATCAAAGTCCCTTGAGAACTCAGATAGATGTACTAGATTACGTAGAAACTCATGTGTCGTTGCTTCATAGTGATACTTCAATCCCAACTCATAGATATAGCCGTTGATGTAATCAACCTCAGTTGGTCGACCTTTGGACATGTCTTGATACATTGATGGATAGTGTAGTGGCATTGCTTTAGTGGCTGCGGCCACAATTGCCTGCCATTCCTGTTCGCGAGTATTCAACAACTTGATGCCAGCACGTTCACAAACATCGAACGCTTCGTTGATAAGTTGCTTGCTCAATGCTTCGGTTGTTGGAGCTTGGATGAACTCTCCCATCTTGATACCAAACATCGTACACAAGGTGTTACAGACTGAATTCAAGATAACTTTGGCCATCAATGTCCCTTGAAAGTTAGTAGTTAGATCAGGATTAAGATTAGCCTTGGTGAAATCTTCTACAATTTTATGTGTCATTTCATCAGGTGTTTCATTTTGATTAACGATCTTCATACTGCCTGAACCTGCAGGTCCCATGAAGTCGACATCCCCAGGTCCATTCAAGACAGTTGCAATCATCGCTGTACCACTGATAACTTTGTCAGTATCAAAATACTGGTCTAATTTTTCGATATGACCCATACCATTCATCGGTGAAACTACATATTGCTCCTTAGTAAATAGATGACCGGCGCGCTTCAAAGCATCCTCAAGTTGCATCTGCTTCACGAATACGATCCAGACATCAGGATTACCAGTGTAGTCTTCAGGCGAAAAAATATTAATCGGCACCAGGTGTTTGTTCTCACCGTCTCTTGAAACATAAACGCCATTTTGTTCTTTGACTTTGTTAATTTGTGTATCCCAAATATCCACAAAATCAACGGGAAAACCTGCTTTCTGTAATAATACTCCGAATCTCAAACCCATAGCTCCAGCACCTAGTACTCCATATTTCATAAATCTTCGCCTCCAATATTGTATTGTTAAGCAATATTAGACTTTTTATAATTAATGTCAATAGTATTTAATAAAATAGTTATAAAAGCTATTTAAATAGATTTATAAAATTAGAATAGTTGTAATATTGGAACAACGATAATTGGAATTAATAGGGATGGCAAAAGATTTAAAACACTAATTTTTTTGATTTCTAGTAAGCCTAGACCTGATGCCAAAATTAAAATTCCACCGACAATCGTCAATTCGTTGATCATACTAGTATTAATGGAACCTTGTAAGAAGAAGGCAATTGCATAAATACTTCCTTGCCAAGCAAAAACGGCAATGGCAGCCAGAGCTATTCCTAGCCCAAAAGTTGATGCTAAAACAATCGACGTGATTCCATCAAGCATCCCATTAGTAAATAAGAAAGTATAGTCTTGCTTCAGGGCCGCTTCAATCGGTCCTAAAATCGACAATGAACCAATACAGTACAACAGGATGGCAGTAGCTAGTCCTTCAGCTAGATCACCACCTGAGAACTTACCAACCAGATTATCAAAACGCGACTGCAAGTTTACCCATTGACCAAACAGTCCTCCGACCGCCAAGCTGACAATAAACAAAACTGGATATTTACTACCAGACATATGTTGTACTACGGCGTTGATACCGATCACCATTGCTGCCAAACCTAATCCTTGTGTGAGGATTTTTTGATACTCCGGTTTGATTCCTTTGTGCAAAAATCTGCCGATGACACTTCCAACCAAAATCATTGCAACGTTAAAAAATGTTCCTATCATAATACTGTTCCCCTCATATAAAAAAATCGATAGTTTAAATATAAACTCTCTAGTAACTAGAGGGTCAATTCAACTTAACGGACCGGCAGACGTATTTCTGTCACGTACTTCGCGTAATCGTTCGTAATACCATAATCAATCAACGCTGTTTCGACAGCATCTCCCGTAATCGTCAACAGATGATCCTCACAAAATTGAATCAACTGCTGATAAGACTTGGCGGCATTGTCATGCATACCATGAAATCTGACTCTCAAATATGATCCAGCTGGTAAAGTAGCAGTAGCTTCTCCTTCATCCCCTGCTTCGAGGATCAAAAGGATACCATTATAGTGATCATATTTATTATCAATCAAATTTTCTCGAGCCATTGATAAAGCAATTTTCCCTAGAAAGATCGATTTATCTAATTTATATTGTTGACGCATAGTCGTCAATGGCAGTTCAATATCTTCACTCAACTGATAATCTTGGCGCAGATAAATTACCGGGATTTTCGGCAAACTGACTAATTCTACTTGATCAAGAACGGCCTTTTCAGCACTCTCTACTTGCGATAACCTCGTACTGATCCGCTTGTTAACTGATTGAAGTGTTTGAATCTGCTGATCGACTTTTATTTGTTGTTCCCTGAGAAGCTTTTCTAGAGTTGAAATATCTCTAGCATCGAAAAAATCCTTGATTGACTCGATCGATAAGTTCAAAGCACGAAAATACTTGATGACATTCAACCGCTCGAATTGTTCTGTGGAATAATAACGATAATTAGTTGCTGAATCAACCTTGGCTGGCTTTAATAGGCCAGCCTCATCGTAATAACGTAAGGTTGGTATTTTGACATTGAATAGTTTGGATAGCTGACCGATCGTGAATAGTTGATTCATATTGTTACCTCCGCTTCGAATTCAATTTTATCATAGCCAAAAAAATGACTATCTCTACGTTGGTGTAGGGATAGTCATTTTGGTTTTGTTTTTAAGTTATTGTCTAAGTAACTTTTATAGTAGTTTGTTTAAGTTTTTGGAGCTTGGTGTTTGGAGCTTTTGGTGCTGAAACGAGTTGCGAAAGACAAATGCGTCACTACGTGGCACCTTCGCTATCCTAGGTAATGCTCGGAAGTTAAACGTTTTGTTCCACTCTCTACATCATTCCGCCCATACCACCGGCTGCTGGATTTGCTCCTGCGGCTGGTTGAGCATCTTTTGGTTCTGGTTTGTCAGCAACAACTGCTTCCGTTGTCAAGATCAATGCGGCAACACTGGCAGCATTTTGTAGTGCTGAACGTGATACTTTAGTTGGGTCGATGATTCCGGCGTCAACCATGTTTTCCCATTTGTCAGTTGCAGCATTGTAACCAACTTCTGGTTTTTGACTCTTCATGTGTTCAACGATAACTGAACCTTCAAGACCAGCGTTTTCTGCGATTTGACGTACGGGTTCTTCAAGAGCTCTAACGACGATGTTGATACCTGTTTGAACGTCGCCTTCACCCTTAACGGCCTTAACTGAGTCAATGATGTTCAAGAATGCTGTACCACCACCAGCTACGTAGCCTTCTTCAACGGCAGCACGTGTAGCGTTAAGAGCATCTTCAATTCTGTACTTACGTTCCTTTAGTTCTGTTTCAGTAGCAGCACCGACTTTAACAACGGCAACACCACCTGATAACTTAGCTAAACGTTCTTGTAACTTGTCACGGTCGAAGTCTGATGTTGTGTCAGAAATTTGTTTCTTGATTGTTTCAACACGTTCGTCAATAGCTTCTTTTTGTCCAGCACCTTCAACAATTGTTGTGCTGTCCTTTGTAACTGTGATCTTACCGGCTGAACCTAATTGATCCATTGTTGTATCTTTTAGTTCTAGTCCAAGATCTGAAGTAATTACTGTACCACCAGTTAATGTAGCGATATCTTGTAATTGTTCCTTACGACGGTCACCGAAGCCAGGAGCCTTAACAGCAACAACGTTGAATGTTCCACGAATCTTGTTCAATACAAGTGTTGGTAATGCTTCACCATCAATATCGTCAGCAACAATCAATAATGACTTACCTTGTTGAACGATTTGTTGTAGTAATGGCAAGATATCTTGGATATTTGAAATCTTCTTGTCTGTGATCAAGATGTATGGATTGTCTAAGTCAGCTTCCATCTTGTCGTTATCTGTAACCATGTATTGTGAAATATATCCACGGTCGAATTGCATACCTTCAACAACGTCTAATGTTGTATCGATACCCTTTGATTCTTCAATTGTGATAACACCATCGTTACCAACTTTTTCCATAGCGTCAGCGATCAAACTACCAGTTTCTTCACTAGCAGATGAAACTGAAGCAACTTGAGCGATATCTGACTTGCCAGCTACCTTGTGTGAAATCTTATGTAGTTGATCAACTGCAGCTTCTGTAGCCTTTTCGATACCAGTTCTGATACCAACAGGGTTAGCACCAGCAGTAACGTTCTTCATACCTTCTTTGATGATAGCTTGAGCCAAAACTGTGGCTGTAGTTGTACCATCACCGGCGATATCGTTTGTCTTTGAAGCAACTTCAGAAACAAGCTTTGCACCCATGTTTTCGAAGTGGTCTTCTAATTCAATACTCTTAGCAATAGTAACACCATCATTTGTGATCTCTGGTGAACCATAATTCTTTTCAAGAACAACATTTCTACCCTTAGGTCCGATAGTTGTTTTAACTGTGTCAGCTAACTTGTTGACACCATCTAACATTTTTGAACGTGCATCTTCTGAAAACTTAATTTCTTTTGCCATGCTTTCACACTCCAATAAAATTTTTTGTAATTTAACTTCTCAATTTTAAATTATTATTTTTCAACGATTGCCATGATGTCTTTTTCGTGTAAGATTAAATAATCAGTGTCATCAAACTTAACATTTGAGCCAGCATACTTATCAAAAAGTACCTTGTCGCCAACTTTAATGTGCATTGGTAATGTCTTTCCATCTTCTGTTATTGAGCCTTCACCCACAGCTACAACTTCGGCTGTTTGTGGCTTTTCTTTAGCGTTGTTAGCAAGAACAATGCCACCTACTGTCTTCTCTTCTTCTTTATCGACTGTTACAATAACTCTGTCTCCAAGTGGTTTTAACAATTTGAATGCCTCCGATGATTAATATTTATTTTTAATTTAGCACTCCAAGTTCTGTTGTGCTAATCACATGTTTTATATTAACATTTTATTGTGAACATGCAAGTATTTACCTTTAGAAAAAAATAGGAGAAATTATGAAATATTCAACAAATCAATTTTTAACTCTTGCTACATATGTAGCACTACTCTTCATTGGTTCGCTGCTATCAATGGTTAAGATAACTGGTTCAGCGTATTTTATCACCCTAACTTTTGCCGCAATTTTGGCCACTAGTATCATGATTTATCTAACGCAAAAAAGTTCTCCAAATGAATTGGAAACTAAAACTGACTTCAATAATAAATTGCAGTGGATCATCGTCGGAAGTGTCGGGGCCTTAATCATTCAACTGGGATTAGGATTTATTGATCAACAGATTTTTCACACTAGCACAACTTCAGCCAATACATTACAGCTGCTGACACTGGTCCACGCTTATCCGTATTATTTTGCTTACGTCTTGATCTGTGCGCCAATTATGGAAGAAATAATCTTCCGACGTGTATTCTTCGCAAACTTGATCAAACCAACAAATATTTATTGGGCTGCCGCAATTTCAGCCGCATTCTTCGCCTTTATGCATCAAGATACGAGATTTATGGTTTATGTCGCAATGGGATTGTGGTTCTCATTTATTTATTACAAATCTAAAAATATTTACGTCAGCGCTGCTAGCCATTTGGTTATGAATACTTTGGTGGTTATGGTTAGCATGCACTAAGGTTTGCACTTCTAATGCCGCTTCCGGTGGTAAAAAAGTTCCCTGCCGTTGGACCGGTTCGAGCAAAGGTCTCTCACCTCGACTTTAAGCTTTGCTTCGCAAATCTCAAAGTTCATCCTGTGGCGTTCCGCCACTTTTAAGGCTGGTAATTTTTCACCACCTCCAGCTCTATGTATCATATACATTCACATTTAAAATCTTACACGTTAGCTTCAGCTTCAATAGTGGCTATCCATAATATTTATCACACAATAAGTCGGAGGTTGAAAGTGACGGAGATCCGCAGTGACAGTGATGTAGAACGGAGGATTTTCCCGTTCGTACAGCACAGGATGTTTTTGAAATCCATAGTCTGCGGAGTTTAAAAGTAAGACTTCAGACCGCTCCTTGGCTGAAGTCGTTCCCACTGCAAGCTCCGTCATTTTCAACCGTAGACATAAAACATAAAATCAAAGCAAAAAAAGAATTACAACTTCAATAAAGTTGTAATTCTTTTTTACATACCACGCTTATAACTAGCGACATACTTCTTCCGCTTATCATCATCAAACTCATCTTCACTCTTAGCAATAATAATTGTGGCAAGTGAATTACCAACAACGTTAACAGCTGTACGTCCCATATCGACTAGACGGTCGATACCGGCGATAAATGTTAATCCTTGCATTGGGACACCGATAGTTGAAACAGTGGCCAACAGAACGACGAATGAAGCTCCTGGGACACCCGCCATACCTTTTGATGTCAACATCAGTACAACGATCAATGTGATCTGTTGTCCGATCGACAAGTCAATATGATATGCCTGTGCCAAGAATAATGCGGCCAATGATTGATAAATGGCGGAACCATCAAGGTTAAATGTATATCCGGTTGGAATAACAAATGAAACGATACCCTTGCTTGCTCCGTACTTCTGCATCTTATCCATCATCTTAGGTAGTGCAGCTTCTGAACTGGCAGTTGTGAATGCCAAGACAAATTCATTTTCAATAATTCTAAATAGTTCAAAGAAATCAACATGGAACAATCTTCCGACAAAATACATAATAACGAAAACGAAGAATGCCATAGTTGCATAGGCAATAATGATGAACAGTGCCAAAGGCTTCAACGAGTCGAATCCCATTTCAGCGACCGTCACACCGATCAAAGCACAGACACCGATAGGAGCCGTACGCATAACCCAATTTGTTACTTTGAACATTACGTTCGCAACGGCATTGAGCAAGTCAGTAATGATCTTACCTTCTTTGCCAAGTGATGCCGTTCCTAATCCGAATAAGACTGAGAAGAAGATAACTGGCAACATATCACCTTTACCCATGGCGGCGAAGATATTAGTTGGGATAATCCCCATCAACACTGACCAAATACCTGAATGCTTAGCAGCTGAAGCAGAGGCAGTGTATTGCGAAATGCTTGAACCCTTTAGTTCGTTAATATTAATGTAAGAACCAGGGTGTGTAATGTTGGCAACAACAATACCAATAATAATAGCCAAAGTCGTCATAACCTCGAAGTAGACCAAAGTCTTCAGACCAATACGACCTAGTTTTCTAATATCACCCATATTGGCGATTCCGACCGTCAAACATGAGATAACAATAGGCAAAACAATCATCTGAATTAATGAAATGAACATTGTACCAATGTTCTGCATAACTGTGATTGCACCCTTATTGTGGTAGAAAATTTGTCCTAAAATTATACCTAGAACTAGACCGATAATAATTTGCCAGCCTAAACTAAGTCGAAAAAACTTTTGCTTTTGCAATTTAATGCCCCCTTAAAACGTCGGTTTTTATTATAGCAGATTTTTTACAAATTTAATCATATTAGAATAATATTAATAATTTTTAGTAAACTTATTCGAATATTTATTAATATGTATAATTTTATCTTTAAACAATAAAAAGCGCCCCGTTACTTGTTTTTGTCGTAACGAGGTGCTTTGTTTGATGTTCTGAAACGAGTTGCGAAAGCCAGATTCCTGCGCCTGCTACAGATAACAAATGCACCAACTGCGTTGGCACCTTCGTTATCTTAGGCAGTGCTCAGAATCTCCCGGCTTTCTCCACTCTCTATTCTTCTCCAGACTCCGAAGCAATAATATCCAAATCACCATCAATCGTCCATGAATCAACGGTAGCTGGCATGATCAAGTGATCACCCTTCTTTAGGTCATAGTCTTTGCCATCAACAGTAACTTTTCCATTACCACTGATAACTGAAACTAATGTGTACTTGCCGATGTCATGTTTCAATGTAACTGGTTCTTTGATTTCCCAACGATAAACTGAGAAGTATGGTGATATTGGTGGCTTAACGAAGGTTGTAAATTTATTCTTACCTTCAGTCTTGCTTTGAATATCTAGCTTTGGATCTTTATTTGGTACTGTAATCGTATCTTCTGATTGTTTAATATGTAACTCACGTTTCTTACCTGTGCTCTTTTCAACACGGTCATAATCATACAAACGATATGTTGTATCTGAGCTTTGTTGTGTCTCCAGAACCATTATTCCCTTATTCAAGGCATGAACTGTACCACTTGGTACGTAGTAGAATTCACCAGGTTTAACCGGAACTTTTCTAAGCAAATGATCCCAATCACCTGATTCGATCATCTTGTCTAGTTCTTCTCTAGTCTTTGCGTGATGGCCATAAACCAAATATGAATCTGGTTCAGCATCAATAATATACCAGCATTCTGTCTTGCCTAATTCATGTTCATGCTTCCAGGCATAGTCGTTGTCCGGGTGTACTTGGACAGATAGACTAGCGTTGGCATCCAAAATCTTAGTTAACAAAGGAAATACTCTACCCTTTGGATTGCCGAATAATTCTGCATGACTACTCCATAGATCCTCAACGGTTTGTCCTGCAAATTCACCATTTTTCACTTCTGAATGACCATGAGGATGGCCAGAGATAGCCCAACATTCACCGATATCACCATCAGGAATATCATAGCCGAATTTTGTCTCTAATCTACGTCCACCCCAGATTTTCTTATGAAAAACAGGTTTCAAAAATAATGGTTCACTCATGCAATTACCCTCCAGTATTTTGTATAGTTATTGATCTTCGTTCTTTTCTTCCTCAAGTGACTTATCGCGATCCAAGAAAAAGATCAATGTCTGCAATTCGTTGGCCAAGTCAACGTAGTGCACACGAATCGAACTTGGAACGTTGATAATCACGGGTGTAAAGTTAAGGATACCCTTAACTCCTGCTTCAGCTAACAAATCCGCTGTGGTTTGGGCAGCGTTAGATGAAACAGTCAAGATGCAGACATCGATCTGTTGCAAATTGAGCTGTTCCTTCAATTCATTAACGTGATAAACGGGAACGCCACTCTTAACTGTCCCAACAATTGATTCATCAATATCAAAAGCTGCGGCAATTCTCACATTATTCGTACGAGAAAAGTTATAATTTAATAAGGCATTACCCAAATTACCAACACCGACTAAAGCGACGTTGGTTCTCTTATCTTGATTCAGGAGCTTCTTGAAGAAGGCTACAAGCTCATTAACATCGTAGCCGTATCCTCTCTTACCAAGTGCACCCAGATATGAAAAGTCACGTCTGATAGTAGCACTATCGATTTTTACACCTTCAGACAATTCACCTGAAGAAATTTTCTTGGTACCTTCATCCTTTAAGAATTGGAAGTATCTATAATAAATTGGTAAACGTTTTATAGTTGCGTTTGGTACTGTTGTTTTTGTCATATTATCCCACCGTTATGTGCGTAGTTTCACTAACTATTATACTAATTAAAAACGGATGAAAACGCAACAGGTTACGGCTAGAAAAGGCAGAAAATTTGAATTAATGATAAAATTGTGAATATACAAAGGAGTTTATTAACTTGATTTTATTACAAGCCCAAAGCATAACTAAGAATTTTGGTACCAAAAAACTTTTTTCAAACGTAAGTTTTGAAGTCCAAGACAACAGCAGAATCGGACTCGTTGGTCGAAATGGTGTGGGTAAATCTACCCTACTTAAGATAATTTCTGATCAAGAGAGTTACAACAGCGGGAACATTGCGCTCAAAAAAGACACAAATATTGGCTATTTAGCTCAGGACTCTGGACTGAACAGCGATAACAAAATATTCGACGAGATGGAAAAAGTCTTCGAATATCTCAAGAAACAAGAAAAACAAATGCATGAACTTGAATCAAAGCTCGCCGACAACACTGTCAATGACTATGATCAAATCCTCAAACAATATGACCAGCTTCAAAATACCTTCCGTCAAGAAAACGGCTATGGTTACCAATCCGAAATCAGAAGTGTTCTCAAAGGATTCGGATTCGACGAAGATGTTTGGCAAGAAAAAATCTCTACTCTATCAGGTGGTGAGAGATCACGTCTGGCTATGGCCAAAATGCTGCTGGAACATCATGACATATTGCTACTTGACGAACCTACCAACCATTTGGATATCGACACTGTCGAATGGCTAGAAGGCTATTTGAAGAACTATCGTGGCGCTCTAGTTATTATTTCCCATGATCAGTACTTCTTAGACAAAGTTGTTACAGAAATCGTCGAGATCAATCATCATTCCTCATCACACTATTCTGGAAACTATACTTTTTACTTGAAAGAGAAAAAGCGTAATCAAGATGTTGAATGGAAACATTATGAAGAGCAACAAGCGGAGATCAAGAAAACTGAAGAATATATCCAAAAAAATATCGTCCGTGCTTCAACAACTAAGATGGCCCAAAGTCGCCGTAAAAAACTCGAAAAAATGGACGTTATGGATCGACCTGATTCTGATCAAGGTTCAGTCCACTTCTCATTCCAGATCGACAAAGAAAGTGGTAATGATGTCCTCTTGATCAAGGATGCTGCTATCGGTTATGAAAAGGACCAAGTCATGTCTCAACCGATCAATCTTGATGTCAAAAAAGGTGAACGTGTTGGTATCATTGGCCCAAATGGTATCGGTAAATCTACCTTACTCAAAACTATTTTGGGACAGATTCCAATTTTACAAGGAACTTATCAATTCGGTGCCAACGTTCAAATTGGTTACTACGATCAGAACTTGAACAATCTCGATAGACACAAGGACGTTCTTCATGAAATTTGGGATCGCTATCCTACGCTAGATGAACAGGTCATTCGCAATACCCTAGGATCATTTTTATTCAGTGGTGATGATGTCTTGAAGCCTGTTGCCGGGTTATCCGGTGGTGAAAAAGCTCGATTAACATTGACCAAATTATCAATGGAACACGATAACTTCTTGGTAATGGACGAACCGACCAACCATTTGGATATCGACAGTAAGGAAGTTCTTGAAGACGCCCTGAGTTCATTTGCTGGAACCGTCCTCTTCGTATCTCACGATCGTTACCTCTTGAATACACTTGCGGACAGAATAGTTGATATCGGTTCTAGCGGTAGTACGATCTATCTTGGTGATTATGATTATTACCTCGAAAAAACAACTGAAGACAATACAGCTTCTGATGAGACCGCTGAAACCCATAACGTAAGTGAGAAAAAGGTTCAGTATCAACAATCTAAGGAACAACAAAAACAAGCACGTAAATTACACAGACAAGTTGAAGACTTAGAGAATCAAATTGCTGAAATCGATAAACGCAACAATGAAATTCAAGTTGAAATGGCTAAAGAAGAAAATCTCTCTTCATACACTAAATTAGCTGATTTCCAAAAAGAACTTGAAGAAAACAAGTCCAAACAAAGTGACTTGGAAGATCAATGGACTGAATTATCGATGGAACTCGAGGACATGGAATAACCGCTAATAATTGCCTAGCTATAAATATTTTGATATTCTGTAGCTTACAAATAAAACAAGTTGAGAAAAATTATGCAAAACAAACGACAAGAGAATTTTTTCATCCGACTCTTTAAGGGTGTCATAATTGCCCTTGGGTTTATTTTACCGGGAGTATCCGGTGGTGTTCTGGCTGCCATATTAGGTATCTACGAACGCTTACTTCACTTCATGGCGCATATTCGTGAGAACTTCAAAGCTGACTTCATGTACTTCTTACCTGTTGGGATTGGTGGTGTAGTTGGAATTGGCCTTCTGTCTAAGCCATTAGAATTCCTATTAGAACACTATCAGGTAATCGTACTATGGGGATTTGCTGGAGCGATTATCGGTACTATGCCGTCATTGATACGCGCCTCCACTTCAAGAAGCCGCCGTGATACAGTCGATGTATTGTGGTTCTTCTTCATGTTGATCTTCGGTGGATTATTCCTATTCTTCATGAGTAAAATATTTGGAACGATCCCCGCTAACTTTCTAGGATTCACTGTGGCAGGAATACTGATTGCATTGGGAGTTCTGGTCCCTGGACTCAGTCCTTCTAATCTGTTATTGATACTCGGATTGTATACACCCATGCTGACGGGATTCAAAAACTTTGATATCGTTGGCGTCTTCTTGCCTATCACTATTGGTGGAATAGTTGCCATGGTACTGTTCTCCAAGGGGATGGAATACTTGATTGAAAATCATCATTCACGTGTTTATCACTTTATTCTAGGAATCGTGCTGGCAAGTACAATTCTGATCTTGGTACCTAACCCCTATTCAGCTGAGAGTATCTCTTATGCTGGTGTTACTGGTACTACTATTACGTTAAGTTTGATCGCATTCGTACTTGGCACCCTGTTGGGACTTTGGATGAGTGGATTGGAAGAAAAATATAAATAAGTTTGGATAAAAAATACCGCTCTGGTCTTTGCACTTTTGTGCTTGGACTGGAGTGGTATTTTTGGTTTTGTTGTTAAATTCTCGAGAGTACTAAAGCTCGAGATGAAATTAAGTACAATATTGAACTGTTTTACTGTTACTAAATTCTTGAGAGTACTAAAACAATTTGTCCTGTCATCAAGAGCTAAATTCTGTTTTACTGTTACTAAATTCTTGAGAGTACTAAAACAAATTTCGTTATGACAGGTTGAATCAAGTAGTTTTACTGTTACTAAATTCTTGAGAGTACTAAAACCGGTGATTTCGATATACCTGCGAGTGTTAAGTTTTACTGTTACTAAATTCTTGAGAGTACTAAAACTTGGTCTATATTTTTCGCTGTCGTATTGAAGTTTTACTGTTACTAAATTCTTGAGAGTACTAAAACGCAACCATTTCGGCGTTACCCGGGCTAAATGTTTTACTGTTACTAAATTCTTGAGAGTACTAAAACAAGTCTGCTATATCAATACGGGGAGCATAGGTTTTACTGTTACTAAATTCTTGAGAGTACTAAAACACGGGAATGGTTACGAGTTTGAGCAAGTCTGTTTTACTGTTACTAAATTCTTGAGAGTACTAAAACAGAAGTGACTTACAACATTTGGGGTTATCCGTTTTACTGTTACTAAATTCTTGAGAGTACTAAAACCTCAAATCTAAAAATTAACGTCTAATCTTGTAGAAATTCGGCCTCAGCATCCGATAATAAATGATTTTCAAAACAGTATGACGTCTCATAATTCAAAATATCATTTAGTATCTTCAATATTACCAAATCTTTTCCAGCAAGAGAAACATTTTTTTCATCTCCAACATATGAAACAGTTCTTACAATCGATTCCAAGATTTCATTGTGCCCAATGTTTAATTTATTAGGATATCTAGATTCAATAGATTTAACTAATTCATCAATTGGTAACAACTGATGAAAATTTTTGGTACACAAAACTATCTTTTCTACATCGGTTCGATCTATAGGTATGTTCTCCAAATTATGGCTCAAACAAATAATCTTAAGATCGAAATCATCCATTAGTTCTTTTAATTTTATAAAAAGAGATTGTTGAGTATCTCCTGATATTACACTGTCAATATTGTACAGAACCAACCAAGTTGTATTACCGTTGCTTTTTAATTTGGATTGTAAAAAATTCAGAAATTCATCTAGTAAGCTTTCTGTATCCATAAACTCTAATGGGTAATCTTTACGATGATCCGTATAACCAACCGACAAATAACTTTTCAAAATATCCAAGTAACTCAAATCATTAAAATTAACTTTCAAATGACTAGAATACTTGTCTAACTTGGATTGTAAAAGTATTTCTAATTTTAAAACCTCATCGGTAATATTCTCAATACTCTGTGTAACATCAAAATCATTTCCAAAACTATTGATAGTATCAAATAGCATGTTACCTTTTTTGTACCGCATCTGATCATAAATACTATCTCGACTACTAATAAAATAAGATTCAGAACCTCTTGCCGGAACATTATCGCCATCAAACTCAAAATTAATATCATCATCACCATAAACACTAGTAGATAAGCTCGGACTTTTATTAAAGTAGTAATAGAGGCTGCGATACAATTGCCACAATTTTCTTTGATTATGTCCAACTATATAAACAATATCATCTAAGTCGATATCTAAGAATTCTCGATCTTCTAACTCAATATTTAGAATCATATAATCACAAGTTCCTTAGCACCAACTATTTTTTCCTGATGACTCTTACTTCCAACTAGTAAAACCGTATCATCAAATTGTTTGTCAGTAATATTGAACAACCTAACTTCCCCATGCTCCGGTAAAAAATCCTTTAAATTACTAATATATTTTTTACCAGCCGAACGATTAGGCACTGTTCGATAATAAACAGAGTATTGTAGCATTTCAAAACCGTTTCTAACTAGCTCTTTACGAAAAATTCTGTACTGTCGTTTTTCTTTTGACGTATCCATTGGTAAATCAAACATACAAATAACTCCCATAATTTGATATTTCACTCTTTGACTCCCACAAAATTTTTAAATTCAATTTTAATCATAGTATCCAATTCTCCACTACTCATGGTTGAAATAAAACTTCCAACTAGGCTCTCCATCGAATTAGTAATTTTCATTTTTTTACCATTGACTATTATCTCTTGCATCATAAATTTAATTATCTTTAATCGCATTTCATAGCTCAAATATTTCTCATCAGAAACTACAAATGTATTAATCCAATAATCCATCAATGCTCGATACGGTTCCATCAAATCATCTACTAAATTGAAACTGTTAAACTCATTTCGATGAAATATACCCAGCATAGTTACAAGACCATTACCAACTACAACTCTTGCCATACAGGATCTTATAACCGCATATCCAAAGTTCATGGCGGCATTTACCACATCATCATTATCTCTGGTAAAAGAATTGCCGTACAATGAATCAAAATATACCTTAGCAACTGGACCTTCTCGATTGGTTTTATCTCCTGACTGCAAATCATCAACCAAATCCTTCATTAATTCTAATCTATCCTGTTCAACACCATTGTATTCAGCAAAGGCTATCTGATTATCCATTTTTTGTTTGATAATTCTTTGCCATGCATCCCCCTTCTGTTTCTCAGTCCAAGCTGCTTGTTCAATAACTCTCTTAGAATAATGGTGATATTGGCCATACGGTAAATACAAACCTACGGGTAAATAATTATCATCACAGATGACCAAACCAACATTATTCTGGCTTAGACTAGATAACAGTTTGGTTGTTATTTTAGTTCGATTTCCTTCTAGAATAACCATCGAGATATCAGAAATCGGGATGCGATATTTATTATCCTTTTTTACTATCTCTAAGTTATCTAATCTCAATCTAAGAATTTCACTTTCCTTTACGTGTACAATTCTCCAATTTATAAGTTCGTACCTCCAAATTTTTGTAAAAAAAAACCACCTATTAAAAAATAGGTGGTAAATTCGGAATAAATCCTTATTTTAGTAGGTTCTCAAGAATTTAGTAACAGTAAAACTAAATTCAGTCGAATGAACATGTTCAAACATATAAGGCGTCCCTTACAAGAACTTATTATACAGGATGAATTCAATTAATCAAGAATATTTTTTGGGTTTTTGGATTCTTTTTTAATATAGTATGGATTGCCCAGTATATCGGTATTTACTTTCAATATTTTACAATTCTTTGGTACCAATCTTTTTAGGATTTGATTTTTTCCATATCCGTATACCGGCCAACTTTCATCCTCAGTTTTATATTTATACACCGGTTTAAGTTCGGCATACCCAATATTAGAATTATTTCTAGACCAGAAAAGCATTTCTACAATTTCGTCATTTTCACAATTTATAATTTGGATTCTATCTCTCTTATAAAGAGTAAACAGAAACTCAGACTCATCTGAAACCTGTTCACGCTCTTTTATTTCCAAATATTTGCTCATCTTGATTCCATACTCACCACCATTGAACTTCAAATCAGAATACTTAATACCCATAATTTCATATTCACCGGTCACACTATTGTAATACACATCAGTTCTCCACGGCTTCAGTGACTGTAATACAACATGCCTATCATTCAATGTATCCTTCGGAGTAATATCAATGTGAGATCCCAACTTCTTGTCTAAATACTTAAGTTGTTTAATAACAGGGCCTTTATTTTTATTAGAGTATTTCTGTACCATTCCATGTTTGCGACGATACAATTCAAATGGAGAAATATCCACAGATTTTACTTTACCATTAGTCATTACTTTATCAATTTTACTAGGATATTCCTGCATGATTTTTCTAAGTTCATCAAAGCTTTTTGGATCATGATGAGCCAACAGAAATTTATTTGGATCTTTATCGTAAATTCGTTTGAATTTGTTATACTCACTAACATCATAAATATTTTTGATTTTTCCCAAGACATAATCAGTTTCTTCTTTATCTTTATTCAACATTCCTTTACGTGTCGAATAAATTGTCGCATCACTTACCTTACGATTCATCTTCCTATCAACCTGATGCGAAAACTTAATCCGGTCATCAGCACCGTTCAGTTCTTCAATAAAACTGCTATACGGTAATCCGTAAAAGTCTTTTTTAAATTCAGTATCATTAAGAATCTCACCAGTTTCAATATCAACAGTATTTTCAGAGACATGCATGGGGAATAAACTGGCATCTTTTTTCCAAATTCTTAAAAATGGTGTCGCGGCAATTATTGATGCATCGATGGCGTGATGATGAAATGTATCACGTGTCTTATTGATATGCCAATGCTTGCGTAAATTAGAAGTAAACTTACCTCGGACGACAGTCACCTTAGTTCCGGTTTCTTTTTCCTTAAAGAACTCTTGCAAACTATTCAAAACCACTCTTGACGAATACTGAGTATCAACAAGGTTACGAGATATAAACCTTTTTCTGGTTTCAATATCACTAATATTTTCATCAAATAAATAATTTTTTCGTTTACCTTTTAACTTTGAATTCTTATTTACCATAGCCTTCATTTTTGCAAAGCCCTGGCCATGTCCCTCGTTCATAAATTCAAACGGTGTCTTTTGTCCTTTGATTTGATTCATATCAGCATAGCAAAGTGTCTTGTTATTAATACTGTCGTCAAATGAAATTGATTCTGGAATAATATGATCCACTTCAAATTTATTAATATTATTCAATAAGTCAAACGGTTCAATTACTTTGCCATTATATAAATCAATTCCATCTTGTTGATACCACAATCTAATCTTGAAATATAATTTACCACCATATCGTCTTAGTCCATCATCAACAGCATTCTTATTCCCAATTTTTTTAACAAACTCATTTATTGCTTCATCTTTTTGCTTATTATTTTCCTTTTGGAATTTTTCAATTTGTTTCTTCATTTCTTCTTCATTCTTATCACGAGGCATCTCGATAACCAGATAATCAATTTGACCATACTTCTTCATTACGGCATTAACAATTTTAAGAGCCTCACGAACTGACTTGGACGCTACCGGATTAAAAATATCCTTTGAGATTTCCCTATATGGCAAAAGTTTACAATTTTCAAATCTCTTACCTGAGTCTTTAATCAATCCCAGTTCTTGAATAAGAGTCATTTGTTCAACTGGTCGTCTGAACATTTCTTCGATCAAAACATTCATTGTTTTCAATGAGAAACGATGCCATTTATTATTGGAAGTAACGTCAAAACTAGATTTGTTATTAATAATAACTTGAATAAGTTCATCCGTTAAAAATGAATACTTTGGTTGCAACTTATTGACCATTTGTTTCCGAATTTCACCGTTCTCCGTATTCAAAGTTAATATTGGACTTAATTCATCAATAAATTCCGTTGGCCACTTAATAATATCCACATCATATTTCAATAAATCACGATGAACTTTTCGATAAACGGCCATTGAATGAATATCCGGTTTGTCCTTGCTATCCAATCTATAGCCTTTAATATCATCATCTTCACAACCGGCAACCTTTTTAATGATTTTCATTATAATTACATTGCCGATATTGTTTCTTAAATCTTCAACAATCTTTATTTTATCTTCCGTAGAAATTTTCCCGTTTTCATAACTAGAAATACGTAAATTATTTAAATCATTTAAGACATTAAAAACCTGTGCAGTATAAGATGCACCAGACGCACGTAACTCATCAGGATATATTTTGTCATGACCAATTAACTCTTCGAACAAATTATCCAAAGTTCTACCATCTTTCTTATAGATACCAAAATCAGTTCTAGATTTTTCGCTACCAGGTCCGACAAAATATTCTCTTTTACGTTCTAGAATTTCTAAATACTTAGTTTCAAATATATCCGTCAAAATATCAGGATAATATTGTTGTTGTGTTTGAATAATCTTTTTTGCTTCAGATACAAATGATTTGGTGGGGAACACATTCAACAATACTTGCATAGTGTCCTCATCCTCGCCATTGATCGTAACTTTTCCACGTACAGCTCCATGTACATTCAAGCGAGTAAGTTGTATTTCAGCTGGAGTCTTCGTCTGTAATTCCAATTGATTCTGATTCAAACTAGATGAGTAATCAGAACCATCGAAATCAGTGTCAGCATCTGCCAAGTCATAACTGATACCACGCCTTTTGACAATATGATACAAACTATTCACCAGTTCTTCTTTTGATAATTTCTCTGATAATCCTTTAACTCTCAATTCATAAGAATTTAAATTATTTTGAAAGTTATCAAAATAATTTTCTTTATCAAAATAATTTATTAATCCAAAAGTCTTAAATAGTTGAGCTACATCTTTACGACGTTGTTTCTTGCGATTACTTAGTCTTCTGGACCCTCGCATATCTCGACGAGTTTGATTCTCCGCGGAAACTGAACTATTGAATAGTCTGGCCCCTAACTCCAGTACTTTACCTTCTTGTGCATCAATTACACTAAAACCAACAGAAGCAACTCCAATATCTAATCCTAAGCTAATTTTGTTTTCCAAATTTCTTTATTCTCCTATTCAATAGTTCGAATATCATTTTTTATTTTTAAAATGATACTGACTAAATCCAATAAAATAAAGCAAAAAAGAGCTAATATATTGAGAAACAATCTCAACATATTAGCTCTTTAATTTTTAGTTAAAAATCCAAACTAGGATCAGAATTCAAACTCAAATCAGCAAAGTCACCCTTCTCATATTGAATCTGAGCAATGGCACCGATCATGGCAGCATTGTCACCACAAAGTCTTAATGGTGGGAATACTAATTCCATATCCATATTACGTTTTTCAATTTCTTCTTTCAATCTCTTGCGAAGTCCCTGGTTGGCGGCAACTCCACCAGCAACTACCAATTGACTAACTGGGTGTTGTTTCAAGGCACGGAAAGTCTTGTTACTCAAGATATCCAAAACAGCTCCTTGGAAACTAGCGGCCAAGTCATCTTTACTCAAATCTTCGTGTACTTGATCAGCATGGTGAACACGGTTGATGAAGGCGCTCTTCAAGCCGCTAAAACTGAAGTCCAAATTATCTTCTTGCACCATGGCACGTGGAAAGTTGAAGACATCATTACCCACAGCAGCCATTTGATCGACTTGCTTACCCGCAGGATAGTTGATTCCTAGCACACGGCCGATTTTGTCATAGGCTTCACCAACGGCATCGTCACGAGTATCGCCAAGTGTATGGAACTCACCTGGTGCTGTAACAAGAACTAATTCAGTGTGTCCACCTGAAACCAATAGTGCCATGAATGGGTACTGCAAATCAGTCACGAAGTTGGCTGAATAAATGTGTCCAGCTAAGTGGTTTACTTTGATCAATGGCAAGTTATGTGCGAAGGCAACCGTCTTAGCAGCCATGATTCCAATCAACAATGAACCAACTAATCCCGGTCCATATGTGACAGCGACCGCATCAATGTCGTCATAAGTTACCGCAGCTTCATCCATAGCTAACTCGATACAACGTGTGATCTCTTCAACGTGGTGGCGACTGGCAACTTCTGGTACAACTCCACCGAATCGTTGATGACTCTTGATTTGTGTAGCAATTATATTCGATAGTATTTCTTTCCCGTTCTTAATAATAGCCACACTTGTCTCGTCACAGCTACTTTCAAACGACATTATCAATGTATCTTTTTTCAAAATTTCTTCCACCTACAGATCCACCACCATCTCTAACGCATCATGGTGATTTCTAAAGTAATACTTCTCATGAATAGTTCTCGTTTTGAACCCAAATGCTCGATAAAGACTGATTGCGGATTCGTTCTCAATGTCTGCTTCAAGTGAAAGGGACGAAAACTCATATTTGCGACAGTAGTCAAACACTTGATTCAGGAATAAATGTCCAATTCCCAAATGCTGTAAGTCAGGCATGACAGCAATGTTAGTAATATGAGCTTCATTTTTATTTTTCAAGGACACTCCAATAAATGCCACACAAGCATCATTCTCAACTAGTGACAAGTACAGAGCATTTTTATTTCTCAACTCCATATCAACAATATCAGCGGGCCATGGAACTGGCTTAGGATAGACCGTTTCTTGAATACTCATAAAACTGCCAGTATCGTTTGGATCTGATTTGCGTAAGATGAAGTTTCTACCATCAATACTAACCGACTGTTGTTCGAAGGGATATTTGTCTACATGCCCTGTTGGCCAAAGTGTTTCCTTAAACTTCCTCAACATAGGAAATATTGCCGTCGTCCTTATGACCTTTTGCATACCAATCATGCTCTGCCTGCGTTAAACGCAAGTATGTTGGTACGAAACTATCGATATCCTTAACAGGTTCAGCGTGTTCGGCTAACTTGGCCAATTTTGTAGCATCTGGAAGACTATCTTCATCAGATATTATTTTGGCATGCGGATATTTCTCTCTAATCAAATCGGTTAATTTTTGGGTAGCATTAATGAACTCTAGTTGATCCTCATCGTAATCTTGCAACAACTCAAGTAACTTAGTCATTGTAATATGTTGATCTTCGACGACATTAACTAATCTTTCATGTTCATTAGAATATACACCGGCATATGCATTATCGTTTCTAGCATCCATCAGTGGGACCAAGAATCGATCATCCCCACCATCGGCAGCAAGTAATTTCAAACTAGAAATACCAACAAGCGGTTTGTCCAAAGTAAATGCCAATGTCTTGGCAACTGTAACAGCTATTCGAACCCCAGTATAAGAACCAGGGCCATCGGCAACAGCTATCCGATCTATATCATTCACTGAAAGACTGGCATCTGCCAATGAATCCTGAATGTCAGGCAAGAGTGTAACACTGTGAGTCTTATTTTCAGAAGATTCAACATGTGCGAGAACCTTACCATCTTCAACAACCGCAACACTTAACGGTTTATTAGATGTATCAAAAGCTAAAATTTTCATATAATCCCCTCGATCTTAATAGGAATATTTTACCACATAATTAGATTTAACAGAGAGTGGAGAAAGCCGGGAGATTCTGAGCACTGCCTAAGATAGTGAAGGTGCCAACGTAGTTGGTGCGTTTGCTATCTGTAGCAGGCGCAGGAATCTGGCTTTCGTAACTCGTTTTAAACAGAGAGTGGAGAAAAACACGTAAATACACAAACAAAAAAATCGACCACTAACGGCCGATTCTGTTAAATCTCGAATTACTGATCCATTTGAGAACAAAGTATAACAATCCTGTTTGATAAACCAAACTAAATAGTTCTTTAACAATTCTTGGCACTAACAATGTCCAATATGGCAAGTTAGTCATCATTTGGATCCACAGTGTATTCAATCCCGTATTGACAATAACCGTGATCAAAAATACCGCTACAAAAGTTCTCAAGATCGTTACCTTATGATTATATAATACAAAACCATAGATAAGACCTGCTACTAACGCTGAAAATGTGAAGCCCCAGAAGAAGCCTCCTGGTGCTGGCATTACAACGTTACTGATAATATCAGCAACCACATTAGCGATTGCCGCCTTATATGGTCCGAAGTAATATCCCATTAGTCCTATTGCAATGAAGCTGAAGCCGACCTTCAAGGTATTGCTACCGATCGACAACTTACTCAACACCATCTGCATTGCAATTAATAAAGCCATCCACGTCATTTCGTGGACACTGATAACACGACTGTTCGTATTCATAACGACATCTCCTTGTAGGAGCTGCCACAGCATATAACTAGAGGCTAATAAAATTAACTAACTATATAAAGTGACGAATGCGGAAACAAAATCGCAAGCAATAGCTCTTCGTCCGGTGTTCACATTCCGTTCCGCCGGCACTTTACGCTTTGAATCCTACCCCAAAAATATTTTACTTGAACATATTACCACAGGTCCCTCTTAGCATCTATCGATTTTGCTCATAACCTTTTTCATACAAAACTATAATTATTTTTCTTCCCAAGTAATCTGGGCAACGGCGTTCAATTCCCCGTCACTCTTGATCCAATGAGTCGTTACTAAGGTATCAGAATCGATTTTAGCATAAACTTCTGGTTCACTATGAATGTTCAATTCTTTGTCATACTTAATATCCATACTCTTGGCACGATGCTTTTCGACGAATTCGATCCCTAGTGAATCGACCATCCAATCGAAGTAGTAGGAATTATTCACATGGCGATTAACATCAATATTGTAATAACCGATGTGCTGACCTTTTTTAATATCATAATCTTTTGGTTCACGTAATCTAGCAAACCGTTTGATCTTGGTAATCTCTTCCGCACCGAACACGTCTGTTAATTTTTCAGCAGCGCTGACCATCTTACGAGCCTTCACATCAATAATAACGAAGGCACTTGAAAGGTCGACCATACGATTGCCGTCCAAGTCGTCGATCCAAAAATCACGATAGAAGAAGTACTTATTATAGCTCGTTGCACGGGTACTAACTTTTAATTTTTGGCCAAGTGTTGGCATCTTCTTAATGTCCATGTGATATTGAACCACGACCCAGCCGAGTCCGCGTTGTACCATTTCAGAACTATCTGAATCCGACTCGTGCAATTGTTTCTCCGAGATCAATAACATTGCATCAACTAACGAAGATAGGCGCATATCGCCGGTTAAATTTGCAAAATAAAATGGAAATTCTATTTCCTGTGAGTATATTTGTTCTGCCACTTTATTCTTCCTTCCCAATTCCATGGTATAGATTGTAAACAATTTGTTTACGTAGATCATTTTGGCTGGCTACTTCTTTGATTGCTTTATTAGGTTTCTCACCTGACTGTATCAACAGATCAATTGAGTTGATAATTTCAGAGTCAGACATATCATCGACCTCTTCAATTTCCTTACCTGATAAAATCAAGACGTATTCACCCTTAGGATCATTCTCTTGATAATATTCAATAACTTGATCAATTGTTCCGCGAAGGAAAGCTTCATGAATCTTGGTCAGTTCTCGAGCCAAAGTTATTCTGCGGTCACCGCCAAAGTATTGCTTCAAATCTTCCACTGTCTTGACGACACGATATGGTGATTCATAAATGATCGAAGTCTCAGCCCGTTGTGACAAGTTCTCCAACGCTTCAGTCCGCTCCTTACCCTTACGAGGTAAGAATCCATAGAAGTAGAATAGCTGTGGTTCGATGCCTGAGGCAATCAATGCTGTAGTGGATGCACTAGCACCAGGTAGTGGGACAACGGCTATATCAGCTTCGATAGCCGCCTTGACTAGCTCCTTACCGGGATCGCTGATCGACGGCGTTCCTGCATCGCTAACTTGAGCAATATTGATTCCATCATTCAGCTTTTCGATCAACTCAGGAATTCGCTGAGCTGTATTGTGCTCATGAAAGCTGATCAAATCCGTCGTGATATCAAAATGACTCAATAAAAATTTTGTATTTCTCGTATCTTCAGCTGCAACTAAATCTGCATCTTGCAAAGTTTTGACAGCTCGAAAGGTCATGTCATCTAAGTTACCAATTGGCGTTGGCACTAAAAAAAGGCAGCCTTCGAATTATTAACAAAACTCCTTTGTTCATTCATTCAAAATGCTCCCTTACTTATTTTTTATTTGGTTTACTGTGATTCCCGTAAATTACCCCGAGACAGAAAACACATTCCTCGTTTTCCTTACGATGAGAACCATAAAATTGTTGGCACACGTGAAAGCCTTTGTGATACAGCTTTTCTAAGTTCAAGCGTGAAGTAGGCAATTCACTTTCGTTGAAACTTTTATCCTCATAACCTAATTTTTCTAATTGTTTACGAAGGTTATGATTCTCCATCTTGAGTTCTTCTTTTTCTTCTAGATCTTTGGATAGTTGCTCCTTGAGTGCATCAATTTGACCACTCAAACTACCTAATTGATTCGAGATAGATTCAAACTCATCATACAAATCCTTTTCTGCCATTGTTTCACCTACTAACTAACAAATTTTAATGACAAATCCTCTAAAATTGCTTGAAATGCTACATTACTTTTCCACATTTCCTCAGCTTTAAATAATTCATCCGAAAAACTAACGATCTGTTGAATACTCTTATTTGAAAGAACATCTTCTTTAATAAGAAGTGATTTATCTAAATTGTACCTAATTGATAATATATCACTAAACATCTGATTCATCATATCAAAAACTAAATGTTGGTGATCCTTATTCTCTACCAAAGGCATGATATCAGTCTGTACATCTATAAAACTATTTATTTTTTTCTGATTGCACTCTTTCATCCAAACAACCAAAGCTGATGATAACTTCTGATAATCTTCACCAGTCGTGGCTTGTAAAAATTTAATATCAGAAACTTTTAATGCTGCTTTTGCTTGTTCATCTTTATAACCTAACTCTGCCAAACTAGCTATTTCTTCTTCATTACTCTTATTAGACAGGTGAAAGGTTTGCACACGCGATCTAATCGTCTGAAGCAGTTGCTTAGCTGAATCCGCCAATAAGATCATCATCAGATTACCTTCTGGCTCTTCAATAGTCTTCAACAGGTTATTACTTGCGGCGTTGGTCATCTTCTCTGCTTCATCAATAATCAAAATACGACGGCTGCCTTGAGTTGCTGTCATACTAGCTTCTTTTTTAAAATACTTAATATCATCGACACCGATACTATTCTTGTCAGTTCTTATCTCCAACACATCGGGATTATCACCCAAAGCAATGGTTTGACATTTTTGACAAGTTTGATCCGGCATCCCATCCTGCAAATTCTCACAGAACTGGCTTTGAGCTAGCCAAATAGCAACTTGTTGTCTGATCTTAGAAGAAGCACTATCAATCAAATAAGCGTGCGACAACATATTAGACTGAATAATCTTTTGAAATTCACGCAGTACTCTAGGCTGCTCTTCTAGTAAATTTTCCATTTTTAAAATCTTACAAATTTATCCACAGGTAGGATAAAACAAGTAGCTCCCCCAACTTGAACTTCGATTGGATCATTGATTCCTGCAGCTTCAGGTAACGCAAATGTTGAAGTAACAAACTGTGTTCTTGTATGGCAAGTTTTCTTGATAACTTCAAGCGCATCATCAACTTTGTCATCTTCGACACCAATAATAAAAGTCGAGTTACCAGCCTTTAAGAAACCACCGGTTGAAGGTAATCTAGTTGCACGAAAATCGGCTTTTACGAGGTGTGTTTGTAATTGTTGGCTATCTTTGTCTTGAACGATTGCTAAAATAACTTTCATTTTATTTTCCTCCATTGAATACATTTGGAAATCTTTTAATAATAACATCTAATGCATCAGAAACAACTTTTTCTGGTTTCTGATCTGCGTTGATACTCTTTATTCTATCAGGATTGGCAGCTAATAAGTCAAGATATGAGTCGTGAACACGTTGGTGAAAGCTCAAAGCCTCTTGTTCCAATCGATCCATTGCACCCTCATGATCCTTACGAATCCTTGATAAACCAATTTCTGGTGAAATATCAAAATAAACCGTCAAATC
Source organism: Companilactobacillus nodensis DSM 19682 = JCM 14932 = NBRC 107160 (assembly GCF_000615905.1). Taxonomy (GTDB): domain Bacteria; phylum Bacillota; class Bacilli; order Lactobacillales; family Lactobacillaceae; genus Companilactobacillus; species Companilactobacillus nodensis. Next base: position 67,289 of record NZ_BAMN01000004.1, read on the forward strand.
TGGTATAGTTCCATCGATAGCAAAATCATTGATTTCTGCAACTTCTTTCGTACCGATTTCACGACCGCCACCTTGATATGCAATTGAGCTATCAACAAACCGATCACTCAGCAATACTTTATTAGCGGCTAATGTTGGTCTAATCACATCAATGACATGCTGTCTACGTGCAGCTGCGTATAATAAAGCTTCAGTTCTATCATCCATTTTCTCATCGTGAACAGCTAGAATAATTTTTCTGATCTGCTCAGCTATCTCGCTACCACCAGGTTCACGCGATTCAACTATCTCTTTATTGGTATGTTCTTTTAATAATGGAACCAACGCATTTAATGCGGTAGTTTTTCCAGCCCCATCTGGGCCTTCGAATGATATAAAAATCCCTGACATTTAGTATTCTCCCTTTTAATGCATTGGTTCTATTTTACTTGATATTGTTGTTTGGGTAAACATGTATTGAAAAAGCCGTTATCTACTTTTGTAGGTAACGACTTTGTTTGTTGGTTTGTGGTTCTAAAACGAGTTGCAAAGTGACAAACCACTGCGCTTACTACGGATAAGTGAGAATGCCAAAACCGCATTATCACTTATCCTAGGTAATGCTCATGGTTTACCGTCACTTTTCCACTCTCTACCAATGCTTCTCAGCCCGACTTGGTTGCTTCAAAAATGTATCTTCATCACCAAAAATAATATCAGTCGTATGTTTGGCCTGAGCCTTGCGGCGTCTGGCTTCTAAGTACAAGAACTGATACTTGGCCCGATCTATTCTCAAATTCAGTCGTGCTTCATCGGAAACTTCGAGCGAATTGTTCATCAGATGCTGTGCATTACTGATTTGTTGCTGTATGCCATGAATGCTATCCATCAATCGATCATTTTCGATCTTTTCAACACTAGCTTTTTTTCTACCAAACATGTTAGATCTCCCTGCGACCTAGAACGGCACTCTTCAGAGTCATTTCGTCGGCATATTCAATGTCAGAGCCAACGGCTAATCCATGCGCTAATCTAGTTACTTTTATACCTGCCGGTTTTACCAGTTTGGCTAAGTATTGCGCTGTTGCTTCTCCTTCTGGAGTTGCATTCGTAGCAATAATCAATTCTTGAACTTTGCTGTTTTCACGCAAGCGATTAAGCAGTAGTTTGATGTTCAAGTCTTCCGGACCAACGCCATCAACTGGAGATAATACTCCACCCAACACGTGATACAAACCATTGTAGCTGTTCATATCATCTAGTGACATTATATCTTTTGGTTGCTCTACAACAAGGATCGTTGATTGGTCGCGATTCTTGTCAGTACAGATCGAACAAACTTCATCTGTCGTAATATTTCCACAGATCTTACAGAACTTCAAATCGTTCTTAGCAGACATGAGATTGTCGGCAAATTCTTGCACTTGACTCTTATCCATGCCCAATGTAAAGAATGCCATTCTTGTCGCTGTTTTGCGACCGATTCCTGGCAACATCATATAACTATCAATTAATTTTGAAATTGGCTCTGGATATCTCATTGATTACATCATCCCGTTTGTGTATTTACCTAACTTAGCATCTTTATCTTTGTCGACCTTAGCCATACCATCATTCAATGCATCGATAAGCATATCTTGCAATGTATCAGGATCGTCAGGGTCAATAATCTTTTCATCGATTTTAATATCTAATATTTTTTTATCACCATTCATTTTAACAATTGCAAAGTCGTCAACTGAATGTCCTTCATAATCTGTTTGGCTTAATTGTTCTTGAGCAGCAGCAACTTCTTTTTGCATCTTTTGGGCTTGGCGCATGATATTGGCCATGTTTCCGCCCATTCCACCCATATTTGGCATTCCTTTACTCATAACTATTTCTCCTTTTAATCGTCTTTAACTTCAACCACACCATCGTTGCCGAACAACTTCATAGCTTCATCGACAGTAGGATCAGTTTGTTTCTGTTCTGACTTAGATTTTACATTTTTACTATTACCAGAATCAATATTATTTGCAATGTATTCTTTACGAATTTGTGGCCATTGTGCCTTTGGAACCAAGACAACCTGGCAATCTTTCTTCAATAACTTGCCAACATTGTTAGTCAATTCATCTAAGAAACCATCTTGAGCTGTTTCAAACCACATTTCATAGTCGAATGCGACAACAATTCCTGCTTCAGAAGCCGCAACTGGTTCAGAAATACTCATGATCGAACGTTGTGTGATTGATAACATACTCATCAAATCAGGCCAAATATCCTTGGCTGTATTAAGATCATTCTTCGTAGCACTTTCCAAAACTTGATAAATTGCTGTCTTGTTGAGGTGGGTACCCTTTTTATTATTACGTTTAGGTTTGGTAACTGTTTGTTGATTACCATTATTTTGGACTTGTGGTTGATTTGATAACTGCTTGATCTCTTGTTTTAGACTAGCAACCTCGTCCCCCAATTGATCAACACGTTGGTTATCAACCGGAGTTTCCACAGGTTCTTGATTTGGTACAGCAGATATCTTCTGCTCAACCTTAGGTTCACTGATCTTCACAGTCAGGATTTCCATATAAACATCCGTCTGATTAGAATTTTTCAGATTCTTCTGCGTGGCACTGACTTGATCAACAATATAAAACAATCTCGTATTATCAAACTTGTCAGCAATCGCCAATAATTCATCCGTCATAACTGACTTATCCATCTGTTGAGATAGATCAGAATTAGAATTGTACAAAATCAAATTACGACAGACACGAATGATCATCTCGGTAAAACGCATTGCTGAACGACCACTAGCAAGAATCTGATACAAACTAGTCAACGCATCAGCCGGTCTGTTTTCAGCAATGGCTGTCATATAAGATACGATCTGCTCATTACTCAATGCACCAGTAACTTCTTGAGCGTTCTTTAAGGTCAACTCATCATCACCATATGATAAGGCTTGATCCAAAATACTCAAAGCGTCACGCATTCCACCTTCAGCTGAAGCCGCAATAATGTTTAGGGCTTCTTCATCATACTTAACATTCTTATCATCCAAGATGTAAGTCATACGTTCCAAAATATCCTGACGTGAGATTCTTCTAAAAGTAAAACTCTGTGTTCTAGAAATAATCGTTGCCGGAATTTTTTGTGGTTCCGTAGTAGCCAAGATGAACATAACATTAGCCGGTGGTTCTTCGAGTGTTTTTAGAAGCGCATTGAATGCACCTTGAGAAAGCATATGAACTTCATCAATGATATAAACTTTGAATTTAGCTTCAGTTGGAGCATATTTTACTTTGTCACGAATATCACGAATCTCTTCAACACCGTTATTAGAAGCGGCATCGATCTCGATCACATCATTCAAACGATTCTCATTAGCTGCCTTGCAGATCTCGCACTCATTACAAGGTTCACCATCATGTGGATTCAAGCAGTTAACAGCCTTCGCCAAAATCTTGGCACAAGAAGTCTTACCAGTACCACGTGGTCCACTGAATAAATAGGCATGACTGGTCATATTACTTGCGACCGCATTACGTAAGGTCTGCGTGATAACGCCTTGACCAATTACATCCGAAAAAGTTTGGGGACGCCAAACTCGATATAGTGCTTGATATGCCATATTTCCTCCTTGCTTTAACACAGTACTTAAATTTTACCACAAAAAACAACTTTGTCTGACCGTTTCTCTTCCACTCTCCAAATAAAAAAACTCCTAATCAATTAAGATTAGGAGGCTAATATACATAACAAAAGGCACATGGTACAACTCACTTAGTGCTGCTTTCTTCCGAACCTGACACGATTCACAAGAGCACCATTGCCCTAAGGCCTTTCGGCACTAACTATAATACTATAAATCTCGAATGAATGCTACTTTTTACGGCGGATTTCTCTAAAGAAATTACGTAACAAGTCTCCAGTCTCTTGTTCCTTAACATTGGCTAGGACTTCTGGCTGGTGATTGTAGCGCGTCTCGGTCAGCAAATTAACAATTGATCCAACTGATCCAGCCTTAGGATCGCTGGCACCAAAAATAACTTCTTCGATCCGACTATTGATGATAGCACCGGCACACATTGGACAAGGTTCCAGTGTAACGAACAAACTAGTATGTTCCAGGCGCCAACTGCCAACCGCCTTACAAGCCTGCTCAATGGCAATGATCTCCGCATGTTTGATTGCATCTTGGGTCTCTTCACGTTCATTAGATCCGCGACCAATAACCTCACCCGTTTGATTATCGACAATAACACAGCCAATGGGAACTTCCGCACGCTCTTTTGCTTGCAGAGCCTCTCCAATTGCCTGATCCATGTAATTGTTTATTTGTTCTTCCGAAAAAATCATATAACTAAACCAACTTACTTCTCAAAATATAATAACCTTTTTCACGAGTAACGATTTCCACGTTACCATATGTTGCATCCATCAATTTTTTAGCTGAAGGAGCCCCTTGTTTCTTTTGGATAACAATCCATAATTCACCGTTAGCAACTAAGTGCTCCTTTGCCCCACTGATAATTCCTGAAACAACATTCTTACCTGCTCTAATAGGTGGATTAGAAATAACCAAAGCATACTTGTCAGAAATTTTTTCATACATATTCGATTCAAAAACATTTACGTTCTTAATTCGATTTGTTTCAGCATTTTTCTTTGCGAGATCCATCGCACGTAAGTTAACATCTGTCATATCAACTGAACGACCTGTTTGTTCCTTGGCGAGAGATAATCCGATGGGACCATATCCACAGCCAACGTCTAGAATATTCCCTGCCGGAACCTCATCAAAGCTGATTGCTTCGATCAAGACACGTGAACCGTAATCAACTGTTTGTCGCGAAAACACTCCTGCATCTGATGTAAAAGTTAAATTATTATTTCTCAAAGTAAAATTAAAATCTTTTAGTTCATGTTCCAGATCATCTGAATTTTCAAAATATTGGTTAGCCATATTTGTTTCCTTTCTAAAAAAGCAAAAATGAGGGTAAAAAAAAATCCTCTTACGAGGATTAATTTTATCATAATAAACTTATAAAAGGTTATTACTTCAATGTAACTGTTGCGCCAACAGCTTCAAGTTTTGTCTTCATATCTTCAGCGTCAGCCTTAGCAACGCCTTCCTTGATAACCTTAGGAGCGCCGTCAACTAGGTCTTTTGAGTCTTTCAAGCCAAGTCCTGTGATACCACGAACTTCCTTGATAACCTTAACCTTTTCTTGACCTGCTTCTGTAAGTTCAACATCAAATGAATCCTTTTCAGCAGCATCGTCGCCACCAGCAGCAGCACCTGCAGCAACAGGAGCAGCAGCTGTAACGTCAAATTCTTCTTCGATAGCCTTAACAAGGTCGTTAAGTTCTAGAATTGAAGCATCTTTTAAATCATCGATAATCTTTTGTGTATCTAAAGCCATTTTAATGTCCTCCGAATTATGTTTGTTTTTTAATTAAGCAGCTGGTTCGTCGTCTTTCTTTTCAGCAACAGCTTTAACAGCCAATGCGAAGTCGCGAACTGGAGCTTGTAATACAGATACCAACATAGATAGCAAGCCATCTCTGTTTGGTAGTGTTGCAAGTGCTTGAATTTCTTCAAGTGTAGCAGCTTTGCCTTCGATGATTCCACCCTTGATTTCAACGGATTCAACATCTTTAGCATACTTAGCAGCAACTTTAGCAGGTGCAACTGGATCTTCCTCAGAATAAGCGATAGCTGTTGGGCCAACGAAGAATTCTTCTAGACCTTCTAGTCCAGCTTCTTCTGCTGCACGTCTCAAGACAGTGTTCTTGATAACTTGCATAGTAGCACCTTGCTCACGTAATTCAGCACGCATAGCAGTAGCTTGTTCAACTGTAAGACCTAAGTAATCAACAACGATAACTGACTTAGCGCCTTTAAGATTAGCAGCAACTTCTGTAACGAGTGCTTCTTTTTGTGATAGTTTTTCTTGCTTCATTATTACGTTTCACCTCCACAATTTATTTTAGTTAATTCTACAAATTTCGGCTTAAAAATAAAAATCTCTGCGCCCGAAAGACACAGAGATTAATTAACAATCTTCTGGCCTCGGCAGGATATTAAGATTCACATCACCTGAGTCTTCGGTAGAAATCAACTATTGTACATTATCATTATTTTGGTTATTAGTCAACATTAAGCGTTGATTTTTAGACCAGGGCCAAATGTTGATGTCATATTAACACTAACAATATAGTTACCCTTTAATGATGCAGGACGTGCCTTTGCGATAGTTTCGTAGAATGCGTCAAAGTTAGCAGCAATCTTGTCAGTATCGAATGACAACTTACCAATAGGTGCGTGAATCAATCCGTTAGGATCTACACGGTAAGTAACTTGTCCAGCCTTGATATCATTAACAGCCTTTGTAACATCCATTGTTACAGTACCTGTCTTAGGGTTAGGCATCAAACCTTTAGGTCCAAGTACACGACCTAAACGTCCAACTTTAGCCATCATTGGTGGTGTTGCAACAGCAACATCAAAGTCCAACCAGCCGTCTTGGATCTTTTCAACAAGATCATCAGAACCGACGATGTCAGCACCAGCAGCTTCAGCTTCTTTAGCTTGTGCACCTTCAGCAAAAACGATAACCTTTTGTGATTTACCTGTTCCGTTAGGTAGAACAAGGGCACCACGAATTTGTTGATCAGCTTGTTTTGGATCTACGTCCAAGTTAATAGCAACCTCAACAGTTGCGTCAAATTTTGCGTAATTTACTTTTTTAAGTAATTCAGCAGCTTCTGTAGCAGTGTAAGTCTTATCCTTATCCACTTGCTTCATAGCTTCAATATATTTTTTTCCATGCTTAGCCATGCTAAGTTCCTCCTTGCTTTGTGGTCTATTGGGGATTTTCCCCTCCCACTTGTTAAGAATACTTTCATATTCCTGTAAACTGCTTATTGTCTAGTCTTCTACTGTAAAGCCCATACTTCTTGCAGTACCAGCAACCATACGCATTGCAGATTCAACACTTGCAGCGTTTAGGTCTTTCATCTTGGTTTCAGCAATTTCGCGAACTTGGTCGTTTGAGACAGTGGCAACCTTGTTCTTGTTAGGTTCGCCAGAGCCTTTTTCAACGCCAGCAGCCTTCTTCAAAAGAACTGCTGCAGGTGGTGTCTTTGTAACGAAATCGAATGAACGATCTTCGTATACAGAGATAACAACTGGAATGATCATTCCTTGTTGATCTGCTGTACGAGCATTGAAGTCCTTTGTAAAGGCAACAATGTTAATACCAGCTTGTCCTAAAGCAGGACCAACTGGTGGAGCTGGAGTAGCCTGTCCAGCAGGAATTTGTAATTTTACTACGTTAGCAACTTTTTTAGCCACGGTGCATACCTCCTTAATCCGTGATGTGGTCATATTGAGAATTTAAATTTTCTCTCCCACATGTATGTTCAAAAAACATACCGTATTATAGTAGCACGGATCTTACCCTTTATCAATATAATTTATTATTTTTGTACATCGCTGAAATCAACTTCAGCACTAGTCATACGGCCAAACATATCAACGTCAACCTTGATCTTGTCATGATCTTCGTCAATTTCAGTAACCTTACCTGTCATGTTGGCGAATGGTCCGTTAACAATAGTTACGTTTTCACCAACTTCGAAGTCATTACCAGCTTTGACGCTGATACCAAGGTCATCAAGAATATGATCGATTTCTTCTGGTAATAATGGTGCCGGCTTACTTCCTGAACCGTGACTTCCAACAAATCCTGTAACACCAGGTGTATTACGAACAACGAACCATGATTCGTCACTCATAACCATTTCAACTAATACGTATCCTGGGAAAGTCTTTTTCATTTCTGTCTTTTGTTTACCATTTTTTGTTTCTGTTTCTTCTTCTTCAGGTACTACTGCTCTGAAAATATAGTCTTCCATACCCATTGATGAGGCACGTGATTCCAAATTTTCCTTAACTTTATTTTCGTATCCTGAGTAGGTATGCAAGACATACCATTGTTTGTCGCCAGCTTCAGCCATAATTTCCTCCAAAAATCAAAATAAAAAAACCTCGAACAAAGGTCGAAGTTTTCTTTCGTTACTCAAATAATATCAAATTATCTGTATACTTACAATCTTATTTGCTTCCCATTACAAATTGTTGGAGCAATGTTACTAGTCCCCAATCAACAGCGGCGAAGAAAATAGCATACATCAAAGATGTAGCAACAACAGTCCATGTATCACGTCTGTTTTCCTTTGCAGTAGGCCAAACAACCAATTTCATTTCTTTTTTTACACTACCAAAAAATTTAAATAATTTCATTTAGTCCTCCAGATTAGCGTGTTTCTTTATGCAATGTGTGCTTACCACAATGCTTACAAAATTTTTTAACTTCGAGGCGTTCTGTACGGTTCGGATTCTCAGAAATCGTGTAATTTCTTGATCCACAAACGCTACAAGCTAATGCTACTTTTCTTAATCCCATGAGTTTCTCCACATTCTATGCAGTTTATATCTCATACATTATAGATTTTAAAAGCACAAAAGTCCATGACAAACAGATGACAAATTATAAATACTCCACGATTTTGAGTCTACACCTGTTGATAGCACGATTCAATTGTCTGGAATCACACATGGCAATATCGCACGCCATCTGCATTTTTATTTCTCCTAATAAAAATTGTAATGCAATCAATTCCAGTTTGCTCAGCTCTGCGACCGCCTGTTCCAGTCGACTCGAAGTATCTAGTAAATGAACATAGTTTCTAACGAATTCATCAGAATTTTCCTCATTTATTATTTGTTCGTAAGAACACGCCAATTGATTGGCCTGCCGTTTAACGGTATTTTCTTTTCTGACAATATCAATAATATGATTTTTAAATTTAAGTTTAAAGAAGCTGCCAAATTTGGAACCACTTGCTCCGTCAAAGATACTACATGTGGCATAACAAATGATTAATGCTTCTTGGTACCAGTCATTCTGATCATATAAACCAATTTTGTACTGGCCATACATATTCTCGATCATCGGTCGATATCGGTCAACCAACGACTTCAATGCGGGTGAATCCTTATCCTCCTTTACCGACTTTATAAGTTTAATTTCTAGATCATTCATATTTTTGGGCCCCATTCATAATTTATTTAGAATGGTTTTCCTATTTAAAATTATCACGTATCGTATGCCGTTTTATAGCGAACATTTGTTTACAAAAACTTCGTTTGATAATTACAATTTTTATCTATGAAAACATTCTTATACCAAAAAAGGACTTCATCAGTTATCAATTGATGAAATCCTTTTCTATAATTATGCGTGTCGTGAAGCAAATGCTTGGTACAACAAGACACCTGTCGCAACACTGGCATTCAAACTTTGAACGTGACCAACCATTGGTATACTCAAGGTTTGATCAACTTGTTTGAGAACTAGTGGTGAAACTCCCTTACCCTCATTACCAATTACAAGTGCGACTGCACCCTTGGCATTCCAAGTACGGTAATTGTCACCTTCCATAGCTGTTCCAAAGACCCAGACATTTTCTTTCCTAAGATCATTGATCGTATTAACTAAGTTAGTCACACGGACAACAGGAACGTGTTCAATGGCACCTGTTGAAGTCTTAGCGACAACTGAAGTCAATCCAGTAGAACGGTGCTTAGGAACAATAATTCCGTGTACACCGACCGCATCGGCGGTTCTTAGGATCGAACCCAAGTTATGTGGATCTTCAATTCTATCCAAGATCAAAATAAAAGGATCTTCATTTTTCTTCTTAGCTGCCTTGAAAATATCATCTAATTCTGCATATTGATATGGAGCAATATATGCGGCCATCCCTTGATGATTACCGCCATTACTAATATCGTCCAACTTATTCTTAGGAACTTCTTGAACAATCAGCTTACTACGCTTGGCAAGTTCGATGACCTCACCAATATGAGCGCTCTTAAGTCCTTTTTGAACCAAGACCTTATTCACACGTTGACCAGCTGTTGGTGATTTCAATAGTTCAACTACTGAATGATGTCCAAAAATTAATTCTACTTCATCATCATTATCACGATCGTTATCGTTATCGCGCTTATTATTTGAATTCTTCTGCATCAGTTTCCCCCGATTCTACTTTGTCGATACACCATTGTGCAAGTTCGGCTACACGGTCTTTTTGCCCACTGACGTCCAAATAACCAAATAGTGCTTCAAAGCCTGTGGACATATGATATGTCACAACACTTGTATTTTTAGCCTTAGTATATTTCTTAGCATTACGTCCGTTCTTGTAGATACGGATTTCATCTTCTGATAAGGCATTCTCATCCATCATTAATGTGATCAAAGCCGCTTGTGCCTTGGCTGAAACATAATGTGTCGCCTTGTTTTGTAACTGGTTGACCTTGGTGATATCTAAGTCTAACAGATGCTCACGAATGAATACTTCGTAAACAGCATCTCCCAAATAAGCCAATGTCACACCGTTTAATTGTTCGATCTTAACCATCTATATGCCACCGTGTTCCTTGTGGAGTATCTTCCAAGATAACTCCCATTTCCTTTAATTTATCGCGCAATTCATCACTCGTTGCAAAGTCCTTGTCGGCACGAGCTTGATCACGTTTTTCGACCATTGCTTGAATTTCTTCAGACAAATCTTCTTTTTCACCGAATTGAATTCCAAGTATACCTGATAAACTTGCTAATTGCTTCAAAATATATTGAGCACTGTCAGCATTAACGCTGTCCTGTGCACTATAGTTGTTGGCCAATGTAACGAGTTCAAAAATCTCAGTTATTCCATTCTGAACGTTGAAATCATCATTCATAGCCGTCTTAAACTTGTCAGCAATGGCATCTACCTCTGACTTAACATCGTCAGCAGGACCATCAGCATTGTCTAATCTGAAACTCAAATTATTATAGGCTGTCTTAATTCTTTCATAATTGTCAGCAGCCTTTTGCAAGTTAGACTTCGAATATTCTAGTGGTCGACGATAATGAGTTGAAGACAAGAAGAATCTCAGCACTTGTGGATCAATATCCTTGACCATGTCATGAACCGTGACGAAGTTGCCCAGTGACTTGCTCATCTTCTCATTATTTTCAACTGTGACAAAGCCATTGTGCATCCAATAATTAACAAACTTCTTGCCAGTCTTAGCTTCACTTTGAGCAATTTCATTCTCATGATGAGGGAATTCAAGATCTTGCCCACCACCGTGAATATCAAACGTATCACCGAGATACTTAGTCGACATAACTGAACATTCAATATGCCAGCCGGGACGACCTTCACCCCAAGGTGAATCCCATTTAATCTCACCTGGCTTGGCTTTTTTCCATAGAGCAAAATCGATTGGATCTTGCTTCTTATCGAACTCAGTCTCACCAACGTGTTCACTAGCACCTTGAACTAATTGATCGATATTTTGATCTGACAATTCACCATAATGTTTGAACTTACGAGCACGGTAGAAAACATCCCCATCTGACTCATATGCATAATCTTTATCAACTAAGTCAGCGATGAAATCAACGATTTCTTTGATATTCTCAGTTGCACGTGGATTGACTGTGGCACGTTGAACATTTAACTTATCAATGTCTTCGAAGAAGGCCTTGATGAACTTATCAGCTACTTCTGGCACAGTGATATTCTCACGGTTAGCTTCTTTGATCATCTTGTCATCAACATCAGTAAAGTTGGAAACAAACTTAACTTTATATCCTAAATATTCAAGGTAGCGACGCACCGTATCAAAAGCTACGATGGAACGTGCATTACCAATATGAATGTAATTGTAGACAGTCGGACCACAGACATACATGTGAACCTCGCCTGGGTTTAGTGGTTTAAATTCTTCTTTTTCACGTGTTAGTGTGTTGAATATTTTGAGCATATATTCTCCTTTCTACAAGAAAAAAGAGATTGAGGCAAAACAAAAGTTTTCCTTCAACCTCTTTTTTAAGATATGTAATTTTTATTTCATTTGACTCAGTGTCTTATCAATATTAGCTAATGACTTTTCTTTACCGATCAATTCAATAGCTTCGGCAATTGCTGGACCATGCATTGTACGCGTAGCAGCAATTCTGGCTGGCATGTAGAGTTTTCTACCCTTAACACCAGTATCAGCACGAACACCTTGAATAGCAGCCATGATTTGTGTAGCTGTGAAACGGTCAAGTTTTTCTAACTTACCACGTAAGTCTTCGATAGCCTTACGTGAATCGTCATCAACAAGTTCTTTTTGTTCATCACCAGTCAAGACATCTGGTTGATTGAAGAAGATGTCTGATAGTTCAACGATTTGTTGTGTATATGACATTTGTGGCATATATAATTCTGTTAAGTGTCTTACCCATTGAATAGTGTTTGTATCTGGATCGGCTGGAATACGTTTGCCTTCGATAAGGTTCTCGAGTACCAAGTCAGTGATTTCACTAACGTCGGCAGTCTTAACGTATTGGTTGTTGACCCATTCTAGTTTCTTTTGGTCAAACTTAGCAGGTGACTTGCTCAAACGGTGTTCATCAAAGATCTTGATGAATTGCTTACGAGTGAACAATTCTTCTTCACCAACTGGTGACCATCCTAGTAGTGTAATGAAGTTAAACATAGCTTCTGGTAAGTAACCCAAAGCACGATATTGTTCGATGAATTGTAGGATAGATTCATCACGTTTACTTAGCTTCTTACCAGTTTCAGTATTGATGATAAGTGTCATGTGACCGAACTTAGGAGCTTCCCAACCTAGGTCTTCATAGATCATCAATTGTTTTGGAGTGTTGGCAACGTGGTCATCACCACGAAGAACATGACTGATTTCCATCAAGTGGTCATCAATTACAACGGCAAAGTTATATGTTGGCATTCCATCACGTTTTTGGATAACCCAGTCTCCACCGATCGTATCTGAATCGATCGAAACCTTACTCTTAACGATGTCATCCCATTCGTAAGTCTTACCCTTTGGAACATGAATTCTGATAACTGGAGTCAATCCGGCATCTTTTGCTTCTTGAATCTTAGCTGCCTTTTCTTCTTCACTCATACCAGCAAATTCATACTCATAATGAGGCATTTCACCGTTGGCTTCTTGTTCTTCACGCATCTTTGTAAGCTGTTCTTCAGTCAGATATGATTCGTAAGCTAGACCTTTATCAAGCAATTCTTGGATGTATTTTTGGTAGATATCTTTTCTTTCTGATTGACGATATGGACCGTAATCTCCACCAACATCTGGACCTTCATCCCAGTCAACGCCTAACCATTTAAGGTTTTCTAGCTGACTTTGTTCTCCACCTTCAACGTTACGCTTTGTATCTGTATCTTCGATACGGATTACAAAAGTACCTTTGTGACTTCTTGCGAATAGGTAATTGAAGATAGCTGTTCTAGCATTACCAATGTGTAAATGTCCTGTTGGACTTGGTGCATATCTCACACGAATTTTATTATCTGACTTGTTTGCCATTTCTACGTTCTCCCCTTTTATTTCTAGAATTGTTCTTAGAATTCTTATTGGCATTATTTGAATTCTCTTTAGAACTATTCTTCTTATTACTATTGTTACCTGTGTTGCTTTGGATACCATTCATTGAATGCTTAGGCTTAGCAAATATCATTTTACCAGCATCGGTTTGCAATGCACTAGTTACAACGACATCAACCGACTTGTCGATGAAGTACTTACCATCTTCGACAACGACCATTGTACCGTCTTCTAGATATGCAACACCTTGTTCTCGTTCAGTACCCTCTTTAATTACTTTAACAGTCATTGTTTCGCCTGGCAAAACCATCGGTTTCAAAACCTTAGCTAATTCATTGATGTTAAGCACTTGAACGTTCTGAAATTCACTTACCTTACTTAAATTATAGTCATTAGTCAAAACAGCGCCACCTATTTCTTTGGCTAATTTAAGTAATTTCATATCAACTTCAGGAATATTATCATAATCACGTGTAGTTGTCTCGATATTGATGGTTGTATCCATCTTCATCTCATTTAAGATATCAAGTCCACGGCGACCACGTTCACGCTTCTGATTGTCACTAGAATCAGAGATAAGCTGAAGTTCGTGAACAACGAAGTCTGGAACCATGATCTTACCTTCGAGGAATCCTGTCTGTGCTAATTGATGGATACGTCCATCAATAACAACTGATGTATCAAGGATCTTGTATGGATAAAAGTCTTTCTTGGATGAACGACGCATGATCTCACCATCGTAATCCATATCCTTCTTATTGTCTTCTGGTTCAGTCGCCTTACGCTTGGTAATTGAAAAGCTCTTCCAATCATTACGACGACTAGTTCCCATTCGAAAACCTAAGAATCCAAAAATTATCATCAAGATAACCGGAATGATATTAGCAAACCAATTATGCATCATATAGAAAGGAATCGAAATGATGTTTGCTAAAACCAATCCTCCAATTAAGAATACTGAACCAAAAATAATCCAACCCGGTGAACGAGAATTCAGATATTTTTCGATTCTAGTATTTAAATCCGTGATGGGTTTAATAAATAGGAACGACAGTAAATAAAATATAATTAATCCAATAAGTCCGTTAACATAGCCGTTATTTAATAAACGCACACTATCTAATCCTGCAACGATCCACAATGCTGGCAACAGCGTAACGCCGACTGCTAAGCCAAACAATGCGAAGACTGCATTAATAATATATTTTCGCATATATAAATATATACCTCCTAGTTAAATATTTTGTTCATTGCTTCCAGAACAGTACTTACACCAATGATTTGAATCTTATTATTCTTAGTCCAATCACCTAAGTTATTCTTAGGTACAAAAATACGTTGGAAACCAAGTTTCTCAGCTTCATTAACACGCTGATCGATTCGGTTGACTCGGCGTACTTCACCAGTAAGCCCTACTTCACCAACAAAACAGTCAGTGGCAGGAATACCAATATTTTTATAACTGGATGCAATGGCCATTGCCAATGCCAAATCAATAGCTGGCTCATCTAATTTTACACCACCGGTTGACTTCAAATAAGCATCTTGGTTCTGAAGCATTAAATTACCACGTTTTTCGAGGACCGCCATAATAACTGACACTCGATTGTGATCTAATCCCGTTGCTGTACGCTTAGCATTACCGAAGATAGTAGGTGTAATCAATGATTGAATTTCAACCAAAATTGGACGTGTTCCTTCCATAGAAACAACAACCGCCGAACCATTGGCGTCTTTTAGACGTTCTTCAAGAAATATTTCGGACGGATTAGCAACTTCAACTAATCCCTTCGTCTGCATTTCAAAAATACCAATCTCGTTAGTCGAACCAAAACGATTCTTAACTGAACGTAAAATTCGATAACTGTGATGAGTATCTCCCTCAAAGTATAGAACAGTATCTACCATATGTTCCAATATTTTTGGACCAGCGATTGCACCGCCCTTAGTAACATGTCCAACAACGAACACAGTGATGTTTTGTTGCTTAGCAATATTCATCAATTCAGACGTTACTTCACGCACTTGTGAAATACTTCCGACGGCTGATGAGATCTCTGGTTCGTCCATTGTTTGAATCGAATCAATGATCAAATAGTCTGGGTTCATGCTATTGATAGTGTCACGAATATAGCTCATATCGGTTTGAGGATAAATGTATAATTCATCCCCATGGACATCTAAGCGATCGGCACGCATCTTGATCTGTGAAGCACTCTCTTCACCTGACACATATAATACTTTGCCACCAGTCTTTTGCAACTGACCGGCAACTTGTGTCAATAGTGTTGACTTACCAATACCAGGGTCACCACCGATTAAGACAAGTGAACCTGGGACAATTCCACCACCAAGGACACGATTCAATTCTGATAGATCAGTTTTGACACGTGGTTCTTTTTGGAATGATACATCGTTTATTTTGATCGGTTTGGAGTCCAAGTCACTAGTTCTACGACTCGGAGTAGCCTTAGCTGATTCAGCGTGTTCTACTTCTTCAACCATTTGATTCCAAGCACCACAGTTAGGACAACGTCCCAAATACTTAGGTGAAACATAGCCACAATTTTGACAAACAAACTTTGATTTTGATTTAGCCAATAAAATAATTCCTTTCTAAATACATTATATGCCGGATGAACCGAAACCACCTTGGCGTTTCTTCAAGCCGCCCTCATCTTCATCAGTTGTTAGATACTTGATAAAAATACCTTGTGCCAGACGTTCACCTTTCTTAACCGTGTAGTCGAATGGGAAGAAATTGATCAATTGAATAAACAATTCTCCTTCATTACCTTCATTATTATAGTAGTCAGCGTCAACCACACCGATTCCGTTCGGGATCGATAGTCCACGTTTCAAAGGATTACTTGAACGACTAGCGATGATCAGTACTTCATCATCTTGCATATATGCTTTGACACCAGTTGGTACTAAAACTGGTTTAATATTTTTTTGAATTTCTTTTGTTTTTGTATCGTCAATTTTACCTTTACCAAAAATAAATTTGATAACATTCAAAACACCGAATTTCCACATTGATGGTACAACAAAGTCTTCCGCACTCTCAATGTCATATCCAGCAGCGTTTTTAGTCTGACGAACTGGTAAATTAATACCCTTATTTTGATATTTTTTTACAATTTCAAAGCCACGTTTTTTTGTCAAATCGAAACTCTCCCATTATCATTAGATAACTAAAATAATAGCATTTAAACCATTATAAAACTATTGATTCGACTGACTTTCTTCCATTAATACGGTAATATTGAGGTAAATATATTTAGAGAGAAGGTAGTTTATGGAAATAAAACAAGAAGACGGTCGTTTTTTTATTGAAGAAGATGAACTTGTCGGTGAAATAACCTATTCACCAGTCAAAGATGGTGTTATTTCGATCGATCATACCTTTGTGAATGAAAATTATCGTGGACAAGGTATTGCTGGCAAATTGCTCAATGAAGTTTTGGATTATGCAGACGGGAAAAATTTAAAAATTGTTCCTGTGTGTGAATATGCCAAATTTGCATTCAAGAACAAACCAGAGATCCGTTATTTATTAACCGAAAATTACCAAAAGCTCTTAGAGGAGGAACGTTAATTGAATCAAGATGAATTGAAAAAAGCCGTCGGCATTAAGTCCGTTGACTTCATTGAAAGTAACACAGTAGTTGGATTAGGTACTGGCTCAACTGTTTATTACATGATCGAAGAACTTGGCAAAAGATACCAAGCTGGTGAGATCAAGAATATCGTTGGTGTTGCGACATCTTCACGTTCTCAAAAACAAGCTGAAGGTCTTGGCATTCCCATGAAAGATCTAAATGATGTTGATCACATTGATCTAACGATCGATGGTGCTGACCAAATCGACAAGAATTTCCAAGGTATTAAGGGTGGCGGTGCTGCTCACCTACTTGAAAAAATGGTTGCCACAAACTCTCACAAGAATATTTGGATCGTAGACCAATCAAAAATGGCTGACAAACTTGGCAGTTTCCCACTACCACTCGAAGTAATTCCATTCGGTTGTGAGAAGACTTTTGCCGACCTACAGGCAGAAGAGTTGCATCCCGAGTTCCGTTTGGATGACAATGGTAAGCGAGTATTAACTCACAATAAGAACTATGTCATCGACTTGAAGATGGGCGAGATCAATCACCCACACTTACTCGCTGAATGGTTAGATCACCAAGTGGGTATTGTTGCACATGGTCTATTCCTAGACTTGGTCAATACAGTTATCGTCGGACGTGACGATGGCCCAGAAGTTATCAAGGACGTACGTTAATACACTAATAAATGAGGGAGAGATTTTATGAAGGAAATTACTTCAAAAGAACTAGAAAAATTTCAAACAGCCTTTGAACAAACACCAGGTTCATCCGCTATCAAGAACGCAGTTGCTAACAACGGCATCTTACAATCAAGTGAGACTATCGCTTCTAAAATCGCAATGGACCCTACTTTTTCAGTTGAATTAGATACTGGATCAGTATCTGATCAAAAGCAATCAGGACTATGCTGGGTATTCGCTGCCTTGAACACTATGAGACACCCTATCCAAGCTAAGTTCAAGATCAAGGGCTTCGAATTATCAGAAGGCTACATGCTATTCTGGGACAAACTAGAGAAGTCTAACTTCTTCTACGAAAATGTTATCAACACTGCTGCTCTTCCAGTTGGCGATCGTAAGGTCGACTTTTTGATGACAACACCGCAACAAGATGGTGGCCAATGGGATATGATCATGGCACTTGTTGCAAAATACGGTGTCGTTCCTAAGAGCGTGATGCCAGATACATACAGTAGAACTAAATCATCAGAACTAAATACAGTTCTTAATACTAAATTACGTAAAAATGCTATCGCCTTACGTGACTTAGTTAATGCCGGAAAGTCTGAAGAAGATATCGAACGCGTTAAGAATGAAATGCTTAGTGAAATCTACAAGATTTTGGTATACACAGTCGGTGAACCACCTACTAAATTCGACTGGGCTTACCGTGATGATGACAAGAACTATCACAAGGAAACAGACATCACACCTCAAGAATTCTTCAAGAAGTACGTTGGCTGGGACCTAGACAGCTACATCTCAACTATCAATGCACCAACAGCTGACAAGCCATACAACCATGTCTACACAGTTGAAATGTTAGGTAATGTACTTGGTGGACGCCAAGTACGTCACTTGAACCTTGAAATCAATGACTTCAAGAGCCTTGCTGTTAAACAACTACAAGACGGCGAAGCTGTTTGGTTCGGTAGTGATGTGGGTCAAAGCTCTGATCGTAAGATCGGTATCATGGATACAAATATCTATGACGTTGAAGGACTATTCAACACTGACCTATCAATGACCAAAGCTGAAAGACTAGATTACACCGAAAGTATGATGACACATGCCATGGTACTAACGGGTGTTGACTTAGACGAAAACGGCAAGCCAACCAAGTGGAAGGTTGAAAACTCATGGGGTGAAAAAGTCGGAACAAAGGGTTACTTCGTAATGAGTGATTCATGGTTCGATCAATATGTTTACCAATTGGTTATCAACAAGAAATACTTGAGTGATGATTTGAAGAAGACCTTCGAGGCAGAATCTCAAGAACCTACAGTGCTTGCACCTTGGGATCCAATGGGAGCATTAGCATAGAGAGTGGAGAATGCCGGGAGATTCTGAGCACTGCCTAAGATAGTGAAGGTGCCAACGAAGTTGGTGCATTTACTATCTGTAGCAGGCGCAGGAATCTGGCTTTCGCAACTCGTTTTAGAAAACGTATAAAACTATATCCGTCTCCAGAGTGAGAATATTCACCGCTATGCGGGACGGTTCGAGCCTAAGAAGCGGTCTCGACCCTCGGTTTAGAGACTTACCCAAAATCGGTAAGTCTCAAAACACGCCCGATAGTGTAAATGGCTAAAGCCATAACACTACTTTCACAGCGGATAACTATTCTCACTCTTCCGACTAGTTTGTTCTTTAAAATACTTTATTATTATCTATACTGAATTGTTACACTAAATTCAAAATTTAAATATTTAACTGTATCCAAAGAGGAATTGTATTACACCTGATTATATTAAGTGTGATACAACTCCTTTTTTTAGTTACTCCAATACCCTATAATGAAAATTATAATAAGAAGGAGTTGTTCATATGAAAAATAACCAATTTGCCATTCGTCCAACTGACTTTGACACACAGATTCAGGAATTACAGAATCTTCATTTTTTAACATCTAATAATGAAATGATGAACGATCCGATCGATTTGTACACAGATCTCTTGCGACTTAGTCTTTTAAAGGCTAAGTCGAAGGCTGCCTTCGAACAAAAATTATCCACTTATATGGCAACACCTGACCAAGATGCTCTGGAGTACCTAAAAAGTAACGATGAACTGTCAGTTCAAGCATTCTACAATATTGCCCTGCAACTACTGGAATTCAATCCCGATGTAGATTTTTCATTCGAAGATCCTCTGGCTGCAATGAAGAAGATTCAATTAAAAATTGCTGACCATGAAGGTAATGTCTTCACAATCAACGAATTAAAATCTGCTTGGTATTGGCTTTTAGCAACCCACAACAAGAACGGGCAAACATTCATTGACTCATTAGCTGCTAACGGATACTTTCTTCCCTTCTATGGCGAGATCGGTGAACCTTTACTCTTCAACGGAAAATCAATGCCAGTTTTTAATCCACATAAATTAATTCGTGAAGTCGTTTACGTTGAGTCACCCCAAGATACTGACAACGATGGTAAATTGGATCTACTCAAGGCTGAGATCCTACGCCCGGCTGAAACAGAAGACGGATTAAAGGTTCCAGTTCTTTATACAGCTAGCCCTTATAATCAGGGAACTAATGATGAAACGGGCGAAAAAATAATGCACAATGTGAACATTCCGTTGGAGCACAAAGAACCAAACAACTTGAAGTATGAGGACATTGAATACAAAGCACCCGACAAAAAATTACCAGAACCAAGAACAGTTACTGGACAAGATGAAGTCGCCGAAGAAACATTTGCCAGAGAACAATCATATACCTTGAACGATTATTTCTTAGCACGTGGTTTTGCTGTCGTCTATGCTGCCGGAATTGGTACAAAAGATTCTGATGGTGTGAGAACAACTGGTGATCCCGAAGAAACAACCTCGACTGTCTCAATTATCGAATGGTTAGCCGGAAATCGCCGTGCCTTCACTAACAAGGTCGATAATATCGAAATCAAGGCTTGGTGGTCTAACAAGTCAGTCGGTATGACCGGCAGATCATACCTGGGAACACTAGCAACTGCCGCTGCCACTTCAGGAGTTGAAGGATTGAAGACAGTTATCAGTGAAGCTGCCATTTCTAGTTGGTATGACTATTATCGTGATGGCGGACTCGTTATCGCTCCCGGTGGCTTCCCCGGTGAAGATGCGGATGTCTTGGCTGAAGAAACATTCAGTCGTCGCCTACAACCTGGTGACTTCCACAAAATCAAGCCACTATGGGACAAAAAACTTAAAGAAATTACTAATGGACAAGATCGAACGACCGGAGACTACAATACCTTCTGGGATGCTCGTAATTATCATAAGGACTTTAAGAACATCAAAGCTGATGTTTTGATGGTTCACGGTCTGAATGACTGGAATGTTAAGCCACGAAACGTAGAAAGATTATGGAATGGTATCCGTCATAACGGCGTTACACAAAAAATAATTTTGCATCAAGGACAACACATCTACATCAATGCCTTTCGTTCCGTCGATTATACCGATATCGTCAATCTTTGGTTAACTCACGAACTGCTTGGAATAGATAATCAAGCTGAGAAAATAATTCCCGATGTTCTAATCCAAGATAACGTCAAGCCTGAAACTTGGAATAGTTATGAAGACTGGAGCAATGACGATAACCCTAAAATTAAATATAATTTATCAAGTGATAAATTGTCTACAGTCGACCGTACCAGTGAAAAACTAACCTTCAGTGACCAGTTAGATGATAGTTTATTTAACCGTTACAAGAACCATAACGATGAATGGCAACGAGATCTAGCAGACTTGGACAACGACAAAATGTCAAAACACCGACTCCTATTTACAACCAATAATATAGAAGAAACTGTTATTGATGGAAAAGTAAACGTCAATTTGAACGTAGCTTCTAGTCAGAATATGGGTATGCTCAGCTTTCAATTGATTGACTATGGTAATGCCAAACGATTCAAAGTCTCACCTGCTTTATTAGCTCATAATGGATTAGCTGAAACTTATGATTGGCGTGAAGATGATCTACGTGAATTCAAGCTTGGATCAGAAACGAATTATAAGATGATAACCAAGGGTCACATTAATTTGCAAAACAGAGAAAATACGTATAGAGTAAGCGACCTTGAACCAAATAAGTTCTATCAAATTTCTGTTGAACTACAACCTACTTTTTATCGCATTCCTGAGGGACACAAACTAGGATTGATCGTTTATGCAACAGACTTTGGTATGACTATTCGTGGCAATCAAGATATTGAATACTCAATTCAAACTGGCGAATCTAATCTTTTGGTTCCGATTCACAAATAATAACGATTTGAACCAAAAATCGATTTTAACATTGACATCAAGGTTGCCATGACTAGACCAAAATTAAAAGGTTCCATGCAATCATTTCTAATGTTATAATCGCCGTTGAACTGTTTAATTTGGAGATTATTTATATGGAAAAAAATCAATTGAATTCACTGAAGAGTAATCCCCATTCAAAGATGAGTTTTGCCGGTTTCCTAATTGCTTTGGGAATCGTGTATGGAGATATTGGAACATCACCTCTATACGTTATGCACTCATTGATGGTGGGTAATGGTGGATTAGAAAAAATGTCCACCGACTTTATTTTGGGTAGTGTATCTTTAATATTCTGGACACTTACTTTGGTCACGACCATCAAGTACGTGTTAATCGCCTTACGTGCTGATAACCGTGGTGAAGGTGGTATCTTTGCGCTTTACACCTTAGTCAGGAAGCGCGCTAAGTGGCTACTCATACCAGCGATGGTTGGTGGCGCCACTTTCTTAGCGGATGGAATGATGACACCAGCAGTTACCGTTACGGCGGCAATTGAAGGTTTGAAGGGTGTTAAGTTCAATAATAATATTTTGATCAATAATCAAACTCAAGTTATCATCATTACTTTGATCATCTTATCAACCTTGTTCTTCATTCAAAGATTCGGTACTCAGCTGATCGGTCGTGCCTTTGGACCCATCATGCTAGTTTGGTTCTCCTTCCTCGGATTAATGGGTATCTACAACATCTCATTCGACTGGACGATCATTCGTGCCTTGAATCCTTACTACGCTTTCGAACTATTACGTAGTCCAATGAATATCCGTGGTATTTTTATTCTAGGAAGTATCTTCCTTGCCACAACTGGTGCCGAAGCACTCTATTCCGATATGGGACATGTCGGTCGTCCTAATATTTATACCAGTTGGCCATTTGTTAAAGTCTGCTTGTTACTAAGCTACTTAGGACAAGCAGCTTGGCTGATGCGTCTTAAGGACAATACGGTATTGCAACAAATGGGTTCAGCTATGAATCCGTTCTACCAATCAATGCCTGCTAATCTACGATTATTTGGTATTTTGTTGTCTGCCTTTGCGGCTATCATTGCTTCTCAAGCTTTGATCTCAGGTTCATACACACTTGTATCTGAAGCAACAAAACTAAGAATCTTCCCACGTTTGAAAACATATTATCCAACTAACTTCAAGGGACAATTGTACATTCCAACTGTCAACTCAATTATCTGGGTAGTTTGTCTATTCATCGTTATCTTCTTCAAGACTTCCGAAAACATGTCTAATGCTTACGGACTTGAAATCACAATCACTATGTTGATGACTACGATCCTATTACATCAATGGTTGTTGATGAAACGTGCTAATCGCTTCTTCACTACGATCATCATTAGTTTCTTCTTCATCATCGAGAGTATCTTCTTCGTTACCAACAGTAGTAAGTTCATTCACGGTGCCTATATCACAATGGGTATCGCTGCTGTTCTTATCAGTGTTATGTTCATCTGGAGATATGGTGACCGTCTAATGGACGACAATACGTTCAGAAGTCACTTTGCTTCTCTACTAGCATTCAAGCATCAATTGAATGACCTTAGAAAAGACCCAAGTTATCCGCTCTATACAACTAACTTGGTTTACCTAACAAAGATCCATGATGGTTATCGTATCAAGAAGAATATCCTCTACTCGATTCTTGATAAACGTCCTAAGCGTGCTGAAGTGTACTGGTTCGTAACGGTCAATGTTACCGATGAACCTTATACAGCCGCCTACTCTGTTGAAACCTTCGATACTGACTACATGGTCAGTGTCCAACTATATCTTGGTTTCCGTGTCGATCAAAAAGTTAACGTCTATCTAAGGCAAGTCGTCAACGATATGATGTCTAACGGTGAGATCAAGCCACAACCACAGAAATATACAACGATCCCTGACCGTCAAGTCGGCGACTTCTCGTTCGTTCTTATCAAAGAAGTGCTCTCCCCTGACACTAAGATCAGTGGGATCAAGAAGAGTATTATCCATGCTCGTCTAGCTCTACAAAAATTCATCTCACCAGCCAGTTGGTTTGGATTATCTTACAGTGATGTTATGGAAGAACGTGTTCCATTAGTTCTTGGCAAAGTCTCAATGAATCGACTTCGTCTAGTTCGTAAGGACCGTTCAGCATTACAAGATATCCCAATCGATCAACCTATCGATGACGATGATGACGAATAATAGTAAAAAATAAAGCTGATTTCCGTTGGGAAATCAGCTTTTTATTTGCGATTAGTCTTAATAATATTTAACTTAGAATCCAGTTCATAGACCAAGGGAACTCCATTAGCCACTTCGATACCATCGATATCCTTGTCACTAACATCTTCCAAATACTTGATCAAGGCCCTGATCGTACTTCCATGTGCGACGATCAACTGGTTCTTACCATCAAGTAGTTGGGGAGCAACAACATCTGTATAGTAAGGGACGATACGCTTATATGCTTGAAATAAGCTCTCTGAGACTGGCATTGCTCGTGGTCGAGATACTTGTAAGGTCCTACCAACGGATCTGGCTCAGCTAACTTAGGCGGCATTGTGTAATAACTACGACGCCAGAGTCTGACCTGCTCAACTCCATATTCTTCTCTAGTTACATCTTTGTTCTGTCCTCTAAGTGCACCATAATGGCGTTCATTCAATCTCCACGACTTAATGATCGGAACGTAATTGATATCCAAATCATCTTGGATAATATAGGCCGTCATAATTGCTCGCTTCAAAACTGAAGTATGGACCTCTTGTATGTCTATGTTCTTTATTTGATCAGCAGCCTCATGTGCCTGATCGATTCCCTTTTGGGTTAATTCAACATCATTCCAGCCAGTGTAATCATTCGTTGCATTAGCCGTGCTTTGTCCATGTCTTACCATGATAAGTTTTACCATATTCCGACATTACCAACTTTCTTGCGTATTCCCTCTTATATTATCACAAAAAATGAATGAAAATCTTATATTGATTTTCATTCATTTTTTTATTTATAAAATTCTAGTCAATCATCGGTTCATCTAGTCCACGACTACATTCAGCCTGTAGTGTAACGTGGGAGACGTCAAATTTTTCTTTCAAAAGTTTGTCCACTTGATCATAGACGGATTCCAGTTGATCCATATTACATTTTTTTCTGACATTAATGTGCGCATCCAGAATAATGAAATTTTCATCGATCATCCATACATGGACATGATGTATACCGACCACATCCGGTACAGTCATAACTGTCTTCTTAACAGCCTCTAAATCGATTTTGGGGCTAGCTTCCATCAAGATGTTGATAGTTTCCTTAACTACATCAAAAGCCTCTTTAAGGAGCCATACGGCGATAATTATCGTTATTGCTGGATCGACCCAATTCCAATTAAATAATGTCACAAAAATCGAGGCAACAAATACTCCGACTGAAGACAACGTATCAGACAACATATGTAAGAACGTCGCCTTGATATTCAAGTTGTTCTTGGAACCTGACCACAGTGCTAACATCGATACTAAATTCGCTAATAAACCAATAACTGACACTGCCATCATCAAAGTACCGTTGATATGTTGTGGTATTTGAAACCTCCGAATAGATTCAACGATCATAAATATTGTAATGACAATCAATATACTAGAGTTCACAAAAGCTGCCAGGATCTCAGCACGCTTGTAACCAAAGGTCTTCTCTGAATTATTCTGACGGCGTCCGATCACATTTGCGACATATGAAATAACGATCGACAGCGAGTCTTCCAAGTTATGAATTGCATCTGACAACAATCCTAAAGAACCAGAAATTATTCCACCAAAGAATTCGGCAACAGTAATCAAAAGGTTCAAAGCTGTGACAGCCAAAAATCTTTTTCCAGTGATTTTTGTATGATCCATGACATCACTTCCTTTTGACTCCATCTTACCATTTTCAAAAAAAATGCAAAAAAATAAGCTGATCTGACACTCAGCTTATTTCATAATACTATTCCGCTTTATTTTGTCATAGCTGGCTTAGCTACAACTTTAATTGGATGAGCTACATCAATAATATCAGAGAATCTGTTAGTAACATAATCTCTCATACTGTCACTGGCTTCCTTCTTAGAAACATTGTGACAAATGCGCTTCTTAGCAATTCGTTGGCCTGTCTTATCTAAGAATTTGCATGTTACTTCATAATCGCCATGATTACCAAAAAACAACATCATTGTGACCCCCTTTTATAAAATGATAAATACCCCTGATGTTTCGACCAGATATTTATACCACTTTTCAAAAGACGTTACAACACCTTTTGATCAAATTCATTAAAAAAGAATCTTTGTGCAATAGTTCTTATTTTCCATGAAAAAAAATATGATATTATTGACTATAAATAGAAAATTGTTTAGTTAACTTATGGGATACGTATTTAGGGAGAAAAATATGGATAGACGCACTAACAGAGAAAACCGTAAACGTAGTTCTAATACACAAAATAATAATCACAATAGTCAAAGCAGAGTTCAAAGAAACATGGAACGAAGCACCGCTCCAAATAGCCGCTCTGCCCGCGGATCAATGCGGCGTCAAAATACACCTTTTTACCAAAAAAACTCTTTTATTATTTCTATGATAATCGCGGCAATCGTCATCATCGTAGCTGGATTAATCATCTGGCGAGTTAACGCTTCAAAAGATACTGCGCCTAAATCAAATAATATTGAAAAAGTTCAATCGAGCAAAAAATCTACGCCAAAGAAAAAAGTTAAAGCTAAAAAACCTACCAAGCAGGCTGCTCAAAAAGCAACCGATGAAACCAAAGATAAACAAGCTGATAAAAAGAATGACTCAAAGGAAAACTCCGTCAATAACGCTGGTACGTACAACAAACTCAGCTATGACACTGACTGGTTTACTTTCAAGATTTCTAACGATGTCAAACTTGTCAAAGATGCCAATGGCGAAGCTGCTTTACTAG
Organism: Companilactobacillus nodensis DSM 19682 = JCM 14932 = NBRC 107160; assembly: GCF_000615905.1. GTDB lineage: Bacteria > Bacillota > Bacilli > Lactobacillales > Lactobacillaceae > Companilactobacillus > Companilactobacillus nodensis. Next base: position 94,302 of record NZ_BAMN01000004.1, read on the forward strand.
TCAAATATAATTACACTAACAAGACCCAAACAGCACAAATACCGCAACAAGTTCAAGCCAATTCCATTATCTTAAAACAAGATGATAAGCAACTTGATCCCACTGGTGCAACTGGTGATTATGCTGGACTAGTCAATGCTTCCAACACGCAACAAGTTCAACCTGGTAAGAGCTTCGACGGCGCATTACTGGTCAAAGTAAATAACACTGATTCTGATGTCAACATGTACTTCAGAAATATTAAGACGAACGACCTGATGGATACGATGCAACCATTCAAACTAAAATAACACCAAAAAGGATTCTCCTCACGGGGAATCCTTTTTAGTTTATGATCAAGCCTTTAGTTTGCTTACGCGCAATAATAATTGTCAAAATTAACCAGACGATACAAATGATTAATGCTGCCATCGAGAATTGCATCTTAGCTGCCTCTCTAAGCGTACTTGGCGACAACAATGGGAACAGGTCTTTGAGCATATGCAAAGCCACTACAAGCAGCAAATTATTCGTTTTAACGTAGATTGCACCCAACAGTAATCCGAAGGAAATTGCGAAGATCACTTGGATCGAAACATATCCAAAGGAAATACTTTTCAAATTGATCAAATGCATTAATCCAAATAAGATACTAGAACCGACCACAGCGTAATAAGCATTACCTCTGAACTGTTTTAAGAACAACGGGATCAACAGCCCTCGGAAGCAAAACTCTTCGGCTAAACCGACTAAAATCGTCATGATCAGTACATCCATTTGGAACCGCATGTCTTTGACAAAAAACATTGCTGCACTCGAATATGCTACAAAAATTATTGTGGGTAAAGCAGTACTGAACTGATCGAATATTTTATCTGCATTGAACCAATTGATCGATTGGTGAAACCACAGTCGATTCAAGAAGTATGCGACTAAAAATACAATCAGGTCAGCTAACCCTTGTTTGGTATTCGTCGGCAATCCTGACGGTATGATTGTCGCAGCAGTGTACAACATAATTGGAAATATCAACCAAACTACAATTATCTTGAGGGGTGAAGATTTAATTATTTTCATTTTATCTGACGCCACTCTTTTCATTTTTGAATAATTTTAACATTTTTAATTATTTTTAAAAATTATTTGACATGGAACGCGTTCGATATAGTACTCTATACATGTCGATTGGTGGTGGTCGTTACCATTATTCGACGGTAATCCCAACAAATCTTTGATAATCTTGAAAGATTCTCACCCTTCAATGATACTTTCAAGTTGGTCATGTAAATGACCCCAAAATATAAATACTCAAAAATAATAGACGCCATTCGGCGTCTATTTGCTTTTTCTAGTAAAAATATTTTTAAAACTACGACCTAGTACTTGGAAGAATCCTAACGATTGAACAATATCATTAGGATTCACATATTTGCGAATCGTACGCAAAGCTTTTTTGGGATCTTTTGATGAAAAAGTAAACAGACCATTCTTCTTCGTTTTGAAAGCATAACGTGGGATCCACTTACCGCCAAAAATAACTGAGACGATTACTTTATCGACTTCTTTCCAAGGTATTTGAATAAAGTTCTTCTTATCACGATCACTATAAAATTCAAATCCCTTATCACCGATCATGATCTTACCGTATTCTGATAATCCCATGTGAGAAGTCCCATCGATGACGAGATCGGACTTTGTGTTGATTGATTGGACCATTTAATCCACTCCATTTCTTTGACAATTAATAATTATTCATATTATACAACTAAAAAAAGGATGAACCCATAAGAGTCCATCCAATAAGGAGCCAAATGCTCGATTAAATTATTACATAATGTGAAGAACGTGTAGAACAACACCAACAACGAATAATCCAAGGATAATGATGATTGGTGAAACTTTCTTCTTTAGTAACCACATACAGAAGAATGTTAGTAACAAAGCAGCCAAACCTGGTACCAATTGATCCAAGTTATCTTGCAATGTTGTAACTTTGTCAGGTGTTAGTGATAAACCAGCTTTTTGTTGAATAAGAGCTTGTTGAACACCTTTTGCACCTGCTGGTAAATGAGCCCAGTCGATGAAGGCACCTTTATCAAGTTTAACTGTCGAAACAGTCGGTGTGAACTTAACAACAACCCAACGGTTGATCAACGATCCTAAGATAAACATACCTAGAATTGAAGCACCTTTAGTGATGTCTTGTAGCAAACCACCAGACATATCTTCTGTGATAGCTGAACCGGCTTTGTAACCTAGTTCTTGTGTATACCACATGAATCCCATACGAATTGCATTCCATACTACGAAGTAAATGATTGGTCCTAAGATGCTACCTGTCATAGCTAGTGAAGCGGCTAAGGCACCAACAATAGGCTTAACAGTGAACCAGAACACAGGATCACCAATACCAGCCAAAGGACCCATCATACCAACTTTAACACCTTGGATAGCAACGTCGTCAATAGGAGCACCATTGGCACGTTCTTCTTCAAGGGCCATAGTAACACCTAAGATAGGTGAAGCTAAGTAAGGGTGAGTATTAAAGAATTCCAAGTGACGCTTCAAAGCAGCGGCACGGTCTTCCTTAGTTGTATATAATTTTTTAAGTGCTGGAATCAATGAATATGCCCAGCCACCGTTTTGCATACGTTCGTAGTTCCATGAACCTTGGATGAAAGTTGAACGCCACCAAACGGAGATTCTATCTTTTTTAGATAACTTTATTTCTTCTGCCATTTTTTTCTTCCTCCGTCCTAGTAATTATCTATTATGTCGCCAACTGGATCACCGGTGTTTGAACCTCCACCGCCATTGTTTGAACCACCACTCTTAGAAAGAGTTAAGTAGATCAAGGCTAGTGAGATACCGATAGTACCAAGTGCGATAAGTGTAAGCTGTGTAACTGTAGCTAGAACGAAACCAATTGCGAAGAATGGCCATACTTCTTTAGAAGCCATCATGTTGATAACCATTGCATAACCAACAGCAACAACCATACCACCACCAACGGCAAGACCGTCAGTTAACCATGTAGGCATTGCTTGTAGCATACCTCTAACGGGACCAGCACCAACAGCAAGAATCATAGCTGCAGGGATAGCGATACGAACACCTTGTAAACAGATAGCAATAATTTGCCATAGTTCAATCTTTCTAAAACTACCTTCCTCAGCAGCTTTATCCATGATATGAACAATACCAGTTGTGATTGTACGAACGATGATTGTTAGTAACAATCCAGCAACGGCAAGAGGAACAGCGATAGCAATGGCTGATGTAACACCGGCCTTACCTTCGCCACCTAAAACCAAAATAATTGCGGAAGCAACAGATGCCAAAGCAGCATCGGGAGCAACAGCGGCACCAATATTTGCCCAACCTAAGGCGATCATTTGTAGTGAACCACCTAGGATCAAACAAGGTACTAAATTACCTGTAACTAAGCCGATTAAAGTACATGCGATAACGGGTTGGTGAAAATGGAATTCATCAAGAATACCTTCCATACCAGCTAGGAATGATACTAGAACGACTAATACAATTTGAATAGCATTTAATTGCATAAGTATTAACCCTCCATAATATATCTAAAAATTATTTATTCTTATTTATCTCATCTTGAGCTTTGTTCAAGATGGCATCCATATTGTCCTTTGAATCTGTTGGGACTTTACGAACATCAAACTTAACACCTTTATCCTCAAGTTTCTTGAATGTATCGATATCATTTTGGTCAAAAGCCAAAACCTTATTAGGTTGAACTTTACCAACTGAGTGAGCCATTGATCCAACGTTAAGTTCTTTCAATGGAACACCACCTTCAATAGCACGTAGTGCATCTTGAGGTGTTTCGAATAATAGCAATGCACGTTGACCACCGAAGTGTTTGTCATCTTTTGCTAATTTGATCATTTGGTCAACTGGAACAACGTGAGCTTTAACACCAACTGGTGCAGCTTGTTGAATCAATTGAGTACGTAGATCATCTTTAGCAACAGCATCAGATACAACGATAATACGTGTAGGTGTTACTGATTTTGACCATGCAGTAGCAACTTGTCCATGAAGTAGACGTGAATCAATACGTGCTAAGACGTAATCAAATGATCCTGGTCTACCAGCATTAGCTGAAGTATCAGCAGGTGCGGCAGCTTTAGCTTCTTTTGGTTGAAGTGATTCTGGACGAACCTTAACTCCCTCTTTTGCTGTTTCAATGATATGTGCGGCAATTTCTTGGGCACTTTCCATTGATAGACGTGAAGCATATGCTTCGATCAACATTGGTAAGTTCAAGCCGGCAACAACTGCCCACTTGTCCTTATGTGCTTCAAACAAGCCATTGACTTGATTGAAAGGTGTACCACCCCAAAGATCGACTAGGAACAATACTTGGTCTTGGTCTTTAAAAGTAGCAACTGCTTCTTCAAGCTTTGCTTTTAAGTCATCAGGTCCCATATCAGGCATCAATGTAACAGCTTGTACATCTTCTTGCTCACCGAAAATCATAGATCCGGATTGCTTAATGCCCTTGGCGAATTCACCGTGACTAGCAATGATAATCCCTACCATCTTTAATCCTCCTTATATTTATATATGTATTAAAGCGCTTACAACAGCTACCTTATGGTAACGAGTACACAAAAATAAAATTGAATTATTTCATAATCAAAACGCTTTAATGAGCTCACCCTTCATGTGAACCCTTTCATAATATCATTTTTTCAGAAAAAAAACACCACTTTAAACAAAAAAAATCAATTGGCACAAAAATTGCCATAACGTCAAAGAATAATTATTCGCATTTTTTGATTTTTTTACGTCTTCGTTACGATACGGAGTCCTACTGCAATAGGTATTACAGACGGCACTAGTATCGGTATAACCCAAAGTTTACTATTGTTCTAAATAAACAATAGTAGTCAGCTAACAGTATTGAAAAGCCATACGATCCCCGATACTTTCATGTTTTTGTTCCACTTTAGAGAAATAACTAATTTTTTACATTTTTCCAATTATTTATTAAGATTCTCTAAAGTCGTTTTTCATAGAATTTAGTAATGGCACCTTACTTGCGCCTATTAATCCCATAGTTATAGCATTTTTAAAAATTGGTAGCGACCAGTTAATTTCCTGAAAGTGGTAACTACCTCTTAATTAGGAATAATCCACAACTATTTTAATAGTTAACTTAATCGCAATATTTCTTCATCTGAATAACTAGGGCTACCTTGTCATTCTAAAAAATACACTGGATTACTTGTACACAGAATGAACAGGTAAATAGGACAATAAAAAAATCTCTCCGCTCATTTTTTTGAACGAAGAGACTTTTTGTTATTTAGCTAAAGGTTTCATAGTAACTAATTTACCAGTCAAACCAACTTTAACTCCAATGGCAATTTTATCTTTTCTGCTTGGATCAACAACTTGGAACTTATTCTTCTTAACAATACGAGGATTGTTGCTCTTGAAGTCAGCGGGTAACTCTTGGTTTGTTCCTGCAATCAACATAACGATGAACTTGAATCCTGAATCGTGAACCTTAATTGGTGCATAGTGAAGAGTATCACTGTAGAATTCAACCACTGTACCAGCTGGTACAAAGAAGATTTGTCCATCTTCGCTAGGGCTGTACAAGCCCTTTGTATCTAACACTTGGCGTTTACCAAGAACCATGATGACATCTGTTTGGAAGATGTTCAACTCACTACCTTGGTGATATTCAATCGCTGTAAAGCTAGTTGATTGTCCAGTACATTCACCGGCTTCAATTGGCATACCAGCGAAGACATCCGTTCCAATCTCTTGAATCGTATTAATTTCCTCAAGTGCTGGATTAGAAGGTACGTATGTATTACCTGGACTTGAGATCTTAACCTTATTGTTCATAAAGTCGTTGATCTCACTAATATCATAGTCATTATAAACAGTTCCATACTTCTTAAAGTCAGGATCATCGATCGTTAAAATCTTATAATCTGGATTTAGTTTTTGAAAATCTTCATATGTACTCATTAAATGCTTTCCCCTTTTACTGTTTGTTGTTGTTCATTTCAAACATAATCTAACATCTGAAAACGTTTTAGTCAAGTCTAACTTCTGGCAGCAAACTAGCAGCAAAAAGTTCATGAACGCCATTTTATCAGCGTTATTTGGCATTCAAAGCAGCCATTGTAATGTAATTATATGGTTGATTAAAGTGAGGTAAGAAAAAGATATCTAACAATTTGAGCTGATCAATTGTAACTTTTTGTTCAATTGCCAGCGAGAACATATGAATTCCCATAGAAATATCGGCAGTTGAACACATCTGCGCCCCGAGAACTCGGCGATTATCTGCGTCATAGACAATGCGAATCTTAACTTCAGCATTTTCTTTCATGAATCCTGGCTTCTGTGTATCTTCAAAGTCAGTATACAAGACATTGAATCCATTCTTCTTAGCTGCAGTTACTGACATCCCTGTTGAGACCATGTTCAAGCCAAAAATCGAAATACCATTCGATCCCTGCACTCCAGTTGCATCCAACTTAGTTCCACCGACATTATGACCGGCAACAATCCCTGAACGAACGGCATTGGTTGCTAAGGCGATGTAAGTTGTCTTCTCCAAGGCATTCGAATAGATTGTTGCACAATCACCAACAGCATAGACAGAAGGGTCAGATGTCTGTTGATGGTTGTCAACGAAGTAAGCACCATTACGGAATAATTCCAGATAATCTTTGCCTAAGAAGTTATTAGGTAAGAAGCCAATTGCATTGATAACGAGGTCAACTGGATATTCACCCTTGTTAGTTACAACCGCTTCAACCTTATCCGTTCCCTTATATTCCTGAGCACGTTCATTGAAGTGGACATCAATTCCGTGTTTGATCAGATTCTCATCCATCTTGTCAGTGAATTCTTTGTCATAATAACTCGATAGTGAACGATCAGCTGTATCAAATAATAAAACATTCTTATTACGACGTTTAACTGCTTCCGCAATCTCAACTCCGATATATCCCGCTCCAATAACGGCGATGTTTCGGATATCAAATTGATCCAGCAATTTATCAACTGTTTGACCGTCTTGGAACAACTTCAAGAAATGGATATTCTCTAAGTCAGCCCCAGGAATATTGGGCTTGATGGGAACAGATCCTGTAGCCAAGATCAATTTGTCATACTTCTCAACAAATGACTTGCCGTCAAGTGAATTGCAATAAATCTTTTTAGTAATGAAATCAACTTTTGAAACGGAGGTTTCTAAATAAATCTTGGCACCCTTAGCTTCGAAGTCTTCCTTCTTGGTATAGAACAACTTCTCATATGAGTCGATCTGGCGACCGACCCAGAGTGCTGTTCCACAGCCCAAGTAACTCAAATTGCTGTTTTGATCGATCATCGTTACTTCTTGATCAGGATAATTGTCCAACAAAGTATTAGCGGCAGCGATGCGGCATGGTTTGAACCAATGATAATTGTTTTTGTCATTATTTCACCTACTTGATCTACCTATTATTAATTAAGAAAAAAGAAGCTGAACCATCTACGAATGATATCCGGTCAGCTTCTTAATTTAATTTTTTAGATTAGTCTTCTTCTGTGATGGCTGCGTTTGTGTGTGGCAAAATTGATTCTACTTCTGCGTGTGGACGAGGAATTACGTGAACTGATAGTAATTCTCCAACACGTTGTGCAGCTGCTGCTCCGGCATCTGTAGCTGCTTTAACAGCACCAACATCTCCACGAACCATAACTGTGACGATACCACCGCCAACTCTTTCTTTACCTACAAGTGTAACGTTAGCAGCCTTTACCATTGAATCCGCTGCTTCAATTGAACCGATTAGTCCTTTAGTTTCGATCATACCTAATGCATCTGATTTCATTTTTTATTCCTCCTAATTTTCACTCTTAATAATTTTGATTTTTGTACCTGGTGTAACTCCTAGTGCATTGGCTTCTTCAGTATCAATATGTACTTCTAAGCCGGAATTCGCTTTAGCGCGAATGATAACGTCAGTTAATGTACCGCCTCTTGGACCATCGAACTTGATGGCAACTGATTTGCCATTTGTAACACCGAATCTAGCTGCTTCTTCCGGAAGCATGTGAATGTGACGCTTGGCCACGATCACACCTTCTGGAATCTCAAGTGAACCGTTAGGTCCAATGACTGTGATCCCTGGTGTTCCGCTTAAGTCGCCTGACAAGCGCAGAACTCCTTTAACTCCAAGTTTGAATGAGTCTCCTTGTAGGATCTCAACTTGAGTTTGGGGACGGACTGGACCAAGGATTCTCACTTTATTGATCATACCTTTTGGTCCACAGATCATAACGCATTCTTTACTTGCGAATTGACCTGGTTGAGACAAATCCTTCAACTTAGTTAGTTGATAACCTGTTCCAAACAACTTATCTAGTGCATCTTGAGAAAGGTGAATATGTCTATTAGAAATTCCTACTGGAATCGTTTGATCATTAGATGCCGTTGTTGTAGTTGCGGCTGCATTGGTAATTTTCGCTGCATTACTACTACTTGGGCTCAATTTCTCAAGAAGCGTACCTAATAATTCTTCATAATCTTCCATGCTGACCCACCTTTCTCTATGCGTTCATTTGTGTTAACACCTTGCGAACTACATCTGACAATTGTTTCAAATCATCATCTGAGAAGTCCTTCTTAGGAGCTGCTGCTGGTTGTGATGCCGGAGCTGTTTGACAGCTTGAACCTTCACAATCTTCATCTGCGCCAAAGCTATCCACTAGTTCTGGATGATTGAATGACTTGTCATCTTCTACCAATGTAGTTACGTCCTTTAAGCCGTATGCTACTTCTTTGATATTAAGAAGATGTTTAGGACTAACATTCTCTGATACAGAACTTCCACCGTAAGTACCACAGCCTAATGTGAAGGCAATTGGTAAGCCAGTACTGATACCTGTACCACCTTGGCTACCACCGGTATTTACAAGGATACGTGATGCTGGTTTAGCAGCAAATTTCAATACCATGTCGCGGTTATTAGTATGAATACTCATTGTATGACCAATACCATTTTGTAGTAGGTCAATACTCAAGTGACAAGCTTCTTCCCAATCCTTAACCACGTAGAATCCAAGAACAGTTGTAAGTTTTTCGTATGAAAGTGGATAACCTTCACCGACACCGCCTTGTTCTCCAATCAACAATGTTGCTGTTGATGGAACTGTGAATCCTGCTGCGTTAGCAATAGTTTGTGGAGAACGTCCAACAAATTTTGCGTTCATAGCATGTCCACCGTTCTTGAAGAGAACTTTGGTTGCCATATTTGTTTCCTCAGGTGACATGAAGTATGCACCTTTGGCCTTTAATTCACTGATAACTTCGTCTTTGTTGACTTCTTCACAGATAATTGATTGTTCTGAAGCACAAATTGTTCCGTTATCAAATGTCTTACTTGCTACGATTTTAGCAACAGCGTCTTTAACGTTAGCACTGCGTTCGATGTAGGCTGGTGAGTTACCAGCACCAACACCGATAGCTGGCTTACCTGAACTGTATGCGGCCTTGACCATTCCAGGACCACCTGTGGCGATGATCAACTTAACTTCCTTAGCGTGCATCAATTCGTTAGTTGAACCCATTGTTGAGTTACCAACACAACTGATGACACCCTCAGGAGCTCCAGCAGCAACGGCTGCACGGTTCATCATGTCAGCAGCTTTTTTGGTACATTCAGCGGCTGCGGGATGTGGAGCAAAGACGATAGCATTTCTTGACTTCAAGGCGATCATAGCTTTGAAGATTACGGTTGAAGTTGGGTTTGTTGAAGGTACGATACCAAGAACTAATCCAACCGGTTCAGCAACATCCATCAGACCTTTTTCTTTGTCCTCGTGAATGATTCCAACTGTTTTTTCGTCTTTGATTTGTTCGTATAGCAATGTTGATGCGGCATGGTTTTTGTATGCTTTGTCAGCTACCTTACCAAAACCTGTTTCATCAACGGCTGCTTTAGCTAAGCTAACTGAGAACTTTTCTGCGGCTGTCTTCATGCTTTCGAGAATTGCATTAACTTGTGTTTCGTTGAAAGTAGCCATTTCTACAGCTGCCTTATGTCCTGCTCTTGCTAAATCACGTGCTTCTTGAATTGAGCGTAAATCCTTGTCAAAGTTATTCATTACTGATACTCCTCTACTTCCTCAGGTCAATCTTTATTAAAGTAGTCGAACAATGCCTTAATAAGCTTCTCTTTATTGACTCGATAGATATCTTTTCTAGCTATCGGAAAATCCGAATGCTTTTTGGCCATGTTTCTTAGATCAACTACCTTCATGTTCTTCAATTCCTCTTCAGTAATTGCACCTTCAGAAGTTTCTTCAGTCTTTGGAACATCTGCCGAATCCGCATTGTCAGTTGGATTATTTGTCGAAACATCCTCTGTTGGGTCTGCTTCTTCTGCCGATGGCTCTTCTGAATCAACTTCATCATGTTTATCAGTTACGTCCGAATCGTTTTGGTTCGATCTGGATTTGACCTCGTCTATTTGGCTTTCTGTTTCTTTCATTAATTCTTCTACATCATCTTCGTCTGATTTGATTGTTTCAGGTCCTTGTGGAAACAATCCCTCGATACTACTATCAGGCCTTGGAATTACATGAGTTGAACAAAGTAATTCTTCACCGAGATTTCTGACTGCAGAATCAGCTGCATCTACAGCTGTCTTAACGGCGCCGACATCGCCAACAACTGTGACCGTCACCAATCCGCCTCTGACAAATTCTCTAGAGTGTAACTGTACTTCTGCTGTTTTTAACATGACATCGAGAGCCTCGATCGAAGCAATCAAACCATGGGTTTCTACTAATCCTAATGCTTTCATCGCTTACTCCTTTAGACCAAATCGGCCCAGTTGGTGGATACGTTGCATAGAAAATCTTTACTTTATCTGGTGAGCCCCATGTTACCTTGCTGCCCTTAGGTACGAAGGCAACATCTCCAGCATGAGCTGTGTATGTACTTCCGTCGATCGTGATGGTTAATGTTCCATCAATGACATAATCGATTTCTTCATAAGTCAATTCCCAATCAAAATGTGAATGGTCAATTTCCAGGAATCCCGCACTTATATGAGATTCTTCTTTACTAATAATTTCCTGAAAATGAACGTTTGCTTCTGGATTTCCTGTATCGAACACATCCATTTTGACGCTTGACCCATCAACGGTCTTCAAGCCATTGCTATGTTGCTTGTAGATAAATGGTTTATCACTAGCCGTATCTCCAGCTAAAATTGCTTTTAGCATTTCCACGAGTGTCTCTTTAGTCAAATCATTTGGTAAGGCAACATTCAGAGGATTCTCTTCTTTGGCTGTTCCTTCTTCAAACTTGAGATCTAGCGAATCAGCCATGTCTCTTGCTGAAGGAGTAATAATCGTGTTTTTAGTATCAATACAAATCGTCTGAGTGCCTTGTTCGTGTGCCTTCGTAACATCGTCAGCACATATCAATTTTTTCATAGCCTAGCCCTCTCCTATACAGATTCGCAATTTTCATCAATAATACCGACTACAGCTGCATCCACTGGAATCGCATCATCTTCCAGCATTCTTCTGGCAGAAGATCCGGTGGTAATAATTACCCGATCACCGATTCCTGCGCCGATCACGTCGCAGACTACCAATCGTTCCCCATCACGGGAGCCACCGATCAATTCCGCAAGCATGAGTTTCAAGCCGTTTAACCGGTCGGACTTTCTGGTTGCCCAGATATTATCGACTAGTTTCGCTGTTACCATTCTTCTTGAGCCTTGCTTCCCTTTTCAATTGTCTCCATCGCTGACATTACTGATGCGGTATCACCGAAGATTGCCAACATGATCATGTTTTGTGGACATGACCCACGAATATCTTCAACAGTTACACCTACGGCTTTTTCAGCCAAATCTGCTGCACATACCATTTCGATCAACTTACCTTGTACCAAACCTACTGCATCAGGAGTAGGAATTTCTTCTCTAGGTCCTGAACCCTTACGACGTTTCAGAATGGCAAGTGTTCCTTCACCAGGTGATTTAATAATTCTTAAGTCCATAATTTTCCTCTCCTTTACATTAATTGATCCGTACAACTTAAGGCGATTCCTAATGGTGTTACAAACATTGGATTTGCAGGTTTGAACGTTGGAATCTTAGTTCTGGCTTCAATGATATCTTCAAGTCCACCGAGACAAGCCGTTCCACCTACTAGATATAATCCGTCGACATCGTATCCGTCGATTTGTTCTGTAATAATAGAAGCAATCTTTTCAATTACAGGTTTTAGAACTGTAATCAATTCTGGTTGATTCTTAGGATCGCGTTTGAACAACTCTGCTTGGTCAAATGGAAGTTTGTATGATCCAGCTGTTACCAAGGTCAAGTGTGTTCCACCAGTAGCTTCATCAGCTACTTTGATAACTTTTCCATCTTTGATAATCGAGATTCCGGTAGTACCACCACCGATATCAACGACCGCACCGTTTTTGATATTCAAAACTAGATTTGCCACTGTGGGTTCGTCTAGCACATTTGTCAGTTCAAATCCGGCACTTTGGACAACATTCTTAATTGCTCCTCCATCCAAGGTATCTGTCCCTGGAGGTATTGCTGATGCTGCATAAATCAATTCTGTGGAAAGTTGTTCTTCGAGCTTTTCTTTTAATTCTCTAACTATCGTAATAGCACCGATGTAATCGACTACCATTCCATCTCTGACAACATCTGCGTAACGATATGCTCCAGCGACGGGTTGATAATTTTCATCCATTACTACTAATACAATGCAGGCTGTTCCCAAATCGACTCCGGTGTAATAAGTCTTCGTCTTAGTCTTTATAGGCTTCTTGATCACTTGTTCGAATTGGTTTACCAGCTCGTCGCATCTTTGCATATCATTCGCTACCATCATGGCCTTCTCCTATCAATAAATGGATTTCGTTGTCGATACATTGAATCAAACTGTCCAATGAATCACTCTGGGAATCTGTTGTCTGACCTTTCAAACCATTGGCAACCACCTGGCTGCGTTTTAGTTTGATCAAAATCTTCCCTTGTGGTGTAAGGAGGTTTTGTTTGTTTAATTGAGATTGTTCTTCCTTACTTGGAACAATTTCTTCTAATGAATCAACTACTTGGTTTTGTTGAATTTTCACAGGCATCTCAGACAGTGAAAATATTCGCTGACTGGCTGCTAGATCGACTTCATTTGCCTTTAAAGCTGCATCTTGAAGTTCTAGTTCCAACAATTGGAAGTTTTGATTCAACTCCTCGGTCTTTTTTTCGACGTCCTCAACTGTGGTCGTCACTGAATCAACTTTGGAATTGGAATCAACTACTTTTATTTGATGATCTATCAAATATTGTCGAGCTCCAGGTGTTAATCGATCGTCAGAGGCAAGAAAGAATTTGGATAATGGAGTTTTTCTGTTTTCAAATTGAATGTCTTGCTCTGTTATGAAATGCATTAGAATCCACCTCTGCAAATTCTCTTGTACAACCCTTCGAGATCTTCCTTCTTAGGTTGCCTTGGATTTGTAAGTGTACATTTGTCGTTCATAGCTGCCGCTGCCATATCTGGAATTGCTTCCATAAATTCAGCGTTATCAATTCCGCATTCTTCGATCGTCTTCGGAATATTCATTTGCTTGGACATTCTTTGGATTCTGGAAATCAATAAGGTAACACTTGTCTTAGCTGTTCCTGATTGAACTCCCAACATCTTAGCTGCTTGTTGATACTTAGCTAATGCTGGTTCACTATCAGTTGGTAGATCAAGTCCAGCGTTATAAGCGACTACGTATGGTAGTAGCATAGCGTTACATCTTCCGTGAGCAATGTGGAATCTGCCGCCTAAGGCGTGAGCCAAACTGTGGCTGATACCAAGTGATGCCTCACTGAATGCCATTCCGGCCAAACAAGATGCGTTATGAACTTTCTCTCTTAATTCAGCATTGCTTCCATCTTTGTAGACATCTACTAGATCTTCCCAGATGATGCGCATTGCTTTTTCAGCAAGAGCATCTGTAAAATCTGTGGCATCGGTTGAAACGTAGGCCTCAAGTGTATGGGTCAATACGTCCATCCCTGTGTCAGCAGTTACACCAGCAGGTACACTTAATGTAAATTCTGAATCTAAAATTGCAATATCGGGAACCATTGATTCGTCGACTAATGCGTATTTTCCGTTTTTGGCGGGATCAGAGATTACAGCGAAAGATGTAACTTCACTACCAGTACCACTAGTAGTTGGAACACAGATCAGTTGGATCTTCTTATCATTCTTAACTCCGTAATAAATATGTCTAACTGACTTAGCTGTGTCCAATGCAGAACCGCCTCCTAAAGCAATAATTGCATCAGGCTCGATCTCGATTGCTTTGGCGATTCCTTTTGAAACAACATCGATACTTGGATCAGGTACTACTTCTGAAAATACTGCATATGGTGTCTTCAATTCATCAAATACTTTGGTGATATTGTCAACTTTGTGGGACTTTTCCATGAATGGGTCACAGATAACGAGTGCTCGGTTGATACCGAAGTCACGAATCTTATCAACTGCGCCATGTCCCGAATAAATCTTTGTAGGCATTTTGAAACTTCCCATTATTTCGCCTCCTCTCTAATTTAATAATTGATCTAATCTACTTAACTCTTCTGGTTTATCCAGATTTATAATTGCATTTATTTCTTTGATCCCTGTTTCCATTAATTGCCGTTCGGTGTATGAATATTCGTCCTCCGTGTATGATTCGTGGTAAGTTATGATTCCAAATATGGGGATTCGGAAAACTTTTGCGAAGTTCGGTGGATAAGTATCCTTATGAGCTTTCATTGGTTGAATGAACAATCCACATTTGGCTGTTTGTTGTAACGCTATGATGTGGTTGTACATCCAGGGACATTCTAAGTAATTATCCGGTACAGTAACTGTCTCTTTGCGATAAACGATATTGTCAACTTTTCTAAGTGGCACTTCTGATTGCTCAAGATATGTAGCAATAGTTGCTTTACCGCTCAACCTTGGCCCAACGAGCATCACTCTTGGTCTCATGTCTTCGTTACTCCGACAACTTCGAAGCCAAGTACATCTCTGAATACTCGCAGAACCTCGGTCAAACTGACTTCAACGCTTTGTACATCTCCTGAGATAACTACTGAACCTGTGAAACGATCCAAGAATCCAACTGTGACATCAGCTGCTTTTGCGGCTGTGTCTGCAGCAATCATTGCTGTTTCAAAAGGTGATACGTTGAGGATTCCTATGGCTCCATCTTCTTCGATGCCTAATGCTTGATACACATCTTGAATTGGCGAAGCAATCACGTGCGCCAAGGTAACTGTCTTACCTGGAATTGATTCTTCGATCATACGTTGAGTGGTTTCTTTGCTATCCACTGCCATGGGAATTCCTCCTTTCCTTTGAAACTTGCGCTTCTGAACGGGCTTTTGAAAGTCAACATCTTCCGCTTACTACGAATAGCGAGTGTACCAACTGCGTTGCCACCCACGCTATTCTAGGTAATGCTCGGATGTTACCGACTTTCAACACCCTCTGCCTAGTGACGTACAACTCTTACTGGGAAGTCGTATTCTTTGATCCATCCTTCAATTCTTGTTAGATCTGCATCTGACAAGCTTGGATCTTCTTTAACTGGGTAATCGATACCTAGTTGACCATATTTGGCAACTCCTAGTTTGTGGTATGGAAGTAAGTCGATACCGTGGAAGTTTGGCAAGTCTTTGTATGGTGTTAAGAAATCAACGATTTGTTGAATTTCTTCATGACTATCATTAACTTGTTTCAACATAGGCATTCTGATCTTAACGTTGTATCCTCTCTTGAATAATTCTTTCAAGTTAGCGAGAATCTTTTCGTTGCTGATACCAGTCAATTCGTTATGTCTAACTGGATCCATGTGTTTCATATCGAATAGGAATAAGTCAATGTAATCTGCCATTTCCATCAGACGATCCATGCGACTGTGTCCACATGTTTCGATAGCTGTGTTGATTCCATCTTCCTTGCAGGCCTTGAGAATTGCTAAGGCTGCATCAGGTTGAGAAGTACACTCGCCACCGCTCAATGTAACGCCACCACCAGAAGTTTCGTAGAAAGCATCATCTTCATGAACGATCTTCATTAATTCAGATACTGTCTTGATCTCACCTGTGATATGAATGGCACTCATTGGACAAACCTCTTCACATTTACGACAACCGTCACATGAAATGTCACGACGTACTTGGTGATTACCATTTTCATCAATGTAGTGGATACCCTTTGGACAGGCATCGACACAAGCCATACATTGACTACAAATACTTTCTTTGTACATTACTTCGAATTTGCGATTAAGGCCTTCTGGATTAGCGCACCATCTGCAACGTAGTGGACAACCCTTGAGAAAGATGATGGTTCGGATGCCCGGGCCGTCATACAGACTATATTTTTGTACATTGAAAACAAAGGCCTTTCTTTCTATCCGTTCTTTTTCTTGTTCATCAACCATGCTTTCCCATCTCCAGCTCTAAAATCTACAATTGCGTTAGCATTGTACGACTAATAATTTCATCTTGAACGTCTTTACATAATTCAACGAAGAAGGCACTGTATCCAGCAACACGAACGATCAAACCACGATATTGTTCTGGATGCTTTTGAGCATCGATCAATGTTTGATTATCCAAGTAGTTGAATTGCATTTGTCCACAACCTAGAGAATTTGCTGTCTTAAGTAATGTGATCAAACTCTCTTCACCTTCTGGTGTATCCAACAATCCGGCCATGATCTTGTAGTTATGAACCATACCAATGTTCATACTGTCATTTGCCATCTTAGATACTGACTTAACAATAGCTGTAGGGCCTTTGTAGTCTGCACCTTGTGTTGGACTGATACCATCTGATAATGGAACCCAAGCTTTACGACCATTGGCTGATGCACCTGTCATTTGACCAAATGGTGTGTTGTTTGAAATTGACAATGTTCCGTGACTCAAGATTGAATACAATGTATGGAATTGTCTGTGTTCCATTTCAGTAAAGTTGATTAGGTTAGCTGCAATAAGGTCAGCGTAATCATCATCGTTACCATACTTAGGAGCATTCAAGCAATCTGTACGTACTTGTTCGAATCCTTCGAAGTCAGCTTTCAAAGCTTCGTTTAATTGATCCAATGTGTATTTCTTGTCATCGAAGACTAATTTCTTAATTGCTGCCATTGAATCTGTGTATGTAGCAAGTCCTGACCAAACAACACCAGGTCCGAAGTTATACATTGCGCCTCCGGAAGATACGTCCTTACCATGTTCCATACAACCTTCGTACATGATTGACATCAATGGTTTTGGAGCTAAGTCACGGTGAACACGTTGTGAAATAACTGTGGCTACATCAGTCCATTTTGTGATGTACTTGATTTGTTCCTTAACAGCGTGATCGAATTGCTCGAATGTCTTGTATTGTGACAAGTCACCTAAGTCTGGTGTAACTTTCTTGCCATACCATAGTGGAACACCATGGTTAAGTGTTAACTCAATACAGATTGGCCATTGTGTATAGGCTGTTGATGTCCATTGATACAAACGACCTGACTTCTGAGGTTCAACACATCCCATCAAGCAGTAGTCACGGGCATCTTCAATTGATACACCCTTAGCTAACATGATCTTGATATGCGTGTCATCGAAGTGACATGCTGGGAATCCCATTCCGGCACGAACAACATCTACGATCTTCTTGAGATACTTTCTAGGTGAGTGTGCGTGGATACGGCATGCTAATGATGGTTGGTAAACCTTAACGTGTCTTACGGCATCCATTAGTAAGTATGTTAAATCGTTAGTAGCATCTTGACCTTGTCTTGTGATACCACCGACACACATGTTGATGAATGGTTGGTAACCAGCGAAGAACTTAGAACCACCTTCACTTGTGATCCACATCATTTCTGACATCTTGATCAACATACAACCTGCAAGTTCGAAGGCTTCGTAGTTGTTCATACGTCCTGATTCAAGATCGGCTTTGAACAATGGGTACATGTATTGGTCAACACGTCCGATTGACATACCTGTTTGGTTCTCTTCGACAACTAGTAGTGATTCAACTGTCCATACAGCTTGGATTGCTTCGTAGAATGTTTCAGGTTTGTGTGCAGGTACTCTAGCATTGATTTCAGAAATCTTTTGAAGTTCTGCTTTACGTTTTGGATCTGTTTCTTTAGCAGCTTTTTCTGCAGCGAATTCTGACATACGACGAGCGTAAATCATTACACCTTCTGTAGTATCAATAACTGATTTGTAGAAGTAGATCTTTTCGATGTCGTCTGGGTTTTCGTAATCCAATTTTTCGAGGTGTTCTTTGGCCTCGTTTTGGATATCGATCATACCTTTCTTCATCAAGATTACGTCGTAACCTGGGTTTGAATCACCACCACCATTTAGTTGGTGATATGAACAATCTGATACGAATGATTCACCTGATAATTCCCAAACACCGGCTTCACGGTATTGGTCTTCACAATATTCATCGACTGACTTACCTTTCCAATATGGGAAGAGTTCATCACGCATGATCTTCTTATCTTCGTCTGAGATATAGAAAGGATCTTGTGGACGAGTACCGATTGTGTCGATTTCATCTTCCATCCAACGCCAAGCGATATCTGGTGAGAATGCTCCGGCACGAGGTGCTCCGTTAGGTGCTCCAACGATAAGTTCGTTGTCTTGAATTACTAGGGGTGCTGTTTCACAACAGTAGCGGAAACATTTAGCACGTAATTCAATTTTTGGCATACCAGGATTTTCTTTAGCAATCTTAGTAATGGCACGTGCACGATAAGTTGTGATCGATGGTTTTTGATCCAAGTAGTTGTCTTTTAAGGCACTCAATCTTGGTGTGATTCCATCTGGAACTTCTGTTGTTGTTTGATCGTCTAAGTGATCTTGACCAGCTACGATTGCTCCATCAGTTGATTCAATATGATCTGAAACTGATGAGAACATCTTCATTAATGCATTTCTTTCTTCTTGGCTTAGATCAGCTGTTGCTGCGGCGAGTTTAGTTGAAAATTCTTTAACGTCCATCTGACTCCCTCACTTCTTAAATTTATTGATCCATAATTTTCTTTAATACTTTGGCTAATAATTCTTTGTCTGCCGAAATATCTTTTTCTTGAGTTACTTCTTGAACTTGTACATGGTTACGAATATTTGGTTTTGTATACCCGATGTCTCTTTGATAAGTTAGGTTCTCAGCTACAACGTTCTTAGAAATGAATCCTCGTCCAGTAGTTAAACCGCCTAGAATCAATGAAACTGGTAAGGTTGAATTTATTCCGATACTTGAGAAACTTGCTGGTCCGTTAACAATCATTCTCCCGACTGGCTTCTTCAAAGCAAATTCTTTGATAACTGCTTCATCCTTTGAATAGATTGCTAAGGTGTGACCGTTTCTCTTGGTCTTTAATAATCTGATACATTTTTCGCAAGCGTGCATCCAATCTGGTTCAACATAGAATGTTAAGATCGGACACTTCAACTCGTTGGTAAATGGATTCTCATCGAAGATGTAAGGCTTCTCTGATACAAGAACCTTCGTATTCTCCGGTACGCTGAATCCTGATTGTTTGGCTAACCATGTGGCGCTTTGTCCCACGAATAATGGGTTTACATGATCTTCATCTAAGAATAAGCTGCCTAGTAATTGTTCTTCCTCGCTGTCTGACAAGAAGTAAGCTCCTGCTTCTGTCATGTCTGACTTGACCTCGTTAGCAATGACGCCTTCGGCGAGAACAAATTGTTCAGCTGCTGGTAAAAGTCCGTTATCAAATGAGCGACTGTCCACAACTGATTTTGCTGCCTGAACAATATCAGCCGTGTGCTCGATGAAGACTGGTGTTGATCCGGTACCACCGTAGATCATCGGCTTGTTGACAACTTGATTGTTGTCGAAGTACTTTGGAACACCGATGTCGATCACAAGGGCTGTATCGGGGTGAGCAAGTATCTGTGTAACACCTTCATCAGCTGTGTTCTCCATATAACCGATGGCTCCTTGTGGAAGTCCCGATTCCTGGCAAATATGAGCTACTTTGCTATAAAATCTTGCAACGACTTTTTCGGTTCTTGGTTGTGGTACTAAGATAACTGTGTTGCCGGATTTAATAGCAATCAGTGTTGCGTACAAACTGTTCAAAATAATATTTTCAGTTGGTAGTAATACTGCAACGACCCCTAGTGAAACACCAATCGTTTCGATTTGATTATGGGAATTCTCCTTCAAGCTTCCGATAACTTTTTGATTTTTAAGTTTGTCTTCTAGAATAGGAAGAAATTCTTCAAATAGTTTTAATTTGTCTTTTTTAACGCCAGCCTTTGTTTCCGCAATTTCCAAATCCACTAATTCAGGGATTTCAATGAGAATGTCTGACATTAACTTATCAATTACTCGGTCAAGGTCTTGTTGACCGTATTCCTTCAAAAGAACATGGGCATCGCGCGCAGATTCGACTAATATCCTTGCTTCCTGGACTGATTTCAGATCTTTATCCACAAACTGCATTTTGCCCAACTCCTTCTATTATTCTTCATCCAATAATATGTCTAATGAGTAGCGGTCGATAATCTTGTTCAAGTCTTGATGAGGACTCGCGATAACGACTGAGCTGTATACTTCAGCTCCCATATTTTCTACTGCTTTAACCCCTGCTTCAACGGCTGATTTACATGCGGCTACATCGCCTTGGACGATTACCGAGATATAACCTGAAGCCGTATTTTCATAACCGACTACATCGACATCTGCGGCTTTACACATTGCATCAGCTGCTTGAACTACAAAGACGAGGCCGAATGTTTCAATAGCACCGATTGCTTGGTATGTCTTCATATTCTCTCTCCTCGTACTTTACTGATGATCGATATCGTGAACTGAGACGATATCGCCAACTGCTGGGATTGGTCTAGGAATTACGTTCTTGGCAGTTAACTTACCGATTGAGTCAGCTGCAATTGCTCCAGCTTCAACGGATGCCTCAACTGCGGCAACGTCACCCTTGATCATGATTGTTACTAATGTGGAACCGATGTTTTCGTAAGAGATCAACTCTACGTCCGCGGCTTTTAGCATTACGTCCGCAGCTTTCAAAGCTGGAACTAAGCCAATGGTTTCTATGAAGCCTACTGCTTCTTCGCCTCTAAATCTCACATCTCTGCCTCCTTACGCAACCCGATAACGTTTATCAACGTATTTTTCAACGGTACTTTTACCGTCATCAGTAATTCTGTATTTCATGACCAGATCACCGTTCTCATTTAAGTCGTAACTTGACATTTCTGCCAATCCATTAGCTTCAAGAGCCATTAAATGATCGAGATACATTTTTTCGTTAAATTGTTTTTCATTTCCGTAATCGTCTTTTAATGCTGCCATAACTGACTTAACGTCGACTTCGTCTTTATCAAACATATGATTTAAAACTGCCATTCTGCTAGGTAATAACATCTTATGCATCTCCTTTTCTAAATAGATCCAAAGGATTCATTGTAACGACGATGGCACCAAGCACGATAACGATTGATCCAATGACGATTGTTGGTGTTAATGCTTGTCCTAAGAACATTACTGAGAATAAAACGCCCCAGAATGCGTATGTAACGTTAAGTGACATACCAACCGCACATCCAACCATTGAATTAGCCTTATACCAACTAACGAATGAAATTGCTGCACTCATTCCGGCAATTGCTAACCAAAGCATTGGTGATGGAGCTGAAAGTGTTCCGCCAAGTAATTTGATACCGCCACCGATAAGTGGAACAACAATAAGTAATGCGAATAAACCTGAGATTAATTCACGTAGGTTAACTGCTACGTCAGTATCGATCATTGCACCACCAAAACTTGAGAAGACTCCTTCAAGTCCCCAAGCAACAGCGGCGATCAATGCGCAAATAATTCCTAAAGTAAAGTTTGGTGCACCTTCGGGTTTAACGAAGTTAATAACGATTGCTCCAGCAACACACATTACCATTCCCAAAACAACACGCTTTGTTGGTCGCTGTTTCAAGAAGATCCAAGCAAATAACGCTCCGAACAAACTACATGTTGCCGAGATCGGAATTGCATAAGCACCCGCTAATGCTAATCCGACTAGATAAGCACCGTTAGCAATTGGTCCGCCTAATAGGAAACCAATAACTAACATCTTTCCTGGTTTAGTTTTCAATGTACGTCCAAGTTCTCTTAATCGACCTTGCTTTGCGTTATAGAATAATAACCAAATTCCCGCAAACAAGTCGTTCAATCCTGAAGCAACAAATGGTGCTGCTAGAATTCCTGCGGCACTTACTAGTGGGTTATAACCACTGGCCACAACTACCAAGGTTGAATAAATACCATATGTCAATCCAGAAACTAAACCGTTGGAAATTCCAGTTACCTGGAATTTTTTACCAGCGGCTTTCATTTGTGTATCCGCAGATACTACGGAAGTATTCATAATGCTCTTTCCACTATTCATAGGAATCCTCCTTATTCAGTTACATCTACAGGTGCATTTGGAAGAATTGATTCAACTTCACTGTGTGGACGAGGAATTACGTGAACTGATAATACTTCTCCAACACGTTCTGCTGCTGCTGCTCCTGCGTCTGTGGCTGCCTTAACGGCTCCAACATCGCCTCTTACCATTACAGTAACGATTCCGCCACCAACAAGTTCTTTTCCTATCAATGAGACATTCGCAGCCTTTACCATGGCATCAGCCGCTTCAATTGATCCTACCAAGCCTTTTGTTTCTACCATACCTAATGCATCGAACTTCATAATCGTTCCTCCTAGTTTGTATGTAATTAAGCGCTTACATAACTTAACGATTTAAATATAGAACCTCCCCTTATGGTAGGGTCAACATCGAATTTTGCTATTGTGCATTTTTTCACATCAAGACTTATTTGGCACGTTATTACTTTTAAAATATTGAGTAAAAAATAACTTGTGATTTCGGTACAAATGCCGTTTAAACAGGATTCTCTGGCTCATTTGCTAATAAATTGGGTAGTTAAGTACCAACAATAATAAATTCGAAATAAAAAAAATAAATTATTTTGAACGATCTATTTTGGAATAAAAAACACATTTTTAGATTTTTTTATAACTTTTTAAAAAAATATTCCCAAATGTTTTTTGAAGTGGAATATTTTATACGATGCTGATATACCAGTATTTCACCTGCTATTTGTTTAAAAATATACCTCATTTAGTAAACCCTGTCCTATGGGTACGGGTATAATTAACTATATATAGATGGAATAATTATTTCATTCTGTTTTTGTTAGTAATTCAAAATAGGTAACAAAAAAACCTCAAAAATTAGTTTTTGAGGTTAATACACTAAATAGCCGATTTAACAAGATAAATCAGCTAGTTTTTTCAAATGATTTTTACTTGTGATTTTTTCACTATATTCGAACTTTTGGACAAAAAAATAAGTTTTGAACTATTCAAATTCAATAGCTCAAAACTTATTCTTAAGATATTTTTTCTGCTGGTATCATGATCTCACAAACAAAACTGTTTTCGTCCTTCGTTGCCCAATAATCAACCAGATATCGTTCATAACATTCTGAACCTAATTGATAGCCATGATCATCGGCCCAGACTTCTAAATCATGATACTTAGACGCCGATGTATCTGGAGCGCCCACATTATAAGTGCATAAATACATTTGTCCGCCGAAATCGATCGTAGGAATTCGATGCGGATCGTTCCTGACCGGCTTCTGCATAATTGATGCTCTTGAAATCGTTCCGGCAGCCTTGTCCTGATAATTATCAAATGACAATATAACGGGACCAGTTATAGCTGAACCGTTCTCCTCCAAGTGATTAATCCAAGGTAGATTGATAATTGAATCTTTATAATCGTACTTAAAATCTTGTTCCAAAGAATAATATTGTTCCTGTTCCACATACTTCAAAGTAATACTAGAAAGCCCATTCTCCACCGCCATGTTACCCTCATGCAACATACCGACCCAATCATAGATTGATTGATAGCGATTTTGTAATTCTCTTTCCTCTTTCTTTAACTCGTCTAACTTAGTAAGGAAGTTCCGTTCATGAAAGAAGCAGTCACAAGTATCCCCAACACCATTCATTTCCTGTAGATGAAAGCCCATTTGCTTGTAATATTTCAAAATTGGGACCGTGTTTAAGGTATCGTCACTATAATAGCGATATCCATTGTCTGGACTTACATAGTCTGGAATCAGTAAGCCCAACTCTTCATAAAAGCGTAATGTCTTGCGCGAAACGCCACAAATTTTGGCAGTCTCGCCGATAGTATGGAGTTTATCCATATCTGTTTTAGCCATATCCACTTTGCTGCCTCCCAACTAACTAAATAACAACCATTGCGAATGCAATAGTTGTTTCATCCGTAGTAATATTGATCTACCTGTTTAACCAATTCAAATTATGATTACATTTTGTGGAGTTGTCAAGCGCTTTCAAAAACTGACACGTAAACATCATAATGTTTTTAATAAAAGGATATTTTCCTAAAAATTATTTTACGTTTTGTATAGTAAACAAAAAAGAGAGCGTGGCAAAACACGTTTAGCTTCTGAGTATAACCTAAAAAAGCAGCGTATTTACTTACGTAAATACGCTGCTTTGTAGTTAAACGGAAGAAGTTGTGTTTTGCCGCGCGTTTAAGCTGCAAGTTTAGTGACTTATATAGTTACGTCACAACTCCTTTATCTTATACACATTTTATTTGATCGTAACTTTAACAACTTCATCATCAGAATCAATCTTTCGGTCAAGTGTCTGATACTTCATATAACCAACAACAGGCATATTAGTGATAATGACCATGACGTCTGTCTTTTTACCAGCTTCTTCAACCTTAGCGAGATTCATATCGGCTAACGCATCACCGTGGACAACTTTTTGTCCTTCAGTGACTAAGACATTAAATGGCTCACCTTTTAGTTGAACCGTATCAATTCCCATATGAACCAAAACTTCTAATCCATTAGGGGTAGTAATACCAATAGCATGCTTAGTTGGGAAAACCGTCGATATCTCCCCATCAACTGGTGCAACAATTTTTCCATCGGTTGGAATGACTGCATAACCATCACCAAGCATCTTTTGAGCAAAGGTCGGATCAGATACGTTCTCAATATCTTCTAACTCACCATTGCCTATACTATAGAAGATATCCGTCTCACCTGACTTGATATTATCAGCGACGGGAGCCGTTGGCTCTTCTTTTTTAGTTGATGTAGCAGCGGTTACAGCTGCATTTTCTTTGTATAATTTGTTCAAAGCACCCGCAACAAATTGCACTTCAGTTCCAATAACGATTTGAATGTTGTTCTTATCCAAGATATTGATACCTGCGGCACCGGATGACTTAACTGTGGCTTGGTCAACTTTATCAGTATCAAATAATTGAAGACGTAAGCGTGTCGTACAGTTATCAATGACTTTGATATTATCATGACCGCCAATACCGGCATAAACCTTTTTGGCAGCAATCATATACTTATCATCATCGTCGAATGTTTCGACTGCAACTGAATCATCATTAGTTGTTTCTAATGGTTCACGACCTGGCGTCATCAGATTAAACTTCTTGATAGCAAAGTTAAATCCGAAGTAATAAATGAATGCCATGACTACACCTTGAGCCAATAGCATCAAGGGATGATTGGCAATTGGCATGTGCAAACTCAGGACATAATCGACTAATCCGGCACTGAATGTAAATCCAGCTGTCCAATGCATGAAAGCAGCAAATGCCATTGATAAACCTGTGAAAACGGCATGGATCACATATAGTGGCCAAGCAACGAACATAAATGAAAATTCTAGCGGTTCGGTAACACCGGTAAAGAATGATGCAAAAGCTCCAGCCATCATCAACCCGGCGGTGGCCTTTTTACGTTCTGGCAAAGCATTCTGATAAATAGCTAAGGCACCAGCTGGTAATCCAAACATCATAACGGGGAAATATCCTGCTAGATACATACCTGTGATACCTCTTGTTCCTTTATTTGCCCAGAAATTACCAATATCATTGATACCGGCAATATTGAATTCAAAGACTTGGTTCAATGCTTGATGTAATCCTGTTGGGATCAACAAGCGATTGAAGAATCCGAACAATCCAGCACCCCATGGTCCGAGTTGAACGAAGAACTTACCAAATGAAATTAGAGCGTTATATAACGTTGGCCAAACAAATAGTAAAATAACGGTGAACAATAACATAACTAATGAAGCCATGATAGGTACCAATCTCTTACCACTAAAGAATAATAATGCCATTGGTAATTTTGTTTCGTGGAATCGATCATATAACGCCGCTGCAGTTAATCCGGCAATGATACCGATGAAGACATTACCTGAGATGGCATTAAAAGCTGGATCAACATTTTTAACGCTGATGCCTTTTAACAGTGCGACGTTAGCAGGAGCCAATACTCCAACCGGTACAATGTAAGCTACCACACCAGCTAATGCTGATGCTCCGTCTTTTTCCTTAGCTATCCCCAGTGCTAACCCAACTGCAAACAACAGTGCAAGTTGCCCCAGAATAGCAGTACCACCTGCTTGTAAGAATTGCGCTAGAGCCCAATTAGCTGGCATCCAGTGTCCAATACCTACAAGAAGGGCTGCTGCTGGTAGAACGGCAACGGGAAGTTGAAGTGAACGTCCCATTCTTTGTAAATATGTTTTCATTTTTGTGTTTTCCCTCCAAAAATAGCAAAATAAATCAACGAATCCTATATTAATGGTATACCTGCAATATTTCAAGAAAAAATCATTGTGGTATATACCTATGAAATGATTAGCTATATTTTCATGATTTATATATTAATAATTGGTATACCCCATTAATGATAATTTTATGCTTCAATATAACAAAATTCTAATATGATTATTAAGATTGACATAATTGCAAATACCTGTTAATTTATATATATAATATTTTTAAGGAGTGGAACTGGACTGAAAACGAATATCGCAATTATCTCCGGTACTAAAAGTTAATCACGTTTATTTAGGGCGCACTGCTGTTGAGCAACGCGCTTTTTTTAACCCTATTTTCAAAAAAACAAATAAATTACATTAATATTGAGGAGAAACAATAATTGAAAAAGAAATTTTTTCAAATGGGATTAGATGAACTAAAGGAACAAAATAACTTTGAGGATTTCAAACAAGGACTATCTGACACAGAGGCTGCCAAACGATTAGCCGCTGATGGTCCTAACAAACTTGAATCACAAAAGACACCAAAGTGGAAAGTATTCCTGCGCCAATTCAAGAGTATGGTTATCTACGTTTTGATTGCCTCAACGCTGATCACCTTGCTGATGGGACATTATTCAGATTCGATCATTATCGGATTAGTAGTTATCATCAACGCGTTAATTGGATACTATCAAGAGACTAATGCTTCTGATGCGCTAGAAAAAATCAAACAAATGCTCTCGACTGATGCAACTGTCTATCGAGAGGGCCAACGAAAAGATGTGCCAGCTGAAGAATTAGTTGTCGGCGATCTGGTCTTCTTAGAAGCTGGTGACAATGTCCCTGCCGACCTCAGAATCGTTGATTCTGACAACCTAAGGATTCAAGAATCAGCTTTGACTGGTGAAGCCAACTCAGTCGAAAAAATTGCTGAAGGAATCGATGAAGAAACAGTTGCTCTAGCTGACCAGGACAATATGGCCTTCGCTTCAACTGCCGTTACTAACGGTAGTGGTACCGGATTAGTTGTTGCCACAGCTGCAGAGACAGAAATCGGTAAGATCTCTACTTCTGTAAGTTCTGTTAAACAACGAAAGACTCCATTAATGACAGTCATCGACAAATTAGGAACGAACACTTCTTACTTCATCGTTGCCGCCTCAGTCGTGATCTTCTTAATTGGATTAGTCTTCGACACTTATTCACTATCAGTCCTTGCATTAGCTGTTGTTGCCATGATGGTTGGTGCCATTCCTGAAGGATTACCTGCTACTACATCGGTTATTCTTGCCAAAGGTGTTAGTGATATGGCTAAGAATCAAAACACCATCGTCAAAACTTTGCCAGCCGTTGAAACATTAGGTTCAGTTGACGTTGTTGCAACTGATAAGACTGGTACACTGACAAAAAATGAAATGACCGTAACGGATATTATGATCGGCAATGAAGAATATCAGGTTAGTGGAATCGGTTATCGACCAGAGGGACAAATCACCCATAATGGTCAACCCGTCGTGATCGACGAAAAACTTCAGTTACTATTGGAAGCTGGTTATGAAGCCAACGATACCGACTTAGCTGAAGAAAATGGTCATTGGGTCATCAACGGTGAACCTACTGACGGTGCCTTCCTCACGCTTTATCACAAAGTTGTACCTTATGGTACAGCCGATAAATATGAAGAATTAGATATCCTCCCCTTTGACTCTGACTTCCGTTACATGGCCAAATTAGTCAAAGACAAAGATGACAATCGACTATTGTTCGTTAAAGGTTCACCAGATAAGTTACTAGAAATGGCTCAAAAAAATGACTCCAACTTTGACTATGACAAATGGTTTAACTTAGTCAAACGATTCTCTGAAGAAGGTAAACGTGTTATCGCCGTTGGTTATGAAAAACAACCTAATACCTTAAACGAGATAACTCATGAGATCATTACTGATGGACTTAACTTCTTAGGATTAGTTGCCATCATCGATCCGCCTCGTGAAGAAGTTATCGAAGCCCTAAAGGTTATGCGTGCAGCTGGTGTTGAAGTAAAAATGATTACCGGTGATAACGCCATAACTGCCAAAACTATTGGTGAGAAACTTGGACTTGCAGAAACGATCCACGCCATTACAGGTCCTGAATGGGATGAGTTGAATGACGAGGAACGTATTCAAGCCGCTGACAAGAATCAAGTCTTCGCAAGAACTACTCCAAGTAATAAGATTGAAATTATCGAAGCTTTACAAAAAAACAATAAAGTCACTGCCATGACTGGTGACGGTGTTAATGACGCCCCGGCCTTGAAACGTTCTGATATTGGTGTTGCCATGGGTATTAAAGGTACTGACGTTGCCAAGGATTCAGCTGATATGGTCTTAACTGATGATAACTTCGCTACTATATCAACTGCCATTAAAGAAGGCCGTCGAATCTTCGACAATATCAAGAAGAGTATTCTCTACTTACTACCTATTTCGTCTCCGAAGGTCTGATTGTGGCCTATGCCATCTTGACTAAAAATGAAATTCCACTACACCCGACTCAGTTACTCTGGATCAACATGGTTTCAGCCATTACGATCCAATTTGCTTTGATTTTTGAACCAGCTGAAGACGGAATCATGAATCGACCACCACGTAAGACTGGTGCTAAGTTTATGAGTCGACATGACGTATTCCAAATGGCCTATGTCGCTATACTTATCGCTGGTGTCAGTTTAGTTGTTGACGCCTGGTTAGTCGGTAACGGCGTTAGTCAAACAATCGCAAGTACAACTATG
Organism: Companilactobacillus nodensis DSM 19682 = JCM 14932 = NBRC 107160; assembly: GCF_000615905.1. GTDB lineage: Bacteria > Bacillota > Bacilli > Lactobacillales > Lactobacillaceae > Companilactobacillus > Companilactobacillus nodensis. The sequence goes on from NZ_BAMN01000004.1 coordinate 123,844, forward strand.
GTCAACGTGTTAGTTGTTGGTAAAATATTCTACCTATTCAACATCCGTACACCAAAGCTTGCTCTGTCAAAAGAATTATTCTCCAACATGTATGCCTTCGTCTTCGTTGGATTAATGATCATATTGCAACTTATCTTGACTTATGTACATTCATGCAAGATATTTTCCATACCGGTTCAATAGGATTACCTGAATGGGGACTTGCTGTGATCGGTGGAATCATCGTTCTTGCAGTCGCTGAATTCGACAAAATAATCCGATTATTAATGAACAAGAAAGCTGCATAATAAAAGACGCCCCAGCCATTTGGCTGGAGCGTCTTTTTATTGTGTCGCAACTAATGGATAGTCATTATCCAAAATATAACCAAAGCCGCGAACCGTCTTGATCCATGTTGGTGAAGAAGGATTCTCTTCTAGCTTGTCCCGTAAGTGACTAATATGAATATCGATCGTACGACTTGACCCTGCTGCATCGTAGCCCCAAACACCAGATAATAATTGTTCTCGGCTTAGAACTTGCCCACGATGTTGCATCAGATACCACAAAAGGCTGAATTCCTTAGGCGTAAGCCCCAGATCCATTCCTTCATGAGATACCCTAAAGTGTTTCAAATCTATCGATAGATCATGACACTGGACAGTGTGCTTAACATCTTTGGCAATTTTTTTCTTAGCTTGATTAACGGCAAACTTGTCATAGACCCAAAACAATTGTTTGAACTTCGAAATCAGTTCTGGATATGATAATGGTTCTACTAAATAGGCGTCAACATTAATATCGTAAAATAATTTACACTCGTCTTTTTTTCTTGTTGGAGATAAGACAACGATGGGACCATCGATCTTGTCACGTATTTCTTTTAGAGTGTTCAATGATGTCTTTAAATCGGTTGTCGCTAAGTCCCAGATCAGGCCAGATACATCGTCATCATTTACCATTTCAACAGTCTTCTCAGGTGTTGTCATATTGTGAATGAACCAGCCCTGACTGTTACAATAGCTATTCATTTCAATGAATAATGGCAGATTTTTACTTAATAATACCAATGGTCGCATAGATCCAACCTCTTTCCGCTCATAAATATTGCGTCTTCCCTTTATGTAACATGATTATAACTTATAATCAGATGGCCGTAATCTATTTTGCATAAAATGCACATTCTATTTTGATATAGACCAATACAAATAGAATAATCGTCCGTTCAGGCAATTTCAAACAAATTTGTTTATACATCCATTATAAAAATATAAATACAATATTTACACAATCTTTACAAACAACAAACAAGTTTTATACATCATCGAGTTATATTTGCATCATGTACTAAATATTGTTAGTAAGGGGTTAGTTATGAAAAAGAAAAATATCATTTCTGCGATCCTTTTATTCGGTGCTTTCATTGCCGTTTTAACTGGATGCAGCAACAATAGCAAGAGTAGTTCTAGTTCATCAGATTCCAGCGCTTCAGGTAAAATCACTGCGGTCGGATCAACGGCACTACAACCTTTAGTAGAAAAAGCTGCAAGCAATTTCCAAAAAGACAATAGTAAAATCAGCATCACCGTTCAAGGTGGAGGTTCTGGTACAGGTCTTAGCCAAGTACAAGACGGATCAGTTGCCCTTGGTAACTCTGATATCTTTGCAGAATCAAAAGACGGTATCGATGCTAAGAAGCTTGTCGATCACAAGGTGGCTGTAGTTGGTATGGCTCCAGTTGTTAACAAAGAAACAGGCGTTAAAAACCTAACAATGGATCAATTGAAGAAGATCTTCACAGGCAAAATCACTAACTGGAAAGATGTTGGTGGTAAGGATCAAGAAATAACAGTTGTTAACCGTGCCGAAGGTAGTGGTACTCGTGCAACATTCGAAGACGCCGTTCTCGGTGGCGACAAAGCTGTTAAATCACAAGAACAAGATTCAAATGGTACTGTTCAAAAAATTGTTGAAAGTACACCGGGTGCTATCAGTTATCTAGCATTCTCATACATCAACGACAAAGTACAAGCTGTATCAATCAACGATGTTAAACCTACAGATACAAATGTTGAAACAAATGATTGGCCTATCTGGTCATATGAACATATGTATACAAAGGGTGAAGCTAAAGATGCCACAGCTAAATTCTTGAAATACATGGACTCAAGTGCAGTTCAAAAAGGCCTTGTTGGTAAGATGGGATACATCAGTATTCATGACATGAAAGTTCAAAAAGATGCCAAAGGTACTGTTTCAAACAAATAATTCTGAGGGGCTTTGACTTGTAGCATCGCTGACGGTCAAAGTCCCTTTTTCATGTCTCAATTTATAGGAGGCTCTAAATGTTATGGATGAAATTCAACGTAAATTACAGCAAAATTCAAAGGCCACCCGAGAGGACCATCTAGGTAGAACCATCTGTTATATCTGTATTGGTCTGATCATCGCATTGGTGACTTGTATTTTATATTTTATCGCTTCAAAAGGAATAGCCACATTCACTAAGGATCACGTCAACGTGTGGCAATTCTTAACTACTTCTAACTGGGAACCAACCAGCATGGACAGCAAGGGAAGACCAATGGTCGGTGCACTTCCAATGATCGTTACTTCATTCAGTGTTACCCTTTTGGCTGCCTTAGTAGCAACACCATTCGCTATCGGTGTTGCTATCTTCATGACAGAGATATCTGCTAAACGTGGTGCCAAATTACTGCAACCAGTTATCGAATTGTTAGTCGGAATCCCTTCAGTTGTTTATGGATTCATCGGACTTTCACTGATTGTTCCATTCATCAGACATATCTTCGGTGGTACAGGATTTGGTATTCTATCTGGTACGTTAGTATTATTTGTAATGGTATTACCTACCATTACATCTTTAACCGTCGATAGTCTCAAGGCTGTTCCCATGCATTATCGTCAGGCTTCACTAGCGCTTGGAGCGACTAGATGGCAAACCATTTACAAAGTTATTTTGCGATCAGCGACTCCCGGTATCTTAACAGCTATCATCTTCGGTATGGCTCGTGCCTTCGGTGAAGCATTGGCCGTGCAGATGGTTATCGGTAATGCCATCCTGATGCCTAAGAACCTAGTTTCTCCAGCATCAACCTTGACTAGTAAACTAACTACCGATATTGGTAATACCGTTATGGGGACTCTCCCAAATGATGCGTTATGGTCATTAGCCTTGATCCTCTTACTAATGTCACTCTTCTTTAACATGTTAGTAAGATTCATCGGAAAGAGAGGTAATATCAAAAATGCATCCTAAACGTACAGATAAAATAGCCACAGGAATTATCTATGCAGTTGTTGCAACTGTGGTCGCTATTCTAGTATTTTTGATCGGATATATTTTATACAACGGAGTACCCGACATAACTTGGCACTTCTTAACATCCCAAGCACAATCATTCAGTGCTGGAGGTGGTATCCGAGATCAACTATTCAATTCGCTCTATCTATTAGTATTAACACTGATAATTTCATTTCCAATTGCTATGGGGCCGGCATTTACTTAGCTGAGTACGCCAAGGACAATTGGATAACTGATGTCATTCGTACATCAATCGAAGTATTGAGTTCATTACCTTCCGTTGTTGTCGGATTATTCGGTTACTTACTATTGGTTAATCAACTAAACATGGGATTCTCGATTCTATCAGGTGCCATCGCCTTAACATTCTTCAATTTACCATTGCTTACTAGAAATATTGAAGAATCACTCAATAGTGTTCCTGATCTACAAAAAGAAGCTGGGATCTCTTTAGGACTTTCTGACTGGAAAACTATCACTAAGATTATCGTTCCTGAGGGATTACCTGGTATCTTAACCGGTGTGATTCTCAGTTCCGGACGTGTCTTCGGTGAAGCTGCTGCCTTGATCTATACAGCCGGTCAAAGTGCTCCTTCAGTTTCATATACAAATTGGAACATCTTCAATGCCAACAGTTTCCTCAATCCAATGCGCCCCGCCGAAACATTAGCAGTCCACATTTGGAAGGTTAACACCGAGGCTGTTACTCCTGATGCCCATGCGATTTCTAGCGGTTCATCTGCTGTATTGATCATCGTCATCTTGATCTTCAATCTAGGTGCCAGATTCATTGGTAACCACATCTACAAAAAAATGACCGCAGCAAAGTGAGGTATTACTTTGAAAACATATGATTTTAATGACAAATATATCATCGACTTAAAGTCAGAAATGGCAATTGAAACTGATAATATTCAAGTTTCATATGGTAAAAATCAAGCCATTTTTGATACTAGCTTAAAGTTCCCCCGCTTCAAAATAATTTCTCTTATTGGTGCATCAGGATCAGGTAAATCTACCTATCTTAGATGTCTCAATCGTATGAACGATAAAATTGCGACGGTTGATGGCAAAATCATGTATCGTAATGTCGATATCAATGATCCTAAGACTAACGTTTATGAAGTACGCAAACACATCGGTATGGTGTTCCAGCGTCCTAATCCATTCGCCAAATCAATTCGTGAGAATATTCTCTTCGCACTCAAAGAGAATGGTATCCATGACAAAAACGAATTGGAAGAACGACTTGAGATGAGTCTACAAGATGCAGCGCTTTGGGAAGAAGTAAAAGACGAATTGGATACTAGTGCCTTAGCTCTATCTGGTGGTCAACAACAACGTTTGTGCATCGCTAGATCAATTGCCATGAAGCCAGATGTTCTATTACTAGATGAACCAGCGAGTGCGCTTGATCCTATCTCAACTTCTAAAATCGAAGATACAGTTCAATTGCTAAGTAAGAACTTGACCGTTATCATCGTGACTCATAATATGCAACAAGCATCCCGTATCAGTGACTACACTGCTTTCTTCCATATGGGACATATTATTGAATATAACGAAACTCGAAAGATTTTCACCAAGCCCAAAATAAAAGCCACCGATGATTACATCTCCGGTGACTTCGGATAACAAAAAAAGTCGCGTGATTAAAAAATCACACGACTTTTTTAGTGTCTTAAAACTAATCTATATTCATCTTCATTTTTAGTTTCTTTAATATGATACTTATTGGCAATTATACGACGCAAGTTATCAAGTTGCTTAGTACTGGAACTTCTAAACATTCTTGTAAACTTAGCTAATGGATTAGGCTTCACTTCTACATCAACATCTTTGGTGGAATACAGAACTGAGCGACAAATCTCATAGGCTTCGCCGATTACATAAATATTATTTTGACGAGAATAGACTAATTCGAATAATTCTGTTTGATCTGAGACCTTCATAATTTAACCACTCCTAGTGACTTTATTATGCCATAACACGGCCTCATGTACTACATCTTAGAGATTATCTCCCTTAGCACGAAGTAATTCTCCAAGTGAAGGTTGATCCTTAGGATCAATATCATACTTCTTAGAATATTCATCAACAGCATCTTTTCCATACAACTTCTCATCGAGTGGCATGAAGGCTGTGGCAATTGGATCTTCTTGCTTGATCACAGCGTTGATAACGATGGGTTTCTTATTTCCAGCAGCTTGTAACTTCTTGATTTGATCGAAAACATCATTAGCTTCTTTGATATTAGTAATAGTGAAACCAATTCCGCCAAGTCCTTCAGCGACTTTGGCCCAATCTGCACCCGTGAGGTCAACTCCGTACAAGTGTTGCTTTGTAGCAACTTGCTCGTAATAAATGAATCCTAATCTTTCATTGGACAAAACAACGTTAACAACTGGCAAGCCATAGCGTGCTTCAGTAATGATATCTGGTGCAACCATTGAAAATCCACCATCACCAGACAATGTCCATGCTTGTCCATCAGGAACACTCAAGGCACCAGCAATTCCAGCGGGAAGGCCGAACCCCATTGTGGCAAATAATCCTGACAAGGCAAAACGTTGATTCTTATTCATTGGTAATCCACGAACACCGAATTCTGTAACATTACCAGTATCAACACCATAAGTATCATTAGGACCAGCCATTTCAGCAATCTTAGCTGTGATCGTTTCTGGATTCAAACCGTCACTGTCGTCCTTAGCACGATCAGCAATCCATCTGTCCCAGTTAGCTTTGTTAGTTTGATTAGACTTCAACCAGTCACCTGCTGGCAATGTCTCACCAGTACCAATTAAGGCCTTCAAATAACTTTCAGCATCAGAAATAACTGCATAGTCGACATCAACTGTCTTACCAATATCATATGGATTATTGTTTACTTCGATGATCTTCAAGTTCTTTGGCCAGAATCCTGCGAATGGGAACTCTGAACCTAGGAAGAGTATCAGATCAGCATGTTGTAGTGCCTCAAATCCAGACTTGCTACCAAGGCGCCCAAAGGTACCGATAAAATTAGGATGGTCGGTACTGATAACGCCGGTTGCAGGAACAGTATTCATGATTGGCAAGTTGAACTGTTCTGAGAACTTAGTCAATGTCTCACGGGCACCAAGCAATCCACGACCAGCATAAACTAGTGGATGCTTAGCTTCTTTCAACATATTCAAAGTGTTAGTTACATCTTCAGGATTGATTGTTTGTGAGTAATCATTCTCAACGACTTTTGGAGTCTTAGGTGATTCGTAATCAATCTCTGCTGCAGTAAGATCCTCAGGCAAAGTAACTACGGCAACACCCTTTTGGCGGTATGCTTCACGAATTGCTTGGTTGATAACATAAGGAATTTGTTCAGCAGTTGTAACAGTACGATTGTAAACCGCCACATCAGCAAACATTGGAGTTTCGTCCATCTCTTGGAAGTAGTTAGTATTCATAGTTGTTTGGGGAACTTGTCCAACTAATGCTAGAACGGGTACGTGATCCATCTTGGCATCATACAATCCATTGAACAAATGTGTTGCTCCAGGACCAGCTGAACCGAATGCTACACCGATCTTACCAGTAAATTTGGCGTCAGCTGATGCAGCAATGGCACCAACCTCCTCATGACGCACTTGAATATACTTGATCTTATCTTTTTCGAGATATAGTCCCTCAACTGTATGGTTGATCGAACCGCCGGGAATACCGTAGACGTGATCGACACCCCACTCTTCAAGAACTTTAACTAGTGCTTGACCTGCTATCATTTTTGACATAATAAAAACTTCCTTCTATTTAAACATTTTTATTCTGAAAACGAATTCACGATAATCTTGCCAATAATCAGAAAATTTGTCAAAGATTCTTTCTCGTAGTTATTTATTTAAATCAAAATAATTGTCAGATTTATTAAAATAAATTTACAATTTTAGAAATTCATTTTTCTGGAAATATGTTTAAACAAGTATTAGACTTGTCAAAAATAACGAACGGTGGTGTTACTTATGCAAGTATTTCAAAAAAAAGATACTAATGATCTATTAAACCGAACTTCTCCTTTAAAAAGAACCTTGCATACTTGGGATTTGACCTTTCTTGGCATTGGGGCAATTATTGGAACAGGTATCTTCGTTCTAACTGGTAAAGGAGCTTTGACGACCGGACCTTCACTCGCAGTTTCATTCTTAATCGCAGCCATCTGTTGCGGGTTCGCCGGATTATGTTACGCCGAATTTGCTTCTATGGCGCCTGTGGCTGGTTCAGCCTACACATACTCATATATTTCCTTCGGTGAAATTATTGCCTTTATCATTGGTTGGGACTTAATTCTTGAGTATGCTCTCGGTGCCGCAACCGTTTCAGCTGGATGGTCCGGTTATTTCGTCAACTTGATGAATAACTTCGGTATTCACATCCCTAAAGTCTTGACGGCGGCGGCTGGTACAACTCCTGGGGTAACAACTTACTTCAACCTACCAGCATTTTTGATTATTCTCTTGATTACCTATATTTTGGCAAAAGGTATCAATACGACTAAACGTGTCAATGACACAATGGTTATTATCAAATTAGCCGTTATTATTTTATTCATCGTCTGCACTATTTGGTTTGTAAAACCTCAAAACTGGAAACCATTCACACCTTACGGACTATATTCCTTCCACAATGGAACGGCTGCCGGAGTCATTCCTGCTGCATCGATCGTCTTCTTCTCATTCATTGGCTTTGATTCTGTCTCTTCAAGTGCTGAGGAAACTATCAATCCCAGCAAGACGTTGCCACGAGGTATCATGTTATCACTTGGTATTTCAACAGTTCTCTATATTGCTATGACTCTGATCATGACAGGCGTTGTTAAATACACTGTCTTCGCCAAATTCTTGGATGCTCCGATTCTAGCTGTCTTGAAAGCAACCGGCCAAACTTGGTTAAGCATTATCGTCAGTATCGGTGCTATCCTTGGTATGACAACTGTTATCCTCGTTCAATTGTATGGACAATCACGTATCACTTACTCAATGTCACGTGACGGATTATTCCCGAAGTTTTTTGGAGAAGTTGACTTACAACGCCAGACACCATACAAGGAACATGGTTCTTCGGAATCATTACCGCTGTTACTGCAGGATTCATTAATCTAAATATTCTTTCTGAACTAGTTAACATTGGTACTCTAACAGCCTTCATCCTCGTATCAGCTGGAGTGTTATGGATGAGACACAAACACCCTGAGATCCACCGTGGATTCCGTGCCCCTGGAGTTCCATTTACACCGATCATCGCAATTGCCTTTTGTTTACTACTAGTCGCTGGACTCAATTGGGAAACATGGTTGAGATTCGTCATCTGGTTCGCAATTGGATTGGTTATTTACTTTAACTATTCTTACAAGCATTCAAAATTGAGAAATTAAAAAAACGAGCTGCAAATTGCAGTTCGTTTTTTGGGTTTAAATTTATTTTAGTTGTGCAAGATCAAATGCTGTAAAAGCACAGGGATTCTCAGTTCCACATGAAATACCGATACCAATGTCAGTAAAAGCTGGATTCATCAAATTATCATAATTTTGTGTAATATTAGATGATTTTAATTCTTTCATGGTTTCACTTACAATTTTTTCTGAATTATCACCAAAGCCTATATACGAACTAAATGACTCTCCAACTTTTCCGTAACCATAATTTACTCCGTTAGCTTTGAACATTGGCCAAGGATTATCAGTCATTTTTCCATGTCCATTAGCCTCATTCATCCATTCAGCGGACATTTCAATGGCAACATTGTTTAATCCGGAATTCATCTTTAAAGGTGCAGTTCCACGAGCCGCACGTTCAGTATTGATTGCATTCAAAAGTCCAGTTTGAATTGCAGACTGACTATTTCTATATTGATCACTCCAACTTGCCTGATCATCCCAACTAACATTGGGTGTAGTATCAGCCTGAGCAAGTTTTGTAACCTCATTATCTTTGACATACTCATTTGTAGCAACTTGATCATAATTCAAGCCATCTAGTGTAATAACTTTGCCCATTAGCCAATCACTATTAGCTGTCAAAGCACGGTTGGTAACCAATGCCCCTTGCTTGTTGTATATTCTCGTAATTTTGTTAGTTCTGACAACACTTTTTTATGCAGCATCGGCTGTATTAGACGAAAAAGTTCCGACTGAAAGTAACATTGCTGCCGACATACCAGCAATTAAAGACTTTTTGAATAAATTCATAAAGTAATTCCCCCATTAATTAATATAAGCACACATGTAACAACACAATTATACAACTATATACACATGCACTAACATATTAATTAATTTTAACTTACATACCAATAAAGTCTTGCGCAATATAATATCTATCGGTTGTAGCATCATAATTAGAACTAATTCCAATGTAGTTATATGTTGAACTTACAACACTATTATAATGTGCGTGACCTGGCTCATCCTTGAATGACTTCATAACGGCTGTGGCCAACTGTTCAGGGGTCGAACCATTGCCACCAATCTCCTCATCAATATTCTCTGCAGCTGCATGATAACTCAAGCCATTCTCATCAAAGGCACTGAAACAATCAGAACCATTTGGTCTCGTGTGACTGAAGCTTTGAACGATTTCATTTGCACGAGTAACAGCAGTCTGTGTTAAACCAGGAGTTTCTTGTAATGGTGCAACTCCCAAGCTAGCACGTTCATCATTAACTGACTTCAAAATTGCAGATCTAACGGCATCTTTGGGTAGTTCGACTCTCGTTGGTTTGCTTGTATTTGTATTCGTGCTTGTATTATTGTTATTTGTATTTGTATTTGTTCCAGTATTAGTATTACTGTTGTTATTATTATCATTCGCAGTCAATCCAAATCCAGCATCATACGTAATTGTCGCCAAATTATTCAACCACATATGATTGGATGGCACCCATTCGGTTTTGGAGATCTTGTAAAAAATTACACCGTTTTGATTAATAACCGCTTTTGATACCGCCCATTCACTACCCTCGGCCAATTTACGACTACTGATTCGATTAATAGATGTATCAAATAAATCAGCATTACCACCGACCACTCTACCGGCCAAATGAAATTGTATATTTTGTTGTTGGATACTAGGATCATAGACCTCAGAATCTTTGACATACTCATTTGTAGCTACTTGATCATAATATTCATCATTAATTAAAATTTGTTTACCCATTCTCCAATCGGTGTTAGCCTGAAGTGCACGATTCTTTACCAAATCGCCTTGTTTAGTATAAATGTAAGTAACTTTTGAAGTCCTTACCACCGGATAGTCACTTGCTTTGACAGTTTGAGGTGAAGTTAAAATTCTTGTTGATAATAATGTTGCAGCAGCCATCCCCACAATGGCAGTCCTTTTAATAAGTTTCATAAAATATTTTTCCCCTTTTTTAGTTTTCTTTAAGAATTAAAATGTATAATCATAACGAAGATTCTAATGAAGGCTTCATTACTCATGTGATATTTTTTATGAATCTAAAAATTCCCCCTTTATTTATCAACAAGTCGTATGGGACTATTTTGTTCATTCGAAATAAACAGGAGCGATATATTAGGATAAAAAGCATTTTTCACAAGTGAAAAGCTAGAGTATACAGCTTGTAAACGCTTTTGATTGTGCTAATATGCCTTTTTTGATAAACTAATTAGTCATACCTTGCTCTTCAATGAACAATCTAATTAATCTATCGTTAAAGAGAATCATTTTTGACTGGAGGTACATAAATGCTTGGTAAAATAAGTAAGCTTATTCGCGAACGTCGTAGATCTTTGAACTTAACTATTGAACAGTTAGCTGAAAAATCTGGTGTTTCTGAAAGCTTTATCTCACGTATTGAGAGAGGCGAGGTTGATAACGTCAGGATAAAAAAGTTGAATGATATTGCGAATGCTTTGAATATGCAATTATCCGACTTTTTTACCGACTCAAACCTTTCTGATATCTATACGCTGGACTTGATTAAATATCTTTCCAACTTACCAGAAGACGAGCGAAAGAGAGTTTCTGAAGTACTCTTGAAAGTTATCAATCTATAATTCATATTTAGCTACGATCAATCCAGCAATTTCTTCAATTGAGTACTCTCGGTAATGCTTTTTGTAAAAATCCGCTATATCTATTGTCTTATTGGGAAGATTTAGTGTTAAAACATTGAAATTACGGTAATCGATAGCTTTAGTACTACGATTATAGATTTCAAATTTTAAATCCTGTAAAGTTTTTAAGTTATCTAATAGTTTTGTATTATTCATTTTTAATCCCCCTTGATTAAAAATAATCCCTATACATCTTTTAGAATAACGTACAGTTTAATTTTTGAAAACGTTTTTAGAAATAAATTTAATAAAAATAGGACTTCTTAGCTTGGCAATCTGCCAGTTAAGAAGTCCTATTTGTTTTTTATTAGTTATTGAAAAACTGAGTTAATATTAAGAACGCTATTCCACCGACAATAATTCCAATTCCAACGATGAAAAAGTTCCAAAGGCCTAAAACACCAAAAATTATCAACAAAATTCCGATAAATGGATGGCGCAACAACGCTGCTCCCGTTTTGATCAATAACCAAATCATTACCAGAATTGCCACCCCGATTGCAATTAAGAGTGGTGCTGAACTAGATGTACTAGTTGCCATTAATGTGAACATTTCATTCCTCCTTATGATGCTAGATTATAGCATTAGTAATTGAAGGAAGTATGAAAAAAAGCATTATTTCTTGATTAATACTTTGTTCAAAATATTATACATGATAAAAGATAGATAAAAGCCAGCCGCATAACAGATCAGGGTTATTTCTAATACTGCCAGCAAGACACTTTTGGAAGAAAACTCATTGACTAAATAAACAAAAATACCGGCGATTAAAAGTATGCTACCTAATCCCAATAGATATTTATGTACATGAACAAAAAAAACATCACTACCACTAGGCTTATGCAATTCTTCGTTCTTGAATTGACTAATAATCTCTCTAATTGCTGTATCTTCACTCTTACCTAATGACTTCTGATCGGTAACATAATCCACCATCATAGTCTTGATTTCCATTTTTTCATCATCAGAAATATCCAGATCATGAACAAATTGATCAATGGACTCGTAAGTTTTGTACAACGGATTGATTCTTAAATGATCAATATAATTGATTATCGACCAAAATGCTGCCAACATAATCGCAAACATATAACCGACAACAAAAATAGATTCCGTTTGTCGAGGATCAATAACACTATCCAAATAGTAACAGATGAAGAATAGAATCATTGATATCACCAAAATTGTTTTATAACTAATTTGTTTAATCGAAAAATAATTCATCGCATTCACCTCACATAAACCTTTGAACAACTTCAGACAATGATTGAAAGTCTCGCTTCATACCGTCTAATTGCTTGATGCCTTGATCCATAATATGATAGTATTTTCGTTTACCGCCGTGGGTCTTTTCTCCCCAATATGCTTCAATACATCCCTGCTTTTCTAATCGCTTCAAAGCCAAATACAAAGTTGCTTCTTGAATTTCAAACGTCTCATCAGATTTATCAGTTATATTCTTAGAAATCTGATAACCATAATTATCTTCTTCCTTGAGAACCGATAAGATCAGTAAATCTATCGTCCCTTTCAACATTTCTTTATTCATTAGGCCAAATCCTCTTAAGTTCCATTATTACTTCTATTTTACAGAACACTGGCACTAATTACTAATAAAGCTCCATTTAAAAATCTTATTTTCAAATTTATAAATTACTTTTAGAAACCTATTTAACATTATTGAATCGAATAGATAAATATAACTAATAATACTAATAATCGTTCCAATTGATGCACCAACAAAAACATCCACTGGATAATGAACACCGACGAATATTCTAGATAGGCCAACTATCAATGCTAAGACTGGAAATAAATAGCGTACTTTTGACTTAGTATAAATAAAAAATATAATCATAATACTAAAAAACACAATTGTGTGGTCACTAGGAAAACTATTACCAAGGTTCTTAGATATCAACTGATGAACATTCGACCAGACTGCAAAAGGTTGGCGATGATAGTAAATTCTCCCAGCAATCAATTTGCCCACTAACTCCGAAATGAGACAGGATATTACACTGACTGACAACATTTGCCTGAATTGAAAATCATTTTGTTTAACAAACCACAGACAAATCATAACCACTGCCAAAATATAAACTGTATATTTGGCGGTAAAAACTCCAATGGTATCCAATAGGTCAGACTTAGTTGCTAGATCATTGACTGACCTGAATAAAAAAGCATCCATTTTAAAACCTCTACTTAATATTATTGAGTATTTGATTAAACTATAATATAAAGTAATGTACTCAATAATACAAGGTACTTTTACAAATAAAAAACTGTGAATATTATTATTTCACAGTTTCATTGCTATAATTACTCTAATAAGTAAAGGAGATTTTATTAATGAAGGCACTAGTCGTTCCGTCATCAACCGCTAAAGAAATCAGCAATATCAAACTAATTGATATGGATAAACCTGTAATTAATAATGATGAAGTCATGATAAGGGTCCATGCTTTGGGACTAAATCCCGTCGACTACAAACTTGTTAAAGGACATAACACTGCATGGAATTATCCGCACATCATTGGATTAGATGCAGCTGGTGAAGTAGTTACAGTTGGATCGAATAATCCGAAAAAGTTTCAAATTGGTGAACGGGTATTTTTCCACAGTGACTTATCAAAAAACGGCGTCTTTGCTGAATTCGCCAAATCAAAATACAATGTCGTTGCCAGAATTCCTAACAACGTTAAATACGAAGAAGCTACAGCAGTTCTATGCAGTGGACTGACTGCATATCAAGCAATTTTTAGAAAAATGAGCTTAGCTGGCAAAAAAACAATTCTAATTCATGCGGGTGCTGGTGGCGTTGGAACTATCGCTATTCAATTAGCGAAAATTGCTGGATTAACGGTCATAACCACAGTCTCGGAATATAAGAAGAACATCGTAAAAACTTTAGGTGCCGACCATATAATTGACTATCGACATGAAAATATCGATAACCGTATCAATGAAATAACAGATGGTAATGGTGTAGATTTAATCATTAATGACATTGGTAATCCTGAAGCTGACCTACCTCGCCTGGCATACAATGGTGGCTTGATCTGTATCTTGAATACTCCAAACATTGCTAATTATGATCTTTCATCCAATGGACAGAGCATAATGTCATTAAATCTTGGTGGCGTACATCAATCCGGATATTCTTACCAATTGGATGATCTTGCTACCATGGCAGAATCCTTGGTCAAACTTATCTTTAACAAACAACTTGATCCGGTAATTACTAAAGTGATAAATTTCGAAGACATTCCTGCAGGTTTAAATGAGCTTAGTGAGCATAAGACTGTCGGTAAAATTGTTGCAACAATATAAAAAAGGCAAAGTCTTAAAATCAAGACCTTGCCTTTCATATGAAGCTTTGTAGTTTAGACTACAAGGCTTTTTCTCTGTTTTGAATTTGTTCAATTGCTTTTAACAATCTTGCAATATCATCACGATAAACTTCACCGATATTACCAATACGGAAAGTTGGTACTTGAGAAATTTTACCAGGATAAATTACGAAACCAGCTTCTTTTAATTCATTGTAAAATTCTTGGAAATCAAAATCATCAGTTGGATAAATGAAAGATGTGATAATTGGTGATTGCCATTTTTCATCGATCAATAACTTGAAACCAAGATGTTCCATACCAGAAGCCAATTGTTTTTGATTAGATTGGTATCTCTTATAGCGTCTTTGCAAACCACCTTCAAGTTTCAATTCTTCTAGTGCTTGAGCAAAGGCGTGAACAACGTGCGTTGCGAAGTAAAACGCCACTTACCGTTATTCTTTTCCATTTCATTGTATTGGTCATATAGATCAAGTGACAATGTTCTGGCAATACCTGCAGTTGTTTCTAGAATTGACTTCTTAGCAATTACAAAGGCAAATCCAGGAACGCCTTGAATACATTTGTTGGTGCTGCTGATCAAGAAATCAATATTGATACCACTGACATCAATTGGAATACCCCCAAAACTACTCATGGCATCCACAATAGTAACAATACCTTTTTCATGAACCCAAGGAACGATGTCTTCGATAGGATTCAAAATACCAGTTGTCGTTTCACAATGAATCATCGCAAAGTGTGTGATTTCAGGATGATTTTCGATTGTCGATTTAACATCGGATAAGAGCACTGGACTTTGTTCATCTACGACTAAATCAATATGATTGATGCCGTACACATCAGCCATTTGACCAATTCGCTTACCATAAGCACCGTTCATAGCGATTAACAATGTTCCTGAGTCAGGAATAACTGAACTAATAACTGATTCTACACCATATGTACCACTACCCTGGATTGGCACTGCAGTATATTTAGAAGGATTAACATCTGCCAATGCTAAAAGCGATTGGCGGATAGATTGAGTAATTTTTTTGTAATCATCATCCCATGTACAATAATCAAATTCCATCGCTTTTTTAACGGTAGAACTTGTAGTTAGTGGCCCCGGTGTTAGTAATAAATACTTATTATCCATTAGTTACCTCCTCAGATGCATTGAGTGTTTCAATCACATCTGGCAATTCAGACATATTATTAATAATTAAATCAGCACCTTCGTTTTCAAAGGTTGTACGAACTTCTCGACGTTTAAGAATCTTTTCATCTTCTGTAAGTCGGTCATATTCTGCTTCTGATAATCCCATCAAACTACTACCTTCAATGATTCCTACAGTAATAACTCCGGCATTCTTTCCTTCTTGAATGTCGACCACTGTATCACCAATTTTCATGACACTTTGCAATTCATTAATACTAAATTGCGAAAGAATTGTCTTGATCATAGCAGGTGAAGGACGGCCTTGACCTGCCACATCTTCAGATGTAACTACTAATTCAGGTAAATACCCTAATTTAGCAGCACTATCACGGACAATATTCATCATTTCCAATGTATATCCAGTTGTAGTAGCAACACGAATATGATGTGCTGTTAGATATTGAAATGCATCTAAAACTCCTGGTTTCAATTCCGTAGAGATCTTAAGATGATTGATCAATGATTCTTGGAATAAGCCGTATACATTCTCTCTGTCGTCTTCACTAGGAAGGCGATTGTATACTTCTTTCCATTGTTCACTGATTCTAGGCATAGCTAGGATCTTACCAATGTGATCCCACTTAGCTATTCCCATATCAATTCTTATCTCTGAATCCAGAACATTGATACCGGCACGATCAAATGCCTTCTTAAAAGCAATAACTGGAGCCAAACTGCCGTAGTCCACAGTTGTTCCTGCCCAATCAAAAATTACTGTCTTAATCATAAAATTATCCTCTCAACCTACTTAGCGATGTAAGCTTTTCTTAGTTTAACGGCAATGAATTCTAATAGAATTGTCACTGCAATTATCAAGTAAACAATCATCCCTACTTCATGGAAATCGAAACTCATCCCACTGGCAACAAATAGTTGATAACCAATACCACCAGCACCAGCAGCTGCACCCACAGCAACTGCATTAGCAAAGTTGATTTCCAAACGAATGAACGTCCATGACACTAACGATGCAATAATCGTTGGCCAAATTGCTTGAAATACAATAACCCAAAACTTACTACCTGTGACTTTTAATGCCTCAATAGTTGATTGGTCGATTTCTTCAATACTCTCTGAGTATGCTTTTGTTAAATAAGCAATACTATGAAAACTCAAACCTAGAACGGCTGCATTAGTACCCAGACCACAGACAATCGAGAAAATTAATACCCAGATGATCGTTGGAATGGCACGAATGACCGCCATAAAAATTCTAATACTGCTACCTAACCATGCATTTGTTAAATTCTTTGAAGCCATTACGGCTAAAACAAAACCAACAACTGCACCAATCACTGTTGTCATAATTGATAGCAATAAACTGATACCCAATGCTTGTAAAAGAACAACCATTCCATCACTACCCGCGCTAGGTTGTAGAAACATTTGATTCAAAGTCATCATTAGACCTCTAAAAGCTTCGCCAACTCTGACATTAGCAGAGTTCAAGTGTGTCAATGTATAACCCGTAATCAGTAGTAAAGATGTAATCACACCAATAATCATGTATCTAGACAAACTAGGATTACGTAATTTTATTTTTCGCGGTTGTGGTGACTTGGGTTGCATAACCAATCTATCATCGCTATTCGAAATCATAAGATAACCTTTCTGATTTGATTCGATAATACTTCCAATGCAATTACAACGATAATAATAGATAGAACCGTCATACCTGCAGCGTCAAATCGAAAACTTTTGTAATATATATCAAAAACAAATCCGATACCGGTACCAGTTAAAATACCAACCAAGGTTGCGTCACGAACATTGTTCTCGATCATATATAAAATCCAGCTAATTAAACTGGGCATTATTTGTGGTAGAACTGCTTGAAAAATAACTTGGAAATAACTCGCACCAGTTGCTTTTAAAGCCAGCATTGTTTCACTGGCCTCGTCTTCAATTATTTCCATAAAAGCACGAATCAGATAACCAACTGACATCAATAGCAAGGCTAAGAAACCAGTGAAATCACTTTGCTTGAATGAGAATAATAAAATCATTGCCCATGCAACCAGTGGGATATTTCTAAAGAATGAGGCAATACCACGAACTATGGTTTGCACCAAACTACTACCACCGGTTACTTTTGAACCTAATATTGCCACTAAAATAGCGATCAACGATGCAACAACAGTTGAAGCAATTGCAAGCATTACTGTACCGATCAACTTCTGCCAAATACTTGGTAGGAAATGAACCGAATTAGCAGTAGGTTTGAAATTAACTCCTAGCCAGGAGAAGGCCTTAGGAATAGCGGCAATTCCACCAACTCCATCAAATTTCAAGATCCAACTACTTAATAAATAAATACTTCCAATAAGTACGATAGTTCCTGTCTGTTTCCAATGTTTTCGAGCTAAATAGTTTACAGGTGTTTGCATTAATTAAGCTCCTCAGTAACGTTTTGATCATACAATGTCTCCAATATTTCTTCAGATAACATATCTGAATCTTCATCAAAAACCATTTTTCCGTGACGAATACCAATAATTCGATCGGCATAATCCTTGGCTAAACCGATTTGATGCAAGTTAGCAATACAGATAATATTGAACTCCGTCGTCAAATCCTTTAGAAGCTGCATAACTGTCTGTGAAGATGCTGGATCAAGTGAAGCAATCGGTTCATCACAAAGAATAACTTTTGGATGTTGAATCAGTGATCTAGCGATACCAACACGTTGCTTTTGACCACCACTTAATTCTGAACAACGTCTCAAAGCAAATTCCTCAAGCCCAACTTTTTCTAACAAAGTCATTGCTTCTTGTTTTTCTGCTTCAGTGTAGCGACCAAACATCCCTGCAAGAGTCGACTTGTATCCTAGACGTCCATGTAAAACATTTTCAATTACAGTTAAACGTTCAACAAGATTGTAATTTTGGAAAACCATTCCAATCTGTCTGCGATAACCACGTAATTGTGTCTTATTAGCTGTCCGGAGATCACCACCGTCAAGTAAAATTTGACCGCCATCATCCTTGATCAATTGATTCAAACTGCGTAGAATCGTGGTCTTACCAGCACCAGAAGGGCCGATAATTGCAACAAATGTTCCTGGCTCGACGGAAAAATTGATATCAGTCAACGCCGGTTTATCCTTTTGATAGCTCTTCTCTAAATGTTTTACCTCTAGCATAGTTTGTCCCCTTATTTACCAACTAATTCGTGAGTTGGTTTGTACCAATCATCGTTAACTGGAAGAAGTGTTGTTTTAGCACTCTTCTTTTGCCATAGAGTAGGATTCTTTGTTCCTTCTTTAGCAAATAGTTTTGGATTATCTGTTACATCTTTTGATGTGAAACGTTTTTGGATAGCTTTTTGATCTTTTTCGCTTAGTGATTCTGTATTAACTACGAATGGTCCATTTTGAACTGGAAGAACTGAAATGTTGATCATTTCTTTACCCTTGAAGTCTGCGAATGGTGCATCGGCATCGTCTTTAACTTTGAATGTTGAACCAACCTTATCGTAACTACCATCTGAAACTTCTAGGAATGGTGCTAAATCAATATCATCAAATGCAGCAACATCTGCGTCACCCTTTAGCAAGTTGATTGCTGAACCAGGATGCGAACTACCATAAAGAACTTTATCGAAGAACTTGCCACCTTCTGATAGCTTGTCCTTATCTGCTAACTTGAAGTGCTTTTGGATCTCATCAGTTGGAACTGCGAAACCTGATGTTGAACTAGCTGAAACGAATGAAATCTTTTCACCCTTGATCTTATCAATATTGTATTTGCCGTCTTTCATGTATGAAGCAGCTTTTTCTTTTGGAACCATTAAGTATGAACGGTAACTTGCACCCTTAGTTGTTCCATCTTCACCAGATTGTAGTAAGAATGGAAGAACTTTTTTGTTTTGTGCATGAGCTTGAATATAGCCATCAGCCCCCATGAATGCTAATTGAGCTTTACCTGAAGCAATTGCTTCGATTGCAACGTTGTAATCTGTTGTAGTTTGAATATCTACTTCTTTACCTGTTGCTTCGTGAATTTGTTTCTTCATTTCATCACGTGAAGCAGTGAAGTTCTTAGCAGATTCGTTTGGATAGAATACTACCGAGATCTTACCTGAATCTTTCTTTGCACTGGCAGAGTTTTGACTGGAACAACCAGTTAGAACACCGACAAGCAATAACATTAACCCTAAACAAACTGTTATAAATCGCCCTTTTTTCATTAAGGAATACCCAACTTTCTCTTTCTTTTTTTGAACAAATCTAGCTTAACAAAGGAATGTATACGTTCTATATATTTAATGTAAAGATTGTATAGTTATGTAAGGAAATTCTTTACTGAAAATTTACAATGTAAAGATTGCTTTTATGTAAGCTTTATCCATCATGAATATATCAATTATTTCAATAAATTTAACAATCAATTTATTTATAAATTTTCAAAGATAGTGAACTATATCTCAATGCAAATGGTTGACTTGAACCCCACTTCAACGTGTATCCTGAAAGCGTAATCAAAAATTGGAGGAATTTATTTATGGCCTACAAAACAATCAATCCATTTAATAATGAAGTCGTAAAAGAATACGACAACGCAACTAAAGAAGATATAAACAAGACACTTGAAATCGATGATAAGCTCTACCATCAATTCAAAAAGCAACCTATCTCTGAGCGAGCAGCAATCTTACACAAAATTGCTGACCTGATGAGAAAAAATGAGGATGACCTTGCCAAGACGATGGTCTTAGATATGGGGAAATTAATCGGTGAAGCCAAGGGTGAAGTTGAGCTTTGTGCTCTGATTGCCGACTATTTTGCTGACAACGCAGAAAACTTACTTAAACCAACACCAATCAAATCCGGTGCTGGAGATGCTTGGGTCGAAAAACAATCTACCGGTACAATTATGATGGTGGAACCATGGAACTTCCCTTACTACCAGATCATGCGTGTCTTTGCACCTAACTTTATGGTCGGTAATCCGATGATTTTAAAACACGCTTCTAATACTCCGGGATCAGCTGTCGCCTTTGAAAAGGTCGTCAATGATGCCGGCGCACCTGAAGGTAGTTTGACCAATTTGTTCCTATCATACGATCAAGTTTCAGATATCATCGCCGATGATCGGATTCAAGGTGTCGCCTTAACGGGATCAGAACGTGGTGGACAATCAGTTAATAAAGTAGCCGGTGAAAACTTGAAGAAATCAACTATGGAGCTTGGTGGAACCGACGCCTTCATCGTTACTAGTGATGCCGATATCGATCAAGTTATGAGTGTAGCTGCTAAAGCTAGAATCTACAACGCTGGTCAAGTATGCACATCTTCAAAACGATTCATTGTTGCTGATAATCTATACAACGAGTTCGTCGACCGCCTAACCAAGAAGTTTGCTGAATTCAAGCCTGGTGATCCAATGGATCCCACTACTACATTGGCTCCAATGTCTTCAGCTAGGGCCAAAGATAAGCTGACTGAGCAAGTAAACGAGGCTGTCAAAGCTGGTGCCAAAGTTCAATTCGGCAACAAGCCGATCGATCTCCCCGGACAATTCTTCATGCCAACGATCCTAACCGATATAGATAGTAAGAATCCGGCCTACTCTAAGGAAATGTTTGGGCCAGTTGCACAAGTCTACAAAGCAGCTAGTGATGAAGAAGCTATCGACATCGCCAATGACTCTAACTACGGCCTAGGTGGTATCGTCTTCTCTGGTAGCAAAGAACATGGTGCTGAAGTTGCTAAACAAATCGAAACCGGTATGGTTTTTGTTAACACCTTCATGTTCACACTTCCAGAACTACCATTTGGCGGCGTTAAAAAATCTGGATTCGGTCGCGAAATGAGCAGTCTCGGACTAGAAGCATTCGTCAACGAAAAACTTATCGTTGCCGTTGATAAACCTGATTTAAACAATTTAGCTGGTGGATTATTCTAATTCATCCAAAAAAAGCCACTCCAATTGGAATGGCTTTTGTTATATCCTCTTAAAATAGTCTTCGATAATAAAATCAATGTCATCTTGATCTTCATAACCAAAATCACCAGTATATTCTCTAACTTCAGATACCAGATTAACAACACTATCTATGCTGACCTCTCTGTCCTTAGCGTTATTAAAAATAATATCATGATGCTCTAGAAATCTAACTGCTGATAATCTTACATGATCATTCATACATTCATGCTCAATGTCAAAGAAGCAATCATCAATAAACACTTCTTCCGGATATCCATATTCGTTTTCCCAACCAGGATTCTTGAATTCACCATTGAAAAAGTCGTATTCAATCTGTCGCGGAATATCTGGATAGTCGTTCAACATAGCCTCGTAGCCGCGCAATACCAAATAATCGTGAATATATTCATGCACTTCACCAAAATAGATCCAACCTACCGGCTTACCAACAAATTCAGCAATTGCTTTGACTGTCAGATTAGTAGGGATGCGTCGACAAGCAATATATTCTCGCAAGTCGTTTGACATCAAACCTGTTTTATCAGCTAATTCTGAAAGTAGGAGATTTTTTTCAGCTAATATTTTTTCGATCTGTACACCAATTTTTTCTAATTGAATTTCCATAATATTATCAAACATAATAAAAAACCTTTCTTGTCATTAAAGTTTATAAGAATTTACTCTATAAACTAAAATACGTGAAAGGTTTGTTTTTTTACTTAAGAAATTAAAACTCCGACACTTAAGAATACCAAGATCAAAAGAACTATCATCAATAATAGCTTCATGACAAACTTGATCCACTTATCAAAACCAATGTTTACCATTGATAACGATACTAAGATCAAACCTGTTGGAGCAATCAATCCGATCAAGCCTTGTCCCCAGTTATAAGCATCAATGATCAAAGCACGGTCGATACCAACAACGTCGGCTAGTGGTGCCATGATAGGCATTGATAGCACAGCAAGTCCTGATGATGATTGAATGAAGAATCCTAGAATGATATAGACGAAGAACAATACACAGATGAAGAGAATATTGTTCATGCCACTGATTTGGTTACTGAAGTAGTTCATGATCGTATCACTTACGTAACTATTCTCCATTACAATACCAACTGAACGTGCCAAACCAACGGTCAAGGCAACACCCAATAGGTCTGCTGCACCAGAAACGAAGCTCTGAACGAACTTCTTCTCACCTAGTCCTGCGACAAACACTAGGACATAAGTTACAGCTAAGAAGACCACAGCGATTTCTGTGAAGTACCAACCAAGTTGTTGAACTCCCCAGATCATTACAACAAACCCTAAAGCAAAAATAATCAATGAAAGTTTTTGACGAAGTGTGAAGACCTTTTCTTCGGTCATCTCTTCATCTAAGAATTGCTCACGATCAGCTTCCATTTGATCCGCAACTAATGAGTTGGCTGGATCCTTACGAACTTTTTCACCATATCTGATCGTATAAACAATTGAAAGGCCAACTGCAGCGACCCACATCAAAACTCTCAGCGGCATACCATCAGTGAAAGTAATACCAGCTGCATTCGACGCAATAACGGTCGAGAATGGGTTAATTGTCGAACTCATCGTACCAATGGCAGTTCCCAGATAAACTGTCGCAATTGCGGTCAGCGTATCATATCCTGCCAGCAAGAATATTGGGATAAGGATCGGGTAAAACGCAATTGTTTCTTCGGCCAATCCAAAGGTCGTACCTCCCAAAGCAATCAGTGACATAACGATAATAATCAGCCACTTCTGCTTACCATTCAAAACCTCCGACAGACGCTTCATACCAGCATCCATCGCTCCGGTGGCATTAACGATTCCGATAACCCCACCTAAAATAAGAATAAAGACAATAATATCAACACTATCAACAATACCTTGAACTTGCGAAGTTAGGAATTGATTGATAGTTCCAAAGACGCCACGCTTCGGTTTTTTGATCCCTTCATAAGAATTAGGAATCGCCGCCGGACGGTAAATCGTACCGTCCTTAAACTTAGACAGCTTGATGTTGATCTTGTACTTATCAAGTGTCTTCTTAGTTGCAGGCTCTTCTTTAGTCTTCCCCTTTGGATTGGTAATAACAAAGGCATTACTCTCGGAACTGTATTCAAGTGTTGAATACTTACCCGAAGGTATGAAGAAAGTTAAAGCCTGAACTGCGATTAAAACAATGACTATGACCGTATAGGCCGACGGAAAGGCGTGCTTTTTCTTTTTCGTAGTAGCCATGATTTAATACCCCTTTTTCAAAATTTGACTAAACAGATTTAGTCCCATTTAAGAGTATATCATAGGTCATGCAAGCCTTTACATAGATATTGTGAATTATTTATCTTTAGAAACAACAAAATTACGAATAAATTTATACCGCTTACTGCGACTTGAAGAATAAAAATATCCAAAGATACTGAAGAAAATTGCACCAATCAAATTAACAAACAAATCCTTCATTGTATCGATCAGTCCAATGTCCAAATAACCGTTTTTGATTACAATGTTTTTATCATCTGAAGTATGAATCGTTGTGCGGTCAATATTACTAACATGTTTAACTGTATTAGGCCGCTTAGTCAATTCAACACTATTAACTTTTTGGACGATTCGATCTTTCTGCATGTCAGTATTCAGCCACTGATCAGCTGTGAACTCGCCGAATTCCCACATCACACCAATCGTCATCGAAAAGCAAAATGAAGTCAAAGCAATAAAAATTGGCGTCAATCTAATTGAGCCCATTCCTTCATTCAGTAAATATATGGACGAGAAGCCAACTCCGGCTGCCAAGAAGCCATTCAGAGTGTGCAACCCTGTATCCCAAAAAGGTAAATAACCATAAAAATCACTAAGTTCTCCTAAAATTGTTGAACTGAAAACAAAGGAAATAATTACAAATTCTAAAATATCTGGAATCATGATCTTGAATTGATTCTCAATAATTGCCGGAATCTCAAAAAGGACCAGAGTTAAAATGACGATGAACATCTCATTACCACGTCCCATGGCCGCTTCACTGATCAACATCCCTATAGCGATCAGTCGATACAAAATATAAATAAATTTTACAAACTTACTAGCATCATTCGTCGATCTTCCTAGAAAATTGACTACCTTCATCCCACCACCCCAATTCTTGGTAACATTATTTCAATCGAAAACTGTTGTTGATCCAATTCAGCTTTCATTGATCCATTCATATTCTCAATCAAACGTTTGGAGACGTACAGTCCCAATCCACTGGATTCAGTGTTAGTTCTAGTTTGGTTTTCCGTATAAAACCTATCAAAAACTTTTTCAATAGACACCCTACTACCGGGTTTAATATCGTTAGTTATTCTCAAAACACCCATTTTATCTTTAATCTCATAGTCAACGTTCACTCGTTCATATGCGTAGCGTAAAATATTTTGAATGACATTTTGAATGACTCGATTTATTAATACTTTATCCGCCATAACAGTGATATTAGGTGTATCTTCAGCAAACTCAATATTCAGACCATCTTTTTCGAAGCTATCAAAAAAATTCAAAAAGTTATCCTGGACGATTTCACTTAAAGATATTTTATCCAAATTCATTCCCTTTTGGTTGATATCGATCCTAGTCAAATCATAAAACTGATTAGTCATCTCAATCAGCTTAGAAACTGATTGTTCAATAATACTTATGTATTGCGACTTTTTATCCACATCAGTTGTCGTCCTCAACAATTGAACGTATCCATCAATCGCCGTTAATGGTGTACGTAAATCATGAGATAACCCTGTAATAGATAACTGTAGATTCTCTTCAGCACGCTTGATCTGAATATTTTCTGATTCATACTTATCGATCATTGAATTAAGTTCATCAACTAATCCAATTAAGTTTTTTTCCCGGAAATCAACAAAAAACCGACTGCCATATTTGGACTTAGTCGGCATTTTATTTACTTCAATAGATAATTTATGAATTTGTTTTTTTAATAGCAAAATATATACAAGTAAAATTGAAACCAACAGAATTGATATAAAACTAATTACTATCATTGGAAGATTCTCCTTCCAGTTTGAATCCAATTCCCCAAACGGTACTGATATAATTATCACCAAATTTATTGAGCTTCGAACGAAGATTGCTAATATGAACGTTCACGGTCTTATCATTCTCCAAATAAGGTTCTTGCCAAACGCTCTCGTACAAATTTGAACGACTGAATACCTTATGAGGATTACGGATAAGTAACGTCAAAATACTAAATTCATGCGATGTTAAATGTATTCTTTTTCCCGAAACCAGTACCTCTCTGGTATCCAAATCTACCGAGATGGTTCGATAGTCAATTGTTTCCGAATGTGTAACTCCCAAGGAATTGTGTCGTAATTGAATTTCAATTCTAGCCACCAATTCTTTCAGATCAAACGGCTTAGTTATATAGTCATCGGCTCCATGCGTTAACAGATCAAGCTTTGATTCTTGATCAACTTTGGCCGAAACAGCAATGACTGGCACATTCGTCGTTTTTCTGATTTTGCGGATCAATTCTTCACCTGACATACCCGGCAGCATCAAATCAAGTAAGATGACATCAATTTGGTTTTGTTCAAATAAAAGCAGACCTTCAGTCCCTGAATAAGCATCAACAATATTGAAATCATGAACTTCAAGAGCTTCTTTCATGAGGGAATGGACTGCCATATCGTCTTCAATTATTAATATATTTGTCATCTTAACTCCTTTTATCTATTTAATGTCTGCTTTGTAAAAACTCCAACAACCAATAATAGTAGAAATAATAATCGTTATAATACTAACAAATATCATCTTGGGAAATTCATCGATTACATTCGGAAGAGCAAAATCTTTGTAGATCAAAAAACTTTCTGCAAACCACCAAGTCATTTCTTTTAGCGAATCAAATTGTTGAAAAAAGCCTGGTAAAAATCCCATTCCAATTGTAAAAAGAAAAGTCCAAATAATACCTAAGCTAATCGATCTAACAATGAAATTAATTGCTACATAAATTGAGATAACAGAGAATATCAATAAAGAGACCGTCAAAGACAATTTCCAAAAATACAAACTATAATTATCAATTCCTGCAATATCACCAAATCCAAAATACATGTCAAACATAACAATACTCAATGCTGTAATTATAACAGTTGAAATTAATGTTAAACAGAACGTCACTAATAACTTAGTCATGTAGTACTTGATGCGGCTGACTCCCAACGATAATGCATTTCTGATTGTTCCATTTTGGAACTCTTCTCCGATATACAAACTTATGAAGGCACCAAAAATTATTAATACTACTAAAAAGCTCTTCACTGGCATCAGCACTCCGGTAGCACCATTCACAACGATATCTGCTTTTTGGACTAATTTGCCCTGATAATTATTTTTGCTAATAGTATTCAATAATTGAAAAATCGGCAAAAAGGTAATTATCAACAAACTTACCCACATTTTTTTGCTTCGAAATAACTTAACTTTATCTGCCATTAATAAATTAGACATTATTTACCCCCTGTAATATTCATAAAGTAATCTTCCAACTTCTGATTTGCAGTACCGATCTTATAGACATCAATATTATTCATCACAAGTTGTTTATTTATTTGTGCCACTTGTTCTAGATCAGAATAAATTCTAATTTCATCCTTATTTGAGACTTCATAGTCTCCTATTCCCATTTCATCCAAAATAGTAACTGCCCTTTCGAGATCATTAACACGTATCTCGATGTACTGTTGACTCTTTTGGAGTAATTCCTCCTTAGATAGTTCCTGAACTATCTTGCCGTGGTGCAAAATCCCGTAGTCTGTAGCTACTTGCGAAAGTTCATCTAAAATATGGCTTGAAATCAAGACTGTCAAACCTTTTTCTCGGACCAATTTCTTGATTATCTCTCTTATTTCAATAATTCCGGCTGGGTCCAAGCCATTCGTTGGCTCATCCAAAATCAAAAATTCTGGATTACTTATCAATGTCATTGCAATCGTCAATCTCTGACGCATTCCCAAAGAAAAGTTTTTTACTTTCTTTTTTCCGGTAGCTTGCAAATTCATTAACTCCAGCAGATGTTTGATCTCACCATTACCAACACCAGCATTGGCTGCTTGAACCTTCATGTTATCTTGTGCATTCAATTCAGGATAAAGAGCCGGAGTCTCGATTGATTGACCAATCTTTCTTCTAGCAGCTTGTACCGCTCTCGCTTCACTCTTCCCAAAAAGCTCGATCATACCGCCATCATCATGAGTCAATCCCATAATAATGCGCATAAAAGTCGATTTACCCGCTCCGTTAACACCAATTAATCCGTAAATCATCCCTCGTTTGATTTCCAGAGACATTCCATCCAGAACTTTATGCTGACCGTATTTTTTTACAAGACTGTTAACTTTCAAAATAGTTTCTGTCATAATTTACTTCCTCATTTCATTACTTATATAGTAATCTGCAAAAGTAAATTAACCGACCAGAAAGTATAAAAAAAGTGTAAAGAAAAAACATTCACTATTTACTAGCGAATGTTTTATATTACCAGTTGCCAAGTAACACCAAACTTATCAGTTACCCAAGTGGCTCTTTCATATTCACATACCGGCTCCGGACCCATAACAATCGTTCCATCCTTAGACAATGCCTCGAATAATTCATCAAACTCCGATTCGGAACTACATTCGACCATCAAAGAAAACGACCAATTAAGATCAGGTGCCTTTTTGTCATGTTTCATATCCAAAAAATTAACGTCTATGCCATCAATGTTCAATACTCCTTGAAATGTCTTAGTCCCATCATCGTCAAACTTGTCCATTTGAGTAATTTCGGCATTTGGAATGATCTCCGCATAATAGCGCATCGCTGCTTCAGAATTACCATTCAAAGTAATAAATGGTGTAATAGATTTCATCTGAAAGACCTCCCATTTTTCAAAGAGAATAACATATTTTTTCGGAGAAGCTTTACTAAAACGGACTACAAATTTATTTATAATATAGTTATTACTAGCCAAATATACAGGCAAGATGATACTCTATCATTACTAAAAAATTATGATAACGATTAGGAGATGACTCATGAAAATAACTATTCAGAAAGAATTACTACAACTATTATCTTCAAATGTAGAACCAAAAATCAGTATTATTCTTCCAATTCATCCCGAAAATCCTCAAGTTGAAAACAATATTTTAACATACAAAAACTTACTTAAAGATGTAAAAAAAGACCTCGAGTTAAACTACTCTCGTCGCGATTGGAGTAACGTAGTTTCCAAACTCGAAAACTTGATCCTCGATCGCAATTTGTGGAATTCTTCCAATCAATCATTATTGATTTTTGCCAATAACGAAGACCTTCAAATTTGTGAATTAAATCATGCTGTTCAACCAAAGGCACATGTCGGCAGCACATTCTTGATTCAAGACTTATTCAGTCAAGAAGAGCTATCCAACAAGCCACAATATATCATTAACTTAAGCCGTGATCGAATCAATGTGATCGATATTGCCAGTCTCAAAGCTATTGAATTTGCAGAAATCCACACAAGCTTTTCAGATTATTATTCTGACTTCGATGCTAACTCAAACTTAAACACAGGTTCATACGGCGGACTGAATGGTTCGTATCACGGACACCGGACAAAGTCAGAAGAACAACAAAAGGATCAATTGATCTACTACCGCTACTTAGATAGAGAATTATCCAAGATGCACAAGGAACAAGGATTCAACTTTATTATTGCCGGATTACCTGAAATCCTTGATAACTATCTCAACAGTTACGGTAATTCCTCATATATCTACGACGTGATCCATGGTTCAGTGATCAATATCTCGCAACGTGATTTGGCCAATAAAATTGAAGAAATTTTCCACGATCAGAAATTGATCAAGGCTCAGTCATTGATGAAAGAATACAATCAGGCTGACCGTCAGGACAAGGTCTTGAATGACGTTGACAGCATTGCACATGCGTTAAATAATGAACGCGTAAAATCACTTATTTCATTTAACAGTGGCGATTCTTACTCTGTCGATCAAAACAAATTAATGCTTCAGGCGGCATTAAATAAAATTCATTGTCGTGTGATTGAAACTACTGAAAAGTCTGATTTACCAACAATCAGTGCCATCGTTTATTAAATAAAACTGTTACTGAAATCATTCAGTAACAGTTTTTTTGTGTTTATTCGTTGACAATCATTCGGTACCGAACTATAATCGTTTTTGAAATAAAGGTTCGGTACC
Organism: Companilactobacillus nodensis DSM 19682 = JCM 14932 = NBRC 107160; assembly: GCF_000615905.1. Classification (GTDB taxonomy): domain Bacteria; phylum Bacillota; class Bacilli; order Lactobacillales; family Lactobacillaceae; genus Companilactobacillus; species Companilactobacillus nodensis. The sequence continues at coordinate 154,003 of NZ_BAMN01000004.1, forward strand.
GAATCAATTTTAATAATAGAAATGAGGAATTCAATATGAGTACATTAACAGATGATTTGATGAAACAATTACACTTTATCAGTGAGGCTAGTAATAACTTCATGCATCAGAATAAACAACGACTATCCGGCCAACAACGAGTGCTAGCCATTCTGCGTCTAGAAGATGGATTGAGCCAACGTTACCTAACAGAACTGTTAGACTTACGTCCCAGTTCAGTTGCGGAACTATTAAAAAAACTAGAAACAAACGGTGACATTACTCGTAAAGAAGACGATAACGACAAACGTACTAAGTTGGTTTATCTAACTGAAGCCGGTCGTAAAAAGGCCGACAAAAATGCATCCCTTAAAGATGAAGATTATAGTGAAACATTCTTTTCCGGTCTAAATGAAGATGAAAAGCAATCATTCAGTGATAACTTGACCAAAATTGCTAACGGTTGGGACGACGACTTCAAGCAACAAGCTGACAAATTCGTTGACCCAATGGATCGCATGCAACAAATGCAAAAAGTTCACGAAACAATGATGGAGAAGTTCGGCAACCAGTGGCAAGATATGTCGCCTGAGGATATGCGCCATCAAATGCATAAAGAAATGCGTAAAGCCATGAAGAATGGTGACATCCCTGAAGGTTACGGTATGGGAATGGGATTCATGCCTGGTATGATGGGCCGAAATTGTGGCCATCGTGGTCATGGACACCGCAGACCTAACAATTTTAGATTTTAATTTTTGATAATTTAGAGGATATTAATAATGCACAGTGAAGCAACTATGAGACAAGACTTGCCGCGTCCAAAGGGTAATCTTAAACTCAAAGAATTTTTACAATTGATCAACAGTGTTAACCCCAAAAAAGGTATTTTTGTACTAGGACTACTGTTAAGTTTGGTTACTAGTGGAGCTAGCCTAGTCGTACCTCAGTTAACCAAAGGACTAGTTGATACCAGTCAATTAACCAGAATCGATGGTAAAATGCTGGCAGTCTTACTATTGGCCTTTGCCATTCAACTTGGATTTGGAACCATCGGCGGATTCCTTCTACGATATGTTGGAGAAAGTGCCGTTAAAACATTGCGCGAGAAACTCTGGAATCACCTATTAAAACTTCCTGTCAATTACTTCGACGATCACAAGTCAGGTGAAAGCAGCTCGCGGCTGGTCAATGATACTTCAGTTATCAAAGATCTTGTGACTTCTCAATTCCCCAATTTCATTACTGGTGGAATTCAACTAGTCGGCTCAATGATCATCTTATTTTTAATGGATTGGAAAATGGCCGCAATCATGTTCAGCGCTGTGCCAATATTTATCTTGATACTGCTACCAGTCGGCCGAATCTTATCAAAACTTGGTCGTCAACTTCAGGCAGCTACAGCTGACTTCAATGCTGATGCTAGCGAGAAACTATCTGAAGTCCGTTTGATCAAATCAAGCAATGGTGAAGAATTTGAAAAAACAACAGGTAGTGGCTTCATCAATAATATCTTCTCTTTAGGTGTTAAAGATGCCAAGGTTGAGGCCGTCCTCCAACCAATTATGATGACTGCAATGTTAGGAATCTTTGTCGGTATTCTAGGTTACGGAGCTGTTAGGGTTCAAGCTGGAACTATGACCAGTGGTGCTTTAGTTGCCTTCCTGCTATATCTATTCAATATTATTGCTCCCGTGACTAGTTTTGCGACTTTCTTCTCTCAAGTTCAAAAAGCCATGGGATCAACTGAGCGTCTTCAAGAGATTCTTAATACTGAACTAGAGCCAATTGATGGTGCTGATCTTAATGTTGAAGGTGAAACCATCAAGGCTAATAACCTATCATTCAGCTATGAATCGGATCATCCTATTTTGACTAATGTTTCATTTGAAGCCAAACCCAATACAGTTATTGCGTTTGCTGGACCAAGTGGCGGTGGTAAATCAACTCTGTTCTCACTTCTAGAGCGATTTTACACTCCTACTAGTGGTCAGATAATGATTGGCGATCATAATGTTGAAAGTACCAACGTAGCCAATTGGCGATCACAGATCGGCTACGTCTCACAGGACAGTGCCGTCTTTGCCGGAACGATCCGCGATAATCTTCAATATGGATTAGACAAAACACTGACCGATGAACAACTGTGGCATGGATTGGAACTAGCCTACGCTGACAAATTCGTCAAAGAATTCCCTGAACAATTGAATACTCAAATAGGTGAACGCGGTGTTAAGTTATCCGGTGGTCAAAAACAACGAATTGCCATCGCCCGTGCCTTCTTACGTGATCCTAAAATTCTAATGTTAGATGAAGCAACTGCCAGTCTAGATTCTGAATCTGAGGAAAAAGTTCAACGTGCACTGGAACAATTAATGATTGGTCGAACAACCTTAGTTATAGCCCATCGACTATCCACTATCGTAGGTGCTGATCAGATTTACTTCATAGAACACGGTCAAGTAACTGGTCACGGAACGCATGCCGAACTAATCGCCAACCACGAACTATACGCACAATATGTAAATGAACAAATGGTCAACTAAAAATAACCTGCCAAAATTGGCAGGTTATTTATTTTTCTAAACTGTTAATAATTTGCTTTTTATAATCCAAAAACGCTGCTGATAACAAAAAGTTATCCACTTTCTTAGACTCATTATCAATTTCAATACTATCAAAACTATCAACTTGGCTTCCTTTCAAGACGTAAACACGATCTGAAAGTTTTATTGCCTCATCAATATCGTGAGTAATAAACAAAGTCGTTAGTCCAAGATTTCTGTGAATCTTCAAATACCATGATTGTATCTCTGACTTCGTGAACGTGTCTAACGCACTAAATGGTTCGTCCAGCAGAATCAAATTGGCAGAAAATAAGTAAGTTCTCAACAGTGCGATTCGTTGGCGCATCCCCCCAGACAGTTCGTCCGGATATGATTTTCTCACCATCTCAAAGCCAAAGTCTTTTAATAGCTCACCTGCTTGGATCAGAGCTTGCTTCTTTTTGCATCCTTTTAGCAACAGTGGCAATGCCACGTTCTGCTCAACCGTTTTATACGGTAGCAACAAGTCTTTTTGCAGCATATAGGAAACATTACCAGGACGGTTCAAAATCGACTCACCATCCAAGTATACTTCCCCCTGGATAGGGTCTAACAATCCAGCAATAATATTGAACAGAGTCGACTTACCAACTCCACTAGGACCTACGATACTGACGATCTCATGCTCATCGACGTAAAAACTCAAATCATTCAGTATTTTCTTATATTCAAAGCTCTTTGAAATATGCTCTACTACTAGTTTTGGCATGCAGTTACTCCGGTAAGTACTTATCAGTAAAGCCAGTATTATTCGGAATCTTATTCTTAACTAACTTGTTCTCGCCTAACCAATCATAGAAGGCATTCCAACGTTGTGGATCAATGTAACCCCAACGTGACTGTTCAGCCTTATATTGCTTCGAGATCCAAGCTTGGCTGGCTTGAACTAACTTATCATTCAATTCTGGAACTTGCTTCACTAAGATATCAGCGGCAGCTTTAGGATGATCAACTGAATAATCATATCCTTGCGCTGTAGCCTTAAGGAACTTCTTTGCTGTAGCTGGATCTTTTTTCAAGAATGAATCGTTTGAGATAATAACTGGCGTGTAATAATCAAAGGTTGAATTCAAATCTTTGAAATAGAAGTAGTCTACTGGTACCTTTTGCTGCTTGGCAGAGATGCCGCCCCAACCATAGAAGACCCAAATTGCATCAGCTTGCTTCTCTTTAAGTGCCTTAGGTTCATCCACAATATTATTAGGGATCATCTTCAACTTGCTATAATCCCCACCATCTTGTTCCATAACGTTCTTGATCATAGCTTTTTCGATCGGTGAATCCCAAGTGGCATACGTCTTACCCTCTAAGCCCTTAGGACGCTCGATGCCATCACCCTGGCGTGACATAATGCCTGAGGTATTGTGTTGCATGATAGCCGCTACAGCCGTGATAGGTAATGGTTTCTTGGAAGCATAATTAGCTGCCAAAGTATCTTGGGCTGAAATACCAAAGTCCGCCTTACCACTGGCCACGATTGAACTAGCATCGCCATCTGAAGGTTGGACAATTTTTACATCCAAACCTTGCTTCTTAAAGTAACCCTTTTGCTTAGCCACGTATAATCCAGTGTGGTTTGTATTAGGTGTCCAATCGAGTACGATCGTTACTTTCTTCAGATCCTTAGCAGATTGTTTTGAATCTGCCTTATTACTACATCCCGCAAATATTGTAAAGATACTTAAAACTAATAATATTTTCCACTTTAACTTCATGTCGTTCCCCCCGTAATTTAATCCCTTTTCCAAGGCATACTATATTTTTCGATAACATTAACCACCGCAACCAATAACAGACTAATGATTGAAATCAAGAATATCACTGCAAACATCTTGTCAAAATCATACGACTTGCGAACCCGTGTCATATAAACACCTAATCCGACGAAGCCACCCAGCCATTCTGAAATCACTGCTCCGATAACTGCATAGGTAACGGCGATTCGTAATGCTGAAAAGAAATCTCCCAAACTCGCTGGTAGCTTGATCTGAGTAAAAATTTGGAATTGATTTGCACCCATTGATCGCAATAACCGTATTTCATCCGCATCAACGGATGAAAATCCGTTCAACATAGCCACCGATACTGGAAAAAATATCGTGATAACGATCAAGACTACTTTCGGCATAATTCCAAATCCAAACCAAATCGTTAATAACGGTGCAATTGCTACTGTCGGCACTGTTTGAGTCAAGACTAGTACTGGATACAGTGCATCCTTGACGTTCTTAAAATGATCCATGAATATTGCTGCTACAATTCCTAAACTGACACCTGAAACTAGACCCATTACCGCTTCTACCAAAGTAATTTTGGCATGGAACATCAGCAAGTGAAAATCACTGATGAATGCTTCCACCACTTGTAACGGTGACGGGAGCATAAAATCTGGTACTAGTTTGAAAAAACTCGCTGACTGCCAAATGACAATTACTAAAACTACTGAAAGAATTGAGTAAGCATTAATGTTGGTGCTTCTTCGTTTTCTTTTCAATACTCAAAACTTCCCCTTCTGGTTTGTACACAACTTTGATATAAGCCGAAACACTTGGTGCACCAGCTTTGATTGCGATAATCTGGCATTGCTTAACAATTTCCATCAACTCGTCGTAATCACCTTCGATCGAAGTCTCGAAAGCTCCAACTTGATAATTCAGACCTGTGCTGGCGATATAAGCAATAACTTCATCCACTATACCGATTAAGCTCTCTTCATCCTTAGCGCTTGGTAAAACTTGAATTGCTACACTAGCTTCCATCTTGATTCCCCATTTCAATTATTTATAAAAAAAGACACTTCCCCAGAATAGAGAAATGCCGAATTCGTCAATTAAATGACTCGCTCCCTACGCTGGTATTGGCCAACAGGTTCAAAGGGTCAGGTTATACCTTCTCAACGCATACGCGTTCCCCTGCAAAATATTGTATTGCTCCTAAAATGATGTACTTGTGATATATCTGCTGCTTTAGGACTCCCACAGATTACAGGATGAAAAAAGGCCTGTCAATTTATCAATAACGACATTATTGATACCTGACAGGCTTGTACTTCTTGCTATGATTGATTTTTTACCAAAGTTTTCATCCGGTTATTATATTAACGCATAAACATATATTAATTATTCAATGGAACATTTTCTAACATTGGCATCGGAGAATCCAAAAAGTCGATGGCAAACTTCTGATCATAGATCCATGATTTGATTTGTTTCTTTTGTAAGATCAACGGCATCCGATCATGAATTTGGATCATTGAATCATTAGGCGCAGTCGTCAGCAAAACACTATGTGGTTCACCATCGAATACCTTATAACACCCCGCTATATAGAGCGTTTCAGGATCAGTTCCATAATTAAACCGATGTCTGACCTTGTCTTCCGACCACTCGAAAAATCCCGTTGTGGGATATACACAACGTCTATTTCTAAACGATTCCGCAAACATCGGCTTCTGCATAATCGTCTCCGAACGAGCATTGATTATATTTTGATCTTGTTTGAAACCGGGGAATCCCCACTTCATTGTTACAACTTGCACCTGATTATCACCAGATTTAACGATTGCCGTTTGATCTGTGGGAAAAACTTCCCCAGTCTTCGGTTCATAGCCGTTATCCACAGCCAATTGATAAATCCTCTTTATTTCAGCATTATCGTTGGGTTGAAAAGTAAATCTTCCACACATAATAACAACTCCTTAACTATCTTGCGGCAAGACCACAAACATACGCTATATAACAAGCAAAATCACCTTGGCGCTTCCGCTCTTGTCCTACACTTCCTGTACCCACAATCTTACGCCAACTAGTATCAATATTTTTTTGATTCAAATACCTTTCTAGTGCATTTAAACTGCTAATAACTGCATTGTGTTTTTCCGTTCTTTTTAAATCAATATCACTTCGAACTTTATTAGTCGAAGTACTCCAGATTGCTCTGATATTTGCGTATGAAATACAAGCATCTACAAGATCACTATATAGCTCTTTTGCATCTTTACCCGCTCCATCAATCGTTGACAAAATAAGTTGATGGGCATTTTTTGCTTCCTCAAAACTAAGGACTGGTGCTTTAGATAGTATTTCATCATAATCAAACATTAGCTGACCTCTTTAAGTATATTTACGTTCTATATTATCATACGAAATTTTGAGTACAAAAAAAACACCCACCAACAGGTGAGTGTCCAAAGTGTAATATCTGGAATATATTAACGTTTTGAGAATTGTGAAGCTTTACGAGCTTTCTTAAGACCTGGTTTCTTACGTTCCTTCATACGAGGGTCACGTGTTAAGAGACCGGCTGCTTTAAGAGTAGGTCTAAAGTCTGGATCGACATTTAGAAGTGCTCTAGCAATACCATGTCTGATTGCTCCAGCTTGTCCTGAGAAGCCACCACCATTAACGTTAGCAATAACGTCATAGTTAGCGCCTGTTTCAGTAAGATCTAATGGTTGTTTCATATCAGCAATCAAATTGTCAAAAGGAATGTAATCTTTGACATCACGCTTGTTGATAGTAATTTTTCCGTTTCCGGGAACTAATAGAACACGGGCTGTTGAGTCTTTACGACGGCCTGTTCCAGCATATGATACTTGTGCCAAAATGTTTTCCTCCTTAAATTAGTTTGTTGATATCCAACTCTTCTGGATTTTGTGCTTGGTGATTGTGATCAGGACCTGCATAAACATGCAACTTCTTGATTTCAAGACGACCAAGAGTGTTCTTAGGTAACATACCACGGATTGAGTCTTCAACAAACAATTCAGGTTTTGTTGCTCTCTTTTCGCCGGCACTAATGCTCTTCAAACCACCTGGATGATCTGAGTGAGAATAATAAATCTTTCCCTTTGCTTTTTTACCTGTTAATTTTACTTTATCTGCATTGATGATAATAACATTATCACCTGTATCAACGTTAGGTGTGTAAGTTGGCTTGTTCTTACCTCTAAGAATTGAAGCTACAACTGATGAAAGTCTACCTAAAACGACATCTTCACCATCGATTACATACCATTTACGTTCAACTTCACTTGCTTTTGCTAATGGTGTTGTACGCACTTTAAATTCCTCCAGTTTCTACGTCTGTTTGACACTCAATAAGTTTCCGGGGCTCATCGTGGGGCAAACAATACCAACAACAATAATACTTGGTATTGTGCATAAGTCAATAATTATCCACAGGTTTTATTCATAAAATACCTGTTTCAAATAAAGTCCACTAGCCGGTGCCGTTCCGCGTGCCTCTTGACGGTCTTTTACTTCAAATAATCTCAAAAAATCATGAACATCTCGTCTGCCATTACCGATCTCCAGTAACGTAGCAACAAGAATGCGCACCATATTATATAGGAAACCATTTCCGGTAAATTCAAAAACCAATTCATTTTCTGATTCTATATATTCTACCTTAGCTGAGTAGATTGTGCGAACTTTATTTTCAATTACTCCGCCAGATGCAGCAAAACTTGTAAAATCATGTTCACCCTCAAGATCCTTTAAGGCAACTTTGATCTTATCCACATCGATTGGATATTGATAATGACCTGTGTAAAACCTTTTAAAAGGATTAGTATAATGACCCAAATCGACACGATATTGATAGGTTTTTCGCTTTACACCAAATCGTGCGTGAAAATTCTCGTCAACTATCGCGGAGTTTTCCACAACCACATCTAATGGCATTAATGAATTGATTGCTCGGAGCATATTTTCGGCTGGCATATCACCCGGATAATCAAAGTGAATAACTTGACCAAATGCATGAACTCCGGCATCAGTTCTACCAGAACCATACACTTCAACATGTGTACCCTTAGTCATTTTCGACAGTGCATTTTCAACTACACCTTGAACCGTTCGCATATCTGGTTGGCGTTGAAACCCATGAAACTTAGTACCATCATAGGCGATTGTTAGTTTGTATCTTGTCATATTTAATAACTCCGAATAAATAATAAAATTACTGTGATCAACAACATCACAATGGCGGTGACAGTATCCCGCATAGACCAACTTAAGACACGATACTTGCTGCGACCTTCGCCATCCTTATATCCACGTGATTCCATAGCAATCGCCAAATCATAAGCAATCGAAAAACTACTGACGAACAGCGGTATCAAAATAGGCACAAAGGACTTGATACGTTTGATCAGTCCGCCCTCACCAAAATCAACCCCACGGGCTCTTTGGGCGTCCATGATCTTAGTCGTTTCATCAATCAACAATGGCACGAATCGTAATGCAATCGACAACATCAAAGCAACTTGTGTTACAGGAAACTTAATCGCCTTTAACGGCTTTAAAATGCTCTCGATTGAATCGGAAATCTCAATTGGTGTCGTTGTTAATGTTAGTAAGGTGGAGATGAAGATGATCAAAACAAACCTAATGAAGATATATGCGGAGATTACCAGACCCTCTTTAGAAAGGGTCAAAATACCAAAACTCCACAGTGGATCTTTACTAGGTGTAAAAAACATTTGCAGCACCACTGTAAACAGTATCAGCCAAAACATCGGCCGTAGTCCCCGAAGAAAGAAACCCAGATTGATTTTTGACAAATAAACTGCAAATAGAACAAACAACAATAAGAATCCATATGACACAACATTGTTTGCTAAAAATACAATTCCAATAAAATAAAATGTAATCAAAAATTTGCCACGAGGATCAAGTCGATAGATCAGCGAATCCCCCGGTAAATATCTCCCAAGAATTAATTTGTTCATTTAATCACCATTAAGTTGTCGTTTTATTTCAGTTGATAAGTCACTGATAGTTATAGGTAATTGATCGAATTTAAAATACTTCTGTGCTAACTTCTGTGCAAAAACTGCACTTTGAGGAAGCGTCAGCACATCATCTGTTAATAACTTCTGATTGTTGAAAACTTCCATCGGAGTCCCTTCAGCAATTTTTTTGCCATCATGCATAACTACTACTTCGTCTGCATAATTGGCGACATCATCCATATTATGTGTAATCAGAATAATTGTCCGGCCTTCTGATTGCAGATTCTTAAACAGATCCATTATTTCTTTGCGTCCGACTGGATCAAGTCCTGCTGTTGGCTCATCCAAAATAATAGTTTCCGGGTGTGTTGCCAAAACTCCGGCGATAGCGACACGGCGCATCTGTCCACCAGATAAATCGAATGGTGATTTGCTTAAGTATTTTTCATCCAAACCCACAAGTTTAATCATATCATGAGCAGCCGTTTTTGCGTCCTCTTCCGAGACCCCAAAATTCATTGGTCCAAACATAATATCTTTTTCCACAGTGTCTTCAAATAACTGACTCTCCGGAAATTGAAAGACCATACCGACATTTTTGCGAAGCGGCTTCAAATTCTTATTATTAGTTTCAGCATTGATCTCCCGATCACCAACCATGATAGTACCGTCAGTTGGTTTCAAGAGAGCATTGATATGACGAACTAATGTGGACTTTCCACTACCAGTTTTACCGATGATAGCTGTGAACTTCTTATCTTTGATATCGACTGACACATCATCTAGTCCCAAGGCTGCCAGAGGATTATTTGCTTCATATGCGTGTGTTACATGTTTGAAGATGATTTCCATATGCTTTTAACTAACTCCTCTTCATTTAAGTAGCCTTCAGGCAATTTTACGGCATCTCTTAGTGAGTGTGCCACTTGACTCGAAAACGGCTCCTCAAGTCCAAAATTGGTCAGCTCAGGTCCAAGATCATAGATGGTCTTAGGATCAGAGTCCTTAACAACTTTTCCATCATTTAAAACAACGATTCTTTCTGACAACTGTGTCTCTTCGATATCATGTGTAATTGAAATAATCGTAATAGATTGTTCTTTACGAAGACGTTTGATCAAATCCAAAACAGTCTTGCGACCATTGGGGTCCAACATACTGGTAGACTCATCCATAATAATTATCTGAGGCTTAGTAGCCAAGACTCCAGCAATCGCGACACGCTGTTTTTGACCACCTGAAAGAGATTGTGGATCACGTGTCTTATACGCCTGCATATCAACCATTTTTAGCGCCTGATCGACTTCTTTGACCATCTCATCGCGAGGAACACCTTGATTTTCCAAACCGAAAGCCACATCTCTTCGACTGTTGCCCCAACAAATTGATGATCTGGATTTTGAAATACTATACCGATTTTTTCTCTAGCTTCCCAAATGTTATCTTCATCTATAATTTGACCGGCTATTTCAATCGTACCTGAGTCACACTCAATAAGACCATCAATAAGTTTAGTAAGCGTAGATTTACCACTACCATTCTTACCAACTATCGACAGCCATTCATTCGAATGGATATCCAACGAAAGATTATTGATTGCAGGAGCTTCTGAATCCGGATATGTATATGTTACATCTTTTATAGAAATTATATTCTCCAATTGTTTCTCCTCGATATCTGCTAGTTATATCATAGCGAAAAAAAGTGTTTTTGGGTAAAAAAAAATCATTCGACAAATTAGTGTTTCGTTTTACCGAAATCTCAGAGATAGACTTAGCTATTTGCATAACCATCATCTTAACACTCACTAATTCATCAGAATGACTGATTTTTAATAAACTTATTATTAAACTAATTCAATAATAACCATTGGAGCTGCGTCGCCACGGCGAGGAGCAGTCTTCAAAATACGTGTGTATCCACCATTACGTTCTTTGTAACGAGGTGCAATATCACTGAACAACTTTTGAAGTGCTGATTGAACAACAACTGCATCGTCTTCTTCTGAAATGTTAGCAACTTCGTTTCTAACATATGCAGCAGCTTGACGGCGAGCATGAAGATCTCCACGCTTACCAAGGGTAATCATCTTTTCAGTAGTACGGCTGATTTCCTTAGCACGAGTTTCAGTTGTAACAATACGTTCATTAATGATTAAATCAGTAGTTAAATCGCGTAACATTGCTTTTCTTTGAGAACTTGTACGTCCTAATTTACGGTAGCCCATGTCTATACCTCCTGTTTGAATTTCAGACTATTAGTCTTCTTGCCTTAATGACAATCCAAGATCAGCGAGCTTTTCTTTAACCTCAACTAATGACTTGCGTCCAAGATTACGAACTCTCATCATGTCAGCTTCAGATTTTTCAGTAAGCTCTTGCACAGTATTAATACCGGCACGCTTCAAACAATTGTATGAACGAACAGATAAGTCCAATTCTTCAATTGTCATTTCAAGCTTCTTCTCTTTTTGTGTTTCTTCTTTTTCGATCATCATATCAGCGCTCTTAGCTTCTTCTGTAAGATTTACAAAACTAGTTAAGTGTTCTGTAAGGATCTTAGCAGATAAACTAATAGCTTCTCGTGGTCCAATTGAACCATTTGTCCAGATATCAATTGTTAATTTGTCGAAGTCGTTTCTCTTACCCACACGAGTATTTTCAACTTGATAGTTAACTTTATCTACTGGTGTAAAAATAGAGTCAACTGGTAAAACACCAATAGGTGTTTCATCTGTTTTATTTTGTTCTGCAGGAGTATATCCACGACCATTTTTAATTGTCATTTGCATGTGGAAGTGTCCACCCTCAGCAACAGTACAAATAAATTGTTCTGGATCGAGGATTTCCAAATCATCGTCAGCTTTGATATCTTTGGCTGTTACAGTAGCAGGACCAACGACGTCGATTTCAGCTTTTAAACTGTCTTCAGCATAAGATTTTAGGTTTAGACCTTTAACATTAAGCACAATTTGTGTAACATCTTCGATCACGCCATCAATAGCTGAGAATTCATGCAATACACCATCTATTTGAATATCGGAAACCGCTGTGCCGGATAATGATGCCAATAGTACTCTACGTAGAGAGTTACCTAAAGTTGTACCATAGCCTCTTTCCAACGGTTCGATAATATATTTACCGTAATCATTGCTTTCTTCAACTGCAGTGATAGTTGGCTTTTCAAATTCGATCATTCGGTTAGTTCCCCTTTCAAAACGAAATGTGTGTAGCTTAGTTCATATGGGTATAAAACCATTCTATACACGACGACGCTTTGGAGGACGTGAGCCATTATGAGGAACTGGTGTAACGTCACGAATAGCTGTGATTTCCAATCCAGTAGCTTGTAATGAACGAATTGCAGCTTCACGACCTGAACCAGGACCCTTAACAGCTACTTCGACTGTTTTCATACCATGTTCCATTGATTCTTTAGCAGCTGCTTCACCAGCCATTTGTGCGGCAAATGGTGTTGATTTACGGCTTCCCTTGAATCCTAATGCACCAGCTGATGACCATGAAACGGCATTACCGTTAACATCAGTGATCATAACTAGTGTGTTGTTGAATGTGGAGTGGATATGTGCAACACCAGATTCAATATGCTTCTTAGTACGGCGCTTACGACCTTTACTTTGTGCCATGAATTAACCTCCTATCTGTTAATTACTTCTTCTTACCCGCGATAGATACTTTCTTACCTTTACGAGTTCTTGCATTGTTCTTTGTGTTTTGACCTCTAACTGGCAAACCACGACGATGTCTCATACCACGGTATGAACCAATTTCTTGTAGTCTCTTAATGTCCATGCTTACTGAACGACGTAAGTCACCTTCAACACGTACCTTGTCAACTTCTGCACGAATCTTTTCTTCTTGATCAGGAGTCAAGTCTCTTGTACGTACGTCTTCAGAAACGCCGGCATCTTTTAGCACTTCTTGGGCTGTTGTATTACCAATACCAAAAATGTATGTTAAGGCAATAACGATTCTCTTATCACGAGGTAAATCTACACCTGCTATACGAGCCATTAATTGCACCTCCTATATTTTTATTATCCTTGTCTTTGTTTGTGCTTTGGATCTGCAGAGCAAATAACCATAACGCGACCGCGTCTCTTAATTACTTTACAGTGTTCGCACATAGGTTTAACGGATGGTCTTACTTTCATGTTGGAACCTCCATTCCATTAAAATCATATTATCTGTATCTATATGTAATTCTTCCCTTGGTTAAATCATAAGGGGATAATTCCACGGTAACTTTATCACCGGGTAAAATTCTAATGTAGTGCATACGGATTTTACCTGAGACATGGGCCAACACAGTTGCCCCATTTTCAAGCTTTACCTTAAACATTGCATTAGGCAATGTTTCTGAAATTGTACCTTCTACTTCAATGACATCTTCTTTTGCCAAAGATATTAACCTCCATGGGATGAAATTCATCTGCATATACCGCAAGATTATACAATATTCTCGCGGACATGTAAACAAATAAAAGTAAAAAGTCTTACAGACTTTGTAAAACTTTCTTTACTTCGTTATAAACTTCATCTATTTCTTGTTCACCATTGACCTTGTGCAACAAGTTTAACTTGTCGTAAAAATCAATTAATGGTGTATTCATTTCAATATTAACTTTTAATCTGTTCTTAACTGTTTCTGGCTTGTCATCCTCACGTTGGAAGAAATCATGTCCGCCACAGACGTCACATGTTCCTTCAACCTTAGTAGGATTGTAGATCTTATGATACGTAGCTCCACATGTTGAACAAATATATCTTCCAGATAAACGATCAACTAATGCCTCAGGCTTTACATCTATGTAGATGACAGCATCTATAGGTTTGTTTACATTCTTTGCAATTGTCTGTAAAGCATTTGCCTGTTCAAGAGTTCTCGGAAATCCATCAAGCATATATCCGTTCTTTTGAACGTCTTCTTTAGCTAATCGTTCTTCAACGATAGCTTCAGTAACGTCATCAGGAACTAACGCACCTTTGTCGATAAAGCCTTTGGCCTTGAGACCAACTTCGGTTTTATCTGACATGGCTTGTCTGAACATATCTCCAGTAGAAATATGAACAACCTTAAAATCTTCAACAATCTTTTCAGCTTGAGTACCCTTACCAGCACCAGGTAATCCCATCAATACAATATTCATTGTCACATCTCCAATTATCTAATAAACCCAACGTATTCACGTTTCATCAACAGACCTCTCAATTGACGATCCATTTCTAGCGCAACACCAACGATGATCAACAAACTTGTACCACCTAATCCGATGGATTGAGGTAAGTCGAACAAGTTAGCAGCTAATAATGGAAGCAATGAGACAAGTCCTAGGAACACTGAACCAACAGTTGAAAGCTTCATTAGGACGCTCGACATGAACTTGATAGTCTCATTACCGGGCCATACACCAGGGATATAAGCTCCCTGCTTTTGCAAGTTTTCAGCAAGCTTCTCAGGATTTACCTGAACAAATGCATAGAAGAATGTGAATAACACAATCAACAATGTATATAGTAGAGATCCTGTTGTCGTTTGCATACTGAATATATTAGTTAATACTTGATACCATGTATCTTCACTGTGATTTGCTTGGAACGCCATCAAAATTGTTTGAGGCGTAACAATAAATGAACTAGCGAAGATAACTGGAATAACACCAGCAACGTTGACCTTTAATGGTAGGAAACTTTCGCTACCACTTCCGGCTGCACGTCTTGTATATTGGATTGGAATTCTTCTATTTGCTTGTTGTACATAGGTAACAAACAGTACAACTACCAAAATAGCGATGGCCAATCCGACCATAAATGCAATGTTCTTTGCGAGATCTGCAGAACTAGCATTTGTAATGTTATCACGGTAAATTTGGTAAATTCCATTAGGGAATCTAGCAATAATACCAGCGAAGATAATTACTGAAACACCATTTCCTAGACCTTTATCAGTAATCTGTTCACCAATCCAAGTAAGTAACATAGTACCACCGGTTAAGATGACACCAATTGTTATAAATGCTCGCATATTTGGTGACTTGACTAGTCCCAAACCACTCAATTGGTTAAATCCAGCAGTGATACCGATTGATTGAACAAAACCTAAAACAATCGTCAAATATCTCGTTACCTGATTTAGTTTTCTACGACCAACTTCACCTTGTTTACTCCATTCAACAAACTTAGGAACAATATCCATCTGTAATAGTTGAACGACAATTTGAGCGGTAATGAATGGCGAAACACCCATTGAGAAAATAGAGTAGTTTGAAAGACCACCACCAGTTACGGTATCTAGTAGGGGAACTAACCCTGAGGAACCAACCTTGTCCATCGCAGCAGCGTTAACACCAGGGACCGTAATTTGTGATCCTAAACGGTATATCACAAGTAACATCAAGGTAAATAGAATCTTCTTACGGATTTCCTTCACCTTTAGAGCATCTCTGATAGTTCTAAGCATTAGATCACCTCTACAGTTCCACCAGCAGCTTCGATTGCTTTAGTAGCAGCGTCAGAGCTCTTAGCAACTTTTACAGTTAACTTAGCACTAACTGCACCATTTGCAAGTAATTTGACACCGTTATATTCTTTCTTAACGATTCCGGCTTCTTTTAATGTATCGATATTAACTTCAGCACCGTCATTAAACTTGCTTAGGTCTTTAAGGTTTACAATAGCGTATTCCTTGCGGTTGATATTGTAGAAACCACGTTTTGGCATACGACGGAACAATGGCATTTGTCCACCTTCAAAACCAATACGTGTTTTACCACCTGATCTAGCTAATTGACCTTTTTGTCCACGACCAGCAGTTTTACCTTGGCCACTTGAAGTACCACGACCTAGACGTTTTCTTGATTGTCTTGAGCCTGTACTTGGTTTAAGTTCGTTTAGTTCCATTATTGCACCTCCTAATCTTTAAAAATTATTAATCTTTAACTTCTTCGACACTTACTAAGTGAGCGATTTTAATTACAGCACCACGAATAGCAGGATCATCCGGCTTAACAACAGAACTATTAACTCTTCCGAGTCCTAGTTCTTTAACAATTGTGCGTTGAGCAGGAAGGCGGTGAGCTGCACTTCTAATAAGAGTAATCTTAAGTTTAGCCATTGTTACACACCTTTCTTCTAGTTAAGCAAGTTTTGAGCTGAGATTCCGCGCATTTCTGCAACACTTTCAGCAGTCTTGATTTCTTTTAGTCCTTCGATTGTAGCACGAATTACGTTAATTGGTGTATTTCTACCAAGTGATTTACTTGTAATATCACCAACACCAGCTAATTCGAGAACGGCACGAACAGCACCACCAGCGGCGATACCAGAACCTTCAACAGCTGGCTTCAACATGATCTTACCAGCACCGAATTTACCGATTACTTCGTGAGGAATTGTTGAACCTACCATAGGAACGTTAATCAAGTTCTTTTTGGCATCTTCAACAGCTTTACGAATGGCTTCAGGAACTTCTTGAGCTTTACCTGTACCGAAACCGACGTGACCATTCTTGTCACCAACGATTACGATAGCAGCAAAACGTAGACGGCGTCCACCTTTAACAACCTTAGTAACACGGTTGATTGAGACAACGCGATCTTCTAGTTCGAATTGAGATGGATCGATATATGTCATAAATTTGGTTTCCTCCTTCTAGAATTTTAGCCCATTTTCACGAGCTGCTTCAGCAAGACTTTGTACACGACCATGGTATAGGTATCCTCCACGATCAAATACAACATTACTGATTTTAGCTTCATTAGCTCTTTGTGCAACTAATGCACCAACAGCTTTAGCTTGTTCAACTTTTGAACCGTCTTTGACTTCTTTATCAAGAGTTGAGGCACTTGCTAGCGTTACACCCTTTACGTCATCAATTACTTGAGCGTAAATGTTTTTATTCGAACGGAATACATTTAAGCGTGGGCGCTCAGCAGTACCAGAGATTTTACCACGAACACGTTTTTGGCGCTTTTGACGTGCTTTGTTTTTATCTGGTTTTGAAATCACAATATTCACCTCATAGAATTATTTAGAACTATTTACCAGTCTTACCTTCTTTACGACGTACATATTCGTCAACATAACGAATACCTTTACCCTTATATGGTTCTGGGGGACGTACATCGCGAATTACAGCAGCAAATTGTCCAACTTTTTGCTTACTAATTCCTGAAATATTAATTTCAGTATTTGAAGGAGATTCGATCTTAATACCTTCTGGTGCTTCCATAATAACAGGATGTGAGTAACCAACTGAAAGTGTTAGTGTGCTACCTTTAACTTGTGCACGGTAACCAACACCTCTAAGTTCAAGCTTCTTTTCGAAACCTTCTGTTACACCAAGAACCATGTTGTTAAGGTTGGCACGCATAGTACCATGAAGAGCTTTGTCATTGTCGCTTTCACGATCAAACTTAGCTTCGTTACCTTCAAGAGTTAACTTGATTTTTGAATTAAAGTGTCTTGTTAATTCACCCTTTGGGCCTTTAACAGTGATGTCTTCATCTTTTTGTGTAATTGTAACTCCTTCTGGGACTTCAATTACTTTATAGCCAATACGACTCAAATTAGTGCACCTCCTTGTCTTTTAAAAATTATTACCAGATGTAAGCAATTACTTCTCCACCCACGTGTTGTGCGCGAGCTTCTTTATCAGTAACAACACCTTTTGATGTTGAAAGAATAGCGATACCTAATCCATTAAGAACCTTTGGCACGTTATCTGAATCAACATAACTACGCAAACCTGGTCTTGAAATACGTTTCAAGCCTGTGATGACGCGTTGTTGATCTTTACCATACTTAAGGAAAATACGAAGTACACCTTGTTTGTTATCATCGATAACTTCGTAATCCTTGATAAATCCTTCATTCTTCAAAATCTCTGAGATGCTCTTCTTGATGTTTGAAGCAGGAACTTCTAGAGATTCATGTTTAACCATATTAGCGTTACGAATACGTGTTAGGTAATCCGCAATAGGATCTGTCATGACCATTTAATTTACCTCCTTATTAGTGTTGTTTCTACCAACTAGCTTTTCTCATGCCAGGGATTTGACCTTTGTGAGCCAATTCGCGAAGGCAAACACGGCAAAGCTTAAATTTACGATATACAGAATGTGGACGACCACAACGTTCGCAACGTGTATATGCTTGTGATGAGAACTTAGCAGGTCTATGATTCCGTACAATTTGAGATGTCTTAGCCAATGAATTTGACCTCCTTTATTATTTTGTGAATGGCATTCCGATTTGTGTTAATAGTTCACGTGATTCTTCATCAGTATTAGCTGTTGTTACAATAACAACGTCCAAACCGCGGATCTTATTAACCTTATCGTAGTCAATTTCTGGGAAAACCAATTGTTCTTTAAGTCCTAGTGTATAGTTACCACGGCCATCAAATGAGCGTGTACCAACACCACGGAAATCACGAACACGAGGTAATGCAATGTTGATCAACTTGTCAAGGAAGTCGTACATACGGTCGCCACGAAGAGTAACCTTAGCACCGATTGACATACCTTCACGAAGTCTGAAACCAGCGATTGATTTCTTAGCCTTAGTGATCAAAGGTTTTTGACCAGCAATTTGGCCTAATTCTTCAACTGCTTCATCAAGATTCTTTGAGTTAGCAATTGCGTCACCAACACCCATGTTCAAAACAATCTTTTCGATCTTTGGTGTTTGCATAACTGATGTGTAATTGAATTTTTCCATCATTGATGGTGTAATTTCTTTTACATACATTTCTTTTAATGCATTAGCCATTTAGTTTTCTCCTTTCTTATTTATCTTCTTTTTTATCAGATGATTTACTTACTACTTTTACGTTAGTTACACTAATAGGTCTCTCAACGTCGATGATTCCACCTTGAGGTTGTGTATTAGTTGGCTTCGAGTGTTTCTTAACAACATTTACGCCTTCGACGATAACTTTGTTGGCTGAAGGGATAGCTTGTTTAACTACGCCTTCTGTGCCTTTGCTATCACCAGAAATAATTTTAACGTTGTCTCCAGTTTTACAAACACTATTCAGCACCTCCTGAGTTAAATTGATCTTTTTATAGCACTTCTGGTGCTAATGAGACGATCTTCATAAAATCGTTATCACGTAATTCACGAGCAACGGGTCCGAAGATACGAGTTCCTCTAGGTGTCTTGTCAGCGTTAATAATAACCGCAGCGTTTTCGTCGAATCTGATGTATGAACCATCTGTACGGTGAGCACCGGACACTGTTCTTACAATAACGGCTTTAACAACGTCACCCTTTTTAACAACGCCACCTGGTGTTGCTTGTTTGACAGTAGCAACAATGATATCACCAATATTAGCTACCTTGCGGTTTGAACCACCAAGAACTTTAATAGTTAGAATTTCACGAGCTCCAGAGTTATCTGCAACTTTTAGACGACTTTCTTGTTGTATCACTTCTTGGTCCTCCTCTCATCAGTAATTGTTTCTAGATAATAACTGCTTTTTCAACGATATCTAATAAACGGAAGCGCTTTGTCTTTGACAAAGGTCGAGTTTCCATAATACGTACAACATCGCCCATCTTTGCTTCGTTCTTTTCGTCTTGAACGTAGAACTTCTTTGAATATCTAACACGCTTCTTGTATACAGGGTGGTTCTTGTATGTTTCAACAACAACTACGATAGTTTTGTCCATCTTGTCTGATACAACGCGGCCTTGATATACCTTACGGCTGTTACGGCTTTCTTGTGTTTCGCTCAACTTGAGATCTCCCTTCCTGTTTATTAGTTTTCGTTATTCTTTTGGTTTTGAACAGTTCTTAATCTTGCGATGTTTTTTCTAACAGCTTTAAGACGAGCTGTGTTTTCCAATTGGCCTGTGGCTTGTTGGAAACGCAAGTTGAATAGTTCTTCTTTATATTCGTTAACTTTATCTTGCAATTGAGCAGCAGTTAGCTCTTTGATTTCACTAGCCTTCATCAGCGCCACCTACTTCCTCACGTTTTACGAACTTAGTTCTAACTGGTAATTTGTGAGATGCAAGTCTCAATGCTTCGCGGGCAACCTCTTCAGGAACGCCACCGATTTCGAATAAGACTTTTTCACGCTTTACAGGGGCAACCCAACCAGCAGGTGCACCTTTACCATTACCCATACGAACTCCGACACCTTTAGCAGTGTATGATTTATGAGGGAAGATTTTAATCCAAACCTTACCACCACGCTTCATGTAACGAGTCATAGCAACACGGGCTGCTTCAATTTGTCTATTTGAGATCCAACTTGAGTCAAGTGACTTCAAACCGTAATCACCAAAATCAACATTCTTACCACCCTTAGCTTCTCCGCGCATCTTTCCACGGAATTCACGACGGTGTTTTACACGTTTTGGTACTAGCATAGATTATTCTCCTTTCCCTTCAGTTTTTTCTTGGTTATGTTTTGGCTTGTCAGGAAGAATTTCACCACGGTAGATCCAAGTTTTAACACCTAAATTACCATATGTTGTGGCTGCTTCAACCCAAGCATAGTCGATATCTGCACGTAATGTGTGTAGAGGAACAGTTCCCTCTGTATGCCATTCTCTACGAGCCATATCGGCACCGTTTAAACGACCAGAGATTTGAACTTTGATACCCTTTGCACCGGCACGTCTTGAACGTTGAACGGCTTGACGTTGTGCACGTCTAAATGCAATACGAGCTTCTAGTTGACGAGCAATGTTCTCACCAACAAGTTTTGCATCCAAATCAGGTTTCTTGATTTCGATAATATTAATATGAATGTTTCTGTTAACTAATTTGTTTAGTTGGTTACGTAATTTTTCAACTTCAGATCCACCCTTACCGATGACCATACCAGGTTTAGCTGTATGAATTGAAACTGTAACGTTCTTTGCAGTACGTTCGATTTCGATTCTTGATACGGAAGCATTTGATAAATTGTCTTCAATATACTTACGAATCTTAAGGTCTTCATGTAAAAATGTTGAAAAGTCTTTTTCTGCATACCATTTGGCATCCCAGTCACGGATAACACCAACACGGAATCCGACTGGATTAATCTTTTGACCCACTCAAGTTACCTCCAATACTAATCTTTTAAATACTAGTCTTTTTCACTTACAACTACTGTAATGTGACTTGTTCTTTTATTAATTGGTGATGCTGAACCTTTAGCTCTAGGACGGAAACGTTTTAGAGTTGGTCCTTCGTCTACGAATGCTTCGCTAACGATTAGGTTTTGTGCATCTAAATCAAAGTTATGTTCTGCGTTTGCAATTGCTGACTTAAGAGCTTTGGCAATAATTGGAGAGCCTGCTCTTGGTGTGAATTGCAAAATTGCAAGTGCCTCAGCAGCGTTCTTGCCTCTTATTAAATCAATAACAAGGCGAGCTTTGCGAGGTGCAATACGAACATTCTTCACTCTGGCTGTTGCAGATGTAATTTCTTGTTCTGCCATCTTTTAAGTCTCCCTTCTTATTACTTAGCTACTGTTTTCTTATCGTCAGTGCCATGACCATGGAATGTACGTGTTGGTACGAATTCGCCCAACTTGTGTCCAACCATATCTTCTTGGATATAAACTGGAACATGCTTACGACCATCATGAACTGCGATTGTGTATCCTACGAAACTAGGAAAAATTGTTGAACGTCTTGACCATGTCTTGATAACTGACTTCTTGTCAGAATCTGCTTGAGCATCGATCTTCTTCAAAAGATGTGCGTCTGCGAATGGTCCTTTTTTTAAACTACGACTCATCTTATGTCCTCCTTATATTATTCTAACGAAATAACTACTTACCTTTTCTGTGACGAACGATAAGCTTTTCAGATTTGGCATGTGATGAACGAGTCTTCTTACCTAAGGTCTTCTTACCCCATGGTGACATTGGTGATGGATGACCGATAGGAGCTTTACCTTCACCACCACCGTGTGGGTGATCGTTAGGGTTCATAACTGATCCACGAACTGTTGGTCTAAATCCTTGCCAACGTTTACGTCCAGCTTTACCAATCTTAATTAATTCATGTTGTTCATTACCAATAGCACCAATACTTGCACGGCATTTTGAAAGTACCATACGTACTTCACCTGAAGGTAAACGTAGTAATGAGTACTTGCCATCTCTACCTAGCAATTGGATTGAAGTACCAGCAGAACGTCCTAGTTGACCACCCTTACCAGGTTTCATTTCTACGTTGTGTAGAATTGTACCAACTGGAATGTTTTCTAGTGGAAGTGCGTTACCTGGTTTGATATCTGCATCAACACCAGATTCAACAACTGTTCCAACTTCAAGACCCTTAGGAGCTAAGATATATGACTTAACACCATCTGAGTAGTGTAGTAATGCAATATTAGCTGTACGGTTTGGATCGTATTCAATAGATTTAACTGTAGCTTTAACACCGTATTTGATACGTTTGAAATCAATGACACGGTATTTTTGTTTGTGACCACCGCCACGGTGACGAACTGTAATATGACCGTAAGAGTTACGACCGGCTGTATGGCTTTGTGATTCTAGAAGTGTCTTTTCAGGAGTTGTCTTTGTGATCTCTGAAAAGTCAGAACCTGTCATATTACGACGACCATTTGTGGTTGGCTTATACTTGATAATCGCCATTATTTGACCTCCTTATTTATTCTTCATCAAAAATTTTGATTTCATCTGAATCTGCTGTAAGTGTGATAATTGCCTTACGACGTCTTGCTGTTTTACCAACATAACGACCTTGGCGCTTCTTCTTACCGGCAACATTCATGATGTTTACTTTTTTAACTTTAACACCGAAAACTTCTTCAATGGCTTGGCGTACAAGTACTTTGTTTGCATCTAGTGCAACATCAAAAGTATATTTCTTGTCGCTCATAGCATCCATTGAGCTTTCAGTGATAACTGGGCGAATAATTACGTCTCTTGCGCTCATTATCCAAGCACCTCCTCAATCTTAGAAAGTGCTGCTTGTGTAACAACTAACTTCTTAGCGTTAATAACGTCAAGAACGTTAACACCTTCTGGTGCAACAACTGTAACTTTATCAATGTTTCTAGCTGATAAAGCAACGTTGTCATTACCATCTTCAAGAACTACAAGAGCTTTGTCTGCGCCTAACTTGTTAAGCAATTGAGCAAAGTTCTTTGTACTTGGTTTGTCGTATGAAATTGAGTCAATAACGATTAGGTTACCGTCAGCAGCTTTTTGTGAAAGTACAGACTTCAATGCCAAACGGCCAACCTTCTTAGGAAGGTGATATGAATATGATCTAGGAGTTGGGCCGAATACGACACCACCACCTACCCATTGAGGTGATCTGATAGAACCTTGACGAGCACGTCCTGTACCTTTTTGACGCCATGGCTTCTTACCACCACCACGTACTTCAGAGCGGTTCTTAACATCATGTGTACCTTGTCTTAATGAGGCACGTTGCATGATAACTGCATCTGTGACTACGCTGTTGTTTGGTTCGATACCAAAGATTGAATCATTTGCTTCAACAGTACCGTTCTCAGCACCGCTATCTTTGTAAGCTGTGATTTTTGTCATAACTCATTTCCTCCTTCCTATTTTTGATTAGCTTTGACAGCTGTTTGAATTTTAACTAATGAGTTGTTTGCACCAGGGACATTACCCTTGATCATAATTGCATTACGATCTGCATCAACTTTAACAACAGTTAAGTTTTGTGTAGTTACGCGATTGTTACCCATGTTTCCGGGAAGCATCTTACCTTTGAATACACGGTTAATGATTGCACCCATTGAACCTGCGATACGGTGATATCTAGAACCGTGAGTCTCAGGACCACGAGCTTGTCCAAACATCTTAATGTTACCTTGCATTCCATGTCCCTTTGTTGTACCTGTAACGTCGACAACATCACCAGAATTAAATGAATCTACTGAAACTTCTCCACCTAATTCGTAGTCTCCCATTTCAACATCGCGGAATTCGCGAATGTAATGTTTAGGAGTTGTGTTTGCCTTATCTGCATGACCTTTGGCTGGTTTGTTTGATAGAACTTCACGTCTATCTTCAAAACCTAGTTGAACGGCCTCATAACCGTCAGTTTCTACTGTTTTAACTTGCATAACAACGTTTGGTGTTGCTTCTACAACTGTAACGGGAACTAATTCACCGTTGTCAGTGAAAACTTGAGTCATTCCGACTTTTTTACCAAGAATTCCTTTTCTGGCCATGTTTGCACCTCCAATAATTTATTTTTAATAATTATAATTTAATTTCGATATCTACGCCTGATGGTAGATCTAGCTTCATTAATGAATCAACTGTCTTAGGTGATGGATTAACGATGTCAATAAGTCTCTTATGTGTACGCATTTCGAATTGTTCTCTAGAATCCTTGTGCTTATGTGGTGAACTCAACACTGTATATAATGAACGTTCTGTTGGCAAAGGAATTGGACCTGAAATCTTAGCACCAGTTCTTTTTGCTGTTTCCACAATTTTGTCAGCTGATTGATCTAGAATACGATGTTCATAAGCCTTCAAACGAATGCGAATCTTTTGACTTGCCATGGGGTTACCTCCTTTTTGTCTCTTTCAAGATGACCGGCTCCGTGAAAATATCCGCCAGCCCTGCCGTGGCAAAGCGGCCGGGTGTGTCGCAACCTCTCACTTCTAAACCGTCGATATTATTTATTAATACCTCTAAGCACATACTTCTACTAGAAATAAGCACTCTTATAATAATACACGCGGTCTTCTCATATTTCAAGAGTTTTCACGTTTTTTTTAAATTTGAAATACGCTTTCTTTATATAGAAGAAACACGATTATTTTTGTAAATAAAAAAGCAAATCCATCTGGATTTGCTTTTATTTAAATACTATTAGTCTTCAGCGTTTCCGCCATTTTTCTTAATAATATCAGCTTGAATTGACTTAGGAACCTTTTCGTAATGATCAAATGTCATTGTGAAAGTACCACGGCCTTGTGTAGCTGAACGCAATGTTGTTGCATAACCGAACATTTCTGCAAGTGGAACGAATGAGTTGATAAGTTGTGCATTACCACGAGCTTCCATACCTTCAACACGTCCACGACGAGCAGTAACTTGTCCCATAACATCACCTAAGTAGCTTTCTGGTGTAACAATTTCAACCTTCATAATAGGTTCAAGAATTACAGCACCAGCACTCTTAGAAGCATTACGTAGAGACATTGAAGCAGCAATCTTGAAGGCTGCTTCAGATGAATCGACTTCGTGATATGAACCATCATATAACTTAGCCTTAACATCGATCAATGGGTATCCGGCAAGAACACCATTTTCCATTGATTCTTTCAAACCTTGTTCAACTGAAGGAATGTATTCACGAGGAACAACACCACCGACGATGGCATCTTCGAATTCGAAGCCTTTTCCTTCTTCATTTGGTGTAAATTCAACCCAAACGTCACCATATTGACCTTTACCACCAGATTGACGAACAAACTTACCTTGTGCACTTGTTTGCTTAGTGAATGTTTCACGATAAGCAACTTGTGGTTCACCAACCTTACATGCAACCTTGAATTCACGCTTCATACGGTCAACCATGATATCCAAGTGTAATTCACCCATTCCGGCGATCAATGTTTCACCAGTTTCAGGATTTGTTTCAGCTTGGAAAGTTGGATCTTCTTCAGAAAGCTTTTGGATAGCTAGATCCATCTTATCTCTATCTTCCTTTGAATCAGGTTCGATAGAAACTTGGATAACTGGATCTGGAATATCCAATGATTCAAGAATCAATGGATCATCAGGATCTGTAAGTGAATCACCAGTTGTAGTATTCTTCAAACCGATAACAGCAGCGATATCACCTGAGAATACTTCTGGGATTTCCTTACGGTGGTTAGAATGCATTTGTAGCAAACGACCAACACGTTCACGCTTGTCTTTTGTAGCGTTAAGAACGTATGAACCTGATTCTAGTGAACCTCTATATACACGAATGTATGTTAGACGTCCAACGAATGGGTCAGTAGCGATCTTAAATGCTAGACCAGCGAATGGTTTGTTATCATCAGCCATAAGTTCAACTTGGCTATCATCCTTAGGATTTGTAGCGTTGTATGGACGAACTTCAAGAGGTGATGGTAAGTAATCAACAACAGCATCCATTAACATTTGAACACCCTTGTTCTTGAAGGCAGAACCAGCAAGTACAGGGAAGAATTTCAAATCAACAGTTGCCTTTCTGATTGCAGCACGAAGCTCATCATTACTGATTTCAGCACCATCAAGGTATTTCTCCATGATGTCATCATCAACATCAGCAACTGATTCAACTAATTCAGCACGTTTTTCTTTAGCTTTTTCAAGGTATTCATCAGGAACATCAACTGTATCCCACTTTGTACCTAACTCATCTTCGTCATAAAGATCAGCTTTCATTTCGATTAAGTCGATAACACCTTCGAACTTATCCTCGGCACCGATAGGCATTTGGATAGCGTGGGCATTAGCATCTAGTCTTTCGTGAAGTGTTTCTACTGAGTAGTCAAAGTTAGCACCGATCTTATCCATCTTGTTAACAAAGACAATACGTGGAACACTATATGTTGAAGCTTGACGCCAAACATTTTCAGTTTGTGGTTCAACACCAGATTGAGCATCAAGAACTGTAATAGCACCATCTAGAACACGTAATGAACGTTCAACTTCGATTGTGAAGTCAACGTGTCCTGGAGTATCGATGATATTGATACGGTTACCTTTCCATTCAGCAGTTGTAGCAGCTGATGTAATAGTAATACCACGTTCTTGTTCTTGGGCCATCCAGTCCATTTGTGAAGCACCATCATGTGTTTCACCAATCTTGTGGATCTTACCAGTATAGTACAAGATACGTTCTGTAGTTGTAGTTTTACCAGCATCAATATGAGCCATAATACCAATGTTACGGGTATCTTCTAGTGGAAATTCACGTTTATTAGCCATTAGACTTTGTTTCTCCTCTCAACTTAATATAGATTACCAACGATAATGAGCGAATGCACGGTTAGCATCAGCCATCTTATGTGTATCTTCACGTTTCTTAACAGCTGCACCTGTGTTGTTAGCTGCATCCATGATTTCATTTGCTAGACGTGCGTCCATTGTATGTTCACCACGTAGACGAGCATAACTAACGATCCAGCGAAGACCTAATGTTGTACGACGATCTGGGCGTACTTCGATAGGAATTTGGTAGTTAGAACCACCGATACGGCGAGCCTTAACTTCAAGAACAGGCATAACATTGTTCATGGCTTCTTCGAAGACATCCAATGGTTCGTTGCCAGTCTTATCTTTAATAATATCAAATGCACGGTAGAGAATTGATGAAGCTGTTCCTCTCTTACCATCGTACATCAAGTGATTGATCAAACGTGTAACTAACTTTGAGTTGTACATTGGATCAGGTAATACATCGCGTTTTGGAGCGCTACCTTTACGCATATTAAATTCCTCCGTTATTACTTATTTCTTTGTTTGTGATTTAATTATTTCTTAGGCTTCTTAGCACCATATTTTGAACGGCTTTGCATACGTCCATCAACACCGGCAGTATCTAAAGCACCACGAACAACGTGATAACGAACACCAGGTAGATCCTTTACACGTCCACCACGGACAAGGACAACACTATGCTCTTGCAAGTTGTGGCCAACACCTGGGATATATGCTGTAACTTCGATAAGGTTTGATAGTCTAACACGGGCATACTTACGTAGGGCTGAGTTAGGCTTCTTTGGTGTCATTGTTCCGACACGAGTTGCTACACCACGTTTTTGTGGTGCTGGGTTCTTTGTAGCAACTTTCTTCATACTGTTGTAACCGTAGTTCAATGCAGGGGCATTTGATTTTGACCCTTGTGACTTACGGCCTTTACGTACCAATTGATTAATTGTAGGCATTCAAGGTTCCTCCTAAAAATTTAAGTACACACATCCAGGTGGTTCATAATTTTGTAAAATAATAAACCACCAAGGTGGCATACGATATGAGCTTATACTTAAACAAACTACTACTCTGCTAATAAAAGCACGTCTATTAGAATATCATCTTAAAAAGTACATGTCAATGAAGTATCAAAGAAAAGATTCAAATAAAACACGTAATTTAATTTGAGGTGATAAAAATGACATATTTATTCTATTTATTAGTATTCACTCTAGGTTCTAGTATAGTCTCATTTTTGACAGTTATAGCATTCGATTTTCCAAAAATAAGCTTAAATCGAAGATCCCGATGCAATAATTGCCAAAAAACATTAAATTGGTACGAACTAATTCCAATTTTAGGCTTCATATTTCTAAAAGGCAGCTGTAAACAGTGTATTTTTAAAATCCCCAAACTATATCCACTGACTGAACTGACTGGCGGATTATTTTTGATCATAGTTATTTTTCAAAACAAGAATCTCTACATCGCGATTCCACTAATGATGATGTTGATCACACTTAGTTTTATGGATCACTTCTACGGATATATCTATCCGATATTTTATCTACTGATTTTACCCGCCATAATTTGTATTCTGATCAAAGGTTATCCTCTGTATATATTCACAGGTTTAATTACGTATTGCGCCCTTTTCTTACTTAATTATTACTATCAAAGTATTGGCATGGGTGATGTCGAATTGTTTGGAATCTTGGCGTTGATTTTTGGTTATGAAGATATTCTCAAAATAATTTTAATTTCTTGCCTATTATGTATTGTCCATTTTGTAAGCAAAGAAAAAAGATCATTTAGATTTATCCCCTACATCACTGTAGCAACTGGAATAATCTATCTGATCTCTTGATTTTTACTAAACTGGTAAGACTCTTTGTAATTTCAACCAATTAAGGCACATGCTCCACCACTTAGCATCTGAATAATTGACGTACGAACCTTCACCGGGATCTTCAGTAATATGTGTTGCCAAAGACAAACCATGACGTCCCGTCGCGAACAAATGCAACTCATACGGCAGATTAAGTAAGTCCATCTTCTGAGCATAAATAATCGAATTCATTACCGGAACAGTCTCATCACTGACCGTCTGCCAAATAAATGTCGGCTTAGAGTACTTATTCAAATGTTCTTGCGTTTGCCAATACAACATATTCGGACTTATTTTTCTGGATTCATCAATATCATCGGGGTAACCCATAGTTAAATCGATTACCGAATAACTGAGAATGGTTGCACAAGGTTCAACTTCGATCGGTTCATCAAATACTTCTTGCCGCGTCTCCGGATCAGTCATCAATGAATTATAGTTAGCAACAATGTGACCACCCGCTGAAAAGCCGATCAGAAAAACCTTGTTCAAATCTATTTGATGCCTACCCGCCTGACTCTTGATCCAATTTAAAGTTACAGCTGTTTCCTGCAATGACAATGGATACACCGGTTTACCATCATTTATTAATTTGTAATGCAGAACAATAGCATGGATACCTTCCGCCGCAAACTTTAAAGCAATTGGCTGTGCCTCACGATCTGAGTGAAAAGTAAAACCTCCCCCGGGAAAAATAATAACTAGAGGATGCTTAACCTCAGATGTAAAATCACTGATTGGGTCTAACCAGTACGTATCAATATTAAATTCAACATTTTTATATAACAATTTTTGTGTATTCATAAGAAACATCTCCTTGGACATTCATCAAAATCTACTAAAGAAGATTAATCGACTTCAACCAATTCATTCCTAATTCCCACCAATTTGCTACAAAATCATTCAAATGCAATTCATTGCCTGGCTGCTGAGTAACATAAGTCCCTAATGATAATCCGTGCTTACCTGAAGCAAATAAATGCAATTCAAATGGTAAATTTAATTTTTCCATTTTTTCAGCATAGAGCAATGAATTCTTGACTGGAACTGTTTTATCATCAACCGTCTGCCAAATAAATGTTGGCTTGGCATTAACTGTTAAGTGCTCTTGCGACCGCCAATAAAACCGATCGGGAGTAACTGCTAATCGGTGTTCCATTGTCCTGGGATAACCCGCAGTCAGGTCTATCACCGGATAACATAAAATATTAGCAGCTGGTAATACCTCAAGTTCATCAAGCATAACCTTATTTTGTGAAGTTTTATCGGTCATGATCGAATTAAAATCCGCAACCACGTGTCCCCCAGCCGAAAAGCCAACTAAAATAATTTTATTTAAATCTATTTGATGTATCTTCGCCTGACTTTGTAACCAGTTCAAAACTGTTGCCGTCTCCTGCAAGGCTAACGGATAAACTGGAGTATTATCTTCAATCAATTGATAATGTAATACGATGGCATGAATACCTTCTGAAGCAAACTTCAAAGCAATCGGTTGTGCTTCACGATCGGTTTGAAAAGTGAATCTTCCACCTGGAAAAATTATTGCGACAGGATGTTTAACTTCGGTTGTAAAATCACTGATTGGATCTAGCCAATACGTATCAATACCAAATTCGTGGTTCTTATACATTAATTTTTGTTTTCTCCACGGTGCTCCCTCTCGACAACATGTTTATACATATATT
>NZ_BAMN01000003.1 GCF_000615905.1 Companilactobacillus nodensis DSM 19682 = JCM 14932 = NBRC 107160
TTAGATACATTATCAAGCTTTTGATCACCGGTTCTTAACTACATGAAATGACGTACTTCTAAAACTGGGTCAGCTCATTTGAAGTAACATTTACCGGTTCTTAACTACATGAAATGACGTACTTCTAAAACCTTGGCTGATGTCTTGCTGTACTGTCGTGGGTTCTTAACTACATGAAATGACGTACTTCTAAAACTCAAGAGTAGACATTTGTGCTTTAATTGTTGGTTCTTAACTACATGAAATGACGTACTTCTAAAACCACCTACTTAACGTTAACTTTAAGTGTTAATAGTCAAATCGAACATGATCCTCATCAATCGAATAAATTCGGGTGTTCAAGCCGGACTTTTTCAATGTCATTGGATATGATTCGAAACTTACTATAGCTAACTTGATGGATTTTAAGTAATCATTCAATTCATTAAGTTGTTCCAAACTACATAGGCGTTCTAACCCATGAAACAGTAATAATCTCTTATCACTGAATTCTACATAAAATCTAACTACTGACTGAAGTTTATCATAATAATTCTGCCAGTTACTACTATCTATCTTAAAATCTTTGGATTTTAATAATTTTATTAATTCGGGTAATAAATCATATTCAAAAGTCTCATCATAACTACTTATTGAATCAAATATAAGTTCATTTAATTCGTGATTAAGTTTTTCGATTCGGTCGTGATTAATAATTTGGTTATCCGAGACGATTTTTTGAAGAACTAATTTCAAATTACCAGTTGAGTTAAGTTCAAAACTGGTTAAGTCTCCAATCATGACGATTTGTTTTAGGGATGTTTTTAAATTATCTTTTTCATCGACATAAAAATGAATGAACTGATCGATGTCATCTACAAAGGTTTCATGTTTCTTTAACTGATTCAACATAAACAAGAATGATGCGTACTCTTCCTTGCACTGAACATTCAAAAAAGTGATTCCGTAGTCAATATCAAATGGATCATAAGGGTATATAGTAATTGATTCTGGACTCATATCACTACCAACCTTTCGAACCTTCTATCAGGAGTATCTTTCTTTTTCCCAGTCAGGTATCTCATTGCTTCATATTGCTTTTCAGTAATAGGTAGTGCTTGAATTAATCCTTTATTGGGAGCATACAGTTCTACTTTATTAGTTAAGAACTTAGCTGCTGTTGCATCGATTAAGACGCATGTGTAAATGGATTCTTGCATCATTGTGAATCCATCCAAGCGTAACTTTTTCATGAATTGTCGATAGTTTCTTCTATCTTGCGAAGTCAATGTTGGTAAGTCAAACATGATCATTAGTCTCATAACTCTACACCTCATCCTTAAATTCCACCTTAGCTATAGATTGTTTTTTGGCATCTAAAAACTTGAAGCAGTTTTGAACGTGTTGGGTAATAGCATTTTTGAGAATGTAATTCTTATCATTATAAGTTATTTCTTTTTCTAAAACGGCGAGTATATCTAGCTTTGTATCTTCGTCAAAAACATCTTCTTGATGCTCAATGACGATTTGATCGACAAATTGTCTGAATGGTTCCATCAAGTCACTAGAAAGATTGAAGTCGTTCTGATTACTATGATGATGAATTCCAATTTGAGTTAAATATCCTTGTGCAATAACCTCCTGATTGACAGTTGATAATAAGATTGTGTAACCGTAATTGAGCATCTTATTGATATCATCTTTAGGGTTACCACGGGAAAAGTTACTTCCGAATAGAGCAGGAAAGTATTTCATAGCAATTATAGCTTCGCGATTGGTTCGATCATTATCTTTTATATTATTGAATTCATCAGTTACTTCAGTGGTATCGAGCTTCTGTTGTTTCAAAATATAAATTTGATTTTCAATTTTGTTGGTAACAATATTAGTCCAAAGAAGTTCCTTCTTTGGTATTGGCCAAGAAAATTGTTTATCAATGTTTTGATTACGATTGCTGTTTGAATAATAGCCATTTAATTCAGAGCAAGGATTATGGTCACTGTCGCAGAAAATAATTTTAATATTTGCTTCAGTTAACTTAGATATTAAGTAACCAGTTATGACCACTTGTGTTGTTGCGACTAGGATACAACTGATCTGATGAAAAGGAATCTCCGTGATCTCAGTTGTTTTCTGTACCAATAAATGATTAGACTTGTAAGACAATTTGCACTTCGAAGTTACATATACCGTTTCCCATCCCATAATTATTCTCCTTTATATTGATATTTTTATAGGGATAACTTATAATGAACTTGTTCAAACTACATGAAATGACGTACTGAGTTAAAATCAACATTTATGTTAAATAGTCTCAATTGACTGGCTCCCGCGTGGGGGCTATTTTTTTTGCCTTTTTTAGGCTAATCTATGTGAATTCTTGATTCGTATAGACCGGTTGGTGATTGGTAGATGAAGTCTGAATTGGAAAATTCAAACTCTCTGTGTTTTCTTCCATATTCTTTGTTTTTAATATTTCCGAACTCAAGACGAGCATTTGAGGAATCTGCATGTAAGAGATTTAATATTTCTATTAAGACATTAAATTGTTCTGAACTATCTATATTTAATAGATAATTTTCGTTTTCTGTGAATCGTTTTGCTTCATTTGAATAAAGGGGATAATATAATTTCATTTTAGAAATAATATTTTTGTATATTGTACTTAGATAATTAGGGGAGTAGTTATCAATAATAAACTTATAATTGTCGGTTGAAGATTTTTTAAGAATAGACAATAGTGCTGTTTCTTCATATGATAGAATAAGCTGTTTTGCATTTATTAGTTCTGTTGCAGAAGGTAATGAAACGTAGCCACGTGCAGAACTTTCAACAATCTGTCCAATAGGTACCTTATCTATTAAAATTTCAATATCTTTTTTATGTTTAGTATTATCATAGATCCAGTTAAGCTTATTAATTCGTCCAGCATCAATTTCATGTGCAATACGTACAGGAATGTTAACTAGTTTCTTTTTACCATCCAAATTTACTAATGTTGAATACGAAGGTTTGTCACTTGTATATCCACCATAAATTGTAGGATCAATTCCTTTTTTAAGCGGTATTAGTTTAGCTTTTGGATCATGTTTACGAATAAGCTCATTATACAAAGCTCCGTCATAAATATGAGTCTGTTTAGTAATGTTATATTGCTTGAACTTAAACGTCTTACTGATATTATCCTTAATCTTTTGATCCCAAATAATTTCACCATTTTGCTTATTCACTTGGGTCTTACCGTTGAACATTGAGCCAATAATAAATCCATTACGTGAATAAACGGGAACCTTACCATCTTTCTTTCTAGCTTCTTTTTTAAGATCTTCAAAGAACTTGGAATAAGCATCAAAAGCTAGTCGCATATTATCACGTGGGTATTTCTTCAACTGGTACGTTCCAACAATTGTTGAAATATATGCATCTTGAGCGTGGTGGAAGTCATTAACATTTCTATTTTTTACGAATTCAGGATGTTCGTAGTGATATGTTGTCTTGTCAAGATGACTGAAAGCATCACGGAATCCCATGCCTAATCCTGCACGTGTTTCGATAATCCGCGTATCCGGATAGATACTATCGAGAATATTGGCGACGTTCTTAACCATCTGTGAGGTTTGAACTAACTGACGATTGATGAAGCCTTTTTGTTGTTGTTCAGTAACTTGTGTTCTAGTTAGATTTGCGAACTTCTTAGGTCCCATCATTCCAGCTTTTTTTAGTTGTTGCCAACGTTGAATGTTGTTGGCAAT
Organism: Companilactobacillus nodensis DSM 19682 = JCM 14932 = NBRC 107160; assembly: GCF_000615905.1. Lineage (GTDB taxonomy): Bacteria > Bacillota > Bacilli > Lactobacillales > Lactobacillaceae > Companilactobacillus > Companilactobacillus nodensis. The sequence goes on from NZ_BAMN01000003.1 coordinate 3,732, forward strand.
GACATCGTTTGGTAGGAGTAAGTCATCGAGTTTTCTTTGGTTTTCACTTGCTTTGACCAAAGCCTTATTTTCAAGTGAATCGTCCTTGATATATGACTGTGGCAAGATGTGATCAACTTGATAATCTGTCGTGAATAGACGGTTGATATCAATCTCGGCTTCACTGTATAAGCTTTTACCCATTTGTAGGAAGTACAACATAGTCGCTCATTTGATAGAGCGTCTTTTTTGTCTTTCAGTTGAGCTTTAAGATATAGAGTATTCTTCAACTTGGGTGCTAGGTTACGAACCATATCACCAATATTTTTATATTTTTTATCTAATTGATTGTATCTTGATTTGGTAATACCACTATCTTGATCTTCACGAGTGAACTCAATAAAGATGTGTTCAGGAGCGTGTTTCATGAACTTAGATAGTTCCTGAACGATAACGATAGCTTGCCAGATACCACGTTTTAGAGCTGGTGAACCTGGTAGCTCGTTGACAAGATCTAGTGGCTTCTTGTCGGCTGCATCACCAACGTTATAGTCTTTGATTTGTTTTTCGAAGTTATACTTATCTTCTCTAATTATTTCCATGAAGTTACTCTTGGTCTGCCACATCAAGTCGAGAATTGAGTGGTTACTTGGCATGTGTTCACCATTGACTTTTGTTTCAACCAATAATTGTGTGAGTAGTTTATTTGAGAAGCGCCCCCAACCTTGATAACGAATTGCTGCTAGTTGTTTGATTTGATCATCGGTATAAAGTTTTGAGTTTTTCAATTTTAATTTAAGAATCTGTCGATCTTCGAAGACTGTTTGCCATTCGATAACTTCTTCTAGTTGCTTGAGGTTCTTTGAATCGTCAACGAAGTCGTTACCAAATATTTTTGCTAGCTTACGATATGATGAAAGACTAGATAGGAACTTGGTTTTATCAGCTAGTCCGTGAATCTCAGGTGCTGAATAATAACTCTCTTTTCTCAACCAATCTGTCAGACGTTTTGTTGAAATAGTAGTATGCTTCTTGAATAGTTCGTTGTAGATACGTTGTTTAACATCAACGTTTAGACGTGAACCCTTATCTGATTCTTCACCAGTACTCTTGATGCGGACATTGTTCAATTCACTGAGCACTTCGTATCTTTGATAAATTAAGCTGTACTTGGGAAGTACTGGCTCACCAATCAAGTAAGTATCAGTAGCAGTCATGCGACGGATGAAGTTGTTTGATGATTTTTCACGGTCAACCTTTTCATCAAAGTTCCAGGGACGAATTGGGCCATTAGCTTTTCTTTCCATCCAGGCGAAGTCACTTTTATCTTCACTTTGAAGTGGTCCAACGTAGTATGGAATTCTGAAGTTAATCAGTGATAGGATTTTGTCCTTATTTTCTTTTAGGAATGGATAATATTGTGATTGATTATCGATTATTTTGACTAATTCATTTTCGTTAAGTTGGAATGGAATAACTCCATTATCACTAGTTCTTTGTTTGAGGAGATATTGGTGATTCTCCATTTTTTCTAATGCACTTTGAGAATATGGGTCTTCTTTTGTAGATAGATATTTTTTGAGATCTTTATAAAAATCGTCAAGATTGTATTTACCATCATCAAGATACTTATCGTAGGCAAGGCGAGCTTTTTTAACTGCTTTACGGTCAGAATCGTTTCTCCATAAGTCTTTTAATTTCATCAGATCTTCGTGATGATTTTCGTATTTGGTTACTTGAGCAAAGCTTAAGTAAGTTTCACCATTGAGGATTTCATTGAGAACGATCGTACTATAGATTGGATTAGCCATTTCAACGATGGCGTATTGTTCATCAGTTAGTTTTTCCTGAGCATCACTTAGGTCAGCTTCAATCGTATTTGAAGAAAAACTAATAGTGATTTTTTCAGCAGAATCGATATTAAATAATTTTGTTAGGTCAGCTTTGTTACCAACTAATAAAGTAAATATTTGCTTGTATAGTTGTTTCATATCCTTTTCAGGCTTTAGTAAGGTGATGATGCTGCTGACTTTGCTGCTGGGACTCCAATCTTTTTCTAGTAGTATTTCACTGATTTTTTTGAAGTCGGCATCGTCAGGTAATTTTAATCCGAACAGGTCTAATGAGTTATTCAAGTTTGAGAGAGTATTTTCGAGTCCTTCATTCATCTTCGAAACATCGAAATTTTGATGTTCATAAGTGAAGTTACCGCGATATTTTAGGATATTATGGATGGCTAAATAAACTAATCTAATATCAGCTTTTTGTGTATCCTCAATTAGATGTTTTCTTAAATGAAAGATAGTTGGATATTTGTCAAAGTAGGTTTTGTCATTGAATTCTTTATCGATGAATAAGTTGTATTCATCGCGAGTTCTTGCTGTGTCTTTCTTTGACACCCAGGAGTGTTTCATTCGGTTCAAAAATCCAGGATCAGCTTGGAATAATTCGTCCGCAAATATTTCATCTAGCCAATTCAAACGATTGCGACGCCTGCGATAACGTCTTCTAGCAGAACGATTAAGTCGTCTATCAGCCGCTGTTTCAGCTGTATTAAATAAACGTACTCCCCAAAGGTTTTTCTTTTTTGCATGCAATAAATTGTAATTATCATCTGTAACTGCCCAGCCAACGGAGCCGGTACCAATGTCTAACCCAATGTTAAATTTGGTCGTTTTTCTATTCATAACTTGTTCCCTCCTAGTTTGTAACAAGTACTAAAACACTTTAATTCTATCAAAAATGAAAATGTTTTACGTATTTTTTATAAAAATAATGTTTTTTTTACCTAAAGTTTGACATATCCCCAATATCCATCAATAATCAAAGGTAACAAATAAGAAAGTAGGGATGAACATGGCATCACATGAAGCTTTACTTATTATTGATTACACGAACGATTTTGTAGCAGACAAGGGAGCGTTGACTTGCGGCAAACCGGGACAAGATATTGAACCTAATATCATTAAGCTAGCCGAGAACATGCGCAAGAATGATGATTGGGTCTGGCTACCAACTGACCTGCACATTCCATTTGATCAGTACCACCCAGAGTCCAAACTTTTTCCAGCTCACAACATTCAAGATACCTGGGGTAGAGAACTATACGGAGAGCTCAAGCCTTGGTATGAGAAGCACCGTGGTGAGGACAACATCAAGCAATTTCCGAAGACTCGTTACAGCGCCTTCGCTGGAACTGACTTAGACATTCGACTTCGTGAACGTGATGTTGATACATTGCATCTAGCAGGTGTCTGCACTGATATTTGTGTTTTGCATACAGCCATCGATGCCTACAATTTGAACTACAAATTAGTAATTCACAGCTCATGCGTAGCTTCGTTCAACCAAACAGGTCATGACTGGGCAATGGAACACTTTGAAAAGGTATTAGGAGCTAAAATCGTAAAATAGCGCGAAAAAATAGACTTCCATTTGGAAGTCTATTTTTTTACGTTCTTAACTTGTTTCTTGACCAAATAATGATCGACGTGACTACCTAAGAATAGAGGAACCTTTTCTTCAGTAACATCACTGAATTCTAAGCCATACCACAATGCTGGTGGCAGAGTCAGATTCTGCAATAGGATACGTCCGCCAATTAGGTATCTGTCCCAACTGTTCATGTGTTCCTGAGCACCGAGGTCTTGGAATTGTTCATTTAGAATAACGAATTTGAATGACCCGACTCGACGGTCCGGCATCATAGAATAGTCCGGTGTTTGCGAGTCAATTACGTGGTCATTCATCAAACCGTTGACGATTTGACGAATATAGATATTGACGTGTTGTGACTTCTTGAATCCGAGGTTCAACTGAACATCGACAACATTTCTCGTATTCATCATATCGACGTTATAGTTACACTCGTAAGGCTTATCAGTCTGATTAACCGTTATGAACCAATAGACTTTGGCACGCTTAGGTTCTTGATCAAGAATCGAATAAATTATAGAGCGTTTGATCGAATAATCCGATTCGATCCGGTTCAAGAAGACCAGGTTAGTTGCATATAGCGGTACGCGTTCGTCTTTACTCAACTTTTCCAATTGAGGGATGTAATCGAGTAATGAAACGGATTGGCTTTCGTCCAAATACATATCACGGCGTTTGTTTCCGAAGTACCAGACGACCATGACCATCAAGATGAGAGTCGTGATGATGACGGTAATATAGCCGCCGTGAACGAATTTGACGAGACTTGAAATAAAGAAGAGTGTCTCAAGTGTGAAGAAGAAACTGACAAATATTGCTGCAGCGACGGGATGCTTTTTCATAACGATGAATTGGTGTAAGAGGATCGTTGTCATCAACATGGTCAAGGTAATAGCGAGTCCGTAGGCGGCTTCCATATGTTCGGAAGTCCGGAAGCTCCAGACGATGCCGAGTGTTACCAAGCACAATAACCAGTTGACGGAACCGATGTAGAGCTGACTCTTACTGTCACCCGGGAATTTAACCCGTAATCTAGGTAAAATCTTGAGTCCAATGGCTTCTTCAACCAGTGTATATGAACCAGTGATCAAGGCTTGAGAAGCGATGATGGCTGCCATTGTTGCAATGAGAATGGCAAATATCTTGGTTTGTCCTGGCAGCATTTCATAGAACGGATTGACTGTATTGAGATTCATGTATTGCTTGTCTAAGTAATGTGACATCACCCAGGCACCTTGTCCCAAGTAATTGAGCATCAGCATGGAGTAAACAAATGGCCAAGTGGCGTAGATATTGTACTTACCAACTTGTCCCATATCAGAATACAAGGCTTCGGCACCGGTTGTTGCCAAAAAGACACTTCCCAGTATGAAAATACCGACATGATTGACAGGACTAGTCAGGATCTTAACAGCATAAATTGGTGATAGGGCGCGTAAAACAGTCCAGTCGTTAGTAATATTGAGCAGTCCTGTAATACCGATGAAACTAAACCAAATGAGCATAATGGGACCGAATGACTTGCCGATACGGTCGGTTCCAAATTTTTGAATGACAAAAATCGTCAAGAGAATAACGGTGACCATGACTAGAATGACGCTCTGATCATTGGACATGGTGAAGCTACCGATCGACTGTCCCTTGAGACCTTCCATTGCTGAAGTAACGGTAACGGCCGGGGTCAGTGTGCCGTCAGCAAGTAGAGCAGAGCCACCGATCAAAGCAGGATGATCAGCCATTTCTTAGTGCGCACCAGAGCGAATAAGGCGAAGATGCCACCTTCACTATGGTTATCAGCTTTCATGGCGATACAGACATATTTGATCGTCGTTATCAGCATCAAAGTCCAAAAAATCAATGAAATACTACCGATGATATATTCAGGGACCGCTTGTTTCATCTTACCGGCATCATTGATTATCGCGTTCATAACGTAGAGTGGTGAGGTACCGATATCGCCATAAACGATGCCCAAAGTTATCAGCATACCTAATTTTGAAAATGAGGATGTCGTTTTTTTCATTATCTAATCCTCCTGATCTGCAAAGGTGATACTAGTCTGAAAATATAATAATAACAATCAAAGAGCATTATAAATTTTTCCTACGATGACGCAGATGCTCAGGATTATTTTGCCGTTTTTGTTCATCTTTTAAAGATTGGATCTCATTCTCCAATTCACTCAGTACTTCGATCTGCATTTTTTGGATATCAAGTAAGTGTGGCCACTGGACCTCGTTGAGTTGGTCGATTTTTTCGTGTAGAACACTGATTTCTTTTTCAGATTTACTATTAGTACGATAATCATTCTCGGCGTCGAAACGATCACGGTCAGCTTGGCGATTTTGGCTCATCATGATGATTGGTGCCTGAATTGCGGAGATACAGCTTAAGAATAGATTGAGTAATATGAAGGGATACGGATCAAAGTTGATTCCAAATAGATGGACAACATTGATGGCCATCCAGACGATCAAAATAATTACAAAAGTAATAATGAAGCCCCAGCTACCACCGAATCTAGCGACAGCATCGGATAATTTTTGGCCACGAGTGAGCTTTCCATGAATAGTGTCATTAAGATTCCTGATCTCATAGGTTTCCTTGGATAATTCTTTTTGCAGTTCCGAATTCATACGTCGGTCGATCTCTAGATCATGATCGATGATGGTTTGCATGTGCGAGAGGCGAATAATCTGTAGGTCACGTAAGCAGATGAAGCTGGAATCTTTGGCGAAACTATTTTTACTTTTGATCTCCTGTTGGAGAGTCTCATTTAGATCCCTTAAGAATAGTCCTTCGGTAGGGGAAAAGCGTTTTTGGCAAATAATGCAGTTTTGTGTTTTCTTGACGGACATGATTATCACCTCACATTTACCAAAGATATTAATATCTTTCTATTAATAAAACAATTTAAATAGACTGAATTAGTTATGATAATACGAAATGTCAATTTGGCAAAAAAAAAGACCTCAAACGAGGTCTTTTGTAGGTTATAAATTAAATTGTACCCTTCTTGAAGGCTGTCTTGAGTCCGGCAACTTCCATCAAACTTCTGTCTCCTGATAGATGTTTGAGTAGTGAAGCTGTGTGACCCTTGAACTTGTAACCTTTACTCAAGATTTCAGCGATACCATGGTTTTGACCAAGTGAAGCAATTGTACCAAGTGAGTTATAAACGAATGGTTTGAGTTCCTTACCATTCAATGCTGCACCGATATTGTCAGCAACTGAAACACCTTCAGCTGATGCAAGTTGTCCAGTAGTTGGTAATGGACGTTCTGCTCCTTCAGGGATCATGGCTGAGTCGTCACCGATGAAGAATGCTTCAGGGTGATCTTCAAGGTTAAGGAATGATGTTGTCATAACACGGTTTCTTCTAGCTTCAAGTCCAGAATCCTTGATAACATCACTACCACTAACACCAACAGTCCAAAGAATTGTGCTTCCTTCGACCTTTTTCTCTGTGTCGCCATCCATATAGACAACGGCTTTTGGTTCGATCTTAGTGATCTTAGCACCTGTTAGAAGTTTGATACCATTCTTTTCTAGGTATGAAACAGCGTAGCTAGCAAGGCTTTCATCGAACATAGGTAGAATTCTTGTGGCCATTTCTAGACATGTGACTTTGATTTCTGGAACGCCATATTTTGCTTTGAGGATCTTAACTGTATCTACTAATTCACCAAGGATCTCAATACCAGTGAATCCGGCACCACAAACAACGATGCTCAAGTCAGCTGGGTCTTGTGATTCCTTGTAGTTAGCAATATTTTTGTTCATTGTTTTATATATATTTTTGGCTGTGTCTAAGTCTTGGAGGATGAGGGCGTTATCGCTAGCACCTTCTAGGCCAAAGTCTTCTGAGCGGAAGCCAAGAGCTACAACAATATAATCATAAGAAATATCATCGTGATCCTCGAATTCAACAGTCTTATTGTCGAGGTCTAGGTTCTTAACTGTTGCTTGAATGAAGTTGACGCTTGAAGGAAGAACAGAACGAATATCAAAGCTGACAGCATCTGCTCTTGTTGTACCTGCTGCAATCATGTGTAGTCCAGTTTTTTCAACGTGCAATGCATTTTTATCTACTAAATCGATTTGTGTTCCTGCTGGTGTCGTTTTGGCAAGGTCACGAGCGGCCGTTAACCCACCGTATCCAGCGCCTAATACTAAAATATGTGCCATAATAACCTTCTCCTTCATGTAATTGATTGAAAAATTGTTTACGCTACCATTATATATCTTTTTATCAAATAAGTGGTACTGATAAGATTATATAGGGTTTTTACTAATGGAGTGTTTCAAGAAAAATGGTGCTAAAATCGTAATCAAAATAATACTGATAATCACTGAAGAATAATATTCTTCTGATAATAGATGAACACTGAAACCGACCTGTGCGACGATCAGTGCCATTTCACCACGAGAGATCATTCCCGACCCGATAACGTAGGCATCTTTCATGTTAAATCCAGAAATTCGTGCTCCGAATCCTGCACCGATAAGTTTACCAACTATACCGGTAATAGTGAATAGTAGAATTAACCAAAAATCTTTGATCAGACTGTCAAATTGGAGATTTAATCCGATACTAATGAAAAAAATCGGGATAAATACTGAATAGCCAATGATCTCAATATTACGATTGATCTTGGTATTGTAATTCGGTGAGTTGGAGATAGCAATTCCGGCGACAAAGGCACCTAGAACGGAGTCTAACTGTACCCAATCAGCGAAGTAGGCGAATAGGAAGCAGACGACTAGGGCGGTGATGGTCGGAGCATGGGTCGCCTCCAGGTATTCAGCTAGATGCATTATCATTGGTACGATCCAACGATAGGTGACATAGGTCACGATCATAAATAGTATCCAAAGTGCCAAGAGCAGCCAGATTTTTTTCATGGAAAAGTGTCCAGTCAATGTTCCTGACATCACACTTAGGATAGAAATCGCCAAAATATCGTCGCTACCGCGGCACCCAAAATAACTGTCCCAGAAGTACTAGATAAATAATTTAAACTCTTTAATACTTCAACGGAGATAGACACCGACGTCGCAGCGAAAACAACTGAAATAAAAATACTTTCACGTAAATTGATTCCAAAGATCAAAGCGGTTAATAACGTTAAAGCAACCGGAAGAATAACCCCGAAAATAGCTACTGTGATGCTCGGTCCTAAGTGTTTGCGAAGTAACTTCAAGTCACTTTCCAGTCCAGCAATGAACATCAGCATGATGACGCCAATGTCAGCGAACAGTTCCAATTCGTGAGTCGGTTTAACAATGTTTAACAGACCACGACCCAAGAGAACCCCCAATATCAACTGCCCAATCACAGCTGGAAGATTCATCTTATTGAATATGTGACTAACGATCAACGTTAGGAAGAGCATTAGAGCTATCAGGGTTATAAATTCCATAGGTTCTCCTATTCTTTTTTGATACCATGCAGGAAGATCCTGATCATGGTATTCAAGTTAGCAATGTTTCTTTTGCGGTGAGCTTCACTGTACTCGATGTAAGGAACAAGCATCGTCAAGAAGGTTCCTACTTGAACCGGAATTGATAAGTCTGTTCGAAGTTCATCTTTGTGCGCTTGAAAAATGTTAAATAAAACTTTGTAATATCCGCCGTCCCAGTTTTTACTGATTTCTTTTTTTTCTTCATCAGTAAAAACGGTATCTAAATCGTGTCTCAACATGAAGAAGTTGAGTTTAAAATTTTCGACCATGAAAGTCGAAATAGTTGTCAGCATTTCATCGAAAGGTAGATCTTTGTTGCGGTTGTATTCAGAATATAACTTTTCACTAAAACCGCCGACTTCATGCTCGATCGCCTTAACGTATAGAACCTTTTTGTTCTTATAGTAATGATACATGTTAGGCTGAGTGATGTTTAATTCTTGTGCAATTTTTCTAGTAGATGTAGCTTGATATCCTTGAGATAAGAAGTCTTTAGCGGCTACTCGCAAGATTGCATTCTTTGTATTTTCCGCTTGTTTATCGCGTGAATTCATTTTATTATCCGTCCTCATGTTCGTTGATTCTATTATAGCCTATTGTTACGTGCTTTTGCCGCCATTTATCATATGATAAGAAATAATTTCAATAAAAAAATAAAGGCCAAAGTTGAGGCCTTTATTTTTTCTCTCTTATGATATAAATCGGACGCTTCTTAACCTCTAAGAAGATCTTCCCGATGTATTCTCCCAGAATACCAATACTTAGTAATTGAATACCGCCGATCAAGAGGATGATCGAAACCATTGACGCCCAGCCGGTGACACTGCTTAGTGGGTATATCAATTTGCGAATTATAATTCCGATAATAGCTATGACTGAGACTCCTGAGAAGAAGATCCCCATCCAAGTTGCGAACATCAGTGGACGTTCAGTGAAGTCAATAATACCTGTGATGGCATACTTGAGTAACTTCCAGAAGTTCCATGAAGTAGTTCCGGCAACACGTTCACGGTTCTTGTATGGCAAGTACTTAGTTCTGAAGCCGACCCAGCTGAAGATTCCTTTGGAGAAACGGTTGTATTCAGTCATTGATAGAATTGAATCGACCATTTGGCGTGTCATTAAGCGATAATCACGAGCTCCAGGGATGATCTTAGTTTGTGACATTTTATTGATGACGCCATAGAAGCCATTGGAGAAGAAAGAAATAATTGGATTTTCACCTTCACGATCCATACGGGCAGTTCCGACACAGTCGTATTCGTCAGTTTCCAGCAGATCAAACATTTCTTCTAACATTTCTGGTGGGTCTTGTAAGTCGACATCCATAACAGCGGTATAATCGCCAGTTACAGCATTCAGACCAGCATAGAGAGCTGACTCTTTACCGAAGTTTCTTGAAAAAGTAATGTAGTGTACTTCATCAGGGTGAGCAGCTTGTAACTCTTTTAGGACGGGATAGGTTCTATCTTTTGATCCGTCGTCCACAAACCAGTATTCAAGTTTGAATTTGTTACTGTCATTTTTTACCTTAGTCATAGCGTCATAATATAAATTGATCGTTTCTTCTTCGTTATAACAGGGCACAATTACGGATATGGTTTTCATATTCTTATTCACTTTCCTAAGCTTGATTCAAAAAAAGGCACTCAAACAGATGAGTACCCATCATAATTACTATTATATTTCTAGTGATTCAGGTAATGCAAGGTTGCTACTGTTGGAAGTTCTGATAACACTGACACTGATATCACGGTTTGTTGCACTTTCAATGGCGTGAAGGTCTTTACTGAATTGAACTAAGATATTATTTACATCTTGATTCTTATCAAGTGATTTGATCACGTTTTCGATGTTATCAGAAACGTTTTGAAGGAGTGAGATCGTTTGGTCACTGTTCAATTTGTCTTCTTTGATAATTAATTGATAAAGTTGATCGTCAGTACTTCCTACAAAGATAGCATTTTGAGTATTGAGTATCAGGTGAGATGCTCTCGAGCCACCAAGTAATAAGTTCAGCCTTGCTGTTGAAGTCGTGTTCTAGTAGACCATTCTTGTCGAATAATTGATAACTAGTTGGTTTGTTATCTTCAAAGATAATTGTTAGAACGATCGAACCATCCGTGCGATAGAAGTTTTGTTCTGTAAGAACTTTTTCTTTGTTAAAATTTTGAACTGATGATAATTGACCAGCAGCGTTATAGATATTAGCTTTAACCACTTGTTCGTTCTTGTAGTAGTTGATACGGTCGATCTTCTTATCGTCATTAGTGTTGTCATATTCAACGGTCATCAACAAGGTATTGCTTTGATCGTAAATAACGGTGTCATGTGATTTGACGTCAGTTCTAGTTACCCATCCGTCGTTTTCAGGAATCGTAACGGTCTTATCTGTTGGGTTAGGACTAGCTTGAAGTTGGTCGAATAGACTGACAACGTTAGGAATGTGTACTTTAGCAACTTTAGCGTTATGGTCGACCAGTTCGTTCAAGTGATTGTTATAAAAACTTGAAACCAATGTAACTGGTTTTTGAAGTTTGGCCTCTAAGAATTGAATCATATCGAAGACATCACGTTGCTGTGATTCTGTTTCGAATGCATCAGCTGTTACGTAGTAGTCCTTATCTTTGTCCAAGTATACGTCACGTACTAAATAAGCTGAATGGAAGACGTCCTTGATGTATTTTTCAAGGTAGTCAATGTTGCCATTAACTTCTTCCAATTCAGATTCGATTTTTTCACGTTCGTCAGCGAGACTTTGAAGATGTCTCTCAAGACCAGCCTTTGTTTCAATACGGTAGTTGCGGTCGTTTTTGATCTTGTCTTCGATTTGGTTAGCTTTTGACTTCAACATATCAATATTGGAACTGGTATCATTAATATTCTTATTAGCTTCATCTAATTCTGTTTGAAGTGAATCGATCGTAGCCTTGATGTCATCGATCGTAGCTTGGATATCTTCACGTTCTTTATACAACTTGTCGATTGACTTCTTTTGTTCTTCCATGAGGACCATCATTTTTTGAAGGTCTTTTTCTTCCTTGATGGAAGAGGACATGTTAGCTTCAGCTTGTTCGTTCTTAGTCAATTCGTCTTTGGCGTTGCTTAGTTTTGATTGGTTGTCGGAAATTTTGTCGGATAATTCTTGTTGTTGTGATTTGAAGTTATCTAATAATGCAACTTGTTCTTTTTGATCAGCGTGAACACCAGCTAGGCGTTCTGTTTCAGCATCGTCATTTTGTGCCTTAACGTCAGCAAGTTTCTCGTTTGATTCTTTTTGGTCACGTTTTAGGGTGCCCAAATAATTATCAAGTGTTTCTTTCTTAGTTTCATGTGCATCTTTTTCTGAGAAAAGATTCGTCTTTAGATCGTTACGTAATTGAGCGTAATGGTGTGAAAGTTGGTCCATTTGCTCTTCGATATTGACGCGTTTGTCATGAGTAGTTACAGGAAGTTGTTCTTTTTCTTCGTGTTTTTCTTCGACAACTTCATTTTTTTGGTCGGTATTTTGACTATTTTTGTCAACCGCCGACTTTTCTTGAGACGCATGAGAGGAAGCGTTATCAGTACTTTGAGCGCTCTTCTCTGGATCTGCATCTATTTTGCGTAACATATCTAAAAATTTCACGAATGAATTCCCCCAACAATTGACTTATAATAGTTACTAAAGAGTAGCATTTTTTTAAAGTGGTGTAAAGCTGTTGCGAAGCCTATCAAGCTACCGCTTGAGCTAAATGTTAACATCAAAAATAAGGGAGATTTATATATGAAGATAATGGCCATAAATGCGGGAAGTTCAACTTTGAAGTGGAAGTTGTTCGAAATGCCTGAAAAGAAGACAATCGCTTCAGGTATGATCGATCGTTTGGGTTCACCCAAATCGGTCTTCAAGCTTAAATATAACGGTGAAAAATTTGAACGTGAGGAAGCTATTGAATCGAATGAGATCGCCGTATTATCAGTTCTAGATGCTTTAAAAGATAGAGATATCATTCAAAGGTTCGAAGACATCGTAGCATTTGGTCATCGTGTCGTTGCTGGTGGGGAAGAATTTAAGAAGTCTGAAATCGTGACAGAAGAAAACTTAGATAAGATTCTTCAATTGTCGGAATACGCACCTTTGCATAACAAAATCGAAGCTTATTACATCGACGTTTTCAAAAAGTTAGTCCCCAAAGCTATTCAGGTAGCTGTGTTTGATTCATCATTTTTTGCCGACATACCGGAAGTTAACTACTTGTATAGTGTTGACTTAGATAACTACAAGGAATTCAAAGCACGTCGTTATGGTGCCCACGGAACTAGTCATCGTTACATTGCTCAACGACTTAATGAATTGGTTGATGGTGGAATCGAAGATAAAAATGTTATCGTTATGCATTTGGGTAGTGGTGCCTCAATCAGTGCTATTAAACATGGTAAGGCATTCGATATCTCGATGGGATTCACTCCACTATCAGGTATTACAATGAGTACTAGAAGCGGTGACATCGATGTTTCTATCTTGCCATATTTGATGAAAAAACTTGGACTAACTGATATCGACGATATGATCGAAATTTTGAATCACAAGTCAGGATTACTAGGTATCTCTGGTGTCTCAGCTGATATGCGTGATATTGAAGCTGTACAAGATACTAACGATCGTGCCAAGCTAGCTTTGGATATTTTCCGCAATCGTATTGTGAAGTATATCGGTTCATACATTGCTGAAATGGGTGGTGTGGACGTCTTAGCATTCACCGCTGGTGTTGGTGAAAATTCTCCAGAGGTTCGTGAAGATATCTTGGATTCATTCAATTATTTGGGTGTAAAAATAGACACTGAGAACAACAAGTTGCGTGGAAAAGAAGTCCGCATTACAACAGACGATTCCAAGATTGCTGCTTATACAGTGCCTACTGATGAAGAACTAATGATTGCTCAAGATACTTATGGATTCGCAGAATTACTTAATAAATAATTAGAAGTTGAGTAGTACTCCAATGAAGAAGGTAACGACTTCAGTTAGAGTGATCAAAAGTAAATTTTTAATAATAAATGGAAAAGTCTTCTTTTTGATAGGATCATTACAGAAGGCTTTTGTGTTCTTATAAACTATTGGTAAAATCAAGAAAGTCAGAAACATCATCTTGGGCAATAGGCCGATAAGAATCGAGCAAGTTAGGGCCAAATAGCCTAGAACATATAGTGATTTTAGAATAAAAATCGAATTGCTTTTGCCTAGGTAATAGACAAGGGTCTTGCGACCCAGCGTCTTGTCTTCAGCTTCGTCAGCGATATTGTTGGCGAGTAGAAGGTTGGATATTGCGAAGACGGTTAGCAATGATGATAGTAGAATATCACCGTAAAACTTGAAATCTAAAATTGCAGCCGGTGCGTCGAAGACGTTGATGTAGATGGCAATCAGATAGATAATAAAGCCCATTGTGAAACCAGAGAAAAATTCTCCGAGTGGTCCACGATTAATGGGGTGTGGTCCGCCGGCGTATAAGAATCCAACGGCAAAAGAGAATAGTCCCATAAATAATAATGGTAACCCGGTTCGATAAACGATGAAAATTCCGATCAAAGCAGCGATAGCTGTGAAGGTAAAATCGATCCAACCGATCAGATGAATATTTAGATGATGAACGCCGATAACGTTGGTGTTTCTACGAAAACTCTCAGCTCCAGTAGCGTTTTTGTAGTCCCAATAGTTGTCGTTAATATCGACTGCCATGTTAAATAAGAACATGGCGATGAAGAACAAAATTAAATCAAGAGCATTAATCGACTGCCAGTGATAGTATGAGTACAATGTTCCCATTAAGAAGGGAAAAACACTGGCAGTTTTTGCTTTTATTTCAACTAATTCAAAAAATACAGACGGTTTCACAAAATCATTCCTTTGGATTTGATAAACTATATTATAGAATTAGTTTTAGTTACACTACAAGTAATATAGGGTGAGAGGGATTTCATGGCGCATTCAATTTGGAAAGACTATCCGAGTATCGATAGTAAGTTAGATCAGACAACTGCTTTTATTCATAGCAGTGTAAAAATTAGAAATACCGAGATCAGTCAGATGATAATTGATTTGACCTCAGGCGGTAAGATGCTTCGACCAGCATTCTTTCTATTATTTAGTGCGTTCGGACCGGACAAGAAGCAGAACGAAGAGCTAATACCACTAGCTGCTTCCTTGGAATTGCTACACGTTGCGACATTGATTCATGATGATGTTATCGATGATTCACCGCTACGACGTGGCAAACCAACGATTCATACGCATTATGGCAAGCGTAACGCTATCTATGCTGGAGATTATTTATTTACATTGTATTTTGAGATGATCTCAAGGTTTTCCCCGGCTCAAAAGGATATTTTAATTAATTCACTCAGCATGAAAAAAATCTTAATTGGGGAATTGGATCAAATGCTGATCAACTATAACGTGGATGCTACAGCTAAAATGTACATTAGGGAAGTCAGTGGCAAGACGGCTGAATTATTCAGCCTTAGTACCGAGATGGGTGCGATCATAAGTGAAGCGGATGAAAAAATCATTCGTTTGAGTAAGAATATTGGTCATGATATCGGTATGTCATTTCAAATCATCGATGATATTTTGGATTTTGGTGATAGCCAAACGACAGGGAAACCAAACTTTGAAGATCTCAAGAATGGTGTCTATACATTGCCATATATCTTAGGATTGCAGGATAAAAACGAAAAGCTAGTTTCGATTTTGTCGGGGACCAACTTGAGCGATGAAATGATCCAAGAAGCTGCAGATATTGTGTCGAACGAAGGATATCTGGATAAGGCAAAAGATATTGCCAGAACCTATAATCAGCATGCTTTACGTCGAATAAACTTGTTACCAAATGGCAAAAATAAATTAGTTTTGAAAAAAGTAGTCAAGAAGTTGTTAGACAGAATCAAATAACGGCGTTACAAAAATAGCCAACTATCGTTATAACGATAGTTGGCTATTTTACTTTTTCACACGACTTTTTAGTCTGTCATAGTTCTTTTTATAGTTAGTTTTCTTATTGTATCTGATCACTAGATAAGTGGCGACGAAAAACAAGATGCCTAGTGAAAAAATATCTAGAGATGAGTTATCAGAGTATAACATTCTGAACCAGATGACTCCGGCAGCGGCAATAATAAAGACAATGATGTAGTTGATCCACTTAAACATTTTGATCACCCCAATACTTATTTTTGGTGATAGTACAACCTAATCACTTGGTATGCAAAATATAAGAATCAGTTGATGATAAAAAATAACGCCTATCTAGGCGTTATAAGATTAGAGACCTTGGTCCATTTTGTATAGTTCATTAAAATGCTTATTTGTCTGATATAACTCATGTGGTGAACCTTGCATTTCGATCTCTTCAGAATTCATGAAGATAACGTGATCGACGTGATCGATTCCTTGCAAGTGGTGAGTTACCCAGATAATTGTTTTGTCATGTAGAACGCTGAAGAAGGTCGTTAGTAGGTCATTCTCTGTGATAGGGTCCAGTCCGACGGTTGGTTCGTCTAATAGCACGACAGGAGCATCCTGCAGCAAGATACGAGCTAGGGCTAGACGTTCCTGTTCACCACCAGAGAAGTTGGAACCATTTTCGCCAACGAGTGTCTCGTACTTGTCAGGTAAGGATTCAACTAAGTTCTTTAACCCAACTTTTTCCAGAGCGGATTTTACTTCGGAATCACTCTTATTTTCGTTACCAAGACGGACATTATTCATGATGCTGGTGTTGAATAAGAATGGCTTCTGGTTCAAGACTGAGAAAATCTGTTCACGGTGTTCTTGGATCTCTTGCACATTGTGACCATTAACTTTGATGGTACCTTTTTGAGGAGTTAAGTCTCCTAGAATCAATTGAAGAATCGTTGTTTTACCAATACCACTAGGTCCTAGTAATGCGACTTTTTGTCCTTTTTTGATTTCTTGTGAAAAATTCTTGATCAGAATGGGTGAGTCAGCGTCGTATTCGAAGTCGATGTTATTGATCTCAATATCTGAGAAGTCAGCAGGATCGAGTTCGACTTGTTTGGGAAGATTATTCTCGACGGGTTTCAAGGTATTCAAACGCAAGATCGAGTCACGATATTCAGGCCATTCTTCGTATCCTTGACTGACAGGAATAAATGTCTCAGATAGTGGGAATAGGCAGAGGACTACGGCGGAAACAAAGTTAGCTTGTTCTTGACCATCTGTCATTGTCAGGTTAGTGAAGATTATGAAGCAAATAGCGATTCCGGCAAAAATCAATTGTAAGAATAAGTCACGATTTCTACGGAATGACTTAGATTTGTTTTTTGAAGTATTTAGTTCAGAAATATTTTTCGCGGATAGGTTCTTGAAGTCATCCTTACGACCTGAGATGATCCAGTCGTCGGCACCTAAGATGTTGTCAGTAAGGTTTGTATATAAATCCGCTTTGATTTGCTTTTGACGCTCACGTCTGGCGCTTTCGATAGCAACGGATGCGAGGGGAACGATTAAGACTTCGATTGCCAGCAATAGGAATACGAAGAAGCCGAAGGCAGGGTTGTAGATTCCTAATACTAATGAGCCAATGATCGTTAGTAAGTAAGAAATAACTGTTGGGAAGACAGTTCTGAGATACAAATTCTGTAAGTGACTGATGTCTTCTGATAAGAGTCCCATGATATCACCAGTCTTGTGGTGCTCATTTAAGAAGGCTGCGTCACTTTCCAAAGTTGTATAGAGACGGGTTCTCAAGTTAGAAGTTACTCGTAGGACCCAATTGTGACTTTTGAGTCGTTCAATATATTTGAAAGTTGGACGTCCGATACCAAAGGCACGAGTCAGTAAAATAGGCACGTAGATCAGTAAAATATTGACAGGGTGTGTTGCGGCCTTGTCGATCGTATAACCAGATGTAAACATCAAGGCTGAAGCACAAATTGAAGTAACTAGTCCTAATAGTAAGACAGTGATCAAGAGACCTTTGTATTGTTTAATATATGGTTTGACCCACGTATCGTGTTTGAACGTTTTAAAGAAGTTCATTTTGATCACCTCGCATATTAGAAATTAATTGTTTGTATGCACCGTTATGGTTAGATAGCTCGTCAGGTGTACCTTGTTCAGCAATTTGGCCATTATTCATAACGATGACGTAATCCATTTCTTTGATCCAGTGCAATCTGTGGGTTGCGAAGATCACGAGATGATCCTTGAATAACTCTTTCATTGGTTTCTTCAACGCATATTCAGTTTCAATGTCCAAGTGAGCGGTTGGCTCGTCGAATATCAAGATATGACGGTCATTAGCCAAAAAGGCACGTGCCAGCATAATACGTTGCTGTTGACCACCAGAGATACCACGTCCGCCTTCTCCAATTATCGTTTGATAACCGAGTGATAGACTGTCAATGAAGTCTGTTAGACCGGCCTTTTTGGCGGCCGTTTCAATTTGCTCTTCAGTTGATTCTGGAGCGTAAAAGGCAATGTTCTCAGCGATTGTTCCAGCGAACAAGTATGGTGATTGTGGTAAGAAGGTCAATTCGTCTTGCCAAGCACGCTGTTTGAAGTGCTTGAGAGATTTACCATTAACCGTTATAACGCCTTTATCAGGTGTTAAGAAGCCACCTAAAGCACGAATCAGAGTTGTTTTACCAGAACCAGACTTACCGATCACACCAATATTTGTGTAACCAGAGAGTTTGAGTTGGTCTATATCCAAACTGGAATCGGCGTTGCTCTGGTCACGCGTGTAGTTGAAGACTAAGTCTTTGATATTGACTTCTGAGTTTTTGTCCCAAGTGAAATTGTCCAAAGTGTCTTCTTCGTCAGTATCCTTGAATTCCAGAATCTTAAAGATGGCACTCAAGGCATTTTTACCATTGAGTGTAGCGTGATAGTCACTTGAAAAATCACGCAGTGGTAAGAAGTATTCTGGAGCCAGTATTAAGGTAACCAGTGCTGGGAATAACGGGAAACTGTTGTTGATCAGTCCTAGACCTAAGAAGACGGCTAGAATGGCAATACCAAGCGTTGTCAGCCAATCTAAGGCAAAGGTCGATAAGATAGCAATGCGTAGAGTATTCATCGTACGGCGACGGTATTCGTCACTGACAGTATAAATATTTTTGGCGTAACGTTTACTCAATCCCAACATCTTGAGTGTTGGCAGACCACGGAGGGCATCCAAGAAGTGATTGGATAGGATCGTGTATTGGTGATATTGAGCATCGGCCTTAGCTTGAGCTGCCAGGCCTAAGATGATCATGAATAAGATGACCAATGGCACGATAACAGTCAAAGTAATTCCTGAAGCTAAGTTTTGCATGTAAATATAGACCAGCAGAACTGGTGGAATGATCGACATGTTCATTAATTTGGTAAAAATAAGTTTGAAATAGTTCTCAATTAAATCAATTCCGTCTAATGCAGAGGTTACTAAGCTACCAGTACCTTCTGCGGAAATCATTGCAGGTCCCGATGTATATACCTTATCAAGCAAACGGGAACGAACTTCTTCTGAAGTGTTTTCTGCATAATTCTCGACGATCTTGTTGTTTATCCAGTTAAAACAATGACGCAAAATAAAGGCTACTGCGAAGAATGTCATTGGCTGGATAATAGTTTGCAGTGATTTTTGTTCCCACGAATTTACTAGTGCTTCTGCTAAAAACTTACCTTGGAATAATATAGCAAATGCTTGCAAGAGGGTTAGTCCTGCAAGCATTATGAATAGTTTCTTTGTTCCTGGTAAGCTGAATAACCGCTTATCAATCATTTTTAATATTTCACCGTGTTTTCTTTTGGATTTATTCTCTTCGTAAAGAGTGTGTATGACCAAATAAAGTAGATAGCTACAATTGGTACCAATATACCAGCAACGATCGTCATGATCGTCAATGTGTATTGTGAGTTTGCGGCATCTTTGATCAAGATACTGTGTGCAGGGTTTGTAGCAATCATAACACGTGGGAATAATCCGTTAAAGAGTAGGACGATAACCATGCTGAGTGACAAGCCACTACCAGCAAAGCTCCAGCCTTCTCTGTCCTTTAGTACTCCGTAGTAGCCAAGGAGTGAGAAGAGGACGATGAGTAATGTAATTACTAGTGATGAACCAAATCTCTTAGTAAAGAAGTCTGTTTGGAAGAATACCAATACGGCAAAGACCACTTCACCGGCAAATAAGATTGGGTAGAGAATTTGGTTAAGTTTTCTAGCACGTTCACGCAGCGGACCTTCAACTCTTAATCTGATGAAGTTCAATCCATGAACTAGTGATAGAAGTGTACCAGCAACTCCTCCGACAACTGATAGCAAGTTAACGACGTCGAAGAACTTAGGGAAGGCATCACCATTAGCGTTCATAGGGATACCTTGAACCATACTGAGAAGCATTAAGCAAAGTAAGAATGGTGCAAGGAAACTTCCTAAGAAGAAAGTCCACATCCAGATATTCTTACCAGTTTTTGTTTCAGCGTGCTTAACGAATTCGAATGATACACCACGAAGAATCAAGCCGACTAGAACTAGTAGTAAAACGATGTAATAACCTGAGAACAATGAAGCGTACATAAGTGGCAAGGATGCAAACATCGCACCACCAGCTGTAACGAGCCATGTTTCGTTTCCATCCCAGTGAGGTCCGATCGATGTCATAAGAGCTAGACGTTCGTCGAAGTCCTTGGCTAAGAAACGAGTCGACATACCTACACCGAAGTCAAAGCCTTCAAGAAATAGGAATATCGCGAATAACAATCCGATCAATATAAACCATAAATTAGCGAGTGTCATTTTACAAAGGCCTCCTTTGCAAATGGATCAACGTTTTGTTTTGAGTCCTCCATTTCATAATAAGGTCCGTGGTGAAGTGTTTGTCTGCTATACCAGATCATAACGCCACCAAGTAATGTAAAGAGCAAGAAGTAGACTATATTACTGAACAATAACGTACCAACGGTTGATGTTGGTGAAACGGCATCAGCAATAGTGAATAGTCCATAAACGATCCAAGGGAAACGACCGAATTCAGTAATGAACCAACCAGCTGAATTACCAATAAATGGAACCCAAAGAGTAAGTCCAACGATGACCATGAACCATTTCTTGTTTTCGATAGTATCCTTCTTCTTACGTGACCAGATAACGCCGAAGAATGCGACTAACATGATCAATAGATCGATACCAGTCATAACTCTGAAACTCCAGAATAGAGTCTTAGGTGGAACGTAGTAATTCATATCCTTACCGAACTGTTTGTCGTATTTAGCATGGAGTTCTTTGTTGATAGTATCCATACCTTTTACGGCACCAGATGTTTTGTGATATGTAAGAATACTTAAGACAGTTGGAATTTCAACTTCGTGTGAAGTTGTCTTATCTTTGGCGTTGATCAATTCAACGACTGTCCATGGAGCAGGATCCTTGGTATCTTTGTAAATACCTTCAGTAGCGGCGAATTTCATAGGTTGATCCTTGAGCATTTGTTGTGTCTGAAAATCACCTGCACCGGCTGATAAAATAGCGAAAATTAAACTTGTCCAGAGACCAAAACGTAGCGAAGTCTTGAAGAAATGATTCTCATCTTTCTTCTTACGCATAAGTCCCCAGGCACTCATACCTGCAATAACAGTACCTGCAGTTAGAATTGCGGCTAAAATAACGTGTGGAAATACTCTCCACAATTGTGGGTTACTGATCACAGCACCGAAGTCAGTCAATTGAATACGACCAGTAGTGTTGTTGATCTTGAAGCCTGTAGGATGTTGCATGAAACTGTTAGCAGCTAAGATCCAAATGGCTGATAACATAGTACCAATAGCTGTCATCCAAATCATAAATGCGTGAACACCTGGCTTGAATCGATCCCAAGTGAACATCCAGATCCCGATGAAAACAGATTCGATGAAGAATGCCAGTAAAGCTTCAATGGCTAGTGGAGCACCGAATACATCACCCATGAATCGTGAGTATTCAGACCAGTTCATACCAAACTGGAATTCTTGAATAATACCAGTAACAATACCAACGGCAAAACTCAAAAGAAAAATCTTTCCCCAGAACTTTGCCATATCTAGATATACCTTGTCTTTTTTAACCGCGTAAATAGTCTCCATAACAGCAACCAAAACGCCCATTCCTATAGAGAAGGGAACAAAGAAGAAATGGAACACAGTTGTCATAGCAAACTGAAAACGAGCTAAAGAGACAATGCTTAAACCAATATCTAACATGGTGATAGCCTCCTTAAGAACAATATTTATATTCCCTTATTTATACACATTTATCATATGATTACTTAGTGAAATAATCAACAATAAGCCCTTACATTTTTAATAAAAAAAATCCCAAGTCAAGAAAATTGACTTGGGATTTAAATACTCAATTTTTATCTACGACTACGACTTTGTGATGGATCGTAGTTTGAGAATCCATAGGAACCGTTCGAGCCATTATTGTTACTTGGATACTGATTTTGTTGCGGATTCTGTGGCTGATTACCAAATTGATTATTATTCATTTGATTGTTTGGAGCCGGAGTTCCAAACTGGTTATTTTGATTATTATTATTGAATTGATTTCCACCAAATTGTCCGTTGTTGTTTGGAGCTGGATAATTTGTCTGTTGACGTTGTTGTGGGAATTGTTGACTGAGACTTTGGTGATTATTCATATTGTTATGAGGGTTAAACTGTCCAGATGGTAGTTGTCTTTGATTCTGCATTTGATTTTGACCATATGGGTTTTGTGGTTGATTCATACCATTCATTTGATTATTAAATTGGTTGTTGTTTTGACGGTTAAATTGATTGTTAGGTTGAGCCTGTCTAGCACCATATTGATTGTATTGATTATTTTGAGGTGCGGGCTGGAAGTTATTAGGTTGTTGAGGATAGCCTTGTTGATTGTTGAACTGGTTATTAGCGGGCTGTTGATATGGATTAGGTTGATTGAATTGTTGTTGCCCCTGTTGTCCATATTGTGGCTGTCCTTGCATTTGGTTCATGGGTTGTTGTTGGAACTGACCTTGTTGACCAAACTGTTGTTGCGGGTAGCCATTTTGTTGGTCGAAGCCATTGTTTGCATATTCATCGTTATAACCATTGTCTGGTTCTTCTTCTTCTGCAGGTGCAGGATTCATGATTAAGTCGACAATACTGATGATCAAGACGATGGCACCAATGATAATACCGACCCAAGACCAAATAACTAAGAACTTCGTATCTGGTAGGTTGGAATTGAAAAGACCCATTAATCCACCCAAAATCAAAATTACGAAACTTACAGCATCAGGAACGATGCTATAAGTACGATTTGTCAAAATATAAATAGCCGCTGCAATAATGTAGGTGATGGCTAACAAAATCCCTGCCGCTCCACCAATTGCACCAGTACCGACCAAAGCGGCAATGAAGTTTTCAAAGCCAGATTTGATCATCAAAATAATTGATAGAATTAATAATAATGTTCCGGCAGAAATTTTTGTGATTCTTACCATGAGTTAACCCTCCGATTCTTTTAGTGCTTAACTCTTATTTTACATCATCCTTGACGAAATGGTTAATAGGTCCGTACTTATGACCAACATCAATTTCATTCTTGATAGCATGATATGTAAATGTCTTAGCAGTTCTGATCGCATCTTCTAAAGTTGCTCCTTTGGCAACTTCAGCAACGATACATGATGAAAGAGTATCACCAGTACCGTTGATGTGGTCTGTCTTAACGTAAGGTTCTGAGATCCAGAATGAATTGCCATCTTCGAGGAGAATGTAATCTTCAACGTAGTCGATCGAATCATCAGCGTGTTCACCCTTGATCATGATATTCTTTGGACCAAGGTCACGAAGCTTGTGAGCAGCTTCAACGATGTCTTCTTGAGTCTTTAGTTCGATACCTGAAAGTTTTTGTGCTTCGTAGAAATTTGGTGTAATGAGATCGGCTAAGGGGAATAGTTCGTCGATCAAAGTTTGATAAGCGTCAGCTTCTAGTAACATTGCGCCGTGCTTAGTAATAATAACTGGGTCTAATACGAATGTGCCAAATGGTTTATCTTTGATTGCTTCGGCAACTGTATGAATGATTTCGGAATCAGAAAGCATACCTGTTTTGAAAGCTGAAACTTCAAAGTCGTCTTTGATATCTTTGACCTGACTGTTGATGAAGCTTGAAGGCATGTTGATACTATCGTGGATGCCGTATGAATTACCGGCAACTGCAGCAGTTAAAACGGACATACCATAAACACCGCGTGCCATAAAAGTTTTAAGATCAGCTTGTGCTCCGGCGCTACCATCAGAGTCGGAACCAGCAATAGTTAATACTTGAACAAATTCGTTCATAATTTCACCCACCTAGTTTTTTTATAATTTTAACCTTTATCTTAACAGTTAACTAAAAAAAGTGACATTGATTTGAAAATTTTCTTGAGGTTTACGCAACGTCATACTTTATACTTCGAATTGTTGGAGGAGAAATCATGGAATATACGATTAAGCAATTAGCTGATATAGCAGGCGTTAGCACCCGTACATTGCGCTATTATGATCAAATTGATTTGTTAAAACCTAATTATAATAGTAGAAATAATTACAGAATTTATACTGAAAATCGGGTCAATCAGCTGCAAAGGATACTCTTTTACAAGGCCTTGGAGTTTCCTTTGGCAAAGATCCAATCGCTGATGCAAGATGACATTTATTCGGAATTATCAGCTTTGAAAGAGCAACAAGAATTGTTGCAGTTAAAAAAGCAGGATATTGATTCTCTTCTAACGATGATCGATAAAACTATCAGAGATAAACAAGGAGAATTAACTATGAGTGATACAGAAAAATTTGCAGCGTTTAAGAATGCTAAATTAAAACAAAATGAAGATGAATTTGGTACGGAGATCCGTGAAAAGTACGGAGAAGAAACAATTGAAAAATCCAATAAAAAATTCATGAATTTGTCTGAAGAAGATATTAATAAGATGCAGGAGATCGAAAATGATATGTTCAATAACCTAACTTTAGTCAAAGCAGATGATTTGGATTCTGTTGCTGCCGAAACTGTTTATGAAGATCATAAAAAATGGCTCAGTTACAGTTGGCCAAATTATAAAACTGAGGCACATCGAGGATTGGTCGATATGTATTTGGCAGACGATAGATTTGCTAAATACTACAACGATAGAGCTGGGAAGCAAGTTGTACAACTATTACATGATGTGGTATACCATTACACAAAATAGTGTAGGGGATGAACGTCGTGACAGACAAGACGAGTTGGCGTGTTGATGATGAGATTGAGTTAAGAATCGTTAGACCAGATGATGATGAGGCGTTATTCAAACAAGTGGATGCTACTAGAGATCAGTTAGTAGAATATATGCCTTGGGCAGAAGATACTAAGACAGCCGCAAATGAACGTCGATTCTTGAAGTATTGTCAAAAGAGAATTGCTGCCAAAGCATTGTGGCCAGTGACAATTCTGGTCAATGGTGAAGTTGCAGGGATGTTTGACTTCCACGACTTTGATCATCCTAATCGTCACTGCTCGATTGGATATTGGTTGGGTAAAGAATTTCAGCATAACGGTGTTATGACTAGGACAGTTGAAGCAGCTGTGAAGATCGGCTTCAATGAATTGAAGATGCACAAGATAAATATCCTGGCTGAAGTGGAGAATGCTTCCAGTAATGCAGTTGCCGTCAGATGTGGCTTTCATTTGGATGGTACATTACAGGATCATATTTATTCAGATGGAAAGTTTCATAACGCTAATATCTATTCTTTGGTTAATGAGGCAGAAAAATAGTGGATACCTAATTGGTATTCACTATTTTTTTAGTATCTGCTTGGATCAAATGGTTTACCATCAGAAATATCACTATTTAATGGTCGTGAAAGTTGTGCGTATTTTGTAACTGTACCGTCTGGCGATATTGCATCACCATTGTATAGAATAGTTGAGTCAAGACTTTCGAATCCGTCGGTCGTGGAGTGCACAAAGAAGCTCCATCTACAGGATATGCGGCAAAGTCATCTCTAGCTTCCATTCCCCACATATGCTTGAATAGACCGATTGCTTGTGATTCTGTAGTAATAATGTTTTGCGATGAAGTGTCCGTACTTTGTGTAGAATTCTGTTGAGTATTAGAAATATCGTTAGATGTCGCTTGTTGATTTATATTTTGATTTTGTGTGTTATCAGTATCAGTCGTATTTTTCACAACTGATTCATGCTTTTTAATATTGAACTTCCTAGCGGGGCCAGATTTTAAATTATCAGATGTAACGCCGTTACCATTATATGATTTATAGAAGTAAGCTAGTTTATAGTCTTTATTCAAGTAATAATAGGCACCTTGGCCATCAAGAATATCTTTGGAAACTTTTTCAAAAATAGAATTGATGATTTTACTTTGTCCAGGTTTAACAATCACTGTGTTCTTTTTGCTAGAAGTGACTTTGGTACTATCATCATATGGATTCAACATGACAAATTTTGACAAGTTAAATTTGACGTTGGTCTTACTCGTATTCTTGATCGTCATATCGACCAAGTAGTTAGTAGTGTCACTGGCAGTCGATTCATCTTCAGTAGCTTTGAATTTAAAGTTAACTTTGTTTCGATCCATCTTGGATAAGTCCTGATAATAGGATGTTTCACTTCTAGTATGTGAAGTTTTTGCAACACGTTTGGGACTGCACCCACTTACAAGTAGTAGCAATAAAATAGCAGTTATAATACTCCATATTTTCCTTTTCATAATAAACTCCTCCTGAATATTTACATACTTTATTTTACTACTTATACAGCTTTTTATACCTAATATTAATATAAATGAGTAATATAATATCTAATATTGCAAATAAAAAAACGAATACCAAACGGTATCCGCAAAAATCATTTCAATAATTCAGGGTTTTGATCGACTAAGTCTTTGTAGAAGTTAGCTAATGTCAGTGTGTAATATGGGTACAACCATAACATGTACAGCGCCAATAAAAGTGTGCTGATAAAAGTGGATAGAGTACCGAACGGAGCTCCGATCGAAGAAATGATACCACCTAATATCCACCAACCGATAAAGCTCAGTTGAAGTACAAAATAACGCCATTTATTACCGTCCATTAATCTACGACTAATAGTAATGTAGTCAGTCAATGAACGATTTTCGCCTAAACCTTTGTCATTTAAATCTTTGTAGACGAAGTAAGTTTGTGAATAGGAAAACGTCTTGATGATACCAGGTACGACCAATAGTAATGACCAAAAGAACGTGAAAATATTGATTAGAAGATAGGTAACGATTAATTGCCACCAGTTGGGATTTTTGAAGTAGGCGAAGTTACTTGGTAGTGGATCGAAGTCTGCCTCGGGGTCCCTTAGCCAATCTAGGCCTTGGAAATTAGCTGATTGAGTAATCAGTAAGAACAGTATTCCAATGGCAAGACTGGACAAAAGAGTCATGGAAAGACTGCGTAGTAGATAAAACTGATCCATGATAGATGTCGAGATGAGTTGGGAAGTATATTTACCAGTGAATTGTGTAAAGATGAGAACAAACATGGGAAGCATGAATAATAGAGTTGCCTTCTTGCGGTCGCGATGAAGTAGGTCTTTAACAGTACGCTTCAATTCATATCTGGAGCGATAGTTTTTCATAATTGTTTCTCCCTAATTAATTTTTGTATATATTTAGCATATCTTAAATATTACTAATTATCATTGAAAACATTGTATTATTACAAATTTGTTCACTATCTATTTTGTATATTGATATTTATTCAATTAGTTTTCCATTTTTATTAAATTTGTATAGAATATGAAGGATAATAGAATCAACGAATACTGAAAAGGGGTATTAGATATGATTGGATTTATTGGTGCAGGTAGTATCGGTGGAGCTGTGATCACAGGCTTGGTCAAGAATGGTTATGATGAGAATGAGATCATCGTTAAAGGTGGCAAATCAAATCGTACTAAGGACCTACAAGAACATCTAGGCTTCAAAATGGTTCAAAAAATCAAGCAGATGGAAGACGCTGATCCAATTTTTATCGGCGTTGGTGCAAATGCCTTGGACAGTGTGTTGTCAGAATTGAAGTCGATCAGTAAAGACAAGCTGGTTGTTGCCTTCACTGGTAGTGCAACAGTCGCAAAGCTCAGACAAGCATTGCCTGATGCTAAGGTTGCTCACGCCATCCCTAATACACCGGTCAAAGTTGGTGCTGGATTCACGGGTATCACTTATTCTGAAAAATTCACTGCTGACGAGAAGAAAAAAGTTGCTTCTGTCATGGGTTACACCGGTCAATTAGTTGAAGTACCTGAACCACAATTGGGTATCTTGGGAACAGTTGCCGGTTGCAGTCCCGCATTCTTAGACCTATTCATCGAAGCTTTGAGTGATGCAGGTGTCAAGCATGGACTTGATCGTAAATTGGCATATGACGCTGCTATTGGTATGGCACTTGGTACTAGCAAGTTAGCTTTACAATCTGACTTGAACCCATCAGCTTTAAAGGATGAAGTTACATCTCCAGGTGGTTCAACAATCAAAGGTGTTGCTGCTTTGGAAGAATACGGATTCCGTAACGCCGTTATAAAAGCGGTTGATGCTGCTGAAGGTGAATAGTTAATTAAAGTCTGAAGTCACGTAGTATTTTTTCACGATTGGCTAAGGACTTTTTTTCTACGCCGAATTCGCAAACGTAATTTGTGAACAACAAATTTGGTGGTGTCCTGTATAATAATATAGAATTAAAGAAATAATTTTGAGGGGTTTATAGTAAATGCAAAAAAGAAAAGCCTACCGCATTGCTATTCTAGGTATCTTGATGGCGATTATCTTCGTTCAATCACTGGTACCATTTTTAGGTTTCATTCCAACTGGTTTCATCAATATCACAATAATTCATATAACCGTAATTGTGGCAGCGATAGTACTTGGTCCCAAAGACGGAGCTATCGTTGGCCTTGTTTGGGGACTGGGTACGATGGTTCGTGCTTTCACCAGCCCAACATCGATCATTGATACGACTGTCTTTACTAATCCAATTGTCGCCGTGTTACCACGGGTTATTGTCGGATTAGTGGCTGGATATATTTATCTGGCGTTGAAGAATCGTTTCAAGAAGCGCATGGTCTCAATGGGAATCGCTGCCGCCGTTGGTTCATTGACCAATACACTACTGGTCTTGGGGTTAATGCGTGTCATGTATGCGAGTGCCTTGTCACAGGCTTATACGACCCAGACTGACTTACTAAATAAATTATTATTGATTATCATCGGAACTAACGGAATACCGGAAATGATTGCAGCAATAATTATTGCTCCAGCTATTTCGGCAGCCATTTTGAAAGCTAATAAATTTTTAGATTGATTAGGTATAGAACCAAAAAAATAATCGTCACCAGAAATCATTTGATTTCTAATGACGATTTTTTATTTGGCTGTAGCAGCCATGCGTTCTTTATGTGAGATAACAATTTTATCTGCGATTGCACGAGCAACATTTTCATTTTTTAAAATAGGACCATGTGAGTAACTTCCAATAGTATTCTTGTAACGCATACCTTCGTTACCCTCTTCAGGATTGTTTCCGTAGCCTTCGATCATCTTGCCGAATGGCTTCAACATAGTCTTATCATCGAAATAAGTACGTCCAGAATGGTTTTCAAAGGCGCGGACCTTACCCCATTCAGTTTCGTACTCAGTATCACCGATCATACGGCTGTCAGCTTTGAAAATAGTGTGGAATGGTAAAATATCCAATCCCTTGATTGTTTCGCCGCCTGAAGTTTCGTAGTAGGCACCTAAGAATTGGTAACCGCCGCAGATGCAGAGCATAGGTTTATTGGCATTGATATATTTGTCGATCGTATCTTTGTGACGGACCAAGTCTTTGGCAACGACTGATTGTTCGAAATCTTGACCACCGCCCCAGAAGACGAAGTCATAGTCAAAGGTGTTAAAATTATCACCTAAGCTAATATTATCAACTTGAGTGTCATAACCTTGTTCTTTGAGTAGGAAGGCGAGGATCTTAACGTCACCGCTATCTCCGTAAGTATTCATTAAATCTTCGTATAAATAAGCAATTTTGATTGTTTCAGGCATAATTTTCTCCAATGTGATTATAACTATTGTAATATATTTAGTTAATGAGGTGATTAAGTTGACTAAAGAAATTAATAAAAAGATTCTAGCAGATTTTCAGGAAAACTTACATCAAGACGCTTCGAATAATGTCTTGAAGAATGCAGTTGCACAAGTAGGTATCTTCCAAGCTGCTCAGAATATCAATGCTAAGAGTAAATTAAATCCAACTTTTAACGTTGAAGTTCCAACTGGAAAAGTTTCAAATCAGAAACGTTCTGGACGTTGTTGGCTGTTCTCTTCACTAACAAATTTGCGTACAGAGTTCGCTATGAAGTACAACATGAAGGATTTTGAACTATCTCAAAATTATATCTCATTTTGGGACCGTTTGGAAAAAGCTAATTATTTTTATCAAGGAATCATCAAAACGGCAGCTTTACCAATTACTGATCGTAAGGTAAATGCCCTGTTCAGTCATCCAACTGGTGACGGCGGCTTCTGGCAATATGCGACTGACTTGATTAAGAAGTATGGCGTCGTGCCATCATATGCGATGCCAGAAACAGCTGTTTCTAATGATACTTCAGCATTTAATTCAACGATCGGTATTATGTTGCGTAAGAATGGTATCGAGCTTCGTGAACTAGTTAATGCTGGTAAATCTGAGACTGAGATCGACCAACGTATTGAGGAAATGTTGACAGAGGTTTATAAGGTCTGTGTTTATTCATTTGGACAACCACCGGTTAAGTTTGAATTATCACTGCGTGATGATGCTGGTAAGTTGATCGAGGAACCAAGTATTACACCTAAGGAATTCTTCAAACAGTATTTCACAATGAACTTGGACGACTATGTTGATATTATCAATGCACCACAAGCTGCTAAGGAATATGGCAAGTTGTATACGATCGATACTGAAGGTAATATGGTTGGCGGTAGTTTGACGACATTCTTGAATTTGCCAATGGATCGTTTAAAAGAAATGATGATTGCCCAATTAAAGGGAAACGATACCGTTTGGTTTGGTAATGATGTTGGTAAGCAGTCACAACGTACCAAAGGGATGCTGTCAGGTGACTTGTATCAAACTGATCAACTCTTTGGAATTGATACTAAGATGTCTCGTGGCGAAGCTCTAGACTACAAAGAAGCTACTATTTCACACGCGATGACTATGACTGGTGTAAATGTCATCAATGACCAACCAAATCGTTGGAAAGTCGAAAATTCATGGGGTGAAGCCAATGGCAACAAAGGCTACTTCATGATGGACGATGAGTGGTTCAATGATCACGTGTATGACGCCGTTATAAACAAAAAATATTTAACAGCTGATGAGTTGAAAATGTTAAATCAAGAACCAATCGTCTTGCCAGCTTGGGATTCGATCGGATAATAAAAAGAGGATGTGACTTGAGTCGCATCCTCTTTGTTTTTGAAATAAATTTTTAAATTAAAGCCGGTTTACCGTAGAGATAACCTTGCTGAATACTAATGCCAAATTTCTTAGCTAGAATTTGATCAGCCTTATCTTCGACACCTTCTAGTACCATGCTAAACGGTACTTTTTAGCCATGTCGACCCAAAAAGATAAAGATTCGGGAATCTTTTCGGCCTTGCCACTCATACGTAAGTTTTGCATGGCAAATTTGATTTGATCAACGTAGGGTAATATATGTTTTACGTTGTTATAGGTGTTTGATCCAGTACCAACGTCATCCAGTACAACGTCGATATTGTATTGATGAAGCAAGGTACTTATTTCCTGAATTTCGGGTAGGGTTGGAGCTTCAGTCAATTCGATCGTTAATGCTGCCGGATCGATGCGTTTTTTTAACGTGATAATTGCTCCAAGAGTTAGAGGATCGCTGGCTTGCTTTTGATTCAAATTGAATGCCAGGACGATATCGTGCAATGCGGTATTTAATTTTACAGCAATTTGTTCCAGAAGTTTTGCTTGGTCTGCGATTGAAATAGCTGTGAAATCTTCAGGTAGTCTCCATGATCCGCCTTCATCAGTTCTAAGCAAAAGTTCATAACCAAAGATAGAATTATTCTCCTCATTTACTTGTGGTTGAGCAAAAAATCGGTACATAGACGTATCTCCCTTTTTCATCAGATATTTGGTGTTGTTTATTAAAAATAATTGTAGTCTTATTGCCGTTTTTCAGCAATAAAGCATACTGCTGAAAACGCTTGTTGGAGTGCAGTTAGCCATGGCAAATTGCCAATTAAACCGCTCAGGACAAATATACACCCATAGAGGGTTTTTCTTCAAATAAAAAAGCTCGATTGCCCGACTTAAGGACTAGGGGTATGTTTCATTGTTACTTCCACATCAGTTTCGTTACACTGGCCTGAGATTGGCACAGTTATATTTCGAGTTTTGTTTAGTTTGCCTGATTGGTCAGTGACATCCACGGAATACAATCCAGGATAACTTTTCTTTAGATAATATTCATCGCCAGATTTTTTTGCCGCAATATTTTTACCCGCAATTTTGAAGATCGGTTTGTTAAGATCTGTTTCAACTAAGATATTTCTTTTTTTGAGTGCTATTCGGTACCTTAGAAAGACCCCAAAGTATCTGCCAGCGCTGACGACTTGAAAGTTACTGTATGAACTTTCGTGTTCAATAATAGTTTTTATCTGAGCGGTTGCATTATTATCTTTATTAAATAGACGTTTTAGAGGTTCAAGTTTTTTATCAGTAATTGATTTACCATCAGCTGTGATGACACTCTTGGACATCTTGGCAGGGACGCCGCTGGTTAGATTATCAGACAAATTATCTAGTTGCCGTTCCTTACCGTAGTACCAAGAACCCTCGAAGTAGCCAAATATTAGAATCATGATGGCAAGTACAATAGAAAGAATTATTTTACGTTTCTTGTTTTTTATGGGTTTCTTAGGTTCTATGGCTTCCTTAGTCTCAATTTTTATTTCTTTTGTCTTTTTTTCGGAGGAATCTTCTTTATCAGTCATAATTACTTCTCCCTATCAAAGTTAATATTTTGATTAGCTGGGATCAGAAGCCATTTTTATTTTGGCTTCTTATAGGAGTTTGTAATCTTTTTATGAGCGGTTGTCGAATTATTTGTACTGAGATTTGGGGATGAAAAAAAGATGCATTTCTGCATCTTGGGTTGGGTGTATTTTGATTTCGTTCCGCTAGGAAGATACGGTGTCCGTGGGAAACGGTCATAGCCAAAGGGCGGTCTATGACCTCGTCTTGAAGCCGCAGACCACGTCTTCAAGGTCGTCCATGCACTGAGCCAGCCAAAGACGCTGGCTAACTGCATTGACACGGACACCATATCTTCATGGCTCCACTAAATTTACCTAGTCACCATATTATTATTACGGTTGTGATTTAGGCTGTAGCTTAGCTGGAGAGTATCAGTGATGGAACCAGCTGTGAAAGTTTTGTTAGGTCGGCGATTTATCCGGCCTTACAAAACGGACGAACTTTAAGATTTGCAAAGCAAAGCTTAAAGTCGAAGCCCCAGACCGTACTAAGGCTGGGGCTGGTCCCACAGCAGGTGGAGTCACTGATACTCGGAAGCGGAATAGAAAAAACTATTTAAAACTACTTTCCTCACGTTCACGTTTTTGTGGAGCGGTATCTTTTAGAACACTCATCTTAAGCAAAGCGATAGCGGTCAAACCGATTGACGATAGGAGACCCATGTAGAATCCAGTGTCGATCATACGCTTGATGATAACGTTGCTGCCACTAGCGATATAAGCAATGATATAAAAGGCAGCTGGGAAAATCGAGCAAACCAATAAGATAAGATTGTTATATTTTTTGAATAGTTGTGAAATGGCACCGATAAAGGCAAAGATAATTGTGATTAAAATAGCATATTTGCCATACTCAATGTATTTTGATGGTGTACTTGATTTGGTCAGTAGCATACCAATATCAAATAATGTTAAGCCACTCTTGTGTGAAATCGAACCGATTGAGGCCATCATATTGCTGTCGAGATTTAATTTGTTAACAGTTGAGTCAATTGTTAAAACAGGTAACCTAAAAATTGAAAGCATATTTAGAATGAAGGCGATGGCTTCCATAACGAAGAAGTCCTTCGTTGTAACGACTGATTTATCCAATCGCTCTAGGCCTGTAACCTTAGCTAGATAGTCGTTTGATGGTACTTTTTCACCGCTGCTCTTAGTGTAGATCATACCTAGAATAAACAATTCTATAATGATGGCGGCTATGCCGATCAAAGTATTTATAATACAAAATAGGATAGCAATGATAACGTAAATAGCTATCAAGACCGGATTATTTTTAATGAATTTTGACATTTTTTTAATTTTCCCCCTCAAGGATACAATAGTAATAGTATCAAAAAAGAGCACCTCTGTGCTCTTTAGTAGATAAAATTATTTTTAAAATTCCATAAGCATGTCTAGGTGAGGAATATTATCTTCTAGATAAACTTCTGAAATAGGTTTGAAACCAAAGCTTCCATAGAACTTTTGTAAGTAAGCTTGAGCTTGAATTTGGATTGGTTTGCCAGGGAAACGTTGTTTGATTTCATCGATCGTAGCGCTGACTAGTTCCCTTCCGTAACCATTCTTACGGTATTCTTCAACTACTAGTACGCGGCCGAATGTAACGTGATCACCTTTGTCCATGATTCTGGAATAGGCAGCCAGGTATTTGGTGTCATCACTGTTTTTTGAGAGTAAACAAACATGTTCAGCGTTGTAGTCATCATCGTCAACTTCTTGGTATGGACAGTTTTGTTCAACAACGAAGACCTTTACTCTGGCTTTCATAATGTCAATCACTTCTTTGGAGGTCAGTTCATCAGTTTTTTTAATTATAATATTAGTCATAAATTTTTCTCCTATTAGTATATGTAAGATTTGTTTTTTTAGAATGAGAATATAATATATCTTTTTAGTTGCAAATACAACTAAAGCTGAATAACTCATCATTGAATTACACACTAGAATAATATAGGATTAAGAAGTGTGAAACATGTGTTTCACGAGTGGAGGATGTAAATGAAACCGGAAGAATTCTATCAAGCCTTAGCCGCAAAGGGCATTGAACTAAGCGATACACAGAAGAAGCAATTTGAAATTTATTTTCATGAATTAGTTGAGACTAATAAAGTTATGAACTTAACAACGATCATAGAAGAAGATCAAGTTTATTTGAAGCACTTCTATGATTCATTAGTTTTGGATTTTGTGGATGAAAAGCTCTTAACTGAAGAATTGACACTTTGTGATGTCGGTTCAGGTGCCGGCTTCCCATCGATTCCATTAAAGATCGTTAATCCAAAATTAAAAATTACGATTGTTGATTCATTGAACAAACGTATCAAGTTCTTAGATGGATTGGTTAATAAGTTGGGATTAGATGATGTTACTTTGGTTCATGGGCGTGCCGAAGAAGTCGGTAAGAATAAGTTATATCGTGAACAATTCGATATTGTAACGGCTAGAGCCGTTGCAGCATTGAATATTTTGACTGAGCTATGCCTACCGTTATCAAAGGTTGACGGGACTTTCATCGCTATGAAATCTGAAAAAGCTCCTGAAGAACTAGAACATGCGACATATTCGATTCAAGTTCTTGGCGGTAAGGTATCTGACCAAAAATCATTCGAGTTACCAAATAATGAAGGTATTAGAAACTTTATTTTTATCGACAAAGTAAAAAATACACCGGGTAAATATCCAAGAAAACCAGGAACTCCAGCCAAAAAGCCGCTCGTGAAATAATCAAATGACCTTAAATTAACTACTATTAAATGTTAAAATTTAATGTATGCATTTTTTCAAAGAATAGGGGAATAAAATGGCACGAAAAATATCCGTTGCGAACCAAAAGGGTGGTGTAGGTAAAACAACTACGACCATCAACCTTGGTGCGTGCTTAACTGACTTAGGTCAAAGAGTTTTGATAGTAGATATTGATCCACAAGGCAACGCTACAAGTGGTTTGGGTATTAAGAAGGCCAATGTGGAGAAGGATGTTTACGATGTCTTAGTAAACGAATATCCGCTTGCAAAAACAATTATTCATTCTAACCATAAAAATCTTGATATTGTACCGGCAACCATTCAATTAGCCGGTGCTGAAATGGAATTGACGACGATGATGGCTCGTGAAACAAGATTGCGCGCTGGTCTGGAAGAAGTTGACGACAAGTACGATATTATTTTGATTGATTGTCCACCTTCTCTGGGACAATTATCAACCAATGCTTTTACAGCTAGTGATTCGATTATTATCCCAGTTCAAAGTGAGTACTAC
This sequence comes from Companilactobacillus nodensis DSM 19682 = JCM 14932 = NBRC 107160, assembly GCF_000615905.1. GTDB lineage: Bacteria > Bacillota > Bacilli > Lactobacillales > Lactobacillaceae > Companilactobacillus > Companilactobacillus nodensis. The sequence continues at coordinate 39,995 of NZ_BAMN01000003.1, forward strand.
GCATTGGAAGGATTGAGTCAATTACTGAATACGATCCGTCTAGTCCAAAAACATTTCAATAATAATCTCGCTATCGAAGGTGTCTTACTTACGATGCTTGACGCCAGAACTAACTTGGGCGCACAGGTCGTTGAAGAAGTTAAGTCATACTTCGGTGACAAGGTTTATAAAGCAATCGTTCCACGTAATACGCGACTCGCTGAAGCACCTAGTTATGGTTTGCCGATCGTAGATTTCGATGACAGATCTCGTGGGGCAGAAGCATATTGCGACCTTGCTAAGGAGGTGTTAAAACGTAATGGCATCAAACAAAAATAAAAAAGGCCTAGGTAAGGGTATCGATGCGATTTTCTCTGAATTCGAAGCAATCGATGAGAACTCAGAAACAGTCGTAGACTTATCACTTGATGATATCCGTCCTAATCCTTATCAGCCCAGAAAGACTTTTGATGAACATGCACTGAATGAGTTAGCTAGATCGATCCAACAAAATGGTGTCTTCCAACCGATTATTGTTCGTGAGAGTGTCAATGGTTTTGAGATCATCGCTGGTGAACGTCGTTTCCGTGCAAGTAAGATTGCTAATCAGACAACTATTCCCGCTATCGTTCGTCCTTTGAGCGAATCAGGTATGATGGAAATCGCCGTCTTGGAAAACTTACAGCGTGAAGACTTAACACCTCTTGAAGAAGCCGATGCTTATCAAACTTTGATCACTAAGTTGAATCTGACACAGGAACAAGTTTCACAACGTCTAGGTAAGAGTCGTCCCTATATTGCGAACTACTTGCGACTATTGAACCTACCGGATGCAACGAAGAAGTTAGTTCAAAATGGCGATCTATCAATGGGACAAGCTAGAACCTTATTGAGTCTCAAAGATAAAGAACAGATCGACAAACTCGCTAAACGTGCGGTCAGTGAAGACTTAACAGTTCGTCAATTGGAACAATTAGCAACTGAAACTAAACATGATATTAAGAAAAAGAAGAAAGTTTCAAAATCTAAATCACCTTATATCCGTGCGACTGAAGAAAAATTAGTCGAAAAGTTTGATACTTCGGTAGCTGTTAAAGAAACACGTAGCGGCCATGGTAAGTTGGAAATCGACTTCACCAATACGGAAGAACTCAATCGTATCTTGGATATTTTAGGGATCAACTTGGATTAGAGGACTGTATATGTTTAATTTAGGTGACATCGTTATGATGAAAAAGCCTCATGCGTGTGGGGCAAACAAGTGGGAAGTTATTCGAATGGGAGCAGATATCAAGGTCAAGTGCCTTGGCTGCGGCCATATCGTCATGATTCCTAGAAATGATTTTAAGAAAAAATTTAAAAAAGTAATAACTGAAGCTGCGCAAGTTGATGTGAGCCAAGAAGAATTCTATTTGAAGCAGACACAAAGTGCACGACCTAATATTAATGGAAATGAGGAGAATTTATAATGGCTTTAACTGCCGGAATCGTAGGATTACCTAACGTCGGAAAATCAACACTATTCAATGCCATAACAAAGGCGGGGGCAGAAATGGCGAACTATCCGTTCGCTACTATCGACCCTAATGTAGGTATGGTTGAAGTACCTGACAAGCGTTTGACAAGAATCGATACTTTAATTCCTGCTAAAAAATTAATTCACACAACTTTTGAATTTACAGATATTGCCGGAATCGTTAAGGGTGCCAGCAAGGGTGAAGGACTTGGTAATAAGTTCCTAGAGAATATTCGTCAAGTTGATGCTATCGTTCACGTTGTTCGTGCTTTTGATGATGACAATATTACTAGTGTTACAGGTACAGTTGACCCATTGGATGATATCGAAACAATCAATTTGGAATTGAGTATCTCTGACCTTGATGCTGTGAACAAGCGTTACACAAAGGTTGAGAAGATGGCTAAGAGTGCCAAAGATAAAGATGCTCAAGAGGAATTCGAAGTTCTTAAGAAGATCAAGCCAGTTCTTGAAGAGGGTGGTTCAGTTAGAACTATCGACTTCGATGAAGACGAACAAAAGATCGTTAAGGGATTATTCCTATTAACTTCAAAGCCTGTCTTGTATGTTGCTAACATCGCTGAAGATGATATGGCTGACCCTGAAGGATCAAAATACTACAAGGTCATTGAAGATTATGCTAAGAAAGAAAAACGCCGAAGTTATCGGTGTTTCTGCTAAGACTGAAGAGGAAATCGCTGAACTTGATGATGATGATAGACGCGACTTCCTTGAAGCTGAAGGTGTTAAAGAATCAGGTCTTGATAAGTTGATCAAAGCCAGTTATAAATTATTGGGACTTAGAACATTTTTCACTGCTGGTGGCAAAGAAACACGTGCTTGGACATTCCACGAAGGTATGAAAGCACCACAAGTTGCCGGTATTATTCACTCTGACTTTGAACGTGGATTCATTCGTGCCGAAGTTATGTCATTCGATGCACTTGATGAATTAGGCAGTGAACAAGCTGTCAAAGAAGCTGGTAAGTTACGTGTTGAAGGTAAGGATTACGAAGTACAAGACGGTGACATCATTGAATTCAGATTCAACGTCTAATTTGGGGGAGAATTAATGGCTGACGATTTAAGAGAGAAGAATAAGGAAGCTGTAGAGAAGCAAAAAGTTACTGCAGCTAAGAAGTTGAAGCAAGCGGAGACAACTGAGCAGATTTATGCTGCCAAACCTGATGACTTGCGTTCACAATTAAGCAATAAAAATGAAGAGTATGTATTCAAGCTGAACAAATACTTACTCGATGATGGTTTCAAAGAAGACGAAGCTAAAGAAGCCATTGATAAGATGATGCCTGAGATTGTTGATAACCAAATCAAAGGTGTACCGGCTAATCAATTGTATGGTCCTGTAACTAAGAAGCTGGTGAGATCGTTCACCCAGCCAAAAAAGTTAAGAAAACACCATTCTGGGCATCTTCAGTAGATAATTCACTATTGTTCTTCGCATTGTTTGGTCTGTTATATGGTGTCGTTGCGTTCACAAATAAGAACTCAAGTACAAGCAATCAAACAGGTATCATTACCTTGATCATTCTTTCAGGAATGTGGGGAACATTGCTAACTTGGTTCAATATCCAAATGAAGAAACCTAAGAAAGAACGTCCAGGTTGGGGAATCACAATTGGTTATCTAGCTGTTGGTTTGATGTTGATGTTCGTATTCTTAGGGGCAATGACATTTGTACCAGCAACAATTAATCCATCATTGAATGGAATTGGTTACTTCATCGTAGCTGTAGTTGTTTATGGAATTCGCTTTGGTTTCCGTCGTTACATGGGAATTCATGATCGTGGATTCTTCTAGCAAGCGTCAAAACTTGCACATCTGAATTTTTGCGTTAGTATGGAGTCGTGATCAATTATGAATTACACAAGAAAGAGCTTCAACGCTAGCAACGCCTACTATTTCCTTTGCAATAACTCATATGGTCTGAATAAGACATGGAGGTATTAAGAATGAAAAAGTTAGACAAAAGTGAAAAGAAGAGATTAAGCAAGTTGGCTGAAACAAAGGTCAACAGTAAGGGTGCTGACATCAAGAAGTCATCATTCAAGTCATTTGTCGATCAAATGAACAGTGACAAGTAAAATTTGATATTAATTGCGGGCTGCCTTTAGGCAGTCTTTTTTGTATCTTAGATATTAAAATAAGCGATTGGAATTTCCAATCGCTTATTTTACGTTTTACATTGAAACGCGTTCTTAAAGAACAATCTCCTCCGCTTACTACGGATAACAAATGCACCAACTACGTTGGCACCTTTATTATTCTAGGTAATGCTCGGAGATTACCGTTCTTTAACGCGCTCTTTTTATTTAACTCTAAAAAACATAACAATCGCGTAAAGTCCAAATCCAATGCAGGCTGACTTCAATATCTCAGAGACCCAAAGTATTTTGGCACCACTGAGATTTCCGTTGGTCGACAGCTGCCATTGAACAACGCCGAAAATAATTAGTGAAAAAATAAGGATTATGATAAATCGAATCCGCTTCATTAAGTAGTCCATAGATACTCACTTTCTTTTCCAGTTAGTAATACACTAACATAATATTGTATAATATGACTAGTTGTAAAAATGTGCGCTTGAGAGGTTTAGTAATGAAGATATTAGTAGTAGATGACGATAAAGAAATTGTTGAATTACTCAGCATTTACATAAAGAACGAGGGCTATGAACCAGTGTCGGCTAATTCTGGTCAAGAAGCGCTTGATGCGTTAGCTGCACATAGTGATATTGCTCTAATGATCTTGGATATCATGATGCCAGGGATCGATGGCATCGAAGTGGTTAAACGAGTTCGTAAGGATTCTCAAATTCCAATTATTATTGTGTCCGCTAAGACGACTGACATGGACAAGATTCAAGGTCTAATTACCGGTGCTGATGATTACGTTACGAAGCCATTTAATCCCTTGGAGATCATGGCACGTGTACGTTCGTTGCTCCGCCGCAGTGCACAACAAACATCAAAAAATGTTCCTGACAAACTTGAAGTGGGTCCCATTACTATTTATAAGGATTCTCATGAAGTCGTTACCAGTTCAGGCAATAAGGTTCAATTAACGGCGTTAGAATTCGGTGTCTTGTATCTTCTAGCAAGTCATCCTAATCGCGTCTTCTCAGCTGATGAGATTTTTGAACGAGTTTGGAAACAAGAGAGTGTTGTTTCAGCCAAAACAGTTATGGTGCACGTAAGTCACCTTAGAGATAAGCTCGAAGAAGCAACCGACGGTGAGAAAGTTATCGAAACCGTTTGGGGCGTTGGCTACAAAGTGGAGGTTTGATTTTTTGAATAAGCGGATCAAACTGGATATAAGAGAAAAAGGTGTCCTCCTGTTTGAAGGAATAGGCACCTTTCTTTTATTTCAGATTATAAATATTACTTTAATTATTATTTCAGATCTCTTCTATAATAATGAGACGTTCAAGAGTATTGGACATGTCATCAAAAACATCAATGGTGATTTATCGAGATCGACCTTTTGGGGTATTTGGTTCTTCTTCAGTTTGATAATCCTAATCGAATTGGGAATTTCGATCCATGTAGTGATCAAAACTTATCGTCAATTCGAAGTTTACAAGGTTGAATCGGAATTGATTCAAATTGCGGCGGGAGATCTTAATCACAAGATAAATCTTAAGGTCAATAAGAGATTACAAAGTATTGTCGACAGTGTCAACTTGTTAGTCTCGAACACTAATAAGCATATTTCCGAACAAAAAAAGTCTGAAGACAGTAAAGATGAGCTAATCGCGAACGTTAGTCATGATTTACGAACACCTTTGACGTCAGTAATCGGATATTTGGGTTTGATCGAAGGCCAGAACTTTGAAGATATCGGTCAGATCTTGAAGTATTCTCATATTGCTTATAACAAGTCACTTGAGATGCAAAACTTGGTCAATTCGTTATTCGAATATGCCAATGTGGAACAGGCAACTAGCAAATTGTCGGTTTCTACCTTTGATATGACGCAAATGCTTGATCAATTGTCGGCTGACTTCGAGTTGGAAGCTAATAAGCGTGGTATGGAAATAATCGTCAAATCAAAACCTGAGAAAATCATGATGAGTGGTGATACTGAGAAGCTTGGACGAGTCTTTAATAACTTAATCACCAATGCTTTTAAGTATGGAAAGGGTGCAACGCACTTATGGTTAGAAGCTGAAAAAACACCAGAGGATGTCATAGTCCGTGTAGCTAATAATGGTCAGTCGATTCCACAAGGATCACTGTCGCATTTATTTGATCGTTTCTATCGAGTCGAAGACTCACGTAATAAGGAAACCGGCGGTACCGGACTAGGTCTAGCAATTGCTCAGAGTATGGTCAAATTGCATGGTGGTACAATATCAGTTACATCGGATGATCAGCGCACAGCGTTCATTATTCACTTCCCAATTTCGGGGCAATAGCGAGGAAATCAATGAAAACTTTAATACAAAAAATTCTATTACTAGTGTCTGTAGTGATACTATTACCGATCACGAGTCCCCAAACAGTCCAAGCGGCTGAGGAGCCTGAACTAAATGCCAGTGCGGCGATGGCTTTTGATGAAAAAACGGGACAGATCATTTACTCCAAGGACCCTGATAAAAAAGTGGCGATCGGTTCGATTACCAAGATCATTACACTTTACTTGGTCACTAAGGCAATTCATGAAGGTAATCTTAAGTGGACAGATACATTAACACCAACCGCTGAGCAAGCTGAAATGACCCAAAGAGATGAATTGACCAACGTTCGTTTGGACGCTGACAAGTCGTATACTGTGAAACAACTTTATTCTGCAGCTTGGATTGTTTCTTCTAATTCAGCTGCGATGATGCTGGCTCAAAAAGTCGGTGGTGACCAAAAACAATTCGTTAAGTTGATGCGCCAGACTATCAAAGACTGGGGTATCAATGATGCTGAAATCAATAATGTTTCAGGATTGAATAACGACGACTTGTACGAAGGGATGTATTTGGGAACCAAGACGAGTGAGAACAAATTATCAGTCAACGATATTGCAATTATTGTGAAGCATATTTTAGATGAGTATCCAGAGGTTCTCCAAACAACGTCACAAGCCAAACTGGATTTTCCAGTTGATAATGAGACAAAGACTTATAACTCATTGAACTTGCTGCTAAAAGATCAACGAGATTATCAAGAAGGTTATGAATTCGATGGTCTAAAGACCGGTACAACTAAGCAAGCCGGGGAATCATTCGTCGGGACTTTGCCAATGGATAATACTCGTATCGTTACGATCGTCATGGGTGTCGCAGGTGAAGAGAGTGACAATGACAAGCGATTCCGCAGTGCGCAGAATCTAGCTCATTATGTCAAAGAAAATTTCATTCACCAAAAGATCATGACACCTGGAGACAAGGTAAATAATAAATATAAGCCTGAACAGGATGTTTATATGTGGGTACCAAGTGACTTTGACCTTTCCACTTTAAAGTATGGTGTATCCAAGAATGATTTGGGTTTCAAAGCAACCGCTAATAAGAAAACAGCAAACTTGGTCGTAACTAATTCACCAAGTGGCTATATTCCTTATACTAAAACTAAGAAAAAGATAAAAATCAAAAAAGTTATTGTAAAAGAGAATTTGTGGGATCAAATCGTAAATTTCTTTAGTAATTTATTCAAATAATTAATATGATTGGGAGTGCAAATGATGAGTTTGGAAATAAGTAAAGCAATTGATATTTTGCAGGAACATGACTTGTTAGTGTCTAGTAAAGTCTTGGATGAGAATCTATTCGTGACCCATATCAGCTATAATTCACGTGAAGACCAGACTAACGGTATCTTCTTCTGTAAGGGCAACAACTTCAAAGCTGAATATCTTCAACAAGCAGTTGATGCTGGAGCTCAATTGTATGTTTCTGAAAAAGAATACAACATGGGTATCAGCAGTTTGATTGTCAAAGACGTTCAAAAAGCTTTGTCGATCCTTAGTGCAGCTTTCTATGGTAATCCGGAACGTGATCTATTCATCATTGCTTTCACTGGTACCAAGGGAAAGACGACAACTTCTTATTTCATTCATAATATTTTGGACCAAGTTTATCCTGGTAAAGTGGCGTTATTCTCAACAGTTGACCGTATCGTTGGGCCTAAGCCAGAGGATAAGTTCAAGTCTGACTTAACAACTCCAGAATCAATGGAATTATTCCGTGATATGCGCCGTGCAGTCGATAATGGCATGACAAAATTAGTTATGGAAGTAAGTTCACAGGCATATAAAAAAAATCGTGTCTACGGTTTAAACTTTGATATAGGTGGATTCTTGAATATCACTCCAGATCATATCGGTGAAAATGAACATCCAACCTACGCTGATTACTTGTTCTGCAAGAAGCAATTGTTGATCAACTCGAAAGTCAATATCATCAATGCTCAGACCAATGATTTTGATACAGTTATCGCAGCAGCCCGTGAAACTAGTGCTGATAAAGATATTTATTTGTTTGGTCGTGACACTAAGGATGCAGACTTCAGTATCTCTAGTAAGGAAGCTACGTTGAGCGACAGTATCTTTGATGTTTCTGCTGTAACTGACAAGGGTAAGCAATTGAACGTCGATGGCGAGTACAAACTTGGTGTTGTCGGTGACTTCAATGAGATGAATGCCACAGCCGCTATTATTGCTTCGAGATTAGCTCAAGCTGACAAAAAAGATATTGCTTCAGGATTGCGTACTGCCAGGGTTCCTGGACGTATGGAGCACATTAATACTAAGAGTCACGGGACAATTTTCGTGGATTATGCACATAATTATGCTAGTATGAAAGCTCTACTAGGATTCTTGCGAACAGAGTATCCTAAGTCAAAGCTCAAAGTTGTTGTCGGAAGTCCTGGTAATAAGGGCGTTTCAAGACGTGCCGGATTCGGTAAGGTTCTAACAGAACTTGCTGATAGTGCTATTTTGACAACTGATGATCCAGGTTTTGAAGATCCAGCGGATATTTGTAAACAAATCGACGAAAATATCGATCATTCTAAGGTCGAGGTTAAGACGATTATTGATCGTCAGAGCGCCATTCGTGAAATGATCGAAACGAGTTCAAATGGTGACATTGTTGTTTTGGCCGCCAAAGGTGAGGATCATTATCAAAAAACAAATGGTGTCGATGTTCCATATCCAAGTGATCCAACTGTTGCCAAGGGCATCTTAAAAGATATCGAGGGATAAACTATGAAAAAATTTTTTACTGTAATTGGTGGTATGGGCACTCTTGCCACTGAAAGTTATATTCACTTGTTGAACGAAAGAACTCCAATAACTAAGGATCAAGATTACTTAGACTATATTATTGTCAATCACGCAACTGTACCAGATCGCACAGCTCATATTATCGATAATTCCAAGCCAAGTTTCTTGCCACCACTAGTTGAGGACTTACAACAACAGAGTTTATTGAAGCCAGAATTTATGGTTATTATCTGTAATACTGCTCACTACTACTACAAGGAACTACAGGCAGCGACCGATATTCCATTGATCCATATGCCACATTTAGCTATTTCTACAATGAAAAAGAAATACCCAAATGCTAAAAAAGTTGGTTTAATTGCTACTAAAGGTACGATCGAAGATCACATCTACGAGAATGAAATCAAAGATGCTGGTTTTGAATATAGCTTAGGTGATCAACAGATCCGTGATGATGTTGAAAGCTTGATTTATGATGATATCAAAGAAAAAGGCCAAATGAATGCTAAGAAGTATTATGATATCTTGAAACGTATGCACGAGGAATTCAATTGTGACGTAATCGTACTCGGTTGTACAGAATTATCTTACGCACAAGAAAAAGCTTCAGAGCATCCTTATAATGTCATTGATGCCCAAAGTATCGTTGTTGATACATCGATTGAATTGGAAACAAAGATGCGTAAAGGTGAAAAGATCGATATTTCTAAGATTTATTAACGTTTCTTGTGTATTATTGCATAACTGAGAATTCCCCATATATAATTAAAGGATAGGGAGGTACTGATTATGTTTAAAAAAATCTCACTTGTGACTGTAGTACTGGCAGGGGTATTATTAGCCGGATGCTCAAGTCAATCAGCAAGTTCGACTGACTCCAATACTAAGTCGGAGCAAACAACACAAAAGGGTACCAAGAAGTCTACACCAAAAACAAATTCAGCCGCTAAAAACGATAGTTCAACAACTAAAGATAATAGTGATGACAGTTCTAATAGTGAAAACTCCAATTCTCAAAGTGATGCAAAACAAAGTAGTAGAACTACTACTCCACAACAGGATACTGACACTACTGACAAAACATCGTCAGCAAGTACTGATGATCAACAAAATTCACAAAACACTCAAAGCGTTAACTTAACTACTGCATATCAAGCAGTCGACTATTTGGCAGGTGCTTGAGCACAACTTATGACAAGACAACGACACAATATGTTGCCAATGGTAAGATAACTTGGAATAATGTGACGGGTTATCAAGTTAACGTCTACAACAAGGATTCCGATTCACCAGCGGGAAGTTATATTGTTCAAGCTAATGGGCAATATTCACAGCTCTGGTAAAACGGGATTTGCTTGCCTTTGTAGTTAATATTCGATACTATTCTAGAGGTTGGGACTAAGTCCTGAGCTCTATTTTTTTGTTTAGGGAAGGAACAATATGCGAAGCAGACAAAAAAGAAACGTAATCATAACGCTAGCCTTGACCTTGATGCTGATACTTGGGGGATGTACGCAGACTAAGCATGCTCAAAATACGATCACTACAACGGTTAATACATACAAAGAACCTGTTCAAAGCGTTGTTGGTGATAAGTACAAAGTAGAAGCAATCATCAAGTCGGTTAATGTTGATCCACATAGTTTTTCACCCTCAAATAATAATGCTAAGCAAATCGCTGACTCTAAGTTGATCGTCTCCAATGGCTTGGGCTATGATGACTGGGTCAACAAACTTGTTACAGCTAATAGCCAAGATAAGAATCTGATCGACTTTGCAAGTAATGTTTTGCATAAGAAAAATGGTGATAATGAACATGTCTGGTTCGGCGTTACTAATGTTCAAAAGTTGAGTCAAGCCGTATATAAGAAGATGGCGAAGACAGATCCCCAAAATAAAAATTACTATCAAAAAAATTATCAACAGTATTCTGATAAGTTGAATAAGTTGATCGTTCGTGAAAATAAATTAAAGAAACAACTCAATGGTAAGAAGGCGTATGTAACTGAGCCATTACCATATTACTTATTAAAGGATCTCGGCGTGACGATCGATAATCCCCACTTTGCTAAAGCTGTGGAGGAAGATACGGATCCATCTATCTCCGATATTGAAAATATGCAAAATGGTCTGAAAAATCACAAAGTCGACTTCTTGATCGTCAACAAACAAGTTACCAGTGGAATCATCACGAAGATGACTAATTTGGCTAAAAAAAATAATGTTCCAATACTCTATTTCACGGAAACATTACCAAGCAATGTCGGCTATTATCAGTGGATGAATGGTAATCTAAATCAAATTGAAAAAGTAGTAAATAAGTAAATTTATTTGTAAATGATAATTTTTACTATTTACAAATAAGCAACTTTTGTATATTCTGTAATATATTGATGCAAATGGATGAAAGGTCTGTGAAGGGACAACTAGTGATTGAAGCAAAAAATTTAACTAAGAGATTTGGAAAACAATTGGTATTTAAAGATGTAAATTTCAAAATCGATGATGGTGAGTTTATAAGTTTGGTCGGACCTAATGGTTCAGGTAAAACAACTCTTGTCAAAATAATTATGGGCATGGAAAAAAAGACTGATGGCGAATTGTTGATGGACAAGAGTCAGACAGTCGGCTATGTTCCTCAATTTCGTAATGTGGATATCGATTATCCATTGGATATTGAGAGTTTTGTGCGTCTGAATTTGAAATTTACAATGAACCCGAAGAAGCGTGCCGAGAATAATGAGATCATCAAGCAAATTCTAGAGAAGACACGTCTAACGCATTTGCGTAAGCGTCCGTTAGGATTGGCTTCAGGTGGGGAAAAGCAGAAAGCTTATCTGGCACAGGCACTATTGAATGATCCCCAAATTTTAATTTTGGATGAATCAACTGCTAGTCTTGATGTTGAAGTTAAGATGCAATTGATGGATCTAGTTCAAGAATTAAACCAAAAATATAATTTGACTGTAATATTTATCACTCATGATTATGATTTGACGAAGAAATATACTCATCGAGCTTTGTTCTTTGAGAATAATACTATCAAACCGATCAGTGTCGATGAAATTTCAGAAGCAATGTTTGAGTGAGGTGGGGTAAATTATGTTTGGATATGAATTTATGAGAGAGCCTTTATAGCCAGTACTTTTATCGCTATAACGGCTGGATTAGTCGGCGTTTTTGTTGTTTCAAGGAACATGTCATTTTTATCGCACACACTTTCTGAAATTGGATTTGCTGGTGCTTCATTTGGCATTTTGATTGGAATATCACCATTGGCAGGAATGATCCTCTTTACGATGGTCAGTTCGGTCGCGGTCGGTTCACTTAGTTCGGAGTCGTCACGTCGTGAGGCTTCGATCAGTGCGATTTCTTCGTTATTTATTGGTTTGGGAATTTTATTTTTGTCGTTATCGTCAGAATCCAGTAGCTATGCGACAAATATTTTGTTCGGTAGTATTGTTGGTATTAGTTCCAAGGAAGTTCATCAGTTGATGATTTTGTCACTAGTGGTCATTGTTATTTTTATCGTATTCTACAAGCCATTGGCCTTCGATTCGTTTGATCATATCGGTGCGAGATCTGCTGGATTGCCAACTCGTATGCTCTCGATAGCCTTCCTTGTAACGCTGGCTCTCAGTGTCAGTATTGGCGCCCAAATCGTTGGCTCACTACTAGTGTTTATCTTATTGACACTGCCTGGCGCAACAGCCAAATATCTGGTACACTCAGTTCCTAAGTTAATTATGGTTTCGGTCGGTTTATCGCTAGCTGGTGTATGGTTAGGACTGTATTTGGCCTTTGTTACTAACTGGCCAGTCACATTCTTTATTTCCGCTTTTGAAGTTATCGCCTATTTCTTAGGATTAACTTACAAGAATTGGAAACTAAATCACTAGAGAGTTCACGGGAGAACTATTCGTTATGAATATGAAAGAATTATGGAGTAAATATAAAGATGCCATACCATATTTGATATTCGGTGTCTTAACAACTGTAGTAAACTACGTTGGCTTTTGGTTTTTCACTTACATCGCAGGCTGGAATTACCAATTGGCCAACGCTTTTGCCTACTTATTGTCAGTTATCTTTGCGTATGTGACTAACAAATTATGGGTATTTGATTCACATACAGATACGATGAAGGCCTTTCTGTTGGAAATGGGATCGTTTTTCCTTTTCCGTGGAGGATCTTGGATCATTGACCAAGGAACTATGACGATCGGTGTATCGCTATTGCACATCAATGATATGATCGTCAAACTATTCGCAAATGTTTTTGTGGTGGTTTTGAATTACATCTTCAGTAAATTTATTATTTTTCGTAAAAGAGAAAAAACAGATAGTAAATAAGCATACCTGGCAGCAGCGCCGTGTATGTTTGTTTTTTTATTGTCAAAATTTACTTTGAGTAATACCATTAAGTCCGAATATATGAGGGGGACTTAAAGTGAAAAGAAAAGGGATTTTATTTACAATTATTGTGGCATTGTTGCTTGTTGTGACAGGGTGTTCTAGTCAGAGTAAGCAAAATACTGCCTCAGCACCAACTGTTAAAAAAGCTGCCAAAGTGACAACTACGGCATACGATAATTTGTCAAAAAGTGATCGAGACAAGGTTAAATTTACGTTCAGATATTATCTCGATGATACTTCCGCGGGGGTAGTTAGTGTGGAGATAAATAATCAGACTAAGAAAAAAATTAGCTTTGATCAAAGCAAGTTTATCTTCAAAGGTTCCCACGATGTAAAGGCTAGTAAAAAGGGTAGTGTAACGGTGCTACCTAATAAGAAAATGAATATCAAAGGTTTGTTTGCTAAAGTTGATAACTCATTTTTCGAAGAATCTGGATTATTAGTCTATAAAAATGATAATTACAAGTTAGCTTATGTAGAACAAAACACAAAAATGTTCAGTTCCGATAATTTAACTAATAAAACTTTGATAAGTAACTACAAGGAATTTCTGACTCATCGAGATGCATGGGATAAACAAAAGGCTGATTATAACAAAGGTATCTATGGTAACGATAGTTCCGATAGTAGTTCGGATACGACAGATAGTAATAGTGATAATACAAACGGTAATCAAATTAAGCATGTTATCAATAGTGAAGAAGAAGCAATGGAAGCAGTAGAAAAGAAGTATGGACCAGCAGAAGATTTACCTAAAGCTGCTCACGGAGCTCAATATACATATAGACCTGGATTATGGTATAGGAGTACGGATAAATATGCATATTGGATTAGAATCACTGTTCCAGGAAGCGATAATTACTCATCACCGTATGATTGGATGGTGTATCTTAACGGTAAAATAGTTTCTGGACGCTAAAATAGTTTCTAGCTTACCACAACATTAACCATATACCATACGTCTGGCATTTTGACGACCTATGTTTTGATATATTAATTAAATTATTAAATAATAATATCAAAAGCGTAAGTAGGTGGACGTCATGGGATGGAGTTTTGGTAAGAAACAATCTTATGAACTATTGAGCAGTTCGATACTTATTTCAATTTTTGTATTTATACTATCGTATGTTTTTATCGATACTATTTGGGTAAGCATCGTTATAGCGGCATTAGGATTTGTTGTATTGTCGTTGGGAATATTCCCGTTCTATTTACCCAAAATGATAAGTTACATCAATGTTAATTTGAATGGTGTTGAGTACTATCATCTCAACAATTGGCAGGATCGATTACAATTGATTTTTGATCCTGATGCATTCAAGCTAAGCAAGATCAATTACTCCGATATTGATGACATAAGCGTTATAACGGGCAAAAAAGTTCTAGATCCAGCAATTGGTGCTAGATCTACTAGTGGTGTCTTGATTACTACCAAGGATAATGATGATATTTTTGTTGATATTTCGTGGTATGACACTGTGGATAATCCGGTTTTTGATCGGGCAATGGAATTTGTCCAAGATTGTGCAAATTAAAACAGCGCCTTTTTAATTATCTATGACGTGCTTGTTCCATTAGGACCAATTGGTCCATTTGGATTTCGTTTTGCATATCACCCCAGTACTCTATTGACTGACGTTGACGTTCCATAGTTTGATTTAGGTCATCTAGTAATCCCATTTGCTTATTTGTAGCTGAGATTAATTCTTGACGAGTTTCATCAATTGCGTTTTTAACGTCATCTTTAGCTGTACGGATTTCATTCACTAATGTATTTTGTAGTTCTTTAACTTGTTCACTTTGATCAACTACCTGTAAAGATTCTTTCCAGTTAGATGCTCTCCCAGTCCATAGTGCATTATAAATACGGAATAAGTGACGAATATCACTAGTTTCTTCTAATGGAAAATATTTAATATGTTCGCTAATTCTATCAAGATATGTATTTAACTGATTTTTGGTAACAATATGGGCATTGGACATTTGTTCAACATAAATACTGTAGTTAGCATCGAGACTTTGGTTATATTTAAATTTTTCTTTTAGATTGTCTTTCGTTAAATGATTTATTTCGTTATTAATCTGGTCTTGTTTTTTCAATTTACGATTGAAATCACGAATTCTCTTGTTTTTCCAAGATGCGATTGGTTGTGAAAATGGTAAGTCCCATTTAGCAAAGAGATAAAATAAAATTGATCCAGGGAATACAATAACTGCATTGAAGATTCCCAACATACCTGTAACAATATTAGAAAAATGAAAGGAACTGTGTTACTAATAATTATTAAAGCTAGTGAGATAAAAAAAGTCACCTTTGCTGGACGTGTATCTGATGTGTCAATGTTCTCTTCCGAAGGCAAGTGGTTGGTATTATTATTACTATAAAATTGCATCTCTAATGAATGACGACTGCCATAATAATAATCATCAAAATCTTTTTCAAGCTTATCGATTTTACCGGTATAATCATTTAAGAATGAATTTGTATCTTGCTGATAACGTAATTTGAGATTGTTAATAGCAAGTGTACCAGCGATAACTTCTTTCAAATGGTTAAGTAAATCTGGCATTTTCATAGATTGTAATTCTTCAATTTTGTCAACGTTCCAATCGTAATTAGGTCCGTTCCAAGAATTGTCCTTTTTTAATAATTCAGATTTTTGATACTCTTGTTGAACATCCTTATATGTCCTAGTTTCAGCTTTGTTGTCGCTCATATTTTCCCCCGATTATTTCTTGTTATTTATGTACGTTAGAATAATATAACTTCGGTAGGACATAATATGTCGTTTAAGCAGGAATGAAAAATTTAAGGCAAAAAAATAAGATATTTACTGTAAGCAAATATCTTATTTTGATTGATGTCTATTAATAACTCTCAGTCAGATCTTTTTCATAGAGTCTTTTCCAGTAAATTACTCTTGTAATTCACGAATCGCTAAAGCAAAATCACCAAGTGTTGCGGAGCCATTGTTTTTGACAATCGGCATCGTGATGTACTTGTCCAATTCCGGAACAACAACATAGTCGTTCAATAATTCCTTGAATTGTTCACGAACTTTGACTAGGAATGGTTCACTAACAACTCCACCACCAAAGACGATTTTTTCAGGGCGCAAGATTAAAGTTGCTTGAATAGCAGCTTGAGCAACATAGTAAGCCATGATATCCCAAGTATGATCAGTCATAGGAACATCTTTGCCGGGCTTGCCTAATCGAGCATCAAAGGTTGGTCCAGCCACCAATCCTTCTAGACAATCGCCATGGAATGGACAAATTCCTTTGAAGTCCAAATCGTCAGGATGACGCTTGAGCAAAGTATGTCCCATTTCAGGATGACCCATGCCGCCGACAAACTTGCCATCAGAAATAGCACCAGCACCGACACCGGTACCGATAGTGTAGTAAACTAATGAACCAATTTTTTCGTTAGAAAGGGTCGACATAACGTATTCACCGTAGGCAGATCCGTTAACATCAGTTGTCCAAAACATTGGAACTTTAATTTCTTTCTTGAGTGCGCCAACGAAGTCAGTATCTTGCCAACCCGGTTTAGGAGTTGATGTGATGTAACCATATTTTGGTGAATTCTTACGCAATTCAATCGGACCAAATGAGGCAATACCGAGAGCCTCGATGTCGAATTGTTTAAAATACTCAATTGTTTTTTGTAAAGTTTCCTCCGGTGTTGTTGTAGGGAATTGGACACTATCCTTGATACGATAGTCTTCGTCACCTACAGCACAAACAAATTTTGTTCCACCTGCTTCAATACTTCCAACTAGCAATGTAAATTCCTCCCATATTGAAAATTTCTGCAATCGCTTTCGATGATTTAAGATACCATTATGAAAACTGGTCGTCAATTGCAATTATTTTAGATTGAGTTAAAAAACATAGGATTACTGTATAATGGATTTATCAGAATCAAGGATATAGGTGGATTTGAATGGTAGTTAAAATAGATGATGTAGCAAGGGTTGCGGGAGTTTCCAAAACCACAGTCTCACGCGTGTTGAATAACCGTGGATATTTGAGTGAAAAAACAATTAAAAAAGTTCACGATGCAATGGAATCTTTGAATTACCAACAATGCCGTGGCCAGACAACTTTATAAAAAAGAAACCAAATTGGTTGGTTTGATTTTTCCGACTGTTGATAATCCATTCTTTGGTCAATTGGTAGCAGAATTGGAAAAACGTTTGTTTGATGCTGGGTTCAAAGTTTTGATCGGTAATTCGATGAATGATCCTGAAAAAGAAGAGACGTACTTGAAAGAATTGATCTCTAATCAAGTTGATGGATTGATCGTTGGTGCACAGAATAAAGATATATCTGAATATCACACGAGTAATTTGCCAGTAGTTGCCATTGATCGTGTGATGAATGAGGATATCCCGGTGATTGCCTCAGATAATTATATGGGTGGTAAATTGGCCACAGAACTATTGATCAATAGTGGTGCTAAACACATAATTAGTACCCATGGACCAATTAACCTTAAGACTCCAGCCAATCGTCGTGTTGAAGCATACGCCGATGTCATGGCGTCGTATAATCTTGTTCCACATACATATATTGTTGACTTCAGTTGGGATTTTGAAAAAAAGAGACAGGCAATTGAAGCTATGTTTTCAAAGTACCCAGAAATGGATGGAATCTTCGCAACGAATGATATGGATGCTGCCTTAGTTTGGCAGACGGCCACGAAGTTAGGCTATAATATTCCCGATGATCTGAAGATTGTAGGTTACGATGGGTCTAATATAACTAGAGTATTGCTGCCAGAGCTGACCACTATTGTTCAACCAGTTGAATTGATGGCAGAAAGGGCTGTTACTACATTAATTTCAAGAATAAAAGGTGACGATACGCCTTTGGAACAAATAATTCCGGTTAAAGTATGGCGAGGAGAATCAGTATAGATAGCAAGGAGTTAGGACTAATTAGGTTCTAACTATTTTTTTACAAATTTATGATAACCGGTTGACATAAATAATGAGAGCGATTACAATAATTTTTGTAAACGTTTTAATAACAATATGTCAACCGGTTGATATAATATAAATTTAGGAGAGCTACTATGAGAAAACAAGTTTATTTCAAGCTAAGTGCATTCTTTTTCTTCTTCTTCGTTAGTTGGTCTGCTTGTTATTCGTTATTTGCTATTTGGTTAGGCCAAGAGATTCACCTGAACGGTGCAGCCACAGGATTAATTTTTGGTATTAATGCAGGATTTACACTAGTCATGCAACCTCTTTATGGATTTATTTCAGATAAATTAGGCATTCGTAAGAACTTATTAGTTTGGTTAAGTGGTATTTTAATTTTTACTGGTCCATTCTTCATCTATGTATATGGTCCATTACTTAAATATAATGTTTTGCTTGGATCAGTTGTTGGTGGATTGTTCTTAGGTATTGGTTACTTAGCTTCATGTGGTGCTATTGAATCTTATGTTGAAAAAATCAGTCGTAAGTATGATTTTGAATATGGTCGTGCCCGTATGTGGGGATCACTTGGCTGGGCAGCTGCAACGTTCTTTGCAGGTCAATTGTTCAATATTAACCCAAATTATAACTTCTGGATTGCTTCAGTTGCCGCAATCGTAATGTTTCTTATCATGTTGTCACTTAAAGTTGAAGTTTCAGAAGTTGAAGTTAAAAAGGCACAATCAGTTAAAGTTGCTGATGTCTTCAATCTATTTAAAATGAAGGATTTTTGGTTCTTTATTATCTTCGTTCTAGGTGTAACTTGTGTATATGGTGTTTATGATCAACAGTTCCCAAGATATTTTGCTGAACAGTTTAACACTGTCAAGGAAGGTAACTTAATGTTTGGTTATCTCAACTCGTTCCAGGTCTTCCTTGAAGCAGGTATGATGTTCCTTGCACCTAAGATTGTTAATAAACTTGGAGCAAGAAACTCATTGTTATTGGCTGGATTCTTGATGGCATTCCGTATTACGGGGTCAGGAATAGTAAATGGACCAATTTTGATTTCAATTATGAAGTTGATTCACTCAATTGAATTACCAATTCTCTTAGTTTCAGTCTTCAAATATCTTGATGCTAATTTTGAATCAAGACTATCTTCAATTCTTTATCTAGTTGGTTATCAGTTCTCAGGTCAAATCGGAACAATTGTTTTGTCATCATTAGTTGGTCACTTGTATGATCAAATGGGATTCAAGACAACTTACTTATACTTAGGAATTTTCGTATTTGTCTTTGCAATGATAGCTGTATTTACTCTTAAAAAATCAAATGAACAATCAATAGACACAGCACAAGTAAATCACGCTTAAATAGGAGATAATTATGCAAACAATTTTAAAACCCATAGAAATTACTAATGAGCGTTATCGATTGGGATATCATGTTGCAGCAAAATCTGGTTGGATAAATGATCCGAATGGATTCTGTTACTTCAAAGGTTACTATCACATTTTTTATCAACATTATCCATTTGCTGCAGAATGGGGTCCAATGCATTGGGGTCATGCTCGTAGTAAGGATTTGGTACACTGGGAGACTCTACCTATTGCCTTGACTCCGGGGGATAAAGAAGACGAGAGTGGCTGCTTCTCAGGTAGTGCTGTTGTCCATGACGGAAAAATGTATTTGATCTATACTGGACACCATTATTATCCTGGAGATGATAATCCTGATCATTTCTGGCAAAATCAAAATCTCGCAATTAGTGAAGATGGAATTCATTTTAAAAAATATGAGAATAATCCGATAATCTCACAAGCTCCGGAAGATAATACGCAACACTTCAGAGATCCCAAAGTTTGGTATGAAAATGGTAACTGGCACTTGATCCTTGGCAGTCAATCTAATGATGGGTTAGGCAGAGTATTACGTTATGACTCGGATAATTTAATTGATTGGAACTACTTAGGACCAGTTGCTAAATCTAATAATCTGAAAAAAGAAGGTTATATGTGGGAGTGCCCGGATTTCTTTTCACTAGGTGATAAACAAGTACTTTTGATGTCGCCACAAGGAATTGATGCTGAGGGAATTCACTATAATAATGAGAATGAAACAGGTTATATGACAGGCGACTTTAGTTATACTGATAACAAGTTTGAACGTAACAATTTCCAAGAATTAGATAGTGGGCATGATTTCTATGCTACACAGACTATTCTTGCACCGGATGGACGCAGATTATTGTTCGGATGGATGGATATGTGGGGCAGCGAGTTCCCTGAGAAACAAGACGGTTGGTCAGGAGCTTTGATTTTCCCACGGGAATTAACGTTGAAGAATGATAAGTTATATATGAAGCCTGTTGACGAATTGAAGTTACTTCGTACGAGTGAATTGTTAAATGGAGAATCTAATATTAATGGAAGCTATCCATTTGATTTTAGTAGCAAACAATATGAAGCAGAAATCACTTTGAATATGGATAATGCGACAGAAGCAGGATTCTCATTGACTGATTCTAATGATCAAGAAATGTTGAGATTACAATATAGTAAAAATAATAATCATGTTTCAGTTATGCGTCCTGGCAAGGACGGGGTTAGAGAAGTTGTTATATCAGCCACTGATACATTAAAACTTCATATATTAGTAGATACTAGTTCAGTTGAAATCTTCATCAATGATGGAGAAGCCACATTTACCGAACGTATCTATAGTGAAGATACATTGAGATTCAACTTGCTATCTAACGGTGAAGTATCAGCAAGTTATGATATTTATCAATTAGATACAAATGCAATTGAATACTAAAAAGCAGCCAATTAGGCTGCTTTTTTAGTATCAATATGTGGTCATAACGATAATGATGATACTTACAATTACGATGGTGAATCCTAACAGAGTCCATTTCAGCGCACTTAATAGTAGTTGTTTTTCAGACTTATTTTCTAATTTATTAATCTGATCTAGGAAGTATACCATTGCTGCAGTATTGGCAAATCCACCGATATAAGCAACAGCAAGTACTGGTTTAGCTAGGTCACCATATAGCCCAGTAGTTGCTAGTATGAAGATAAATGCTAAAAAGGTGATGAAAGTGAAGGCCAAATACGTGTTCATAGAATTTAATTTGGCTTGATTTTTGATGCTTTTAACAGCTTTAGAATTGTTCAGTAACAAATCGTCTAATGAAATGTCGTAAAGTTTAGATAATCTGATTAGGCTATCAATATCAGGAGTGGTTCGACCAGTTTCCCAGTTAGTAATAGAACGTTTTGATACGTAGAGTGACTTTGCCAAATCATCCTGTGTCATATTGAGTTCAGTACGTTTGTTTTTTAAAATCTCACTGATTTCCATTTTGATCCCCACCTTTGTCTACTCGTAAATTACACTATCGTGGTTGTTTTAGCGATAGAAAGCTGATTCTATATTGGCGTTATAACGATGAAATCTTGACTCACCTCCAGTCAAGAAGTGACAAATCTTCCGTGGGACCAACTTCAGCCAAATAGCGGTCTGAAGTCTCGATTTTGAACTCTGCATAAACCGCAGATTTCAAAACTCATCCTGTACTGTAAGTACGGAAGATCGCCGCCCAACAGCACTATCACGGCTGATTTGTTATTTTTGACCTCCGGCTATATGATTTTTTTATTCTTTAGTAGAGTCTATATGCTATTAATAATTAAAATAGTGCTAGGCAAACCTAGCTGGAGGGTACGAATATTTATCAGCGTGAATGTAGCGAAGCTACAGGACGAGCTTTAAGATTTGCGAAGCAAAGCTTAAAGTCGAGGTGAGAGACCTTGGCTCGAACCGTTCCCATGGCAGATAAATATCGTAACCGGAAGCGGAAAAAACTATAAAAAAAATAAGCCTAACGGCTTATCCTAATAAATATCAGTACCACGAATTTCTTTTAATATCTTCATTGAACCGTCTTTATAAGCAAGAACACCATAAATAATCATTCCAATCACAGCACAAATCGAAAGAATAATTGCCGCACCAATCTTAGTTTGACCATTGATGAACTTAGATAATAAGATGTCAGCACCGTAAACAACGACTAACATAATGGCTGAGTCGATCACAATCTTTAGTACGCGAATTGCTAATAATTTATCGACCAGTTTGTATTGCTTGTTGATGATTCTAAAGGCGAAGTGTCCCATGATCATGAAAGCAACAGTAGTGGCGACAACTGGACCGAAGGCACCCATATAAATTGTTAGTGGGTATTGCAATACTACCTTAATCAAATAGGCAAGAGCTAAGAAAATCATTGACGTTTTAGTTTTCTTATCAACTTGAAGAACATTTTCCAAAATCATGAAGACACAATAGAAGAATGCCTCAATACATGAGACTGCCAAGATCTCAGTACCCAAGGTACTTGGAATATAGAAGGCGGTCCATAGATGACGTCCAATGCCGATCATACCAAAGGTTGCCGGTAAGATGATGAAGACGGTAAATTGTACCATGTTACGTAGTAATTTTTGAATATCTTCAAATTTTGCCTTGCGACTAATCAAGGCTGACAATGCAGGGATGATCGAAGCTGATACTGAAATAGCCAATGATACTAAGACCATGATCAGCTTGTTAGCTTGGAACCCAAACATTGAGTAGAGATTATCAATAGTGTGTTGACTAGCATGAAGTACGTTTTGATAAATTAACACAAAGCTAGTTTGATCGAATAATTGCAGAACCGTCATGATGGTATCAACTAATAGGAACGGAATAGCTGACTTCAACATGGATCCGAAGTTAACTTTTGTTAGTTCACTGTCGGGAACTTCAGCTGAGGTTTTGATATCTTCAGCAGGGATTGACTTGCGAACTCTGAATCGCATCCAAATCAAGAAGATATAGGCGAGTGTCGCACCAATGAATGAGGCAAAAGTTGATTGGTTAACAGCACTCATGTAGCTACCTTTTTGCATGACCATAATTGTATATGTGGCATATAGCATATAGGCAACACGAGCAATTTGTTCAATAACTTGTGAAAAGGCGGAGAATGAGATGAAAGCATAACCTTGAATATATCCACGCATGATACCTAGCGCAGGGATGATCAAGATAGCAACACTCAAGTACTTGATCGGTGTAACAACACGCATGTCTCCCGCCGCAAATATAATAGCAACATACTTGGCACCAAAGAACATGAATCCAGCTAATACTATACCGACCAATGTCATATAAAAAGTATACTTTTTGAGTAGCTTTTCACTCTGATCATAACGGCCTAAGGCGTTGTGTGCAGCAACTTCCTTAGAGATAGCTGATGGAATACCGGCTGTAGCGATGATCAAGAATAAGTTGTAGATGTTATAAACTTTTCCGTATAACGCATTGGCAGCACCTAATGCGACTGGACCAATCCAAATATTCCAGGGAATGATGTAGATGACCGCGAGGATCCTCGAGAAAATACCTGAGATCGAGATCCAAAGAGAACTCTTTAGTAGTGAATCTTTTTTCATGAATAAATTTCCTAACTGTTACTATTTATAGAACACAAGTACAAATATCAGTGCAATTAGTGCGGGTAATCCTTGTAGATAGAGGATTTTTTTAGTAGCTGTGAAAGCACCATAAACAGCAACAACGATGATATAGATCATCAAAAGGATCATGATAGTTTTTAGAACCGGACCGGTGAAGAACAGAATCATAGCTAGAATAAGTAATCCTAACATTCCGTTATAAATTCCTTGATTTGATAGAGCAGTTTGAGCATTTTTTTGTTTAACGAAATCTAATGACATATCGAAGGCGGCCGCTTGTTTCTCTGGTGCCGCAAATATTTCTAAGACAGCAATTCCAATGTGTTCTAGGGCAACTAGTGCGACTAGAAACAAAGTTAAAATCTCCATAAATGTTCCCTCCTTAGGGTATGTCTAATATAATAAACCGTTTTAGACCTGTAAACAACTTGTTACTGAATTGCCATAATAGTGAGCGGTAGCATGAAAAAAATTATATAATTAGATGAAGCAATAAATTGAAGGGATGGTCCTGATGCAAAATAATACCAAGAAAATCCTATCTGATTCACTCGTGACTATTTTGGCAAAAAAACCAGTTGATAAAATCACTATTAAGGATATTGTCAGCGAGTGTGATTTAACCAGACAGACTTTCTATAATTATTTTTCGGATATTTATGAACTAGTCGAATGGACGGCTAGTGAAGTGGCCGATAGGGTGTTGTCGAACGTCTCTGATTATGAGAACTGGCAACGCGGTTTTTATAATGTCATGATTGAGATCAAGAATAATCAGGATCTAGTTATGAATACCTATCAGTCAATCTATCGTGACTTGTTAGAAAAGTATATTTACCGGATTATTTATAGTTATATCATTGTGGTTGTTGAACGTCAGGCAATCGGTATGTCAGTTGACCAGAAGCATAAGGATTTCATCGCTCATTTTTACAGTCTAGCTTTTATCTCGTTGATATTTGAATGGGTCAAAGATGGAATGAAAGATGATCCCAAGGATATCGTGGAACAGACAGGTGTCCTAGTCCAAGGAGACTTCAAAAAAGCACTAAATAAGTATGCAAAATAGGTTTACAAAATGATGGAAGTGTAAAAATAATTCACACTTCTATTTTTTTGTAAATTGTTTCGTTGACGCATCGGGCTTATCTTAGCTTTAGAGGCAGATGAAAAACGAAAGAAGGCAGTAATTATGAACATTTATAAAACAATGTATCATCCTCACAAACCCGCTGGTATCGATGACCGCAAGGCTAACATCGTTGGTGGAGGAATTGCTGGACTAGCAACTGCAGTATTTTTGATCGACGATGCCAAAATGCCGGCTAAGAATATTACGATTTATGAAAAGAAGCCAGTCATGGGTGGCTCAATGGATGGAACTAAGAGTAATCAGGGTTACCTCTGTCGTGCTGAACGTGAATTGGAGCCTTACATGGAATGTCTCTGGTATCTGTGTAGCAAGATTCCTTCATTGGAAAATGAAGGTAGAACAGTACTTGATGATGTTGTTGACTTCAATCGTGACGAACCTATCCATACGGAAGCTCGTGTAATTGTCGATCAAGGTAAGATCGATGGACACTATCACGAATACAAGTTGGAACCTCAATACGCCGCAGCAATGAGCAAAATCGTTGCTTCTTCCGAGGAAGAACTAGCTGACAAGAGTTTGGACGATTTCTTTGATAAAGGATTCTTCAAGACTAACTTCTGGGTATGTTTCCACAGTCAGTTAGCTTTCAAGGATTATCACAGTGTTATTGAATGTCGCCGTTATTGGCAAAGATTCACATTTATCAGTCGTCACGAATATCTCGAAGGATTCATTCATACAAAATATAACGAATATGACGCAATTATTCTTCCTATCGAGAGATTCTTGATCGACAAAGGTGTTAACTTTGTAAATAACTTCGCCGTCTATGACTTAGCACTAGATGACAAGAACGATACGGTTCAAGGAATCTTAGCACGTCAAGATGGTGAAAAGACCGAAGTTCCTGTTGCTATGCAAGACTTGGTCTTCGTAACGACCGGTTCAATCAGTGAAAATAGTACCTTCGGTGACAACAAGACGGTTGCTATTACTAATACTGATACAAAAGACATGGGAACATTCACAATCTGGAAGAACTTGGCTGGCAAAGATGCTAAGTTCGGTCACCCTGAGAAATTCTTGGGTCAGATCGATAAGACGAAGTGGATCTCATTCTTCCCAACTGTTAAAGGATATCCAGAGTTCTTCAAACGTATCGAAGAATTATCTGGTAGTAAGGCGGGTACCGGCGGTTTGATGACATTCAGAGATTCTAACTGGGATATGTCATTCGAAATTCATCACAAGCCATTTTTCCCATATCAAGCTGATGACGAAGAAGTTGGCTGGGGCTATGGATTGTATGGTGAAAACGTCGGTAACTACATCAAGAAGCGTATGTGGGACTGTACCGGTGATGAAATCATGACAGAACTCTTGTATCACTTAGGTATGCTAGACATTAAGGATGAAGTATTAGCACATACTTATATGTCGACGGCAATGATGCCTTACTGTACAAGTCAATTCATGCCTAGAAAACTCGGTGATCGTCCTAAGGTCGTTCCTGATGGATGTACTAACCTTGGACTGTTAGGACAATTTGTTGAAATCGACGATGATGTTGTCTTCACAGTTGAAACTTCAGTTCGTACCGGACTAGAAGCTGTTTATGAATTATTGAACGTTGAAAAAGATGTTCTTGAAGTTAACCCTTCACGTTATGACATTCGTTACTTATTGGAACGTGTTAAGAGATTCAGAGGTATCAAGGGCAAGGTTACAGCCGATGATTTGCCTCCAATTACGCCTGAGTCAATTCCTGAAGTAACGCAACAATTATTGCACTTAGTGAACAATGTACCGCCATATTATCAAATGTACTTAGGGCGCGATAAGACGATTCCTACCAAGGTATCTGTCTTGCACCCTAAGGCACCGCACTCAAAATAATACCGAACAAATAATTACTCCCATATAATAAATAAACGTTATATCTCCAATAAAAAGAGGCCGCAGTCCCATAATCTGCGGTCTCTTTTAGTCTTCTTTATTGTCTTCAAATGTCATTACGTATTTCTCTTCGAATTTGCCACGTTGCATGACTTTGGACTGACGGATACTGTCCATCTCTTCATACGTAATCGAGGCATCGTCTAATATTGCGCGCATGACTTCTTCCAAGTCCCCCAACTCTTCAACAAGGTTAGCACGAGTATCAGATATCTTAACTTCTTTGGCTTCCTCTACTAATTTGTCGCGGAGCGACGTTCGATAGTCATCATTTGATAGGACATCGAACTCGGCTTTGTCACCGGCAATGTCTGGTACTTTGTCGCGGACTAATTTTTTCATATATATTCCCCCTAAAACGAATTACACAAATAGTCTGTAAGGGAATTTTACCATATTTATTGGTCTAGAGCTCTGATTTATACTCTAGGATGTCACCTGGTTGGCAATCTAGTGCCTGACAAATTGCTTCTAGAGTGGAGAATCTAATGGCTTTAGCTTTGCCATTTTTGAGGATAGACAAGTTGGCAATTGTAACGCCGACTTCCTGTGACAGTTCAGTCAAACTCATTTTTCTTTTGGCTAACATAACGTCTAAATTAATTACTATCATATTGATAACTCGGTTTCTTTTTTAGAATTTATAACGCGTTGTACAACTAATTGAAGGACGTTGACGAACGCTCCTAACATTAATCCCAACATAATCAAAAAGGCTTCTAATAAAATCCCGATAGGAGAGCATTCGTTAGAATCCATTGCGGCAAAGGCGGGGCTGATAATTATGTAGGTTAGCGCGATGCTATAAAATAACCATTTGATCATTCTCAGTATTTGTACACCTTTGTGAGAGAAGATATTTTGCTTATCAGCCAAGTGCAGTAGTTTCCATGAATAAATAATTATTATGGCAGAAAGAATCCCCGATAAGTAGAGACCAGTTCCAAAGTAAATTCTCATGAAGATACTGATGTGTGCGTAGCTGCCGACGGTCAGAAAATCTGGGAATAAGTAAATAAAAATCAATACTAGTAAGAAGGACAGCAGTAATAGGAATGCCCTAAGATAATTAGTTAATAATTTCATTCGCTTACTCCCTTCATGATTTTTTCTAATGTATTAGCGAAGACACCAATGGTCAGGCCCAAAATAATTAAGAATAGTTCAACTACCAGTGGTGCGGGGGCCTTAAGTATTCTGGCTTCAGCTATTAATCCAAAGATAGCGAGAATATAAATAACGGCGATACTGTAGAACGATATCTTGATGATTCTGACGGCGAATATTCCTGATCTAGTGATTAATCTGTGATGGTCAGTCAAGTATAGTAATCTCCAAGCAAAGAAGATGATACAGTACGTGAAGGCGGCTGAGGCTTATAGCAGCACTGCGAAGGGAACGAGAATAAGATTTGAAACGTGACTTTCGTTAAGGAATCCAATTAGTGCAGGAAATGAATCCCATCCAATAACTGTTACCAAAAATAACATGATACAGAGAGTAAATCGTAGGAAAATAGTTAGGATTTTCATTTTTAGGCCTCCTTAAATGGTTAGGTCATTCTCAGATTTGATCTTGATGGCGTTTTGAAGTAGCTTCTCAAGGACGCTGGCAAAAATAGCAATGACCAATGGAGCTCCAGCAAATACAGCACAGACGAGAATAACACCGGGAGCATCATCTCTGTCAGCAAAAGTGAAGAAGATAGGCAATTCTAAAATATAAATTGCACAGATCGAGTAGGCAAAAATCTTAATGTGTTTCAGAGCTTGGACTGATACGTTAGAAAATGCCTTTTCGTGATCGATCAGGCTAAGTAATTTTAGCGCTTGCCAGAGAATACTGAAGAAGAGAACGGCACTTAGATATAATCCCAGACCTAATAAGATCGTGAAAATCGGTAAGTCAGGCATTAGATTGTTAGAGCCGATTAAGTAGTGTGGAATAACAATGATACAAAAGGCTGCCATAACTAAGGCCATGACGTAAATTGTTATTCTTAAAAAGATAGTTTCCTTTTTCATTTTGAAACACCTCATAATAATTTGTAATTTGATTATAGCATTCTTTTATCGATAAACAATAAAAACTTATTAAATATCAATAAAAAAAGCCATCTTTTGCAAGATGACTTAATTAACGAATTTTAAGCCGATAACTGAAATAATTATCAGAAAAATAAAGAAGAATCGCTTGAAACTCTTGGACTCATTGAAGAGCCACATGTTCATCAATGATCCTCCAGCAGCGCCGATCCCAGTCCAGATCGAGTAACCGATCGACATGGGGATGGTTTGCAACGACAAATATAAAAATGAAAAACTAAAAACAAATGAAATGATCATTGCCACTAGGGCTAATTTCTTTTTGGTGTTTGAATAGAATCCCAGTGCGGTAACACCAGACATTTCACCGCAGCCAGCGAGTAATAAGAATATCCAATCCATTAGTGTGCCTGTCTTTCTTCGATATCAGTGACGACCTTGAGGCCAATCACGCCGATAGTTAGTAGTAAGACGAAGAACAGTTTAGGCAAGCTGAATGGCTCATGATAGACCAAAACCCCCGCTAGAACGACGAAGAGTGATCCTAACCCAACATAGACAGCGTAAGTCGTCCCAGCAGGGATGTTCTTACTGGCATCGATCATCAAATAAAAACTAAAAATCAAAATTGCGACCACGACCACTGCTGATATGAGTGAGTGCTCGTGTTTCATCGCTGAGACCCAGACGACCTCTAGTAAGGCGCCGATGAAAATTTCAAACCAACTTCTGGACATAATTGTCACCTCGAAATAATTTTGTGATAATAACTAATTTACTGGATATATACCAATAGTCAATCACAATTTGAGCGTAAAAATTGATAAAAAAAATGGTAACATGATACGATATTTTTAAATAAACTAATACAAAGTAGTTGATGAGGATGAACAGGGTAAACGTTGAATTATTTAGCATATACGGTGGATTCTTCTTACTAGTACTTGTCGGGATCATTTTAGCATTAATTATCAATGACCTGTTACGGAGAAGGATGATTTTGGCATGCCATTTATTACTAATCAATCATCATGAGATAGCCAAAGTTTCTATGGATACGGAAACTGAACAGTACTTGCTTGAAAATCATCATCACAATTTGTATCGGATCAATGAACAGATTGAACGTGAAAATGGAGTTCTAAAGTATCATCTCTGTTTGGGAAAAAGAGCTTTTAAATTTTATCTTAAGAAGCGTAGTGTTTGGAATTACGATGTAGTAGCTGTAAAAATGGATTAGCTTATCGTTATAACGATAAGCTTTTTTATTTTTAAATATTAACTTGTAGATATAACCCGGTTCCATTGACTAACTTGTGAAAATCAGCTACCATGTTTATAAATTTTACCTATATAATATGATAGGGAAAACAAAATACAGGAGGCTCATTCATGTCGGCATGGGAAACAAAATTTGATAAAAAAGGATTCACTTTTGATGACGTTTTATTGATACCTGCAGAAAGTCACGTTCTACCAAACGAGGTTGATCTATCTGTTCAATTAGCAAAGAACATCAAATTGAACACACCAATCTTAAGTGCAAGTATGGATACAGTTACAGAAGCACCAATGGCAATCGCTATGCTCGCCAAGGTGGTTTAGGTGTTATTCACAAGAATATGTCTATTGAACAACAAGCAGATGAAGTTCTAAAAGTAAAACGTTCAGAAAACGGAGTTATTATTGACCCAATCTACTTAACTGTAGACGCTCCAGTAAGTGCCGCGGAAGATTTGATGCACACTTACCGTATCAGCGGTGTGCCAATTGTTTCTAATACCGAAGAATTAAAACTCGTAGGAATTATTACGAATCGTGACCTTCGCTTTATCAATGATTACTCAGTAAAAATTGATACTGTTATGACTCACGAAAACTTGATCACAGCTCCAGTTGGTACTTCACTAGAAGATGCCGAAAAGATCTTGCAAGATCACAAGATCGAAAAATTACCACTTATCGACAAAGATGGTCGCTTAGGTGGTTTGGTAACAATTAAAGATATTGAAAAATTACAAGAATTCCCTAATGCTGCTAAGGATCAATATGGTCGTTTGCTAGTAGCTGCGGCAGTTGGTGTTACAAGTGATACATTCGATCGTGCTGCTGCTTTGTTGAATGCTGGTGCTGATGCAATTATTATTGATACAGCTCACGGTCATTCAGCTGGTGTACTTCGTAAGATCACTGAGATCCGTGACAAGTCCCCAGATGCTACTTTGATCGCTGGTAATGTTGCTACTGCTGAAGGAACACGTGCCTTATATGATGCTGGTGTTGATGTTGTTAAAGTTGGTATCGGACCTGGTTCTATCTGTACAACAAGAATCGTTGCCGGTGTTGGTGTACCACAACTTACAGCTGTCTATGATGCTGCTAGCGTTGCTCATGAATATGGTAAGACGATCATCGCTGATGGTGGTATCAAGTATTCAGGTGATATGGTCAAAGCTCTAGCTGGTGGTGGTAACGCCGTTATGCTCGGTTCAATGTTAGCTGGTACTGATGAAGCACCTGGCGACTTTGAAATTTATCAAGGACGTCGTTTTAAGACTTATCGTGGAATGGGTAGTTTGGCTGCTATGTCACATGGCTCATCAGATCGTTACTTCCAAAGTGGTGTTAACGAGGCTAACAAGTTAGTTCCAGAAGGTATCGAAGGCCGTGTTGCTGCCAAAGGTGCTGTTGGAGATGTCTTGTATCAAATGTTAGGTGGACTACGCTCAGGAATGGGTTACGTTGGGGCACACAACTTAACAGAATTACAAGATGCTCAATTTGTTCAGATCCCAAATGCTGGATTGAAAGAATCACATCCACATGATGTTACTATTACAAAAGAAGCTCCTAATTATTCAGTACGTTAATCATAATAAAAATGGTGTCTCAGCTTTTTAAAGTTGAGACACCATTTTTTGTGTATCTAAGATTAATGTTTGTTTTTGAAGATAAAGAATTTCGATAGGACATAGTTACCAACAATTGCTAGAATCTGACCAACGACCTTTGAGCCGGTACCATTAGCACTGAGAAGAGAAATACCTACCATAGCGTGGCTGTTTCAATCAAGAAAGTTAGAATTCTTGTTCCATAAAAGGCTAGCATTTCTCTAAAGGCAGTGTTTGATTTGTGATGGAAAACAATAACTCGATCAACCCAAAAACCAACTTGAACTCCTAAGAACCAAGCAACGATATTAGCAAATTGATAATTAAGATGCATTGCGTGATATAAAAGAAAGAATGTTCCAAAATTTACAACAACTGAAAGTAGTCCCCAAACTAAATAACGAACCGCTTCTTTACCAGTACTTTCAGGAATAGTCGGTGTTTCTTCAGAGTTAAAAACAGTCCCAGCATCGTTGATACCCTCTGAAATATCATCGATAACTTTTGTCAGTGGACCCTCTTCATCAAAATCTGTTTTCTTATTCATGATACTAATTTCTCCCACGTTTAAAATCTATACCTTTATACTAACTCTTTTATAAGATTTAGAACAAAATTAAAAAAATAAGAGTGGACAAATTTATCCACTCTTACCTCTAAATTATATTTTTAATCGTGATAATTTTTGAGTCTTTCGTAATTGTCAGTATTCATTTCCCAACCGATTGCACCGATAACCATTAATGCGATGGGAACAACGGTACTTACGAAGTTCGCAACACCGGTGAAAGCCAACAAGTCCAATCTGAAGAAATGATTGACTACTAACAAGGTCAATTTAATAAATAATAAGATGAATCCCAACATAAATGTTGTATTGAAAATAGATTTTAGTTTTGAAGAGGCACTTTTTTGGGCTATAACATAAACTCCTATTCGCTGATTTCAGCGTCCATTTTTCTTAATAGTTTCAACAATATTATAGTCTCATCTTTGGACAATGGCGCAATAACTTGATTTTCTACTTCTGCAAAGAGATGTCCCAGTTCTTTAATGATCGCCATACCCTTGTCAGTTAGGAAAATACGCTTATTACGGTCACTATGACGGTCACGTCGTCTGATAACATAGCCATCACGTTCTAAGTTCTTCAACATGCTGGAAACACTGGCATCGCGGATACTTAGGAATTCAGCGATTTGTCGTTGAATCATTCCTGGAGTTTTCTCGATCAATTCCAAAGTTCTAGCTTGCTGAACCGTCAAATCGTATTTGTTAGACTTCTCATTGAAAAGTCTTTGCTGATTAAAAAGTATAGAATGCATTAAATAATTCGTTTCCTGGGCACACTCGTCCATAATTTCCTCCGATGTTACATAATTAATTAAAGTATAGCATAAAGCCCGTCATTATAACCTTTAATAATTTAAATTCCTGATAGTTAGATATTTAATCATTAAATGCTTGACAGTCAGTTACTTTGGTATTATAACTTTACTTGTCGATATTTTAAATCTTAGATATCTAAGTATTAAAAACGGAGATAAATAAAAAGTAAAGAAGTGAGAACAATGTTGTTACGTCATGCGGAAATGAGAGATCTACCACAAATTGAACAAATAATCTTGGATGGGAAGGCCCACCTGGCGGCCCAGAATATCAATCAATGGAGAGGACAGTATCCGAATATGGATGTCTTAGTCCACGATATTAAGAACGGGTACAACTTTGTTCTTGCCGAAGGCGATGAGATCCTAGGCACTGTATCTGCTATTCCTGGTCCAGATATGAGTTACCAAACACTTGATGGTGAATGGTTGACTGAAGAGGGAGAATATATTGCCCTTCATCGTGTAGCAGTATCTGCTAACCACCGTGGACAAGGATTGTCTACTAAACTATTCAATGCAGTGCTTGATGAATTGGCTCTTAACCCAACAATCAAGGGAATCAGAGTTGATACACACAAGGAGAACTTTGGCATGCAACATGTCATCAAGAAGTCAGGTTTCCAAGAAACAGGCTACGTAAAGGTATTGAACAGCAGCAATCCTGAACAAGTTTATAACATCGGCTATGAGAAGTTGAACTTACCAGTTTCACTTCCAATGGCAAACTAAAAAGAGACCGTCAGGTCTCTTTTTTTTGTTGGAAAACTATTTATGCTTTTTGACCAAACTATGCCAATAACCATAACCAAAGTAGATGACTAGTCCAATTCCGGTCCAGATGCCATACATGTGCCACGTGAACGGTTGTAACTGGGTCATCAGGTAGATACAAGCAAAGAACGAAATCAATGGGAAAATGGGATATAGAGGCACCTTGAATGCGGGCTTCAATTCACGAGTGTTTTTACCGTGTCTCAGGAAGATAACTCCGATCGAAGTTGAGGCGAAGGCCAACAGCGTTCCGATATTAACTAGTTCAGTGATCTTGTCGATCGGCAAAACAGCGGCCGCAATCGCAGCAGCTAAACCAACTAAGAGCGTACTGTTTGCCGGGATGCTCTTTTTGTTAACTGACTTGAAACTCTTAGGTAGTAGTCCGTCACGACTGAACGAATAGATCAAACGAGTTCCACCGTACATGATTACTAATAGAACAGTCGTCATTCCCATAACAGCACCTAGTGAAATGATTCCTGAGGCCCAGTTTTGATTGAGGACATTCAGAGCATGGGCGACTGGATCAGCGACGTTCAGGTTTTTGTAGTTTACAGCTCCGACCAAAACGAACGAAACCAAACTATAGAGAATTGCAACAACTAACAAGGAAACAATAATACCGATAGGCATATTACGCTTAGGATTTTTGACCTCTTCACTGGCTGTAGAAACAACGTCGAATCCTAAGAAGGCATAGAAGGCGACTGAGGCACCTTTACCAATTCCACTCCAACCAAATGGTAAGAAGGGGTTGTAGTTTTCCGGTTTGACGAAGAAGGCTGCGACGACTACAAATAATAAAATTACGAAAATTTTGACATAAACCATAATGGCATTGATGCGGACGGATTCCGTTAAACCTTGGAGTAACAAAACTGTCGCAAGCAAAACGATAATGAAAGCAATAATGTCGAAGCGACCTTGAGCGTTGCCGTTTGTGTGAGCAGCAGACTGCAGTGCCTTAGGCAGGGTTATACCAAATCCTGCCAGCAAATTACGAAAATAAGCTGACCAGCTGACGGCGGTTGAAGCTGCCGCAAATAGATATTCAGAGACTAAGGACCAGCCAACGATCCACGCAACGATTTCACCGTAGACGGAATATGAATACGTATAAGCACTACCGGCTAAGGGAATGGTAGAAGCAAATTCCGAGTAACAAAACGCCGCTCCGATACAGACTAATGCCGCAAATAGATAGGTGAAAATAACGCCCGGTCCAGCGTAGTTGGCTGCGATGATTCCTGGTGTGATGAAGATACCAGATCCGACGATAACGCCGACCCCCATGATCACTAAGTCTTTGGCAACTAGGGTTCTGGTTAAGATAACATCTTTATTTTGTAAGTCACTGACAACATCTTTTTTTCTAAAAAGCGACGGCATATAATTCTCCTATAATGTGATTCTAATCGTATTAGTATAATATAAATGACACACTGATTGGAAGTTTTCAAACCAACTTTTTTGATATTAAAGTGTTAATATTTTAATTAATAACTACAAAAACATTGAGGGGTGAAATTATGTCATTTGATTTTGACAAAATTAATGATCGTCGTAATACTGCTTCTGTGAAGTGGGATGTTAAAGAAAACGAGCTGCCAATGTGGGTCGCTGACATGGATTTCCAGACAGCTCCAGAAATTTTGGACGCAATGCACAAGTCCATCGACGGAGGAATCTTTGGATACCAAACTATTCCTGATAAGTACTATGAAGCTGTGGCTGATTGGTTTGAAAAGGAACATGACTTTAAACCTAAGACTGACTGGATGCTCTTCAGTACCGGGGTAATTCCTACTATCTCCGCAATCTTGCGTCATATGACAGATGTTGGTGATAATGTTCTGTTGCAAGAACCTAATTACAACACATTCTACGGTGTGATTGAGCATAACGGTCGTAACGTTACAAATAATGAGTTGATTTATGAGGACGGAACTTACCAAGTTGATTGGGAAGACTTGGATGCTAAATTGGCAGATCCACAGACGACTGTCATGCTAGTATGTAATCCTCACAATCCAACTGGACATATTTGGAGTAAGGAGACTCTGACTAAGATCGGTGAAATGGCTAAGAAACACGATGTCATGATTATTTCCGATGAGATTCATGGTGATATCTCGATGCCTGGTCACAGTTACGTACCATTCTCATCATTAGCTCCTGAAGTCGCTGAGAACAGTATTTCATTGGTATCGCCAACGAAGACCTTTAACCTGGCACAATTACATGCTTCAACAGTTATTGCACCGGACGCTAATCTCCTTGCTCGAGTTGAACGTGCTATCTCAATTGATGATCAAAGTGAACCAGGAATCCTAGCAGTGGATGGAACTATTGCGGCATATACTAAAGGTCACAAATGGTTGTCAGATTTGAGACAATATGTCAGTGACAATCACCAATTATTGACGGACTACGTTGCTAAGAATATTCCCGAACTAAGTGTTATCAAGAGTGATGCCACATACTTAGCTTGGATCGATTGTACTAACATCACTGAAGATTCTGAAGAATTAAACAACTTTATTCGTCAAGAAACAGGATTGTACTTGGCGGAAGGTACTAAGTATCGTGGAAACGGTAATCAATTCTTGCGTATGAACTTGGCTACTAATAAGTCACGTGTTGAAGATGGTTTACAACGTCTTGAACGAGGAGTTCATGCTTACTTAGATAGTAAAAAATAATATTTTAAAAGGCTAACGACTTCAAATAAGTCGTTAGCCTTTATTTTTTTGTTCGATCAACAAGTGTTCTGCCGTAACAAATTGCCGCAATCAAAAAACCACCAATTAATGATAGGAAGGCCGACAATTCAACAGGTCCGTTCAAAAAGATATTTCCTAATAATAAAACTACCATTACCATAAGTGAAATCAGAAGATTCTTAATTGTTTTTTCCATAGTTGCCTCCATTATATGGATAGAGTAACAGACATTAAGAGCTAATAAAAACAATATCCTATATAATGATATTAATACTTAATGGAGGTGTCACATGCCACAACTAAAAACTGGATTTACCAACATACAAGTGCTGGATCCCAGCATTATTGTTGACCTGCGCTACGCCACTACTAATAATTTTACTAATCAAAAAATTTATGACTTCGCTACCGCCATTGCCAGAACGGGAACAGCTGAGAAGTTAGCTAAAGCGAGTTTGGCTCTGCGAAATCAAGGTTACCGAATTAAAGTTTGGGATGCTTATCGTCCAGTCAAAGCCCAAGAAAGATTATTTGAAGTTTATCCTGATCCCGAGTTTGTCGCTAAGCCTAATCCTAATTTTTCACACCAAAAGGGTGTTACATTTGACCTGACTCTTTGTGATATGAGTGGAAATGAATTAGAGATGCCAACGGCTTTTGATGATTTCACCGCTAAGGCGCATCGTAATGCAGAGTGTTCACCAGAGGCTGAGAAGAACTATCAAATTCTTGATGTGGCGATGAATAAAGCTGGATTCGTCGGTTACGAGAATGAATGGTGGGACTATCGCGATGCGAGATGGATGACTATGGACCAGCCACTGCGGATCCTAATGACTATAAATAACTAAATAATTGACATAATTTTGAGATTACTATAATCTCAATGTAACTTGTATACAGGCTTCTTTTAGAAGGGCCTGTATTTTTCTTTTTGAGGGGGAAATAAAATGGGATTGTATATTTCAGCAGTGGTCATTTTGGTGCTGGTAGCCATTAGTAATCTGGCTGCCAAATTTGTCAGAGTAATACCTAGAACGTATATTAATTTACTTATGGGTATTGTTTTTGCATGCATTCCTCTCATAAATAAACTAGTCATTGGTTTCGATTCTGAGTTTTTCATGGCCTTTATCATTGCGCCATTGTTGTTCTTTGAAGGACAACAGACGAGAAGCTTCTTGGTTCAACGTAAGTTCAAAGAAATACTAGGTACGGCGATCGTCCTAGCCTTAATCTCGGCAATTGTGGGATTATTCGTTGTGAATCGGATTTTTAATGTTGGATTGCCTTTGGCGTTGATCATGATAGCTATCAGCACTCCAACTGATGCGACAGCACTGGATTCTGTTCGGGAAGGCAGAGCTGTTCCCAAGCGTACTGAAGTGGTTTTGAAAATGGAGTCGCTATTTAATGATGCTTCAGGAATTATCTTGTTACAGGCAGCAGTTTTATGGTTTAAAACTGGTGAATTGTCATATACCAAGAACTTTTCCGACTTTCTGATTTCGGCAATTGGTGGAGTGATTTTTGGTGTTGGAATAGCGTTCATAACGATGATTATCCGCCAGATGATCATTCGTAGTCGTTGGAATGAAACGTCATCTCATTTGATAATTTATTTTGCTACACCGATACTTATTTATCTGATGGCAGAACGTATCGAGCTGTCGGGAATCATTGCGGTCGTCAGTGCTGGTTTGATTTTTAATGGTGAAATGAGTCGAAGCAGATTTTCCATTCCTCGTTATTTGAGCTTTTTTAATCAAACAGTCAGCTTCGTTGGTGGTGCCTTGAACAGCTATGTCTTCGTGGTACTGGGTATCTCAATTGCGAGAATCGTTACGGATCAACGTCAAGAAATGACTTCCACTTTAGAATGGCTCTGGATCGGAATCATTATCTATCTTGTATCGACAACAATCAGATATTTATATGCTAGATTTTTGTCGAAAGATTCACGGATGGAGGCAGTAACATTCGCACTCGGCGGAGTTCATGGCGCCGTTACATTAGCGTTGGCATTTTCACTTGCAGGAATGGGTATCAAGGGAACTAATTTTGATTTGATACTGTTGACAGAGTCGGTTGTCATTATTTTGAGTATGCTGGTACCAACAGTATTGTTCAAATTCATTTTGAATCCGATTCTTAATGAAGATGATATTCGGGCAAAGTCCAGAAGAGTTCGTGAAAAAATGGTTGGTGTAGGTATCAATTACGTTCATGATCTGGAAATCTCGCCAGCAGTCAAGGAAAGTGTCACGTTTGATCTGTTGGATCAGACACGTCGGACAACGGTTAGGGAGTTTCTCAACCAGTGGCGCGGGGTTAACAGTACACGCTATGTTTTTACTGGGTTTCAAGCAGTTGAAGAAAGACAAATTCTAATGAACGCATTTGAGAAGGAACGGGAATTTTTATATGAGTTGCTAGATGGTGTTGCTTTGGATGAGGCACAATATATTTATGATGTTTATAGTGAGTTGCTGATATCTGAGTCGTTGGTTTTGGATTATTACGAGTAGGGGGGTCTCCGGTGAAAAACGAAAATTCTGCTGTGGGACCGACTTCAGCCAGGGTGCGGTCTGAAGTCTCGATTTTGAACTCAGCATAGACCGCAGATTTCAAAACTCGTCCTGTTCTGTACGTCCGGCTACGCCGTCCTACAGAACCTGCACAGCTGAATTTTCATTTTTCCCCTCCGACTTTCGAAGTATGATTTTTACACAAAATTAGCTGGAGGGAACGAAATATTTATCAGCCGTGAATGTGGCGAAGCCACAGGACGAGCTTTAAGATTTGCGAAGCAAAGCTTAAAGTCGAGGTGAGAGACCTTGGCTCGAACCGGTCCCACGGCAGATAAAATATTTCGTCCCCGGAAGCGGCATGAAGCGGCAATACACAAAAAAAGCGATGCTATTCTCAAAATAGCATCGCTTTTATTTAATTATCATCATCAAAACCGGAACCACGAACAAACTCAAAATAGTAGTTTCAGTAACCATAATAGCGGCATAGTTAGCATCAGCATGATACAACTTAGCCACAACTGGTGCGTTAGTCATAACTGGCATGGCTGCTTGAATGATGAAGACTTGTTTCATCAAAGCAGGACCAGGGATGAAGAGGAATAAGAAGCTCATCAATAATGGGGCACAGATGAATCTTCCAAATAAGATACCAACATTCTCCCTGTGGAGCGCGATGTTAGTCAAACCAGCATTATAGATTGAAATACCAATAAAAATCATTGATAGTGGGATGGTCAAATTACCAATGTATTGGAAATCCGACATCAAGAAAGTTGGCAATTGGATGTGCAAAATAACGAGGATCAAACCAATGATGAAGCCCATTAGTGGTGGGGAGAAGAGCTTAGACAAAGTAGTTCTCCAGTTGAACGAACCTTTTTTCTCACCATCAACTTGGATCAAGTAAGTACCTAAAGTCCAGAAGAATGTCGTGTTAGCCATGTAATAAACCAAGACGTAAGGCAAACTTTGCGATCCAAACAGTGCCATATTGACGGGTAGGCCAACGAAGACAGTATTTGAGTTAAAGAACATTGATGAGAATAACCCCTGATGATCCTTATCAATATGCAGAATCTTGATCATAATGACAGAGATACCGATCAAAATTGTCATAGACAAACATGGTATGACTAGATTCGGTAACAGCTTGATCAATTTTCCAGCTGTAAAATCACTTGTAATCGTGTAGATCATGTAAGCAGGCAAAGCGACTTGTGTAACTAATTTAGCAATCAACTTAGTTGCATCATCTGAAAACCAGTCTTGTCGAGCTAAAAAATAGCCGACCGCAATTAATACGATAATTATTAAAATTCCTTGAACACTCTGAAAAAATACTCCCATATAGATTGCCTCTTTAGAAAAAATATATGTCCTTTATGTTACACCTTTTTGAAAGTGTATTGAAAACTAATCTTCCATAGTTTCAGTTTCTTCATCGGCATCTTCAACAATAGCTGTCTTGTCTTTGGCAGCTGCTTTATCGATTCGGTGTTCTCTGACAAAATAAACTATTGTCATAACCACCAGGAATACTACACCAACTAATAGTGAAACGGTAGTTTCTGGATTGAGAAACATGAAGAACAAAATGACTAGTAATGAAGCGATGGCAAGGTAGTTACTAATGGGATAGAACGGCATTTTGAAGGGATGTTCCGCCATATGTGCGGCGTTGACCTTTCTAAATTTCAATTCACTGACTAGAATAACGAACCAAGGGACCATACCGGGAAGAACACTAGAGCTGTATACGATAACGAAGATATTATTTGAAGTATGGAAAATCACTGGTAAGACGAAGTTCAAGATCAAACCGAGCAGGATACCTACGGACATAACGATTACAGGCAGATAAGGGACGTTATGGCGAGATAACTTTGTGAAAGCCTTCGGAAGACGGTGTTCTATACCTAATGTATAGAGCATTCGACTCGAACTGAAGATACCAGAGTTGCATCCTGACAAGGCAGCGGTCAAAACGACAAAGTTGATGATCTCAGCGGCAAAGGTGATTCCGAATTTGGCGAATGTTTCTGTAAATGGAGAACCGATCGTACCTAATTTGTTCCAAGGGTAAATTGTCACGATAACGAAAATAGCACCAATATAGAAGATCAAGATTCTACCAACGATCGAACGGATCGCGTGGGTGATCGTTTCTTGAGGATTCTCAGCTTCACCAGCTGTAATACCGATAACTTCGATACCTTGATAGGAAGCAACGACTATTGCCAGTGCGAAGATGAATCCCTTTAGACCGCCAGTAAAGAAGCCACCGTTTTTCCAAAGGTTGCTAAAACCAACAGGATGACCGCCATTACCAACACCTAAGAGGATAACTAAGAAGCCCAAAATAATCATGAAGATAATTGTGACAACCTTGATAATAGAGAACCAGAATTCTAGCTCACCATAGGCCTTAACAGATGTTAAGTTAGCGATACCTAACGTTACAACAACGACGACACCAACGATCCACTGTGGCATATTAGGCCACCAGAAGCTTAGATAAGTTCCGACGGCAATAACTTCACTAATACCGACGACTAACCATTGGAAGACGTTACTCCAAGCAGTTAAGTAGCCGACAACTGGATGGATATACTCTGTCCCAAATTTGGCAAATGAACCTGTTGATGGATCAACGTAGAGCATTTCCCCGAGTGCACGCATAACCATGTATAAGATCAAGCCGGCAAGTCCATAGGCCAGAAGAACTGATGGACCGGTCCATTTGATAGTTGAAGCTGACCCCATGAATAATCCAACCCCAATTGTTCCACCAAGTGCGATCATCTGCATTTGGCGTGAAGAAAGGCTCCGTTTTAGTTTTTCTTCTTCCATAGATAAAAATCCCCCTTTCACCTGTTTAGAGATGCTGAACAAATGTAAAATATGTTGATACCATAATACTATATATTTTCAGTAAAGTACGGAATTTTATGAAAAAATTCTCTACAAAATATAAAATATACGAAAAGAGTTCCTAATTATTAAAATTAGGAACTCTTTTTTATGAGAATGTTCGTATTTTTGTATTAAAACTCTTCTTCAGCTTCCTCAAAAGCCTCTTCAGTAGAAGTAACATTGTCAGGTTGATGATCACGTCCGCGTTCACGAACGAAGTAGATGAGCGTCATAACGATTAAGAAAACGACACCGACTAGTAGTGATACAGTTGTTTCAGGATTCAAGAACATGAAGACCAAAATAACCAATAGCGCCGCAATGGCTAAGTAGTTACTGATAGGATATAGCGGCATTTTGAAGGGATGTTCTTTCATATGTGCAGCATTGATTTTTCTAAATCTCAATTCACTGATCAAGATAACAAACCATGGCACCATTCCGGGAAGAACACTGGAACTGTAGACGATAACGAAGATATTACTTGATGTATGTAGTAGTAATGGTAACGAATAGTTCAAGATCAAGCCAATTAGAATTCCTAGTGAAATTGTAATAACGGGAATATAAGGAACTTTGTGTGCTGATAATTTCGTAAATGACTTAGGTAAATATTTCTCTAGTCCTAATGTATAGAGCATACGACTGGAACTGAAGATACCTGAGTTACAACCAGACATAGCGGCTGTCAACATAACGAAGTTGATGATTTCGGCGGCGAAGGTAATTCCTACTTTAGCGAACGTTTCAACGAATGGAGAACCGATCGTACCCAACTTGTCCCATGGGTAAATTGATACAATAACAAAAATGGCACCGATATAGAAAATCAAAATTCTACCGACGATCGAACGAATAGCACGAACGATATTTTCTTGAGGATTCTCAGCTTCACCGGCTGTAATACCGATAACTTCGATACCTTGATAGGAAGCGACGACGATGGACAGTGCGAATATGAAGCCCTTGAGTCCACCTGTGAAGAAGCCACCGTTTGTCCAGAGGTTGCTGATACCAACGGGATGACCACCGTTACCGACACCAAGAACGATGACTAGTAATCCTAATATGATCATGAAAATAATTGTGACAACTTTGATCAAAGCAAACCAGAATTCTAGCTCGCCATAAGCCTTAACGGAAGTCAGATTAGCGATACATAATGTAACAACTACGACGACTCCGGCGATCCACTTAGGCATCGCTGGCCACCAGAACTCTAAGTATGTTCCGACTGCGATAACTTCACTGATCCCTACGACTAAGTATTGGAAGACATTGCTCCAAGCTGTTAAGTACCGACGACTGGGTGAATATATTCAGTCGCAAACTTTGCGAAAGAACCTGTTGATGGGTCAACGTAGAGCATTTCCCCTAACGCTCTCATGACCATATAAAGTATTAAACCTGCTAAAGCGTAGGCGAGTAATACTGAAGGACCGGTCCACTTGATCGTGGATGCGGATCCCATGAATAATCCCACTCCGATTGTTCCACCTAGAGCAATCATCTGCATTTGTCTTGATGATAAGCTACGACTGAGCTCTTTTTTTGCCATACATAATCCCGCCTTTGAAACTGTTCATTAATAGTGAACATGTGTGTTAATAGTATGAAACATATCATACACTTTGTTTGTGAAATTGTCATATTTTTTTTGAAAATTACTTATTAATTGGATATTGAATGAAAATTGCTTATTATTTAGGTAAGTATTTTACTCAATATAAGGAGAAATACATTGAACATTAAAGAAAAACGATGGTTGATCATCGCAGATGTTTTAATTTTATTTTTGGCCATATATCCGATTTTTTTAGGAGGAATCGTTGGTGGCTATGATCCTGGTTTTCACATGGGTAGGATACAAACATTGGCAAATAATATTGCTGGTTGTCACTTTCCTAATCCGATTGGATTTGAGTATTTAAATAAATTTGGATATGGAATTGGTTTCTTTTATGGAAATCTTTTCATTTATCCATTCGCACTTTTACGTATGCTGGGTGTGAGTTTGTATCATACTTATGCCGTTTACATAATTACCTTTGTAATTTTAAATATTATTTCTATTAACTATGTTGTTCAGAAGTTGTTCAATAACCGCTGGGCAACGATCCTTTCAGCACCAATTTACTTGAGTTCGTATTACACTTTTGGAGTGATTTATTCTAGGGCTGCTGCTGGTGAGTTAATCGCCTTTGCAATAATTCCATGGATATTATTAAGCTTGTTCAAAATAGTTCAGGGTGAGTACAAATACTGGTATATGTTAGGAATTGCTCTTAGTTTGTTACTGGCAACGCATGTTTTGTCATTTCTGATTGCTGTAGGAACG
Organism: Companilactobacillus nodensis DSM 19682 = JCM 14932 = NBRC 107160; assembly: GCF_000615905.1. Taxonomy (GTDB): domain Bacteria; phylum Bacillota; class Bacilli; order Lactobacillales; family Lactobacillaceae; genus Companilactobacillus; species Companilactobacillus nodensis. Next base: position 84,268 of record NZ_BAMN01000003.1, read on the forward strand.
GCAGTTTTTATCTTCATAATGAACTTAATACCAATTTTCAAAGACAAAAAAATATTTTTTTCTTTCACTAAAGGAGCATTACTATTCTTAGGTCTATCCAGTGTCTTTCTGTTTTCTTTTGTACAACAATATTTAGTTCAAAAATACGTTGATACATCAACTAACAGTGCTGGTAGGTACTTGTTATTTGTGAATGCTGACTGGTTGAATCAAACCTTTGATATGAAGCAATTTGTTTCAACTAACGGGACATTTTTAGTATTGCTGTTGTTATTTTCTTTTATTTACTACCTATATAAAGGCAGAGGATTTCATTTTTCCACCAAAATAATTCCTCAAGCATTTATTATTATTTTGGTTTACGGGATGCTGATGTTGTCACCGGACTTTTTACATTTAGTAGTAAAATTGTTTAAGCCAATCATACTGTTGCAGGTTGTCACAAGGGTCAATGTTGTACTCTTACCGTTGTTAACATTTGTGGTGGCTAATGCACTGGGAAATATTATTAGTGATACAGGTAAATTTAAAATCCCGATGGTAACAGGTTTCTTAGCAATCTTAACCGTTATAACGGTTATGTTCCCGATTCAGAACAATTTGAATTTTGTCGCCAATCGTAAGTCACCTATCTCTACTTTGAGTGTCAGTATGGGTGAGTATGAACCGAGGGAATTCTTTAACTACAATACAGCTAATGATTTTAAGATAAACGATAATTTCCTTGAGAAGTCGGAAAAGATAAATATTGTTAAGAATAATCGAAATAAGGTCGTTGTTAAGGTTGAGGACAATAACCGTGCGCGAACTGTTATGTTACCAAGGCTGTATTACAAGGGATATCAAGTAAAGCTGACTTATGATGGAAAAACTAAAACTAGCCCAGCATCGACTAAGAATGGACTTGTAGCAGCCAATTTACCAAGAAACTTCAAATCAGGTAAAATTGAAGTTACTTATAAGATGACTTCAATCGCCAAAACTGGTTGGGTGGTCTTCATACTTACGTTCTGTTACTTAGTCTGGGCGTTTCTCAAGAAGTTCAGGAGACAGCTTATGTGATTCAAAATATTTGTAATTGATTCAGTATTACTCTAAAGTACTAAGGACATATGCATACAATTTAATATTGAGGGAGAAATATTATGAGAGCAGTAGTTATTGATGAATACGGAAATAAAGATAAGTTACACATGGAAAATATTGAAATTCCAGAGATTGCGGATGATGAGGTACTAGTTGAGGTTAAAGCTACTTCGGTTAATCCAATCGACTGGAAGTTACGTGAGGGATATTTGGCAGAGATGATCCCATTGAAGTTTCCAATTGTTTTGGGATGGGATGTTGCTGGCGTTATAACGCGTGTTGGGCAAAATATTAAAGGTTTCAGATCTGGAGATAATGTTTTGGCTCGTCCAGATTTAACAAATCGTGGAACATATGCTGAATATACGGCGGTTAAAGATGATAAATTGGCAAAATTGCCCAATAACGTTTCATTTGAAGAGGCTGCTGCATTACCTCTTGCCGGTTTGACGGCTTGGCAAGGTATTTATGAGAATCTCGATGTGAAACCAGGTCAAACGATTTTGATGCAAGGTGGAGCAGGTGGTGTCGGTATCATTGCTATTCAACTACTGAAACATCTTGGCGCACATGTTATTACGACTGCTAGTGCTAAGAATAAGGAATTCCTTGAAGGATTGGGCGCTGACGAAATCATTGATTATCATGATACTGATTTTTCTGAAGTGTTGAGCGATGTCGATGCAGTCTTCGATACGATCGGTGGAGAGACACTTGATAAGAGCTATTCTATTATCAAAAAAGGTGGTCATTTAGTTACGATCGATGGTCAAATCGACGAGAAAAAAGCGGAAGCACAAGGTATTACTGCCAACGGAATTTGGTTACGTCCTAATGGCAAGCAGTTGACAGAATTAGTCAATTTTGTCAGCGATGGTATTGTAAAAGTTGTTATTGATAGCGTGCATCCATTTAGTGAAGATGGTGTTAAAGAGGCTCAAGAAGTTAGTGAGTCGCATCATGCTAAAGGTAAAATTGTAATTTCCATGAAATAGTCAATAATCCGGCAAGTGATACATATTTGCCGGATTGTTTTTTTAAAATTTGTATAAAAATCAAGGTATATATTGCAACATATGTTCGCATACTAGTATATTTAAGGTAGCTTTAAATAATTTTCGGGAGGAAAAGTTTAATGAAGAAATCATTGATCGTAAGTGGATTACTATTTTCTGGTATGATCTTGGGTTCAGTCGCTACACCAGCTGTAGTTCAAGCTGCTGATGCTGCAACTACTGAAGCCACAGAAAAACAAAGTGTTGGACAAGTTTCTAATAACGTTACATTTAAAGATACAGATGGCAAAAAATTAGTTACTATGCCAATGTATGGAAAGGTTGGAGACAATCTAACGGTGCCACAAGGTTCTACAGCATTAACAGGTTATTATTTCAACGGAACAGTTCCTGTATTCCAAGCAGATGGTAGCTCATACGATGTTACAGTTACTAAGGCAACAGACTACGATAACGTCGTTACATTGAGCGTTAATTACTACCTAGGTGATAAGTCAAATGTTGTTGGTACAGAACAAATTTCTGGTGGTAAAGGTGTTGCTGCTAAGTTAACAACAATTCCTGCAGGATACACACTAGTTAATGCTAGTGATGCAAATGTTAAATTACCTGCTCAAAGCGGTTTGTTGAACGTTCAAGTTAGACAACCAGTTGCTAACACAGTTATCTTCAAGACAGCTGACGAATCACAAGTTGGTACAACTACAGTTTCTGGTGCAAAAGTCGGTGATGCCGTTGTTCTAACAGATGGTCAAATTCCAACAGGTTATACAGTTGCTAACAAGAATCTAACATTGCAAGCAGATGGTAATACACAAATTATCACCGTTACAAGGGCTGATAATTCTGGTGTTACTAAATATGACGGTGTTGCTACAACAGGAACACTAGGTGCAAGAATCTATACACAAGAAGGTAAGATGATTACTGGACGTGCTTTAGGTGCTAACACTGCATGGAGACTGGACAAAAAGTTAGTTCTTGACGGTGTAACATATTACCGTGTTGCTACTAACGAGTTTGTTAAAGCTGCCGATGTGACAGTTACCGGATCAGATGCGAATACTGGTTCTGATAACAATGGTTCAGGAGTAACAACACCATCTGATGCTGTTAAGACTGACAAAGCAGTCGTTACAACAATTTCAGATGGACCAACATTCTTGTACAAAGGTAACGGAGAGAAGATTTCTAACCGTGCCTTAATGCCACACTCAGCTTGGCAAACAAGTAAGATGGGTACCATCAATGGTGTGAAGATGTACAAAGTTGCTACTGACGAATGGGTTCCAGCTAGCGATATCAAATAATAATTAAATTGATATAGTTTTATATTTATGAAAGTCCTTTTCAAACCTGAGTTTTGGGTTTGAGGGGGACTTTTTTGTTTTGATGATTTTTATTTGTAAATGTCCGATATTTTTATATGATAAAAAATAATTTAATTAAGATTAAAATATGGATTTGTAATTTTGGACAATTCCATTCTATAAGGAATTTTAAATTAAAAATGGATAAGAAATAAGTTATGGATGCTTTCAGGGTTAAAGGTAAATATATTTCCATTTATACTGATTTTATAACCATATACATAGTTATTTATAAATATTAAAATCTTGTTTTAAGCAGTTGTAATACTTTTATATCCCTATATTATATTAGTTAAATGTTATATAAAAATCGAATACATTCTATATAATTTAGGGGGAACTTAGGAGATGAAGAAATCATTAGTATTAACAATTATTTTATTTTCTAGTATGACGTTAGGATCTGTAGTTATTACGCCTGGTACTGTTCAGGCGATTGCTGATGTTGAGGAACAATCTACTGAAAACCAAAAAATTTCAAAAAATATTATTTATAAAACTGAAAATCAAAGGATTGTAGAAACCGAGAAGGGTGAAACATCTATAATTACTGGTAAATTAGGAGATAATGTTAAATACAGTAATTTAATCCCCCCTGCTGGTTATGATATAAGTGATAAAAACGGCGAGTTACAATTAACTGATAAATCGGATCAAGTGATTTATGTTAAACCTCAATATAAAAAAAATTTTGTTGTTAAATTCGTGGATCGTGATACGAACGAGGAATTGAAGAAAATTAATATTAAGGGATATGTTGGATCTGTTTTACATATATCCAGTGATGTATTACCCACTGGTTACGACTTTTTAGATTTTTATCAAGAAGTGATCGTTTCTGGTCGAAATAATGAAGAAACGGTTCTTTTAAGAAAAGATCCTAGGAATAATTCTGATGTCCAAGGTAACACTATACGTTTTATTGGTGATAATGGAGAAGTGGTAAACCAATTTTTTATAACAGGTAAAGAAAATGATGTGTTTCATATGGAACAAGCAAATATTGGAAATGATTATGCTTTTGATGATGATCAGAATATGGAAGTTTTTATGAAAAAGGATAAATCTGTAATAACCATCAATGTTAGAAAAATAGTTTTTACAAATAAAATTACGTTTAAGGATAAAAATGGTAAAGTCATTAATACATTTGAGTATAAAGGCCGTAAGAATAGTTTAATCAATATTAATGAAGTTGAATTAAACGGTTATAATGGTATTCCAAAGAGCATAAGAGTAGTTGGAATGGATAATTATGAACATATTTTTAAAATAAATGGAATTAGAATAAAAAATATAGTTCAATTCTATGATTCATTTAATGCAACTGGTGAAATATTTAAATCTTTTGAATATTTTGGAAATGTAGGTGATGAAGTAAATGTTCCTTTGGAAAAAGTTCCCGTTGGATATAGTTTAAATAGTCAGAAAACATTAGTTGATTCTAGTGGTGTTTCATATGTCTCTTTGAGTAAAATTGTAGATTACAGTTTAGAGTTTGTTGATTATAAGGGGATAGTAATTGATAAAAAATATTGTAAGGGTCTTGAGGGTGAAATGAAGGATATAATTCCCCCTAGAGGATATATCCTTACAAGTGATAAAAGTAGGATAACAATTGATAGCAGAGTTCCCCACCATATATTCTTTGTGGTTCCAAACAAACAAGGTGCAATTCCAGACAAAACAAATTTAACAACAAACATAACCTTCACAGACAAAGACACTAAAAAACAAATCAGCAAAACCCAAGTATCCGGAAAAGAAGGAACCAGTCAGAAGGTAACCATTCCAGCAGGATACAAGCTAGCCAATGGCTCAAGTAATATTGTAAAGATGGAAAAAAATACAGGTTCCGTAACTATTCAATTGGTTAAGGTAAATGGATCAATCACTGTTACTAAACCGGGCTCTAATAATAATCATTCAGGTTCACATTCCAGTACATCTGGCAGGGTAGAATCATACTCTACCAGTATTTCAACACACTTATCGGGATATACACCGTTGTATAACATCCAAGGTAAAGAAGTTAGAAATCGTGCCCTCATGGCCAATACAAACTGGCATGCAGATAAGAAGATGACGCTAAAAGGCAAAGTTTATTATCGAGTGGCCACAAGCGAGTGGGTCAGTGCAGATAATGTATACGAATATACATCCAACAAAACTGTAATTAACACTGTTAAGGGTAGTTATAAGCGCCTTTATAATTCCAAAGGCAAATTAAACACAAACCGCGCTCTAGCAAGTAACACCAGCTGGGCAACTGATAAAGTTGCTATGATCAATGGCGTAAAAATGTATCGTGTAGCTACTGATGAATGGGTCGCTGCAAGTGATATTCAGTAAAATCAAAAAAGGCACGAATCTTCGATGATTTGTGTCTTTTTTATACTTTTAAAAAGATGTTTTTTAATACATATTTTCAAAAGTGAGTTTCCGTAAATTGTCCAAAACCCATTGATATAGGCATTTACATGTAATATATTTGAATTGTTCCCAAGGGACAACGTAAATTTACGAGTTTCAAGGCCTTGAAACAAAAAACAACTCAAATAAATTGAGTTGTAATTCTATAGAATTTTGATTATTGATTATTTGATTTATCCATGAAGTTTAGGAGAGCTAGTATTTTCTCAGATAATTCTTCACGCTCGTTACGTGGTAATTTAGCGAGATAGTCCAATAATTCTAGATATTGGATTCCAGTATGTTCAGGTTCATCAAATAGTTCAGGTAGTTTCAAGTTAACGGCTTTAGCAATCCTGTCTAATTTGTTCAGCGAGATATTACTATTAACGCCACGTTCGAGTTGAGAAACCAGACTCTCACTAACATCGGCTTTTTCCGCTAATTGTTCAATGGTTAAGCCCAGTGACCTTCTCTTGTCACGTATTATTTTACCGATTTCGTTTATCATTCATATACACCTCAAATTGTTCCTTATGCAACCTTAGTTGAGAAGTAGTGTGTTTTGAACAGATGATAGTACATTTTTTATATAAAAAATGCAATATAATATTTTATAAATTTATTAATTGATATACTATTTTGTTCAATCAAGTGTCAAAGCAAATAATTCCATGGATTTAGCAAGTTTTATAGTACGTGTTACACAAAATATAATAAAAAGAGGCATAGGAAATGTTACAAGTTAAATTAGTTCCATATCTTGATAATGAGGACATGGACGATAGTAAATATATTTTTACTGAAAATTTAAATATGACGATCAATAAATTGGAAGAAGAGGATGGAAAAGTTGTAGATATTGATTTTTTTAATACTAAGAATACATCTTATGCGGCGGTTAAGTATGATCTACGAAGTGAACATGAGAAAGAATAATTTTTTTGAGAATGATTGATCGTGTTTTTTATTTGTAGTTAATGTGTATTATAATGTGCATTTTTTATAGTTACATTCCATATATCACTTAAATTGTATTGTAATAACAAAAAATATGTAATATATTGTGCATGTGTGTTAATAAAATGTTATATGATGTGTTAGAAATAGGAGGAAAATATATTATGAAAGAAATTACCAGTAGTATTTTGTTATCAGCTATAGCAGCTACAACAATTGGAGGCATTGGTTTAACAACAAGTGTGTTAGCCAGTGGAGTCGCAACAACATCAGGTTCTACACCATATACTCGTGTATATACGAAGCAAGGCAACATTGTTAGTAACCGTGCTTTAGGGCCAAACACACCATGGAGAGTTGGCAAGACTATCACCATTGGTGGAACTGCTATGTATCAAGTTGCGACAAACGAATATGTTAAATCAACAGATGTGACATATAACGATAGTTCTGCACCTCAAGTATCACAGAAGCCTGCACAAAATATTGGTAATAATACTAATATACGTGTGTCCAGCAGAGGAGAAGTAGCTCCTGTATATGACGACAGGACAGGCGATGAGATAAATAGACTTCCCTATGGTGAACAATATAAGGTTAATAGAATAGTACGTACTGATACAGGATCAGCTTACTATCAAGTATCCAGTCATGGTTGGGTTATCGACAAACTTCTTAATATTTCCGGAACTCCAACTAATGTTGAATATATTAATGGATTCCATCCTATGAATGGTTATCTAGGCGAAACGGGAGAAAATATTAGAGATTTACTATATAACGACTTTGATTGTAATTGGGATGCACTGGAATCTATTCCAGATACTCAATTGATTGAAATTTATAATGTATCAAACTATTTAGGTGCAGATGTAGGTGGATTATATCGTGACGTCTATGCGGTAAATCCTAATATTGGTGGTTCTTTGTACTAATCTAAGGGGGATTGGTGATGTTTTGGTTGTACAGTATTGGTCTTTGGATCGGTGTATTAGTTGTAATACTTATTGTATATGTTTATTTGGAACACAAAAAAGTAGCTCTGTCAGTTGTGACAATTGGCTTAATTGCTACGGGGATTTATTTTCAGATGGGTATGAATGCAGGTCACATTATTGGTAATGAATATTATGCTAGTGATCAGCCTAGGTACATGGTCAAGGTTCTTGATGACTACCAAGTATCTATCAATATGAATTCTGATGAATTCGATGATCCTGATTTTAGGACGATGGAATATGAGCGTCATGGTCATGATCTTAATATTGTCAAAGATGATGTTTATTTTAACTACAAGAACTTTGTTACTGGAGTGACAGTGCGCATTTCCGATGGAAATAAAAAAGCACAAGTAATAGTTAAGGCGTCAGGTGAAGATTCTTCCAAATCACCAGTTTATACTTTGAAAAAATGAGTTAGGGGGGATTTTAAATGAAAAAAATTACTGCTATATTTTTGGCAATTGCGACATTATTCTTATTAGTCGGATGTAGTAATGCAGGCTATGGTGATGCTGCAGTGGAAACTAAGAAGGAAAGGATGGCAGATAAAGCTGAAGAGCAATTTGAAGCTTCATACGCATTTAATAAGCAGTTCACAATTAGTGGGTATTAAGAATCAATCGTGATTTTTCGTACCAACATTCAAAGCAACACAAGCGATAATTATAAATATCAACAACATCAAAAATGAATGTTGTGCACCGATAGCGGTCTTGGCAGAATAGTTGAGACCGTTATTTGCGTTCTGTGAAAAAGCAATCACAGTTGAAACAATAGAAGTACCCACAGCACCAGCAAATTGTTGAACAGTGTTAAACATACCATTACCGTCGGCGTTTTGATCATTATCTAATTGTTGCAGAGCATTGGTCATTGTATTTCCCATGACTGAACCCATACCGATCATTAGGATGATATAAATTATTAGTATTTCGATGGTATTCAAGTTTTTTCCAAGGGCGAAGAACATTATCATAGAGATGATTTGTAATGTGATACCAAACATGATGGGTTTGCGGGCACCCAGTTTGTCATAAATCGTTCCACTGAGTGGTGCTAACACGGCACCTAGAGCAGCTCCAGGTAGGACAATTAACCCGGCAGCCAAAGCAGTTTGGTGATTGACTAGTTGAATATAGTTGGGAAGAATAAATGATATTCCTAGTGCTTCTAATTGAATCAGGAAGTAAGCACCGAGGTGTAGTGAGAATGATTTGTTTTGGAAAACTTGAAGATTTAATAGAGGTTTCTTGGTTGTGGCTGAGTGTTTCAAGAATAATACCAATGCGATGATTCCAATTATAAATGGAATATAGAAACCGAATGGGTTAGTGGTAATAGAAGATAGATTACTGAAGCCGATGATAATGCCAATGAAGGTTACAGCAATATAAAATAATCCGGTGATGTCTAGTGAAGTTGAGGCAGGTTTGGTTACTTGTTGAATCGATATTAGTCCTAATACTAGGGCGAGAACAACGACAGGAATCAGGAATAGGAAGATTCCACGCCAGCCGTAAGCATCCACAATCAATCCACCATAAGTAGGCCCAATCGCTGGAGCAATTGCCGTAACCAGCGTTCCTAATCCCATTAAGAAGACTATCTTATCGATTGGTGCTTGTTCTAAGATGATATTGAACATCAATGGCAAAGCAATTCCAGCACCGACCCCTTGAACGACACGACCGCTGACCAATTGGATGAAATTTGGTGCGGTGACATCTAATGTTAATCCAGTGATGAATAAGATTGCTGCTGTCGCGAAGAGTTTTTTCGAGGTGAATCTTTTTTTAAGAAATGCGGATAGTGGCATCATGATCGATGCAATCAGCAAATATCCGGTTGTCATCCACTGGACGGCAGAAGTACTTACGCTGAATTCCTTCATTAATATAGGAAAAGTGACATTAGTAGCAGTTTCGATCACAACACCACAGAATGACAGTAATCCAGTCGCAATGATTGATAGAATTAATTTTGAGTTTAATTGACGGTTCATAAAATCTTCCTTTTTTTAATAATTGTTAGAATTCGAACTAACTAAGAAAGTTATATCATATTTTTGGATAGGTATGCTAGTATTGATTTAAAATTAGAAGCTTAATAACAGGAGAAATTCATGGATAGATTATTCGGAATATTGATTAAACAGGCTAATAATGCGGTCAATCGCGATGCAGAAAAATTTGCTCAAACACTGGGATTGACTAGTGTTCAGATCAGTATTATTGATTATATTTCTCGTTTTGAAGCTAACCAGGATGTTTTCCAGAAGGATGTCGAACGTGAATTCAATATTCGTCGACCAACTGCAACCAGTGCTTTGAAGTTAATGGAAGAACGTGATCTGATTATATGTGTTCCGATCGAAAGGGATGCACGTTTGAAGAAGATTATTTTGACTTCTAAGGCCACTACTTTGGCTAAGCAAATCAATGATTTTTTCAATATGTCTGAACAAAGAATAATAAATTTAGTTGGGGTAGAAAATAAAGATATTTTTAGAAACGCTTTGAAACAAGTAATAAATGGATTTTCAGATTAACGTGTGGCGTTATAACGATTAAAATATATTTGACAAAGTCTAATTACAGGCATATTCTCATAACCATAAATCAAACGGGAGGTCCTTCGATATGTTATTAGCCGATATTCAAACAAAAAACAGTTGTTGTTGTGGCTCGCATCTTATGCGATCCACTTGTTTGAGTATCTGAATTTTAGAAGGACTCAATAATAGTGATATTCGCGTAGGGTGCAGATTAAATTCTGTGCCCTATTTTTGTAGAGAATATTCATTCAGACGTTAATTGATTAAGGATAGATATGATTAGTCTATAATAAAAATGATTATAAAAAGGGAGAAGTTACATTATGAAATTTAATACAAAACTTATTCATGGTGGTTTCAGTGAGGACCCAACGACAGGAGCTGTTTCAACACCGATCTACCGTTCATCAACATTCCATCAACACGAATTAGGTGCTGGTCCTAAGTGGGAATATGGACGTACTGGTAATCCTACCCGTGCTTCACTAGAGAAGTTGATTGCTCAAATTGAAGATGGCAAGTATGGTTTTGCCTTTGCTTCAGGTTCCGCAGCCATCCATGCCGTCTTTTCAACGTTTTCAGCTGGAGATCATATCGTTGTCGGAAATGATGTCTATGGTGGAACATTCCGTTTGATCAATAAAGTTCTCAAGCGTTTCGGTATGGAATTCACATCGGTTGATACTCGTGATTCTGATGCTGTTGAGAAGGCAATTCAAGATAATACTAAGGCCATTTATTTGGAGACACCTACTAATCCGCTATTGAAGATTACTGATATTGAAGAGATTTCTAAAATTGCGAAGAAACATAATTTAAAAACAATCGTTGATAATACTTTTGCGACACCATACAACCAAAATCCATTAACGTTAGGTGCTGATATCGTTGTCCACAGTGCTACTAAGTATCTTGGTGGTCACAGTGACGTTGTCGCCGGACTGGCTGTTACAAGTGATGATAAGATTGCGGAAGATTTGGCATTTTTACAAAATTCAATTGGTAGTGTACTTGGACCTGACGACAGCTGGCTCTTGATGCGTGGAATCAAGACTCTGGGCGTTCGCATGCGTGTTCACGCTGATAATGCTAAGTTGGTTTATGACTACTTAGATAATAATGATAAGGTTGCCAAAATTTACTATCCAGGTAATCCAGAATCAGAGGGATATGAAATTGCTAAGAAGCAAATGCGTACTTTTGGCGCTATGATTTCGTTCGAACTTCAACCAGGACTTGATCCTAAGAAATTTGTTGAAAGTTTGAAGTTAGTTGATTTGGCAGAGAGCCTTGGTGGAATTGAAAGTTTGATCGAGGTTCCAGCCGTTATGACACACGCTGCTATTCCACGTGAGATTCGCCTACAAAATGGTATCAAAGATGAGTTGGTTCGTTTGTCTGTTGGTATTGAGGATTCAGAAGATTTGCTTGATGATTTGAAACAAGCATTTGATAAAATTTAACAAATTAAAAAGGATTCGATACGTTGATTGTATCGAATCCTTTTTTTTGTAGTTTGAGATTTAATGTCGTTCCGCCAGACAGGCACGGTATCCTGTGGGGAACGACCATAGCCACAAGGCGGTCTATGGTCTCGACTTGAAGCCGGAAATCACGTCTTCAAGTCGTCCCATGCAGTAAGCCAGCCTAAATCGCTGACTAACTGCATGTTCACTGGATCACCGTATCTGTCTGGCTCCACTTAATTCTATTACTATTATTTCTATATTAATTAGTTAAGTATGTTGTATTAATTTAGCTGGAGATTGTCAGTGAAGGAACCAGCCGTGAATGTTTTGTTAGGTCGGCGAACTTCCGGCCTTACAAAACTGGATGAGCTTTAAGATTTGCAAAGCAAAGCTTAAAGTCGAAGTCCCAGACCGCACTGTGGCTGGGACTGGTCCCACAGCAGGTGGAATCACTGACAATCGGAAGCGGCATAAGGACAAAAACTAAAACATCTTAGAAATACTCAAGCAAGTCCTGTTCCTTTAGCTTAGACTTAGCCTCATTATCGAGATCTAAGACAATTTTGCCTTTCTTCAAGACAATTAATCTATTACCATATTTAACGGCCTCAGTTAAGTTATGAGTGACCATTAAGCAAGTCAATTTCTTTTCGATGATAACTTTATTAGTGAGTTCCATCAGTTCCTGACTAGTCTGCGGGTCAAGAGCGGCAGTATGCTCGTCAAGTAAGAGTAATTCAGGCTTTTGAATGATTGCCATCAAGAAACTCAGAGTTTGACGTTGACCACCGGATAGCTTGTCAGTAAAGGTATTGAGACGATTATCTAGTGTTGGTAAGTCTTTAGTAAATGATGCGAATTCCTTCATATGGTCGTTTAATCTACGTAAACGTAAGCGACGGGGAAGTCCACGACGTTTAGCAAGTAGTAAGTTTTCAGCAACGGTCATACGAGGAGAAGTTCCCAATTTTGGATCCTGATAAACTCGGCTGATGTAGCGACTTCTTTTAGCAAGGTTAGTTGAAGTAATGTCATCACCATTAAGTAGAATTTTGCCAGAGCTTAATGTGTTAGCACCAGTAATAGCATCTAGCAAGGTTGATTTACCAGCACCGTTAGTACCAAGCACAACGATGAAATCTTGGGGATTGATCGATAGGTTGATACCGTCCAAAATATTTAATTCTTGATTGTCGTTGTTAATAGTTTTAACAGCATTGTCTATTTCTAATAATGATTTCATTTACTTTTGACCCCGTTTCTGAAAGCTTGGAAGAATTGTGCTCTGATAGTTGGTAGAGCGAGACATAGAGCTAGGATGATGGCTGAAATCAATTTCAAATCATTAGTGTTGAAGCCTAATAAAAGAACAATCATTAAGATCAAGCGGTAGACGATCGAACCAATTGCAATCGTAACAAGTCTGGCACTAAGTGAAACATCAGGGTAGATAACCTCACCAATGATAATGCTGATAGGCCGATAACGATTGAACCGATACCCATGTTAACGTCCGCGAACCCATTTTGTTGGGCGATAAGGCCACCAGTTAAGGCGACGATACCGTTTGAAACCATAATACCGATAAACTTCATCATTGTAGTGTTGATACCCATTGAAGCTGCCATTGTTTCGTTGTCACCTGTGGCGATAACGGCTTGGCCTTTTTCGGTGTTGAGAAAGACGATCAAGAGGAATGTGATGATAGCGATGATGACGATACCTAGGATAATACCGTTGAAGTTAACTGGTAATTTGTCTAAGCCGTAACGATTGAAAATGTTATCTGACTTAGTCAAGGACATGTTGGCTTTGCCAAGGATACGCAAGTTGACTGAGTATAACGCCGTCATAGTCAAGATTCCGGCCAGCAAACTAGGGATGTGGAGCTTAGTGTACATGAAGGCTGTAGCGAACCCAGCTAGTGAACCGAAGATAAAGGCAACAAGTAGTGCTAGTTCTGGTGAGTAACCATGTTGGATCAAGATGACCGCAGTTACAGCACCGAGTGGAAAGCTTCCTTCAACGGTCATATCAGGGAAGTCGAGAATTCTAAATGTGATGAATAAGCCAATGGCCATGATCGCCCAGATGAAGCCCTGGCTGATGGTTGATATTATTAGATTCATTTTATGATTTTCCCTTCTTTTTGGGCTCGTTTGATAACTGATTCTGGGAACGTGATATTAAGCTTTTGAGCTTGTTTCTCGTTCAAAATCAAATGGCCTTTTTTGATAAATGTGACAGGCATTGTAGCTGGTTTACCTTTGCCGCGAAGAATCTTAACGACATCTTCACCGGTTTGTTCACCCAATTCATACTGGCTTAGCCCATATGTAGCAAGTCCACCGTCAGATACCATGGTTGTAGCGGCTGGGAAGACTGGTACGCCTCGTTTAGCAGCAATGCTTGAGAGAAGCTTCATACCACTGGCAACTGTGTTATCGGTCGGAACAAAGATGGCTTGAACTTTTTGTGAAAGACTAGTTGAGACTTGGTCTAAGTCGTTGACGTTACTAATACTTGATACTGAAACGTTCATACCTTGTTTAGTAGCGATTTTTTTCATTTTCTTCATTTCAGTTGTAGCTGACATATCACTTGAAGTGTAGATGATACCGATATTCTTAAGGTCGGGCATGATTTCTTTGATCAACTTAAGTTGGCTATCCAGTGGAGCTTGGTCAGATACACCAGTGATATTGCCGCCTGGCTTGGTGTTACTAGGGATAATACCGAAGCCCTTAGGATCGGTAACAGCACCCATGACGATTGGAATAGTTGAAGTTGCGTTCTTTAATGATTGAACTGATGGAGTAGCGATTCCGACAGCGACATCAACATTGTCTTGAACGAATTGCTTACTGATGGTTCTTAGATTACTTTGATCCCCTTGAGCATTTTGAAATTCGATCTTGATATTTTTACCGTTGATATAACCGTGCTTTTTCAACGTATCATCAAGTCCTTTATTGATTTGATCTAAGGCTGGATGTGACATTAATTGAAGAACTCCGACCTTAGGAATCTTGTTTTTAGCGACGGTCTCGTTATGGCCTGTGTAGAAGAAGGCGAATATCAAAAAGGCAAATAAGAAAATAATAGTTCCGTATAAACGTTTCATATGTTTCATTTTTTCTCCCCCGTGATTCTTATATTAAATATTATAAAAAACAAAAAGACAATCTCATAGCTTGTGAGATTGTCTTTGAACAAAAAAATCCCACATGGACTTATTCTAGAAATTCCATGTGGGCTTGAGTTTTAATTAAACTAGTTTAATAAGCCGACATGGATATGATCCTCTTCAGGTCATATCCATACCGGATCAACCTGAATTATCGGCTTTGCCAACGCTTATTAATGATGTTTAGAGAAATAGTATTTTTCATAATGAAAATCTCCTAACGTTTTCTTCAGCTAAAATTCAGTTGAGTAGTTGATGTCAAAAATCATATTTCAAACTGAAAAGTTTGTCAACGGTTTATTCGAAATATATTGAGCTTAATGAATAATGTGTGTCTTTGGAAACATTGATATATCAGGGTTATACTAAGATTATTATTTTAAATACTTTTTTGTGTTTTAATCAGATTACTAAATAATGTTAAGTAGTGATATTATTGAATAATAATTTAAGGTGAAGTCATGAATAAAAAATATACACGGATAGGAATCGTGGTGATCGTCGCACTTTTTGCAACGATATTTACTCAATTCGATTCCTTTCTATACAAAGATCCCATCATTAAAGTTGAAAATATCAGAACTTTAACAAAAGACAAAAATACTGACGAATATAAGAATACAGATACGCAAGTAACTCAACGTGTGACTGGCAGATTCTTGAATACTGCCAAGCGTGGTCAGAAGATCTCATTGAAGAATACTTATTATCAATCACAATTAACTGATCAGAAGTACCGAGCTGGACAACAGGTTATGTTGACGAAAACTGGTAAGCATTATTCTATTAATGATGTTAAGCGTGATACGGTCTTGGTCTTTACGATCGGTCTAGTTATGGTTCTGCTGTTTTGTATGCAATTCAGTCGAGGTAAGTTATTGACAAGTGTCCTGTTGAATCTAGTGGTTTATTACGGATTTATGAAGATATTGATTAATACTCACAATAGTATCCTGCTATTGATGACCGTTATAACGGCACTATTGATTTCAGGAATAGCTCTGATCGTTATCCTGGGTCCAACCTCAGATGCCTTGATGGCATACTCCAGTACGGTCATTTCAACGACCGCTTCTATACTGTTGAGCGTCTTGTTGCTGAAATTGTCCAACAACAGTGGAGTGCACATGGAACTGACGGATTTTGGCTTGCAGCCATATTTTAGTGTTTTCATTTCGCAAGTTATTTTTAGTGTGTTAGGCGTTATCTTGGATGAGACAATGGACATCTCATCGTCACTGATTGAAATGAAAAAAGAAATAGCAGACGTCTCCGAGAAGACACTCTTCAAATCAGGTATCAATATTGGTCGCGAATTAATCGGTCCATTAATCAATATCTTACTTTTTATTGTAATCGCGGAACATTTGAACGTCGTCTTGCTGTATTTGAGCAATGGCAATTCCATCAATTATACTTTTGAAATGACATTGAGCCTAGGCTTCGCACAATTGCTGATCAGTGGAATCGGAATTGTTTTAACGGTGCCGATAACCAGTCTTATTGCCAGTAAAGTAATTACAAGGAGGGCGGTCTAATGCTATATCTATTAGGTGCTTTTGTAATTCTCTTATTGTTAGTTGCTGGAAGTCGTGGACTGTCGCTCTTATTCGGATTGGGAATCAATATTATTTCCATTGTAGCGTTGTTGATATTGATCGCAGATGGCTTCAATGTTTTGATAACTACTGCGATTGTTTCGATCATCATCTTAATTGTTGCGATATTTATGAACGTTGAGAATCCCAGTACGGCTAACATTGCCTTTAAAACTTCCTTGTTGATCATGATAGTCATCGTTCTAGTTACGATACCGATTGAATATTGGGCTAGTGCTCAAGGTATGGGAGTTGAGGATCAAGAGGAGTTAGAAGGGTTCTCGCTAGCTGCCGGAGTGTCATTTCCACAACTGGCAGTTGCAGTCATTGTTGTTAACAGTTTGGGTGTTATTTCAGAAACCAGTGTGGCAATCACTAGTGGTTTAAATGAGATTGTTGAGAATAAACCTACGTTGACACCAACCGAAGTTTTTAATGATGGCTTCTCAGTGGGAAATCGTATCCTGAGTACCCAGACAAATACATTGTTATTTAACTTCTTCGCAACCACTTTTCCGTTGTTCTTCTTGATCCATTCATTGAATGATAATTTGGGTGAAATCATTAATGATAAGTTAGTGGTAGCAGAAGTTATAACGATGCTGATTTGTGCAATAGGTGTTATCCTGACGGTTCCTATTACATCTTACTTAGTATATCGTAACGTCAAAAACAAAAAGACTGACTAGTGTCAGTCTAGATTCTTAATCGAATTAACAATCAGAGTTTTTGATGCACGTGAAAAAGCTGTATAAATTCGATTCTCACCAAATCGTGCATCTTTATAATAATCAGCGTTAATATCTGCCACGATAACATTGTCGAATTCTAATCCTTTGGCAAGCGTCAGTTGTAGGACAACAATTCCATTTGCAGGCAGTCTCTCAGTGTCATTACTGAGAGCTGTCTGTTTTATTTTGTCGTGAATTGACTGAGCAAGTTCAGAGTTACTGGTTACGATTGCTGAAAGCTCATCATCGTCGAAATCATTTATCTGTAGCTTCAAATTAGTCATCAATTCTTCCGTATCATTGTTTTCAATATATTCCGGCTTCTTACCACCAACTTGTACTGTGTTGATTTCGTTGATCAATTCGGGTGAACCATGTTTAACGAACGCTTCCGTTATAGTGCCACTAGATCGGTAGCTAGTGTAGAGATTTCGCTTCGTCACCTTAATTTTGTGTTGTTCAAATATAGTTTTTAAATCGTCAAAGGTCAGCGGCTCTGATACTTCACGGATCGATTGAAATTGGTCACCAACGAGGGTCCATTTGGCGTTTGGAAAGGCTGTGATTAAGAACAGAATCTGATCCATAGAGTAGTCTTGAATCTCATCGACCATTGCAAATTTTAATCTCTTTTGAACTAAGTTAAGCAGTTTTAAGCGGGTATAGGCGTAATCCAGTTGGTTTATTTCAGTCACTTTTAAAACCGATTTAATAATTTGTGTAATATTCAACCAACTTTTTTGTTCTAATTGTTTTAATAGTTTTTTGTGTTTCCATTGCAGCATTTTTTTAGTAGCACGTTGAAACGCTATGTCGGAGTTGGGAGAAATGATTTTACCGAATATTTTGTCTTGTTGAGTATCGGTTAAATCAGACAATTCAGCTTGTACTTTGCCATTTTTAGAATCGCGTTCAATATTGTCCTCAATTTGATTGACCATAACGGTGGTTAGAGCGGTTATTCTTTTGCTTAATACTAGAGAATCTGGGGTCTGGTCGAAAAGATTCTTAATATCTGCTTGGCTAAAGATAGTTTCGCCATTTAACTTGATATTTCTGAAGTCGTCAGTTACTAAGTCCAGTTCATCCAGTTTAACTGCTAGTTGTTGAACATGGCTAGTACTGGATTTCAACTGGTTAGCAGAGAACTGTTCTAACAGTTGTTCGAACGTCATTTGTAGTGGAGCTTCTTCACCCAAACTAGGTAGAACTTGATTGATATAGTTAGTAAACAATGTATTTGGAGTTAATAGTAAAACGTCATTTGAAACTAAAATGTCACGGTAACGGTAGAGTAAATAAGCGATACGTTGCAGGACAACTGAGGTTTTACCGCTACCCGCAATACCGTTGACTAGTAGCGCTGAACTCTTAGTATCACGAATGATCACATTTTGTTCTTTTTGGATCGTAGCCGTGATTGAACCCATTTGGTTATTTTTGTTTTCTTGGAGAGTTTTGACTAGTAAGGGATCTTGAATCGCCACATCAGTATCGAAGATATCTTCCAAAACATCATCATGTAACAGAAATTGTCTACGGGTATCAACGTTAATATTGATTTTTCTATCATTGGCGATGTAATATGTCTTGCCAATTTTGTTGTTGTAATATAAGTCTGCAATTGGTGAACGCCAATCAAGAACCATGGGTTCTTCAGGAGTAGGGGAGAAGCCTGCAGCACCGATGTAGAAGGGGATTGCTTCAGTTTCATCAGGATATTGCAGGTCGATTCTCGCAAAGTATGGAGCTGGTAGAAGACGTGTAACTCTAGACTTAGTATTCTGAAGTTGGGTCTGCTTGTTATTGTAGTAGTCAATCTGTTTGTTCATTGTTTCGATGGCCGCAAAGGTATCTAAGTTATCAGCGTAACTGTCGAAGTTCAGGGCAGTTTCTTTTCCAGCACCTTTCTTGAAGTTCTTAGCCGTATCAGCGTTATCTGATAATAAGTTATCGATATTATCTAAGGTGTTTTGAAGTGTCTGGTGAACTAGTGATAGATGTGCTTGTTCTGATTCGAAAGTATTATCCATACATGATACCTCCTTATATTAGGTATCTAATACTAGTACGATAATTCTATAAATAACAGTCTTGTATTGATACAAAAAATCCTTCATAATATATATGAGGAAAGAAATAACACATAAAAATAGGGCCTGCTTTTTTGAAAGCAGACCCTGTTTTTTTTATCTAGATATGCTTGTGGTTTACTTCAAATCCAGCAAATCCAATCAAGATAATGAAACCAGCTAAGGTTGCCAAAATACTTGTCTTATCACCGGTTTGAGGGAATTTAGCAAATCCTGTTCCAGAAGATCCAGGATTGCCGACTTGTCCAGGTGTCATGCCACCGGGATAAGTTGTTGAAGGACTTCCTGGCAATCCAGGTGTTGATGTTGATGGGAATTCTGGGCTTGTTGCAGTACCAGAACCTTCATCATCTTCGTTTGGATACTCAGGTTCACCAGGTAGCACAGGATTCTCGGGTTCAGAAGGTTCGCTAGGTCCAGGAACAGTAGGTTTCTCAGGTTCTTCAGGTTCATTTGGTTCTGATGGTTCAGAAGGTTCGCTAGGTCCAGGAACAGTAGGCTTCTCAGGTTCAGAAGGTTCACCAGGCTCACTAGGTCCAGGTACAACAGGTTTTTCAGGTTCGGTTGGAACTAGCTTATCCTTAGCACTTACTTCAGCAATCTTACCGTCAGCAATTGTGAATTCGATAGGAGTCTTGTTGACCTCATATCCTTCAGGAGCTTTGATTTCAGTCAAAGTATACTTGCCATCAGCAAGGCCAAAGACATTGAGCTTACCATCTTTATCGGTAGTATATTTGTTGCCGATAACGTTGCCTTTGCTGTTCTTTAACTCATAAACAGCGCCAGCTAAAGGTTTACCATGTTCGTCGGTCTTAGTTAAAATAACTTCGCCGAGTTCATTATCAGGTGGAACCTCGGTGTCAGGTGTCTTTTGATCGATAGCATTTAATTTAACGATTTGACCCTTTTCAATTGTGAATTCAATAGGGGTCTTATCGACATCATAACCTTCGGGAGCTTTGATTTCGGTCAAAGTATATTTGCCGTCTTTCAAACTATCGAAGATTATTTCACCATTTTTATCGGTTGTCACATCACTAGTGATCACGTTACCGTCGCTGTCCTTCAATTCATAAACAGCATCGGCTAATAAATTACCAGCAGCATCAGTTTTGATAAGAACAGCACCGCCGAATGATTCGTCAGATCCATTTGTATCATCTTTGGCGTCTAGTTCAGTGGTTTGATCCTTGGTAATTGTGAATGGAATTAATTCACTGGAAATTTCATATCCATTTGGAGCGTTTGTTTCTTTGAAAGCATAATTACCAACTTTTAGACCAGTGAGTTCGATTTTACCTTCAGAGTTTGTGACTAATCCGCTTTGAAGGACATTTCCTTCACTGTCTAATAAATCGTATTCCGCACCAGGAAGCAAATTTGAACCGACGGCTGCGGTCTTTGTTAAGACAACATTACCAGTTTCTGGTTCAGGTTCTTTTTCTGGGTAATCTACTTGATCTAAGTTAATAGTTTGACCTCTGAAAGTCCCCGGAATTGTAAATTCGATAGGAGCTGTATTCAACTCGTATCCATCTGGGGCTTTGATTTCGGTCAAAGTATAAGTTCCAGCAGGTAAGTCATGGATCATTAATTGACCATTTTCATCAACTTTGACGTCACTCATTAAGACTTTGCCAGTGCTGTCCTTTAATTCATAAACAGCGCCAGTTAATGGTCTACCAGATTCATCAGTCTTTGTAAGTACGGCATTCCCCAAGGCGTTAGATCCGTTACCAGATCCAGAGCCGCCATAGTGAACACTGGCACCAACGTCACCTGTCACTTGATCAGAAGTCAATGTTGCGTTGTCGTTATAAATATTATCTTTAGAAGGATCAACTTTGATCAATACTCTAAAGGTCATATCGACAGCGGTTGAGACATCTCCAAAGTGAAATTGGATTTGATTACCATTGACAGTTACTTTTGGATATAATGCACCGCCATCGGATACGAAGGCGTTTTGACTATTGTATGATCCAGTTGGTGCATAGACACTTCCATCAACGTATGTTTGGCCTTCACTAAGTGTGTCGGTTACAACAACGTTTGTTAAATTTTCACCTCTAGGATTAAAGGCAATGTTCCAAACAACGTATTTTGGAAGTCCATTTTCATCATAATCGTAAAGCCAGCCACCTTTATTGATAGTCCAATCTAGTTGGCCAGGATTTTCGGTACTCTCATTAGTACCTCTGACGTGGAAGTTGATGGTACCTTTTCTGTCAACAGATGTTGAAGATAAAACATCATTGAAAGTAATGGTACCAGTGCTTTCACCAGCTTTTATTGAGTATGTACCAATTTGCACGCCACTCGAATTAAGTAAAGGAATGTTTGTTAAATTGGCAGTTAGTCTTACATTGCTGGGGAGTTCGAATTCAGCCGTGTCACCGGCTTGAATAGGAACACCATCAGGAATGGACCAGTTGTATGTTGCATTGTAATGGCTCCAGTAGTAATACGGATCGTTTGATGGAACCGAATTACCGTCTGGATCTTTGATGATCGCATCATTAGGTCCTAAGCCGTTTACTTCAATACTTCTCGGTTGAGGATCTATGGCAGTTGCTGCACGGGCGGTTTCAGAGGTCGGAACTATCCATGCTAGAAGAGCCAGTAGAATTGCAACCATGCTGATCAAAAAGGACGTTCTCTTGATACTCATGATATACATCTCCCTTAGCAATTTGATGCTCTTTATTTGATTCAAACCGAATTATAGTTCCATCTAGCTTCAATGTATTATATTTAGCCCAATTATATATTTATCGTTGTTATATAAGTAATTGTATTGTATACCAATTATTTTTTATAAAAATAGACTGAGAATATATTCTCAGTCCAACTGTTAAAATATTTTAAGGAAGATCGTTTCCAGCAGCAAAGTAAATGTCGTACCATTCTTGTTTAGTAAGGTCGATGTCAGCACCTTTGGCACTGTCAGCAATGTGTTCAGGATTCATTGTACCAATGACAACTTGCATATTGGCAGGATGTCTTAGAATCCAAGCTGTGGCGATACCGTTCTTAGATACGCCGTATTTGCCAGCTAGTTCTTCTAATTTCTTGTTCAATTCAGGGAACTTGTCGTTATCAATGAAGACACCTTGGAACATACCATATTGGAATGGTGACCAAGCTTGAATCGTCACACCCATACGTCTTGAGAACTCAAGGATATCACCGTCATGGTTGATCGAACGTGTGTCAGCCATGTTAGTGTGCATTCCGAAGTCGACCATACCAGAGTGCATGATGCTGAATTGTAATTGATTAATAATAAGTCTTTGATCGACAGCTTCTTGAACCATCAAGTATTGTTGAGGATTAAAGTTTGAAACACCGAAGTGACGAACCTTTCCTGATTTTTGAAGTTCATCGAATGCTTCAGCGATTTCTTCAGGTTCCATCAATGGGTCAGGTCTGTGAAGTAAGAATGAGTCGAGGTAATCAACTCCCAAACGTTCAAGACTTCCGTCAACAGCATCGAGTAAGTGTTGTTTAGAAAAGTCATAACGAACACCAGGGACGATGCCGCCCTTTGATTGAATGTAGAGATCACCACGGTTGACACTAGTTTTCTTCATAGCTTCACCGAAGGTTTTTTCTGAATCACCATCACCGTATATATCTGCGGCATCAATGAAGTTGATACCATTATCAAATGCTGTATCGATCGACTTAGCGGCTTGATCAGATGTCAAAGCGTTCATGCGCATAATTCCTAGTGCGACTGCTGAAGCTTCCCAACTTGTTTCGCCAATGTAACGTTGTTTCATGTATTTTTCCTCCTCCATAAGTAGTAACAGCTTAATTATCGTAGTTACTTATGAGTGAGTCAAACAATTAGTGGAAAGGGTTCCAAGAACTGGTGCGAGGTTCTGGACCTTTTTTATCGTAGGGTAAGTAATCTAGAGTTTCATATTTGCCGCGCGGATAGCCCCAATATTTTTTCTCAATAAGTTTTAGGCTATAAACATAGGAACCTTTGTGTTGAACCATTGCCCAATGTTCATCTTTATCAATAATTCCTGCTTGAACATATTGCCAAAATCCATTTCCGTACGCGTCAGTTTGAATATAGATATCCTTTTTAGGTAATGGTTTATTAGTCACTGGCAAGATAGCATAACTAGTTTGAGTTTTTAAAAATGGATTGAAGTAATCGATTTTTTCAACTTGATAATGATGGCCTATGCTAAATATACCTAGGAATATCATCGTTATAGCGATGGCTGTATAGAATAGTGTCACCATTTTTTTATACTTTTTCTTACCTTTAACATCCAAACTGATTTTTTCGACCACGTTGTTGTTCTCTCCTTTGAGTAATTCATCAGTTGAAAGATTCAGAATTTCACTGATGGATATTAGAATGTCCAAGTTAGGATAAGTCTCGTTGTTTTCCCATTTGGAAATAGTTTGTCGACTGACATGGAGCTTGGTGGCTAATTGTTCTTGTGTAAGTTGAAGTTCGTTGCGCTTATCCTTGATTACATTTCCTAGTTCCATTTCATCACCTCTGGCAATATTATCGCAGGGAATAGGGATGAATCATAGCTAATTAGACGGGCATTGTGTAAAGATTTGTTTACATTCATGAGATATAAAAAAATAATTGTCCAATGTAACTGGACAATTATTTTTGGTATGTATCAATTAATTAAAACGGACTCTGCATTTGTAAAATAAAGTTCCAAATTCGTTTGGCATAGCAGCTTGATCAAAGTTGGAACGTATTTCTGTTTTGAGATCAGATAAGTTGTCGGTGATAATTCCGTCAACATCTAAGAACATCATCTGACTCATTGCCGAAGTATCGTTGACAGTCCAAGCGTAGACTTTTTTGTTGATGGCATGGGCGTTGTCAACGAAGTTAGAATTAAGGGTCGTATATTCCATAGTGAACCCGTCAGCGTCACTGATCGGAACACCAGTTAAATTGAATGAAAGAATGTAATCTGCGGCTACTCTTGGCATATAACGTTTGCTTTGTTCAATATAGCTGTACTTTAGTGAGTGCACCATATCGCCGTTATGGTCTAATTGTTTGCCGTATTTTTGGGCGAAATTCTTGACGAAGTCATCGCTATTACCGCTAACCGATTTGAATTCGACCAGTAATTTTTGATGGAGTTTAGTAGCTGTCTGTAAGTAATCATCGAAACTGGCGATGTGTGCTGTTCTACCATTTTCATGGATTTCAACGTTTTGAAGTTGTGATAATGTCATTTGGCTAGGACGTTTTTTGATTCCAGCTAAGCCTTTCAAGGTATTGTCGTGATAGACCACGTATTGATGATCCTTGGTTTCTTGAACATCCATTTCGATATAGGTAGGTTTTTCCTTCGATGTCGCTTTTAATGCTGAAATAGAATTTTGAACGCCATTGCCGTTATCAACGCCACGGTGTGAGATGGTAGCGGGTCGTTCCATCAGCCAGCCTTTGAAGTACATTGTGTCATATGACATAAAACTGATGATTGTTACGACAGCTAATCCAAGCCAGAACCATCTGTGAGAATGAATCTTGCGTTTATTTTGGATATATTGCGTTTTGGTTTGGTTGAGAATGATAAGTGTTGATAGGGAAGTCCCGTAAATACTAGTTAGAATATTGATTAATTGAACCAAGGTTAAGTTAATGATTGCGATAGGAAAACTGATTTTGGTTATATGATCAAAACTCCATTGACCAGCCAAAATCACTCCAAACAAAAAATACATTGTTATCGTTATAGCTGCGAAAACACACAAGAATGCAATCAGATAATATAAGGTTTTGTTCCTAGTCATACGCCAACTTTGTTTGATAGCATTTTTGACGGTACGGTTATCGAAAATCATTAGTGGCAAAACAAATAGCCAGCGAATACCAATATAAAAAATGATTACATACAAGATCATTAAGGTCATTCCCCAAACTAGATGTTCTTGAAACAACCAGTCAAGTAGGAATTCTGGTACTTTTACTTTGCTTAAAAGATTGGATGAAAATCCGACACTAGCAAAAGGTGTGATAATCAAAAAATATAATAGGAAGAAACCAAATGCCTTGAATGGCAGACTGGCTATTTCCCTAAAAATTGTTTTTAAGTAATCTCGCCAGTGTAAATTTGCTCGCGACTTAATCGCTTGAAAACTTAGTAAGACTAAGGCAAATTGACTGAATACCAGTAGTAGTATCAGCAGCAATACCAGTAGTAGTATCAGCAGCAATATCAGTATTAGTCCAATGAACACTAGTGGCCTTTTGGCAATAATACTTAGCATATTGGTGTAAGAAACATATTTGATCCCACCTAAATAAAGCACTCCGTTAACCAGCACATTTAGAAGTGGAACGATGATGAATGTAATTAGTAGTTCGACCAAAATAATAACCTGGCTGTATTTCCAAAAATAGCGCCAGAAATTGCGGTTCTGTTCTTTGAAAAGCCTGATACTCCCCATGATTTACCCCCGATAATCCCATTGTTATTAATAATAATACAAATAGTACGGAAGTAATATATTATCTAAAAAAGACTTCCATTAAGGAAGTCTGAGTGAAATTATTTTAGTTCAAGCTGGTATCCAATCTTACTTGTGCCATCTCCATTAGGTGTGACTTGTAATTGAGCTGGTAATTGATCCTCTAACTCACGTACGTGACTGATAATACCAATCATACGTGATTGACCTTCGACGGTTTGGAGAGCTTCCATGGCCATTGAGAGAGCATCCTCATCTAGTGAACCGAAGCCTTCATCAATGAAGAGGGCATCAATTTTGATTCCGCCAGATTGATTCTGGATCACTTCGGCCAAGGCTAGAGCTAATGATAATGCGGCGATGAAGCTTTCCCCACCAGATAAGGTGTGGACACTTCGAATCTTACCAGCATTGTCATCGTAGACGTTGATTTCTAGTCCAGTTCCATTGCGATGAGTACCGACTGATTCGTCTAGTTGGAATTGATAGCGACCGTTAGTTAGTTGTTGAAGTCGACTATTACCAAGCACTAGAACTTTTTGCAAATATGTCTGCAAGACGAATCTTTCCAGACTCAGCTTTTGAGCACCGTTACCATTTGTGACCGATGATAACTGTTGTAATTCAGCTAGGGCAGTCTGTTGTTCTTTAACTTGCGCTAAGAGTTCTGTCATCTGTTTGACGAGCTTGTTATTATCTTTGATCAAACTATCAAGATCATAGTATTTAGTTTCTAATTCATTGACCTTTGCTTGTGCTGCCGTAGTTGCTTCAGAAAGCACAGATAGATCTGGACGTGGTTTGTCAGCAATATTCTTCTTAGTTGTAGTTATTTGTCCAGATAATTCTGATTTTTGTTGTTCAAAGTTATTGATGTCAGTTCTGAGCGATGATAATTTACTTAGTTCAGATAATAAATTATTTAATTGTTCAAAATCAGGCTTATTCCATTTTTGGGTCATCTCAGAAGTTAGAGATTCATGATATTGTGCGACCTTAGCTTGAGCATCAGCAACGTATCTTTGTTCAGAATTGAGACTGGAATTGCTTGCAGAAATTTTGTTATTAGTTTCAACAAGTAATTTGTTGGCAGATTCATTATTTTTTTCATATTCTGCTTGTTTTTGGATTATTTTATTCAGATAGTTTTCTAATTCATCCAAATTATCGAAGTTATCGGCCAATTGGTTCTTTTGGTCTTTGAGCTGTGTCTGGAGTTGTAATACTTGATGTTCAATTTTTGAAGTTTCTTGGTTCTGTTCTTTTTGGTCAGCTGTAGCTGTTCCCAAATCTTTTTTGACATCTTCCAGAAGGGATTTATCATGTTGAACTTTTGATTTTTGAGCGTCATTTTCTTTTTGCTGATTATCCAATTTGGCTTGGTAGTCTTGTAGTTGAGTCTGTAAATCTGACTGGTCAGTATAAGTTATAGCAAGTTTTTCGTGAAGGCTTTGTTTCAAAGCTTCACTATCATTCTTAAGTTCAGTTTGTGAGTCGACCAATTGTTCTTGTAAGCTATCTAGTTGTGTTTTGACAGTTGCTAATTTAGTGTTGGCATCGTCACTGGCTTGTTTGGCTTTCTTTACTTGTTCTTCAGTAACTGTGATCGTATTGACTGGAGCTGGTGCGGGATGTTCTGTTGAGCCACATACAGGGCAGGGTGTTCCCGCAATTAATTTTTTACTTAACAGAGCAATCTGCTCACTGGCCCAGTCGCTATCTAGTTTTAAATAATTATTGTGCAATGATTCATAGTCAACAACTTGATCGTCCAGCTCTTTTTGTTTAGTTGCTATCGTTTCAGTTTGAGTTTCGACTTTATGATGCTGTTCTGAAACGGATTTAGCTTGTTTCAATATCTCATTTAGATCACGTTGTTGATCAGAAAGTTTTGCACCGAGTGATAACAATTCAGGCAATCTTTCACCACTGTTACTTAATTGGTCTTGTTGATCAGATAACGCCGAGATTTGCTTTGTGAACTGTTCATCAGCGCTTTTTGCATCTGCTAGTTTATTTTGAACTTTGGTTAATTTACTTTCAGTTTCTGCAACTTGTTCGTAAACTGTCTTTTTATCAGTTAAAGTGATGATCTCATTTTTGCGCTGTTCGGCGACGTTTTTTTGATCGCCCAGAGATTTAACAGTTTCTTCCACCTGTTTTAATTTTTGATCAAGGAGCTGTTTTTCAGTAGTTAATTTATTGACCGTATCAGTACCAGTTTTAACTTGTTCCTGAGCAGATTTTAATTGTCTGGCATCTGATTCCAGTGTTTGTATCCAATCAAGAGTTTTAACTAGTTCTCGCTTATTATCAATTGTTTCAGATTCTGCTTCTAAATTTGTAAGTTTTTTGTTTAGGATTTCTAGGTCTGCATAGTTTTTGTCGAGTGTTTTTCCGTTATTCTCGGCTGTTTGCGCGGCTGTTAAGTTACTTTTAGCCGTATCAAATTGATTCTTGAGTTCAGTTTTTTGTCTGAGCTGAACTTTTTCCTGTTCAGCTTGTTTATCAACTGCCATTTGAGGATTCAAACTGGTGATTTCATCTTCAGATAAACCATCCCAAGTCAATTGTTGCTGATAGGTATTCAGCTTTTTAGATGCATCTGAGTTTTGTTGTTGCTGTTTCTTTAATTTGTTTTTTAGTTCAGAGGCCCAGTTGCTGTATAGACTTGTTCCAAAAATATCACGCAGCACCTTTTCCTTATCATCACTGTTTGCCATCAAGAACTTTCTAAATTGCCCTTGTGGTAAAAGCACTATTTCTGAGAATTGTTCCCTAGTTAATTGAAGCAAATTATGAATGTAGGTCGTGACGGCATTCACCTTTTTGTATTCGTCGATGGCCTTTCCGCTCTCATCAAAAATCGTTAGAGTGACGTCTGCGGGTTGAGTTCGTGTACCCTCACCACGTTTTTTGAGGACCTCTTGTTCAGGACTGCGAACGATTTGATAAGTTTTACCTTGGTGTTCGAATCTGAACTTTACGCTGGTTTCGTTGTCCACTTTGGCAAAATCAGAGCGCATTTGTTTGGCCTGGCGGTCATTGCCAGAAGTCCCACCGAAGAGGGCAAAGCACATTGCATCAAAAATAGTAGTCTTTCCGGCACCAGTTTTTCCACTGATCAAAAAAACAGGAAAGTCGTTGAACTTAGTAAAATCGATTTTTTGATCTTTGTATGGTCCAAAATAATTTAATTCTAGTTGCAATGGTTTCATAATTAGTTGACCTCCTTGTTAGCAGTTTTCAAAGTGTCCGCAGCCCATTTTTCTTGAGTTTCTGACATGTCTTCTTCAGTTGATTCTTTGAAAAACTTCTTTAGGAGAGTCATTGGATCAAGATTTGGATCAATATCTGCGACTTTGTTATCTGTTAATACGGGACCATTAGCACGTTCGAGATTGATGATATATGGATATATTTCTCGCAGACTCTGCATTACATTCGGGATGATTTTGCTATCAGTTAGTTGGATCGATAAAAAGTCATTGCAGTTTTGTTGATTATAAAAATCAGGTGAAGTTAGTGTTTCATAGCTTTCAGTCAGGATTCGAATATCCTTGGTTGGTGTCAGAGGTTTAAATTCGACCTTGAAGGGATCAGTATCAACGATCCAAACGCCCTTGGTTTGGTTTGCTTCAGAGATTGAGAACTTCACGGGTGAGCCACTGTATTTTACTTTTTCAGCATGTAATGCGTCTTTGCCGTGCAAATGTCCGAGAGCAACGTAGTCGAAAGGTGACAGAATATCAACGGGGATAGCGTTTAGACCACCAACGGATACTTGGGTCTCGGAATCGACGTGTTCGCTTCCGGCAGCGAAAAAGTGGGCGATTAAGACGTGCTTCTTGTTGGGATCAAAGTTAGCCTGCATTTTTTCAACCAGTTTGACCATAGCTTCAGTTACGTTTTTTAATTTGTCGTCTTGAAGATATTGCTTAGCTTCGAATGGTTCAAAGTAGGGTAGCAAGAAGAATTGTGTATCGGCAATTTCGATTGGAGTGGTAGATTGACTGACTTTTGTATTTAAGAAGAAATTAGTCGCACTAAACCACTCGCTTCCTGTGTGTAGGCGAGTGGCGCTGTCGTGGTTTCCACTGATTGCTAGTATTGGAAACTTATGTTTCAAATTCATATCGATCAACATACTGTTCAATTGTTTAACGGAATCTTCGCCGGGAACAGCGCGGTCATATAGATCACCCGCTATTATAATTGCATCAACTTTTTCTGTCTCCGCGATATTTAAAATCTGTTTGTAGGCGTCATCTTGTTCCTTGTTAAGGCCGAAACCATGTAATTTTTTACCAATATGCCAATCGGCCGTATGTAAAAAGCGCATCTGTATATCCTCCCCAGATAGTAATTAATATTATTATAATCCTTATTCCAAACATTTTTTGAGGGTCGGAATCGAGATACTTTCGTTGTATGTGGCAACCAGATAATCTTGGATCTGGGAAGCTTCGTCATACTGCACCGATAATGACTTGATGAATGATTTAGCTTCCGGCGTTAAACGACTGCGCGGAGAATTTGTCATTCTAAATTTACCGTCGAATTCAGCAACATCAGTAATATCAGAATTTGATTGCTCAGAGATTGTTTCTTGTGAAACATTTTTGAGTAACAGATCTTTTTGTGTAATTTCTTCACGTAGGGAATCGATATTCAGTACTAAATTGGCCGTTATAGCCTGGTATCTTTGAATCTTAGACTCGTATTCCGCAATTCTACTTAACAAGGTATTAAGCTCAGTCTTGGTCCAAACAATAGCGTCGTTGCTGAGGCTCAAATATCCTAAATTAGAATCTTCCTTGAATTGTAGGGGACTGATGGGTCCATCAGGAGTTGAACGAAAAGCACAGTATGGTAATTCGTGAAAAAATCCTTTGGTGTGTGCGGTATATTTTTTGGTTTTGCTATGAACATCATTTTTCACATCTTCGACGAAGGATTCAATAATAACTTTTAGACTATTCTTATCTTTGTAGTGAATTATCAATAAAGGAATATTGTTTTTCTCACAAAAATTCAGTCTAGAAGTCCCGTTAGTAGATAAACGCTTGAATGCAGCTTTGGCGCTATCCGAATTATTTCTCGGTGAATAGTGTTGAGCGCCGTTGTATTCAATGATTGCTAAGAACCCATTGACATCGAGTGCAAAATCAACCGGAAGCATTGAATAATCACTTTTACTCCTCAAGTCATCGAATTTTCGTTCACGATCAAATAAGACTTGTAAGTTATTTAGAACTCCGATTATTTGTGATTCAGGCTCAGAAGGTTGATCCATGATTTACCCCACTTAAAATGTTGTTGTCTTCATTATACGAACATATGTTCGTATATACAAGAAGAACTTCAACTTACACATTTTTTTATAGTTGGAACAGAAATATTTTCATCATAATTTATTTTCAGGAAGCGATGGATTTCAAATAAGTCAGTACTATAACGATTGGATAATAGCTTAATAAAGGTTTTGGCATCGTCGGTCAGGCGGCTTCGAGGAGAATCATTCAAACGAAATCTGCCGATGAAGTCAGGTAGATTCACCTTGTTAGATTCGGCTCTCGGTAACGAATCAGTGTCTGGTTCAGTCAGTGATTGAATCAGGTCTGATTGCTGATCGACTTGTTCCTCTAATTCATGGATATGCAGAACCAGTTCAGATGTAACGTTTTTATATTGCTCGATTTCTGATTTATAATTCTCTTCACGGGCAACCATGGTTTCCAGTCCTTCCTTAGTCCAGAGAATCGCATGGTCGATATTAAAACAGCCGAGCTCTTCGATTTTTTCTAGTTTTAGTGGATTAACTGGAGCATCTGGAGTGTCGGCTGTTTTGTCGAAATTATAATATGGGAAGGCTGAGAAATAGGCCTTAGTATTTTTGGTGTAGCGAGGCTTAGTATCATGGATATTGAATTTTACATCTTCAATAAACTTAGGAATCAAGTGCTTCATGGCTTTGCGGTCTTTATAGTGGATTACCAACAAAGGAATATTATTTTTTTCGGCGAACTTGATCCTAGCTGAGCCGTTTTTGGTCAAACGACGCCAGGCAGCAATTGAGCTCGGCGTATTATTGATTGGCCGATAGTGTTGAGCACCGTTATATTCAATGATGGCTAAGAATCCATTGATGTTCAAAGCAAAGTCGACAGGAAGCAGTGTTTCGTCGTTAACACTTTTTAATTCATGAAAAACTTTTTCTCGTTCGAAAAAAATATTGTGGCGATTGAGTATCTCGATAATCTCTGATTCTGAAGTTGAAGGTTGTTCCATTGCGGTAGTCCTCCTCATTTAAGCTATATATATTCTATATAACGAAGTTGAGACTAGTCTAATAAGAACCCTTAGATTTCTGATGAAAACGTTGGAATAGTATTTTTGATGAATTTAATTAGATTAGTTATGGAATAATCTTAAATCAACTAATAATTGGGTAAATTCAACTACTGGTTGGTAGCTCAACAATAATATTTTAGGAGCTTTACGCCAGATTGGGCGAAAAGAACAGAGGTGCAGCCATGTATAAAACGGCAAAGGAATTGTATGAGTATAGAGATGTAATAAATAGATGCCATGCGATGTTGTTAGATTATCGGAAAATATCAGAGCGTATAGATCGATATGAAGGCATTAAAGGCCTATTGTTCGGCAATGTGATGGTATCAGGTAACAATAAGAATACTACCGATAAGCGTATGGCCAAGTGTATACAGGATAAAGAAAAGTTGTTTCAGATTGATGGAGCTATTAACCATCTTAGTAGGCCTTACAGACAATTATTCGATCTGCTGTATCGTAGTAAAAAAGTATACCAAACTGATGAAATATGTAGCCTTACAGGGATGTCAGGAGATCAGTTTTTCGATATGTTGTTTGATTCGTTGTATAAGTTTTCTAAATTCTATAAAGGTAAAATTTAAATATTGAAGTGTAGTTGCTGATGTAATGCATGTTTAGAGTAATAGTAATATCTTAATGTGTTGACAGTTATATAAGCTGTTGCTAGAATTGAGCTATAGCTTAAAGCATTAAAAAAGAGGGATGCTGGAACATCCCCCATTAGATAGATAGCCCGTTTAAGACGGTGGCTTTAATAAATTTAAATCAGTAGACCGATAAACTAGCCAAAGTTATCAGCGGTCTACTTTTTTAGTGTCTTGATAAGTACACGCCACGCTTTTACTAATAAAATCATAGATCCCAGCAAAATAGAACTTGCCAAGATGATACCTATAAATTTTACGATCAAAGACGTAACGACATCTAGACCCGTAGTAGGTTATCCCTTTCATTTTGATGTGATACGAGCTTAGGTAAATTACACCATAAGCACCACCAGCCTTTCAGAAATAGCCACCGCCTTAACTTGCTACCAATAATGATTATCTATTAAGTAATGATAATTTAATAGCCATATAGGTAATTCTTAAGGTAATTACAAATTATCATCCTAAAATTATATATTCTGACACCATAAATGGGTAACTGATTTGCCCCCTTTTATACTTGACGTGGTGAAACGCCGCCCCGTCAAAGCATGATATTAAACGTTAAGTAATATTAAGCTGCATTGTTTTTTAAGCTTTAGCAAAACCATATTGTTTTTGTATTTAGGTGCCTAGGTTAAACCTACCCACCTAGTTACTAATGAAGAAATAATTTAAATACGAATTGTTGTAAAGCATAGAGGTATGGCTTAATCAGCCGGAATTTAGGCCGATCAGAATGTTATGTATGACATCCCTACTGATGAATACATATAAAGAGTGATGCATTCAATGGTTGAACTGATGCAGGGAATACACCTATGAAACGTATAAATATTGAGATACCAAAATTTAAATGCTAGGATTTACGTGTACTTACTATTTTATAATTTGATATAAATAAAAAGCCACCACATTGAATGTGATGACTAACGCCCGTCCAGTAATTTTATTTTTGTTGTAACTGACTACCATTTGACTACCATAAAGATGCAATAAGCTGATTCTTAAAAGTATCATAGAAAATAAAAAACCAGTCATACCAGTGCTTTAAGCACTTAATATAACTGGTTAAATGTGATATTATGGGTGGCCAGGGGATCGAACCCTGGACCCACGGATTAAGAGTCCGTTGCTCTGCCAGCTGAGCTAGCCACCCATGTGTTAGATGTGTTGTATCAATCAACGAGATATATAATACCATACGAACAAAATTGGAAGCAAGTACTTTTTCAATAAAATTTTAATTTTTTTAAGTTGCGGTTATGTTGATTTTGTTTTAATAACATATAACTAGTATAATAATCACGTCAAGGAGAGATAATATGGCAAAAAAAATTCTAGTAGTAGATGATGAAAAGCCTATTTCTGATATTGTTAAATACAATTTGGAAAATGAAGGCTACGAGGTCATAACAGCTTTTGACGGTCAAGAAGCACTCGATAAGGTAGAGGAAGATGATCCTGATCTGATCCTACTCGATTTGATGCTTCCAGTAATTGATGGGTTGGAAGTGGCTAGAACTGTAAGAAAGACTAAAGATACACCGATTATTATGTTGACCGCTAAAGATACTGAGATTGATAAAGTTATTGGTTTGGAGCTTGGTGCTGATGACTATGTAACCAAACCATTTTCTAACCGTGAGTTAGTTGCTCGTGTTAAGGCTCGTTTAAGAACACAAAGAAACGTTCAAAATGACGAAAGTAAAAATAGCGAAATCAAGATTGGTGATTTAACTATTCTTCCTGATGCCTATACGGTAACAAAAAATGGTAAAGA
This sequence comes from Companilactobacillus nodensis DSM 19682 = JCM 14932 = NBRC 107160, assembly GCF_000615905.1. Classification (GTDB taxonomy): domain Bacteria; phylum Bacillota; class Bacilli; order Lactobacillales; family Lactobacillaceae; genus Companilactobacillus; species Companilactobacillus nodensis. The sequence continues at coordinate 119,015 of NZ_BAMN01000003.1, forward strand.
AATTGAATTGACTCATCGTGAGTTTGAATTATTGTATTATTTAGCTCAGCACATTGGTCAAGTAATGAAACGTGAACATTTACTTCAAACAGTTTGGGGTTATGACTACTTCGGAGATGTTAGAACTGTGGACGTTACGGTCCGTCGTCTTCGTGAAAAAATTGAAAATAATCCTAGTCAGCCAGAATGGCTAATGACTAGACGTGGCGTGGGTTACTACCTTAGAGATCCTGAGGCAGAGGCTTAGCCATATTTGAACTGACTCATAATACGAGTCAGTTTTTTTGTTATCTTGAAAGCTGTATAATGAAAAGTAATTGATTACATTTTATAGGTGGAAATATTTTGAAAAATAGATTCGTGTTTTTACATTCGATTAACTTCAAAATCGGATTATCTTTTATTTTAATTTTGATCGTCACAATCGAAATAATTGGGGCTTATTTCGTGCAGAGACTTGAGGAACAAAATGTCTCTGACTTCGAGAATTCAATCGTAGTTCCCGCATATACGTTGAACCAAATCTCTGATAACTTGAATGATAACGACAGTGCTACACGTGAGAATATCAGCAATGTGATTCAAGATTATGCTCGTAATAACTCTGATATCACCGATATTCAAATCGTCGATCGTAACGGTATTATCGTTGGAACCAAGGATGTCGATAAGTCGTCACTGATTGGTACTAAGACGATGAAGAACCAAATCAAGCAGAGTATCAGTAATGGTAAGAAGATCACACAGATATACTACGATAAGGGTACTGGTAGCTCGTACGAGTCCGTTTCGCCAGTCTCATCACCAGATAATAGTTCCATCGTCGGGGCGGTCTACGTTCGCGCTAGCATGGAGTCTGTATACACTGGCATAAATAATATTATTGTTATTTTCCTTACAGCTTCTCTAGTCGCCGGATTATTAGGTGCTGTTATTGCTATTTTCATTTCTCGTGCAATTACTCGACCTATCGACGAAATGAAGCAGCAGGCGGTTCGAATGGCTGAAGGAGATTATTCAGGTCAAGTTCGTGTCTACTCACCCGACGAATTGGGCCAATTGGCGATGGCCGTCAATGACCTGTCTGTCAAAGTTGAAGAAGCAACTGAGAACTCAGAATCAGAGCGGCGAAGGTTGGACAGCGTGCTAACACAAATGTCTGATGGTGTTATCGCTACAAATAGATTAGGTAATATTACCGTAATCAACGAAATGGCACAGGAATTCTTGAATAAGGACGAGGAAGAAGCTGATGGTAAGTCATTGGTCGAAGTTCTCGGTATCGACGATAAGATAACCTTTGACGAATTGTTAGAGAATCCTGATCCAATGGTTATTGAAACTAGTGATGGTCCGGATGAAGATTACGATGAGAATGATGATAACTCATTGATCTTAAACGCCGACTTCTCGCTGATCCAAAGAAACAGTGGCTTCATCAGTGGTATGGTTTGTGTTCTACATGATGTCACTGAACAACAAAAGATCGATAGTGAACGTCGTCAATTCGTTTCGAACGTTTCACATGAGTTACGTACACCATTGACAAGTATCAGTAGTTACATTGATGCGTTGAATAACGGTGCTTGGAAAGATCAAAAGCTAGCTCCACAATTTTTGAATGTTACAGCTGAGGAAACCGACCGAATGATCCGTATGATCAAGGATCTATTGAGTTTGTCACGAATGGATCAAGGTCGTTCGAAACTGGATAAGGAATTGGTCAACTTCAATGAATTCTTCTCCTATATCCTGGACAGATTTGATATGATGTTGAAAAAAGAAAAGGCCGATGCCAAAGAAGACGATACGAAAGTGGTCAAGAACTACCGTATCAAACGTATTTTCACAAATAAGGATCTTTGGGTCGAGCTGGATACTGATAAGATGACACAAGTTCTTGATAACATTATGAATAACGCCATCAAGTATTCGCCCGACGGTGGCGTTATAACGTGTCGTCTATTGGAAACAAATAAGCATATTATTATTAGTATTTCTGATGAAGGTCTTGGTATTCCAAGAAAGGATATCAAAAAAGTCTTCGAACGATTCTATCGAGTTGATAAAGCTAGATCACGTAAGCAAGGTGGTACTGGTTTAGGATTATCTATCTCCAAAGAAATCGTGGAACAACACAAAGGTAGAATTTGGGTAAATAGTGCTGAAGGTAAGGGATCAACGTTCTATATCTCCTTGCCATTTGACCCTAATGAGACTGGAGGAGAATGGGATGAAATTTAGTCGATTGATCGTACAGATATTGCTAGTGATAGCAGTCATCACAAGTATTGTCCTGTCCTTCTATATTTGGACCAATACGGCCCGCTACCAAGCTGGCAGAAATATCGATGTTACGACAACAGATACTGATAAGAATAAGATTCCTATCGATCAAGTTATCAGTCCGACCCAAGTTATTTGGCAAGATGGAACTGATCAACGTTTGATCTATAACAATGAAGAAAATATTTCGATGAGTATCCAAAAGGTTATGAAAGACTGGAATATCAGCGAGCCTAAGGAAGTCTTCAAAAAGGACGGTGCCCGCTACCAAAGAATAATCCAACAAGACAATGCGATCCAATTGGTTTATCCCACTGCTATTTCAGTGAAAACTCTCGGTTACTTATTAGATAGCACAGATTTGAGACGTGCCAAAGATTACTCGTTTGATCGAATAATCTTTACTTTGAAGAATAAAAAAGATAATTATATTTATTTGGCAAATGATAGTAATTACGCAGTATATCGTGCCAAAGTTAAAGATGCAGTTTCAGAACCAATTTTAAAATTAGCTCGAAAGACTAACGTTGATTTGAAGGTTCGTTTGAATCTTTTGAAGCACGGCGTATTTACCTTCTATACTGAACCAATCAAGATGAAGACTTACTCGTATGTTATGAGTGGTAAGAAGGATTCTGAATACACAACTGCGTTATTTGATTCGAATAGTGATGATCTGGTTACGTCACAAAACGAAAATATTTATACCTATAATTATGGTGAAACGAAGCGACTTATCTCTGATCATAACAAGGGCGAGTTGACGTTCTATGATTATACTGACACATCAGTGCCGAAGGACAGATTGTCCTTCTTCCAGCGTGGTTACAATAAGGCTGTCAATCTACAGAATTCAGTCTCTAACTTGAGATTGTACAATGCTGATTGGGGCGAAAAAGAATTGACTTATCGTGAATATGTCGAAGGTTTCCCAATCTTTAAGAAGAGTCAATTTGGTTCGATCAGGATCAAGTTCAGCCGCAATGGAACGACTGAGTACTTCTTGAATAAGGTTCTTGAGGTCCCTGTTCCATCTGATCAATCTGCGACGACTTTGCAGTCGACGACAAGTATCCTCAAAGGGATTGAGAAGGCTGGGTATTCACCTAATGATATTCAGGATATTCAAATTGGATATCAATGGGAAAGTGAAGCTGATAATGAAGATGTTATCGACTTAACACCTACTTATTATATTAAGATCGACGGTCACTGGAAGACCTATAGTGATTGGTCCAACGAGTCTGCAGAGGAGGAATAGCAAATGGATTTTAGAAGAATTGAAATCATCTTTTTGATCGTCTTCTGTTCACTGGATATCTGGTTGCTGTTTTCATTCCGCAATGGACAACAGATCGTATCCAGCAGTAATACGACGACGTCAACTGTAGCTGATATGCGTAAACGTGATATTAGTTTTGGGAAGCTTGATTCCAAAGCAGGTACGGCCTATTATCTGGGTTCTCGTCCAAATAGTACTTTGGCTAATAACATCGGTCATTTACGAGATCAAGAAGTTCAATATGATTCAACTGATCACAAGATCGACAGTTCATTGAATGATCCTATTTCAGTTACTAAGGCTAATCAAACAACGAAGTTAAATAGTTTTTTGAAGAAGGAAACAAACGTAGCTTTTGGTACTAAGTACAAATATGCACCACAGTTATCGACTTCTTCACAGATAGTTTATGCACAGACTGACCAAGTCGGAGAGTTGTATGACAAGTCAGGCCGTGTTACATTTGACGTTGAAAATAAAAAGGTTGTCGGTTATACCCAAACTTACGTAGATGATTTGATGATTTTGCATGAAAAAGAAGCTACTAAGAGCGAGAAAGATGTTATCTCGAACTTGTATACTAATTCGGAGATACCAAATAATTCCAAGATCACATATGCCAATTTGGCGTACGCAAAGCTCACTGAAGCTAAGGGGAGTACGATCTATATACCAGTTTGGTTCGTAACGATTCAGAATAAGGATAGTAAGGTCAATTCTCTGAAGAAGGTCAATGCCTTCACTGGTAACATTATTAAGAATTCAACAACGGCAGCAACAACAGGAGACGAAGATAGTGAGTGATGATTTAAAGGTAAGTGTATTAGTCAGCAGCAGTTCCGGGAACGCGACTTATATTGAGACGCCTAAGCATCATGTGTTAGTTGATGCAGGGATGTCAGGTAAGAAGATCAAGGAATCATTGGACAGTATTGGCAAAGATATCAATGATATTGATTCCCTCTTTGTAACGCACGAACATTCTGATCACGTGAAGGGTGTTGGTGTCCTAGCACGTCGATACAATCTGAATGTTTATGCTAACAAGAAAACTTGGGCAGCAATGGCATCAAAAATCGGCAAAGTACCTGAAGAGAAGAAGAATATTTTTGAACACAACAAGGTTTTGACCTTGGATGATCTCGATATTCAAAGTTTCGCTGTATCTCACGACGCTGCCGATCCACAATTTTACAAGTTCTACCATAATGGTAAGGAATTCGTAATCTTGACTGACACTGGTTATGTTTCAGAAAAGGTCGCTAAGACAATCGAAAACGCTGATGGTTACTTGATGGAGTGCAACCATGATATTGAGATGTTGCGTGATGGAATGTACCCATGGCCATTGAAGCAACGTATCCTCAGTGAGAAAGGTCACTTGTCTAATGATGATGGTGCTAGAACTATCATGGATGTCATTGGCAATAAGACTAAGGAGATCTACTTGGGACACTTGAGTCCTGAGAATAATACGAAGAAACTAGCTCGTGACTCCGTAACTGAAATTCTGGAACAACATGATTTTGGCGTTGGGCATGATTTCCAAATCATGGATACTGACCCCAAAGTTGCGGATCCGCTGATAACTTTATAAATTTAACTGAGATTATTATAATAGAGGCTGTGATAGCCTTTATTTTTTTACCTGTTTTTACAATAATTCTTCATAATTTTTTCAAAATTTAAGGTTATATTAAGTATAGTGATGAATGGGGAAGTGATTACGTAATGGATAATAATAATCAAAATGATTCTAGAATGAATAATGGAAAGAAGCGAGATTCTAAGGTGAAATCAGGAAATTTTTTAGTTAAAATCAGTATTGTTGCTTTTATTTCGGCGATGCTTGGTGTTGGGATTGCTTTTGCCGGATTTAATTATTTTGGAAATGATAATGGTGTTGCTGATACGTCGTCAACCGGTACATCTGGTACCACACAAGTAAGTAACACTAAGGCTAATACTGCTAGTACTATGTCAGGTGCTTACAAGAAGGTCAACGGAGCGGTTGTTTCAGTTATCAACCTGCAGAAGCAAAAGGAACAGTCGTCAGGTGATGGCAATTTGAATTCTATCTTCGGTGATCTGTTCGGAGATAGTGATAGCGGCAATAAGTCATCTGATAATAATTCAGATGGTTCGCAAAATGGTGATGGTAATTCATCAGACAATAATTCGAATGATAATTCTTCATCGTCATCATCAAATTCTGCCGACCTGCAGGAGTATAGTGAAGGTTCAGGCGTGATCTATGCTAAGCAAAATGGCAAAGGTTATATCGTAACTAACAACCACGTGGTTGAAGGCTCAGATTCACTTGAGGTCATCCTTGAAGATGGCACGAAGATGTCAGCTAAGTTAGTTGGTAGTGATTCCACAACTGATTTGGCAGTACTTGAGATTGCTGGTAACAAAGTACCTGCAACTGCCTCATTCGGTAACTCAGACAATGTATCACCTGGTGACCCTGTGATTGCTATTGGTTCACCACTTGGCAGCCAATATGCGACAACAGTTACCCAAGGTATTATTTCAGCTACGAATAGAACTGTGCAGACTCAGGATCAGAACACCGGACAAGTTACTGGTGAAGCAACAGTTATTCAGACTGATGCAGCTATCAACCCTGGTAACTCTGGTGGTCCACTAGTTAACGAAGCTGGTCAAATCGTTGGTATCAATTCAATGAAGCTGGCATCAAATACTGATGGTACTTCTGTTGAAGGGATGGGATTCGCTATTCCAAGTAATGAAGTCGTGAAGATCATCAATCAATTAGTTCAAAATGGTAAAGTCGAGCGTCCATCATTAGGTATCAAGGTTATCGACTTGGATCAAATAACCGATGATTCCCAATCAAGTTTGAAACTTCCAAGTAACATTACCAAGGGTGTCGTGATCTACAGTACGACTGAAGGTTCTGTTGCCAAGAGTGCTGGCTTGAAGAAGAATGACGTTATTGTTAAATTGGGAAACAAAACAGTAAGTTCGGTTGCTGACTTACATAGTGCTTTGTATTCGCATTCAGTTGGTGACACCGTTAGCGTTCAATATTACCGTAACGGTAAGTTACAAACATCTAAGGTTCATTTAACTAAAAAAACTTCTGAATAAAATGACTTGTGGAACTAGTTAATACTAGTTCCACATTTTTTTTTGAACAATATATGGTCAAACTGTATATATACTTCGTGTTTTTATCGCGTGAATAAAATACACTTTTCCACAGATGTGGATAACTTGTGTATAAGTGGATAAACTTTAGTAAAAACACTGTCGAAAAGTTATCCACAATCGAATTTTATCCTGTTGATAACCTCGGATGTATTATATAGAGGTGTGCTCTAATGACTGGTATAATAGGTATCTGTTATGTTCCACACAAGTATACAAACTTTTTTATTGATGTGCATAAGTGGTTTATAAATAAAATTCGTTTTTTGTCATTGTTCATTTTGTTAATAATTATATATGATAGATATGAGGAGAAAACTATGAATATAAAATTAGTTACAGTTGGTAAATTAAAGGAAAAGTATCTAAAGGCTGGCATTGCTGAATATGCCAAGCGTTTGAGTGCCTTTTGCAAGTTTGAAATAATTGAATGTCCGGATGAAAAAGCCCCCGAGAACTTGAGCGAGGCAGAAGATGCACACGTCAAAGAAGTCGAGGGAGAAAGGATCTTATCTAAGATCAAAGATAAGGAATATGTTATTTTACTAGATTTGCGTGGAAAAGAATTGACTTCAGAAGAGCTGGCTAAGAAAGTTGATGATTTATCCACATATGGTACGAGTGATATTACATTTGTTATCGGTGGTTCACTTGGTGTTAGTCCAGCAGTCACTAAGCGTGCCGATTACAGTATTTGCTTTGGCAAGTTTACTTTGCCACATCAATTGATGCGACTGGTCATGACTGAACAGATTTATCGTTCGTTTATGATCATTAATCATCGTACTTATCATAAGTAGGGTTTATAAATCGAGTTTGTAAATACGTGAATTACGGTCGGGAAACTCATAATCAACAGTCAATTCATCACGATTGATTAATTGAAATCCTTGTTTTTCGTAGAAGTAGTGAGATCTTTTTTCACCTTCAGGAGTATCCAAGAAAATTGTTTCTAATTCAGTTTTGTTTTTTACGTAATCAATAAATTGCTCGTATAATTTTTGACCTAATCGTACGGGATCACCGCGGTATTTGGGGTAAGTAAAGAATTTTTTTAATACGCCATTTTTATTATCAAGTTTTAGCAGGCCAATGGAACCAACGGTCAAATCATTATCTTTGGCGATCCAGAAATTTCCACCATTTGCTTGGTAGTGTTCAGGTATCTCAAAGATATCCGCTTGTTCGATCATTTTAATACCTAGATGTGCTTCATCATTTTGACAGAATTCAATTAAGTCCACTAATCCAGCTAGGGTCAGTGGATTATTTTTGTAAGTTTCGATTTGCATGTTTACATCTCCTCAGTGAATAATATAAGCTTAGCAAATGGATATACATAAGTTAAATTGATGTTTTTGATTATATCAATCAATATTTTTGATGGAGATATTAATGGAAATAAGACAACTGGTTACCTTTAGAACGATCGTTGATACAGGAAGTTATACAAAAACAGCGGAATTGCTAGGTTATACGCAATCCGCTGTTTCAGCGCAGGTCAAAGAATTGGAGACGGAACTCTCAGCCAAATTATTCGATTACAGTCATAGAAAATTGATTTTGTTGGATGCGGCCAAGCGATTACTACCGTTGACAGAGCAACTGTTGGATGATTACCAGGCCATTCAAAAAATTTCACAGACAGATACTTTATCAGGAACCTTGAATATTGCAGCACCCGAATCATTGACGATATTCAAGTTACCCCAAATTATTAGTGAGTTTAAAAAATCCTATTCGGATGTTCAACTGCAGATCACTAATGCTAGTTGTAAATTTAATCAGAAAAAATTAATTGATGGTGAAGCGGATATTGCCTTTATGATGTGGCCAAAAATAAATTCGACGTCACTGATCGACTATGATTTAGGCATACAGGATATGGTTTGTGTCGTTAGTGGAAATGACAAAACTGATTATAACGATATTGGTTTTGTGAATGAATTGCCATTTGTTATTAACGAGCCTGATTGCAGTTATCGTAATCAGTTTGAACGAACTTTGTGGAGTAAGTTTCATTTGCGTCCAGATATTATGGAACTCTGGAGTGTCGAAGCTATCAAGAACGTTGTTGCGAGTGGTATAGGTTACTCGTATTTGCCAAAAGTCGTTGTGGAAAAAGAACTGTCTGATGGTAAGTTGCGTGCAATTGAGGTTCCCATCGAAAATGAGATTCATGCGCATATGTTGATTCGAAAGAATTCACGAAAACAACGATTAGTGGAATCATTTGTTGAGGAAGTTCTGAAATAATTATTTAAGGAGTTTTTGTATGTCGTGGTTATTTGTACTTATCCCCGGAATGTTAGCCGGTTTAGTTCAAGGATTAACTGGGTTTGGTCCGGCCATCGTATTGATGGTATTTTTGCCCAGTATTTTTCCAATGGCAAAGGCAGCAGGAGTTGCGGGGATGATACCAGTTGTTTCCGTGGTCATGATGGCGATTCATTATCGACACTATATCAAGTTTAAGCGGATCATCTGGCCGTTTATTTTGTATGCCGTTGTAGCATCGTTGTCGATTCACTTAGGCGGATTACTGAATGTTCATATTTCACGTGCGATGTTGGGCGGATTGCTGATAATCTTATCGCTATATTTTTTGTTTTCAAAAACTGGTGGTCAAAAAGAATTTCCTTTGTATGTGGCTGTTATTTTTGTTTTGATTTCAGGATTTTTTAGCGGTTTGTTTGGAATCGGTGGACCGTTGATGGCACTTTATTTCTTGTCTTTGTCATCGACAAAGGAAGAGTATATGGCAACAGTTCAGATGTTCTTTGTTTTGGATATGACATACACTTCAACGTTTAGAGTTATCAATGGAATTATTACTGCAAATGAAGCCCCAATTGTTTTGATCGGAGTTGTTGGTGCTGCATTAGGCACATTCATCGCCAGTCGGATTTTAACTCATATGAATTTGGCATTAGTTAGTAAATGTATTTATACGTTTATTGGTTTTAGTGGAATTTATTACTTAACTACATCATTATTGGTGTTAATTTAAATCAAGCTTCATAATTAGTGGGTAGATTATTCAAAAATGCAGTACGAGCTTCGTCGGTTGTAATATTAACTTTCCCGAAGTGAATCCACTTGTTTTTTTGAGGATTTATGCCCATGTCAGCGAGGGTGCGATTAATGAAGACGCCTTGTATCGGATCGCCAGATTCTGTTTCTAAATACTCTTGAGTCACTGTGGAAGTTGTTATCACAGTGGCTTTTTTAATGTATGTTAGTAAACCAGTCCAACCATTATCTTCATTGTAGGCGAAGTTAACTAGCATGGTTTTGTCCAAGAAGCCCTTAAGCATGGCTGGTAAGTTGTGCCACCAGATTGGGAAGATAAAGACTAATTCATCAGATTCTGAGATCATTTTTTGATATTTAGATACGAGCGGATCGGTTACTTCACCACTACTGTATTTTTGGAGTTCGATTGGTGATAAAACAGGATTGAAGTTGTCCTTGTACAAATCAATTATTTGATAGGATTCTTTATTTTTATCGAAATGATTAGTCATTGTTTTGAGAATTTCGTGGTTGAAACTGTTGTTATACGGGTGAGTGTAGATGATTGTTTTCAAAATGTATTCTCCCTCTTTATACTTTAAATGAAGTATATGTTATGTCTACAAATCAAACAAGAACAAGACCTTTTATAATAATTTGTAAAAAAATTCACAAATAGGGTTGACCTTACTGTAAGGACATAGCTTATAACTTATATTGGGAGTAACTATGCAAATTTGAAGTGGGGGAACTCGAATGTTTTTTCAAAAATTATTTACATCATATAAGATCAATCAATGTGAAATTAAGAATCGATTCGTTGTTCCAGCAATGGTAACTAATCTCTGTGATGAGGATGGCAACATTACTGAGGCATTCATCAAATATCATGAAGCTAAGGCTCGTGGTGGATTTGGCCTGATCATTACGGAAGACTATGGAGTCAATCCTAATGGAGTGGGATATCAGAATTGTGCTCGATTGTACGATGAGTCGCAAGTTGCCGCCAATCAGAGACTGACGGATACGGTCCATATGTATGGAGCCAAGATGTTCGCACAAGTCTTCCATCCTGGACGTCAGACTAGTTCAGCGGTCAATGGCGGGGTTCAACCAGTAGCAGCGGCCCGAATTCCCGATGCTTTCAATCGTGAAGTGCCGCATGAATTGACGATTCCAGAGATTCACCAGTTAGTAGCGGAGTTCGCTAATACAGCTCGCTTGATGAAAAAATCTGGTTTTGATGGTATTGAATTACACTTAGCACACGGTTATTTGTTAGCCGGATTTTTGAGTACACGTCAGAATCGTCGGACAGATGAATACGGTGGCTGTTTTGAAAATCGTATCCGTATTGTTGAAGAAATCTATCATGCAATGCGTGCCGAAGTAGGTCCTGATTTCCCATTAACTGCCAGAGTCTCATTGACTGAAGATACGGTCGATGGCCGTCAGATGCAGGAAACCATGATGATCGTTAAGCATTTAGAAAAACTCGGATTCGATGGATTGAACTTGAGCAATGGCGAATACACATCTTATGCGCCCGAACTGATTTCATCGACTTTTACAGCCAAAGGTTACAATGTTGAGAATGCTAAGCGGGTGCATGAATTTGTTAATATTCCAACTATTGTCGCTAACGGAATTAATGATCCGGCAATGGCAGAAACCGTTTTGGAGCAGGCCGCCTGTGATTTTGTCGGCATGGCTCGTGCGTCATTAGCTGATCCAGATATGCCGAGAAAAGCTGCCCGTGGTCAATTGAGTAGTATCAATTATTGTATTCGTTGCTTACAGGGATGCGAAGGCAGTTTGTTAGAAGGTAAGCATGTTCGCTGCCTGGTCAATCCAGAATTAGGGCATGAGACAGAATATACTTTTGAACAAAATCCTGAGTCGAAGAATGTTCTGGTCATCGGTGGTGGTCCTGCCGGGATGGAAGCTGCGATTGCGGCCACTAGACAGGGACACGAAGTTACTCTTTGGGAACAGAGAAATGAGTTAGGTGGAGAATTTGTTTCGGCTATTTATCCACCAGCCAAGGGTGAGTACGCCAACTTTTTGGTCTTCTTGAATCATCAGATGAAGGCCTTGAATATTAATGTGGTCTTGAATCAGACAGCCACAGTTGAAAACGTCAAAGAATTCAATGCTGACAAAATCATTGTCGCCACTGGTGGTAATCCGAATAAACCTAATTTATCTGGTATTGATGCAGGTAATATTCATTTTGCCAACGATGTCTTACTAGGTAGAGAACCGATCGAAGGCGAAATCGTAGTTGTTGGCGGCGGTGAAGTCGGAACCGAAACGGCCATGTACTTGGCGGATGCTGAACGTGGTCACGTCACGATCATTGAAATGACGGGTGATATCGATGCCGGTCTGTTGCGGACGGTTCCAACTAAACGATTATTCCGTGATCATGAAGTGACAATTATTACGCATGCAAAAGTAAAACAGTTCAATAATAATGCAGTAGTTATTGATTATAATGGACAGGACGAACGAATTGCCGCGGATGAAATTGTTTTGGCAATGGGCTATCACGCTGACAATGAATTATTGAAATCATTACAATCACAACTAGATAATGTCGCTTGTGCTGGGGATGTGATTGAGCCAACGAATGCGCTAGAAGCATCAACGTCCGGATTCAAAGCGGGTTATTATGCATAATTATCAATAAGCAATTTTGACACTGAAGTCAGAATTGTTTTTTTTATTCTCAAAAATAGTTGTTGACTTTAAAACAACAGGTAGCTACAATAATGCTTGTTAATAATAAAACAACAACTAATATAAAATTTAAAATCGAGGTAATCAAATATGAAATATGCAATCTCAGCCGCAACTGGACACTTTGGACAAATCGCTATTCGTGAACTATTAAAGGAAGTCAGTGCCAGTGACGTTATCGCCATTGTCCGCAACCCTGACAAAGCCAAGAAGGTTTTACCAGCAGGGATCGAGATCCGTCAAGCCGACTATACTGACAAGGACGCATTAGTTAAGGCTTTGAAGGGCATTAACAAATTGTTATTCATTTCATCAGTTCCTGGTGGAAAGGTTTCTCGTGAAATACAACATCAGAATGTTGTTGAAGCTGCTAAGGAAGATGGAGTTGAATACTTAGCTTATACAAGTTTTGCCGATGCTGATCATGCTCAATCAGCCTTGTCATCTGACCACAAATTCACTGAAAAAATCATCAAGGAAAGTGGCCTGAAGTATTCATTCTTGCGTAATGCTTGGTACTTAGAGAATGAGATGAGTTACTTGAAGGCTGGAGCTGCTGGACAAGATGCCGTTTATGCTGCCGGTGATGGCAAGATTGGTTTTGCCTTGGAACGTGAATATGCTGTGGCAGCTGCTAAGGTTATGATATTGGATTCTGCCAAAAATGTTTATGAGTTTGGCGGCAAACCAGTGACATATGCTGAATTGGGACAAGCGGTCAAAAAAGTAACTGGTCAGAAGTTCGAATTTAAGAATGTCTCTGATGATGAATATCGTCAAAGCTTGATCGATGCGGGATTTGATGAAATGACTGCTGGAATCTTTGTTGGTATGCAAGATATGATGCGTGCCGGTGAATTGGATGTTCCTTCAAGCGACTTGTCAGATGTCTTGGGTCATGAAGTAACTCCATTGACAGACGCTATCAAAGAAGTTTTAAATAGATAATAATATCTAAAAGGAGGCACCATCAGTGAAATATTCGTACAAGTTGAGTGATGCAATTCATATTTTGGCTTATGTTGATATCATGCCTGACGGCAAATCCGCTTCTAGTAATGATATTGCCTTGAGTATTGAGGCGAATGCCAGTGTAGTGCGTCAATTGATGGCAAATCTAAAAAAAGCTGGTTTGCTGGAGAGCCAAGTTGGAGCTGCTAAGCCAAAACTAGCTCGACCTGCCAGTGAAATATCCTTGTTGGATGTTTTTAGAGCGGTTGAGATCAATCAGGAATTATTGCACGTTGACCCGAGAACCAATATTGATTGTCCAATCGGTGCCAATATTCAGCAGACTTTAAATGCTGCTTATGAAAGAGTACAAAATGCGGCTGAAGCAGAAATGTCGAAGCTGACGATTCAAAATATTGTCGATAATATCAATGAACGAGTAAATAAAAATGCGAGCTGAAATTAATCAGCTCGCATTTTTTTGTGACTTGTTTACTGCTTTTTGTTTTCATTTTTTTCTATAGTTTTCAAGTATCTATAAATACTTGGTTCTGAAACTTGTAGTAAATCAGAAACATATGAAATGGCACCCTTTATTTGGAAAATTCCATTTGATTTCAATTTTGAAACAATTTCAATTTTTTTGTCAGGTGTCAATGAGACATCAGAGTTTAATATTTCAGGATTTATTGTCGAATACACTACATCAGCAATATTTTGGTGTAAATATTCCTGAGAAACTTTATTTTTATCCATGGGTTCAATATCTCTGGAAGAGTTATTTTTATTAATTAGGTTTGCTACATTAGTTAAGTTTGCCAGTGAGAGAATATTTTTAGCTGCCTTTATATATTCTTGAGGATTGAAATTAATACATAGTAATCCCAGTAAGCTATTATTTTTATTTTTAATAAAGAAAGTTGAACCTTGAACTTCAGTGGATTCATCCGTAGTTGCTTTGTAATTTGTCACAAAATCCTTTTTCAAATACTCTTTATTATTTACCAGATTTAAAGCAAATCCTGTAATTGGCGAATTTATGGTTCTGCCACTTATATATGAGTTTTCGATATCAGCAATGTAGTATGAACTATCCTTGCTATCTCGCCAGTGCAATACTATCTCATAATTATCACCAAGTACGGCACTAATAAATTTTGTTAGTTTTATATATTCATTAAGATCATATGCCATCAGTGGTTTCTCCCTTATTGTTTTGAATATTATAGCACAAATGATAATTTTTTCTCTAAATAATAATTTATCATGATAATAATTTATTATTGACTTATAGTTTTTTATCACTTATATTGTAGTTGTAAATAAAAGGGGGAAGCAAAAATGAACAAAATACCTAAATCAATTGGTCCATATTCAGCATACAGGATTAAGGATAACTTATTAATAACTTCGGGTCAGTTACCTATTAATCCTGAAACTAATAGTATTGATGGAATTACTTTTGAGGATCAAGTCAAGCAATCCTTTGATAATATAGAGAACATTTTGGAATCAGAGAATATGACATTTGAAGATATTTTGAAAGTAAAAGTATTTCTGACAGATCTGGATAACTTTGCAGCTGTGAATAAAGTTATGAAGGAATTATTTAATGAGCCTTATCCTGCTCGTACTGCATTTGAAGTATGTAAGTTACCGGCAGATGGACAAATAGAAGTAGAAGTCATTGCATATAAGTAAGCGCTAACACAAAAATAATTATCAAGTTACTAATTCAAATAATAAGGTGGAAAATAAAATGGGGAAGTCTAAAAAATTAGTTGGGATTTTGATGGCTGCCTTCGGTGCATTTTTATTTGGTATTGGAGGAGTTGTAGCAGGAGATTTACTTGGAAGAAAAATTATCAGCGCATCGTCGCTTGTAAGTTTCAGATTAACGTTTGGTGGATTGATTTTATTAATTATATTTTTTATTAAAGATAGACAGCAATTATTCGATGTATTCAAGAATAAAAGAAACATTCTTACGTTGATAGCATTTGGCGTTTTTGGATTATTGTTTGCTCAATCGATGTATACATTATCTGTTTCACTAGGTAATCCGGCTGTGGCAACGGTTTTACAATCATTGAGCCCATCAGTGATGATCTTAATGACGGTAATGTTCGAAAAATCAAAGCCTAGTAAATATTTAATCGGTGCAATCTTATTATCAATATTTGGAACATTCTTATTAGTAACCAATGGAAACATGAATGAATTAAGTGTATCTACAATGGCAGTTGTCTGTGGATTATTATCTGCAGTTGGTGTCGCTAACTTCACATTTATTCCTAGAAAATTGGTTAAAGAGAACCAAACAATCATTATTGTTGGATTAGGATTGTTTATCGGTGGAGTTATTGGTAACTTTATTTCTCCATTTTGGCAAGTATCAAGTGCAGCGACCGCATGGGATTGGGCAGAAATTGCATTTATTGCAATATTCAGTACAGCTATAGCTTATGCAATTTATCTAGGAAGTTTGAATTACATTGAACCAATTCTCACTAGTTTATTGGACATTCTTGAACCACTTACTGCATCAGTTGCATCAGTTGTATTTTTAGGAACAACATTATATTCAGTTCAACTAGTGGGTATTGCAGTTGTAATACTTAGTGTTGTGGCCATTAATGTGATGGATTACTACAAATGTAAGGCTGAAGATAAAGAAGCCTGTAAGAATAAATTGAAAGAAACCTTTGATGGTGAAGTTGAAAACGCACGTGTATAAAAGAATATTATGAAGAGGTACAAAAGATGATTGAAAAAAATGATATACGTCAAATGTTCATAAAGTCATTAAAAGAAGGAGTAGTTCCAGCAACTGGATGTACAGAACCTATAGCAGTAGCCTATGCTGCTGCAAATTGCATGTCATATTTAAATGATCAAAATCTGATCACAGATATGCATATTAAAGTTTCTAGTAATATTATGAAAAACGCTATGGCAGTAATAGTTCCAGGAACTGGAAGACCGGGGTTGATTACGGCTGCTTCAGCTGGAATTGTTGCCGGTGACCCCAATGCAGGACTTAGTGTTATATCAGAACTATCTAATGATGATCTTCCCGCAATTTTCGCTTTAGCAGATTCTGGGAAAATAAGTGTTGATGTGGCTAACGTTGATGATGATTTATATGTTGAAGCAATTGTTTCTGACGATGCTAATACAGTCAGAGTCTGTATAGCTGGTGATCATACGAATATTTTCTTGATTCAAAAAAATGATGACATTATTTTTTCTAAAGATAGACCTACTGCACATGCTATTTCAGAAACAAAACAATTTTTGCAAACAGTAGAACTGCAAGATATTTGGGAGTTTGCTAAAAATGAACCTTTAGAAGAAATTGAATTTATGAAAGAGGCTTCAGTATTGAATTTGGCCTTATCAGAAGATGGATTCAAAAATGATTACGGGATTAAGTTGGGACAGTCTCTTAGAAAATCTCGTTTTAATTCATCGGTCGATGATCTATGTAATGATATAGTTTCTACTGCGTCTGCAGCATCAGATGCTAGAATGGGTGGTTCACAATTGGCAGCAATGTCCAATTCAGGTTCAGGTAATCAGGGTATTACAGCAACAATTCCTGTAAGTATTGTGTCAGAATATGTTGGTGCAAATGAAGAGGATTTGATCAGAGCTTTAACTTTGTCTCATTTGACAGCACTTTATATCCATTCCTTCTTACCAGTTCTATCAGCATTTTGTGCTACAGATTCAGCAGCCATGGGTGCTGCAACAGGATGTGTATATTTACTTACTGGTGATTTTAATGAAGCATGTTCTGCTATCAAGAATATTGTGGGTGATGCCGCCGGAATGGTTTGTGATGGTGCAGGTTGTTCTTGCGCAATGAAGGTTGCATCGTCGACGTCTTCAATGTATAGAGCTGTTAATCTAGCAATTCAAGATATAGAGATTCCATCTAGTAATGGTCTTATCCATGATAATATCGATGATACAATTAAAGGGTTAGGAACTATTGTTAGTGAAGGGTTTAAAGGAACTGATCCTGTTATATTAAATGTTATGGTTAATAAATAACTAAGATTTTATAATTTTATATGTAAATAAAAATGCGAGCTGAAATTAATCAGCTCGCATTTTTTTGTGACTATATTTGTTTCCACAATGGGAATTTTAACACCATTCTTTAGGAAATACTTAAGGCCAAATTGCTATGCATAAAAGTCGCAAGAAAATCTTTGAATAGTTTAATCGTAGGATTCAAATTAGTTGGGGTGGTCACACAAACGCAAGAATCCGTGTAAAAAGATGAAATTGAAATAGAGTGATAGTACGGACTATTTTTCCACGACGGATCATCAGGGTCTGACAAGGTTAGGCCGTTATAGGCTAATACTTTAAAATAGGCAATTTCAGAATTGGAAACTTGAAATTGCTTAACATTATCCAAGGAACAATGATCTTTAAAAATTTCGTTGATTTGATGACCATTTGGTGAAGTGAGATAAAAGGTCTCACCTTCTAAATCAGTGTAATCAAGGGAATCTTTAGTGGCCAGTCGATGCTTATTAGACATTACGATTTGCGTGTCTATTTTTTTGAGTTCTTGAACATTGAATCCTGCATCCATCCAGTGCTTAAAGGCACGACCGATACAGATATCGATACTTTCATTTTTTAATCCGTTCATCATTTCGATAGACATGAGTTTGGAGAATCGAATATGAATATTTGGATAAACTTTACGAAAATAATCAATAACAGGAAATAACAAATATTCAGAATAGTATCCCGACTGAAAAGCAATGGAGAGACAATTGTTATTTTCTTCCGCAGCATTTTGAGCGATATCAACTGTGTTATTGATTTTAGACAGTGCTTCTTTCATCCCATCATAAAAAATTTTACCGGCTTTGGTCAGCTCAAGTGGTTTACTGTCTCGATCAAACAGAGAATAACCTAATTCTTTTTCCAAAACGGAGAGTTGTCGGCTGACTGTAGGTTGAGAGGTATAGTGGAGTTCAGCTGCTTTGGTAATATTTCCCATTTCTGCGATAGAAAAGAAGTATTCAATTTGTTTTAAATCCATATAAAGTACCCCATAAAGACATGATTTTTGATGTCATTTAATAAAAGAAAGTACAATAAAGCATTTTTTGAAAGCGCTTCTAAATATTTATATCACAATCACTTAATTAGTATTAGTTTATTCCTAATATGTTACGAAAGCAATAATAGATACGGAAGAGAGCTATTTATTATTCGTATAGCACTATGCAAAAATGCTATTTTACATGAGATTGTGAACGATGCTACAATTTGAGCGAAGAAGAAAAGGAGCCATGAAAAAGGAGAATGTGCTATGTCAGAAGAATATATGAATCGAATAAATGCATTAAGAGATAAATACCTGTCTCATCGTGTAGAGATGGACATTTTGGATTCTTATTATGTCACTGAAGCTTTTAAAGCGACAGAAGGGCAACCGTGGCAAATTCAAAAAGCAACGGCAATGAAAAATGTTTATGAAAAGAAACCGATCTATATCCAAGATCATGAGCTTCTTGTCGGAGGAGTGGCTTTTAAACCACGTGCTGGTATCTTAAATCCGGATTCTGCCTGTTCAGTTATTGAAAAAGAATTGGATACGATCAGTACACGTAAGTATGATCCTTTTTATCTATCTGAAGAAAATAAGAAACTTTTCATGGACAAAGTTGCTCCATATTGGCGAGGTAAATGTGTGTTAGATCGTTGGGATGCCATGATGCCAGACGATGTCAGAACCATGCGTGATGGTGGTATGTTGTACGTTGACAAGAAATTTGTTCGTGGTTACGGTGAAAACACACCTGGCTGGAGAACACTTTTGAAAAAGGGAATTGGCGGTATCAAAAAAGAAGCTGAACAAAAATTAGCCAGCTTAGATGATGCTGATGGGGAAGATGTTCTTAAGAAAATGACTTTCTATAAATCACTTATCATTACAGCAGAAGGTATCATTGCTCTAGCTAATCGTCATGCTGATTTGGCCGAGAAATTAGCCAAAGAGACAGCTAATGAAACTCGAAAAGCTGAACTGCTAAAAATTGCGGAAGTAAACCGTCGTGTACCAGAAAATCCACCGCGCAATTATTACGAAGCGCTACAAAGTATGTTAACTTACGAGTTCTGTCTGTTTATGGAACAGAATGCTTCTTCATATAATTTGGGACGTATGGATCAATACCTTATCGAATATTACAACAAGGATATTGAAGAAGGACGCATGACTAAGGAACAAGCACAAGAATTACTTGATTGTTTCTGGATAAAAATTGCAGAAATGGGACTGTTCCAGGATGGAGAAAGTGCCGCCTTCTCAGCTGGTTATAATATGACCGTTCAAGTCACAGCAGGTGGTATCGACAAAGATAGTAGAGATGCTGTTAACGATTTGTCCTACATGACAATACAAGCAACTATGGATACGGCGCTGAAGGAACCTAATATGACGGTTCGTTATAATATGGCCAAAAATCCAGATTCATTCTTAAGAAAAGCAGCAGAGTGTATTCGGATGGGTCGTACGATGCCAGCAGTTTATCACGATGATGCGGGTATCAAGATGCTATTGAATAAAGGTGTTCCGTTGTCACAAGCTTGGGATTGGACACCATGTGGTTGTGTGGAAACAAATCTTGAAGGCCGTTTGAAATCCTATACAGATATTGGTGAGATCAGTATGGGTGGAGTTATTGATATGGTCATGAATAACGGAAGAAGCCGTAAAACAGGCAAACAAATCTCTATTCAAACTGGTGATCCTAAGACATTCAAGACCTTTGATGAATTTGTAACTGCCGTCAAAAAACAAATTGATTACTTCGTTCATACCATGGCTACGATGAATTCTTATCTAGATTACTTAAGTGAGGAGTATCGCCCTGTAGCCGCATTATCATTGACGTATCCAAATTGCATGGTTACCGGTAAAGATTACGCAAACGGTGGTGCAACATTTAATGTTGGTAATGGTATCAATATTATTGGACAAGCCGATATTATCAATTCTGTTGCGGCTGTTAAATCATTAATCTTTGATGAAAAAAAGTTAACTATGGAAGAGCTATGTGAAGCACTAGATCATGATTTCAAAGGCTATGATGAGGTACATGATCTCTGTATGTCAGCTCCTAAATATGGTAATGATGATCCTTATGTGGATAAATTTGCCAGCAAGATATACACCTACTTAGTCGATCAAATTGAAGCATATGATTCTCCATTTGGTCATTTAACAGCGGGCATGTTACCAGTATCTGGTAATGTCCCAATTGGTAAGAGCGTTGGAGCTTTACCATCAGGCCGTGAAGCATGGTTGCCACTCGCAGATGGAATTGGAGCTACTGGTGGAACTGATGTTAAGGGTGCTACTGCCTTATTGAAATCTGTCAGCAATTTACCACACTCACGCTTTACTCAAGGTACACAAATGAACTTGAAGTTAGATCCAAAGATGCTGGAAGGCGATAAAGGATTGAATAACATGATGGTAATGCTGAAGACGCAATGTACTTTGGGTGTTTATCATACCCAATATAATATTGTTAATCGTGCTATCTTGGAGGATGCTCAAGTTCATCCAAAAGACCATCGTGACTTGTTAGTCAGAGTTGCTGGTTACACTGCCTTCTTCGTGGAACTAGGAAAAGATATTCAAGATGACATTATCCAACGGACTGAAATTGATCAATTCGGTTAATGGAATATAAGATTTGGTGCTATTTGAAAGGGGTCGTTTATTATGCGTCAAGAGTATGAAGGGAGAGATTTGACTGGCACTGTCTTACGAATTGAAAAAAGTTCGATTTATGATGGGGATGGTTTAAGAACAGTAGTCTTTATGAAAGGTTGTCCTTTGAGGTGTAAATGGTGTTCTACCCCTGAAGGCATGAATGAGAAGATCGAAACGACTAAAGACGGCAAAATTACTTATGGCAGTATTATGACCGTAGAAGAAGTAATGGAAGAAGTTCGGAAGGATATTCCGTTTTACTTTCATTCTGGCGGTGGAATGACTGTTTCTGGTGGTGAAATGTTATTTCAACCGGAATTTGTTACAGCCTTAGTCAAGGAAGCCTGTAAAGAAGGTATCAACACAGCTGTTGAAACGTCATTTTATAGCAGTTGGAGAAGAATTGAACCAATTCTATCTTGCTTAAATACAGCCTTTGTAGATTTGAAATTAATGGATAGCTCAAAGCATAGAGAGTTTACTGGTGTTAGAAATGAAATTATTTTAAATAACATTAAAAAAGCTGGAAATATTGATTTACCTAATTTTAAATTGATCATTCGCCGACCGTTGATTCCCGGTGTTAATGATTCTGAAGAAGAATTGGAATCTCTGGGGCAATTTCTGGAGAAGTTACCAAGGGTACATCACTTACAACTGCTTCCATATCATCGCTACGGGACCGATACCTATCGTAAGCTTGGCATCGATTATGAATTAAAAGACATGCAAACTCCATCGGATCAACATATGGAATGGTGTCGGAGTATCACAAATAAATATATTAAAACAATAGTTTAATAGTCCAGAGGAGGCGTCTTGATGTTACATTATGGTTTTATTGCAGCAGGAAATATTATTCAAGCTATGCACAGAGGTGCAGAACTAAATCCAGCATATGATCCCAGTGAAATTGGTATTTATGATATCAACGCAGAAGTCAGAGATTCTTATGCCAAAAGAGGCTATGTCACTTATGATAAAATGAGTGATTTAGTCGACAATTCAGAAATACTTGTTTTAGGGGTAACTCCTAAAGTGGCGGGATTGGTTATCGATGAATTAGCTACTAGTTACAGACCGGGACAGTTGTTATTATCGGTTGTAACGGGAGTAGAGCAAGCCTGGTACAAAGAGCATCTTGGAAAAGATAGTAAGGTTATTATCTGTATGCCAAATATGAGCTCACAAGTTGGAGAAGGAGCATTTGCCGTTTCTCGTGGCGAAAATTGCAGTGATGAAGATGTCAAAAAGGCGACAGAAATCTTGAACTTATGTGGTCTCGTTGAAGAAGTACCGGATGGCATGATGGCTGAAGTTTTACCTTTTAATGGATCAGCACCTGGCTTTTTCTACCATATTGCAAATCTAATGGTCGAAGAAGCCAAAAGGTTAGGCTTAGATTCAGACAAGGCGGTCAAATTGTTCGCTCAAACCATGAAGGGTAGCGGAGAAATGATTCTAAAATCCGATAAGAGCTTAAAAGATCTTGAAACGGCTTTAAGACTACCTGGTGGTGCCACAGTTACAGCCTTAGAAAAAATAGAATCTTTGGGATCTGACGATCTTTACCGAGAATTTGTAAATGTTTCGGTAGAGCGATGCAAAGAGCTGGGCAATCAATAAGTTTAGAAACATATTTAATCAATAAAACAATCACATATAAAAGGGAGAAAAAACATGAGCAATTATAATAGACCAATTCAACTAGGAATGCACACTTATACTTTACATTTACACGGTTTAGGAGAAAGCTGGGGCTTTTCTGAAGATCACACCTTTGAACAAAGCATTGATTTATTTGAGCTAATGGATCGTGCCGTTGAATGGGGATTAGATGGTTTACATATCACTAATGTTGACTTAGTTTCTTTGGAGCCAGAGCATCTAGCTAAAGTTAAAAAAGCAGCTGAAGACCATGGTTTATATCTAGAATACAATGTTTCCTTTAATGCACCTTGTGACCCACGTGTCAATTCAACAGTTAAAGATGCCTTGTTGAATGGTAAGGCTATGGGAGCAGATTTGGTTAAGTTTAGTTTGGATATCGATCGTCCACATCCAATCTATGGCACTTGTTTTGACCCAGATGTGATGAAACAATTAAGCAAACGCTATGATGAATTTAAAGAAAACCTTCCTTTATTAGACAAATTGGGACTAAAGATGTCTCTAGAAAATCACTGTGATCTATATGCAGATGAAGTAATTTGGCTAGTGGATAAATTGAACAACCCTAACGTAGGAGCATGTATCGATACGATGAATTCTATGAATGTGCTAGAAGGACCTGAAGTATGTATCAACAAGATGGCTCCTTATGCTAACTGTGTTCATTTATGCGATCTCAAACTAAAGGTAGATCCAGACGGACTTCATTCTATCGGTTCTCCTATTGGACAAGGAGATATTGATGAAACAAAGGTTCTACGTACATTGCGCGAAAAATCTAATGTAACTCGTTTAACATTTGAAGTAGAATCTGAGATTGGTGACGATACTATGGAAGAAGCACGTAAAAAAGAAATGAAGGCATGTACAGACAGTATAGATTACCTTCGTAACACTCTGAATGTTGGACTAAAAAAGCGTTAAGGCACGCTTAATGTACCTTTAGTTATCAACAAAGGAGGAAATAGTAGTGGATGAAAAGAGCTATAAAGAAGCAGCCTTATCCTCAGTCCATAAACGAATCTTTTTATGTGTAGTACTTGGACAAATCGCATGTGGGTATGCCCTAGGAATCGCTGGTACGGCTTTAACTAAAGCAACTGGCCCATTGAATCTATCCAGTCTCTGGGTGGGACTCTTAGGAGCAGGTACCTTGATTGGTTTGTTTGGAAGTTTAATAGTAGGGAATATCGCTGATAAAATTGGTCGTCGACCATTGTTCGTTAGTCACATGATCCTTTTCTCAATTCTTTCATTAACGCAGTTCTTCGTATCAAATGTGATTATTTTATTTATCCTGAGAGTGGGAATCGGTATCTCTATTGCCATTGATTATACGATAGGGAATGCTATATTGTCCGAGTGGTTCCCAACCAAATATGGATCACGTTTTCAAAGTTATATGATTATTTTCTGGATGAGTGGTTTTGTGGCATCGTATCTAGCCGGAACATTTATTACTGGTCTTGGAGATAATACATGGCGCTGGATCATCATCTCGTCTGCCATTCCAGGTCTGATCGCAGCGATTTCTCGTTTGGTCATACGTATTCCGGAGTCCCCTAGTTGGTTAGCCTCAGTTGGTAGAAAAGAAGAAGCACTTCACTTGATTCATCAAGAATTAGGAGAAGAGTACACTATAACAGATGAATCTGATAAGGTTGAGAGTGATGAGCCAGTTTCTTGGAGCGAATTATTACAACCAGGAGTATTTCGTAATGTAGTGGTAGGTGGCATTTTCTATGCTTGTCAAGTCTTCCCATTTTTTGGAATTGGAATTTTCTTACCGCTATTGATAGAAAATATGAATATTGGAAATCAGGCTGTATCAGGTATTTTATATAATGGATTCCAAATCGTTGGAGCCTGTCTAGGTGTTCTAATATTCAATTATATTTCTAGAAAATTTTTCATTGTATCTACTTTCTACGTTTCAGCAGCGGCCTTAGCGTTATGATTATATGGAGATCTGCTCCAGCTTCAATTACGATGGTCATCTTTTCAATATTTGCAGTCGTTTTATCTGCGGCTGTTATCTTGGAAAACCCATATCCATCAGAATTGTTTAGCACACGTTTAAGAGGGACGGGACTTGGTGCAGTTATTGCGATTAGTCGTGTCGGGGCCGCATTAGGGACATTCCTGTTACCAATTATTACAAGTAACTTTGGTGTTTATGCTACATTGTTCGTTTGTTTGATTTTCTTGGTAGTCGGAGGCGTTGTTTGCCAAATCTGGGCACCAGAAACATCACCTAAATTTATCAAAGCTAAAGATGCTAAAGTTAAAAATGTCAAAACTAAGAATACTAAAGCCGTTTTAACGAGTGGCTTTGATATCTCGGATGAGAAAATCTGACTAATAATTTGTTGATTTCACGATCTATGTCCAATATTGGTGGCGGATCGAATTTCAACTGAAGTACATCGAAAGATGTGCTTTTTTTGTGACTTGTTTAAATGAAGTATGTGGTTTAATATTTTTACGTTGTGTTTTGAATTTGTAGAGAAAATAAATGGGTGTCTAAATGAAAGAAACAAAAAAGGGCAGCGTAAAGGGTCTGCTGCCATTAGTCGTATTTTTGATCCTGTACGCTTGGACAGGAATCGTTTCAGGTAAGTTCGATAGTATGCCGCTGTTGGTAGGGATGTTAATTGCATCAGTGGTTTCTTTTGCAATTGCTCCGCCAAAGGGAACTAAGAAATTATCCTTTGAAGAAAAATTCATGACCTTCTGTAAGGGTGGCGGTGAACCAACTCTGATCATGATGGTCGTGATCTTCATTTTAGCAGGTGCCTTTCAAGGCGTTGCTTCGAAGATGCATGCCGTATCGTCAGTTACTAATTTGGGATTGAGCATTTTGCCATCTAATATGATTTTACCAGGAATCTTTGTGATCGGCTGTATTCTGAGCTTTGCGATGGGAACTTCCATGGGAACTATTACGGCTCTGATGCCGGTGGCAGTTGATGTTGCGACAAAAACCGGTGTTAATCCAGCTTTGATGGCGGGAATCGTTGTCGGTAGTGCCATGTTCGGTGATAACTTATCGTTCATCTCGGCGACTGCCATTGCATCTGTGCAAACTCAAGGGGTTCAACAGCGAGAAAAGTTCAAATTGAATATTATTACTTATATTCCAGCGATTATTATTAATATTATTTTGTTAGCACTTTATCCTATTAAGACGGTTGTTTTGAGTGGTTCATATAATTGGAACTTTGTCGATTTGATCCCGTATATTTTGGTGATCGTGCTTTCGTTGGTCGGGTTGAATGTTATGCCAGTTATGTTGATTGGTGTCGTATCTGGTGTCGTGATCGGAGTTATCCATCAGAACTTCGATTTGATCGGCTCAATGTTGTACATTCAAGATGGAATGGTCAGCATGGAAGATATCGCTATTATTTCTATCTTTGTCGGTGGGCTAGTTGAAGTTATGAAGTACCTCGGAGGTATTCAGTGGTTGATGGATACTTTGGGTAAGCAGACCAAATCCAAGCACGGTGCGGAATTATCGATCGGGATGTTAGTGACATTGTTGTGTGTTGCCACGACTAACAATACGATTGCTATTATCACCGTAGCTCCACTGGCAACTGAAATCGGTCGGAAATTCAAATTGTCACGTGCGCGAGTTTCAGCATTGTTGTCGATGTTTGCGACTCACGTTCAAGGGATAATTCCTTACGCTGGCCAATTGTTAGTCGCTGGTGGGATGGCCAAAATTTCACCAATAGCGATCGTTCCTTGGGTCTGGTACTGTTACTTGATGCTTATTATGAGTTTGTTATTTGTCTTTTTGGGAGTGCCTAGAGTTAAGGTAACTCCGGAAACTGGTTATGATAATTTTGAAACAAAATAAAAAGGAGATTTCTCAGCTGAGAAATCTCCTTTTGCTTATTTATCATAAGAAGCGATTGAGTCGAATAAGTACTTAACAAAAGCTTCACGGTCAACATCTTCAAGAACCTTGATGTTGTTCTTAACTTCAGCGTAAACACGACGGTCAGGATAAGTCATGCCACGAAATTGGTCGTTTGTAAGTGAAACATCCATTGAGTAATTGGTACTCTTAGTGAATAATTCTGGTGCGATCAAACTAAGTACGGCGCAGGCATCGTGAATCGGAATCTTAGTCATACCTTTTTCCAATTCAGCTGATGAATAGAAATCAAGAATGGCATTAGCCATAACTCCGGCTTTACCAAGGTTCTTGATATTGTTGATCTCGTCCATCTTCAAGTATGCCTTGTTTTCAGTGAGGTTAAGTCCTGACAATGTGATGGGGACACCAGAGTTGAAGACGATGTCCATAGCTTCAGGATCAACGTAGGCATTGAATTCTGCGGCAGTAGTGATGTTACCTTGAAGCGTTGAACCACCCATGATATAGATGTGTTCGATGTTTGATTTAACATCTGGGAAGGTCTTCAATAACAATGCTACGTTAGTTAGTGGGGCAGTAGCGACGATACTGACTTTTTCATCGCATTTTGAAATACGATCGTACATGAAGGTTACAGCGTTGTCGCTGGCTAATGGATAGTCTTCACTGTTTTCAGGGAAATCATAGCCATCCATTCCTGTTTTACCGTGAATCTCGCCAGCTGTTTCGATTTCTTTGACTAATGGAGTCGCTTGTCCGGAAGCCAATTCAGCGTTTGAACCTAAGAATGTCAGTAGTTTCTTGGCATTGGCCGTAACGTAATCTAACTTAACGTTACCACCAACAGTAGTTACACCGATCAAGTCGGCTGCTTCAGGATGTGCCAATAAGACTGTCAACGCAATTGCGTCATCGATTCCGGGGTCACAATCCATAATTACTTTTGTCATTAATTTCTACCTCACTTTTTGTTTGTTTTCAGCTTTTCAGGTAACTTTTGTAGAGCACGCGTGAATCCAAGTCGTTCAAATGCACCCAGGCTGGAAAGTATTCTTTGGTCGTTTTCTTTCATAAACTTGTCGATGGCACCTTGTAGTTCTGTTGATTTAGGTAGAAGAATGATTTTTTTCAAACGTGAGTCAGTCGAAACTTGCACGCGTTTGATCAAGTCCTTCTTTTCCATATTTTTGAGGATATTGGTAGCTGTCGAACGTCGAATGTTAAACTCCGCTTCGATGTCCCTTTGAAAGATATCTTTCTTTTCTGGCAAGCTGGTTAGAAAGTCTATTATTTGCACTTGTGTACCAGTTAGATTATATTTAGACGCAAAATCATTGATACTGCGTGAAATTTCATTTGAAGCGACCTTAATAAGATGGGCCACATTACTCGTCATAGTAAGCCTCCCTTGAGAGCTAGTATTACAATCAAATTATAGCATGTAGAAATAGTGATTTGTGGAAAGGACAAACAAAGATGGAATTAAATCAAGAATGGTTTGACCAGTTAGGACTGGCCAATGTGACAGATTGTCAATCTGTATCAGGAGGAGATATCAATCAAAGTTTTTCCATAACTACTCCGCAGCAAAAATACTTTTTGAAAGTTCAATCAGACAATAATGGTTCATTTTTTGATCACGAAATAGAGGGATTAAAGTTGATCGGTTCAGTGGCGAATACTCCGCAGCCATTGAAGTCGGGTGACTTTGGTAATAGCGGTTATCTGTTAATGAACTACGTTGATTTTGGTGAAGGTCACGACATGGAATTGGGGCAGATGGTCGCCAAGATGCACGAGAAGCATAATAAACAATTTGGTTTGGATCATAATATTTTGAATGCCAAGAACCCGAAGATCAATACGTGGCAAGACAACTGGGGTGAATTCTATGTTAACCAGCGTCTGGAAGTGTTGGTCAAAGAAGTTAAGAGTAAGTTCTATTGGAATCAATATCGTGAAGACTTGATGGTCCAGTTGGAGGATAAAATACTCGATTATTACCAAAATCATGAAGTAGTTCCAAGCTTAATGCACGGGGACCTTTGGAGTGGCAACGTTGGCTATCAAGCTGATGGTACACCGATATTGTTTGACCCTGATGTCTTCTATGGCAACCGTGAAATGGACTTGGCGATGACCTTGTTATTCGGTGGTTTCGGTCGTGAGTTCTACCTCGGATATGCCCAAGAGTATCCATTAGAGTCGGGATGGGAAGAACGTATTCCTTGGTATCAGACTTATTATTTGTTAGCACACTTGAATTTGTTTGGCGAGGGTTATGGTCCTAGTTTGGAGAATTCTATGCGGAAGAGTATTGATTATTAGAAATAAAACAACGAGATAATTCTTGGTTAAAGAATTATCTCGTTGTTTGAGTTGTTTTATTTGAAATCATGAATGATAGGATTCAAATGGTTGTATGAAAATTCTAGTCCTTTTTCAACTTCTGCATTATTTGCTGCAAATCTTCTATCTTCATGTTCGATACTGAAGCAATCGTCAAAACCAATCTCTTTCATTACGTTATAAAATTGAGACCAGTTAATGTCACCTAATCCTGGAATTACAGGTGTCCAGAATCCTAAATCTTCTGGCTGTGTTCTATTGAGCTTTTTACCATAGATTCCATAATATGAAAATTTATTTTCATCAACAATCATATCTTTGGCATCTATGTGTAGGATTCTATCTTTATAGTCGCGAAGAGCTTGTAGATAATCAATGTGTAACCAATCTAGATGTGATGGATCAAAATTTAATCCAATACTCTTACTTGGAATTCTCTTAAACATCTCATCCCAAAGCTCTGGAGAATAAGAAATTGTACCTGGCAATCCGTCTTTTTCCCATCCAGGCATAGGACAATTTTCAATCATCAACTTAACATTATTTTCTTCAGCTAATGTGACAAAGTGTGTGAATATTTTTTCGTATTCATCAAAGTTTTCTGTCAAAGACCTTGTTTGATCTTTACCAACAAAGCATCCCACCAAAGGTGTTCCTAAGCGCGATGCAGCTTTAATAACTGCTTCCAAGTGTTTTGCGTATGCGTTTCTTGTTGTTTCATCAGGATCAAGCATGTTATCGTAATAAGCTAAACTGGAGAATGTTATATTATACTTTTTTTGATTATTTTTAATATTTGTTACATCTTCATCTGTTAAATTCTCCACGTCAATATCACTACCGGAGAAATCACGAGTATTTTGTCTAGGCCAGCATGATACGTCTAGTGCTGTGAATCCCACTTTATGTGCATATGCCATTTTCTCTTCCAAAGTCATATTTTGAAGACAACCAGTTAGAAAACCAAATTTCATAATTTTTTACCTCTTCTAAATTATTTGTGCAAAGTAACTCAAGTTACTCATAACAACTGCGCCTAATACGGCTATAAGTGTTCCGGCAGTTATCAATCTCATTTGGTGACTTGTCTTTTTTTCGTGAAGTATATAAATGCCACCGAAAGCACCTACGATGAATCCAAGTGAGCTCAATGTTGAAGATACTGCTTGTCCAAGATTTGGATTAGCAATTGAAACGAACAGAGCCACATTTCCAATAGCCCAAACAAAACCTGTAATACTATTTTTCCATGTTGATACATTAATCATATTCTTTGTTTCATGAGAAATAAGATATACGAATAAGAAACCACCGATTACCATTCCGATTGATTGTGGGAAGATAATTGAAATCATATATTGTACGCCATGATCAGCACTGATGACTGAGCTAGAGACATTCAACCAACGTTGTAGTAGCTTTGGAGCAATAAAATATCCCATGAATCCCAAAGTTGAGAAGGTTAGTGGTATATAACCACTTAATGAATTGCTTTTTTCAGATGCTTTGTTAGTTTTATCCTTTGTTTGTATCCAAGTAGCACCGATAACGATTAAAATAATTCCTATAATACCAGCAGTCCATGTTTGGGCATTTTGCCATTCTCCTAGTACAGCAGCTCCTAACAATGCATTACCAACAATTTGACTGGTCATCGATAGGGGAACTGCACGAGAAACTCCCATTGACTTGATTGCAACAAATTGTAGTCCTTGACCAACAGTCCATAAAACACCGGAGATAAGACCAATAATAATAATTTTACTATCCATTAAATAACCATGTGGTAGTACCCAAAATAAGTATGTTAATATTCCAAAAAGTAATCCCCCAAAGGTTAATCCTAACGTTTGTTGAGAAGAGTTACCTCCAAACTTTGTTGATAATAGTCCAATTGAACCCCAGCAAAGCGACGGTATGAGCGCAATTAATATAGCCATTTATCTATCCCCCAAGCTTTTATTTTTTTTCACTGATTGAGACTCTTTTTCCCGTTTCATTCGATTCGATACTTGCAAATACTGCTCTCATTGAATTGATTACAGATTCAGCGTCAGATTTAGGAGTCCGTTTTTCAATCAATGAGTTGATGAACTCATCCATAACTCCTGATTTAGTTTGATTATCATTTGTTTGTATTTGATCTATATCATAAAGAATTCTCTCTCCATTTTTCTTAATAACTACGATGGAGTAGGTTGGATCATCATAAATTTTCATAATTCCTTTTGAACCATAGATAATAGTCGAATTATCTTCTTCACCATAATATGTCCAGCTAGATGTTACAGTTCCGATAATTCCGTTATTTAGTTCATAGATACTGATGGCATTGTCATCCACACCGATGAGATTTCCTGTGGAATTTCTTTTGTCTAATGTTGTTAATCTAGCTGAAACAT
Source organism: Companilactobacillus nodensis DSM 19682 = JCM 14932 = NBRC 107160 (assembly GCF_000615905.1). Lineage (GTDB taxonomy): Bacteria > Bacillota > Bacilli > Lactobacillales > Lactobacillaceae > Companilactobacillus > Companilactobacillus nodensis. The sequence continues at coordinate 150,538 of NZ_BAMN01000003.1, forward strand.
TATTTACAGTACTATCCAATAAATATTGAACTAGATCGATTTTGTGAACACCAAGGTCAAAGATTGAACCATATTTAGATTTATTCTTATCAAAGAACCATGTGTTAGGTCCTCCGTCGACACTCCATGTTTCCGGACCACCATGACCAAAGGTTGATTTGAATGTTAAAACTTTTCCAATTGTATCCTTATCAAGAAGTTCTTTTGCGCGGACGTGAGCTTTGGCAAAACGTTGATTTTGATCAATCATCAGAAGCTTATGGTTCTTTTTGGCTGCCAAAACCATGGCTTCACTATCTTCAAGGCTAGTTGCCATTGGTTTTTCACAAAGCACATTCTTTCCCGCATTTAAGGCTTGAATTGAAATGCTTGCGTGTGCAGAATTAGTAACACATACGCTAACAGCATCTATATCATTATCTGATAGCATATCTTCAACACTTTCGTATACTTTGCCGCCATACTCTTTGGCAATTTCTTCAGCACGTTGCTTGTTGAAATCAAAATATCCTAGGATGTTTGCATTTTTGTTTGAAGCGTATTCAGGTATGTGTCTTGTCTGTGCAATTCGTCCACATCCTATAATTCCAATGTTAATCTGTTTGTTGTCCAATTCTATTCCTCCCAATCATGTTTTCTTAACAAGGATCATAATATTTTATAAGCGCTTACATTTCAATCGATATTTCAAATAATGAAATATTTCATAAGGTGATTTATACAATTGTGTGTTGCAAATACTGAATTACGACCAATTGCATTATTTTTTCACAATGTTATGATATTGCTAATTATTGAAATTTATTGAAATATTTTATTGAATTGGGAGTAGATCAATTGGTAAAAGTTAATGCTTATGAGGTTGCTAAAAAGGCTCACGTTTCTCCTTCAACCGTATCAAGAGTACTAAATCATCGTTCAGAGGTGAGCGTTGATACAGCACAAAGAGTAGATGAAGCTATTGATAGTTTAAAATTTAGAAAGAGAATGGATGAATCAAAAAAAGATCTAATTATTGTTAACGTACCGGAGTTATCAAATCTGTTTTATACTGAAATTCTTGAAGGGACCAAAGCAGCATCGAACGCATCAGGTTTTAAGTTATTGATTGACCAAACAGAAATTAATATTGAATCAATTGATGATTTTATAGAAAGTTTGGATGAATTAAATGTATATGGAATTGTTTTGCTCAATCAGTTATCTACAAAACTTCTTAATATTTTGTCAAAACATACTCGGGTTGTTCAATGCTGTGAGTATAATATGGAATCGAATTTACCTGCTGTTTCTATTGATGATTGTGCCGCTGCAAAATTAGCAACTGAACAGTTAATTGCATCTGGAAAAAATAAGCTTGCCATTCTCAATGGACCACATAATTTTAAATATTCGAATGAAAGAGAACGTGGATTTAAAATGGCTTTGGCTAAGGGTAATTTGAAGTTTAATGAGGAGTGGAATATTTCATTACCGGCAATAAACTATGACATAGCTTATCCAATCGTTTCTCAGATGCTTAATTCTGTAAACAGACCAAATGCATTTTTTTGTGTATCAGATACGCTTGGCGCAGCGGTTATCTCTGCTGCTAGAAAGTATAATTTTAAAATACCTGAGGATATTTCAGTTATTGGATTTGATAACACTATAATTTCAAAAATAATTAGCCCTTCGCTGACAACTATTAATCAGCCAAAATTTCAAGAAGGTTATTCAGCAATAGAATTATTAAGAAAAAGTAATCAAAAAAAGAATCATTTGTTTTTGAAAACCGAACTTATTGTTAGAGAGACCACGTAAAGATGCATGGCGATTAAGTGGTATCACAAATATAATTATCATTTTTATGTCTACATTAATTTTACGAGAAGCTATTTTTGTAAAAAATCTCACTCTAAACTATAGTGTGACTGTAGAGAAAAATAGAGGGAGATACGAATATGACTAGAGTATTAGTACTTGGCGCCAATGGTAAGATTGCCCGTAGAGCAACGCAAATATATTTGGATTCAACTAACGATAGTTTGAGATTGTTCTTGAGACGTCCAGAAAGATTACAAGATATTGATAATAGATTAGTTGAAGTTGTCGGTGGGGATACTACAGATACAGAAAAATTGGTTGCATCCATGAAAGATGTTGACACTGTTTACGCTAATCTAGCTGGTGGAAATATTGAAGATCAAGCTAAATCAGTTGTAGAGGCTATGCATTCAGCTGGAGTGAAACGTTTAATTTGGATTTCAACACTAGGAATCTATGATGAAGTTCCCGGCAAATTTGGTGAGTGGAACAACAGTACACTTGGTAGCTATATCACAACATACGCTGCTGCCGCAAAGGTTATTGAAGATTCAGATTTGGAATATACGATCGTCCGTCCAGCTTGGTTGACTGACAAAGATGAAGTTGATTATGAAACTACTCAAAAAGGTGAAGCCTTCAAGGGTACAGAAGTTTCTCGTAAGTCAGTTGCTCAATTAGTTGTTGATATTACACAAGCACCTGATAAGTTTAACCGCGAGTCAGTTGGTGTTGATAAACCTGGTACTGATGGGGATAAGCCTGCTTGGTATTAGATTAGAGCGTGTTAAAAGAGTACATCTGTCAGGGTGTACTTATTTTTTGTCTTAACAAGTAAAATAATATGTATTTTTGCTATAATTAGCTTGTAAAATATATAAATTATGAGCGAGGTCAAATAATGCCAGACGTAAAAATAAAACGAAATCCCCAAGAATATGTTGTGAATGAAAAGACTATTGATAATTTGAGACGATTTGTAAATGAATATGCTAAGTTCAAACATTCCGGTGAGTCGGGTTTTCAAGTTGTAGGGATGAATAATCAAGACAAAGTTGAATATTACCGTCTGCTGTCAGATTTATTGGAGAAAAAAACTTTCCTTCATAGTAAAGATGATGAGGATTTGGAGTTCATGCTTCGTAATCTTTACTTTAATAAGAATTTAGCAGTTAGTTGTGAATTGCTAGGAGATTCTAAAAGTGAAGTTTTTGAGTCATTTATACGGGGCCTTTATAAAAAAATGGGATTGTGTGGTATCAATGTTTGGATTGCTAAGATGGAATTGGAACTGATTAATCAAGGTCAGTATATTTATGATGCTTTTGAAGCCAGATTTGGTGATATTACTGGTGAACGTTGGATTGACGTTATGGACGATTGCTCTGATTATGTGGATGATATTCGAAATATTTTGTCTGATATTGGAGCGTCAGATAGTAGTTTGAATTCTTTGGATAGATATGTCGCTGACGATCCAGTTGGATCAGTTGACTTGTATGAAATGATTCATGGTTATGTTGATTTTCATTCTGATATTGTTCATATTGTTTTTCTGGTTTGTGGGGTTGGAAATGTTGATTGGATTGTTCGTTGGTTTAGGGAATATTTTGGTGAACTTATATTGGTTGTTGAATGATAAAGGGCCGCTATCAAATTGTTTATGGTAGCATTTTTTTTATTTCTCTTTATATTGATACATTTTATCTGCGACGCTTGTTATCTGATAAAATGTATGGGAATACAAATAAACTAAAACTGTTTAACAGGGGCAGTATAACAATTTATTTTTCTTTAATTATGGTTATCGGGAGGATGTCATGGGGAGAGAAGTCAATGAGTTAGAGTTTGAAGACAAATTAATTAATTATTTAGTAAATCTAGGTGGTACTAAGCAGTGGGATTACCTTCCTGACATAAAAACCACCGATGATTTATGGAAAAATTTTAAAAGTATTATCGAACAGCACAATCAGGATAGACTTGATTATCCACTTTCAAACGCTGAATTTAATCAAATAAAAACGATAATTCGTCGATTAGCTACTCCGTACCTGGCAGGTCAATTTCTGTACGGCATGAATGGGATTGCTCAAGTAGAGATTGATCGAGATGATGGTAAACATGTTTATTTAAAAATTTTTGATCAAGATAATATCGGTGCAGGAGATACAATTTATCAAATTGTAAATCAAATTGAACGTCCGGCAATTATTCCTGGTCATAAAAATCGACGTTTTGATACGACATTATTGATTAATGGTCTTCCTATAATTCAGATTGAAGAAAAAGCCGATGGACATGATGCAAAAGAAGCACTTAATCAAATGCATCAATATATAGAAGAAAATCAATATTCAGATATTTTTTCGACTCTTCAAATATTAGTTGCTATAACGCCACATGATAGCCGATATATGGCAAATTCTACTGGAGATAGTTTCAATACTGATTTTGCTTTCCGTTGGCAGAAGGCTGATGATAATAAACCAGTATTTGATTGGAAAGAGTTCGCTAATAGCATGTTATCCATTCCAATGTCACACCAAATGGCAACCAACTATATGATTCTTGATGGAACTCCTAGGCACCAAATGATTAAAGTTATGCGTCCTTATCAAGTTTATGCGACACAAAGAGTTATCAGAAAATTACGTCAACATATGTTTGGGATTGATGATCAAGGTGCTGGATATGTATGGCATACTACTGGCTCTGGAAAAACCATCAGTTCATTTAAGGCAGCCTGGCTAGCTTCAAGGTTGCCCAATGTAGATAAGGTTGTGTTTTTAGTTGACCGTGTTGCTTTGACTAATCAAACAGTCGATGAGTATAAGGCATACGATCCTGAAAATACTGAGGACGGTAATAATGGTGTTGTTACAGATACCGCTAATCGTTGGGTTCTGGAACGTAAATTGAATAAAAAAGGTAATGGAATTATCGTTACTTCAACTCAAAAGATGGACTCCATGGTTCGGGATAAAAACTTTAAGCGTATTGATAAGAATATTGTCTTCATTGTTGATGAAGCCCATCGTTCAACATCTGGGGATATGTTAAAACGTATCAAGAGTGGATTTAGAAAGTCAGCATGGATTGGTTACACCGGGACACCCGTTTTTGAAACACATCCAACTACCAGTGAAATTTTTGGTGATTTAATACATGCTTATACTATTCGTGATGCTATTGCTGACGGAAATGTACTGGGCTTCAAGGTCGACTTTGAAACAACGTTATCTGATTCGGTTTTGCGTGATCAATATTTGCCAGAACATTTCAAAATGCGCTATCCAAAAATGTCTGAAGAAGATATTGAAACTAAGATTGATAATATGGCTGATGAAGACATGGATGATACGATCAAGCCGTCTGTTTATGATGAGAATTCTAAGCATGTAGAGTTAGTAGTTAATGACATTATTAAAAATTGGAATAAACGTTCACGTCATGGTGAATATAATGCATTATTTACAACTCACGTTGGTGGTGGTAAAGCATCTACACCAATGGCAATGATGTATTATAACGAGTTCAAAAAAAGAAATAAGAAATTAGATAATCCATTAAAAGTTGGAATTACATTTAGTCAAGATACATCCAATAGCGATAAACAGTTAAAGAATAATGATAATTTGCGTGATGTAATGAATGACTATAATAAGGAATTTGGAACTAGCTTTGATGACACGCAGGTCAAGGAATATACAGCGCAGGTTGTTTCAAGACTAAATAGAACAATTGATGATGGTAAATATTTCGACATTGTTATTGTTGTCGATCAACTTCTAACAGGATTCAATGCACCACAAATGAATACTTTGTATGTTGATCGTACTCTACAAGGAGCGGCATTAATTCAAGCTACTCCAGAACAAACCGTGTCTATGATATGCAAACTAAGCCCTTTGGTCGTATAGTGAATTACCGTTGGCCACATCATACTGAAGACTTAATGAAGAAGGCTCTGGCAGTTTATGCTAATCGTGATTCGGCAAATATTCAAACAGAAATGTTGGATCCGTCAGATGAAATAATAACTAAGCCTTATGAAGAGGTTAAGGGTGACCTTAAACAAGTTGTCGATCAACTTGCAGATTACTCAGATGACTTTACAAGGACACCAGATATTACTAATCCTAATAAAGTTGAAGAAATGTATTCTACCTTAAGAAAATACAATCATCTAATGGCCATGATTAAACAAGATGACAAATATGACGATGAGCATCCTGAGAAGCTATTGAATGAGGTTGGAATAGATATAGATACTGAGGAAGTTCTTACAACTACATTAACCAATGAAATTAAAAATAAAATAAGTGTGATACATAATGTTGATGTATCACAGATTGATCTTAAAATGGAGCATGTCAAAGCAATACGTGTGAACTATGATTACTTAGAAGAATTAATTGCTGACTTGATGAATCAATATCATGATCAAGATATTGATTCAGCGAATAAGACGGCTAAAGAAATTAAGACGATTTCTGATAAAGTTGATGATCGTAAATACGCTGAGCAAATCATTCAATTTGCTGCCGACGTCTTACAAGGAATTGTTAAATATGGTGAGTATCCTGTTAAACAGAAGGATATTAAAGATTTAGTTTCATGTCATAATGATATGCGTCAAAGAAATGATATTTTTGATTATAAGAAGATGTGGGGATTAGCTGATATTGATTCCTCACAAGAAATTAATAAGATTATTGAAAATCACGTTAAGTCAGCTGATGACCTTAATATAAACGGTATTCTGGATGAAATTGTCAAAGAAGGAACGGTCGTTTATCGCACGGATGCTGATGAAGAAGAGGTAAGAGAATTATCAAGAATTAAATACAGAACTCATTTGAGAAGAAGTTTTAAAAAATTTGCCGATAAAATGGTTGATAAATATTAGGAGAAATTATGAGTAAAGCACAGGAAATTACTAGTCAAATATGGGATATGGCTAATGGACTTCGTAGTAATATGGATGCAAGTGAATATAGAAATTATATTTTGGGGTTCATATTCTATCGTTATTTGTCAGAACACCAAGAACAACGTATGGTTCAAAATGATCTATTGGATATTGCTGATGGACAAAGCGTTAATGATGCCTATACAGAGCAAGCTGGTGGGGATGACTTAAACGATTATCTTGAAGATTTAGCCGATTCATTGGGATACGCGATTGCACCGCAATATACTTGGCAAACAATTGTTGATAAAGTAAATGATAATTCTATTGCACCATCAGATTTTCAAGATATGTTAGATGATTTCAATCATAATGTTGATTTGAATACTAATGCTAAACAAGACTTCCATGGTGTCTTCGCAGATATGAACCTCATCAATTCACGTTTGGGTCAAACGACTGCTGCACGTGCTAAGGCGTTGACTGAAATTGTTAATTTGGTTGATGAGATTCAGTATAAAGATGATGATGGTCACGATATTCTGGGTGATATTTATGAATTCTTAATTGCTGAATTTGCTGGTAATTCGGGTAAAAAAGCAGGAGAGTTCTATACACCTCACCAAGTTTCAGAAGTGTTGGCTAAATTAGTAGTTCAAAGTTTAGATCCAGAAGAAACAAAACCAAGTGTATATGATTTTGCCTGTGGGTCAGGATCATTACTATTAACCGTTCAGGAACAAATCAAAAATCGTCGTTTGTTCTATTATGGACAAGAATTGAATACAACAACATATAACTTGGCTCGTATGAACTTAATGATGCATGATGTTTCATACATGAACATGGACTTAAGAAATGCTGACACTTTGGAGAGTGACTGGCCTGATGGAATAGATTCACAAGGTGTTGATCATCCACGCAGCTTTGATATGGTAGTCGCCAATCCTCCATACTCAGCGCATTGGGATAATAATGATAATAAAATGAAAGATCCTCGTTTTAAGGATTACGGTGGATTGGCTCCTAAAACGAAGGCAGATTATTCATTCTTATTACACGGTTTGTATCATCTGAGTTCTAAGGGAACAATGGCAATTGTCTTGCCTCATGGCGTTTTATTCCGTGGTGCCAAAGAAGAGAAGATCCGTCGTGCACTTTTAGAGAAAAATCAAATTGATACAATTATCGGATTACCTGCAGGATTGTTCTATTCAACCGGCATTCCTACTGTTGTTATGGTTTTGAAGAAGAATAAAATTAACAAAAATGTTTTATTTATTGACGCAAGTAATGATTTTGAAAAAGGTAAAAATCAAAATCTCCTTCGTCCAGAAGATATTGATAAAATTATTAATACTTATAACGATCGAAAAGATGTAGATAAATATGCACATGTTGCAAATATGGATCAAATTCAAGAAAATGACTTTAATTTGAATATACCGAGATATGTAGATACTTTTGAACCTGAACCAGAAATTGATTTAGGAGATATAACAAAAGAAATAAAAGAAAATAATAAAAAAATTGAAGAAAATAAAAAGGAGTTACTTTCAATGATGAAAGAACTCACTTCTTCTGATGAAAAGATTCAAAATGACCTTAATGATTTCATTTCTATGTTGGATGACGAGGTGAAACACAATGGATAAACGTGTACCTGAGGTGCGGTTTAAGGGGTTTACTGATGATTGGGAACAACGCACGCTAGATGAAGTTGCCTCTATCATCATGGGACAATCGCCAAGTTCGAGCAATTATACTAATAACCCTAACGATCATATATTAGTTCAAGGAAATGCTGATATTAAAAATGGCAAAGTATTACCTCGAGTATGGACAACACAGGTTACAAAAGCTGCTAAGAAGGGTAGTTTTATACTTAGTGTGCGTGCACCTGTAGGAGATGTTGCTAAAACAGATTTTGCTGTTGTTCTAGGGAGAGGCGTTGCAGGGATCAGTGGAACGGATTTTATCTATCATATTCTTGTAAGGATGAAGTTGTTTAATTATTGGAGGAAATTGAGCACTGGCTCAACATTTGAATCTATAAATTCAGAAGATATCAAGAATGCTAATAGTTTATTACCATCAAAAAATGAACAGAAAAAAATAAGTGTCTTTCTAAATACCGTTGATAATCTGATTACTCTTCAACAGTCTCAATTATTGATTTATAAAAGGCTTCGTAAAAACTTACTACAAAGAATTTTTCCTTTAAATGGAAGAAAAGTTCCTAGGATTAGGTTAGCTAATTTTAATGGGAATTGGGAGCTTTGTAAATTAGGTGACCTTGGATCTGTAGCAATGAATAAACGTATTTTTAAAAATCAAACTAGCAGTATAGGCGATGTTCCTTTCTTTAAGATTGGTACATTTGGTGGTAATGCAGATGCATATATTTCTAAAGAATTGTTTAAAGAATATAAATCAAAATATCCTTATCCCAAAGTAGGAGATATACTTATTTCAGCATCCGGTAGTATTGGCAGATTCATTGTATACGATGGTAAGGATGAATATTTTCAAGATAGTAATATTGTTTGGCTTAAACATGATGATAGACTAGACAATAAATTTTTACTGCAGTTCTATTCTATTGTTAAATGGAAAGGCCTAGAAGGAAGTACCATTAAAAGACTATATAATAAAAATATACTTAATACTTATATTTCAATTCCATCAATAAACGAACAAAGAAGTCTTGGTCATTTTCTTGAAAAAATTGATAAGTTGATAGATCTTCAACAACAAACATTATTACAATTAGAAAAGCTCAAACAGTACTATCTCCAAAAATTATTTATATAAAAAATCAAAATGATCCATAATAACTTGTAAAACAGTTATTTTGGATCATTTTGTTACATCAATTTAGACATCTGAAACATTATCTTTTCACTATCTTGAGTTTCTAATTCTTGAATAATATGCAAATAGGTATTCTGAGTGGTAGTCATATTAGCATGTCCTAGTCTTCGCGCAACACTTGCAATTGATACTCCAGCAAATAATAATAACGATGCATGCGTATGTCTGAGTCCATGAATAGTTATAACGGGTATATCGGCATTCTTACAGAGAACAGCTAATCGATTGTTAATCGTAGAGTTGAAAATGCGTTGTTTAACAAAAATAGGTTTGTCTTCTGGAAGTTCTTTAGTCATCTGTGAAAATTGCATTGCCATTTGCCAATCCATTTGTACTTTTCTAACAGACGAGGGATTTTTAGTAGGCTGAAATCCACCATTTGTTGCACGGTAATTCCAAGTTTTATCGATACTTAAAAGTTGCTTTGTAAAATCAAAATCATTTGGTGTTAACGCCAATGCCTCAGCAAATCTCAAACCGGTCTTGGACACTAGAAGAATATACCAGTCCCAATTTATTTCAGGCCCTAAATTCAACTGTCTAATTAACTGTTGTAATTCATATTCGTTCAAAAATTTAGGTTTCTTCTCACTTGGCTTTTTACCTTTAATGATAATTTTACGGGTTGGATTTTGTTTGATCAATCCTTCATCAAGGGCGTCCATTATTGCACCTTTTACTTGGTGATGAAAATCCTTAGTAGTTTGTTTTTCGTGTTCTAACCCATAACCATTAATAAGTTCTTGATAACTTCTCCTAGTAAGATCATTTAAACGTAAATTAGGAGCTAACTTAGTTACCCATTTTAAACTCATATAATATTTGTCTAAGGTAACTGATCTAATTGCATTGACCTTATATAAGTGAATCCATTCCTCATAATATTTATAAAATAATTGTGTCGATGTCTTTTTAGGCACAGAAAAAACCTCCGAATATATTTTTGACAATTTTATGTCATTATTTATTATCCGAAAGTTATGTATTATTATTGTTTAATTATTCAAAATTTAGATAAAAAGTTTTTGGAGGTAGTATTTTTTCAACGATTTTAATTTTTCTATTTTTGTTTTATAAAGATTTATCAAATTATCCAAAGTACTAATCAAATTTCCAATTTTTTTTTGCTCCTTAATTGATGGAATAAGTATGGGCATTCTAGACATTTGTTTACCAGATACTTCTATAAATGTAGATCCAGCACCATTAGTTTCGCCATATTTCTTTAATTCTGAGGTACGAGCAAAAATAAAGTAACTGTCCAATTCATTTTTATTTGGAACGATGGATTGAAAGCCTTGATTTGTGGCGGCTTCTTTTCCCAGTATTGCAGTATTTCCAATACCTGCACGAGAAGTGAATAATATGGTACCAACGGGAAGCATGTGTGCTGAGCTTTTACTCAGGCCTAATGAAGTTATCCTCTTTATACTTCCATGTACATATATATCATTGCCAATTTCTGCAGGGGAGTACCAATCAATATTCCCATTCCAGTATTTAGGATTAGATGTACTTGGAGTTCCCCCACCAATAATATTAGAAATATTTTCTAACTTATACTGTTTCCAATTATCATTAAAATAAGTAAATCTTATTTTTGGTACTTCTTCTTCTTTATTAGGAATTGTTCTCTGTAGAATGGATTTTCTAAGACTTATAAATCTGGAAAGCTGATCTTGTTGAAGATCAACCAACATGTTTATCTTTAATAAAAAATCACTGATCTTAATTTGTTCTAGATTATTACTCGGTACAGATAGCTCCGTATTAAAGAAGTCTGAAGCTGAAATATTAAGTAAGCCATGATTTCTTGCACCTTCAGCGGCATTCATTGATACTTCACGATACCAATAAGAAGAATCGTAGTAACTAGCTAAAAAATCACTATTTACATTTATGGGTTTGAAAACAATATATAGAGTTGATAGCACTCCCATATCATATTTATCTAACCGTTTAATGGTTCCCCATGGGTATCCTTTTGAATATGATTTGTTATAAGCAAAATCTCCATTCTTTAATAAATAATAACCACTAACGTCATGGCTAGCAACTTTTTTATTAAAGAATGTCCTTTGATCAACTAACCCATTCTGTGCAGAAATAGTAAGCGGTAGTGTAGACTCTAGTGTTTTGTTTTTTCTAGTTATCCGTGTGGTTAGTTCTCCTAGCTTACACAGTTCCCAATAATTAGTACTAAATTTTATTATAAAATGATTATCATGCTTGAATATGAATTGAAAATAATTATTTATAAATCTCATATTACATATATTTACTGGTGACCATCTTAATTTAATAGATGTTGAGTTTTAAATTAGATAAAATTTAAAAATGGCATTTTGCCTAAACATGTTCCCATTTAAGATGATTTGACACTATTTTAAAGTTCTATAGATTTATTTATTTTCAATCACATATGAATTAATTATATTTTGTTATACTAAAAGTAAAAAAGCAGGCAATATATATGGATTTTGATTATAAAAAGATGAAGTTGGGGAAACATGGATTACCTACTTGGGATGCGATGGTTGCAGTTTTAATATATTTAACTGCCGATGGTAAAGAATATTCAGGTAAAAAGTTGAGAAAAATGGCTGCTGATTCTATAGGATTGCCAGATGAATTGCGTAATGCAACGTATGATTCCTCATATATGGACAATATGATTGAAGATAGAGCAGGTTGGGGATTGAGTGAAAGTTATACTGCTGGTATTTTTGATCGCCCAAGGCGTGGAATATATGTAATTACCAAACTTGGTAAGAGTTTACTTGAAGATTCCGATTCCATTGATGTTACTTTGATACATAATTTGCCTAAGTATCAAGAGCATAAGAAGGAACTAAAGGAACGAAATGAAAGAAGTAATATAAGCAGCAATGACAAAGTTCCGGAATCATTTGAAGATATATCGGAGAACATTTCTACAACAGTCACAAGTTACAATAATCAAGTAGCATCAGACTTATTAAGTAGAATACAAGCATCGGATCCAAGATTCTTCGAAAACTTAGTGGTCAAATTATTAGTGGCTATGGGATATCGTGGTCCAAATGGTAATTCTAAAGTGACTCAAAGTACTAACGATGGTGGAATCGACGGTGTTATCAACCAAGATGCATTAGGTACGAATACAATTTATATTCAAGCTAAAAGATATAATTCAGATAATGTTGTTCAACGTCCTATGATTGATGCGTTTTTCGGATCATTATCACGAATTCATGCTGATCGTGGTGTCTTTATAACTACTTCGAGCTTCTCTAAGAATGCTATTGAAACGGCTAAAGGATTTTCAATTGTATTGATTGATGGTATTCAATTGACGGAGTTGATGCTTCAGTATCACGTTGGTATTCAAGTTAAAAATAGTTTTGAATTGTTTGAAATTGATGAAGACTTTTTTGAAAATTAAACTATAAAAATAAGCCATCAACCTGCAATCAGTGCAGTTGATGGCTTATTAATTTCTAATTAAAACAATAATGAATATGGGATTTTAATGACAGCTTTCTTAACATGAGAAACAGAATCTAAGTTCAAGCAAGCTTCATGAGCATCTTCTGGCAAAAATACACCAAAGTCATCTTGATGTAATTCAATTAATGAAGTTGAACCTTGATACTTTTCGTAATATAGAGCGTCTTTTTTGTCCAACTCATCATCTTTCAAAGTTAGTTTAGAATTGCTTGTAGTCTTGATTCTTTCTTGACCAGAAATAATATATTGGAAATCAATATACTTTTTGTGGCTTTCCCAACGTCCTAATTTTTCTTCTTTTGTATCATATTCTTGAACATTAGCAAAGATACCAGCACTTATATCGTGTTTTCCTAGTTCGAGAGAACTAAGATCGGTATTTTTTAGAAAATCGAATACAGGTTTTAATGCAGGAATATTGCTCAAAAATGTTGCAGTGCTATCTGACTTATTTGAAATGAACATGTTATTGCCTCCTAAAGGTTTCTATGATTAGACTATTATTTTTATGAAACCGTATACATAAAAATGAAGTTTAATTATTAAACATACAAATACAATAGGAGAAAGTTGTAGCTTGACTGTTCACTTATGAAACAATCAATTATCTTCTTTTAAGTAACGCCAAAGTGTAGCTCTACTTATCTCTAATTCTTTAGCGGTTTTAGTCTTATTACCGCTGTTCTTAAATAGGACATTAGTAACAGCTTCTCTAGTTATTTCATGTAGTGTTTTAGATTCGGTCGAATCATAGTTATTAATTGGAGAATATGATGCTTTGTGATCATGACTATATAGGTATTTCAGTTCCTTATATTCTTTTTCTGCGGATTGTATGTCTTTGACTCCAACCTGTGCACTTTCAGTAGAAGCAAGTGAGGAATTTATAACTTTTATGAACTCTACTAAGTTATTATCCCAAGATTGATTTAGCAAAAAGTCTAATGCTAAATCGGATATTCCAGTTACCATTTTGGCATTATGCTTGGCATAGTCGTTGATAATAATTGTAATTAACTTGGAAATAGAATTGCCAATTACATCCCTCAGTGGTTTCAAGGTTATTAGGTGAGAATTAGCAATTAATCCTTCCAGGTTTTTATCAATTCCATCGGATAGCTTTTGTTCAAAAATGAAGATTATTTTATTTCTAGAAGTAAATCCAGTTTCATCAATGAAGTTTAAAAAGTTTCGTTGTATTTTATACGGAAGATTATTGAATTTATCTAAAACACAAACTTTACCTGATTCATATAGAATTGATTTGTCGTCATTCATGGCAGAGTTAAATGATTTTTCAGAACTCAAATTAAGTAGTACGGGGACATTGTTTTTGTAATTGCTATATTTACTTATCATATTGGATAAGTATTTTTTCGACATGCCTTTTTCACCGAGAATAACCACATTAGTTTCATCTTGTGCATATGCTTCTAGCTTATTGAAGAACCCATCATCGTAGATTGTATGATACAAGTTACTTATTTGCGTTGACTTGTCATCGTCCATTAACAACTGGGCAAAGTCATTACTTTTAGTATCATTCCAAATTTTTTCTCTACGTAAGTCATAGATTGTTTTGTCATTATACTTTTTAGTATCAATTTTGAAGTAGCTATTATTATAGTTAAAGTTTGTCATGCCCTTATTGATAGTGCTTTGAAATCTTTCCCACAAATCATTATCCGTGATGAATCCGTCAGATTTTAAGTATAAAGAATTGTCTGGGTTAAATACGGCAAAAAATTGATTGAACTCATTTAAAAGATGTATGAATATTTGTTTTTGATCATTACTTGCAGATATTTCCTCAAGGATAGAGAAACTGTTCAGCAATGCAGTCTTAATGGTTTCTTCACCAGATGTTATGAAAATAGTGTTCAAATTAAATTGTTCAGCCATATTTTCAACACTAGTATCGCCTATAACAGTGTTGAATCCAGAGTCTTTTATGGCTTTCAATGTTCCATTGAGATCAGTATCATTTTGGACACTGTATACTGGGACTGATTTTTGAAATCTATCTGCTATTTTTTGAAAGGGAACAGTTATTTCCGGGAATCCTACTAGCGCAATTTTATCTATTCTAGATGATGCTTGGATTATGCTTAGAATATCATATTGTGAGATACCTATATCTACGACTCGGATTTTGCTTATTTGTCTGATTAGAGCCGATGTACCACCACGGGAAATCACCATATCGTAATGTCGTTCATTTAGCATATCCGTTAAGGCGGTAATACCTTCGTGCCTATCTAGTTTTTCAAAATATACATGTATATTGGGATATTGTTCTGCATATGTATTGTAGATTTGTTGTACAGAAATATGCATTGATTGGTAAGGAGAAATACAGAGTACATTCATGTCCAAAATTGTCACCTCTATGTAAAATGTTTTATTTTGATACAACTATAATTATAGTTGTATTTTTTTTATTATCTTTTTAAAAACGTTTAATTTTTGAACACTAATTCAATATTTTTATATTTAATTTGAGAATAATATAGAACTTGTAATCAATGAAAACGTTTTATTGAATTAGAAGCTAGTTTAAAACTTCTACTAGATAATTCATTTCTTAAATGTAGGAGGTGATAACGACATGGCTAATTACTTGATTGTGGCTGATGATTTTACCGGAGCCAATGATACTGGTGTTCAACTTGTTAATCATGGTATTGATGTCAATGTGAACTTTGATGTTACTTCTATTGATCCCGATAACGAAAAGTCCTCATGTGTTCTGGATACAGAGACAAGAAACATATCTGCTGAGGAAGCTTCGAATAAGATGAAATCCATGATGTCCAAAGTTAATTTGGATTCATTCGATATTATTTTGAAGAAGGTTGATTCTACTCTACGCGGAAATATAAGTGCGGAGATTAGAACGTTAGCGGAGTTTTATAAACCTGACATGGTTGTATTTGCTCCAGCATTACCAAGTTTAGGTAGAACTATAAAAAATGAAATTTTATATGTTAATAAAGTCCGTGCTCTAGATACTGAGATTGGTAAAGATCCTTTGAAACCAATAGATAACGATAATATATCAGATATTTTGAAGAGAGCTTTTCTAGGAAAAAGTATAAAACACTATTCTATTAAGGATATTAGAAAAGATAATTTCAAAATAAATGATAATTGCAAGTATTTATCTTTTGATTCCGAGAATTCATTTGATCTTCAACGAATTATTAAAGAAGTTAAAAAAACAAACAAGAAAGTTCTATGGGTCAGTTCGGCAGGATTGATGAGTAGTATTTTGATGCAGTATGAAAAGACATTGCCGGCAATTGGATTGATTGGCAGTGTAAGTGATGTAACTAGAAGACAGTTACATTTTGCAAAAGAAAATGGTGTTGATTTAATTAACATTCCTATATATGACGTGTATGAAAAGGATTCTTATGCGTCGTATTTAAATGAGGCACGTGATTTACTACAGAAAGGTAAGGATGTTGTAGTGATGTCCTCAGCTTCGTATGATCGTTCCGAATTAAATAAGACCATTAAGAAATTAGAGAAATATGATTTAAGTAAAGAAAATGTCGGTAAAGTTACGCAAACAATTTTAGCTGGAATATGTCGCAGATTAGTTCTATATGAAAAGATCTCTGGTGTTTTTGTTACCGGCGGGGATACTGCCAAGGGATTACTGGATGTCAGCAAAGCTGGTGGAGTAAAGGTTATAGATGAAATTGAACCTGGAATACCTCTTTTGAAAATAAAATCTGGTGATTTAAATGGTCTTAATATCGTTACTAAAGCCGGTGCTTTTGGAAACGATGAGCTAATTACTTATGCATTTAAGAAGTTACGTAGCAAAAGCTTTTAAAAATAATTAATTTATAAATAAAATAGGAGGCTTTACAATGGAATTACAAGACAGTCTTACAACTAAGTTTGAAAGAACCTTTACGTTACCAAAATCTGGAATTCAAAGTCACGCATCTAATCTACTAATTTTGGATAATGGTGATACTTTGTGTGTTTGGTTCTCAGGTACACAAGAAGGAATGTCAGATATTAGTATCTTTCTTTCTCGTATGAACAATGGTGAAGAAACATGGTCAGAGCCAATTAGAATGTCTTCAAATGAAGGTCGTTCGGATCAAAATCCTATGTTGTTCCATGCTCCTAATGGTGATATCTGGTTGATGTATACATCACAAGATGGTGGTAATCAAGATACTGCTATTGTTGAATATCGTATTTCACATGATGAAGGTAAGACATGGGATGATCAAAAAATACTATTCAACGGTGAACAAGGTGTCTTTATTCGTCAACCTATTGTTGTTACTGATAATGGTGAATGGCTACTACCTATTTTCCATTGTGTTGTCAAGAACGATGGCAAAGCTTGGGATGGAAGCTATGACTATAGTACTGTTCGAGTATCTAGTGATGAGTTTAAGACATTTAAGGAATATGAAGTTCCTAACAGTTTAGGCTGTGTTCACATGGATATTGAAAAATTAAAGAGTGGTCGTTATATTGGATTGTTCCGTAGTCGTTGGGCAGACAATATTTATCGTAGTTATTCTGAAGATGGCAAAACATGGTCAGAACCAGAAAAAACAGAATTGCCAAACAATAATGCTTCAATTCAAGCAACCGTCTTGGATGATGGTGATTTAGTAATGGTCTTCAATTATTCTAGTGCTAAAGATGCAACGTCAAGAAGAACATCATTGTACAGTGATGGCCTTGAAGATAAGGATGCCGATGAAGATAGTGATGTTCCACGTGCATTCTGGGGTGCGCCAAGAGCACCGATCACCGTAGCTATCTCTGAAGATGAGGGTAAGACATGGCCATTCAAGAAGAACATTGCTGAAGGTGATGGATATGCTTTGACAAATGATTCAAAGAATAAGAAGAACAGAGAGTTTTCATATCCTTCAATCAAAGTTGCTAAGAATGGAAATATCGACGTAACCTTTACGTACTTTAGACAAAAAATTGCCTTTGTAGAATTGACTGAAGATTGGATCAAATCTGAAAAAACTGTTAATGAATAGAATGGAGTAAATAGTATGGATAATGCATTTTTGAAAATGCCTAATCGCATTTATTTAGGTGAAAATTTATTAGGACACTTAGGCGACTTTATTGCCAAAAAAGAAAACAAGAATGTTCTTTTGTTCACCGATAATGGATTGATGAAGAGTGGTTTGGTTCAACCAATCGAAGATTATTTTAATAAGAACAATATTTCTTATGAAATTGAATCAGAGATCAAACCAGAACCAACGTATATTCAAGTTGATGAATTATTAAAAAAGGTAAGTAAGTTTGATTTCGATACTATTGTTGCCATTGGTGGTGGTAGTGTCATGGATGCTGCTAAGTTGATCTCACTAGTCTTACATACTGATTACAGTATCAAAGATTTGATCGATGATCCTACAAAAGTAAGTAAGCGCTGTTCCACAGTATTAATTCCAACAACAACAGGTACTGGCTCTGAAGCTACAATTAATGCCATTGTTACTATTCCTGAAAAAGATGTTAAGTTTGGAATTGTTAGTGATGAGATGCTACCTGACTTAGTATTGCTTGATGTTAATAATGTTAAGACTTTACCAAAGTCAATTATGGCTTCATCTGCTGTTGATGCTTTGAGTCACTGTGTTGAGTGTTATACATCAAAGAATGCCACTGTATTGAGTGATGGAATTGCATCACTTGGTGCTAAGAATATTTTTGAGAATATTATTCCAGCATATGAAGATGCCGATAATATGGATGCTAGAAAGGCATTGTTACTAGGTGCCTTCTATGGAGGTGTCGCTATTACTGCTTCTGGTACAACTGCCGTACACGCCTTGTCATATCCACTAGGTGGCAAGTTCCATATTGCTCATGGTGTTTCGAATGCTATTTTATTCAAGCAAGTAATGGAAGTTAACAAACCAGATATTGCTGATCGTTTGGCAAGTCTATGTGACTTCGTATTTCCATCTGAAGGTAGTAAGTCAGTGGATGAAAAAGCTGATTTCATGATTGCTAAGATTGCAGAAATTGTTAAGAAAGTTGAAATTCCAACAGATCTTAAAAAGTTCGGTGTAAAGTCAGATGATCTTGACTTCTTAGTAGATTCAGCATTACAACAAACTCGTTTGTTGGATCATAACCGTAGAAAATTAACACGTGAAGAAGTAGAAAACATTTATAAATCAGTTATGTAATTGAAACTTAGAGAGGATATTTACTATGAGAAATGATATTGCAAAAGGAATCATTGCCGCAATGGTTACACCTATGGATGAAAACCAAAAGGTGAATGAAAAAGAGCTTCGTAATCAAGTAAGACGTCAAATAAATGCCGGTATCACAGGTGTATTTACACTTGGTACAAATGGTGAAGGTTATATTTTGAGCCATGAAGAAAAATTGACTGTTATGAAGACAGTTGTAGATGAGGCAAATGGCGAAGTTCCTATTTATGCTGGTACAGGCTGTGTATCAACAGAAGAAACTATCCAGCTATCTAAAGAAGCAAAAGAAATCGGTGTAGATGCTCTATCAATTATTACACCTTCATTTGCTAAGGCCTCACAAGAGGAACTTTATTTACATTACAAGGCCATTAATGATGCAGTTGATTTACCAATTCTTTTATATAATATTCCAGCAAGAACAGGTAACGCATTGGCACCTAAGACAGTTGCTCGCTTAGCCGATCTTAAGAATATTGTTGGTGTAAAAGATTCTAGTGGTAATTTTGATAATATTCTTCAATATATTGAATTAACTAGAGACAAGGACTTTTCAGTAATTTCTGGTAATGATGCTTTGATCCTATGGACATTACAAGCTGGTGGTACTGGTGGTATTACAGCTGTAGCCAATGTATTACCACAAATTATGGTTTCTATTTATAAGTATTGGAAGGCTGGAGATTGGGACAGTGCTCGTAAGGCACAAGATTCTATTCGTCCACTACGTAATTGCTTCGCACTTGGTAATCCAAACACAATTATCAAGAAAAGTACTAATTTGATCGGTTACCCTGTTGGCAGCACAAGAGCACCATTCAATCACTTGGATGATTCATCAGTTGCTACCTTGAAGAAGGCACTTGAGAAGAATTACAGTGAATATTTTGCAGAAAAGGTAACTGATTAGGAGGTCACAATTATGAAAAATAATAAACCAATTGTAGCGATTACGATGGGTGACCCTGCAAGCATTGGTCCAGAGATTTCACTACGTGTATTCCAAGATAAAAAATTATACGAACAATGTAATCCAATTATTGTTGGGGATAGTTCGGTATTGTTGAAAGTAATGGAATATTTACCAGACTTAAAGAGTAAGTTAAATGTTGTTGAAGATGTTGACGATGCAAAATTTGAGTATGGATTAGTCGATGTTTATGAAATGCATATGGTTGATATTGATCAACTTAAGTTTGGCGTTGTAAGCAAAATGGCTGGTAATGCAGCATTTCAATATGTTAAAAAAGTTATTGATCTTGCTATGGCAGGAAAAGTTGATGCTACTGTAACAAATGCCTTGAACAAGGAAGCTATGAACTTAGCTGGGCATCATTTTGCCGGACATACAGAGATATATGCTCACTATACACATACAAAGAATTACACAATGATGTTAGCTCATGATAATCTTCGTGTTGTTCATATTTCAACACACGTATCATTACGTCAAGCCTGCGATCTTGTTAAGAAGCCACGTGTCGCTGAAGTTATTAGAATTGCTGACGATGCATGCAAGCGTTTAGGCATCGCACATCCAAAAGTAGGTGTTGCTGGATTGAATCCACACAGCAGTGAAAATGGCTTATTTGGCAATGAAGAAGCTGATGAAATTATTCCTGCTATCAATGAAACTAAAGCAGAAGGTATTGATGTCACAGGACCTGTACCACCAGATACAGTCTTCCCTAAAGCTGTTGGTGGCTGGTATGATATTGTCGTTGCGATGTATCATGATCAGGGACATATTCCTTTGAAGATGCAAGGATTCCAATATGATGAAGAAAAGAAAGAGTGGAAGAGTGTTGCTGGTGTAAATATTACATTGGGTCTTCCTATTATTAGAACTTCAGTTGATCACGGGACAGCCTTTGATCAAGTATTGAAGGGTACTGCAAATGAAATAAGTTTGAAGAATGCAATTGATTACGCTATTAAATTAGCTGAAAATAAATAATTACTAAATTAGACACACTCCCCTAGGTGTGTCTTTTTTGTGTTGTTAACTAAACGTTTTATATTTGAACGCTTTTTAATGAAAAACTTTTATCAATGTTAATTGTTTACTTTTGAAACAATAATTAAGTATTGTTGATATCTAAAATAAACTATTATATTTATGAAAGCGAATTCAGGAGGTGCTCTTATGAGTAAAGTAGCAATTGTAACTGGTAGTTCACAAGGTATTGGTAAACAAATAGCTTTAACATTAGTAAAAAAGGGATACGATTTGGTTCTAACTGGTCTTGAGGCTGATGAATTGGTTGAAGTTCAATCTGAAATTGAAAATCTTGGCCAACAATGTATGCAAATTGCAGGAGATATTACTGATCCAGAGTTCTCTCAGAAATTAGTAAATGATGCAAAAGAAAAATTTGGTCATATTGATGCATTAGTAAATGATGCAGGTATGATGAAACGAACAAAGACCTTGGAAACGTCTGTAAAAGACTGGGAATTAGTTATAAAAGTTAATTTAACAGGTAGTTTTATTATGAGTAAAATGGTTCTTCCAGTCATGGTTGAACAGCAGGAAGGATCAATTGTTAATATTACTTCAGCCAATGGTGTGACTCCACATCCAAATGCTGCAGCAAGTTATGGTGCAAGTAAGGCTGGATTAAACTATTTGACAAAGCATTTTGCATTGGAATTTGCAGGTGATCATATCCGTGTTAACTCCGTACAATGTGGTCCTATTGCGACCGAAATGACTAAACAGTGGTCACAAGAATATCGTGATAATATGCTCAAAAAAATTCCATTACATAAGTTAGGAGAACCAGAGGATGTTGCTGAAGCAGTAGCATTTATGTTATCTGATAAGGCTGGATTTATTACCGGATCTATTTTGAACTTAAGCGGTGGTAAGTTAATGCAATAGTAATTGGGTTTTGTAAAGATCTGTACCTAACAAATAGAGGTACGGATCTTTTTTTATTAGCAAATAAATGTAATCCGTTTCAAAAATGAACAGCAAAAATAAGAAAAGCCAATATTTGAAAGCGTTTACTTGTAAACGCTTCAACTTTAAACGGTAATATTATATCGAATGATATGGAATTTTCGTAATATAGAGATTGTAAGGTGATGAGCAAGGTTACCGTCCTAGGAAGCGTGACTAGCAAAGACCCTTTAAAAATTGAATTATACAAATGGTTTAGATTCAAAATCTTGTCATGTAATTATTCTGGGAGGTGCGATTAATATGCACATGTTAAGTTCAAATGATACGCTGATCGTCATGGGAATGATCCTGGTATATATTTTAATTACCGGTTATCTAAGTTTCCGTTGGGGTGGTTCTACAAATGATGATTTCATGCGTGCAAGTAATAAGCTTCCAACGTTTGTTTTAGGTATTTTGTTAATGTCAGAATACATTGGTGCACAGTCAACTGTTGGTACAGCACAATCAGCTTTTAGTAGTGGTGTTGCTGCATCGTGGGCCATTGTAGCTGCTGTTATCGGATTCATTCTTTATGGTTTGTTCTTTGTTAAACGTCTATATAACACTGGTGGATTTACAATTTCTAGTGCTGTTGAACAACAATATGGACATTCAACAAAAATCATTGTTTCAATTATTATGATCTATGCTTTGTTCCTAGTTAATGTCGGTAATTATATTAGTGGTGCTGGTGTTCTAGTTCAAATTCTTGGAATTAAGCTTCCAATCGCTATGGTTATTGTCGGTATTGTAAGTACAATTTACTTCTCATTTGGTGGTATGAAGAGTGTTGCTTATGTTAGTGTTATTCACACATTTGTTAAGTATATTGGTATTTTGATCACCTTAGCATTTGCTTTGGTAATGACACATGGTATTTCACCAATGGTTACAAAGATGCCTCATTTCTACTTCACATTAGATGGACACATTGGTTGGGGAACTATCATCGGCTGGGTACTTACTACAGTCGGTGCCGTATTCTCAACACAATTCTTAGTTCAAGCAATCTCATCAGCTAAGAATGCCAAAGCTGCACAACATGCATCATACATGGCTGCTGTATTATTCATTCCATTAGCAATTGCAATTGGTTTAATTGGTGTTGCTGCTAAGTTCTTGTTCCCAACAATGAATGGATTGTATGCTTTGCCAGTATTCTTAACACACATGAATGTTTTCCTTGCTGGTTTCGTTGCTACGGCGTTAGTTGCATCAGTCTTTGTCAGTGTTAGTTCTGTTGCATTAGGATTAGTTGCTTTGATTGTTGACGATTTCTATGTTCCAATGCGTCATCCAGAACCAAAACAACAATTACGTATGACACGTATTTTATCAATCGTTGTTGGTTTCTTACCTTTAATTTTCTCATTCATCGTTCCACAAATTTTACAACTATCATTCTTTAGTAAAGCTTTGCGTATGTCTATCACAGTTGTTGCCGTTTCTGGATTCTATCTACCTCACTTTGGTAGTACAAAGAGTGCAAACATTGCACTTATCGGTACGGCCGTGTTAGCCACAGCATGGTTCTTGATGGGTGATCCATTCGGAATTGATAATGTTTATATCTCAATCTTCGCACCTATGATTCTTATGGGATTATGCAAACTCTGGGATATGATGACTGGAAAGGGTAATACGCCTGATCCTAAACCTGATAAATCATAACTATAAATGAAAAACTGGTAATTAATTTACCGGTTTTTTTATTGTCTTGTTGTAGAATTAAACTAACAATTCAATTCAAATCAAGAGGCAAAAAATGACAAAAAGACTAATAAGCGCCAATCCAAGTGAAATACTAAAAATGAGCGGCAAAGAACTAAAACAATCAATTAAGGCCAGTGAAGGTCGAGTAATTGTAAGTGAGAATATCGCCACCCATCAAGTAATGAGCTTTGACCAGATCACGACTTCAGAAATTGCTGCAGCATTCGGAGCTGATATGATTTTGCTCAACATGCTAGATGTCTTCAATCCAGCTATATTTGGCTTATATGATGGTGAGGATGCAGTGATCCATCATGATGGACAAAGTATCAAGCGTCTACAAAGACTAACTGGTCGTCCAATTGGAGTCAATCTTGAGCCGGTCGATCCTAACGCCAATATGGCAGAGGATCGAACAGAGATTCCTGAGGGTCGTACTGCCAGCAAAAAGTCACTTCAGGAGGCTGAGAAACTTGGTTTTAACTTCGTTGTCTTAACCGGTAATCCTGGAACTGGTGTAACTAATGAACAGATTGCGGCTAATATTAAAGTCGCCAAAGAGAATTTTTCAGGCTTAGTTATTGCAGGTAAGATGCATGGTGCAGGAGTTAATGAACCGGTCGTAAGTAGTGATTCTGTTACACAGTTTCTCAATGCAGGAGCCGATGTGATCTTGGTTCCAGCAGTTGGAACTGTTCCCGGTTTGAATGACACGACCCTTCAAGAAATTGTTGATTTAGTTCACGGTCAGAATGCGTTGGTAATGAGTACCATCGGGACTAGTCAAGAGGGTTCCGGAGCAAGTTATATTGAGAATATCGCTATCAGAAATAAAATTATTGGTGTTGATATTCAGCATATCGGCGACTCAGCATGGGGCGTCCAATCACCAATGGAAAATATTTATCCACTAAGCAAAGCCATTCGTGGTGAACGTCATACTATTTCTCGTATGGCCCGTTCTATTAATAGATAAAAAGAACCGACTGAGATTATAAATTCTCAATCGGCTTTTTGTTTTGTAGGAATTATATTTACCGTTATAACGGTAGAGAAAAATCTTATCATTTCCTATTTTTACCTCCAAATACCATCATTTTCATTCAAAAATAAAAAAATTTCAGAAAAAACTTACGAAAACATTTTTTTTCTGGTATATTAATCCACTGTTGCAACAAAAACGGAGGTAACTATGAGTAAATCTCAAATTAACACAAAACCAGAGCATCCATATTTAGCTTTAATGGGTGTTTTGATCGGTGGATTCGTAGGAATGTTCAGTGAAACTTCACTTAACATTGCTCTTCCATCCATTATGAAAGCTTTTTCTATCGAAACTGGTACAGCACAATGGCTTGTTACTGGCTACATGCTAGTCATCGCCATCGTCCTACCACTTTCAAGTTTATTAACGAAACATTTTTCAACTAGGGGATTAGTTCGTTTCGGACTTATCGACTTCATCGTCGGCTCAATTATTGCGGCAGTTGCACCTAGCTTCGCAATCTTATTGATCGGTCGTATGATTCAAGGTATCGCTACAGGTCTTATCTTGCCACTGATGTTCTCAATTGCTATGAGAATTTTCCCACCTAACAAGCTTGGTGCTGCCTTAGGTGCAGCTGCCCTTGTTATCATGTTTGCCCCAGCTATCGGACCTACAATTTCCGGTATTATCTTGGGTGTATCATCATGGAGATGGATCTTTGTTTCGTTCATCATCTTCCTATTGATCGGTTTGATCTTTATGGAAAAGAATTTGACAAATGTCTTCGAAGTTACCAAACCAGCTGTTGATTGGCTAGCAATTGCCTTATCAACTATCAGTTTTGGTTTGATCGTCTTCGGTATCAGTTATTTAACCAACAGTATTCCAGTCGCAATTATTTCATTGATTGCCGGCTTGATCTTGCTAGTTGTTTACATTAGACAACAAATGCACGCTAAGACTCCTACATTGGACTTCGCCGTGTTACGCAGACCTGAATTTGTTACTGGTTCAGTATTAGTTATGTTGAACTTTGGTATCACACTTTCAGCTATGTACTTATTGCCAATGTACTTACAAAACGGACTTGGCGTCGCAGTTGCCTTAACAGGTGCTGTAATGTTGCCAGGTGGTGTTGTGAATGCCTTGGTATCATTTAGTGCTGGTCGAGCTTACGACAGTATCGGCGCTAAGTGGATGACACGTCTTGGTTTCTTGGTATCAGCCATCGGTGCTGTTATGTTCCTATTTAGTAATCAAAACAGTTCATTAGGTTACATCATTGCTGCACACATCGTTCTTATGATCGGTGTTCCACTAGCAATGTCACCATCTCAAACTTATGGTTTGAATTCATTGAACGAATATCAATCAGCTGACGGTTCCGCAATCATCAACACATTCCAACAAGTCATCGGTGCTGTCGCTACTGGTATTGCTACAATTCTCTTGAGTACTGGTCAAAACAATTATTTCGCTAATGGCGGACATTCAACTGCCTTGGCATTTACCAATGGTGCTCATTATGGATTTGCCTTTACATTAGTCTTGGCAATCTTAGGATTCTTATTGGCATTCCGTGTTCACTCAAAAGAATACGAAGCTGAAAGAGTTGCTAAAGAAGAAGCTAAGGCTGGCAAAGTAGCTGATTTACAAGCTAAAGAAGTTTAATTTTATTATTTGAAAACAATTGATACGGTTTTGAGCCAATTGATCCTTGCAATCAGTTGGTTCTTTTTTATATAATAGGAAAATAGTTGTTGAATAATTTGACGTATTCCTTTACAATAATAGGGTTGAATAATAAGACAATACTAGTAAAGGGAGGAGGGATTTAGATGTCACAAAATACACATAAAGCTATACAGGCCACCGCCGTCCCGTTAACTCAAAGAACGGTGAAGAACGCATGGCAAAAGCCCAAGCCGTTAAAGAATTCCTTAAGAGTCGCGATGAAAAAGCCGCTAAGTAATTAGTTTGCTTGAGCCGATAGACATTTGTCTGTTGGCTCTTTTTTTGTACTCTTTTCGACGTTTTGCCATTTCATATACCATTTGTCTGTGATAAGTATATTATTATCTCTAATGAACTTAGGGGGAGGTAAGCAATATGAGATTTGAACAATTAAAACGTCAACCAAATGCAATTCTGAGGAAAAAATTATATAAGTCAGGAAAGAGCTGGGTAATTGCTTCTACTTTGGCATTCGCCGGAGGGATGATCTTGCTTGGATCAGCTCAAGGAACAACTGTCAAAGCCGATGTTACTGATGGTGTTGCTACAGAGGGTACAGCAATTGCTCCGTCTAATATTGGTGAGACAGATGGCAGTAATACGGAGACTGAAGAAGATTCAGGGAGTACTAAGACCGAAGCACAACCAAGTGATGCAAATTCTGATAAGGGTACAGGTGATAGTGCAGGTACCACACAAGATTCTACTGGATCTGGTAATGGTAAAGAAACTACTTCCAACACGGATAAAACCCAAGCCTTTGCCGTTCCGGCAACTGGAAATATAAACGGTGATAATACAGATACTGTTCAAAGTGATAAAACACAACAAGCTGCACCGGTTGCCCCAAGCGATGATACGAGTATTAATTATGGAAATGTCGGTGCGAATAATGATTTTGCAGGAAGCTCTTGGTATATAAATCAAGGAGTCCTACATATTGGTGCAGGTACATGGGGAGATATTAATGGCTTTAAGTGGGGGAAGAATCCATCTAAAATAGAATCAATCTACTTTGATGGTCCTGTTACTGCAGGTAGCAGTATTTCAGGATTGTTTTCTGGGCTTACTAATTTAAGAAGTGTAGGGAATATGAAGGGAAACTTTGATACTTCTAAGACAACGGATTTTTCTACAATGTTTATGAATTCTGGACTTACTAGTTTTGATTTTTCAATATTAAATATGTCTAATGCAATTGAGATAAGCTCAATGTTTGAAAATACTAATATTACATCTGTTAATCTTTCAAGTATTAATGCCCCCAATCTATTAAATTGTTCTCGGATGTTTGCAAATACTGCAGAATTGAAAGCTGCAAATTTATCTAATTTTAATTTTTATAGTTCAGATATTCAGTATATGTTCACTCAATCTGGTTTGACCTCTATTAATCTGAGTGGCATTAATACTTCGAATACAAAAAATGATTATGGAGTATTTGATGGTGATACGAAGTTAGTAGATCTAGATCTTTCTGACTTTACTATGAATACTCAAACCCTTGAGTATGGTTATAATTTATTACTCTTTTTAGGTAGTCAACCTGCAGATCATGTAACTTTAAATGATGTAAAAATTCATAGTTTAACATTAAATCCCACTCTAAATTTAGCTGATTCAGGACTAGTATTTAATACTAACTTGTACAAAGGTTGGGTAAGTGATAAGAATCCAACAGCAGATCCAATTTCGAGTGAGAAGTTAATGTCAGAATATGATGGAACCAATTCACCAAAAGAAATTCAAACGTGGACTCTTGTAAAAAAGGATCCTGTTAAACCATATAATCTGACCGTAAATATAAGTTATGATGACAACCCTAAGAAAGATACTCAACTACTGATATTGCCAGGTAATCCTGAAGACATCAGTAATGACTCAGTATTTCAATCTGACCTAGATAAACTTCCAAATAATAATCAGACATTAGATTTTAAGAATACGAGTTTTTATTTAAGCGCGTTTTCCAATGAAGCTTCCGAATCTCATCTCATTGATTTTGCTAAATTTGTAGGCTTGTCGGATACGGAAACAAATTTGAAAGTTATTATTAATGCTCTGGTAGATTTATTGAAGCAACAAGGAATGTTATCTAAGGGTGGTGACGGAAGCCCCATAAACTTTGTAGATGCACATTACAAAACATATGAAGCACCAGCAGTTACACCACCTGTCCATAACGGTGGTAGTAGCTCAAATAGCAGTAATTCGTCAGCAACGGAACCTGATAGAGAAGTGGATGACGTCAATTAAACTTCCGCAACATATAGTGATAGTCCAAAGGCTCAGCTTTATGACTTCGATGGTAATGCACTTGAAGATGAATTCTTGAATCAAAATACTAGCTGGTATAATGACAAAAAGATGATCCTAAATGGTACAACGTACTATCGTGTCTCAACTGACAAGTGGGTTAAGGCTAGCGATGTCTATATCTATGTAGGCAATAATACTTATGTCAGAGTGTACCAAAATACGCTCGGTGAGCTTGTTAATGCACACGGATCAACAGTTAGCCGTGAACTCAAATCATCCACTGACTGGAAGTCTGACAGAGCTGCAAATATTAATGGTGAAAAATACTATCGTGTCGCCACTAATGAGTTTGTCAAAGCTAGTGATGTTTATGAATATAGTTATGATTCACCAATAGTTTCGACCACCAAAACAACAGTTGTTTATGATGAAAGAGGTAACGCAGTATCAACACAATTACCGACTAATTCATCATATAAGACAGATAGATACGAAATGATCAATGGCGAAAAATACTATCGTATTGCTACAGATCAATTTGTTAAAGCAGAAGATGTTAATTTATAGAACATAAAAAATCCATGACCGCAGTCATGGATTTTATTCTGCCTTCAATTTACTGTAAACATCGTTCGGCATATCTTTTTGGAACACTTCTTTGTAAGTATAAACGTAGGCACCTTTAGTCATTACTTCTAAGTAGTGGCCTTGTTTCAACTTTCCCATACCGGTGAATTGAATAGGGTGCTCATTGCCATCCTTATCGTAACTAGTTAGATTATAGTCGTAGTTACCATAACCATCTTCATCTTTACCTTTAGCATTATCGATTTTTACATAATGTGGTTCTTTTTTCACCAAGAAGTTATATTGTCCCAATGCCTGTGAAAATTGATCTGTACGATCCTTGGTGTATGCACACGCACCAACGTATGCCAATCCTATAATAGTAGCTGATAACAACAAAAACTTTAGTAGACTTCTCATTTATCCTTACCTCCTGAGAAATATACTAAAGTTTTTTAGATTAATTCTACATTTGTTTCACTTACATTCTTCTTACAAAATCGTAAGCTACTTAATTCCCCACCAATCGAAGTTGATTGTATAGTCCACGATCTTGTTGAAGAGATCAGCAATAATGTTTAGCATGACCAACACCTCCAACATATATTTAACTTCTTTACAACCTTATTATACCGCATATTGGAAGCGCTAACACAAATATAGATTTATAAATAAATTTATCTCCAGATTTCTTTTTGAATCGACTTAACGAGTGCTAATTTGGCCCATTCTTGTTGTTCCGTGAGAACATTTCCTTCTTCAGTTGAGGCGAAGCCACATTGAGTTGAGAGCCACAATCTATCCAATGGAAGATACTTGCTGGCTTCATTGATGCGATCAATGATAACTTGACGATCTTCTAGCTCACCTTTTTTAGAAGTGATCAATCCTAGTACAACACGTTTGTCACCAGAGACTTTGGCGAGTGGTTCGAAGTCACCGGCACGTGTTGAATCGTATTCAAGGAAGTAGGTGTCGACATTTTCTTTAGCAAAGACTGTATCGGCAACGGGACCATAGCCACCAGCAAAAGCGAAGTCTGAATGATAGTTACCACGACAGATATGTGTATTGATCGTCAAATCATCTGGTAAGTCTTTGATAGCGCCGTTGTTCAATTCAAGTAGGATATCTTGAATACCTGAGTTGGCGTAAGCTTGACCATCTGGAGTTGCGAGGAACTTGTCATCGAGGAATAGTCCCCATGAGCAATCGTCTAGTTGAATGATACGGGCACCTTCGTCGTAGAAGGCAAGAATAGCGTCGTGATAAGCTTTTTCGATATCGGCATAAAGGTCTTCATCTGTATCGTAGAATTCTTTAATCTTGTCAGCGTTCGTGCCACGGACCAATTCAATATAGAGTTGAGCTGGAGCAGGGATGGTTTGCTTAGGTTCTACAGCAGTACCGTCAGTTAGTGATTTCAAGAATTTGAAGTGCTTGATAAATGGGTGAGTATTTTTGTTGAACCTGATCTTACCTGAAAGAATTGCTGTATCATCACGTGTTTCTTCGTGAGCAAAGTTATAACCTTCACCGTAGTGAATATGGTCGATTCCTTCGAAGCCCCAGAAGAAGTCGAGGTGCCAATATGAACGTCTGAATTCACCGTCAGTTACGTAATCTAGTCCGGCATCGATCTCTTTGTTAACTAGGTCTTTGATCGATTCGTTTTCGATAGTTGTTAGAGTATCATGGTCGATGTTTCCAGCTGCGAAATCCTTACGTGCTTGTTTGAGTACATCTGGTCTTAAGAAGCCTCCTACATGTTGAAATCCAATCTTTGTTTGTGTTTTTGTCATAATATTTTCCTCCGTTAACTATATTTAATCCAAAAAAATCGTCCCTACATGCACAGAATTACTCTGCGATGTAGGGACGATTACCGTGGTACCACCCTATTTCATATTTTGCTTACACAAAATACCTCAACGACACTAACATGTCCGGGATGATATCGCATCCTTGCGTACCTTTGGCTTTCACCTAGGTAAGACTCCAAGCTCATCTTCAGTTAAGTTTTCGTTCCGCCTTTTCACCATCTAGCGGTCACTATGCAAACTACTCATTAACTTACTCTTCTCTTCAACGTCTAATTGGATTAAATAAGTTTTAATTATTTGATTGGTGATAAAATTACACCATGTTTAATTCTTTGTCAAATTTAATTTATAAATTATTTTGTGTTGACGATGTTTTTTGTAATCTCACCGTTGAGCAATTTGATCTGTGTGTCCATTGCTTCGTAGACCATGTTATGAACAGCTCGTTTAGTGTAGAAGGCAGTATGAGGTGTGATAATAACATTGTCACGGCTGGCCAGATTCTTGAATTTTTCATTAGGAATAGCATCGAAACTACCGAAGTCTTTTTGGAAAATACCATTTTCGTTATCAAGTACATCAAGTCCAGCACCGGCAATTTTACCAGAGTCTAGTCCAGCAATCAGAGCGTCAGTATCAACTAGACCACCACGGGCACAGTTGATCAAGTATGAACCTTGTTTCATCTTAGAAATAGCGTCAGCATCGATCATATGATAGTCCTGAGGTGCTAGAGGAGTATGGATCGAGATGATGTCTGCTTGTGCAAGTAGTTCGTCGAGTGAATCAACGTAGATACCAAGGTTTTCGAGGGCAGGGTTAGGGTCAATATCGTAAGCAATGACCTTAGCGCCGTAACCGAATTGCATGATGCGGGCGAAGACACTACCGATGTGTCCTGTACCAATGACACCAACGGTTTTACCAGCAATTTCAGTACCAATAGTAGGCGACCATTTGAGGTTACCAGCACGGAACTTGTCATCAAATTCTGGAACACGGCGAAGCAAGCGACCTACTAAGAAGGATGCGTGTTCGGCGATAGCATTAGGTGAATAGACAGGGACGTTTGTCAGTGTAAATCCGAAGTCATTGAGGTCCTTAAAGTTAAAACCATCAACACCAACATTTCTAACTGATAACTTGCTGATACCATAGTCATGGAGCATCTTCAGTGCTTCACGAGCATATGGCTCACGTTGGACGGAACAAACTCCATCATAGCCCTTAGCCAAGTTCGCGTTGTCAGGTGTCAGAATATCATGTGTAAAGCCAACTTCGACCTCAGGATGTTCTGCCATCCAGTTTTTTAGAGGAGCCTCTTCGTCTCCGCCACGAACGCCAAATACGTAAATCTTCATAAATAAATCCTTCTTTCTGTGAGATATATTAGAATATTAATAAATTCTAATAAACTGTGTAATTAAGTGTAACGCAATTTTTACAAAATAAAAGGGGCAAATGGTCAATTCATGAAAAAATGAAAAGTTATGCTATTCTTTAGGGAGTAAGGATGGAGGAGTTAAACCATGACCAGGAAATATTCAATACCACAATTAATAGGCTTCGCCATTATGATTATCACAAACGGAGCTGCTATTTTAACGGTCCTTCACACGTTTCAAAACTCAGCCTTGTTAGTCATGACATCGAGAAGCCTGATCGTGTCAGCGATAGGGCTGGTGGTTTTTGTAGGTTATTCATTATTACAATTATTGATTTACTTTGCTATCGCAAGGTTGGATCAAAATAACGACGGTTGGGCAGTGGTTCTGCTCTTAGTCGGATTAATGAATCATTTGTACTGGATACCAGCCATTTGGTCACTTATCGTTAAGTATGTTAGACAGTTAAGAGAATACAAAAATAGACCTATCTCGTAAGATAGGTCTATTAGTTTGCAATTATTTAGATGTGTCGACCAAGTTGTTTGGTGTTTCACCATCGATCAAAGCCTTATTGGAATCAAAGGCAACGGTGATCATATTGTGGACGGCTGTTTCAGTATAAAAGGCATTGTGAGGTGTGATGATAACATTGAGTCGTTCAGCCAAATTCTTGATCTTAGGATTTGGTAGGTTATCAATGCTGCCCCATTTGTGTCCGAAGACGGAATTCTCATTGTCGAGAACATCGAGACCTGCACCACCGATTTTGCCACTATCTAAGCCGGCAATCAGAGCGTCAGTGTCGATCAATTCACCACGAGCACAGTTGACGATTATAACGCCGTCTTTCATTTGAGAAATAGCTTTATCATTGATCATATACTTGTTACTATCGAATAATGGTACATGTAGTGTGATGATATCTGATTGCTTATAAAGCTCTTCAAGACTATCAACATACAAACCTTGCTTCTCTATATCGGCGTTATGGTATACATCGTAAGCTACGACTTTAGCACCGAAACCTTGCAAGATCTTGATCACAACACGACCGATGTGACCAGTTCCGATAACACCAACGGTTTGTTCACGGTATTCTCTACCGATAGTAGGTGCCCAAGTGAAGTCACCGTTGTCGAATTTTACATCGACTTCTGGTACACGGCGTAATAATCTACCCATTAATAGAACCGTATGTTCAGCGATTGCATTAGGTGAATAGACTGGTACATTAGTCAACTTCATACCGAAGTCATTTAAATCTTTGAAGTCAAAATTATCGAAACCTACGTTACGAATAGAAATGGATTTGATGCCGTATTCTGACAACTTTTCCAAGGCTTCACGTTCGTATGGAGTTGTTTGTAAAGTTACAACACCATTGGAGCCTTTAGCCAATTTTGCTGTATCTGGTGTCAAAGTATCGCCAGTGTAGCCGACCTCGACGTCCGGATGAGCAGCTTCCCACTTCCTCAATGATGACAATTCATCGTCACGAATTCCGTAAGCAAAAATTTTCATAATTTGTCGATCTCCTTAGTATTAATTAGTCTCCATCAGTATCATATCTATTTAGTATGTAGATAGCAAAGACAACGATTACGGCCCCGATGATTTCGGGAAGATTAACACTATAAGATAAGAAGATAACACTCAATACTAAAGTGGTGAATGGTTGAACTGCATCTGTAATACTGATAGTTGCGGCAGTTGTGTACTTAGTACTGAAGACCATTAATAGGAAGGCAATAACGTTACTCAAAAGAATAACCGTTATAACGCCGATCAAACTCTTAGTTGATAAGTGTGGCGGATTGACCCAAACAGGTGTAAAAATGTTTGAGAAGACACCAGCTATCAACATTCCCCAACCAGTTACCAGTAAACCATTGTGCTTGGCGATCAGTCGTTGTGGAATGACGATGTAGAGTGCAGCTGTGATACCACCACCGATACCCCAGAGAAGTGATACAAATGGGATAGCAAGGTGAGAAATGTCACCACGGGTGATCAACAGTACAACACCTAGCAAGGCTAATGCGAATGAAATAACATCGATACGTAAGACCTTCTTGTGTGTGAAGATAACGGCTCCTAACATAATGAATAGCGGTGATAAGTATTGTAAGATCGTGGCAGTCGAAGAATTACCTGTTTGGATTGCGTAGAAGAAGGTGTACATATTAGCGAATAAACCGAAGATTGAAAAGGCAACTAGTGTTAATGTATCCTTCCATGATTTAAAAATCGAAAAGAATTCTTTTTTTGGTAAAACAATTAATGCGATTATTAGCAAAATAACCCCGGCGACTAAAGTTCTAGTTCCTACGAACCACATGGCTGGAATGTTACTGTCCTTAGCAACGATTTGTTGGACAGCGCCGGAAACACCCCAAATAACTGATGCAAGGAAAGCTAAGAGAAATCCTTTATGC
Organism: Companilactobacillus nodensis DSM 19682 = JCM 14932 = NBRC 107160; assembly: GCF_000615905.1. Taxonomy (GTDB): domain Bacteria; phylum Bacillota; class Bacilli; order Lactobacillales; family Lactobacillaceae; genus Companilactobacillus; species Companilactobacillus nodensis. The sequence continues at coordinate 185,712 of NZ_BAMN01000003.1, forward strand.
AAGGTTTTCTTAGTCATTTTCTTACTTTCATCCATAATTTTCCTCCTAAAAAACGAGCCCTTAGCTCTGTATAAAAAACACTGATAGAGACATTATACAGGTTAGTAAATGACTTTGCCCGAAAAAAACCTGAGATAGAAAAACTATCTCAGGCGTTATGAACGATTAAAGGTTCTTGTCCATATTAAATGTAAGTTTTGAAAGATTGATACCCTTTGTATAAAGTTGTCCGAATAGCTTGTGAGTCTTGTCGGCCATTTCTTTAACAACTTTTTGGTTTCTAGTAGTTAAGAATTCAACTAGTTCTTCACCAGTGTAGTTCTTAGCCAATTTGTCAGTTTCAGCAACACTCATACGCAAGTCTTGTCGGACTTCTGTTAGGAAGTCGATATCGTCTTGAATGAAGTCTGTGTAATGTGATTCTACAAGAACTGACAAGGCGTTATACATCCAGTAAGCATCCTTGAAGTTGAACTCTAGTGATGCGTCGTTGTAACTGGCATCTGTTTCGTTCATGTTTGTGTAGAAAGGAATGTATGGTGTGTATGTTGGGAAACCGATACATAACCACATGATAGCTGCGAATTCTTCAGGAACGTCGTTTCTGATTTGTAGCACATGTGAGTTTTGAGTTCTGTTCAAACCAATTGGACGGTAACGATACTTGTCAGCATCTGAAGCGTCAGGACTGAATGGATCGTATGGTGTCTCGTTGTAGTGTGAACCAAGAACATATTCGATATCGTCAACTGAGATCTTGTGATCTGTCTTCATGATGAATGGCAATTCACCGTCTTCTGGATCTTGTTCGATTTCAGGGTTGAAGAATTTTTGACCGAACCAAACACGTGGTGTGTTGTAGTGGCGATCTTTCATATTATCTGTACCGAAGATGTGACGGAAATTGAAACCAGTCTTGTCTGTGTTCAAGTGATTTGATTCAACGAATTCTTGAATGCCATCTGACCACATGAATTGTGAAGGGTCATTGAAGTCAACTTGTTGGATCGAGACACGGTTAGCACATACAGCGTAACTGTCATCAGGGATACGTTGAGCTACCCAGTGATGACCAGAAACGATTTCCATGTACCAAACATCATCGCTGTCACTGAATAGAACAGAGTTACCAGCAGGTGAACCGTATTTGGCGATCAATTCACCAGTGCGTTGAACGGCACCTTTAGCTGAATCGACATAAGGTAGGACCATACGTACGATAACATCTTCGTCCATACCATCTTTAACAAGTGGATCAAAGGCCAAGGCACGTTCGTTACCATAAGTACTTTCAGTCGCTGACATAGCAACGTTAGCACCATTGATACCACTCTCATCGTAGTAACCGAATTGTTTGTAGTCTACGTTAGGAACAGCAGGCCATTTGTAGCCATTTTCAGGAACTTCTCCTTCAAATCCGTTAAGCCATGATTTAACTTTACGGCCTTTTTCGCCTCAACAGCTGGGTTTAATACGAAGCTATGTGGTGCGACTGCAAAAAATGTGTCGTCATTTCTAGCAATCATAGTTGATCCATCTAAACTGGCGTTCTTACCAACCAAGATAGTTGTACAAGCGTCATCCAAATGATTTTTCTTCATTATTATGAAATCCTCCTATTTAATACTGATTTATATTTTATCATATTTGAAAACGGTTATCATTTACATAGTTATTCCATTTAATTCCGAATTAGTGATATAATTTTTAATGTTAAGTAACCAAAGTTATATCTAATTACGAACTATATCACTGATAGTTACATATATAGTTCGTTTATGATAAATGATTTTCATTAATTTATTGGGGAAGGTGCAGAATGGATTTAAAAACACTCAAAACTGAAGATTCGTTCTTGAAGAATCTGCTACTCGGTTTTCAACATTTGCTAGCCATGTATTCTGGGGATATTTTGATCCCAATTTTGATTGGCGCAGCATTAGGATTTAGTTCTACTCAAATGACGTATTTGATTTCAGTGGATATTTTTATGTGTGGGGTCGCTACCTTACTTCAAATCAAGCGTACACCATTGACTGGTATTGGATTGCCAGTTGTCTTGGGATCAGCCGTTGAGTATGTAACACCGTTACAAAACATTGGACATCATTTCGGGATCGCCTATATGTATGGTGGAATTATCGCTGCTGGTATTTTTATCTTATTGATCTCTAAAATGTTTGCTAAACTAAAGAGATTTTTCCCACCAGTTGTCACAGGTTCTTTGATCACTTTGATCGGTTTCACTTTGATCCCAGTTGCTTTCCAAAACATTGGTGGTGGCGACGCTACTGCTAAGAACTTTGGTGATCCAACTGATTTGATTTTAGGATTTTCTACAGCACTTATTATTTTGATCATTAGTATTTGGGGACGAGGATTTGTTAAGCAAATTGCGGTTTTGATCGGTATCGTTGTCGGTTCGGTTGCGGCAATTGCGATGGGAACTATTGGATTCTCAAGTGTTCATAACGCACATTGGTTCCAATTACCAATTCCATTTTACTTTGCAACGCCTAAGTTTGAATGGTCATCGATCTTGATCATGCTGTTGGCTTCATTGACATGTATGATCGAATCAACTGGTGTTTATTATGCTCTAGCTGAGATCACTGAACGTGACTTGAATGAAAAAGACTTGCAACATGGTTATGCATCAGAAGGAATTGCGGCTATTCTTGGTGGAATCTTCAATACATTCCCATATTCGACTTTCTCACAAAACGTTGCGATCGTTCAGTTGTCAGGTATCAAGAAGAATAAGCCAGTTTATTTCTCAGCCTTTCTTCTTATCTTGTTAGGATTGATTCCTAAGGTGGGAGCAATTGCCACTTTAATTCCAACATCTGTCTTGGGTGGAGCAATGTTGATTATGTTCGGTACCGTAGGAGCATCTGGAGTTAAGATGCTTTCAAAAGTTGAAATGAACAATGAAAACATGTTGATCATGGCAGTTGCTATTGGTTTGGGACTCGGTGTTACCGTTCAACCAACCTTATTGCACTTCTTGCCATCAACTTTACAAACTATTTTGAACAACGGATTAGTTGTTGGTAGTTTCTCAGCCATTATCTTAAATATTGTGTTAAACCCACGTACAAAAGAGGCCTAAGGGTCTCTTTTTTTATTCGCCAAATTTTCTTATTTAGACCAAAGTTGCATCATAAATTGTTCACATTCGGCCGATATAATTTCCTTAAATAGAAGAATAAATATAAATAATATATAAAACTACAAAGGAAAACTTATATGGCAGAAATAAAATATTACTATCTAACTTCAACAATTAAACAAATGAATACTGATTTCAACATTGTTCTGGCAACCACCGATCCAACCGAAGCGGTTCAGCAGGTGTTTGATGAAGCTAAACATCATATTGAAATCGAGTTACATGAAATCGATGATGATTTTTCGATTGAGAAGAAAGATTCGTTGGTTTCAAAGTTTCAAAAAGGTGATCAAGATCCACTGATCAATTCTGAGCCCTTCCAATTAGTCTACGACAAGACGATCATTGCTGAACAAATGACGCAGCATTATTATAGTGCTTATTTCAACGGTAAATACGACCCTACTGGAATTATTAAGGGTTGGGCGATGGAACGTTTATTTAATAATTATCTTAAGCCGCTACTGAGTACAACTGGTATTGAAGGTGTTTCATTCAAGAGCGGTGAGGATATCAAATTAGCGACTCGGCGAGATTCTGATTATCGTTGGAGCATAAATATCAACAAGCCTAATACGGATGATAATTTGAGTAGTTATTATTTACAAAATGGTGCAATCGCAACTGTAAATAATCTCAACTTTGAAAGAGTTCCTCGAAGCCGTGATAGTCAGATGGAACAGGTAACGATTCTTAGTGATGATTTAATCGACTCGGTCGTCTGGGCGAATGCTGGAATCTCTGCAGGGACAGAATTATTCCCTGAAATGATCGTCAGGTCAGATTTGACAGGAATGTTTATTGATAAAAAACTCGGGATCGTGAATTTTCGCGATGGGTCAGTCAGTACAAATAAAAAAATATTTTTAAAATGAAAATCTCTCAAGAAACCTTGGGAGATTTTATTTGTAATCAGATTATTAATTTTCTAAGTTCCGTCATATTTTGTTCACATAATCCTTTTACAATAGAGTTGTGGAGTTAAAAAGAACACCACAACTAAAATAAAAATTCAAAAACTTAAAATAACAAAATATGATAAGGAGTAATCGCCTATGACCGAATTTTTAACCAAAACCATTAATGCCATGAATATTCCGTTTATAATTCGTTTGGCGTTCGACCACAAAGATGACAAGAATGAAGATATCATGATCGGCACTTACGAAAAAATGAATCGGTATTTGGAACAGATCGACATTCAATATTCACCCTTTAGAGATAATTCATTAGTTTCGAGATTTCAACGAGGAGATAAGCAACCATTGTTGAATTCTGATGCTTTTAAGTCATTTTATTCGAAGACAGTCGTTGTTGGAGAATTGTCCAATGGATCATTTGAAGTTTATTTCAACGGTGCGCCAACCAAGTTGATCAAAAGTTGGGCGATCGAACAGTCCTTTAACAAATATCTGATTCCGCTATTTGAAAATGACAATGTCATTGGAATTTCACTGGAAGGCAGAGGGAACGCCAAGTTTGCTGTTCGTCCCTCAACCGACTTTGAATGGAAGATTCAAACAGTTTTGAAAGATTACAACATGCGTTACGGTTCGATTTCAACGGCAAAAATCGATAGTCGGACTAAGTATCTGGAAAAAGACCAAATGGATGCGATTCAAGAGTTGGCCGTTGTTGGCAATGACCTAATGGATACGGATATCTGGCTAACGTCGGTATTGTAGCTGGAACTGAGAAGTTTACCGATTTGATTCAAAGTTCATATTTGTCAGGAATGTTGATTGATAATGAAGAATCAATTATTTTCGCTGAAGGAGTTTTGAATCGTCATCACAATGAAAAGACGCTTAACTTGGATAAGATTAGAGAAAAATAAAAAATCCTCTGAATTTAATTGTAAATTCAGAGGATTTTGCTTTATTAAAGCACCAATCCCATGCCAGCGAGACTCGATGCTTGCCCGTTCTTACGAATCTGCTCAATCCGTGCTTTGTCTTCAGGAACGTCAGCTTTAATTTGATTATAAACTGTCATCATTTCTGGAGGCATTTCGTGATGTTCTAGATAATATTGAGAAATTGCATTCGAAAGCCTTAAGATGACTTTCAAATAGTTTTCATTGCTGTCGTCAGCTTCAAGCTTTGCGGCATTTTCTTCGATGATCTTTTTAAAAATAGGATTGCTTTTTATTTCAGTATTGCTATAAGCCTTACTTAGACTCTTAAATAATTCATCGGATTTATTAGTCAAAATGGTCATCTCCATTTTTAATATAAGGTCTAGTCGTCCCAAACATCGACGGAATCAGTAAATCCATCAGGATTACCGTTCCAGAAGAAGTCGCCGTACCAAAGGCTGCGTTTGTCAGTATCAAGGCTATTGATTCTTTCAACGTCTTCGTCACTTAGTTCAAAGTCATAGACATCAGTATTTTGAATAATACGTGCTTCGTGGACTGACTTAGGAATCGTGATGATACCACGTTGCAAGTCCCAACGTAAGATAACTTGAGCAACAGACTTATGATATTTGTCAGCGATAGCTTTCAAACGACTGTCACCAAGTACAGCACCGCCGCCAAGTGGAGACCAGGCTTCGAGATAGATATTGTGCTTGTCACAGAAGTTCTTGATATCTTCTTCTTGGCAAAGCGGATGAAATTCCATTTGGTTAACGGATGGCTTGATCGATGCATGTAAGATGATATCTTTCATCTTGGCGATATCGAAGTTAGATACTCCAATCGCACGAGCCTTGCCGTCACGATATATTTTTTCAAGTGCGCGCCATGTGTCGAGATACTTGCCGCTAACTGGCCAGTGGATCAACAGAAGGTCAACATAACTAGTTTGTAGACGTTTGAGTTGTCCTTCGAAGTTTTCGAGAGTTGATTCATAACCTTGATCGCCATTAAAAACTTTAGTAGTTAAGAAAATATCTTCACGTTTTAAATTATTGTCAGCGAGAGCCTTTTGGAGTCCTTCACCAACACCTTTTTCATTACCGTATTGCTTGGCAGTGTCGATGGCCTTGTAGCCATGTTTGATTGCCCATTGAACGGATTGAGAAGCACCAGTGTTGTTTACTTTCCAAACGCCTAATCCTAATTGGGGCATTTCAACACCATTATTGAGTGTTACTGTGGAATCTAATTTTAAAGTCATATAAAAACCTCCATATAAGTATTTTAACGCAAAAGATTTTGTGATTCTTGTAAAAAGGGTTGTTATTTGGTATAGTTCGAGATGTCTACATTTACCAACAATGGTAGCTATTTCATAAATGAAAGGTATAGTCCGTAATATGCAAAAAACATTCACAAGTACTAATGAAATAAAATCAGAGATCATTAATTTGTCGGCAATTCTCAACTTGCCCAAAGGAACCGAGGCGTTCATCAGTGATATTCACGGCGAATATGACGAGTTCGCACACATTCTTCGCAATGGCTCAGGTAATACTAAGCAAAAGATCGGTGAATTATTTACCGGTCGTCTGACCGAAGAAAGCCAAAAAAAATTAGCCTTCTTGATCTACTATCCTTCAGAAATATTGAAACAAACTAAGAAAAATATCAAAACCCAGCCAGAATTATGTCAGTGGTACATGACAACTTTTAATAATTTGATTGAAATGCTGCGTTATACTGCCAATAAATACACACGTTCAAAAGTCAGAAAGGCTATCAAACCAGACTTTGTCTACATTACAGAAGAGCTGTTATATGCGGATACGACTGACGCCACTAAGCATCAATATTACCGTGAGGTAATGGATAATATTATCAGCTTAGATATGGCAGATGCCTTCATCATCTCAACTTGTCATACAATCCAACGTTTGGTTGTTGATCATTTACACATTATTGGGGATGTCTATGACCGTGGACCACATCCTGACTTTATCATCGAACATTTGATGAAACGCTGGGGCAGTCTTGATTTTCAATGGGGCAACCACGATATTCTATGGATCGGTAGTGCTGCCGGTTCTAAGTTATGTATGGCTAACTTAGTTAGAATCAGTGCTCGGTATGATAACTTGGATATTTTGAGTGACTCATACGGAATTGATTTTGAAGAGCTCGAAAAATTTGCTTTGAAGAATTATCAGCCACTAGATTCCTTCAAACCTAAATCTGATACCGGGACTAAGATATCCTCTAAATTGGAAAAACGCAACAATTGTGTTCAACAGGCGATGGCCATCATGCAGTTCAAACTTGAAGGATCAGCGATTAAACGTAATCCGGATTTTGAAATGGAATCACGGATGTTATTGGGTAAGTTAAGTAGTGACAAGAAGCACGTTAAGATCGATGGCAGGGAATACGACATCACTGATGGCTGTTTCCAACTGGTCGATTCCGATGATCCTTACAAACTGACTAATAAAGAACAAAAAATCCTGGACAACTTGATCCAACAATTCATCGCTTCGCCAAAGCTTCGTTACCACATGGGATATATGTTGAATAATGGCTCCATGTACCTGCGTTATAACGGTAATCTATTACTTCATGGCTGTGTTCCAGTCGATGAAAATGGTGAAATGTTGAGTCTCAAGTTAGGTGATAAGAGTTATTCGGGTAAGAGCCTGTTTGATTTCTTTGAAGTAACTTTGAAGAATGCCTTCCAAAAACCACAGACTGAAGAATGCTTCAATTCTGATATTCTCTGGTATCTCTGGACTGGCAAGTTATCACCATTATTTGGTAAGGAAGCTATGACGACCTTTGAGCGTTACTTTGTCGACAATAAGGAATTGCAGCATGAGAAGAAGAATCCTTACTATTCACTTCGTAAGGAGGAGTGGTTTGCTGATAAATTACTCCAAGAATTTGATTTGGATACAGAGCAAGGTCACATTATCAATGGACATACTCCAGTTAAAATTGGACACACACCGATCATGGCTAATGGCAAGATTTTTGTGATCGATGGTGGTATGTCTAAGCCATATCACAAGACGACTGGTATCGGCGGCTATACATTGCTGTCCAATTCATATGGATTACAGTTAGTGACACACGAGCCATTTACCACTCGTAAGCGAGCTATCGAAGATATGACCGACGTTGTTTCGACCAAACGTGTCATTGAACAATCGGTTAAGCGCAAGACAGTTGCCGACACTGATATCGGTGCGCAAATAAAAAAGCAGATAGAGGTTCTATCTGCTCGTTTGAAACATTAAGTTTTATTTTATTCTGATAAAGCTTTCTTAGGTAAGATCAAGTTCAAAACGATACCTACGATCGTCGCAACACCGATACCGGTGAATTGGAATGAACCGATTTTCAAGTAGGCATTACCAATACCGATAACTAGAATTACTGACGCAATCATAAGATTGTGTTTTTTATTGAAGTCAACTTTGTTATCAACTAAGATTCTCAAACCACTTGAGGCGATAACACCGAATAGTACAAAACTGATACCACCGATAACTGGTCCAGGGATAGTTTGAATCAAGGCGCTCAACTTACCAACGAAACCGAATAAGGCGGCGAAGACAGCAGCACCAACGATAACGTACACACTGAAGATCTTGTTGACGGCCATAACACCGATGTTTTCACCATATGATGTAATTGGTGGACCACCGACTAAACCGGCGAAGATTGAGGCTGTACCATCACCGGCAAGGGTTCTGTGTAGTCCAGGATTCTTGAAGAAGTTTCTGTGAGTCAATTCGTCAAGAACCATGATATGACCAAATGCTCAGCCATTGTAACGAAGGCAATCGGGGCAAAACTCAAGATGGCATCCCAATAAATTTTCTTAGGTGTGTAACTGATAAATGGAAATTCGAATTGAGGCAATTGTAACCAAGGCGTTGAAGCAACCTTAGAGAAGTCCACGATACCAAAGGCGACAGAGATCGCATATCCGCAGACGATACCGAGAAGGATAGCAATATTACTCCAGAAACCTTTGAAGTACATATTGAATAAGACGGTTAAGAATAATGTGATCATTGAAATGATAAAGAATTTCAGATCGTAATGACCATTGTTCATCATGGCGTTGTCAGCGGCTGATCCGGCAACTGAAAGTCCAATAACGATGATGATCGGTCCAACTACGATAGGTGGTAAGGCCTTGTCGATCCAATCTGATCCGGCAATCGCAACGATTGAAGCGACAATCAGATAAACCAAACCAACAGCGATAGTACCTTGAGCAACTCCGGCGTAACCAGCAGTCTTCATTAAGGCGACACTAGGAACAATGAAAGAAAAACTGGAACTCATGTAGGCAGGGATTCTACCTTTGGTGATCAAAATATGTAGGATGGTACCAATACCGGAACTGAATAACGCAATACCAGGATCCAGCCCAATTAGTAACGGTACAAGAACAGTTGCTCCAAACATTGAGAATAAGTGCTGTAATGATAAGAGCCACCAGCTACCCAAAGGTGGCCTTTCGTATAAGTCGATCACCGCTTCCGGATTTCGATACGATTTGTCGTTTGCATCCATGATACTCTTCCCCCATTTTGTATTAGAGAGTGGAGGCAAGCGTTAAAACCTTGAGCATTACCTAGACTAGTGAATTTGCCACGTAGTGGTGAAGTCACTAGTCGTAGTAAGCGCAGAGGTTTGCTTGCCGCAACTCGTTTTCGAAAACGAGCTCCGAAAGACAGATTCCTGCGCCTGCTACAGATAACAAATGCACCAACTGCGTTGGCACCTTCGTTATCTTAGGCAGTGCTCAAAATCTCCCGTCTTTCTCCGCTCTCTGCAAAAAATAGTCCTCTATCCCGTGTTTGTACGAAATAAAAGACTTAACGTGTACCTTTTTAGCCTCACGGGACCAATGTTAAAGGACTATTTGATTTTCTTAATCATAATAGAGTTGAAATGCATTGTCAATAATGAAATACTTAGGTGTATGAATGTAAAGCGCTGACAAGAGGAGAGAATTTTTATACTATGGTTGAATTGTACATTGTAAGACACGGAGAAACAGATACTAATTATGAGAACCGTATCAACGGTATGTCGACTGATAAACCCTTAAATGACAACGGAGTTAAGCAGGTTGAAGAACTGGAAAAGCACATCGATGTTCACATGTTTGATGAGGTCTATTCAAGTCCGATGAAGCGTGCTGTGCAAACTGCTGAAATCTTGAACCAAGGAATTCATGAAGTAAAACTTGATAAGAGACTTTATGAAGCTGACTATGGTAGCTGGGATGGCTTGTCTGAAGCTGAATTAAAGGTTAAATATCCAGAAGTATTTGATGAAAATAATTATTTGCTTCCTAATTATACTAAATATGCCAAAGATGGTGAAGAATACGCTGATGTTTACAAGCGTGTTGAAGATTTCATGGATGATATGGCTAAGAAGGGTGACGAGAAGATCATGGTCGTTTGCCACGGTTTCGTGAGTCGTTCATTCTTAAAAGTTGTTACTGGTGCTGAAGATATTTCAGCCATTATCCAACCAGATAATGCAGGGGTATCCAAGTACACTCTTTCGGCATCTGGGCACAAGTATTTGAATTATTATGGAAGAAAGAACGATATAGATTAAATTGAGGTGTAATTTTGGCTTTAACTAATAAGGTTCCAGAAAAAGATGTCAGAAATACTTTTAATACGATTGCGAATGATTATGACAAGATGAATTCTATTATGAGTCTAGGGACACACAGTAAGTGGCGTGTCAAAGCGACAGATATGATCAGTAATCATCCTAAACGTATTCTGGATCTATGTTGTGGAACGGCGGATTGGACGATTTTATTAGGTAAGAAATTTCCATTGACAAGAGTTTCTGGTATGGACTTTAGCCAAGAGATGTTAAAAATTGGACAGAGCAAGGTTGGACAATCTGGTTTGGCAAATGTCGAGCTACTAGCTGGGGATGCGATGAATCTTACTTTTCTGGACAATAGTTTTGATGTTGTCACAATTGGATTCGGATTACGTAATGTTCCTGACGCTAATGCGGTTTTGAGAGAAATCCATCGAGTTCTCAAACCAGGTGGTCAGATAGTTTGTTTGGAAGCTTACAAGGTTGAAACGCCGGTGATTCGCTTGGGTTGGCAAGTATACTTCAATAAGTTGATGCCAATGATGGGTAAGTTGCTTGCTTCAAAAAAAGATGAATATCAATACTTAGACGACTCGGTTAATAAGTTCGTCAGTATTTCACAATTAGTTGAAATGTATCATCAAGCTGGATTCGAAAATGTTAAGGTCAAAGATCTAATGTTTAAGGCAGCTGCGATTCATTTTGGCGAAAAAAAGTAGGACGCTAGTCCTACTTTTTGTTTACATTCATGTGATGACTCAAGAACCAGGCGGGAATGACCGCCAATACGGTAACAATCACAGTCAAGACGAATGCTCCCTGATAAGCTGAATTCAAGTGTGCAGGTGTCATGACTTCACCATTCAACTGAGTCTGAATCCAAGTTGCTAGTAAAGCTGTACCAAAGGCTCCACCGATATTTTGTAACATTCGTGATGCAGTGGTTGCCTCAGAAATTAGTTCAGTGGGCACGCCAGTGTATGAGTCTGCCATGATCGGCATGGTCATACCACCTTGGGCGATTCCACGAACGAATAGCGTCAATAGAATGATCCAAGTTGCGGTGTTCGCGTTAAAGAAGGCGAATGGAAGAGTTCCGATAACGGCGATAGCGATTGATGCCAGTACGACCCAACGGGCACCGATTCGATCGGTCAATTTACCGATCTGACTACGAGATACTAGTAATCCGAGGCCTTGGGCAATTAGGTAAACACCAGACATTGCGACACTTAAGCCACGAATGTTTTGGAGATACAGCGGAAGGATGAACATTGCTCCATTAACAGTTAGCCCGGACATTAATAGAAGTACATTGGCAGCCGAAAAGTTGGAAAACTTAAATAGTTTTAGACTGACCAGAGCTTTGTTTGGGAAAACTAAGGCATAGATAATGTAGCCGATCAATAGACCAATACCTATTAAAATCGGTACGAATACATCAGTGTTAGTAAACTTACCACTGGTGCTTAGTTTGGTAATTCCTAAGATCAATGTGGTAAAAGTACCTCCTAGAAGGATCAAACTTATCCAGTCAAAAGGTTTTTTAGCGACAGTTGGTTTGAATTCTGGCATCATAAAATATAATAGGGCCAGTGATCCTAGAGCAACGGGGATATTCACATAGAAAATCCAGTGCCAATTGAGTGCCTTGATGATGAATCCACCAAAGGTAGGTCCTAGAACAGGAGCAAGCACAGCGGGGAGACCAACGATTGCCATGATACTACCAAGTCCATTAGGACCAGTCGCACGTACAACTAGTGTGGTTATTATGGACATAATGATGCCGGCACCGGCGCCCTGAATTATTCTACCGATTATTAAGGAGTTAATACCAGTAGCGATGCCTGAAACAATTGAACCGATAAGGAAGACAGTCAGAGCAGTCATATAGATTTTTTTACCGCTGAAATGATCGACCGCCCAACCAGCGATAGGTACCATGATTCCAAGTGATAAAATATAACTAGTTGTTACCCATTGAACCATATTGACGGAACTGTGGAGTTCTTTCATGATAGTATTGATGGCAACATTAGTCATGGTCGTATCAAGCATAGGTGCGATGGCACCAATAATGAGAATGATTGCGACCTTCACTACTGAAGATTGGTCAGTAGGTGTTGCTTGAGTATTAGATTTGATATTTTGAGATTGCATTTTAAACACCTCTTCGATTTAGTCAAAAATTAGAATAGGATACTATAGTTTCTTATTTCTTTGATAAAAAGAATAGTATACCCTAGTATCTTAAAATGCAAGTGAGGGAGTGAAATAATTTGCCAAAATTAGAAGCAGATCACCCAAAGCGCCGTCGTGGCGCTGATTTAGAGAATGCCGTATTGTCTAGTGCCTGGGAATTATTACAAGAAGTTGGCTATCAGGACTTCACAATGGCTGAAGTTGCCAAAAGAGCTAATGCCGCCAAGCCAGTTTTGTATCGTCGCTGGTCTGAAAAGTCCAGCCTTGCTGCTACAGCGATTCTTAAGTTCGGTCCAAAGCTAGATGTGACGATACCAGATACTGGTAATTTGCGACAGGATCTAATTGAATTTTTTAATCAATTAATTAAAATCTTTGATATGTTTGGTGCAGAAAAACTAAAAGGGTTAGTGACGGACAGATTGAAGTCAATTCCGATGGGAAAACTTTTTTCAGCATCAAATTCCGAAAACAAACTGCAAACAGCTGTGGAACAAATTTTGAAGCAAGCTGAAAAACGCGGTGAGTTGACTGTCGCTGAATTGCCATTGCGAGTTTTACATTTACCAAGTGTACTTTTTATTAACGAAGTGGTTGATCAAGAAGCTGTTACTAGGGAAGTTATTGCGCAAATAGTTGATGATATATTGGTACCCGTTTTTACTGCAAAAAAATAACTGTTGCTCAGGCGTTTCATACGTCTAACAACAGTTTTTTTGTTTGAATTTAAATATGCCGCTTCCTAGAGCAAGAAACTTAGGTCGCTGTGGGGACCGGATTGAGCCTGAGGAGCGGTCTCAATCCTCGATTTTGAACTTTGATAAGACCATTCAAATTTCAAAATTCGTCCCGTGGTGTAAGTGCTAAAGCACTAACGCCACCTGCACAGCCACCTAATTTTCTTGTCTTTCCAGCTAGTTATTCATTGTTTCTGAATGATGAGTAAAATTTTGATAGTTTTGTATATGGAGATTGTCAGTGACGTAACCAGCTGTGAAGGTTTTGTTAAGTCGATGAATTATCCGACCTTACAAAACGGACGAGCTTTAAGATTTGCGAAGCAAAGCTTAAAGTCGAAGTCCCAGACCGTTTCTCAGGCTGGGACTGGTCCCACAGCAGGTGTAGTCACTGACAATCGGAAGCAATAAACACATAAAAAAGAGCAAAATAAAAGAAGTATCCTGGGGAGGGATACTTCTTAAGTGTTTTTTAGGGGATTAAATATATGTTATAGGGGGGATGAGGTAAGAGGCTTATGTCTCTCATCTACAAGTACTAATATACAGGGTAAGTGTGAATCATTTGTTTTCTAAATGTGAAGAAAGTGTGAACTTTTTCAAAAATTGTCTTTTAACTTGATATAAATTAAAAAATATCAATAACGTAAGCTAACAATATCAATAAATTTAATAATTTTTTGTGAAAATAGATAATTGATGGAATTGTTGATATAGAACCGGTTCTATAAGTTATATTAGGAGTGGTGAAGAAAGGTGGTAAATTATGTCAAATATTCGTGATGTGGCTAAAATATCGGGACATTCCATTTCAACAGTTTCTCGGGTCATCAATAATCAGGGCTATGTATCCTCAAAAACTAAGCAGGATATTGAAGATGCAATGGAGAGTTTGAATTATCATCGAAATGATATGGCACGTGCACTCAGCCTTGGCAAAACTTATCGTGTCGGAATAGTTTTGCCATATGTTAATCATCCATATTTCCAGAAATTGGCTGATTCAATCATCAGTGCAGCTTTTGCGCATAATTATCAGGCAACTCTTTTGCAATCGAATTATAATCAGGATCAGGAAATATATTTCTTGGATATGCTCAAGCATCATGCATTTGATGGTTTAATTTTTACTTCTCGTTCGATTTCGTTCGACAAAATTGTCGAATACCAAAAGTTTGGACCAATAACTTGTTGTGAAAATACGTTTGATTATCCTATTTCTAGTGCTTTTACCGATCGTAAAGCATCGTTTGTCCAAGCGTTACAACTATTAAAAGATAGTGGATATACACATATTGGAATGACGATAAGTCGGAGTGAAAATACTAGTCAAAGTGCCTTGCTGACGACAAAGGCATATAAAGAAGTTTTTGGTAAAGAAATCGATGATCAATTATTGTTTAGAGAGTCACGAACAATGTTTGATGGGATAACCGCCACAGCTCAGTTTTTGAACTATGACAAGAAGCTTCAAGTTGTTTTTAGCAATGGTGATGAAATTGCTGCAGGAGCAATAAGACAATTGCAAGAGTTACATCGTGAAGATGTTGAAGTTATTGGACAGGAAAATTTGCCAATTAGTTTTTTAATGAATTTTTCAACGATCGATCATCGATTGGAAGATATCGGTGAAGAAGCTTTTAATTTATTATTTAAGGACGAAGTTATTAAGAAATCTATTCCCTCAAATTTTATTCGTCGCGGTAAGTTAGAAGATCCAACTGATTATGAAGATGAAATCGATGAAATTTTAAATTGACTTATCATCGTATAACAGGCATACTTACAAATGGTGCCAAACCGAGGTAAGGGTAAGAGGTCGGCGCGCAAGCGTTTGGAAGATCTTCGCACCTTACCACCGAAACAGCTCTGTACATTGTACAGAGCTGTTTTTTTGCGGAAAAAAGGACAACAAAAAAACCACTCCGGGGAAGAGTGGCTTTTTGTATAGGGGATTAAATATTGTTATAGGGGGGATGAGAAAAGGGATTTCTTGTATCTCTTATCTACAATTTATATAATACAGGCCTATCATGAAGTATTTGTTTGTAAATTGTGAAAATATTGTGAATCTTGGATAGCCAACTTTTGATGATAAGTCTTTTTTATAATTTTAAATTCTGTGTCCAATTTTAATACGACAACAATAGTTGTCTCCCTGGGGATAACTAATTCATCCCACGCTTATTAGTATAACTTATTTGATGGATAACTACTACTGGTTGATACTAAAAAATAAAAAAAATAGAAAGCATCCTGGGGAAGGATGCTTTCTTAGGGGATTAAATATATATGTTATAGGGGGGTGAGAAAAGGGATTTTTATATCTCTCATCTACAAGTACTATCATAACTAAAGATTATGAATTAAATAATTCTAAAATATGAAAAAAGTGTGAACTTTCATATTTTAGAATTGGTCTAGATTAATTTAAAATTTATATTGTTAGTTGCATTTTAATCTTATACCACTTATACTATACACATGTTCACTCAAAGAGATGTTGATCTAGGCTGAAAGTCAACAGTGAAAATGGTGTTTTAATTTTTACAGGTCGCTTACCTTTATCAGCACAAGAGATGCAAGAAATTGCAAATTTGGGTGGAACCGCGTTGAAGACGTCCCTAATACAGAAATGTATTAGAGGCGTCTTTTTTATTCTCAACGCAGATTAGATTGGAAGTTAATTATGGAAAGTAGCACTAACAAACAAACACTCTCGAGATCGCTTGAGGGTCGACATATTCAGATGATCGCCATTGGTGGAGCGATTGGTACGGGACTGTTCTTGGGTTCAGGTAGTGCCATTCACGAAGCTGGGCCGTCGATCATCTTGGCATATATGATTGCCGGATTCTTTTGTTTCTTCATGATGCGAGCCATTGGTGAATTATTATTATCTGATACGACCAAGCATTCATTCTTAGATTTCATCAGAATTTATTTGGGAGACAGATTTGAATTCGTAACTGGCTGGGCCTATTGGCTCTGCTGGATCACAGTCGCTATGGCGGACCTCACTGCTTCCGGTATTTATATCAGATATTGGTTCCCAGGAGTGCCACAGTGGTTATCGGCGCTAGTTATTCTATTAGTTTTATTCTCAATGAATTTTGTGAACGTCAAATTATTCGGTGAGATGGAAACTGGATTCTCGATGATCAAGATCATCGCCATCATTGCTTTAGTAGCGGTTGGTTGTGGAATGGCAATTTACGGTGCACCGGTTCAAGGTGGTCAGGCGACATTTTCTAACTTGGTCAATCAAGGCGGATTTTTCCCAACTGGATTCAAAGGGTTCTTGATGTCATTTCAAATGGTTATTTTCGCCTTTGTTGGTATCGAAATGGTTGGATTGACCGCTGGTGAAGCCGCTGATCCAGAGATCAACTTACCTAAGGCTATCAATAGTTTGCCAATTCGAATCGGCTTGTTCTATGTTGGCTCAATGATCGCATCATGAGTGTCTATCCTTGGGACAAGATTTCAACTAGCTCCAGTCCATTCGTTCAAGTTTTTTCTGGTATTGGAATCAATGGTGCCGCTGGAATATTGAACTTCGTTGTCCTGACTGCTTCATTGTCGGCGACTAACAGTTGCTTGTTCAGCACCAGTCGAACGTTATATAGTTTGAGTCTGAAAGGTAACGCACCTCGTAAGTTTAAGTTAATAGGAAGAAACGGTGTGCCAGTTTGGGCACTGATCTTCTCAACGGCAGCATTGTTAGTCATTGTAGCGTTGAACTTTTTCATGCCATCGAGTGTTTTCAGTTTGATCTCAACTGTTTCAACGATCAACTTCATTATTGTTTGGATGATCCTGATTTGGACACACTTAAGATTCCGCAAGCAAAATCCTAATGGTATCAAGATTTTCAAGATGCCGTTATATCCTTTTAGCAATTACATTAGTTTGATCTTTTTCTTGGCAATATTAATTCTATTGCTATACGTTAAAACAACGAGAATTCCGATGATGGTCACAGTCGTCTTCTGGATCGTCATGTTGTCGATTTATCACAAAGGCAAAAACAGAGATGCTGAAATTAGCTGAGATTCAGTAAGTATTCAATGGCAAAGTGGTTCGCTCCCGCTATCGAGCATAAGAGATGCAGGAAACTGCGAAATTTGGGTGGAACCGCGTTACGACGTCCCTGATACAGAAATGTATTAGTGGCGTCTTTTTTTATAAAAAATTAAGGGAGCTGATACTATGAGTGAAGAACAAACTCTTTCTAGGTCGTTAGGAAGTAGACATATACAGATGATTGCAATCGGTGGAGCGATTGGTACAGGACTATTCCTGGGGTCTGGTGAGGCGATCCACAAGTCAGGACCATCGATCATTTTCTCGTATTTGATTACCGGACTATTTTGTTTTTTCATGATGCGAGCCATCGGTGAACTGTTGTTGTCAGATACATCAAAGCATTCCTTTTTGGATTTCATTCGCATTTATTTGGGCGATAGATTTGAATTCGTGACTGGCTGGGCTTATTGGTTTTGTTGGATAACTTTGGCAATGGCTGATCTTACAGCCACTGGTATTTATGTGAAGTATTGGTTCCCACAAGTACCACAGTGGGCAACAGCATTGACAGTGTTAGTGATTCTATTCGCAATTAATTTTGTGAACGTGAAGCTGTTTGGTGAGATGGAATCGAGTTTTTCGATGATCAAGGTTATTGCCATCATTGTTCTAGTTATAGTTGGTTTTGCGATGGCAATATTCCATATGCCAGTCAGTGGGGGCCACGCTAGCTTTGCCAACTTAGTGAATCACGGAGGACTATTTCCAACTGGATTGACAGGATTCTTGTTATCATTTCAAATGGTAGTCTTTGCCTTTGTTGGAATCGAGATGGTCGGTATCACAGCGGGTGAAACTGATAATCCCGAGATCAATCTCCCCAAGGCTATCAACTCTGTACCGATCAGAATTGGTTTGTTCTATGTTGGGTCAATGATTGCCATCATGGCGGTTTATCCCTGGAATAATATTACGACCGATGCCAGTCCTTTTGTTCAGGTCTTCTCAGGTATTGGGATTAAAAGTGCTGCTGGAATCTTAAATTTTGTAGTTTTAACAGCTGCGCTATCAGCCACTAACAGTTGTTTGTTCAGTACTAGTCGGACTTTGTATAGCTTGAGTATCAAGGGTAATGCGCCAAAGAAAATGGCCATGGTCGGACGTAACGGCGTTCCGGTCTGGGCCCTGATGTTCTCCGGAGCAGCTTGTTAGTTATCGTATTGATGAATTACTTCATGCCGGCGAGCGTATTCAGTTTGATATCGACCGTTTCGACGATCAACTTCATCGTAGTTTGGATTGTCTTATTGTGGACACATGTGGTCTATCGTCACAGGACTAAGAGTCTGAGTGCTTATCAGATGCCAGGGTATCCCTATACTAACTATTTGAGTTTGGCATTCTTCATTGGAATTTTGGTGCTATTAGTTATTATTAAGCAAACACGAATGGCGATGATCTTCACGGCGCTGTTCTGGATCGTTTTGGTATTCATTTATAACATGCGTAAAAAGGTGTAAAAAAAAGAGATACATTCCAACGAATGTATCTCTTTTTTGAAACGCGTTTTTAACACGCTCTAGCTCTAGTTGATATCAATATGATGACCTAAGTCTTTTTTATCTTCGACCTTAGGCAAATTAATCTTCAAAACTCCATCAACATAGTCAGCCTTGATGTTGTTCTCGTCAACTGCTGGTAAGTGATATTGTCTTGCGAAGCGTCCGCCTGAACGTTCACTCATAATCATATCGCCGTTCTTATCCTCATGATCATTGAAGCTGTCGCGGTGACCACTGATCGTTAGTGTGTTGTTTTGATAATTAATATCAATATTCTTCTTGTCAAAAGCTGGCATATCTACATGAACTTCATAGGCTTTGTCAGATTCTTTAATGTCTGTCTTTAGTGTTGTATCAGTATTAGCATCCTTAAAGAATGTTGGAAAGCTATTCATCCAATTTGTATCAAACCAGTCTCTCATAAGGTCATTTGGACGATCCATAATTTCGTTACTCATATATCAATTACTTCCTTTCCTTCATTACAAATACATTGTAGTACCTGCTTGGGGGAAAGTTCAAACATTTAGCACTCTTAATTGCCGAGTGCTAAAAATTATTTTTTCATGTAGTTAGTTGGTTCGAAATACTTCTGTAGTAAACCGATCAATAAGTCAGTAATGACAGCCATTAGAGCGGTTGGTAATGCTCCAGCTAAGATCAGTGGGGCACCATCAGTTGCGTTAGTACCACGAATGATCAAGTCACCCAATCCACCGGCACCGACGAAGGAACCAATAGCAGTGTTACCGATGGCAACGACCATGGCGGTACGAATACCAGACATGATAACTGACATTGCAAGTGGCAGTTTGACCATGTAGAGCAGTTGTATTCCAGTCATTCCCATACCACGAGCCGAATCAATCACATTTGGATCAACGTTTTTCATACCGGTGTAAGTGTTCTTGAGAATAGGTAGTAACGAGTATAAGAATATTGTCACGATAACCGTGTTAGGACCTAATCCCAACACCAACATGATAATTGATAGCATTGCCAGTGAAGGTACGGTCTGGATAACGTTAGCGATACTGATGATGAAGTTACCTAGTTTGTAGTGGTTTGCGATATAGATTCCCAAAGGAATCCCGATGATTGCGGCAATCAAGACCCCATAGAATGAGATCAAGAAGTGACGGCAAAATTGTTCTAAGATATAAATTCCATTGTGAGTAAAATAAAAAATTAATTGTCTCCATAACGGCTGGTCAGCCATATTATTTTTCACCCCTAAAGTAATTATGTTTTTGTAAGAATTCTTGTGCGACATCTGCCGGTTCACGGAGATTATTATCGACTTCGTAATTCATTGTTTGCATTTGTGATAATGAGATTTTTCCATCCAAACGATGTAGTAATGGTTTGAGCTCAGGATGTTTGCGCAACAGACTGTTATTGACGACCATGCTTGTATCATATGGTGGGAAGAAGTGCTTGTTGTCAGGTAATATCTTCAAGTTGTAACTCTTGATTCGCCCATCGGTTGAGTAACCTAGAACGGCAGACATTTTACCAGCCGCAACGGCTGAGTAGACCAAACCAACTTGCATTGGATAGACACGCTTAAAAGTAAATCCGTAAGCACGTGAAAAAGCTGGGTAACCATCATCAGGACGGTTGATCCAGATATTATCAGCACCGATATTGATGTTTGGAGCGATTTTCTTCAAGTCACTGATATTGTGCAAGTTATATTTTTTAGCCATTTCTTGTGTGACTAACATGTTGTAGGTATTAGCGAAACCGTAAGTAGGGAACCAAGTTTGGTCGAAGCGTTGTTTGTAGAGTCGTTTGACAGTACGGTTAGCCTTGGTGCGATTGCTGATAGGCTTGTGATTCAAAGTGGCGATAAGTTCATCACCAGTGAAGTTTTCAGCTGCTATATCGGCGTTATTGCGCATCAAAGCCGCATGGACCAATTGGTTAGATCCTAAGTTATTGACGATTTCAGTGTGATAATTAGTTTCGTGTGAAATCAATTCCATGATGATCTCAGACATGATCATGGATTCAGTGGTCGATAGACTGGCAACACGAATCGTATCTTTGGAGCCGGAACTGAGTCCGGGCCAGCCACAACTTGAGACTAAGAGCATCGTGGCTAGTGAGATAAGTGTAATGATTTTTTTGAATATTTTTTTCATGATTACACCTCACTACGTTTCGTTTTTGGTGTAACTTTTTTCTCAAATATTCCTAATAGGTAATCGGCTAGGATCGCCAAGATAGTAACGGGGATCGTACCACCGATGATCAGACTAGGGTTGTAGAGATTCAGTCCGTTAAAGATGAAATCACCTAATCCACCGGCACCGATGTACGACGCCAAAGTAGACCAAGAAATAACATAAACAGTTGAGAGCCTGATACCAGACATAATAATAGGCATGGACATTGGTATTTCAACTTTAAAAATGGACTGCATCGTTGTCATTCCCAGACCACGAGCGGCGTCGATCAAGTTTGCGTTGACTTTTTTCATCCCAATATAGGTATTACGCAAAATTGGTAGTAGTGAATAAATGAAGAGTGCTACGATAGCAGGGACTTTTCCGATACCAAAGATTGGGATCATCAAAGCTAATAGTGCTAGTGAGGGAATGGTTTGAAGCATCCCTGAAATCGACATTACGTATTTGGCTGTTTTGTCGTAGCGTGTTAATAGAATACCGAGCGGTACGGCGACAATTATGCCGAGGATAATGGCAAAAGCTGAGATGTAGATCTGCTCCCAGGTTTTGATTATCAATTCAGAGCCATGCTGGTTCAGAAAAGAAATCATGCATTATCACTCTCCTTTGCGATCGTATCGGGTAATTTGATGTTATCAGGATTATCCAACTCTTCCTTACCCCAGATGGCATCATAGATGATGTTGACGAGGGATGCACGAGTGACGATACCAATCAAGTTGTTGTCATTATCGATAACGGGTACGTACTTGTAACCTTGCTTGAGGATACGTTCACTCGTATCACGCAAATATGACGTTGTCTTGACTTTAAAACGATTAGCTTGGTAAATGTCCGAGACATTTGAATACTTCGAGTAACGGTCGTTAATCGTCTCCAGATCGATAAAACCTTTTAGTTTGTTGTTGTCATCAGTAACTAATAAGGTATCAACGTGACGATAACTCATTTCACGAATTGCTTCAGCTAATGATTGTCCGAGAGTGATCTTAGCCGGATTCTTCGACATGATATCACTGACAGAGAGTGTGTTTTGTTGAGCTTGTAGTAGACGTTCTTCACCAAGTAATTCCTTAACGAAGTCGTTACCAGGGTGTTGCAAGATATTATCAGGTGTATCATCTTGGATAACGTGACCGCTGTCCATGATGACGATATGAGTTGCGAGTTTCAGAGCTTCATCCATATCGTGCGTAACGAAGATAATGGTTTTTCCAAGTTCTTCTTGCAAGTGTTTAACAAGTTCTTGCAAGTCGTCACGTGTAATTGGATCAAGCGCACCGAATGGTTCGTCCATCAAGATGATATCTTGATCGGCGGCCAGAGCACGAACGACACCGATTCTTTGTTGCTGCCCACCGGATAATTCGGCAGGGTAACGATCTAAATAACTTTCAGGCAAGTCAGCCAATTTTATTAATTCTTTAGCCTTACGGTCCATTTTATCCTGTTGCCACTTGAGCAGCTTGGGTACTAGGGTGATATTGTCCTTAATGGTCATGTGAGGCATTAGTCCATTATTCTGAATAACGTAGCCAATCGTACGTCGTAGTCTTACTGGGTCGAATGTCTTAAGATTCTTTCCCTTAAAAATGATTTTGCCGCGACTAGGTTCGATCATACGGTTGATCATTCTCATAGTTGTCGTCTTACCAGAGCCAGAAGTTCCGATCAGGCAAACGAATTCCCCCTTATTAACAGTAATATTGATATCTTCAACGGCGTCATTGCCGCCGCGGTAGTTCTTTGCTACATTTTGAAACGATATTATTTCTTTTGCAGACTGCATAAATCCTCCTATAAAATGACTAACGATAGCTATGATACAATTATAGAGAGATTAATTCAAAAAGAGGTCGAGGATAAAATGACAAAAATAGTTCTCAAACGTATCTATAACAAGGAATTGCCCGCCGGATATAGAATTTTAGTTGATCGGCTCTGGCCACGAGGTATGTCCAAATTACGTGCCAACTTGGATCTTTGGGCCAAGGATATCTCACCTACACCTGAATTACGTAAGTGGTTTGGTCATGATCCAGAAAAGTTTCCTGAATTCGAACAGAAATATCTGGCAGAGATTGAAAATAATGACTATACCAAAGAGTTTGTTTCTACCGTTATAACGGCGTTGAAGGATCAAGATGTCCTGATTTTGTACGGTGCAAAAGACGAAGAACACAACAATGCTGACGTTCTCATAAAATATTTGAATAAAGTAATAAATAAATAATTGAAGAATATACCTATCGTATTATAATTAACATAAGTAAAGCTAAAAGACGGGACGGATTAAAATGGAAGAATTCGATCTAGCAACTCTTCTTTCCAGCAACGAAAAAACTTTAATACGAGTGCTACAAAATTATGCCAGAACAAATGATCTGGTTATTTTTGTGTTAGATAATAATGACAAGTTGATGTCGAACGCCTTAGGTGAAGCGGCAGAAAAAAGTATTCTAGCTGATTTAAGTAAGGTTAAGAATTTTGCACAATTAAGTACTGATCGTTTCAAATACAATATTGAGTTGACTGATGTGCCGATTAGAATCTCCACCATTAACCAAATGGTCGGTAAATTGTACGTTGCTCATGATGTCTCAGGTAAGCCTAGTCCTGAGAGTCTACAGTTATTGCAGAGATTGCAGAAACAGGCTGAGTTCTTGAAGTACTTGTTCGAGAACATGGCACGTTTATTGGTCGAAAATCGTGGTATTGATGACTTCTTGGTCAAACAACCAGTCAACGTTGATGACATGATCGAGGAGTTAGATGACAATGAGGCCATAGCATTGCAACAATTAAAAGGGCTATCGACTTCTAATCGAGCATCATAACCGCGGTTGAATTCATTGATGATAATTTGGACAAACGATTAACACTGGACCAAGTTGCGAATCGAGTTTATTTGTCAGATTATTATTTCAGTAAGCTGTTTAAGAAGGAAACCAAGTTGAGTTTTTCAGTTTATTTGAATGCCAGAAAAGTTCAACGAGCAATGTTTTTGTTGAAGGATACCGAGATGAGTATTCAAGATGTTTCGAATGAACTAGGGTTCACCCGAATGAGTTACTTCAGTCAAACCTTCAAAAAGTATACTGGCTATACACCGTCGAAGTTCCGCCACAACAAATAAAAATTCCTGATCGAGTTAATCGACCAGGAATTTTTAGTGTATGCCTTTTTTCTTATTGTTGATTTGATGAATTATTAGCGTAACGATAATGGCACCGATCAGTACAGCTACGAATAGCATGTTTGGCACTTCGATATCGATTGCGGGAATTGATAAGAACAGCTTGATCGAGATGAATAGGATCAAGAAGTACGCCATTCCTTGTAATTCAGGAATACGATTCATCAGTCCCATGATCAGTTCCGCAATACCACGCATGGCTAGAATACCGATCATACCACCGATTAAGACGATGACTGGATTGCTGGAGATAGCCAGTGAGGCTAAGACAGAATCGATTGAGAAGACGATATCCATCAACTCAATTGAGATAACGACCTGCCAGAATTGTGAAATATGAATATGCTTCTTCCAACCTTTGGGTTCAGGTTTCTTAGTTGGAACTTCGACTTTGCCCTTTTTGCGTCTATCAATGAAGAAGTACTTCAAGAATAGATAGAATAAGTAGCCAGCACCAAGGACCTTGATCCACCAGAAGTTGATCAGGTAGACACCGATACCGATAACTAAGAATCGGAAGATGTAAGCTCCGAATAGTCCGTAGAATAATGATTTTTCTTGTTCAACTTTGTTAGGCAAGGATTGTGTTTGGGCGGCCAGAACCACCGCATTGTCGACCGACAAGATACATTCCATAACTACCAAGGATAGAATTATTAACCAGTCTTCGCCAGATTCAATAACTGTTGCCCAGTTATGAAGGTCGAAGAATGGACCGTACATGTTCACAAGTGCATTCAATCAGAATATGCTCCCTCAAATTATTTATTTCCCAAATGATACTGGATTTTGTACTTTTTGTATATTTTTATTTACTTTTTATTCTACTAGATATTTCAAAAAATGACTTGTTTTAAGTGATTAAATTTAACGATTTTTTTGAAAACGATTTCTAAATTAGTATTCATAAAGAGTCTGTAGTGATACCGTGATATAATTGGTGACGTTATTTTAAAGAAAGACTTAGAGACTAAATCTAAGTCTTTTTTGATGCTACATTAAGAATAAATAAGCAACTTGATTTAAAACTGGAGGTCCACATGGTAATAAGTAAGTCAGAAGATAATTTGGTTGATTTGACTCGATCAGTTCATAAACAAATGGGTAAGTACAAAGTTCAACAGATCAAAGCAGTTCTAGAATTGTTGGATGAAGGTAATACTGTGCCGTTTATTGCTCGTTATCGCAAGGAACGCACTGGTACCTTGGATGAAGTTGCTATTCGTGACATCGAGGATGAAGCACATCGATTGACTAAGCTAAATCAACGTCGTAATGACGTCATTAATTTGATTCAAGAGCAGGGTAAGTTAACACCTACGCTAAAAAAGCAACTTGAAGAAGCAACGGTGTTACAAAAAGTGGAAGATTTGTATCTTCCATATAAACAAAAAAAGCAGACCAAAGCAAGCATCGCTCGAGAAGCCGGATTAGAACCATTAGCAAATTGGTTATTAAGTTTTCCAGCAGGTGGTTTAAATAATAAAGCGAGTTCTTTTATTAACGCTAGTAAAAACTTGACTGATCTAGAGGCTGTCTGGGCTGGGGTTAATGAAATCTTAGCCGAAGTATTTAGTGAAAAAGCTAGTTTCCGTGAATGGATCAGAGGATATACTTACCAAAGTGGTGAGCTGACTAGCAAGGTAAAACGGGGTGCCAAAGAAAAAGATGAGGGACAAACTTACGAAACATATTATGATTTTCAACAATCATTGAAACAAATCCCTCCATATCGAATCTTGGCAATTAACCGTGGAGAACGTGAAAAAATATTGACTGTTGGGATTTCCGTCGATACTGATAAAATTTTGAATTTTGGATATTCTCGAATAATTGGTCGTCGTCAAGGTCCAGCTGTAGAAAAAGTGAAAGCTGCTTTTGCGGATGCGTATAAGCGATTTTTGGGACCAGCTATTGCCAGAGAAATTCGTCGTAAGTTATCTGATCAAGCAAATGAACATGCAATTAAAATTTTTGGCAATAACTTGTATCACCTTTTGATGGCATCACCATTGAAAGGCAAAGTTGTCATGGGATTTGACCCAGCTTATCGGACAGGTTGTAAGTTAGCGATTGTCGACGCAAATGGACGATTTTTGACCAAACAAGTGATTTATCCGCACAAACCGGCAAATAAAGAAAAACGAGCTGCGGCTAGTACAGAATTCAAGAAGTTACTTGAAGATTATCAAGTTGAAATGATTGCTATTGGGAATGGAACCGCCAGTCGAGAATCCGAAGAGTTTGTTAGTGGAATCTTAAAAACTCTAAAGCGTCCGGTTTATTATGTGATTGTTAACGAAGCAGGTGCGTCAGTTTATTCAGCAAGTGCCAATGCTCGTTCAGAATTTGGGGATCTTCACGTTGAAGAACGTTCAGCGATTAGTATTGGTCGTCGATTGCAAGATCCATTGGCTGAATTGATCAAGGTTGATCCTAAAGCAATTGGTGTAGGGCAATATCAACATGATGTTCCCGAAAAAGATTTAGATGAGCAATTGGATCGAGTTGTAGAAACGGCTGTGAATCAAGTCGGAGTTAATGTTAATACAGCAAGTCCAGAGTTGTTGACTCATATTTCTGGATTGACCTCAACTACTGCAAAAAATATTGTAAAGTTTCGAAATGAAAAGGGTGCCTTCGATAATCGTGAATCTTTAAAACAAGTTCCCCGATTAGGCCCTAAGGCTTACCAACAATCAGTTGGATTTTTGAGAATTATTTCTGGGGATGATCCGTTAGACAATACCGACATTCATCCAGAAAGTTATACGGTCACACGAAAATTATTAAAAGGAATTGGAATGTCTACTGAATCGATTGGTACGACTGAACTTCGTCAAGAATTAGTTAAGTTAGATAAGCATGAGTGGGCTCAAAAGTTGAATATTGGAGAGGAAACTCTGACTGATATTATTGAAGGATTGAGCAAGCCAGGCCGAGATCTCCGTGACAATATGCCGGCACCATTGCTTCGACAAGATGTCTTAACTATGGCTGATCTTAAGCCGGGGATGGAACTTCAAGGTACGGTTAGAAATGTGATCGACTTTGGCGTATTTGTTGATATTGGTGTTAAACAAGACGGATTAGTCCATATTTCACAGTTGGCTGATCGATATGTTAGTGATCCAAGTACGGTAGTAACAATTGGCGACATTGTGACCGTTTGGGTGCTGGATGTCGATGAGGCTCGTAATCGAATTCAATTGACGATGCGTGGAAGTAAGGTTAATAACTGAATTTAGTCATGAAAAAGAATTCAAAACACTTTTTTTGAAAAGGTTTTCAAAAAAATGGAAGAGAGTTATACTAATCTTGGAATTTAAAACTAAGGAAGTTACATCTGATGTTTTATTCGTATATAAAATTAGGTCCTAGAGATGGAGTCATGTTGATTTCAGTTCTTATTATGTTAGTTTTAACACTAGTTTTTAAATGGTCGGTATGGGAATTTGTGTCCTCCATTGTTGCAGTCATAATTGCGTTCTCAGCAGGACACATGAGATCAAATGAGAAGAACGTGCTTGCTTTCTTAAAGAAATAGTTTGAATTGGGGCAGGATACTTTGGATTCTTGTAGATTTCAGACAAAAATAGAGTCAGCATCAACTTGAATAATCAAATTGATGCTGACTCTATTTTTTATAATTAATTTAGATTTAAACAGCTGGTACGAATGTAGTATAGATCAACCAGATATTTAGGATAGTTAGGATTACGGCAATGCCGTAACCAATGTACTTAATGTAGTTCTTATTGGCGAATTCACCCATCAGCTCCTTACTACTTGAGAAGGCGATCAATGGGAAAATTGAGAATGGTAATGCGACACTCAAGAATACTTGTGAGAATGTCAGTAGTGATTCGATCTTAGCCTCATTACCGTGATAAATAACGGCGAAGGCAATAACTGGAAGAATTGATAGCAAACGTGTGATAACACGTCTAACCCAAAGTTTCATCTTCATGTGGACGAAACCTTCCATAACGATCTGACCAGATAGTGTACCAGTGATAGTTGAGTTTTGTCCGGATGCCAATAGGGCAACTGCGAATAAAATACTCAAGACAGGACTAGCTACAGCTCCGGCAATCTTTGGATCTTGTAAAGCGTTGAATAGGTCAACGAAGCGACCTAGATCACTCTTTGTACCATAGAATAATGCAGCACCAAGAAGTAATAGTAATGTATTGACTACGAACGCCAGTGTTAATTGGATATTTGAATCCCAAGTTGAGAAACGCACAGCTTGTTTAACACTCTTTGAATCTTCACGGTCATATTTTCTAGCCTGCGAAATACTCGAATGCAGATATAGGTTATGCGGCATAACAGTCGCACCAACGATACCTAACGAAATATAAAGCATACTTTGGTTTTGTAGAATAACTGGATCAGGAACGAATCCAATTACCATTTGACCCATATTAGGTTGAGCCAAGATAACTTCGTACATGAAGACAGCTAAGATAACTAAGATCAATGCAGCCACAATGGCTTCGATCTTTCTAAATCCAAGTTTCATCAGGATCAATAACAACAGAACGTCGAAGGCGGTTATTAGAACACCCCAGAGTATCGGTATATTGAAGAGAAGTTTTAAGGCGATGGCGGAACCAATGATCTCCGCAATATCTGTCGCCATGATAGCTAACTCAGTAACTATCCAGAGCATAAAGCCGACTTTCTTAGTCGTTCTATCTCTTGTTAATTGTGCCAAATCCCGACCAGTTACAATCCCTAGTTTAGCGGCCATATATTGTAATAACATGGCAATTAAACTAGATATCAAAATGACGGTCAAAAGTTTGTATTTGAACTGAGCACCACCAGCAATGGAAGTAACCCAGTTACCAGGATCCATATATCCAACGGCAACCAGTGCTCCAGGACCACTATAAGCTAGTAGAGTCTTGAAGAATCCAGCATCCTTTGGAATTTCAACGGTATCATTAATTTCTTCTAGAGAAGGACCGTTTGCATAATGGATCAGGCTATCGTGTTTTTGTTCATTTTCACTCAAGCTTGTATCCCCCTTTTTAATCTCTCAACATAATATCATGTTAGGCAACACTTTTAAACCCCAATAAAAAATAAATTTAGGCTAACTTAACTTGTACTTATTTATGTAATACTTGATATAAATCAAAGTAAAAATTTGTAAAAACAGTTACACTAACCTACAATTATTTAAAAAGGAATGAGGCCATATGGACTTAATAATAATCATAGTAGACGTAGTATTTTTAGCCGGAGCTGTCTTTAACATCTACTGGCAATCACAAATCGAGATCCGTTCGGTTTACAAGATATCATCATTGGTCTTCGCAGCATTCATGGGTGGCTGGCTATTGGTTTCAGCCTCCAGCGACTTGCCATATATCATTATGGTGGCTGCCTTTGTGACACTAACCATTATGAATGGTGTCGGTGGTATTGGTGAGAAAAAGGTCGTAATGAATGGGTTCTATTCGGGCGTCTTAGATTACTCCCAAATCGTTCATGTAACGCTGATTCCCATTGAGATTCCGCAGCGAAAACCAAAGGTCGCCGTGATCTTTAATACAAAACGTACACAACAAATACAAATGAGTTTTAATACTTCATACAAGACGGTTCAAGATTACTTGAGCAATAAGTTATCTTCTGGTGTTCAAGTAGAAGTTGGACAAATATAATAGGTAAGACAAAAAAGAGCCTGGATTTTAAAATCCAGGTTCTTTTTTAGTTAGCGCTCTTTAAATCACGAATATGATAACCGATATATCCGATGATTATTAAGGTCAATGCGATGCCTAGTTGCCACCACATTGTGCCCATATCGAGTTTTCTTACAGGAACGTTTGGAATGTATCCAAATGGTGTTATTTTAGCGACCCACTTGGGTAGGTCGATCAATTTACCGAAGTAACCGACAAAGAGTGCAAATCCGGTATATAGGTAGCCAAAGACTGCAAACTTGGGTAACCAGCCGACGATACATGCTGATAGAGCTAAAATAATCAGCACTGGAGAGATATAAGCATAGAATCCATGTAGGAAGACCGACATGGCGACAGGATGCTTCATAACGGAAGCTCCGCCCAATTGCAGTCCTAACATACCGGCAAATAGTGCGATTAAGCTAGTTAGGATTCCTAATACTAGAACACTAGTGAATAAGTAATCACGACTGACAGGTTTGGAGTGGATCAATTCTAGGTATCCTTTACTCTCACCGGACTTCAAGTAGTTGATGATTTGAATACCAGGGAATAGAGCTAAGACACCGAAGACAATCATTAAGATGGCAACGAAATGTTTGATGATCAATATATTAGCTTTGTGAACGGCGGTTGCGCCAATTAACTTTTCCATGGCAGGATTAGTTTTCAAAATATCGCCGATGGTATTGAAGATTGATCCGTAAGTGAAACCAAGAATCAACAGTCCAATAACCCAGACAATGATAGTTGTACGATGTAATCTCCAGAAAAGACTAAGTGGACCACGTAAGAAGGCTGATGCCTTGGCACGTCCGGGTCGAGTGGCAATTATTCCAGAGCCAATGTCACGATGGTCATTGATCCATAACGCCGCTATGCTGAGAATCAATGATAGACCTAACATTAAGACGACCGGTAGCCAATTATTTTCTTGATAAGTTGAGAATTTTTCTACCCAACCAAAAGGGATAAACCAAGTGGCCTTAGGGTTAGAAACATCAGTCGACATTCTAGCAATGTACATGATCCCGAAGACGATATACGAAAGAATCGTTGCGGAACGTGAGTTATCTACTAATTGTGATAAGAAAGCTGCAATAGTTGCGAACATGAAGCCAGCAGCGCCTAATCCCAAGCCCAATAAGAAGTTGCCGTTAGTATCAGTTCCGGTTAGGTTAGCGAATTGTAGACCCAAAGCGTAGAAGAAGCCGATCAATAGATTGATAATGAATAATTCAATCAATGATGATGATAGATTTGATAGCTTACCAACAGAGTGTGACTGGATTATTTCTAGTAGGCCGGAATCTTCTTCACCACGGGTATTCTTGATGATGATCGAGAAGTTCATGATGGCTGCCATCATGGCCATGAAGACCGTCATTTCACCGGCAAAGACGTCAGCGGTGGAGTAAGGTGCACTGCCAGAAAGTTTACCGAAGAGTGAGACCATTGATGGTGATTTCAGAGTTTTGACGATTTCGTCAATTGAAGCTTGAGTATCATAAATCGTCGTGAACTTTGCGGCAACAGCAGCGAATAAAACAATTAATGTGACTGACCAGAGAGCTAGTTTCAACCAATCACGCTTTAAACTGAAGCGAGTCAAAAACCAAGTTTGATGAAAATTACGATTTTCCATAATTGCTATCTCCCTTCGTTTGAGCTGTAGTATCTCATGAATAAGTCTTCCAAGGTTGGAGGAGTTGACTGAAGTGAAACGATTTGTTTAGAGGCTAAGTACCCCATAACGTAGCTCATTTGATCTGAATCAACTGAGAATGTCGTTAGTCCGTTGGTCCCGACTGTGACGTTGTGTACCCCTTGGAGTGTCTGCAATTCCGTTGTTGGTTGCATGGTCTGAAACTCGATAACGGTTCTAGTTAAGTGGCGCATATCAGATAGTGAACCAGTTTCGACGATCTCACCGCTACGGATAATTCCGATCCGGTCACACATTTTTTCAACTTCAGATAGAATGTGACTTGATAATAGGACAGCTTTGCCTTCTTTTTTTAGTTCCATAACTGATTGTTGGAAGATTTCTTCATTCAATGGATCAAGTCCGGAAGTTGGTTCGTCAAAAATATAAAAGTCGGCGTCGGTTGAAAAAGCTGCGATCAAAGCAACCTTTTGACGGTTACCCTTGGAATAAGTACGTGCCTTCTTAGTTGGATCGAGTTGGAATCGTTTGATCATCATATCGGTCTTACGATTGTGTTTGGTATTGCCGAGTTTTAAGAATAGGTCGATGATTTCACCACCGGTTAAATTGGGCCAGAGGTAGACGTCACCAGGTACATAGGCGAGGCGTTTGTGGATCGAAACAGAGTCCTTATACACATCTTTACCAAAGAGTGTCGCAGTTCCGCCACTAGCACGTAGAATTCCTAGCAGTGTACGAATAGTAGTCGACTTACCGGCCCCATTAGGTCCGATGAATCCAAAAACTTCCCCAGGGTAAACATCGAAAGTAACATTCTTGAGCGCTTGAAACTTGCCAAAATTCTTTTGTAGATGATCGATATGTAGAATTGCATTATTATTTTGATTCATCATATTATCCCCTTTGTATGAATCCCAGTTTTGTGAGCAACAAACTTGAATTCTTTCTAAGAAAATGAAATATTTTTCTTGAATAGTTCATTTATCAAAGAGTATATTAGTTGCGAAGACAGGTAGTGTCAACCTTAAAATATCGGCAATATGAACTATCTGAGGGTTTAAAAATAACTATATTGATATACCGCTACAAAAAGTGAAATATCGTGTAAAAATATTTTTGGAGGGGACTATGGCAACCAATCAAAAGCGTAAAGAACAGAAGAAAACAGATATCCTAAATGCGGCGACAAAAGCCTTTGTTACAGGAGGATACAAAAATACCTCCGTCGCAGATATCGCGAAGGAGGCACATTCGTCACAAGTGACATTGTATAAGTATTTTCCTAGTAAAATTGAACTGGCACGTGAGGTTACGATCAAGATGATCATCGATGGCTATGCCGGTTATGACCAGAAGCTCAATCAACCTAATATGAATTTCAAACAAAAGATTGAGAATATTTTGGATTTTGGTAGTACCGAAGTTAATACCGTCAATCAAGATTTCATGAACTTCATGATCGATGAGTTCCAGGCAGCCAATGGTGATGATCGAGTAATGAGAATCTACAACGAAGGTAAGGATGGTTTCTGGAGTAAGATTCTCAAGCAAGGTCGGGCCGAAGGGATGATCAGTGATGATATTCAGGATGGAGTTGTGATGATGTATGTTGATATGATCATCTCATACTTTACTAATCCGGCGACTGCCCAGAAGACTAAGAATATTGTTACTCAGAAGTATTCCAATGGATTAGCGCGCGTATTTTTTTATGGAATTATGGGCAAGTGACTGTGGTAATTTTAATTGGTAACCATCGAAGAAGTCACTCTTTAGTTTGCCGAATTCATCTATCAATGCATGAAGTTCACTAGCTTCGTCGGGTGTGAAATCAAAATCAGCCTCGACGGAGTTTTTTAATTGCATGTAAGTTGGTTTATCGGTAAAAGCGTGTAAGTTCATGAATAGACGCATACAATAATTATCCGCAACAAAAGTTGAACGGTGAAAATAATATAGTAGTAGAACATCGGCGGTTTCATTACCGATACCTTTGAGATTCAGTAATCTTTTGCGAAGTATCGGTGTAGAGAACCGTTCCCAATCATCGAAGTCGTCACGATAAGCAGTTAGTAGGGAACGAACATAGATGGATTTGTTCTTATAGAATCCACTTGGTTGGATCAAGTCACGTAATTCATCTAATGGCAGAGCCAGCAATTTGTCGAGGTCGAAGCCAGTAGCTTGCTGTAAGTTTTCCAATGAGCGGTCAACGTTTTTCCAATTAGTATTTTGGATCAAGACCATACCGACCAGCATTTCTTCAGTGCTGTGAGTAGGCCACCAATTCTGACGACCGAGTTGTTTGTTTAACAGTTCAAATAATTCTCTGATAGTTATTTCTTTGTACAAGATGTTTCCCCCTTGGGATATCCATTATCTAACAAAACGGCAAAAATGTCCCAAATTGTTTCACGGGAAACGTTATAACGACCAACCTAGGATATTGGTTGCAATAAGATAGGTCAATATAGTACCTAGTAGGATTCCCACTATGGCGGCGGTTGTCAGGATATAACGACGCTTTTTAACGCTGTAATTTATTTCTTCAACTGTCTTGCCATTTAAGAAGGCTATGGTTTGTTTGAAAGTCTGGAGATGCAATTTGTTATTGAGTTTGATTAATGTCATGGCAATTATGATTCCTAATGTACTAAAAGTTGCCACTAACATCGAAGCAATCGGTAGTGGCAACCAGTGAATACTAATAAATGAGATATAGGTCGCTACCAAAGTTGTTATCAGTCCAACTGATAATTCACGTAATTTGAATTTGGATAAGTTGTTTTGCATGAGGTCGATATCGTCTTTGACTAATTGATCGACAGTGGTTTCATAAATATCAGCCATGAGCACTAGACTCTGAATGTCAGGATAAGTCTTGCCTGTTTCCCAGTTGGAGATGGTTTGTCGTGAAACATACATCTTCTTCGCTAATGCTGCTTGAGATAAGTTATTTTGATTCCGATAGTAAATCAGTTTTTCGTTGATCTTCATTTGATTATCCTTTCGATGAATAGTCGTTATAACGATGTCAAAATACTTTTACATCAGGTGTTCGTGGTAATTCTACTTCTATATACATAGTACAATAGATTCAAACATAGATGGGGGTATTCATCATGGATGATAATGATTTTGTAATGCGTCAGGTTAAGTCATTTGCTGAAGAATTGGGAATCGTGTTAAACAACAGGGATGGTAGTAAATCCCAAGTTGTCTTTGAACAGGAACAAGGTCGGTCGGGTACTATTGAGGATGAAATCAACAAGTTATTATTTAAGAAGAAATATGACAGTGCGGTTCGTTTAGTTTTTGAACAAAAGTTTATTTTGGAACATGATGATTATTTAAAATTAGCCTATTGGTTATTGAATGAACTAAATTCTTGCGATGATGTGGATGAAGAATTAATAACAGAATTAACCCATTCCATTTATAAAGTTGCAAAGATGTAAAAA
>NZ_BAMN01000002.1 GCF_000615905.1 Companilactobacillus nodensis DSM 19682 = JCM 14932 = NBRC 107160
GTCGTGTCGTCAAAATGTAATATAAGAAAATTCGAAAACGCTATACTTATTTTATATTTAGCGTAAAATATTTTAATGATACAAGTATATTAAAATTCTTTTTATCTAATTAAAATTTATATTTATTGTTAAAATCTCACTGTTATTATTATGATTGGGGTCTTAAAATGTAGATAATAGGATGATATTTATTAAATCTTATATTGTCTTTGTTTTAACTTGAATTAATTTATTAATTTTATTAATAAAAACAAGTGTAATTTTTTACTATGATATAATTTATTTAACCTGGGGGTGGCATTATTGGATAGTTTTACTGACTTATTTTTATCTAAATCGGAAATAGAAAAAATTCAATTGTTTAATAAGATCAAATTGATCAGAACTACACAATTGGCTAGTGCCGATTTAATCGGTACATATCGCAACCGCAATATTGTTGTGAAGGACATTAATCTTCGTAAGGCTGCTTATCAAATGAATAAGAGCTACGGAAGTGTCTACAATACTTTCTTAGGTATCCAAGAGGACTTCTACGATATCTTGGGTAAGAAGGATTACTCAGTTGAAGAAATGTTTAATGTGACGCGCGACGGTTACCATGCTTATTTAACTACTAAGTCTGATGGTTATCTTTTCTTAGATGCAATCGTTAAGGGAAAAGAATCATCATTCAAACAATTCTATACAGATCTTAATAGTAGTAAAGCTACGGTATTGCGTCACTTGAAACCTGTTAGAAGTTATTTAAAACGCTTTGGTGTCCGGATTGCGTATGAACCTATGCGCTTTGTCGGTGATGAGGAGGCTATTCGTCTCGCAATCGCTGCATTATACTGGAATGCCACAAGAGGATTTGTATGGCCATTTGAGGACTTTACAAAGGAGACTGCCTTTAAGGTAGTTGACATTGCACTCGATAAATATCGTATGAAGCCAACTAATCAAATCACTAAACTATTCTATGCTTATGTAGTTATGTCTCATCTATATCGAATTATTGATGGTAACCATATGCAAAACATGGATGCACTTAATGTGATCAATTATCCGTTCCCTAATATCTTTGAAGGTGCAAGTGCCATGCTTGAAGGTGATACTGGCAGTGCCAAGATCAGAGAATTGAAACGTGCGATCAAAGAAGACGTTAGTTATGAGGAGCAAATGTTCCAATCGGCTGACTTCTATATTCTATTGATGTGTGTTCCAACGACCTTTGAGGTTTCGGATGAATATCTTCAATCAGTTTCCAAACAATTGGTCAGATATAATCCATTATTTGCGAACTTCATCGATGACTTCTTAGAATTGATCCCAATTGATGTTGAACAGACAATTTCAGATATGGCTTTGTCTCACAAAGAATTCTTACGTTACAAATATAATTTAACAACATGTATCATTGGTGTCCTGGCACTTGATCGTAACTATATGGAGATCTTGAATCTTTATTCTGGATTCGGTGACGCTATTAGTAAGATCAATGATGAGAATCTTGAGAGCAAGATCGACTCAACTGTTCAACACTTAATGTTGCGTGACAAGTACAATTCACTTAAAGGGAAGTCAAAAGCTATCTCCGAGGCTATCTATGCCATCGCTTACCGCTTCTTCTCACTATATAATAAGGATATTCAAGTTAAGATCTACTTAGAATTAGAGTCATTCTTCCTTGTCTATTCTGATCTCTCAGTAACGCTTCAATCATTGCCATATGCCAAGATCGTCAGTGATCCTAAGGACGCTGACATAATCGTTATAGCTAATAGTGATAATTTACCTGAGGACCAGATGCAAAAGGATGCCTGTGTCTATCGCTGGATGTATAATGGCGTTGATGGACAAATGGGTGGCCTATTAAATCTTATCTATAAAATCTGGACTGAAGAGAAAGTTTCACAAAATCCGGATCTTTAGTTTCATTATGGTTGCTTTTTTTCTGAAAACATATTATGATGTATCTCGTGCGATGAGTCGAGAGCCGTCGAATTTGGACGGCACTTATTAGGTAGGGTATCAAGCAACACTCGCAGGATTAGTGAGCGATATCTTCAGAAATTGTGTGAACCGATTTCTGGTTACTCATTAGAGTACTACCGTTTAAACCATGGTTGATTATGCCATGGTTTTTTTATTGCTAAAAATATTAAAAAATTTATCGAAGAGGTGAAAAAGATGCGTGCTCAAAGAATTTGGTTATTGATATTGAACATTACTTTTAATATGGTGATGGGATTTATTTTACCGGTCAATACGATTTTTATTCATAAGAACTTACATGAATCATTAACAACTGCTGGATTGGCTTGATGGCTTATTCGGTCTTAATGATGGTCGGAAATGCGATCGGTGGTGTGATGTTTGATCGTTTCTCCAGACGTGGAACTTTGTATATCGGCTACTTGATTGCGATTGTGTCATTGGTCTTCATGTCGTTTCATCATGTATGGCCCACATATGCGTTCATGCTAGTTATTTTAGGATTTGGAATGGGTCTGTCGTATACAGCGATTAATGCTTATACAGCCTTTGTGGCGGAACAAATGGTAGGAGATAGCCGAACTATATTTAATATAATGTATTTGGCTGCGAATGTTGGTATCGCAATTGGTTCAACTGCAGTTGGATTTATATTTAAGCTCAGCATCTTTTTTACTTTCTTTATTCCAGTTTTGTTATTCTTACTATGTATTATTATTTTGATATTTAGAGGAAGTGTCCTTGATCAAACTAATGAGGAAGAACTTGAGAGAGGCTCTCGTCAAAAATACGTTAGTTCTGATGTTGAAGATCCTAAAATTAAGATCGGTGCGAGCAGATTTAAATTTAATTTGATCATCATCTGCTTGTCGATTTTTGTTGTTTGGTTAGGATATTCTCAATGGGACAGCAATATTTCGATCTATATGATCGACAATGGCTTCTCAACACGTCAATTTGGACTTGTCTTCACATTTAATGCTGTATCACTACTCATTATTCAACCAATAATGAATCGTGTTGCATCGAGAGTATTTAAGCTTTTGAAGCACCAGATCTTTGTGGGAACAATCATCATGGGCTTATCATTTACTCTGTTACCAGGTGCCAAAACCTACGCCATGTATATTTTGAGTATGTTGATACTAACAATTGGTGAATCAATCGTCTTCCCAACGATTCCAGCCTTGTTGAGTAAAATGTCAACGAACAAGAATCGTGGAACATTCCAAAGCTTCTATAGTATCTTCGGATCATTAGGCCGTGCTTTGGGACCTTATGTTGGTAGTTTGGTTATTACAGTAATGTCATTTGCGCATCTGTTTATTGCGATTACAATCATGATGATCGTTGTAGCATTTGCTATGGAGAGTGTTAAGGAATTAGATTAGAGAGAGTGGAATAAGGGCGGTAGACCTTGAGCATTGCCTAGGATAACGTGTGTGACACGAAGTGACGCATTCGTTATTCGTAGCAAGCGCAGAGGTTTGCCTTATGGAACTCGTTTAGAGCGTGTCGCAAACAAGCTTTGAAACACAAAGGAGAAAAACAATGACGATTATAATTTCAATCATAATCATAGTGTTACTTCTGGTCGTTCTAATTCTGAACGCTCTTTTTTTATATCTTCAAAAGCGTGGTTCGAAGGCTCTGGGCGGTACTGCACCACAAATAAAGCGTGATCCGGGTCTTGATGAACGAACGGCTGAGTTCTTGAAGTTAAAAAAAGAGACTTGGACGATCAAATCAAAATTCAATGATAATAAATTAGTTGGCTGGTTTACTGAGAATGACTCAGATACAACAGTTATTTTGGTTCATGGCTTCGCAGTTGATCATACGTCACTAGACATTCACGCCCAATTGTTCAATCATCTAGGTTATAATGTCTTGCAGATCGACAATCAAGCTGCTGGTCAGAGTGAAGGTAAGTACATGGGATATGGTTATATTGAGAGTCGTGACTTGCTTGATTGGATCGATGAATTACTAAAGCATCGTGCAAATGATAAAATTATCTTGTTTGGCGCTTCAATGGGAGCAGCTACAGTCATGTTGACATCTGGTGAGTCATTACCGGATAATGTGAGAGCAATCATCGAAGATTCTGGATACACAAGTGTCGAGGATATTCTTAGCTATCACTGTCAGAAGCGCTATAAGATCAAGGGAAGAGTAATGATCAAAGGTGCTTCTATGATCTCAAAGTTCAGGGCAGGATTTTTTTATGGTCAAGCGGACTGTCAAAAGGCGTTGGCCAAAAATCATGTGCCAGTATTATTCATGCATGGAAAAAATGACTTTACGGTTCCCATCGAGATGGAGAAAAAGTTATCCACCTGTGGAAACTTTTCGAGAATGGTCTATGATAGTTTAGGTGTTCATATCAGAAGTTATTATGTTGATTCAATTAAATACCAAAAAACTGTGGAAAACTTTTTAGCACGTTATCTTTAGGAGGAAATTATGAAAATTCAAATCAAGGATTTTATTGAAAAAGTTACTGAAGG
This sequence comes from Companilactobacillus nodensis DSM 19682 = JCM 14932 = NBRC 107160, assembly GCF_000615905.1. GTDB lineage: Bacteria > Bacillota > Bacilli > Lactobacillales > Lactobacillaceae > Companilactobacillus > Companilactobacillus nodensis. Next base: position 4,491 of record NZ_BAMN01000002.1, read on the forward strand.
AACTTTTAATCAAACTAGTTTAGAGATCAGCAAGGATGATTTATTGCAGGCATCTCCTTGGGCATTGAACAAAGCTAAGGAACAAATGGATAAGGATCTTTCTGAGAACAAATTATCTCAAGTGATGATCCATGTGGTTGATGCAGAATTCCCAATCGATTTTTATGTTGAATCTGGTGTGATCAATTTGCCATTTGATGATGCTAAAAAAGTTACACACTTCTTCGATGACGATGCTGAAGTTGAAACAAAATTCTATCTTTCAACTCGTTGTGATTATTTGAATGCTTCAAAATTTCATATTGATTTAATCTCAGAAAATGAATTAAATGATACAGAAATTACACAAACTATGAGTATAATGAAAAAGAACTATGAAACTTCTGTTGAAAATTTCAACAACAAAGATGAAGATGAGGCAGAAAAGAAAGAAGATTAATTATGAATTCAATGTTGCTACTATTAGTTATGGGAATAGCAGCAGGTTGTCTTGGTGCCATTTTGGGTATTGGTGGAGGGATGATCATCACGCCAGTTTTGACGATTATGATGGGTCTTGATATCAAGTATGCGATCGGTGCCAGTATTATCTCTGTTATTGCTACGAGTTCAGGATCAACTATCGCTTATTTGAAGGACGACATGCTTAATCTGCGTGTAGCGATGTTCTTGGAAATTGCGACGACGATCGGTGCCATTATGGGTGCGTTGCTGGTAGGTGTCTTCTCCAGTACCTTCCTGTATGTTCTATTTGGATTCTTCCTATTGTATTCAACGTATAATATGATCCGTAAGTTGATGGATAAGAAGGGTGAGTCAATTTATACCGGCGATGACAAGATCGTTGCCAAACTTAATCTGGCCAGCACTTATTATGATAAAGCTGAACAAAAACAAGTTGATTACTCAATGAAAAATGTTCCTGGCGGTTTTATCATGATGTGGGCCGCTGGTCTTGCCAGTGGATTATTAGGTATTGGTAGTGGTGCCTTCAAAGTTATCGCTATGGATACGATCATGAAGATGCCACTCAAACCTTCCAGTGCAACTAGTAACTTGATGATGGGTGTTACAGCTGCTGCGAGTGCAACAGTTTACTTCTTTAATGGTTCGATCAGACCGGATATTGCCGGACCTTTGGCAATTGGTGTTTTGATCGGTGCCTTGGTCGGTGCACGTGTCATGCAAGTATTGAAGCCTAGGATTATTAGAATGATTTTTATTCCTATTATCTTATACATGGGAGTACAAATGGTTCTTAAAGGATTTGGGGTGAACTTCTAATGCCTGATAAAAAAACAGATGCTAAATCAATGCATGAGGAAACGCGCCAGGTTGAATTGGTGATCGGTAAGATTCTTCGTATCGGCGTTATAACTTCCGCAATTGTAGTCATGATTGGAATTATCATGTACTTTATCAATGGTGGCGGTGGTTATACTGATGGTTTTCCGAAGCGATTCGCGGATATTTTCGCCGGTATTGCGGCGGGTAAGTCATATGCAGTCATTATGTTGGGAATTTTCCTACTGATCCTAACACCAGTTCTGCGTGTTGTAGTTTCCATTTATGCCTTCTATAAGGAACATGATAATTTATACGTTATTATTACAACTGTTGTTTTAATTATTTTGATATTTGCCATGTTGATGGGATATCGCAGTTGATTAAGAGATCTCGCGAGAGGTCTTTTTTCTTTGGCTAATTTTTGAAGACAAGTACGAACGTCTGTTTTATAATGTTAAGTGATTTGTAATTTGTCCAGAAAGGAGTTCGTTATGGCGACACGTGTTGGTATCAGACAATTAGTTGAATTTGTCTTACGCAAAGGCGACTTGGTTGAGAGTAAGGATAGTCAAAATACGGCTCTGGCTGGGGCAAGAATTCATCGAAAGCTCCAAAGTGGTCGTTCCAGTGACTATGAAAGTGAAGTTTATCTAAAAAAAGTTGTGACAATGAACGGTCAAGATTATGTTATCTCTGGTCGTGCTGATGGTATCGAAACCAAAGACGACGGCTTATTGATCGAAGAGATCAAGACGTCTGACCAAGCGTTTGAAGAAATCTCAGACAATACACACGACCTGTATTGGGGCCAAGTGAAGGTCTATGGATATTTGTTGCTACAAGACAATCCTGATTTTGACGAAGTTACCTTGGAATTGACTTATTTTCAAGTTACCAAAGAAAAAATAACGCGAACTAAGGAAGTCTTCAAGCGAGCTGAGTTAACCAAGTTCTTTAATGATTTGATCAAAGAATATGAATATTGGTTAACATTGCGAGCTGATATGCGACGAGATCGCAATGACTCCATTAAGGAATTACCGTTTCCATTCCCTGAATTTAGAACTGGTCAGCATGAGATGGCCGGTGCGGTTTATAAGGCAATTAGTCTGCAAAAGCGCTTATTCATTGAGGCACCAACGGGAACGGGGAAGACGATATCAACGCTATTTCCAGCGGTCAAAGCGATGGGTGAGGACAAAATCGAACGATTATTTTATTTAACAGCTAAACAAAGCACTCGCCATGTTGCTGAAGAGGCGATTGCTATGATGGCTAAAGATGGTCTGAAGCTTAAGAGTATTACACTCACCGCCAAAGATAAAATTCGTTTTCCTGAAGAACAAGACGTTGCTCCGGAGGATAATCCGTACATGGTCGGTTACTATGATCGGCTAAAGCCAGCATTGAAAGATTTGTTGACACATGAAGAGTTGATAACCAAAACTGTTATCGAAGAATATGCACACAAGCACACAGTTGATCCATTTGAATTTTCGTTAGACACATCGCTATTTTGTGATGTGATTATTTGTGACTACAATTATTTGTTTGATCCACTAGTTTATCTGCAACGGTTCTTTACTGAGCGTAATTTGGAAAACTTCTTCCTGATCGATGAGGTTCACAACTTGGTCAGTCGTTCGCGTGATATGTATTCAGCGACGATCTCTAATGCTGCCATAACGCCGTTATTAAAAAAAGCAAAAACAATTAAGACTCAACCTAGTGAAGATTTACAAAAAGAATTGAAAAAAGTTCGTCGTGGGTTCAAGCGTCTGTCTGATTCATTAGAGGAAGAACAATTGACTGAACAGATGTCGCCAGATCCACCAGAATCACTACTGCGTGTTCTACGAAAGTTCACTGATTTCATAACTGATTGGATGGCACAACAAAAACCGTCAGACTTTCTTACTTCAGTGCAGGATTTCTTTTTTGACTGCTTAACTTTTGTTAAGATCGGTAATCTCTATGATGATAGTTACCAGACTAGGATTGTGATTGAGAATAGAACTGTCACAGTAAAACAATTGTGTCTTGATCCAAGCGACTTCATTGATAAGTCCTTGAATATGGGTGCGGGTGCGATTCTTTTCTCAGCCACATTGTCACCGATGTCGTATTATCAAAACGTCTTAGGTGGCTTGGACAATAGTCTGGCCTATCAATTACCATCACCATTTCCACCCAAACATCAGGCAATCCTGGTGACTCAGTATATCAGAACGACTTATCGTGAAAGGGAGAATAGTGAATCAGCGATAGTTGCGAGTCTATATACGTTGATCAATGCCAAGAAGGGAAATTATTTGTTTTTCTTTCCATCGTATGGTTATTTGCAGCAGATCAAAGAGGCCTTTGAGGCCGTTCATCCAGGCGTTAAGACCACAGTTCAGGCTCCGGCAATGAATAATGAAGAACGAGAGTCTTTTTTAGATCAATTTCAAAAGGATCCTGACGAGACGTTGGTCGGTTTTTGTGTTCTTGGCGGGATCTTTTCTGAAGGAATCGACTTGCGAGGAGACCGGTTGATCGGTGTTGCTATTGTCAGCGTCGGTCTACCGGGACTTAGTCCAGAGAATAATTTGATCAAGGATTATTATGACAAAGAAAATGGCAAGGGCTTTGCCTATGCTTATCAGTTGCCAGGGATGAATAATGTCTTACAAGCTGCCGGTAGATTGATTCGCAGCAGTCATGATACGGGAATAATTTTGTTACTCGATCAGCGCTTCGCCAGTCGCAGGTACACAGAATTGTTCCCACCGCATTGGCAGTACTATCAACGAATTAGAACTCTTGATCAATTGAGTGCAACGATAGATAATTTTTGGAACCAGACGGAGGATACAAATGAAAACAAAGCTGACTCGTAATTTGGAAAGTACCTTGTATCAATATTGTTATGAGCAGGGAGCTTATGTGGTGGAAGAGGTGTCGATGCCAGATAAAAAGGGTATCGTCGATACTTTGAGTTACCAGCAATTACCAAATGGTGAAGTGGAGTGGCGTTGTTATGAATTAAAAGTTACCAAGTCAGATTTTCATTCCAAAGCTAAGTTGTCATTTATTGGTAATTATAATTATTTTGTTCTGCCACAAAAGTTGTATGAAGAAGTCCAAGATGAGATTCCGACACATATCGGGGTGATGATCTATCGAGCCTTTGATAAGAAGGCAATTGATCTGGCACCACAGACACTGCGGACACCGGGATTCTTGACGATTGCTAAAAAGGCTCAATATCAAGATTTGCAAGTGGAAGAAAAGCCGCTCACTGCCCATTTTGTCGCGTCATTGTTCCGTGAAGTTGATAAGGCTAAGCGAGTTGAAAAGGGACTGCAATTATATTCTGATGATCAGTTGTACAAAGAGATGCGTAAACGCGCCAAAAAAGGTTACGATATTTACAAACCAAATCATAATGTCTATGACCGCTTCGTTGATGACATGCAGAGTGATGCTGTGACGGCGTTACAAGAAGAATTGGATGCTCGAAATGCTGAATATCAAGAGTTAAAACTGCAGTTACAAGCTCTGCAACAACCAGACCTGGAGGATAAAATATGATCTATTATCCATACTTACGTGGTCGAATGTATGACTTATTGGCGTTGAAGGAATTGTGTGAGCACGAGCAGTTAGGTACGAATATCATTCCTATAATTGAGCCAGTGAGGGATTCCAAAGAATTGCAGCAGACAGTTCAGACTTTTATTGAGCACCAGCAGCCCTTCAGTGTTATTGCCAATCCTCAGGTTAGCTTGTATGGTTTGAATGGAGAAGCCAAGTTACATCCATTACCTGATTTGTCAGGATTTTTATTTTTTCATCCAAGTGCCATTTTGGCACCAGATTTCAGTAGTGATTTTCTGAAAACATCAAGTAACCAGACTAGTGTTTTGATCGCTAAAAATTATCCTTTACTGAAAGCTTATGAAAACACACGAATATTAAAACAAGTCGATCACGTTTTGATTCCGGAAGAAGCTAGATTACACAAGATCGTCGGAAACAAGGCAGTATCGTTAACCGATCCATTGGCATTTGTTGAGCATGTGGCTGACTATGCGGATTTAGATGATGAATATTTTCAAGCCGCTAATTGGTGGAAGCAAGTCGATAACTATCAAGGCTTCGGTGACTATTCAATGGTCGGCAGTCATTATTTCGACAAGGGGATGCCTTCACGTGCGATTGCATTGCATATTATTTATGTGACGTCTGATGGTAGTTTGCGGATTCATCACTTTGTTTCAGATAGCAACCAGACCATGGGTGGTCAGAAGGATAAGTTCTTTGAAGCATTAAATAAATTAGTGACGTGGGCGCCTGACAACTTAAAAGGGTTGAATGATACGCCAGCACTACGAGAACTACTCAACTATAGTAAGCAAACCAAATTCCCAGGATTGGGAAATGTTAAAAAACTATCATTAATGCATCACTTCCAGTTGATGCATCGATTGTTGGATTTAAGAAATAAGGTGAATTGATTATTGTTACTTACTTTGGGAAACGTCATATATTAACTAATCGCTATATTGTGACGAATGTGAATCGACGACAGGCCATCAATGAGATGAGTGCTTATTTACGAAAGTATTATGACTTGAGTCAAACACTTATGATTATTAGTAATGACAATGGTTCAGGGTATGAACCAAGAGTATTGAGCAGAACTCATCAAGGTCAGCCAGATCAGTGAAAAAACCGAATAAGAGATGACCGAGAAAAACTTGACACTTACCAACTTGTCGGTCTGGCTTGCGCAAAATTTTGTAAGGGGGTATACTTTGCGTGTTCAAAGTTAATCGGCGATGACGTTCGCCACTAAAATTAATTGGTAAATCAATTTGATGACGTCTACTGCACAATTTTTGCGTGCAGTAGGCGCCATCTTTTTTTGGTTCTTTGTCAAATAGTATGGCTCTTTGTCAACGAGTGTTGATGAGGGGAATTTAAGAGGTTCAATTCATTTTCGAATTGGGCCTCTTTTTTGGACCCTGATTTTGAATTCAATTTGTATTCTATAACTGAAGTTGATCCAATTACGGTATCCATAGGCGGTGCGCTTTATCTGTTTAATTTTACGGTTAACACCTTCAATTGGGCCATTTGAGATAGAACACTTTGTCATATTTTCAATAAACCGTATCTTATGAATAAAGGTATGGACGGTCTCTAGAAGTTGAGGACTAACGTTCTCAACTTCACCCAAAGCGTTTTAAGTGTTAAGCTAAGGGTGAGGTGAAGGTTAATGGCAAAATCTGAAATTGAAAAGTTGGATGCAGGTGAGCCTTACTATTTTCTCGATAAGGCGGTCGCTGAACGGAAGGCGCGGGCGGCTGAACTCTGTCAGGAATTCAACAGCATTCCGGCAACTGACCCGGCAGCCCAGACCGCCAAGATCAAAGAAATCCTGGGTAGCCATGGGAAACGCGTCTCGGTTCAGGCCACATTCAATTGCGACAATGGCCGCAACATTCACGTGGGCGAGGACTTTCTGAGTAACTATAATCTGACAATTCTGGACATTGCGCCAGTGACTATCGGTCGCAACGTGATGATTGGCCCCAACGTGGATATCTATACCGTTAATCATCCACTAGTGGCGACCGATCGCCGAAGTTACACGGCTCAGGCCAGTCCGGTAACCATTGGTGATGACGTCTGGATTGGTGGCAAGGTGGCCGTCATGCCCGGTGTCACGATTGGGAGTAATGTGGTTGTCGCTGCCGGGGCGATTGTGACAAAGGATGTGCCGGACAACGTCTTAGTTGGTGGTGTGCCAGCTCAGGTAATCAAACGGCTCTTTGTCAACGAGTGTTGATGAGGGACTTTATGAGGAAACCAATTTATTTTTGAATTGGTTTCCTTTTTTGTTCTGAATTGTAAATTCAGTCCGAATTCGTGTGTAAAAGCACGACCAATTTCTGTAACCGTACGCTGTCCGTTTGATTTGTTTTATCTTCCGATTAACACCCTCAAAAGGACCATTTGAGTAGGTACTTGCTCATCATGTTTTTAATTAGAGACAGATGTTTACGATAGGCTTTAATGGTTGTTTCAAGCTGTGAACTTCTACTTAAGGCTTCGATAAAACGTTGATATTCTCTAGTGTCTGATGAAAAGTGATGCATCGACTTTTTTATTTTACACAAAAATTGGATGCTGATGAATTTCCATCAACACCCAATATTCTAGAGACTTTTTAATTTAGGGACTTATGTATATTTACTAAAGGTTGAAAGTTACAAAAACAGATCACATGCCTTGATATAAAAGGCTTGCGGAGTCAAATGTTAGTATTTTCAGATTTATTGAGCATTACCAAGTAGCCGGGTTAGGCTACTTGGTAATGCTTTTTTAAATCCATCGAAAATGTTATCAAGCACTTCGGCCATCATTTCAAAACGTTCACCTAGACCAGTTATAGTTTTTAATAACCATTCTAAGACCATCCATAATCATAGAATAAATCACCTAGGGTACGTTCATCTGGTTTTAAGCTCAATTTTGAAAAATGATGAATATTGGTAGTATTACATTGTATAGCAGACATAGGCATGACACTCCTCTGTACATTATTAACTTTTAACCGTTAGTTGACGATATCAAACCAGTCACCTGAATTTTGTATCATCCCCCAAAGTTTATCTGGTAATTTCATATTATCTAATTGAGAGACATGCAGCTGTTGTTCAATATCTGCCGTTTCTCCTGACTTAACTTTTTCAGCCCAATCGGGGTTCATTATTAATCCATGTGCAATTGCAGCAAGGTCCAGGCCATCGTCCAATGCTTCTTCAGCCTGATCTGGTGTATCCAAAGAACCAGCTGAAATTAATGGAATACGATGATTAATGTATTTAACTAACGTTTCAAGATAGGTAGCATCCTCATCTGAATTCCCAATCGGCTTAGAAGTCAACACGCTATTTAATGTTACATGAACATAATCGATATCTTTCTTAATCAATTCATCAATCAAAGCTAACGAATCATGTAGACGCAAGCCGCCATCAAGATGTTCTTCAAGCGTAATACGATAGCCTAAGACAAAAGGTTTCTTAGCATAAAGTGCAATTGTCGATTTTATTTCGTCAACAACAGCTAGGGCGAAGCGCATTCTATTTTCAAGCGAACCACCCCATTGGTCGTGTCTCTTGTTATAGTATGGTGAGAGAAAATTTTGGAAAAGAAAACCAAAAGCCCCATGTAATTCAACACCATCGAATCCGGCAACAATTGCTCTTCTAGTGGTATCGCCAAATGCTTTAATAATCTCCAAAATTTCTTTCTCAGTTAAAGATCGGGGACTAAAAGCCTCAACAAAGGTACTTTCTTTTGTTAAAACTGGACTAGCACTAACGATGTCTTTTGGATCTACTAAATTTGTGTTAGTCTTATTTCCTGCATGTAGTATTTGTAAAATTGCTTTAGCCCCACCACTCTTAGCAGCATCTGCCAAACGTGCAAGGCTCGGAATAAACTTGTCATCATAACCGGCAAACTGATCACTGAAACCAATAGCATTTGGTGCAACTGAAGTCGATCTAGTAATTACCATCCCCATTCCGTTAACTCGACGACGATAATATACCATCTCTTGATCAGAAACCGTACCATCAGCGTTTCCAGACCACGTAGTCATGGGTGCCATAACCATATGATTCTTAAGGGTAAGCCCATTTTTAAAACTAAAGGGAGCAAGAGTTTTCTTATATTGTGTTGTCATATATATCTTCTTTCATGATTGAGTATCTTTTCGAAATCTTAAATCTATTTATTTTTGTTTATGAACTTGAAATTTATCCATCTTCCACAGTTCATCAACATGATCAGCATCCATTTCACCACTTTTGAATTTGGCAATATGATCCTCAAAGGTATCAATTTTATATTCCAGTAAGTTTCGAGTTCGTTTCATTTCAGCAGACTTTTGATTTAATTTCTCGAGCTGTTCCTGTAGAATAGCCTTTTGAGCTGGCTCGTTTTCTCCACTTTGATTTAACTTCGCAAATTCAATTAAGGCTTCCATAGATAGTCCAGCGTCTTTTAAACATTTCACTAAAAATAACCAATCCAAATCTACGGGGCGATAATCACGGTACCCATTCTTATCACGCTTGATTGGTGGAATCACACCAATTCGTTCATAGTAACGTAAAGTGTCGGATGAAAAGCCAATTAATTTTGAAACATCTTTTCTATTAATGAAACTCACCTGCTTTCTTAATTGATAAAGATATCATAAACCCTGCACCTAACTCCTTAGCAAGAGAAAATTTAAATTTTATTATTATTCTTCTAAAGGTTGAAAGTTGAATATTACATAATAACCCCGGAATGACGGGGTTTTATTGTATAAAAATAGACATGAACTTACTCATATCCTTATAATTAAGTCGCCAAAACTAATATATAAAGGAGTATTCATGTCTATGACTATTTTACAACATTCAAAAAATGGTCTAGTTGATAATTTTGAAATGGATTCCTCAGTATTGAAAAAAGACTGTTTTTTCCACTACAACTCAAGTGGCTCATGAGTTGTAGTCTATTTTGGTGCTTTCAACTTTTAGTTATTGAACGTAAAGAATAAGGTATCGCCAGCGGCGATACCTTATTTGCTTACTTTAATTTTTTGATTTTGTTGAATAAATCGCCACCATTATCAGGAGCAGCGGAGTCATTGTTCAACCCGATATCGTAATCGGAATCTTTCATAGCTTCAACTTGTCCCATCAAGTAGCCATTACCAACTTGTGAGAAGAAGTCATGGTTAGTTGTTCCGGTTGAAATACCATTCATAACAATTGGATTAACGTCTTCAGCGTTGCCATCAGGGAATAGCGGTGATTGTCCCAAGTTCATCAAGGCTTTGTTGGCGTTATAACGTAGGAAGACCATTACTTCTTCAGTCCAGTTAGTACCCTTGTACAATTCGTTAGTGTACTTTTCTTCATTGCCATATAGTTCATATAACAAGTTGTACATCCAGTCTTGCATCTTTTCTTTTTCAGCATCAGATAGTTCTTCGAATCCTAATTGGAATTTGTATCCAATATAAGTTCCGTGAACTGATTCGTCACGAATGATCAACTTGATGATTTCAGCGACATTAGCTAGTTTGTTGTTACCTAGATAATAAAGTGGTGTGTAAAAACCTGAGTAGAATAAGAAACTTTCGAGGAAGACACTGGCAACTTTCTTTTGGAGTGGTGTGCCGTTTTGGTAAATATTATTGATGATCTCGGCTTTATTTTGTAGAAATTCATTGTGATCAGTCCAGTCGAAGATCTCTTCGATCTCTTCAGCAGAATTCAAGGTACTGAAGATTGAGGAGTAACTCTTGGCGTGAACAGATTCCATAAATTGAATGTTGTTGAAGACGGCTGTTTCAGCTTGAGTACGAGTATCCTTCAACATAGCTTCGATACCATCTTGTGATTGTAACGTATCAAGCAGTGTCAAGCCACCGAAGACGTGTCCAACAACAGTTTGTTCGATGTCGCTGAGTGTTCTCCAGTCGTCCATATCGTTTGATAGTGGAATACGAGTATCTAACCAAAATTGCGAAGTTAGTTTTTCCCAAGTAGCCTTGTCGACTACATCTTCAAGTTTGTTCCAGTTCATGGCTTTATAGTACGTGTCAACCATTGTTAAATCCTCCTAAATTGAGCAGCTTTCGCATTCGTTGCTTCCAATTTCATCGTTATTTTCGGTAAATGTACGGACATAGTATAGTGACTTGATACCCTTGTAGTAGGCATAGTTACGCAAGATACTGAGATCACGCGTCGTTTGCTTAGGTTCAGTCTTCCATTCATAGAGACCTTCAGGGATGACCGAGCGGACGAATAATGTCAAACTCATACCTTGATCGACGAATCTTTGAGCTGAAGCGTAGATATCAATAACTTTACGCATGTCAGTATCATAAGCTGACTTGTAGTAACCGATCGTGTCATTACTTAGTAGTGGAGCAGGGAAGTATAACTTACCGTTCTTCTTCTCTTGACGTTCCTCCACTAGTCTAGTGATAGGTTGTAAACTGGCACTAGTATTGTTGACGTATGAGATCGAGCCGTTAGGAGCAACAGCTAGACGGTAGGCATTATATAAGCCGTCACGTTGTACATCGGCTTTAAGATTAGCCCAGTCGTTTTGGTCAGGAATCTTGATCCCAGCGAATAATTCTTTAACCAGGTCAGACTTAGGTGCGAAGTCTTCAGTTAAATATTTGTCAAAGTATGATCCGTCAGCATAGGCTGACTTGTCGAAATTAGCGAAAGTCTCACTTCTTTCTTTGGCAATGTGGTTACTCTCAACTAATGTCCAGTAATTAAGAAGCATGAAGTAAACACCGATGAATTCGATTGATTCAGGTGAACCATATTCGATGTGGTGCTTAGCAAGGTAGGTGTGAAGTCCCATGGCACCGAGGCCAACAGAATGACTCATTGTATTACCGTGAGCAACTGAAGGCACAGCGGTGATATTAGAAGCATCACTGACGAATGTCAATGCACGAAGCATTGAACGGATCGACTTACCGAAGTCAGGACTTTCCATCATATTCAAGATGTTAGTTGAACCAAGATTACAACTAACGTCAGTTCCTAGTTGGGTATATTCTTGAGCATCATTTAGTTCTGAAGGAATCTGGACTTGTTGAATCTCAGTACACAAGTTACTCATGATGATCTTACCGTCGATCGGATTGTCACGGTTAACGGTGTCGATATTTAGAACGTAAGGATAACCAGATTCTTGTTGTAGTTTACTGATTTCGTCTTCTAGTTCACGCGCGTTGATCTTATATTTTTTGATACGATCGTCAGCGACCATGTTGTCGTATTCTTTGGTGATGTCGACATATGAGAATGGCACGCCATAAACGCGTTCGACTGAATAAGGGCTGAATAAGTACATGTCGGCATCATTTCTGATCAATTCATAATACTTGTCAGGGACGATAACACCAAGTGAAAGAGTTTTAACACGAACTTTTTCATCCGCATTTTCTTTTTTGGCAGATAAGAAATCAATAATGTCAGGATGGAAGACATTCAAGTAAACCGCACCGGCACCTTGACGTTGGCCTAATTGATTACTGTAACTGAAACTGTCCTCAAGTAACTTCATAACTGGCAAGACACCAGATGAAGAATTATCGATACCTTTGATCGGCGAACCTGATTCACGCAAGTTGGATAGAGTAATACCAACACCACCACCGATACGGGATAGTTGCAAGGCGGAGTTGATCGTCCGACCGATACTATTCATATCATCAGTTATTTGTAATAAGAAGCAGGAGACATATTCACCACGACGCTTACGACCAGCATTCAAGAATGATGGTGTAGCAGGTTGATAACGTTGCATGATCATTTCATTAGCTAAAGTTGTCGCTTGTTCTTGATCACCATTAGCGAATAACAAGGCATTGAATAAGATACGCATCTCGTAGTTTTCGAGGTACATGTCACCGTCATTAGTCTTGATAACGTATTGGTTGAAGAACTTATAAGCAGCCATGAATGACTTGAATTGGAAGTTCTGATCTAATAATGACTGGTAAAGTTGATCGATGAATTCGAATGGATATTTATCAATAACTTCTTTTTCGATGTAGTCATTGTCAATCAAATAGTCGATGTGGTCTTTGAATGAATCGAACTTCATAGTATTTGGTTCGACATTTTCAGCGAAGAAAGCTTTGACAGCTTCTTGATCTTTATTCAACGGAATTTTACCGTCAACTGGAATATTGATTTCGTTATTTAGCTTGAAGTAACTTACTTTAGTTACATCTAGATTATTTAGTCCCAAAGTTATTCACTACTTTCTTGAAGTTTTCTACGTCTTTGTTGGTACCATTGAATTCAAACTCGAAGACAACCGGAACATCTAGTCCATGGGCGATGTCTCTGGCTGTGTGGTTGTAAAGAGAATTGAAGTTACGATTCCCGCCACCAGCGAGGCCAACACAGTTCTTGGCATTGTCTTTGTACTGTAAGAAATCAACGACTGGATCCATCATATCATCGTCGTATGCCGGAACGATGAGAATAAAAGACCGACCCATTTTGTGAAAAGGATCGGCATCAGATATTTCATATCCATTTAGACCGGTCTTGTTGACGAAGCGTCGCGTTTGGCCGGTAATTGAGTAATAGGCTATTTCGACCATCAGTTGGCGAGTTCTTTCAAACTGTCTGGACGGAAACCGACGATAGGGTCACTATTTTCGGGCATAACTACGGGCACACTTTGGAAGCCTTGTTCTTTTAACATATCAAGGTATTTTGGTTCTTGATTAATGTTGTGTTCTTCAAAGTTGATGTTATGTTCTTTTAAGTATCTCTTTGTCATTTTGCATTGCATGCAGTTGTTTTTGCTATATACGATTACGTTGTTCATAATATTTCGCTCCCTCGAAATGTGATTCATTCACTAGTATAAAACATTCAATATACCAATACTAGTAATTCTTCTTGTGAAAACACAATATATAGTATTGTATTATAATTGGTATACATCATAGTGTGGCTAGAAAGACCAGTCTGATGGTTTTTGTCTAGAGAATAATATTCTGATTTTTATTATATTTAGTTCTTTCGTGGTAAAATTACCGTAATGACTATTATATGTTTTTCAGTTAAAATTACAATTGTTGAAAGGCAATAATTTAGTAGGGAGAAGATTATGAGTTCTTGGAATTTTGTGGGAATTATCGCCTGGATCATAGTTATCGCACTATTGATCTTCGTGGTATTTAATATTAGAAATCGACATTTAAAAATATTAGTGATTCAAAAAAATGGCATTACTTGGAAGACGATCTTAGTTGATCTGTTGGAAATAGTTGTAGTCATCTTTGCGGTGAGTGCAATGCTGTACGTAACATTGTTCTCGAGGGTGGATCTAAAGGACAAGAATGATATTGAGATGTCTTATAAGTATGAGCCGATGATCGTACAAACTACTACTGATGGTCAGGGTTATTACGTTAGGATCGATAAGAAGGATAAGCACAGTGACAACGACGTATATCAATATTGGGTAAACAACTCAACTTATACGGTCTCAAGTCATAATGCGACTATTTCAGATGCTACCTTGCCATTCAATGTATCAGGGATGCGCATGAGTTGGCCAATGGATAAGATCAAGAAAATGGATTCGAAGTATCAATATGCATATGTCATTACGGCACACGCTAAGTATAAGAATAACTTCGCAAATGGACTTGGACTTAAAGCGGGACGTTTTGCGGTAGAATACCGTGTCTTGAGAGTACCTGCACGTTCATTTATCGATGTTGAAGCACAGAGAGAATAACAAAAAAAGGAGCTATGACTTAATTGCCATAGCTCCTTTAAGATTTACTTGATTTTTTTAATACTTACAACGATCTTATTGTTTAGTTCCATCTTATTTGTATCATCTTTAGGATCATTCTTTACAATTTCCATCAAAGCTGAATGTTCGTAGATCTTTTCAACTTTACCTTCAAATGGATAATCCATATCTTCATCCACTTTGCACTTGTAAACTTCTCCGACTTTTAAATCTTCTATTTTCATATGTATAAATCTCCTAGGATTTTTTACTTAACAGACTAGTATAATAATATAGTAGAAGAAATAATTCAAATAATAGGATACATTATGGATAAAAAAATTATCGTAATTACCGGCGCCAGCGGTACGGGCAAGACGACTATCAGCCAATATCTCAAACAAAAATATAATATTCCTCCGGTCCTGACACACACTACTAGGGCTCCACGTGCTGGTGAAGTAGACGGTGTGGATTATCATTTCGAAACGGATGAAACTTTTTCAAAAAACCATTACTTAGAGCAAGTGGAATATTCTGGCTTTCACTACGGATCTTCAGAAGAAAGCTTGGAACAAACTTGGAAAACAGTCGATGTTGCCAGCATTGTAGTCGATACCGCTGGGGCTATTTCTTATAAGAAGAAGTACGGAGATACAGCTGTTGTGATCTTCTTGGAGGTCGATGTTGAGACTGTGGCACACAGATTGCACGGCCGTGGGGATGATCCAGAGCGATTAACAAGACGAATAAATAGTGAAGAATTTAAGCGAGATCTCAGAATTCCGGATGAATTAAGGGGCAAATCATACGAAATTGTGAACAAAGACATCAAAATTACCGAGAAAAAGGTCGATAAAGTAGTAAATAACCTAAAATCCAAATAATTTGATTATTCACAAAAAGGCTATCAATGTTGATATATCAACATTGATAGCCTTTTAATTTTGTGAACAAAAAAGTGTAACATTCTTATACAATTGCTGTAACAATTCTGCAACATTCAGAGTGTATTATAGTCATCGTTGAGTGATAAGAAAATAACTTTTAAGAAAATTTAAACAATTAAAAAAAACAAACCATTACGGGGGATTTCAATTTTGAATACTAAGATTAAAAAAGGTCTAATTACATTTACAGCAGCTGCTTCATTAGCAGTTACAGGATTAGGTGTTTCAAACGCTTCTACAACAGTTAAGGCTGATACAGCTACACCTGCTGCAGTTCGTACAAATAGCATGGCAGTTCTTTATTCAGCTGCTTCATCAGATGCCAAGACAACTGGTCGTGCACTTGCTGCAAATACTGACTGGGCTGTTGCTAAATCAGCTACAGACGCTTCAGGTAACACATACTACTACGTAGGTAAGAACGAATGGGTTAAGGCTTCAGATGTTACTGATACAGCAACACTTACACAAGCTGCTGCAGACGATTCAGCTGCTTCAACACAATCATCAGCTGACGCTGTTGTTAACACTGCAAAACAATACTTAGGTACACCATATGTATGGGGTGGTAAGACACCTTCAGGTTTCGACTGCTCAGGTTTCACATCATACGTATACCAACAAGCAACTGGTAAGAGCATCGGTGGTTACACAGTAGCTCAAGAATCAGCCGGTACAACAGAAGCTGTTTCACAAGCTTCAGTCGGAGATCTATTGTTCTGGGGTAGCCAAGGTTCTTCATACCACGTAGGTATCTACTTAGGTAACAACCAATACATCGCTGCACCACAACCAGGCGAATCAGTTAAGATTTCAACAATCTCAGGTTACTTCATGCCTTCATTCGCTGTTAAGGTTCTATAATATAAATTCAAAATTAAAATCGCTTAAGACTGCCTCGGGCAGTCTTTTTTTTGTCCAATTTAGTATAATGAATAGGACTAAACGATAGTGAGGCTTAATATGGAAAAAATAATTGAAGCAGCCATAAATTTAATACAGCCAAAGATGACAGTCAGTTTTGGTGGTGGCAGTAATGTTGGTAGATTGTTAAAAGAAGTCGCACGTCAAAAACTAGATATTACGGTTTGTACTCCGTCAGAAGTCACAAAGAAATCCTGCCAGGATCTGGGAATGCAAGTCTCTGAGTTAGATCAGATCAAACAAATCGATCTAGGTTTTGATGGCTGTGACAGTTTAGATGAGAATTTGAATGCACTCAAGAGTAATGGTGGTATTCATGTATTCGAGAAGATCTACGCACAAATGGCCAAAAACTATATTATATTGGCACCTAAAGAACGTTTGAAATCTGAATTAGATCCAGATGTTTTCTTAAGTTTGGAAGTGATCGAGGCCGCTATACCACAAGTTATCGAACTTGTAACTGAATTAGGCGGCCAAGCAGTTGTTCGTCAATCCAGCGATGTTGCTGGCATCGTTAGAACACGACTAGGTAATGGATTAGTCGATTGTACTTTTGATAATTGGGATAATATTTTGGAGATAGACCAAAAAATAAGTTCATTCAACGGCGTAGTTGCGACGTCATATTTCCATAATCTAATATCTGCCGCCTTATTATCTGACGGTGACCAAGTAATTCAAAAGGGAAGTTTGAAGTAATGAAAGCTGCATATATAAATCAAACAGGTTCTTATAATGAAATAAAAATCGGAGAATTACCAACTCCAGTCGTCGGAGACATCGATGTATTAGTAAAGATAGATTATGTTTCGGTTAATCATGTCGATACCTTCGTACGTGCTGGTGGTTTCGAAACTAGTATGAAGTTTCCATTTGTTATTGGTCGTGATGCAGTTGGAACAGTTACAAGAATTGGTAATTCCGTAACTAGGTTCAACGTAGGAGACCACGTGTGGACGAACAGCATGGGCTATGACGGTCGTAATGGTGTAGCTAGTGAATTGGCTGCAATACCAGAATCACGCTTGTTTAAGGCTCCTGATGTTGATGAGGTACAGTTGATTGCCTCATTACATTCTTCTGCGACGGCTGCGATTGTCCTGCATGATGTTTTTGGCATAAAGCGTAATAAGAATATCTTGATCGAAGGTGCTGGTGGTCACGTTGGTACTAAGTTAGTTCAATTGAGCAAACTGTCAGGCTTAAATGTTACAACCACTAGTAATGCTAGAGATTTTGAATGATTGACCGAATTAGGCAGCGATGAAACTTACGATTATCATAATAGTGTTTTGGATATTCACCAGCAATTTGACTATATAATAGATACTTCTGGCAAAGTTAGTCTGAATGATAATCTTAAGAAGTTGAATCTTTATGGTCAAGTAGTTTTGATAACTGCTCCCAAAGATAATCAGTTTGCCTTTGATGTAAGAGAGTTTTATACCAGTTCGAAGTCAGTCAAAGGCTTTGTGATCAGTCATGCAACCTTAGAACAAATACAAAAAGCCGGTAGGGTTTTGAACTACTGGCTTAGTAAAGGTTATTTGTTGGATGATAAATGTGAGGTCATGCCGCTGGATAAGGCGGCACAGGCTCACGAAGTACTTGAAAATGGTCAAGATGCTGGTAAAAGATTGATTTTGAAGCTAAGCAATCTCGATCAGTAGAGAAACTATTTTACCATCTTCATCAAAGCGATAATAATCGAATCCGTGCAAAGCAAAGATAGAATCATCATCCTTTAATCCGGCGACTGACCACTCGGTTTGGTAGTAATTTTCCAAAGTCTGAGTGTGATGAATATGCTTCAATACCTTATTCCGGCTGAAAAAAGCTTTGAAGAAAGCAGCTGTTTCTTCCTTATTAGAAGCTGTCTCATCAAGTCCTGAACGGATAGTTACATTATCTGCGAATAGATCGACGATGTCATTGACGGCTTGTTCGTCGTTGGAGGCAAAGTCAGACAATTCAAAGTATTTGTTTATTGTCTCAAGGTTTTTATCCATAGTTTTATTCATCATTATAACGCACCTTCTTACACCTTGATGACGCTAAGTATAGGCCGATTCTGTGAAAATGCTAACAAAAATCCTCGAGAAAATATTATATTTTCTTGAGGATTTTTATTAATATATTTGTATTTAGTTAGTGATATCTTTTATCTTAGATTGAATCTTGCTTTCGTTATATGCCAGTAAGATTAGGAACATTACAGCATAGAGAATCAGCGGTATGATTGCAAAGTTCAAGTTAATAGCGGAGATCGTTGAAGCTGACTGTGCTTTGTTGGATACGTAGCCGGTTAGTTGCAGTGACTCAGCTGTTACTAATCCACCAAGCCCCAGCCCTAAGTTGACACCGAAATCGTCGGTCGATGCTAGAACACCTTCAGCCTGAATCCCCATGGCAGTACCATAGCGGATAGTGTCCGCAATCATAATGGATACTAGTCCAATTATGAACCCGTTACCAATAGAATTAACTAAGATACCGACAAATAACACCGTCATGTTCTCAGTGTAGGCTGCGAAAGTGATAATCAATTGCCCGACAAATGCCATTGCAATACCAGACAGCATTGTATGCTTCTTGCCGATTCGTCCGGAAACATAATAAATTGAAACAACACCGATCAGTGCGGTCAGCGTAAAGCTGTTGGCGAGTGAGACCATTCCTTCATTCTTGAGAACATACTTGAAATAATAAATAATCGTCTGGTTCTTGATCGCAGTGGTCATCCAATATAGGAAGATAACGATCGAAATAACCATCCAAGGTTTGTTCTGCTTCATCATGCCCCAGACTTCTGACAATGGTTGATGATTTATTTCATTATTAGTGTAACGTTCGCGAACGTGGAAGAAAGTATTGAGGATCAATATCAAAGATATTAATCCAAATAAGGCAATCGTCAGTAAGAATCCTTTTTGCTGATCACCTTTACCAAAGAAAGCTACCAATGGAATGGTGAAGGTAGCGACAATGATCTGAACGGAACTACCAAAGAATTGTCTAATGACACCTAGTAGGGTGGTTTCTTTTTCGTTCTCAGTCATTGTTGGCAGGATCGATGTTATCGGCAGGTTAACTGCTGTATAGAAGAATCCTAAGCCTAAGTATGTAACGTATGCCCAGATAAGTTTACCAGAGTGTGGTAAGAATCCCGGTGTGACAAACGTTAAGATGGCGAAGACAACATATGGAAAAGAGAACCATAAGAAGAATGGCCGACTCTTGCCCCATTTGGAATGTGTGTGATCGATCATAACGCCGATAAGCAGACTTTCGAAGACGTCAGCTGTCCGTGCTACAACGAAAAGGATAGCTACTTCATTAGGTGTTAGTCCGAAGACGTCAGTGTAGAAGAACAGCAGATACATTGTCATCATTTGGAAGACAAGGTTATCTGCTGCATCGCTTAGTCCATAGCTCAGTCGTTCAGGTATAGATGTTACCCATTTATTCATATGACACCTACTTTTGTGCGGTTAGGCGACGGTAAATTTCTGCTCCGACAATATCATTAGTCCACATCCAAGCGATGTGTCCAAGTGCCTCAGAGATGTGTTCTTCAGTTGGTTGATCAGCAGGTGATGGAACAGTCTTCATCACTGGCATGATTCCGATGTGAAAGGCGACCCAGATAGCTAAGCCAAAAATCGAACCAGAGCCAACTCTAATGAATGGTTTGTACTGTGCTAATACTTCATAGATGATGGCGAATGAAGTAGAGAAGCCGAAGTGCATCAAGTAACTGACCCAAGGCAACTTCTCACCAGAGTAGGTATATGTAGCGTGAGTTAGTTTTTCGGGCATACCAAATTGTTGTAGTAATTTCTGTGGTGGGTTAGTTGAATTACGTTCAGCAGTTCTTGGTGGCAAAATATTTTCCCAGCCAAGCTTAACTAATCCGGAAACAACACCGGCCGCTGTACCAGCAATAACAGCGGCTTTCAAGTTGTGCTTTTGTTCATGAGATAATTTCATAATAGTCCCCCTCAGATCGTATTTTCCTTCATTATAAAACAAGATTCACGATAACTCAGGTGATAGGTCTTGGGACATCATAATTTCTTCATACTTTATTACTTATTTATTCGTACTTTCCCAGTTATTTATTCATAATTAGACGTTATTATTTAAGCATAGTCAAATAACAAAGAGGTGACAGGATGCAGCGATAATCTTAGTATTAAGTTACAACCCCCGTATAAAAATTTCTTAAAAACTCACAAAACAACAACACAATACACAAAATAGATAAAACCCTTAAACAATTTTATTTAATCCCCCAATTAAATAAAACCCCTATATAAAAAGCAAATAACTTTGAAAATATATTTCCCCCCTGATTTATATTTTTGTAGAATCAAAAACAGGAATCCTGCCTCTACTGCAGGATTCCTGTTTTTTAGTGCATTTGTGTACGAATGTTTATAGTGGATCCACTTAACCAATTCATGACATAGTCGTTGACGTGCACGTGCATATCTTCGTGTCCATATTCTGGCATGATCAAGTGTTCCTTTGGGCAATTTAAACGATTATAAATTGCAAATTGAGTTGAAGGGAAGCAGACATTGTCTTCCAGTCCGGTAATCAGTTTAACCTTTCCCTTGATGCGGTGGGCCATGTTTTTGATATCGATATAAGACAGAGTATTAAGGATCTCTTGTTCGGTCCGATGGAAGGGATCAGAGAACTTAAAGTATCTGAAGAATTCATCGTATGGTTCACTTTGGTCACCTAGTTCAAGGATGCGCTTGAAGTCTGATAAGAATGGATAAATAGCTACAGTTGAAGTTATTCTTGGATTCAAGGCTGCGGCAACGAGGGATAGGGCCCCACCTTGAGATCCACCGTAGCTGTATAGTTTATTTTCATCTACGAATGATTGTTCTGAGATGATTTCAACTAATTGATAGACGTCTAGATAGACATCTTTGAAGAATAAATTATCTTTTCCGTCGATGGCTCCACGGATAACTTGTCCTTTGACCGTGTTGCCACGAAACGACTTGCCGTCAGTAGACTTACCGGATTGACCTCTAGTGTCCATTGCGACGATACCTAATCCTGCAGCTGGGAATTGTAAAAGAGTTGACCAGTCTGATGATTGTCCCATATATCCATGGAAATTAAAGACAACGGGAACTGCTGTATCTGATTTTGGAAAGATACATTTGGCATAGATAGACGCACCATTTGTTCCTTCAAAAGTTAATTCAAAACAATTCACCATAGGTAAGTTGAAGTTCTGGGGTGTTAATTTGTAATTATATGTGGTTGATAACTGTTTAATATTGTTATCCCAGAATTCATCAAAGTCCTTGGGAGGATCGTTTTGACCTGTGTATGTTTCCATATCTTTCAACGGCATAGTATCTTGCAATGAAGTTCACTTCTTTCATTAAAATTATAAACTTAAAGTTTTGTGGATCCAAGAGTCAGCTAGGTCTAACCAAACCGCCACGCGGTTATTGGCATCTTCTTCATGTTGATATCGTTGTGTAGCATATGAGGCTAATCCAATTCCATGGATACCTTCACTGAAAGTATTGAAGACGTGGTATTCGAATGGGACGTGTGCTTCTGACAATGCATAAGTGTATGCCAAAGTATTTTTGACCGGTACGACTTTATCAGCCATGGTATGCCAGATGAATGTGGGGGGAGTTTTTGCTGTTACTTGTTCATTGGCATTCCAGTATTTCTTATTCGGACTGATTTTCTTAGCATCATCGATAGTTTTAGGAAATCCCATTTGAAGTCCCACGACTGGATAACCGAGTATTTGGGCGTTGGCTTTGATTGATTCATCGAATCCCAAATCTTTTATGTCACTTGCGTTCAAAGAATTCATTAATGCGACGACATGTCCGCCAGCTGAGAATCCTAAGGTTATGATCTTTTGAGGGTCAATGTTGTATTTAGAAGCGTTTGTCTTGAAGTATCTGATTGCTTCTAGGCCAGCAATTATTCCATTTGGATAGAAGGGTGTATTGCTCGTGTTAGTCATAAGAGGATAATTGATAATTGCGGCTTGATAGCCTCTAGCTAAAAAGGCTTCAGCAATCGGTTCTGATTCACGTTCTTCTAAGGCGACGAATCCGCCTCCAGGGAAGATCAAAACAAGTGGCCAAGTTCTTGGATCGGGATTCTCATTGAATTGTTTTTTGAAGAAAATATCGACATTGAATTCGACGTCTGATTCACTTTTTAAGTTTATTCTTTTTTGTAACATTTAAGTTGACCTCAAATCTTATTTTGCATTCTTAACGTATTTCTCGTTAACAGTTGATGCAGTCAATCCAACAATATTGTGAACATATTTCTTAGGTGCAAAGAAGCTAAGAACATATGAGAATAGGAATGATGTAA
Organism: Companilactobacillus nodensis DSM 19682 = JCM 14932 = NBRC 107160; assembly: GCF_000615905.1. GTDB lineage: Bacteria > Bacillota > Bacilli > Lactobacillales > Lactobacillaceae > Companilactobacillus > Companilactobacillus nodensis. The sequence continues at coordinate 27,398 of NZ_BAMN01000002.1, forward strand.
TGAATGCGACAGTAGCAACGATCAATGATGAATCATTAGTTTGTTGTACATAGACTGTCACAGCAATACTTGCAATTAATCCTAGGATAACACCGAATGTATTGGCACGTTTTGTAAAGATACCAACGGCGAAGACACCAGCGATAGGAACACCGAACAATCCAGTAACAGTAAGGAATAGATCCCATGTCTTAGAAGCATTACCGATCAATAGGTAAATTGACATTGCTAGTCCAAATAGGCCAGTGATGATGATAACGATACGAGCAAGTGTAACATCTGAGATGTTCTTCCATTTGTGATCGAAGAAACGTTGTTTGAAGTCGGTAACGAAACATGAAGAAATAGCATTCAAACTTGAAGCAATTGTTGATTGAGCAGCGGCGAAGATACCAGCGATGATCAATCCAGCAATACCAGCGGGAACTTCAGTGATAACGAAGTAAGGAACCAAGGCACTTGTGTTGAAGCCAGTTGGAAGTGAGCCTGAGTTCTTATAGAAACTGAATAGAACAGTACCCATACCGAAGAATAGAGGAATTGTGATCAAAGCAAGAAAGGCGTTTGTCCACAATGACTTGTTTGTTTCTTCTTGTGTAGCAGTAGTTTGATAACGTTGAACAACATCTTGACTACCAGTATATTGATAAACAGTATTAAAGAATTGACCGGCGAAGATAAGAGGTAGGAACTTAGTTAAGTCACCGATATTCAAATCTTGTGATGAAAGAATCTTGTGATTGGCGATAGCGTCAGCAGCAACGGTTCCGAAGCCACCTTTGATTGAGAAAACACCAATTAGAACAACTAGTAAGGCACCACCAAGTAATAGGAATCCTTGGATAACATCACTCCAGATAACACCTTCGATACCACCCATGAATGTATAAATGATACATAGACCACCGACAACACAGGCGATTAAGATTGGATTGATATTTGATACCGTTGTGATAGCGATAATAGGTAGATAGATAACAATAGCTACACGACCAATGTGGTATAGCATAAATAGTGCAGAACCTAGAACACGGATAATAGGACTGAAACGTTCTTCAAGATATTCATAAGCTGTAGTAACCTGCAGTTTTCTGAAGAATGGAACGTAGTACTTGATCAAGATTGGAACGATAATGATGATACTTAGTGATCCAACACCGTAGGCCCAATCCTTTAGATAGGCTTGCTCAGGTGTTGACATAAATGTGATGGCACTAAGTGTTGTAGCGTAAATACTGAATCCAGCAGCCCATGCGGGAATACTACTCTTTGCTTTGAAGAACGCATCGGTATTCTTGCTGGCTTTTTTTGTAAAGTAAACACCGACGCCGAGCATTGCTAGTAGATAGACTACTAAGACAATCCAGTTTAAAGTACCAAAACCGACTTTTGTCATACTTTCACCTCATTAATTACATTTCCTACAATTTTATTTTGTTTTGTGGCTCTTTGAATAAAGAACTTTAAGATCAATGGTGCGATGATTGTTGTTACAACTGTTACCACGATCATGCTGTGTAATGGTTTGGATCGATCAATTTGGCACCTAGTGCAACATTGGCGACAACCAATGCCATTTCACCACGTGAAACCATTCCGGCACCAACAATGTTTGATTCACTCCAAGTAAGATGGAAGAATCTAGCACCTAACGCACCACCGACTTGTTTTCCAATGATTGCGATAATAATAAGTGAAACGATAAATACAAGATCACTCTGTAATCCCTTGAAACTAATATTTAACCCGATACTTACGAAGAAGACGGGGATAAATACGGCGTAACCGATCGGCTCTATTTTGAGAGCTAGATTCTTTTGGAATGAAGTTTCTGATAGAGCAATACCAGCAAAGTAAGCACCTAAGACATCACTCATACCGAGTGCAACAGCGATAGCTGCGAAACCAAAGCAAAGGATCAATGCTCCGGTGGCTTCATTTTCACTGGTTTTTAATTTGCTGAAAAATGACATGAATGGAGGAACGAACCATTTTCCAAGAACAAACATCAAGACGAAGAAAAGCAATTTGGTAGAGATCATTAACCATAATGGTTGGTCGCTACTTCCAGCTGAACCAAAGAATGCAACACAGATACCTAGTAAGATGACGCACATGATGTCGTCAGCAACTGCAGCTCCAAGTATGATGGCTCCTTCTTTGGTATTGAGACGTCCCATTTCTTTTAGAACCTGAACGGAGATACTTACGGATGTAGCACTGAGAACTAGTCCGATAAAAATTGAAGTTGTCCAGGCAAAGTTAAAGACTAAGGCACAGAGCATTGCGGCAGAAATAGTAGGGAGGATAACTCCTAATGTCGCAACGGTTAAAGCTGGCTTCCAATATTTCATCAATAATGAAAGGTCGCCTTCAAGTCCGGCAATGAACATCAGCACGATCACTCCAAGTTCGGAGAAGTACTGAATGAACGTCGTTCCGACAAGAATATGAAGGACAGCAGGTCCAGCGATAACACCCACAAGTAACTCACCAATGACACTTGGGAAGTTCAAGATACTTGATAGATGTGCGCCTAACTTAGTCAAAATCAGAATAATAACAAGTTGGAGTAAATAACTCATTAATTCGAATCTCGATCATTCAAGATAGTATTAACTTGATCAATCTGGTCGTTTAATTTGTCTGATGGGATGTCGTATTCTAGAAAGACAGGGATGTCAGGGTTTAACTGGCGAAGTAATGATTTCCAATCAGTTGCTCCATCGCCTAACATGACCGTGTCTTTATCTTTGATGTCCTTTAAGTGGAATACGGTAATGGCGTCTTGGAACTTGTCGAATGCATTGCTTGGACATTCGTCGATCCAATACCAGTTACCGGAATCAAATGTGTATCCCAATGGTACTTTGGCATCTTTTAATTTTTTGAGCTGTTTATCGAACTTATCAATTGTTCCGTCTTCGTTTGGTTGATTTTCGATCGTTACTTTGGCTTGATACTTATTTAATAAGTTAGTTAATTCTTTTAATTGTGCATCTGAAACATCTTCAGAATCACCCATACTTATTTTGAGTTGGCAGATATTGTTGTCGTCAGCCATTTTCAAATACTTCTCTAAGTTAGAGTTAACTTCGTTAGTGTTAAACAATTGTTCAGGGATTGAATAGAAGAACTTCCAATTGTTTTGCTTGCACAATCCGTTTATTTCTGATAATTCTTTATTTTTTGTTTCTTCTTTAAATAGTTCCCCTCGGACTTCAATATTATCGATAGGTGATCCTGATAATGTTTCTAAACATTCAAGTTGAGATTTCCCAGCTTGAACCTCATTTAAGAAAATTGCCGTATTAACTGAAACGTGCATATTTTTTCCACCTTTCAAAAAAAACCGTCACTAATAAACACAACTGTGTTTACTAGTAGCGGTTAGATGGACTGGATAACTATTACGTGAAAAATATAACATGACTTGTTAGAAATGTAAACGTTTTTATGATAATTATTACAGATTTATTAATATATGATAATTTTTATCTAAAGTCTACTATATTAAGAGCTTAATTTAAGCACACTATTTATATTTGTACTTTTTGATCGTGATGCTGTTATCAATATGGACATAAAAAAAGTTCAATATTTTTTTAAAGTCTAGGAAAGCGATTACAACAATAATTGTAGCATCAAACGATAATAATTATCATATTTTGATATTGAAATATATATTACCATGTAGTACATTTATGTCAGCGGTAGACGACGACCGAGTAACTATTACACAAAATTAAATAAATCGAGGGATAATGATGAAAAAATTATATTCAGCATTAATGACTGCATTCAATGATGACGGAAGTATTAATGAAGCCGGAATTAGAGAAATGATCCGTTACAATATCGATGTAAACAAGATTGATGGATTGTATGTCGGTGGTAGTACTGGTGAAAACTTCAATATGAGCCACGATCAAAAGGAACAAGTATTCAAGATTGCTATTGATGAAGCAAATGGTGCGATTGATCTGATTGCACAAGTTGGTTCACTAGATCTAAATGAATCTAAATATTTGGCAAAATTTGTTACTGACTTGGGATATCCTAAGATTTCCGCTGTAACACCTTTCTACTATAACTATACTTTTGAACAAATTAAGAATTATTATAATGAAATCGTTAAAGATGTTGATAACAAACTTCTTATCTATTCAATTCCTGCCTTAACAGGTGTTTCACTATCAATGGAACAATTTGGTGAATTATTCGAAAATCCAAAGATCATTGGTATCAAGTATACAAATGCTGATTTCTACCTATTAGAGAGAGTTCGTAATGCCTTCCCTGACAAGTTGATCCTTTCAGGATTTGATGAAATGTTATTACCTGCACTTGCACTTGGTGTTGACGGAGCTATCGGTTCAACATACAACTTGAATGCAAAACGTGCCAAGGCTGAAATGATTGCTTTTGATGATGGTGACATCGACAAGGCACGTCAACTTCAACATGACAGTAATGATTTGATCACAGCACTTATTAAGAACGATATTTATCCATCATTGAAACTTGTATTTGAAGAAATGGGTGTACATGCCGGTGTTACAAAGGCACCAATGTCTAAACCTACTCCTGAAATGCGTGCAGGTGCAAAAGCAATCTATGAAAACTATCTAAAAGAAAATTAAGAAGTGATTTAAAATGAATGATTTTTTGGACACAGTCAAAGGAAAATTAGTAGTATCATGTCAGGCATTGAGTAATGAACCACTGCACAGTTCATTTATTATGGCCAGAATGGCACGTGCTGCAAAACAGGCAGGATCAGTTGCCATTAGAGCTAACTCGGTAGTTGACATTCAAGCTATTGAGGACGAAACTAACTTGCCTATTATCGGGCTTGATAAAGTAGATTATGATGATTCACCAGTCTACATCACACCTACGATCAAAGAAATGCGTGCTGTTGCTAGTGCTGGAGCTGCTGTTGTAGCCTGCGATGTAACTGGACAACCAAGACCACATGGTGAAAAGTTAGCTGATATTGTTGCTCAAATGCGCAAAGAATTCCCTGATACTTTGTTAATGGCTGATACAGCTACACTTGAGAACGTTAAAGAAGCCAACGAGTTAGGTTTTGATATCATTGGTACGACAATGCATGGATACACACCTGATACAGAAGGATTGAACATTGCTGATAATGACTTCAGTTACTTGAAGAAAGTTCTTTTAACCGCAAAACATCCTGTTATTGCTGAAGGTAAGGTGGATACTCCTGAAAAGGCGCGCCGCTGTATTGATCTAGGATGCCACGCTGTTGTAGTTGGCGGAGCAATAACCAGACCGTTGGAAATTGCGACAAAATTTATTAATGCAGTTAATGAATAATATACAAAAAAACCGTTACTTGTTGGAAAAACAAGTAGCGGCTTTTGTCTTTAATCGAATTTGTTATCAAGCACTGTTTCAACAGTGTGGTTCAATCTAGTTCTGTAAGTATCGTTCTCCAATAACATTGTGGTAATTATGTCTAACGCATAGGTTAGAGCAAATTGTGAGTTGATGAATCTAGTGTTGTTTACGAAGTTACTGTTCTTCACTAAGACGTGATAGTCACAGATCTCATACATCGGACTTTTCTCGATGCCGGTGATACCAATGACTTTGGCATGGTTATCCTTTGCCATCTGCAGAGCATTGTTCAATCCCTTGGTATTACCGGATGACGAGAGAGCTAAGATAACGTCGTTTTCGTTGACGATACTGCTAGTGATATACATCAGGTTACTCTCTGTCATTGGAAAGGCTGCGATACCCATACGCAGTAACCGTTGAGTCATTTCTAATGCAGTATAGCCAGAACTTCCGATACCGAATAAGTAAACACGGCGACCATTGGAAATTAGTTCGACGATCTTACGTAGCTGTTCGATGTCGAGACGCTCCCAAGTATCACTCAGAACGTTCTTGTAGAAGCTGTAGACTTCGTCAGTGATAGAACCTGATTTCATCTCGGTATTCTCAGTCTTATGATCACTGGCTAGTTTTAGTTTTAGATCATAGAAGTCCTTACAATTCACTTTTTTAACGAAGCGGGTGATGGTCGCATTACTTACACCAGTTGTTTTTGCGAGTTTGTTGATACTCATTTGTTGGACACTCTCAGAATCTTGGATGATTTTAATAGCGACTTTTCTTTCTTGCCTAGATAGAGTAGGTAAGAGATCTTCAATTAGTTTTAAAGTATTCACTAGAACACCTCCGTGTGTTTTAAATATAGCACATTCATAATAACTATCATAATTATAGTATGTGATAATAGTTAACAAATAGAAATGAAGGTATAACTCATGGAAAACAAAAAATTCTTGGCATTTGATATTGGTGGAACAACTATTAAATATGGAATTATTGATAACGACTTGAATGTTAGTGATACCGGCAAAGTCGATACTGAACATAATAAGGATAATCATATTATTGAAGCTCTAAAAAAATTGTCCGTTGAATTTCAGAGTAAATATGAATTATCGGGCATCGGAGTTAGTACAGCGGGGATCGTTAAAGACGGCAGTATTTTATTTGCTGGTCCAACAATACCTGATTACAAAGGAACTAATATCGAAGAATCTCTTAACAAATTAACTGGTTTGCCAGTTTTTGTAGTCAACGATGTTGATGCAGCTTTGTTGGGGGAAAATCTCGCTGGAGTAGCTCAGAACAAAGAATCAGTATACTGTGTCGCCTTAGGTACCGGAATCGGTGGAGCTTACTTAGATCATGACAAATTATTGAGTGGGGCACATGCCTATGCTAATTCAATTGGATACATTCTATATGATGATAAGAGTAAGACGTATTATGAACAACGTGCTTCGACTCTGGCACTGGAGCGTGAATTGAAACAATATTCTATCAGTGTGATCGATGCCTTTGAAAAGGCCAAGAAGGGTGAAGAACCATGCTTGCAAGTAATTGAAGATTGGGCAGATGAAGTTGCCAGTGGATTAGCTGAGATTGTTTTGTTGTATGATCCTGAAACACTAGTTATTGGTGGGGCAGTCTCTAAGCAAGGAGATTATCTTCTGGACTTGCTGCAACGTCACATGAGTAAGAAGATTCCTGACGGCTTATTTAAGACTGAATTGGCGATTGCTAAGTTGACTGATAAAGCTCAGATGTACGGTGCCGTGTCACAGTTCATGAGGTAATTTAAACTGTACCCTCACAATTCCTTCACAAATTGTTATTTATTTATTCGTACTTTCCTAATTGTATATTCATAATTGGACGTTATTATTTAAGCATAGTTAAATAACAAAGAGGTGACCGAATGGTAATGATAAAGCAGTTCAAGAGTACAACCTTTCAAAACATAAAATAGATAAAACCTTTAAAAACAAAAAATCCCTATATAGTATTTAATTCCCTTATTTAAAACAACCCTCATAATTACATAAATAAAAATATATTTCCTCCCCGATATATATTTGAAAAATGAAGTTGAATATAAGAATTTATAAGAAAGAGAGATATGCTCATGTAAATAATAAGAAAAGGATCTCGTGCCGGAAGACGCGAGCCTTTTTGTTTTGTATACTTATATCAGATAGTGTGGCCTTATAAAAAGGAGATTGTTATGCACGAATATTTAGATGACAAGTTTAATTTAACGGATAAGGAAAATAAATTTGTAGCAAAGAAGAACTTTGTACAATTAATACATTCAAATTCAAAATTTGAAGGTGTAAACACTACATTATCTCAAACAAAAACAATTGTTGAAGGTATGAGTGTTGCAGGCATAAGTATTGATGACATAGGTGTGATTGTGAACTTAAAACGCGGTTGGAAATATGTTATTGATTCTGAAGATGAGTTTAATATTAATTCCGTAAAAAAAATAAATGAGATAGTTGACAGAGATGATGCTATAGAACCAGGTGCTATTAGAACAGGTAATGTTCAAATTGGTGGGGTTGAGTATGAACCCGACATACCGACTGAGAAAGAGTTGAAGGATGATATCGACAATATTATTGTGTCTACGGTATTGATCGTTAACAGTATTGTCCTCACATTTTCTTCACAAATTGTTACAGCTTTATTCGTACTTTCCCAATTAATTATTCATATCTTGGCGTTATTATTTAAGCATAGTCAAATAACAAAGAGGTGAACGAATGAAACGGTAGATCTGGTAGTGAAACAACCTTATAATTCTAAAAAATAATTACACAAAATAGATAAAACCCTTAAAAACATATATTGATCCCTATAAATTAAAAACTTCATTTAATCCCCCCTTAAATTAAATGAAACCCCTCATGTAAAAAGCATATACACATAAAAATATATTTCCCCCCTGATATATATTTTAAAAATACAAAACTCGTATCTTTAGACGATACGAGTTTTTGTGTTATCTAGATATAATTATTTAAATTTGTATAACCTATTGAGACCAGTCATAATATAGTAACTAGAACAAAAGGAGGCGTAGTAGATGATAAATGCTGTTAAAACCTATAGTGTATTTGAGGTTGCTGATTGGTTTTTAAACAAAGAAGCCATGCAGCCAAAAAAACTTCAAAAATTGGTCTATTACGTCCAAGCGTGGGGCAATGCACTTCTTGATACCACCATAATTAATAATACGAATTTTGAAGCTTGGGCTAGTGGCCCAATTTCACCTGAAATGAGAGATAAATATTTTGAATATGGATCAAATGATATCGAATTAAATGATAATTTGATTATTATTGAAAACAAAAAAGTCTCCAATCTACTTAATTCTGTTTGGGTTACGTATGGTGATAAAGATTATATAGAACTAGAGGCATTATCAAAAAGTGAATATCCATGGAAACAAGCTAGAGGAATGCTAAAAGAAGGCGAACGGTCTAGTAATGTTATTTTGAATGAAGACATGAAGGAATTCTATACGTCTATTTATATGGAAGGATAGTGCGTGAGTACATATTAGTACATTAGAGAATATAAGCCAACTTACTTATGGTGCAAATAAGGATATACTATTTAAACTAGCAATTACGCGTTCACTGGATAATGGTTTCCAATTTAAAAATCTTAAACAAAGTGGTATTAAAGATTTTGATAGGTTTGTTAATGAGACGGTTGGAAAAGAGTTAACCATAAGTCAGGCTAATAAGCTATTTCTACGAACTAGGGGACCTTCCGAACGTATTTTGATAAATGGTGAAATGAAAAAAATATTTCATTATGGCAAAGATAGAACACCATTTAGGATTTTTGGTTATTATGATGAAAAAGATTATTTTTGTATTCATAAAATAGATCCAAATCACACGGTACACAGGGTTTAGATAATACAAAAGAGTCCACGTAATCATGCGATTGCGCGGGCTCTTTTACGTCATTCATAATGACTGTAAGCAGAATAAATAGTAACTATTCGCAGCTTCTTATCTACTTTGTAGACAACTCTACGCTGAAAATTGATTCTTCTGGAATAGAATCTATTAATTGGTGGGATTAATTTTTCGAATGATTGTGATATTTCAAAAGGGTTATTTCGTAAAGTCTCAATTATTTCCAAAAAGCTTTTTTCAAATCTAGAACCTTTTATCTTCTTTAAATCTTTTTTAGCACCACTCTTGATTTTGATTTGATATTCTAAAGATTCTTCCATACGTCATCAAAATCCTCACTGTCATCATTTTCACGATGTTTTATTTGATCGGTTACACCATTATTGGCGAGAAAGAGAGTTTCCTTAATTGCATTCCAGTCATCCTTACCAATTAAAACGGCACCTTTCTCGTCGATCTTAGTTGGTTCGATAGTTATCGGTTTTCTTTCAGCGTTGACTTCTTTGATTAATTCAAATAGGTGTTGTCTGGCACTTGTGGGTGTATAAATTTCTTTCAACATGTAGTCCTCCTAACGTACGTTATAATGTACGTACAGTGTATTATGACTTCTTGAGCTAGTCAATAAGAATGATCATAATTCAAATTACGAGTTTTTAGCAGTATGTTACTAATTAAGTTGGCTTCAAGAAGGATTCCGCCACACTTTAGGATATTATTATCATTTCTAAAAGAATCGGTGTCATAATTGAATGTGATATACAAACACTTATGGAGAGGGTTCCATTATGAAATCAATAAAAAATAAAGATTTAAAATTCTTCTTTACAATGATCATAATTCTATATTTGTTAGAGAACGTAACTAGTGGCAGTAATACTTGGATGAGCTTAAAAATGATCTTCCAAATCCTATTAACGGGATTCATTGCTACAATAGCTATGCATTATTTGATTTTTAAACGATTCGAATAAATAGACACGAAAAAGCCACGCAACTGGATTGATTGCGTGGCTTTTTATTTCGGAATTCTTGTGAATTCCAAGGTTGTGAGGATTGGAGGTTGGATTGGGACCTCCTTAAAGAATAATGGTGTTTAGACCCCGATCTGTTACTTAAACGATGCCGCTGTAGCAGCATTGCAATACAAGAAGTGACCGGGCAGAACTTCTTGTAATGATTGATCAGCTGAGAATGGTTGTGAGTGATCAAAGTCGATACGCTCACGTGTTTTCTCGATGGCTGGATCAGGAACAGGAATGGCTGACAGAAGACTTTGAGTATAAGCATGTAAGGGATGGTTATAGATCTCGTCAGAGTCAGCTAGTTCAACGATCTTACCATGATACATAACAGCGATACGGTCACTGATGTACTTAACCATGGATAGATCATGGGCGATGAACATGTATGTCAATCCTTGTTCTCTTTGGATATCTTGCATCAAGTTAACAACTTGAGCTTGAATGGAAACATCCAGCGCAGAGATCGGTTCGTCGGCGATTACGAATTGTGGTTCAACTGCCAAGCACGGGCGATACCGATACGTTGACGTTGACCACCGGAGAATTCATATGGGTAACGTGTCATGTGTTCTGGATTCAAGTGAACCATATCCAATAGTTCGCGAACACGTTTTTCACGTTCTTCTTCACCCTTAACTAGTCCGTGAACATCAAGCCTTCGGCGATGATATCCTTAACCTTCATTCTGGGGTTCAAAGATGCATATGGATCCTGGAAGATCATCTGCATTTCACGACGGAATTCTTTCATTTGAGGACCGTGACTCTTGATCTTACTGATGTCTTGGCCATTGAACAAAATTTGTCCGTCTGTTGGATTATAAAGTCTGATAATACTACGGCCAGTTGTACTCTTACCAGAACCAGATTCACCAACTAATCCAAAAGTCTCACCTTTGTAGATGTCGAATGATACATCATCAACGGCTTTGACCTCGTTAGGTTTACCAATGTTGAAATACTGTTTCAAGTGTCTAACTTGAACGATTTTTTCTCTTTCATCTGCCATTATTTAACACTGCCTCCTAACTCTTTGAATTTTTCAAAACGTTTCTTGATCGATGCGGGTGGATCGACCTTTGGTGCATTGGGGTGCAACAGCCATGTGGCTGCGTAGTGATTCTTTGAAACCTTAAAGTACGGTGGTTGTTCTTCTTCGTCAATTTCCATAGCGTACTTGTTACGAGGTGCGAAGGCATCTCCCTTTGGTGGATTCAAAAGGTTAGGCGGAGTACCAGGAATCGAGTTCAAACGGTTAGCTTCACTAGTATCTAGTGTTGGCATTGAATCTAGTAGTCCCCAAGTGTAAGGGTGTTGAGGATTGTAGAAGATGTCATTAACTGAACCATATTCGACGAACTTACCGGCATACATAACGGCAACTCTATCAGCGATACCAGCCACGACACCAAGGTCATGGGTGATGAAGATGATCGATGTACCGATTTTTTGTTGTAGTTCTTTTAATAGATCAATGATTTCTGCTTGGACAGTAACGTCAAGCGCAGTTGTTGGTTCATCAGCGATAAGGATCTCTGGGTAATCAACAATGGCGATAGCGATGACGATACGTTGTCTTTGACCACCTGAAAATTGGTGAGGGTAGTCTTTCATACGAGCTTTAGGATTGGGAATACCAACTAGACGTAGAACTTCTTCGGCACGGGCCATAGCGTCTTTTTTGGAAACATTGTTGTGGATCAATAAAGGTTCCGCAACTTGCTTACCAATTGGCATAGTTGGATCGAGTGATGTCATAGGGTCTTGGAAGATCATCGAGATCTTGTTACCACGAATATTATCCATACCTTTTTCACTCTTTTGTAGCAGGTCATCCCCATGATAGAGGATGCTGCCCTTTGCGATATCAGCGTTCTTAGCTAATAATTGCAGGATTGAACGAACGGTAATTGACTTACCAGAACCAGATTCACCAACGATAGCTAAGGTTTCACCGGCGTTAAGATCGAAACTAACCCCACGAATAGCTTGGACAGTACCATTGTATGTCGCAAAATTAACATGCAAATCTTTTACTTCTAGAATTTTATCCATTGCTTATTCATACTCCTTATGTAGTCTAATCGTCAGATTGTGGATCAAAGGCATCACGTAAGCCATCACCAAGAAGGTTTGTTGCGATCATGATGATACTTAAGATAATAGCTGGTGCCCACATTTGATATGGTAAGAATCTGAAGGCTTTTTGACCATCAGACAACAATGTACCTAATGATGCGTTTGGTGCGGGAATACCGATACCAATGAAACTCAAGAAGGCTTCAAAGAAGATCGCATTCGGAATTGTAAACATTGTTTGAATGATAATTGTTGAAGATAGGTTAGGAATCAAGTGTTTTGTAGCAATCTTAGTTGATGATTCACCAAGGGTTCTGGCAGCTAAGACATATTCTTGTTCCTTCAACTGGAAGGTCTGAGCACGAATCAGACGTGCCATAGTTACCCAACCAGTGATGGCGATAGCGATAACGATTGAACCAAGACCTGGTTTCAAGATGATCATCATCAAGATAACAACAATCAAGTTAGGAACAGAAGATACGATTTCAACGATACGTTGCATGATTGTATCAGTTCTGCCACCTTTCCAACCTGAGACGATACCGTAAGGAACACCGATGATCAAATCAACAAGTGTAGCTAAAATGGCAACGATAAGTGAAAGACGAGTACCATAGATGATTCTTGATAGTAGGTCACGACCAAGGTAGTCAGTACCTAATAGGTAGAAGGCATTCTTTGGTGCGCCAGCTTGTTTGTAGGCGTCGACCATTTTACCACCCATGTTTTGGTAACCATTGAATCCGGGAATGTTTAAGTTTCCTAGTTTAGGAGGCAAGTTAGATAGAGTAACTTGTTGAGCATTAGGATTGTGGGGAGCAACTAGCGGAGCAAAGATTGAGATCAAGACGATAATTGAAAGAAGTGTCAAACAGACGACAGCGACTTTGTTAGAGAACAGACGACGACGAACATCTTGCAAGTATGTAAGCGAAGGTGTGCCAAGTTTTTCTTGTTCATTATTATTTTCGTCATGAATTAATTTAAATTTTTCCTTTGGTACATTAGGAATTTGTTCCATATTATTCTTTACCCCCGTTTCCTAATCTAATTCTTGGATCAATGAATCCGTAGAGAATATCGACAATCAAGATGATGACAACTAATAGGAATGAATAGAAAATTGTTAGTCCCATGATAGTTGGGTAATCGTTGGTTGTAATTGACTTAACGAATTGTTCACCGATACCAGGAATCGAGAAGATGTTCTCAACAACCATTGAACCGGTCATAACTGAAACGGCCATAGGTCCGATAATTGTAACAACTGGGATCAAAGAATTACGAAGCGCATGCTTTGTAACGACTTTCCAGCTTGAGTTACCTTTTGCTTTGGCTAATTCGATATAATCACTACTCATAACATCAACCATTTCAGTTCTCATGAATCTGGCAACGTTACCTAATGGTAAGGCTGCTAGAGCAAGTGTTGGTAACACACTTGATTGGAAGTTGTCCCAGAGAGCAACTGGGTAGATGTGCCATTTGTAGGCCAAGTAGAATTGTAGTAATACGGCTAAAACGAAAGATGGAATTGATAGACCAAGGATTGAAATAAATGTAGCAAGTGTATCAACCCATGTGTCTTACGAATAGCGGCTACGGCACCAAGCAAGATACCAAGAACGGTACCTAAGATCATTGCTTGAGCACCAATTTGCATTGATGGAGCAAGACGTTGACCGATCAATGCTGTAACAGGTTCATTGTTGAATTGGAATGATGTTCCAAGGTTACCTTGAAGCAAACCACCCATGTAACGTACATATTGAACAAAGACTGATTGATCCAAACCATATTGAGCCTTAACGATCTTCAGTTGATCTGGTGACATACGGTTCTGGTTAGAGAACGGTGTACCAGGAAGCATCTTCATTAGGAAGAAAGTCAGAGTTGCAATAATGAAAAGGGTCAAAAACAGGTAGAAAATTCTTTTGAGAATATATTTAGCCATATTTGATCTCCCTAACTCCTAATTATTTTTTGTATACAGTGACGAGGTTATAACTACCATTTGGTGAAATTCTATAATTTTTAACACTCTCTCTTGTTAAGTTAGCTTGGTAGTATTGGTATAGAGGAACGGCACCAGAATCTTGTGCGAGGATCTTAGCGGCTTGTATCAAGTCTTCCCATCTAGCGTCTTCATTATTGGCATCTGTTGTCTTACTCTTCTTGATCAAGGCATCGTATTCAGGGTTTGAGTACTTACCATTGTTCTGAGGGTTACCAGTTGTGAAGATATCTAGGAATGTAACAGGATCTGGGTAATCGGCGTTCCAACCAGTAACAACGATATCGAAGTTACCACTTGTTGACTTATCAAGACGTGACTTGAATGGAACATTTTGTAATGTAAGTTTGAATCCTGGTAAGTTTTTCTCAAGTTGTCCTTGGATATATTCGTTTTGTTTCTTAGCACCATCGGTATCATCACCTAATAATGTGAAGCTAAGGTCCTTTTGACCTGTTTCTTTGACTCCTTCTTTCCAAAGCTTGGCAGCAAGTTTTGGATTGTACTCTGTGTATTTGCTTACTGATTTAAGCTCTGGTTCTTTGGTGAAATCAACATTGTTCTTAGGTGCATAAGACATTCCTGAAGGAACAATAGTACGTTCGATACCACCGGTTTTACCTAAAACATTATCTGTTAGTTGTTCACGATTGATCGACATTGAAATAGCTTGTCTGATCTTTTCGTTCTTGAAGAACTTATATTTCTTTTGGTTGAATTCTAGATAGAAGTTACTTGCCATCTTATCGTTTGAGAATGTCTTGTATGTAGATACTTGACGAGCTGTATCACCACTGATCTTTTGTAGACGGTTGATACGGTTGGCATCGTAAAGATTCAATCCAGTATTATTATCTTTAACAACGTAATACTTAACTTGGTGTAACTTAACAGCTTTGGCGTTCCAGTATTTGTCGTTCTTAACTTCAGTCCAACTATTGTCTGAAACTGACCAGTTCTTCAACATGAAAGGTCCGTTGAAGACCATGCCGGCACTCTTTAATCCATATTGCTTGCCAGCTTTTTCAACTGCAGGTTTGTATTGAGGATAGAATGTTGAGTTACCCATCAATTTGTTGAAGTATGGAATAGGATCTTCCAAAGTTACTTGTAACGTGTATTTTCCAAGTGCTTTAACACCTAATGTATCAACTGGTTTCTTACCAGCATTGATAGCATCGGCATTCTTAATACCTGTATAGATGTAAGCATATTGTGAAGCAGTCTTAGGATCGACTGTTCTGCGCCATGCGTAGACAAAGTCTTGAGCAGTAACGGGTTTACCGTTAGACCACTTAGTATGTCTCATCTCGAAGGTATAAGTTTTACCATTATTAGTAGGTTTAACGATCTTCTTGGCGATAGCAGGCTTTAGAGTCTTACCATCGAATCGGTACAATCCTTCCATAGTATCAGTCAAACCTTGAGCACCGATAACGTCCGTGTTCATCGACGAATCCATTGTTGCGATAACATCACTGGAACTGATCGACAAGGTATTCTTATCGTCCTTTTCAGTGGATGATCCGCAACCACTAAGTACTAGCGCAAGTGCCAAGACTGGCAACAGGGCTAGTAGATACTTCTTATATTTCATTACACAACCTCCCTAAAAACTAAACAACAATATTATTAGACTACACCATTAAACATTAAATACAAAGACTCTTTATTAAAAAATCTCTAATGTTCTCTAAAATCATAATACATCACGGATTAAATTGCAAAGAAAAACAGAAATATCTATAAAATAGATATTTCTGTTTATGATTTTTTAATATTAAATTGTTAAATTAGAAAAATATGCTTATGCATTTACTTGGACAAACTGTTCGTATCTTTCTAGTTCATCTGGGCTTAGGTTGGCCTTAAGTAAAGAGCCGTCATTAGTGAATTCCTTGCTGATAATTTGTGCATTCTTCAGTAGTTGCTCAGTGAGTTTTTGCTTATCATATGGAATTAGTAAGTCGACTGTCTGATAACCAGAATATAGTTTCATTTTAATCAATTCAACTAGTTTTTGGATAGACGAATCGTCCAAAGCTGAGTAATAAATATTGTCGCCTTCAATAGTAGGGAAGACTTGATCTGGTTTCAGATCAGCTTTGTTAAAGGCATAGATCATTGGTTTACCTGTAACGCCGACTTCACGGAGAGTATTCTCAGTAACTTCGAGCATATTCTTCCAATGTTCATCACTAACATCTATTACTTGTACCAATAGGTCGGCATCCTTGGCTTCTTTAAGAGTTGTCTTAAATGATTCAATCAAGTTGTGAGGTAGCTTACTAACAAACCCAACTGTATCTGATAGGAGAAAGCTAGTATTATCTTCAAGGTCGATCTTTCTGACACTTGTATCAAGTGTAGCGAAGAGCATATCTTTTTCGAAGACCTTACGATCGTCAGAATCTTCCTTATTGAAGTTCAGCAGTCCGTTCATTGTCGTAGATTTACCAGCATTAGTGTAACCAACTAGTGAAACTAGTGGAAGACTAGTATTAGTTCTGCGCCGACTTTGAACATTAATCGTCTTATCGACAGTTTTGAGTTGATCCTTTAAGTAAGTGATTCGCTTACGGATAACACGACGATCCAACTCAAGCTTGGTTTCACCGGCACCACGGTTGGCTAAGCCACCTGAAGATGACTGTTGATCCAGTGGGTTACCTGATGGATGAATTCTTGGTAATTGATATTGTAACTTGGCGATTTCGACTTGCAGCTTAGCTTGTCTAGTATGGGCACGGTTTGAGAAGACTTGGAGGATCAATTCTGTTCGATCCATGAAGCTTAATTTAGTTTCTTTTTCCAAGTTTCTGATTTGGGATGGTGTTAATTCATCGTTCAAGACGATCGTTGTAACATCGTCCGCATTAGCGATTTCCTTGATCTCGGTAACCTTACCAGATCCGAAGTAAGTCTTGGCACTGACTGAATCAACGTTTTGTTTGATCACGTCAGCGACTTCCATATTGTTGGCTTCAACGAGTGAGCCTAATTCTTCCATTGTGTAGTCAAAGTCCAATTGCTTGTGACTAACTCCGGCAACGATAACTCGTTCTTTAGCGTTTATTGTATTTTCCATAAATCCTCCTGGTGGCACTTATACCCCAGGGTATTAATGCCGTTTAGTTATTTGTGTGTGTTTGGGTTGGCACTTTTTAATCTCATGATGTGCATACATCCTTTCGATAATATGGTTATATCATAACATTTTAGTCCTAATTGGACTATATAATAGGTAGAAAAGTGAATTCAAAAGAGCATATCGAATTCGATATGCTCTGATATTAGTTATCATAAATACTATTTCTATGTCCAATATTGATAGCAGTAACAAATAATTTGTCATCCTCGATTTCACAAATTATACGATAATTACCGATTCGATATCTCCATAGTCCGGATAAATTAGATGTTGGTCCTTTGCCATGTACTCTTGGATCGATACTATTGTCAATGTTAGTGTATAGCCACTGTAGTATCAGTTTGGCTTGGTACTTATCCATTTTCCTTAATTGCTTTTTGGCGTCCTTATTTATATAAAGGGCATATGTCATTCGTCAAACCCCAGTTCCTTAATTACTTTAGAAATTGGTTCAGCCTCTTTATGTTGTTCAAGCCATCTTTTGTGCGCAAATTGCGCAGTCATTTCATCGTATTCATCTTCTAATTCGTTTATAGAATACTTCATCATTAATTCTGATAATGTAATACCATGAAATTCAGCCATTTCATTTAACCATTTTTTTTCATCGTCTGAAACTCTGATAGTGATCATAGCCATAAGAATAACTCCTCTACATATTGTGTAATACATTGTAATACGAAGAGCAGATAAATACAAATTCTTTGTTCAGGATATAAAAACACCTACTTCAGGACAAAAGTATAAATAAATTTGTCTTGGATGATAGAATTCACATAATCGAAACAGGTTGGGATGATTTGATGGAGAAGAAGTGGTTTAAATGGATAGGAAGGATTGGAATTGTCGTATTGATAGCAGTTCTGGTTTTTGAGGCATCGTGGATGAAAGTTTGGTGTGCTGATGTATTCTTGAAACTTGGTGGTTACGATCTGTTTGAATCACTAGTTAAGTCAGCCCATATTATTAGACATTTTTTGGATATGTAAATAAAGAACTGACTTTAATTAGTCAGTTCTTTATTTGTCCAGTAGTGCATGATTCCCAGTTGCGACTAATGTTAAGACTAATATATCATTCTCTATTTTATAAATTACTATCCAACTATCAAAGTGGCTACCATATGAACCTAATCGGGAAGGATGAAATTCACGGTATCCACACCATTGCCCCTTTAAAGAATGATCTTTGATTTTAATTAGTATAGATTCATCTTTTTCAACAATAGCTTTTATGCATGGTTTAAGTATTTGAATAGGGAAATGTTTTTTTGCTAATTTTTTTATTTCTCTATCGAATGATTTTGTACGATTAATTTTCATTTATATTGTCAATCCATGTATTAAAATCATCTAGATTTCCGATATCTTTTGTTTCACCATTTTCAGATTCCTTTTTAGCTTTTATAGCTTCAGGGGTATCTAAAAAACTAACTAAGCGTACATCATTATTTGCAGCTTTGATAAGTGACAAACGAATGTATTCAGAAATGGTTAAACCTTGTTTTGCTAAGTTAGATTTAGCACGTTCACTAATTTCATCTGTTACTCGAGCAGAGACAGTTTTATTTCTAATTGTTGCATTTGCCATGATTCTCATCTCTTTCTTGTTTACTATCGTATTACACTGTAGTTTATAATAATAAAAAAAATAACACAAGTTGTATGCTTTGTGTTATTTGTAAATTTATAAGTGCCTTAGCCGCAAACATAATCAAAAATACCATGAAACCAATAAAATATACTTTCGCAGTTTGCTTGTAGTACTTATCTTTCTTATCTAAGTATTTAAAATACATGACTAGATTACTGAACAATAAGAAGATAAATAATTTATCAGTCAAAATGGTCTTGAGCGAGTCACCAAATAACAAACTGGCGACGGCGTATAATCCGGTCAATCCCAATAATAGATGTAGTATTTGTAATTTCTTAGCGGGTGTTAAATTGCTGTTAAATATGTCCATAGTTATCCTTATTCTTTAAATGTAAAATCAATTCTCCAATACTTGGTATCAGATAGAGTGGGTTACTTATAAATCCCATGACGATCAGAACAATATTCCATGACTGATTTTCTTTGGTCATGTTCTTAATTGCGAAGTATGTCAAAACTTCGATAATAATTGCAAAAATTATAAAATAAAACGACATGATGAACTTCAAGAAGTTATCTACAGCAGCTGTTGGATCTTTTGGGTAAAAGTGTGAAACTAAGCCAATTCCAACGATTAGAATTAATTCTATAGAGAATATTATCCATGCAATTCGTTGAAATACTTTGCTGTTCCTGTCCATATTATCTCCCCATTCCTTAAAACTAGTCTTAACATATCATGTTATGCAAGCCAGATGGGAAATATATCTTGAAATAGGTGCTTTGGTGTCTTGAACTACATTAGAGTTCTAAGCTTCTTGGCTTTTCCGAGTGAAAATGAACGGACTAATTCAGGTCCGAAGTGCATTTTTCTGCGACCAAAGTCTGCCTCACTGATAGTCTGAGGATTAGCCAAACAAGATCTGTTGGCGCGGAAGAGTGAAGAGTATTTCTTCTCCAGTTCGTTTAGATTGCCGTAAAATTCGTATTTGCCGGTTCTCGTATATAAGTCCAAGCGATGAGGAACGGTGGAAGTTTCGACGAATAAGACTTCATCTAAGTTAATATGATAGATTTGATTGCCAACTGAAAAGGCGAAGCAGCGCTTCTGGCAAGTCATTATCCGATCGATTCGGTCTTTTGCCAACGTCAATGTATCATAGAATTCTTGGCGGAACTCCTCTGGTTCTTGATCCTTAGCGATGAACCCTAGAGCTTCTACTTTACGCTTAAAGGTAACAGGCGCCATTTCATCGTGTGTCGTGACGAAGATTATCTTGGCTTGAACATCGATCTTGCGGATCTTGACGGCGAGGTCGATACCATTCATGTCACTCTTTAAGTCGATATCTAAGAAGTAGATGCCATTAGAAGTCGGATATTCTTGTAAGTATTCCAATACCTCGTCAGGACTCTGAGTTTTAAAAGCAATCTCGAAGGGGTCACTGTGGAACAACATATAATTGTTGACGAGGACCTCGAATTGCTGCAACTGAACCATATCGTCTTCACAAATTATAATTGGATAAGTCATGTTTTTCCCTTTCTAAATCAAAACTAATTGGAGATGGAACCAATCTGAATCTTCACTGTATTGGACCAATAGATTCGGATATTTCTTCTTGATATCCTGAACGTTTGATAACCCCAGTCCAGAGTGGTTCTTCTTAGTTGAATAACCAGTTTGACTGAGCGACGAAACTTTTTCAGGCGTTATAACGGTGTTATCAATGATAAAGGTTATTTGGTTATTCTCAGTGATGATGGCTAACTGAATCTTACCGTGTTCTTGTTTCTTCGTTGCTTCGATGGCGTTGTCAATGGCGATACCAAGTAATCTGACAAGGTCAAAGACATTGATGGAAATATCATCAACAGTATCACGGCATTCGAATTTGCAGTCGATCTTGGCATTGTTGATTTGATTCAACTTACTGATAAAGAGGCTCTTCAAGTATGGATTCTTAACGTTATTTATATCTTTATATAATTTCATAGATACATTACTAAAATAATCATTAGAATAACTTTCGAATTTATTAAGTGAATCTATCAGAGCGTTATCACTGTCAGAGTCAGCCACCGTTCGCAAGCTCAATAGCAAATTCCCATAATCATGCTTGAACTTGCGCAAGCTTAACTGGTCACGCTCTAGTTGATCAGTATACATCTTGAGATTCTTAAATTGTTCCTCAGATAATTGTTGTTGGTAAAGACTCTTCTGACGTTTAGCTTCGATTAGGAAGATCAACAATAAGACAATTATTTGGATAACGACGAATAAGAGAATCCCAATGATTAACTTGCGATAGGCTTGTAAGTGATCGATGCAGGTCATGAAGAATGATAGGACGAAGAAAAAATAGGTCAGTAATAGTGTCATGACTGGCGACTTGATCGTCTTGTTGATGAAACCGACCAAGTCGAACTTTTGGTAAAGGAAGATAACGATGATAGCTAGAGTCCACTCGATGGCGCTGCTGATCAGTGTGAAACCCCATCCTTGAGTGTTCTGGGTGTGTACGAACATCATAACAATCGCCGACATAACGATATCAACGATGTAAATAGTGATACTCGATATCAATACAGCATCTAATAAGAAGTAATTGAGTTTGAAATGATGATCAAAAATCAAATAGATTCCCACAATCAGTAACAAAAAGCTCCAATCATCAGCTAGACCATCAACGATGGCACATATGAATAATAAGACCACTGAAGCTGTGATCGTTTTGACGTTTATTTTTTTCTGATCGTGATAAAGTGAGAAGAATATTACAAATACCATTATCCAAGATAATAGTATTCCTAACAAGTAAGCCCTAGTTTCTACATAAATCATCCCCGTACCCCCTACAACTAGTATATCAGAGGAAGGACGATACCAATTGTCGCAATGAAATTATTCAAGAAGTGTAAGCACATATTGTAGCGGATATCGCCGAAGCGAACATATGCCAAGGATAAGACGATTCCCATTAAGAGGTAGGGAACGAGTTTTAAGCTGAAGCTCTGTTCGTGCATTAAGGCGAAGACAATTGAAGTGATAGCCACATACAAAAAGATTGATTTAGCACTCTTAACGGTGGGGAAAAACAACTTCGCAAACAGACCTCTGAAGATCAATTCCTCAAAAATTGGTGATAAAATCACTGTGATCAAGACAGTATTAAACATGTTGGTTTTTATTGTCTCTAGAATTAGCTTTTGGTTATTCGATTCTGGAATGTAAATGGTCAAAGATGAAATTGCGACTAAGGCAATGACGAAAAGAATCAGTTCAATAACTGGATGCTTGGTGCGATTAACGTCGAAGACAAAGTTGTCATTTAGAAAATACCAGATTCGACGGATGAAATAATAAGAAGCAACTAGTCCCAAAGCTGCAAAAATAGCATAAACAAAAACATTTGGAGCAATTTGACCAAGAAGAAGCGGGAGCATAGCCACTTGATACAAGATGAAATAACCTAAGATGATTCCGATGTTGCTTAATAAGTTTTTTTTCATGATTGTTCCTCCTAGTGGTTTGTAATATGGGCTTTGATTTTTTGCCCATAGCTATGATTCCAGTAAATAAAGGTGATAACAATGCTAGAGTTTATTCTTTTATAACAACAAAATAACACTATGAATGCTAGTGTGTGAAAAAATATCCTGAACACCCAGTTTGTTGTCTTAAACATTGGTGTTCGGGATATTTTTAGTTTTTTTTGAATTTTTTAATACAGTAATTCCATGCTTTAGCAGCAATCATCATTAACATAGTAGTTCTAAAAAGCCATCGATAATCCATATTTAACAAAGTTATACCATCCATGATATTTGTTACTAACTCAATAGCACAGTTGATCAACATTAGTGACAAAATATTGTCCAGTGCATTCTGAATTTCAACAGGTCTTAGTTTACCATCTACAAACTTGAACATATCATATCCTCCATAACGGTTGAGATACTTATTATTACCAATGCTTTGATGAGTACAGAATAATCTA
This sequence comes from Companilactobacillus nodensis DSM 19682 = JCM 14932 = NBRC 107160, assembly GCF_000615905.1. GTDB lineage: Bacteria > Bacillota > Bacilli > Lactobacillales > Lactobacillaceae > Companilactobacillus > Companilactobacillus nodensis. The sequence continues at coordinate 50,577 of NZ_BAMN01000002.1, forward strand.
TAAACGATGTGTTTTGTTAAAAATGTCCTGGACTATATATTTTAGTATCTTAAAATTCAGTTCAGGTTATCGAAGCACCTAGTTCAGGATATAAAATTACCTATTTCAGGACATATTTCTTCATAATACTTCTAGCCGTTTAAGCTATAAGTAAATAGTAGATAGGCGGTGGGGATATTATGGTGGATAAATATGAGGTTATAAAAGCCATGCAGGATTTTAGTTCCGCATTGAACACATATCATAGTAATTCAGCAACGGCACACTTTGTTAATGAAACTCTGGTTGATCTAAAGAAAAAAGATGGAGCTGCCTTTACTGGATCGCTGCAATACTTCTTTAACAAAGTGATGGTTGTTAAATTATCGGATAATATTACTTTCAATGATACCGAAAAGGTGTGCTGGCATAAGGTTTCTTCATTTAAACAATTGGGGAATAACCTTTGGGGAGCTCACTTATAAAATTATTGTATGAGGAAGGTATGAGTATTATGAAAGAAGAAGACAGACGCAAAGCTCTGATAGCATTAAAGAACCTGGCTATGGCATTAAACAAGTATCATAGCGCACTAACAGCAGAATATGTTAATGAATCGTTAGTAGAGCTACAAAAGGAACAAGCAATGGCATTTGCCGGCTCATTTTTATATTTTCTCCAGAAGTCTTCTAACTTAAGAATATCTGAGGGCATTGAACTCAATGAAGTAGAAGAAGCTCGCTGGCGTGAGGTTTCTAGCCTAAAAACTGTCGCTAACGGTCTTTTCTTTGGTATGGGATTATGAGATTTAATAAACGGTTTTATAAAGATATATCGTTTTGGTTGTCAATTATTACTATAAGTACAGTAATTGAAAATATTGTCAGAAATAGTTTTTCATACGCATTCTGGATTTCATTATTTGTCACCATTTTCCTACTTAGGGATAGCTTATTTGTTAAGGATAATGAGAAAAAACAAGTTTGAACATATCCATTCGGGAATTAAAATACCCCGTTTCAGGATATGTTTTTTCCATTTTGAAGCAAAAGAACTATATTGGAATTGAAGCTTAGTTTGAAATAGGGGTATGAGTAAATGGAAAAGCGCGAAGAAGTAAAAGAATTAATACATGGCTTGTATAACTATTTGATCAAGGTTCCAAATCCTTCAACGGGATTATTGAACATCACTGATGTGTTGCTACAAGTTTATACGAAGATCGATGATACTAAGGATATTGATCCACTTATCAGTCGTCTGGTTAATTATATTTATGTTGAAGGTTTCGACAATGTCACTTTGCCAAAGAAACAGGATAATCAATTGATCGAATTGGCTAATATGGCTAAGAGAGCGGGTTGGAACGGTCGTAATCGTGCTAACTTCACTGATAAATCACAGTTTTATAGTTATTTTGACAAGAACAAAATGCCACGTAGATAGAGAGGTCAGAGAAATTTTGGAAGAACAACATCAAGAACTTATCAAGTTAGTCGATACAGCATATAAGGAAGTTACAGACGCCAAGTTTGCTGAATTCAGAAAGAGTTTGTTGGAATTTTCTAAGCAATTAAATAATAATGAAGATTATATAAAAATAATGCTAGGTTTAAGAACAGCATTATTGCAAGCGGACTTATCGTTGAGTATCAAGACTCGTATTTCTGGCTTGCCAACAGAGTATAGTGATATTTATAATTTCATCGAACCACAATTGAAGAAGGTTGATTCTAAGGTTATCGACAATTATTCTCATCAGGGATTTATTCCTTTGAAATTTGGAAGTACAATCAAGTATTTCTAAGTTTAACTTCGTGGATGTTCATTCAGGAATGCAATTACTACGGTTCAGGATGTTTTTTGTTTACTAAATATCATTCCAGATAAAATAATCTGTGAGGGAGTGATATTTTGTCAGAAAAAGAGTTATTTGACTTAATTAACAAAACATATTCAGATCCTGAGATCGAACGGGATCGTGACATTCGAACTAGGCTATTGAAGCTAGCCCGTGAACTGGATGACGGTGAGAATTACAAAACCGTCTGCGTAAAATTAAGCAATTATATTTCATATTATTTAGCATCACATTGGTTGTGTGCACCCAAAGCACTATTGAATTTGTCACAGAGCATTGAATGCAATGCTAAGGATTATCGTGGTTCAACCGCTAATAGTGTTTGGATTAGTGGAATGGAAGAACGTATTAAGGTTGAGAGTAACTAAATTAAAGGCGAACTGATTTCTCAGTTCGCCTTTAATTTTATTTATTAAATTCTTTTTCAATGTATTCATCAAGTAATACATGTTGTAGTGGGGCACTTTTTATTTTTTGAATTATCTTTCGGTCCTCTAATAAGCTGATTGCATTTTTAACTGTATTTCTAGGAAATCTTTTATGGTCATTGCTGTTCAGAAAATTGATGATTTCTCGGTCTTGAACACCTGTACTGTCATCGTTACTAAATAATTTTGATTGTAGAAGAATATTTAGTACGGTTTTTTCATTTTCTGACAAATTATCAAACCTGTTACTTAAATGATTCCAATTGTGATCTAACAATTCTTTCCTGATTAATAAGTTCTCGGATACTCTTCTTTGTCCATTTAAAACTATCTTTGCCATTTCTGTGATAAATATTGTTAAATCGGCTTTGTTAAAAAGATTATCGGCATCTTTAAAAATCCTATAGTATTTTTGAACTTCAATATGTATTGCCGAAGAAATTGATAAGGCAGTAAATTGATCGAGTTTTTTGGACAGATATGATGATAATAAATACCGCCCCATACGACCATTTCCGTCTCTGAAAGGATGAGTATTTTCAAAAACGAAATGTGTAATAAATGCACGTTCTAAAAAATTGATACTGTCATTATTCATTAATTCAATTAATTTTGTAAGTTGTATAGATATCAATTCTTCATTTGCGGGTGGATTAAAAATAATTTCAGTTTCACCACCTATATAAACCTTGGAGTTTCTGAACAATTTTCCATCAGGTAGAACGTCGTCAGCTAATTCCCCATCTAAAAGGTCATCATATAATTTTCTGATATCTTCTAACTTCTCAATTCTAATGTCTTTTTTTGCTATTGCTGCTTGATATCTCCGGATTGTTGATTCTAACCTTCGCCTTTTGCTTCTCTTTTTAGAAACCGAATCACCTATTATTGTTCCAATTTCTTCTTTATTAGTTTTTACACCCTCAATTTCGTTAGTAAAGAATATTTCATTTTGTAAAAGAGAATTAATATAACCGCTTTGAGCTATACCAGGTAATTTTTCTGCAATTCTTTCTATATTTTTGGACTCAGCTTGTATTTCGTTGAACAATTCATTTATTTTTACTGTTTCTACTATAAACAATGGGTAATGGTTACTAGAAACTTTATTTCTATCGATTAAATATGGGTATATATTTGTCACACGTGTGGAATAACCATTAATTCTGTTTTGATATTCTTTTTCTATTTCTTCATCTGAAAATGATTGAGTTCCAGTGCCGTATTTAAATTTTTCTAGTGATTTGTATTCTAACATCGCTATTTTACCTCAACTTGTTAAAAATAGTACCTTTTAGCAAAGTTTAACATACTTTCTACATTAACTATTTAAAAATAGACTATTTTTAAATAGTTATATACATATTTTGTTCTAATTATTCAAAAGTCATCAATAATTTAAAACTTAGTAATTATTTTTGACAGCGTAATTAAAATATACTTTATATTTACAATCTATTTTTATTTGTAATAGTTGATAAACACTGAAATCCACGCAGGTATGTGTTACACTACACTAATATATCAAAACAAATAATTAACAGAAATCAACGTCGCCGGTACTTGACACGTTGTTTTTTTACGCGTAAATGCAGGAGGATAGTTAATGTTAAATGTCAACAATGTCAGTATGCAGTTTTCCGATCGGATGCTATATGACGATGTCAATCTTAAGTTCACACCAGGCAATTGTTATGGTGTAATTGGTGCCAACGGTGCCGGGAAGTCTACATTCTTGAAGATCATTGAGGGCAAACTCAAGCCAACTACTGGGGTAGTATCAATGGGCCTAACGAGAGAATGTCTAGTTTGAATCAAGATCACTTTGCTTTCGAAGACAATCTTGTAATGGATACTGTGATTCGTGGTCACCAAAGCCTCTACGATATCATGACTGAAAAAAATGCTATTTACTCAAAGGCTGATTTCACTGATGCCGATGGAATTCGTGCAGCTGAATTAGAAACAGAGTTTGGCGAAATGGGTGGTTGGGAAGCCGAAGCTGAAGCATCTCAAATGCTCCAAGCACTAGGTATTGAAGAATCACTTCACCAAGTTCCAATGAGTGAATTAACGGAGCCACAAAAGGTTAAAGTCTTACTTGGACAAGCCTTGTTTGGTCATCCTGACGTCTTACTTTTGGATGAGCCGACTAATGGTTTGGACGTTCAATCGATCAGTTGGTTGGAAAACTTCTTAGCTGGCTATGAGAATACTGTTATCGTTGTATCCCATGACCGTCATTTCTTGAACCAAGTATGTACACATATGTGTGACGTTGACCGCGGTAAGATCACACTTTTTGTTGGTAACTATGACTTCTGGATGGAATCAAGCGAGTTAGCTACAAAATTACAAGCTAATTCAAATGCCAAGAAGGAAGAACAAATCAAGCAATTGCAAGAATTCGTGGCTCGATTCAGTGCCAATGCTTCGAAGTCTAAGCAAGCTACTTCTCGTAAGAAGCAATTAGAGAAGATCACTCTAGATGATATCAAGCCATCAACACGTAAGTACCCATTCATCAAGTTCCATCCTGAACGTGAATTGGGTAAGGACTTAGTTAGTCTTGAAGGTATTTCTAAGTCGATCGAAGGCGTTAAGATTCTAGATAACGTCAACCTGACACTGCGTCCAGATGAAAAAGTTGCCTTCATTAGTCGTAATGACTTAACGACAACTATCCTGATGCAAATTATTGCTGGTGAGATGGAACCTGACGAAGGGCAAGTGACTTGGGGTCAAACTGCAAGTACGACTTACTTGCCTAAGAATGTTAATGATTACTTCGCCGACAATAAGTTGGCAGTTATCGACTGGTTGCGTCAATATGCTTCTAAAGATGAGAATGATAATACTTTCTTACGTGGATTCTTGGGTAAGATGCTCTTCTCTGGGGATGATGTGAACCGTGAAGTTGATGTCATGTCTGGTGGGGAAAAGGTTCGTGCGATGTTGTCTAAGATGATGTTGAGTAAGGCTAATGTACTATTATTAGATGATCCAACTAATCATTTGGATCTTGAATCGATCACGGCCTTGAATGATGGATTGGTAGACTTCAAGGGAAGTATCATCTTCACATCTCATGATCACGAGTTCATTCAAACAATCGCTAACCGAATTGTAGAGGTTAGTCCTAAAGGTATTGTGGATCGTGCTGATACTACATACGATGAATTTTTGGGACATGAACAAGTGCAAGCACAAGTTGCTAAATTATATGAAGATTAATAGATAAACAAAGCGATTCGAAAGTAAAATTTCGAGTCGCTTTTGTTGTTTTAATAGTGTTTGGTATCTTAAATTGAAAATATGTTGTAAGAAGTAAGAAGTAAGAAGTAAGACGGAAAAGGGTGATTGAAATGGATAAAATAGTAGAACATTCTAAAGTGTCAAAGATTTCTAGCAAAGGTCAGGTGGTAATACCTGCACCATTTAGAAAAGCGTTGCACTTAAATAGTGGTGATGAATTATCGGTTACAGTTAATTCTGATAATGAAATAGTTCTAAAAAAACAACCAACAGCACTTGAATGGCATGATTTAATGAAAGATATACCAACAGAAGTTGTTGATATAGACAAGAATGGTCATTATGATGAAAAGAAATCACCTGATTTTCATGATTGGATGGTCAATGGTTAATGGGCAAAGTCATAAAACCAATGGATTTGTATATCGCTAATGTTCCATTTGATGATATTTCAAAATCTAAGTTTAGACTAGCATTAGTAGTTGATATTTATGATAATTATGTTTTAGTTTTCAAAATAACTTCTAAGTACACAAACAAATCTACTAATACCAAGAAGTTTTATTATCCTATAAAATATTGGGAGGAAGCTGGTCTTATAAAAAAGTCATATGTTGATATTCATAAGAATTATAAGATTGCTAGAAGTACAGTATTTAAACGTCCGCCTATTGGGAGACTAGAAATTACTGATATAAATGATCTATATTTGTTTGTACAGACATATAAAAATAATTTGTGATTACAGAAACGACTCGAAAGTAAAATTTCGAGTCGCTTTTTTCTTTGCTCAAATATATCTTACAAAATTGTAAGTAAATGTAATATGAATCGAACGACCTTTTTGACGATTTTTTTTATGATAGATATATCAAATGGAGGTTCAAGAAATGCAAAAAATTGTAGAAGTGAAAAATGTTGAAAAGATTTATGGTAAGGCTGATGAGAAACAATTCAAAGCTTTGTCGGATGTAAATTTTGAAGTTCAACCAGGAGAATTCGTTGGTATCATGGGGGCATCTGGTTCAGGTAAGACAACATTATTAAATATTTTGTCCACTCTTGATACGCCTACAAGTGGTTCGGTTAAAATTGCCGGACAAGATATCACTAAATTAAAAACTAATGAGATGGCTGATTTCCGTGCTAACAAGATTGGTTTCATCTTCCAAGACTTCAATTTGTTGGAAAACTTAACAGCATACGAGAATATTGCCTTGCCACTGGCATTACAAAATGTTTCACCTAAAAAAATCAAACCAGCCGTTACAGCTATTACTGAAAAACTTGGTTTGACCGAAATCCTCAATCACTATCCAACTGAATTATCTGGTGGTCAAAAACAACGTGTCGCTGCGGCTCGTGCCTTGGTTCATGAACCAAGTATCGTCTTCGGTGATGAGCCAACTGGTGCGCTGGATTCTAAGAGTGCCCGTGCCTTGATGGATACGATGACTAAGATCAATCAAGAAGATAATGTTTCGATCCTTTTGGTAACACATGATCCTTTCTCAGCTAGTTACTGCGACAGAATCCTCTTCATCAAAGATGGTGAAATTGGCCAAGAATTGAAAAAAGAAGACAGTTCTCGTGGTGAATTTTATCAAGAAATCTTAGATTCATTAGGAACGTTTGTCGAATAGATTTCAGAGAGTGTAGACATTTGGTTTTAGTAACTCGTTTCAAATAAGGAGATTAAATTATGTTAAACAAACTAGCCCTAAGCGGCATCCGTCATCGAATGCGAGACTACACAGTTCTGTTCTCGGGTTTGATCATTGCTTCAGCAATTTTTTATATGTTTTTGTCGTTAGCCATCAACAAAACATTTTTGAGCTCTAATTCACCAGCTGCAGCGACAGCGTTCATCTTTGGCTTTGGAATCATTCTGTTGGCAATAATTACCATCGTCTACATCAATTATGCGAATAGTTTCCTGCTGAGCATGCGGCAAAAAGAATATGGGATGTTCATGATGCTCGGCGCCAAAAGTAGCAAGATCTCTAGAATGATTTTTGTTGAAACATTTGCCATCGGTACTATCTCAACTTTGATCGGCTTAGCAATCGGTATTATTGCGACTAAATACGTCAGTCAGATGGTAATATCGGCACTGGATATGCAAGTCAAACACTTTGACAGTTTTTATTTACCAGCTCTGATCTGGACATTTGTATTTTTCATTCTATTGTTTATTTTTTCAGCAATTCGTAATTCAATTACACTTCGTCGAACAAAGGTTTTGACGCTATTACACAAGGACAGTCAACCAGCTAAGATCAAGCGTAACGGCGCTCTCAAAGTTATTCAAGCCATTATCGGGATTGTCTTCTTGGCAATCGGTTATTATGTAATGTGGTATATGGGTAAGAACGCGTTGTTCATTTATCTAGGTGTGCCCATTGCCTTGGTTACTATCGTTATCGGTACTTACTTCACGATCAATGCCGCTATTACAGCAGTGATCTCAATGTTGAAGCGTAACGAAAGATTTGCTCAAAAAGGTTTAAATAATTTTACGCTGTCACAATTAAGTTTTAGAATCAGTGATTACACTAAGATCCTATCAATGGTATCGATTATGTTTGCTCTAGCCCTTGGTGCGATTACGGTTGGCCTTGGCTTTCAAAATCAAATCGACACAGTTGTGAATGGTCAGAATTACTATGATGTGGCAGTTCATAACGCCGATACGGCACAAAAAAGTCGGATAAATCACTTGAGTGGTGATGATCAATTTAATTATTCATACAAAGCTGACGATAAGGGCAAAGTTCTTTATTATCGTCAAAGTGAGTTCAAGAAGCAACCGTTCCATTATGAAGCATTCAATATGAAGAGCATGATTGCGACAACGAAGAAGAGTAGTAATATCGCTGATCCGAATGTTAGTTATTCAATGTTACAAAATATGATGCCTAAATATCGAATGAGTCAGGTCAAAATGGTTAGTGATGCTGAGTTTGATAAGATTCAAGCTAAGACTGATACTTTGACATTGGTTAAGACAACTTCATTTAAGGATAACTTAAGTAAGATCAAGGCTATCTCTAAAGAAGAGTCAAAACGTTATCCTGAATTGAAACAAGCAGGTGGTGATAAGTATAGCGCCTATACTTTGATCAATGGATTCTTCTCCGGACTAGAGTTCATGGGCTTCTTCCTCGGAATTGCCTTTCTAGCAATGCTTGCCAGTTGCTTGATGTTCAAGATCTTGTCAGGAGCAAACGGTGACGTTAAGCGTTACAACATGCTTCACAAGATCGGTACACGTCAAAAGATGCTTCGTTCTACTATTAATAAAGAAATTGCCGTGTTATTCGCAGTACCAGCTGGGCTAGGTATCATTCATGTGTTGCTGGGACTACAGATGTTCAAGGGTATTTTATACAAGCCATATACACATATCGAAATTCCGTTTGGAATCTTCATTGTCTTGTATCTATGCTATTACTTCTTAACACGCTACTTATATAAGAAGATCGTTTTAAAATAAAGTTTAACCAGTTTTCCTTTCGGGGGAACTGGGGTCAACGGGTATTCCCCCTAACTAATACCTATTGACCCCAGCTCCTCCGAATAGAGGAGCATTAATTGTTTAAAAGCGTTGAAGAAACCTTCCCCCTCTGAGACGCAATATTATATGGAAATCCCTCAACAAGATTCCTGAAACACCCTTCAATATATGTAATGAGAATTCCCGTTCTCAAAAGTGTGAGAGCAGTCACACTAAATTCGTCACCTATTAATTAGGTGGCGTTTTTTTATTTGTTGATATTCACTTCGATTACAGACGATGTATTCCGCTGTGTGAACCGGTTCGAGCCGCGGTCTCGAACCTCGATTTTGAACTTTGCCGAGACCGCAAATTTCAAAATACGTTCGTTATGTAAGGACGAAACGTCCTAACATAATTATCACTGCACAACACATCGTCTTCCATCTACGTCGTAATTTAGATTGTCTTAATGTGATTTTGAGATAGCTGTCCAATCGGCGATGAGCCGGAGGGCACAAGCAATAATCCAGCAGTGGCAGCGGTGTTGGAATGTTTCATTCCTACAGCGCAGGGCGTGTTATGAAATTCACGGTCCGTGTGAAGTTCATAACCGAGTTTCGAGACCTTGGCTCGAAACGTACCTCACAGCGGATTCTTGCTTGTGCCCGTAGGCGCAAAACAAGAAGAACATTCTTACCAAAGGTGTTCTTCGTTTGATTAAAATAAATATAATTTTAGGAGAATGTTTTAATTTATGATACAATTAATTACTTGATAAAATTTTAACAATCATTTAGTTCGTATTTTGAGGTTAAGTGAATATTTAATAATTTTTTTCATATAGTAATATGTCAAGACAAACCATTGACATGAAAGAACTCTAGCGTAATAATCACGTTGTGCTAAAGACGAACATGTTCATTGTTTGAACGTTTTTTGTTGCTAAATTCATATTTAAACATTAAAATTTCTTTAATGATTATTTTTCAGGAAATTTTAAGATAAATTTCAGAGGGAATAGAAGGGAGAAAGTTTATGTCATCAATGATTGAATTCCGTGATGTACAAAAATATTACGGTAAGTTTCACGCACTAAAGGACATCAACTTAAAAATCGATAAGGGAGAAACTGTTGTTTTGATCGGACCTTCAGGATCTGGTAAGAGTACTCTAGCCAGAACTGTTAATGGTCTGGAAACAATTCAAGAGGGACAGTTGATCATCAACGGTCATGATATTGCCGACAAGTCGACTGATATCAACCGTATTCGTACAGATGTCGGGATGGTTTTCCAACATTTTAATTTATACGCCAATAAAGACGTTCTTGAAAATGTTATGTTAGCTCCAAGAATCGTATTGAAGTTGAGTGAAGAGGAGAATAAGAAAGCTGCTATGGCTTTACTAGACCAAGTTGGTTTGGCAGATAAAGCTCATAACATGCCTTCTCAGATCTCTGGTGGACAGGCACAACGTGTAGCCATCGCTAGATCACTTGCAATGAAACCTCGTTGCATGTTATTCGACGAACCAACTAGTGCGCTAGACCCAGAAATGATCGACGATGTTTTGGGTGTTATCAAGTATGTTACTAGCCAAAGTGATATGACATCACTTATCGTTACTCACGAAATGGGCTTCGCTCAGGAAGTTGCTAACCGTGTTATTTTCATGGCTGATGGTCAGATCCTAGAAGATGATGAGACAGAGAAGTTCTTCAAGCACCCTTCAAACGAACGTGCAAATCAGTTCTTAGGTAAGATCATTAAGCATTAAAATAGGGGGTATTTGATATGAAAAGATTCAAGTATTTGTCATTGATCATCACGTCATTGCTCCTAGTTCTGACGCTTGCCGGATGTGGAACACAACCATTATCTTCCCAAAATGTTTTGGAAAACGACAAGAAGTCGAACACGATTACTTGGGGTGTTAAGGCTGATCAAAAATTGATCGGTTTGATCGACGTTAAAGATGGTCAGGAAAAAGGTTTTGAAATTGATTTGGCTAAGGCTATTACCAAAAAAGTCCTTGGCAAGAATGGTAATGCGAAGTTCGTTACCGTTACATCACAATCACGTATTCCATTGTTAAAGAATGGAAATATCGATGCGATCATCGCGACAATGTCTATTTTGCCGGATCGTAAAAAGGTCATTGATTTTTCAGATTCGTATTTTGACGCTGGACAATCGATCTTAGTTAAAAAGAATTCATCTATTAAGAGCGTTAAGGATCTGAATGGTAAGACTGTAACTAGTGCTGTTGGTTCTAACTCAGTTGATAATATTCAAAAGATTGCTCCGAAGGCTCGAGTACTTCAACTTCCTGACTTTGCGCAAGCATTGACAGCTTTGAAGTCTGGTCAGGGTGATGCTATGACAACTGATAATGTTATTTTGGCTGGTCTAGCAGTTGAAAACCCTGACTACAAGTTAGTCGGTGGAACATTTACAACTGAACCTTATGGTATTGGTATCAATAAAGGTCAACCTGATTTCCGTAACGCCATCAACAAGGGTCTTGCAGAAGTTATTAAGGACGGAACATACAACAAACTGATCATGAAGTGGTTCGGTAATGTTCCAGGATTTGATTACAAGGAGGTGCTGAGAAAATGATAAAACTACTAGTAGATAATTGGTCAGCCTTTATTTCTGGATTCGGTTGGACAGTCTTATCCAGTCTCTTGGCACTATTCTTCAGTTTGATCATCGGTTCACTGTTCGCTATTTTGGAAGTTATGCCTAGTAAAGTTGCTCGTGTGATTGGGAATGTTTATGTTGAAGTTTTCCGTAATATCCCGTTGTTGGTTATCACGATGTTCTTCTATCTGGTTATTACACTATACGTGGTGAAAATCAATGGATTCACAGCCGGTACGATTGGACTGACGATTTATACTTCAGCCTTTATCGCTGAAACAGTTCGTTCAGGTATTAACTCAGTTGATGTTGGTCAGATGGAAGCCGCCCGTGCGCAGGGAATGACTTTTTGGCAAGCTATGCAGAACGTTGTTTTGCCACAGGCATTCAAACTGGTTATTCCGCCACTAGGTAATCAATTCATTAACTTGGTTAAGAATTCATCAGTTCTAGCTTTCGTGGCTGGATTTGACTTGATGTATCAAGGTAATGCGATTGCTTCAACAACCTTTGAAACAGTCAATACATATGTTGTTGTCGGCTTGTTCTACTTAGTTATTACATTGCCGATCAGTTATTACATGCAACATCTAGAAAGAAAATTAGCTTAGGGGAGGACGTATTATGCAAAACTGGATAGACGCGTATTCATGGATCAATATACGATTCCTGCTCCAAGGGCTAGAAATCACAATTTTGATCTCAGTAATTTCAGTAGTATTAAGTTTTATTTTTGGTTCAGTTCTAGGAATTATTCGTTATGCGAAGATTCCATATTTTTCAAGGATCATTGGTTTTATTATCGATGTTATCCGTAACTTACCATTGCTTTTGATCATCTTCTTTACATACTTTGGTTTGCCAGCATTTGGTTTCAAACCAGATACGATTCCAGCAGCCATTTTAGCGATGACAGTCTTCGAATCAATGATGATCGCCGAGATTATCCGTTCAGGTATTTTGGCTGTTGATATTGGTCAGATGGAAGCGTCTCGTGCTATGGGTATGAAGATGGGCCAAGCTATGTGGCACGTTGTTTTACCACAGGCTTACAAAAAAATGATCCCAGCTTTGGTTAGTCAATTTATTTCATTGATCAAGGATACTTCATTGGCAACGATTATCGTTGTGCCAGAGTTGATGCAACATGGACAAGTGGTTTATGGACAAAATCCTAATTACATTATTCCGGTCTTCGTTGCGATGGCTATAATGTACTTTGTTGTTTGTTACGCTTTGTCGTTGTTGTCTAAAGTTATTGACAGACGAATGGCTTAAAAAAATTAGAATGCGCAAGCATTCTTTTTTGTTTGGTTTGTGGTTGGTTATGCCGCCTGCGGTTGGAAGTGAGTGAGCCTGCTGTGGGACCGACTTCAGCCAAGGTCTGAAGTCTCGCATTTGAACTCCGCATAGACCGCAAATTTCAAATGTCGTCCAGTAGAATGGGAACGGCATGAACCGCCGTTCTCATTCTACTATCACTGCTGGCTCGTCACTTCCATCCTCCGGCTGAAGTATCCGCTGTTAGTGTTGGGATGCTCAATCTGGGTGCTAGTGCTGCTAGTATTAGCTGGAGGTGGAGAGATTTTTACCAGCCGTGAGTGTGGCGTAAGCCACAGGACGAGCTTTAAGATTTGCGAAGCAAAGCTCAAAGTCGAGGTCCGAGACCATGGCTCGGGCCGGTCCCCACGGCAGGTAAAACATCTCGGAATCGTAAGCGGCAATAGAAAACCAAAATTAGAGAATTATTAAAATGAAAGCTTGACTTATAATTTAATTACTGATAATATTCAAGTCAATCAAATAAATAAATATAAGTGTCTGAAGCAAGTAGTACTGCATCTGTGTGTAAGAAAGCCGGTGGTTGATGCGAACCGGTCAGGGTGTACGTCATGAAATACCAGACATGACTTGGTTTTTCCAAGCGGGTAAAGAGAACCGTTACTTCTCGAGAGTGGAGAATATTTTATTCTCAATCTGGGTGGTACCACGGTTATTAGTCGTCCCTGTTGCGTAAGCAATAGGAACGACTTTTTTTGTATCTAGGGTTTGGAAAGGGAGATTAATTATGGAAAACAAAGTCAGCTTCAGAGAGGCAATTTCAATTTTAGTAGTAATGTTAGTCGTCTTGGGATTCAGTGTTATCAAATTTGGATTATCACCACAGACACCAGTTCTAGTGGTTATTGGATTATTAGTTCTTTGGGCTAAGGTTCGTGGAGCTAGTTGGGATGATATTCATGCTGGAATTATTGATGGTGTTAAGAATGGTATCGTACCGATTTTTATTTTTATTCTGATCGGTGCTTTGATCGGTACTTGGATTGCGGCTGGGATCATTCCTTCAATGATGGTCGCCGGATTCCACATGATTTCAGTTCAGTGGTTCGTTCCTTCAGTCTTCATCGTTTGTGCGATCATCGGAACCTCTGTCGGTAGTGCCTTCACAATTATTTCTACTCTAGGTATTGCATTATTCGGTATGGGAACAACAATCGGTGCTAATCCAGCCTTGGTTGCTGGAGCAATTATCTCAGGAGCAATCTTTGGAGATAAGACTTCACCACTTTCAGATTCAACTAACTTGGCTTCAGCTATAGCAGAAGATGACCTATTCGCTCATATCAAGAACTTGATGTGGACGACGATTCCTGCTTTTATTATTTCTCTTATCCTTTACGCTATTATTGGAAAAAGCGGTTCATCAAACGCTAGTTTAGGAAATATCAACACAACTTTGAATGTTTTGAATAGTAACTTCGTTATTTCTTGGTGGGCTATCTTGCCAGTGGCACTATTGTTCGTATGTGCGATCTCTAAGGTTCCTGCTATTGCTACCTTGATCCTGAATATCACCGTTACAGTTGGAATGATCTTCATTCAAAAACCAAGCACGCAGATTAAAGATGTTGCAGGTTTCATCGAAAGTGGATTTGTTTCTAAGACTGGTAATTCAGCTGTTGATGCCTTACTTACTCGTGGTGGTATCACTTCGATGATGGGTACAGTTTCATTGATCTTCTTAACTCTTTCATTAGGTGGTCTGTTGATGAAGTTCAACGTCATTCAAACAGCCATGACACCACTCGCTGCTAAGCTTAAGACTCCGGGTTCAGTCGTTACAGCAACTATCCTTTCAGGTATCGGAGTTAATATCTTCGTTGGTGAACAATACTTATCAGTTATCTTACCTGGTAAAGCATTCAAATCAACCTTTAACAAACGTGGTCTTGATAACTTAGCACTCAGTCGTGTACTTGAAGATGGTGGTACAGTTATCAATTACTTGATTCCTTGGGGTGTTGCCGGAGCATTCGCAGCCAATACACTCGGTGTTTCAACGTTAGCCTTCTTACCATTCTGTTTCTTCAGTTTATTATCACCAATTCTTTCTATTATTAGTGGCTTCACTGGAATTGGATTGAAACGTTTGGATAAGTCAGAGAAGACTGCTGATAATGATGATACTGTTACGGCATAATTATTTTCAGAAATATTCCATATTAATTACTGAAAAAGTAGTTTTTATGGAATATTTTTTTGCCTTTTTTGACCTTACAAAATTGTAAGGTCAGGTTATTCTAATCACACTAAATCAGTATATTTATTAGGTAGAATTAAATGTATAATGGAACAAGTCTTTTTGAAAATAGGGAGGAAATATGAAAAGGATTAAACTTACAATTTGGGGAATTGCCGCTGTCATGGCAATTATTGCTATAGCCGTGATCGTAGGCAAAAGCAACGATGACCAAAATGATAAATACAACACTTATACAGTGAAATCAGAACAAACTGATAACTTCACAGGTGTTGTTCAAGCAGACCAAAAACACGCCGTCAGTGATGAACCAAAAGCTGACGATGAAACACTCGCATCATCAAATGTCAGAAATGGCGAAGAAGTTATCAAAGGACAAGTTCTCTTTACATTCTATCGAAACATGTCTAGTGAGATTGCTTCAGCTAATCTAGAGATCAGACAAGCTCAATTAGCCATTCAACAATTGAACACAACAACTGATAAGAATACTGATTATCAAATCGAATTAGCTAAGGACCAAGCCGTCTTAGGTGACGCTCAAGATAAACTAAATAAATTGACTAAAGCACAAAGTCGTACGGTTCTAGCACCAACTGCTGGACTTTATTTTAAGGATAGCGAAGGCCGTAGTTTTGTTTACGGTACACCGATCATTGAGGGTAATGTCAATGAATTCTCATTGGATAAGATCAAAAAGGGCAAGTCAGTTACTGTTATCAAGAATAATGGCGACAAGATCAAGGGAACTTATGGTTCTAAGGACAAGATTCCATACAATAATGGTGCTGTTTCTTACTATCACTTCCAAGTAAACACTGATGAAACTTTGACTTATGGAATGCATGTCCAGATTCAAAATAAAACTCGTGGTTTCAAGATTCCTAAGACCGCTGTTAAGTCAGGCGATACAGTTTATGTTGTCAAGAATGACAAGAAACACCGTCGTGTACTTGATTTAACTAAGTATGATAACAATTATTACGTCAAAAAAGGAATCAAGGCTGGCGATAAGCTGGTCTTGTTCTAGGGCGGTGATTTCATGTTAAAGATAAGTAACGTGGGAAAATCATACGGCCAATTTAAAGTCTTACAAGATATTAACTTAGAAGTTCCCGAGGGCGAATTTTTGGCTATCATGGGACCATCTGGTTCTGGTAAGTCAACCTTGATCAATATCCTGGGACTTTTGGATCAAGATTATACTGGTGAATATTTATTAAATGATAAGAATTATAAAGATACTTCTGATAACCTTTTATCGCGTATTCGTGGTGATCAATTGGGATTTGTTTTTCAGAATTTCAAACTATTAACTACTTATAATGTCTATGAAAATATCGAAGTTCCATTGGTGTATAGCAAGACAGAGCAACACAATAAGCTAGAACGTGTTGAAGATGTAATCGAACAAGTTGGTTTGGCAGGCAAAGAAAAAAGCCGTCCTTCAGAGTTATCTGGTGGACAGCAACAGCGTGTGGCAATTGCTCGTGCAATCGTTAATCACCCTAAGCTGATCATTGCGGACGAACCAACTGGGGCTTTGGATACTAAGACTAGTAAGGAAATCATGGATATTTTCACGAAGTTGAATCAAGCTGGCACGACGATCATCATGGTTACTCACGATGAAGAAGTTGCCCAGTACGCGATGCGAACAGTCTATATTCGTGACGGAAGACTATATCATGACGCAAAGGATGTGTTTAAGAATGATTGATAAGATTATGATCGCATTCAAGTCGATTGGTAAGAACAAAAATCGCAATTTTCTAACGATGTTAGGAATCATCATTGGTATTGCCTGCGTTATTGCCATTTTAGCTGTTGGTGATGGTTTCACGAAGACAATGACTAAGGGTATGGGAACACACAATGACAAGGGTCGCGTCACAATTAGTTTTCAATCGTCGTCATATGATGATGTAACTAGTGGTCTCACCCAAAACGACGTTAGCACTTTGGAACGAGTATCTGGTGTCGATCACGTCAAGCTAGACAGCAGTAATACTGCTGCTACGGCTAAGATTCAATATAAGACTAAGCGTGAATCAACGGATTTGAACAAGGCACCTAAGCATTTGAAGCTATATAAGGGTGTCGGCACGACGATCGATAAGTCGGATATGAGTAATATTTTTATCTCACATGGCTTAGCAACACGTATCTTTAAAGGTGAATCAGCGTTGAACAAACCGCTTATTATAGAGGGAAATGTCTTCATCATTCGTGGAATCTACAAGGTTAGTGACTTCAACTATCGTCCTGATATTTATGTTTCAAAAGATGTTTTCAAACAACTCTTCGCTAATCAGATCACACAAAATATTGCACGTATCTATGTGCAACCAGATGCTAATAAGAAGACTGTCGGTAAGCAAGCTGTTCAGCAGATGAAGAAATTTGGTGAAGACAAGCAGATGGGTAGTTATTCTGTTTCTAATCCAGATCAAATCAGTAAGACCTTCACGAAGATGTTGAATTACATTACTTACTTCGTAGCATTAGTAGCCGGTATTTCACTATTGATCGCTGGTATCGGCGTTATGAACGTGATGTATATCACTGTATCAGAACGACGCAAAGAAATCGGGATTCGTCGTGCCTTTGGGGCAACCTCGAACGATATCCGCAGTCAGTTCTTGATCGAGAGTGTGGTACTTTGTGTTATCGGTGGTTTGATCGGTATTATCTGCGGTTATGCACTGGTAGCTGTCATCAATGCCTTCTTACCATTCAAGGCAATCGTGACCGGATATTCATTAGCTATCTCCTTGTCAGTTTCAACTGCGGTCGGCTTGATTTTTGGTTTTATTCCATCAAATAAAGCTGCACAATCACCACTGGTTGGATTACTTAAGGAAGAATAGTTAGTTTTAAAAAGGGGATTAATATGAAAAAATTATACAAATTAGATGGCTGGACCTTGTTTGCAATGTTTTTGATTTTAGCATTCATGGAATTGATACAGATGTTCTTATCTAATCAAAGAATCGGCGCCGCTCCAGCAATGGGCAAAGCCTTGGAATTAGGAATGTATACTGTAACGATTATTTTTAGCTTTGCAATTTATTACGGCGTTATGTACCTAGTATTGAATAATAATGAAACGGGATTTCAAAAGACGATTTTTGTCAATATCGTGATTGGATTAACGTTGGCCTCATTGTTAAGCATCATTGCTGATTTAATTACCGGTAAAGCTCCTAATATTTGGATCAAGATAGTAATTGGTTTGATCGGTAATGGCTTGATTGCTTGGACTAACTGGAAAGAATTAGATGTTTCCCAAAATAGTAAAATCAAGATCAGTGTTTGTACAGCAATCTGTTTTGTTGTATCATCACTCTAATAGTGTAACGGCGTTATGAGTCTGGGCAGAAATGTTCAGGCTTTTTTATTGTCATAATTGTATTTGATTATACTGGATCGAAATAGAGATAGAATGGATATTCATGCTATGCTGTAGGTAAACATTGCCGGAAAGGGCCATAATTATGAAGAAGATAGTAATCTTTCTTGTGACAGGACTTTCAGTGTTATTCTTAGCGGGATGTCAGTCCGCCGACGATTCTGATAGGGATAGTGCTAAGGATAAAGAAGCGTCAGCACAACAGGTTCAGAAGCAGACAATTGCGAAGAATAAGACTAAGTGGGATGCACAAGTGGCTAAAGCCAAAAAGATAGATGTGACTTCTATTGGTGAGACATCCTCATATGTTTTCCCTAGTAGCATTAAGAAATTCAAAGAAGCTAAAAGTCTGTTGATCAAGGGAACAGTTGTTAATTACGAGAAACTATCTTATATTCACGACGATGCTTACACGAAGGCATCTATTAAGATTGATAAGGTGTTGTTAGGTAATCAAAAAAAGCTTGAGGGCAAAACCGTTACTTTAATATTACACGGTGGTTTAACCAAATCGAGTGATTATCTATCTGATAAAAATGATTTAGAGTATAACGGCGTTTCGGTCAACCCTCATTCAGATGAAGAACTATATATCCATGATACTGATGCACCACTACCAGCTATCGGATCAAGTATCATCACAGATATTAATTACGTTGAGTATGATGACCAAGATAGTACCGCTTTTGCGAATGCCATGCGGCTGAATAAAATCAAAACCAAAACTGTCTACCGACCACGTGCGGAACAATTTACACTTTGGGTCAAGGATGCTGGTGCCAAAGAATATGTACTGAATAATGAGAACCAGAGAAACAATGCCGACCCCAATGATCTATCTTCAGAAACAGCCTTTACTAAAGAGATAAATGACGCTTATAATAAATAAAAATAACCTCTCGTTGGAGTTTTCCAACAAGAGGTTATTTTTGTGTTTAGTCAGTGAATGATTGATTCAATTTGTTCAATCCACTGTCATTAAACTTGATGTCATCTAGTTGCGATGATTTATCGTGCATGATATTGGTGATCTTATCAGTCATATCATCAACCGTTGACTGCTCAGAATCTTCAGGGAAGATACCCACGATTATGTAGTCGATCGGTGTCTTATCGTTACCCCAAGCAATGGGATCTTTGAATGTTAAAGTCATTGTGTGAACATTACTCTTTTTCTCGCTAGTAGCAAACATGAAGACAGCACGGTCTTCGATAATGATATTTCCGGCAGCGGCACTTGCGAAGATACTGCTTTGAATGTTCTGTTCGTCAATATTGAATTCATCGGCAGCCTTTTTTGCGGCCAATTTTAAGGCACTGAGTTGATTGTTATCCTTTAATTCGATATTTGCAGTTGTGTGGTTTTTTCTAAAAATTTTGAACATAATATATATCTCCTTTGCATTTTTATAAATTCAACGAAGCGGTTCGACATGTCTTAACTTCTCTACATAAGTTATGATATTCTATCGAACCCGTTTCATAGCAAGGGAAAAGTCCAAAAAAATTTTAAAGATTTATTTATCGAATGATATATGAAACTAGAATGGCATGGCAGTAGTGATCGTTGGTATGATTCTAATAACCAATATAAAGGAATAATTATGAGTAAATTTGCTGGAATGATAATAATGATGATAACTTTTATACCACTGACAGCTTGTTATCAAACTGAAGCTGAGTGTACAAACGATGCAAAGAGAATGCTGGATGAGCGCATCGCTAGATTTGAACTTACCAACATGCCTATTTTGGATATTATTTATACTGATATGATCTTTGATTTGAACGGCACAAACAAAGGCAGCAACAAATCAGAAGAAAATTCTGATATAGTTATTATGCGGGATAAAGTATTTTTCCAAGTTGGATATCGAAAAATCAACATCCAAAAAAATAGATATAATAACAAATTAAACCGTTCAACGGTGAAGTAGGGGAAGAATGAAAAAAATCTGGGGAGTTTTGGTAATTCTGTTGGCAGTTGTGACGCTGATCAGTTGTAGCAATAGTGCTCACAAAGCTATAATAGTAAGACTGAAAATGAGAATGCTTCATTAAAGCGTAAAATCAAAGTTAATAAAAAACATTGGAACAAGATGACTTCAGCCGCCATAATTGAATATTTACCTGGCAGCACTAACTTTGATGATGTTTTTCCAAGTACTTGGCATGATATGAAGCATAAAAATGATTATGTAATTGAAGGTACGATCGTTAATTATGAAAAAATGGAACATCAGCCACTGCTTGTGCAAACTAAGGCAACGATCCACGTTGATAGAGTTTTGAGTGGGAGTAAAACTTTGGAGCATCAATACATTGCTACGACGGTTCCGATGGGATTTGCCTTTTCAAAGGACATTAAGTCCAGCGTTGACGGTAGTTCTGATCAGAAGAATACGGAGGTTCTTTATCGACAAACGAACTTCCCCTTACCGAAGATAGGTAGTCAGATAATTACTGGTATTAAGTCTAATAAGAAGAAGTTTGAACAGAACCGAGCATTTAAAAAAGAAATGGCTAAGTACAACTTAAGTGGTTCTGATTCATATTTGATCACAGAACCAAATTATAATTTCTGGATTAAAAATGATGCTGGCAAGTTCATTATCAATAATCTTGATATTAGGAATATGAAGAAGAGCAACCCTAATTACGATAAGGTATACAGTCTTGTGGAATTGACCAAACAATTAAATAGTAAGGTTAAGTAGTCCATGATATTATATGAGCAAAAGGGGTGAGGACTATGATGTATTCTTCAACATTGATAGTACTTTTACTTATTGGTCTAATTTGGTATATGGCTTCGAATAATAATAAAACAGTTAATAATAAGAAAGTAACGCCTATTTTTATTGGTGTTATCGTAGTGGCGGTTCTGGTTATTACAGTTATGCCGATGATCGGTGGCTTTGGTATGTTCCACGGTATGGGTGGTTATGGCATGGGAATGCGCTGTTGGTAATGATTACACAATAATATAAATCAAAAAATGAGATCTCAATTATGAGGTCTCATTTTTTTAATGTAGAAATTTGATATATCAAGCTAGTATTTGTGTACAAAAAACGAATTTGTAACTTATTTTGTAGTTCATAAAAAAGATAGAATAACTTTCGAAAGCGGTTTCACATAGGGAGGAATAAAAATGAAAGAAGTAACACCTAAAGGAGGACTGGAGAACTCGTCAGAACGCAAAAAGAGATCCAAGTTTCGGCAAAAGTTCGCCAATAATGGTCCTTTCATTATCTTTGCGTTGCCGGGTGCCATCTGGATGGTATTTTTCTTCTATATTCCAGTATTCGCCAACGTTGTAGCATTCAAGGATTTCAAATTTTCACCAGATGGATTCATGGCCAGTCTTGCACAAAGTAAGTGGGTCGGATTCCAAAACTTCAAATTCCTATTTTCTTCAAATGCAGCATGGCTGATCACCAAGAATACGTTGCTCTATAACTTAGGATTCATTACCTTGAATCTGATCATTGCCGTATTCTTCGCCATTGTAATGAGTGAATTGAGACATAAGAAGTTAGTTAAGACGTATCAAACATCAATGCTTCTACCATATTTCTTATCATGGGTTATCATTGCTTACTTCGTAATGGCATTCTTGAACCCCGAAAAAGGATTGCTTAACTCAATGCTTCACACAGATATCAACTGGTACGCTGAACCGAAGTATTGGCCATTCTTCCTGTTGATGTTAGGAACTTGGAAGGGTATCGGATACAACAGTATTTTGTACTTTGCGACAGTAATGGGTATCGACCCAACGTACTACGAAGCTGCCATGGTCGATGGTGCTGGTAAGTGGCAACAGATCAAGAACATCACCATCCCCCAACTATTACCATTGATGACACTAATGACGATCCTAGCAGTTGGTAATATCTTCCGTGCTGACTTCGGATTGTTCTATACGGTTCCACAGAACTCAGGGGCGTTGTATAACGTTACTTCAGTTCTAGATACATACATTTATAACGGATTAACTGCCACAGGTGATATCGGTATGTCTAGTGCTGCCAGTTTGTATCAATCAGTTGTTGGTTGTATCTTACTTGTTTCGACAAATATGCTTGTACGTCGTTTTGACGGCGACTCAGCACTATTCTAAGAGGTAAAAAAATGACTAAAAAGAAAGCTATTGAGGATGTTACAGTACGAGCCTTCGGTAAGAAGACTGACTTGTTTTTCAACGTTATCATCGGGTTATTCGCCATTACGTGTATCTTACCGTTATTCTTCGTAATCGTGATTTCGTTGACTGATGAAAATACTTTGTCCCAATATGGTTACCAACTATGGCCTAAGAAATGGAGTTTCGCAGGTTACGAGTACTTGGCAACAATGGGTGGCGAGTTGATGAGATCGCTCTGGATTTCAGTGATCGTAACGGTCTTCGGTACGATGATCAATGCGACATTCACTTCCACATACGCCTATGCTATTTCGAGAAAATCGTTCAAGTATAGAAAATTCTTTACGATCTTCTGCTTGATCACAATGTTGTTCTCACCTGGTATGGTTGCCAATTATATCGTTGTTACTAACATGCTTCACTTAAAGGATACCTTGTGGGCTTTGATCTTGCCGATGGCTGTCAGTCCTTTCAATATCATCGTTATGAGAACCTTCTTCAAGCGCCAGGTTTCTGAATCGATTATCGAGTCAGCTCGAATCGATGGTGCAAGTGAATTGAGAATCTTCTTACAGATTGTTATTCCACTAGCTGTTCCTGGTATTGCGACGATCAGTTTGTTCGCAGCACTAGGTTACTGGAACGATTGGTTCAATGCTCTTCTATATATTTCAGACGATAAACTAGTTCCACTGCAATACTTATTGATGAAGATTCAAGCTAATATCGAAATGCTGACACAAAATGCCGGAACTGGTGCTCAATTTGCTGGTGGTCTAGCTGCTGTTCCTAAAGAAGCAACGAGAATGGCGATGGTTGTTATTGCGACACTACCAATCGCCGCAACCTATCCATTCTTCCAAAAATACTTCGTCCGTGGTCTTACTATCGGTGGTGTTAAGGAATAGGGGGCGTGTATGAAGCCATTCAAATGCACCAACTTAAGTGCAACAGAAATTGAAGAGATTGAATTCATTGTTAAGCATCATAATATTGATTTACATAATCTTTCCAAAATAACCTTGTGTTTAGTACCAGATGGTAGTTTAAAAGACGAATTTAGTTTGTATCGCTCGAGTAGGTTTTTGAAGATAACGGCTAATAGTCTGAATGGTATCAAATATGGCTTATGTGAATTAAAGAATACTGGCTACAAGCAAGTGAACTTACATTATACGGCACGATTATCTGAACGGGCAGTGATGATCGATTGTGGTCGTAAGTACTTTTCAGTCGATTTTTTCAAGAAGTTGATCGAAGAAATGTTTGTTAATAAGTTTAATACACTTCAATTACACCTTTCGGATAATGAGGGATTTCGAATTGAATCGGAGCTGGTTCCTGAGGCTGTTTCGTCAGAGTTCTTAACCAAAAAAGAAATTCGAGAAATCGTTGCTTATGCACATAAGTTTGGAATACAGATTATTCCGGAGTTAGACAGTCCAGGTCATTTGAAACAAGTCTTATCAAAGCATCCCCAATTCCAACTGCCGAATTCCAATGGCTTGAATATTTCTGATGAATCAGCAATTGAATGGTTCAAACAAATTTTACGTGAGTATTTTGAGTTGTTCGCTGATAGCAAGTACTTCCATATCGGTGGCGATGAATTCGTTGAGTTCGATAAGATCAATGATTATCCCGAGTTAGTTGCTTACGCTAAGAATAATATCGATACTCAAGCAACAGGAATTGACACGTACTTACATTACTTGAATCAAATTGCGGAACTGGCGACCCAAAGTGGCTTTGTTCCGAGAGTATGGAATGATGGCTTGTTCAGGGATGAATATCCAGATCCAGTCGTCAAGCTGAGTACGGATTTTGAAATAACTTACTGGACCAAGTGGAACTCAAAAATGGCACCGGTCCAAACGTTCATTGATCATGGATATCAAGTTATCAATTACAATGACGGTTACTTCTATCATGTTCTAGGCGAAGCGGCGTCATATCAATATCCCACTGTCAAAAAGATCGCGCGGTGGCAAATCAATGAGTTCCCAGAATATCAGTACGTTGAAGATATAAGCAACATTAAAGGACAGTCGATGAATGTCTGGTGTGATATTCCCGATGCCCAAACTGAAACAGAAGTCTTACATGCATTAACAAAATATATGCCGATAATCCACGGAAAAGAGTGGTGCGTTCGCAATAGGTGATTTTAATTTTAATAAATGGGTGGTAATTATGAGGAGATCTGTGAAGTACGTTTTAGGCTTAGTACTAGTTCTGATAGCAGCGATCGGTTTAACTGGTTGCGGCAATAAAAAGGAAGCTAATAAAGATTCTGTTCCAACGATATTGATGTATCAAATCGGTGACAAACCTAAGAACTACGATACTTTGATGGCTAATGCGAATAAGATCCTGGAGAAAAAAGTTCATGCCAAACTGAAGATCCAATATATCGGCTGGGGTGACTACGCACAGAAGATGGCCGTTATCGTTTCATCAGGTGAGAACTACGATATTGCCAAAGCTGATAATTATGTTGTTAATGCGCAAAAAGGTGCGTATGCTGATTTGACCAAGTTGCTTCCTAAGTATGCTTCAAGCGCATATAAGGACTTGGATGAAGCTTATATCAAAGGAAACAAGGTTGATGGTAAGCTCTATGCTTTCCCAGTTAACGGTAATGTTTTCGCACAACAAACATTAGCTTTTAATGAGAAATATTTAAATAAGATCGGTATGAATGCTGACGATGTTAATTCATACAAAGATTTGGAACCATTGCTAGCTAAGTTCAAAGAAGAGGATCCTAAAAAGGTTCCATTTGCGACTGGAAATATGTTCCGAGTTGCGGAGAGCTTCGATTACATTCTAAGTACTGAATTGCCTTTTGCAGTAGATTACAGCGAGGGTGCTGACGGTAAGACAATCATTAACCCATATGATAGTGAAACAATGAAGAGTGATCTGCGTGTGATTCGCAGTTACTACAAGAAGGGTTATATCGATAAGGATGCTGCCACAAATAAGACAGGTTATCCACTGACCACTGATAATTGGTTAGTTAGACAAGAGACTCAAGGTTCATTAGGTGTTGGTAATCAAGCCTTGTCAGAAGCTGCTGGTAAGGAAATGGTCTCAAGATCGATCACAACTCCAGCTAAGACTAATACACAAGCACAGATGTGTGACTTCGTTATCAACAACGGTTCAAAGCACAAGATCACATCATTGAAGATCTTAGGTGAGATCAATAGTAATCCTGAATTATTGAACGGCCTTGTCTACGGTGTTGAAGGTGAATCTTGGAAGAAGATCGGCAATGACAGAATTGAATTATTGAAGGGTTACAAAGATGGCTATCACATGGCTGCTTGGAATACTGGTAATGCGGATATCGTCTACAATACCAAAGATGTAACTGATGAAATGTTGGAACAAAAACGTGTTGATACTGAGAATGCTGTACAATCACCAGCTTTGGGATTCCAATTTGATTCATCAAACGTTAAGACAGAGATCACTAATGTTGCGGCGGTTATGAACAAGTATATTGCGGACCTTAATACCGGAACAGTTGATCCAGACAAGACGATTCCTAAGCTCGACAAGGAATTAAAGAGTGCTGGTTACGATAAGGTAATGAAAGAAATGCAAAAGCAATACGACAAGTTTTTACAAAAATAATAGGGGGACCATTCAATGAAGAAATGGGTTAAATATTTATTTGGATTAGTGCTTTTACTATCGGTAAGTGTTGTTGCAGTAGCATGTGGAAATAAAAAAAGTTCATCTGGTGATGGCGATACACCAACATTATTGATGTATCAAATTGGTGATAAGCCAAAGAACTATGATACTTTGATCGCCAATACTAACAAGGTTCTAGAAAAGAAAGTTCATGCCAAGTTGAAGATTCAATACATCGGTTGGGGTGACTACGCTAAGAAGATGCCAGTAATTGTTTCATCAGGTGAGAATTATGATATCGCTAAGGCTGATAATTATGCGGTCAATGCCCAAAAGGGTGCCTATACTGATTTGACAAAGATGATGCCAGAATATGCTCCAAAGGCATATAAGAACCTTGATCCCGCTTATATCAAAGGTAACAAGGTTGACGGTAAACTTTACGCTTTCCCAGTTAACGGTAATGTATATGCCAAACAAGTAATTACTTTTAACAAGAAGTATGTCGACAAGTATGGTTTAGATATCGACAATATCAAGTCATACGATGACTTAGAAGCTGTTTTTGCCAAGTTCCACAAGGAGAATCCTAAGGTTCAAACTTTCGCATTAGGACAAACTTTTAGAGCCGCATCAGATTTTGATTATCCACTAACTGATGTTTATCCATTTGCAGTCGATGTTGTTGACGGCAGAGAAAAGATCGTGAACCAATACGATACTGATAAGATGAAGAGCGTCTTAAGAACTCTTCACAAGTACTATCAAGAAGGATACATTGCTAAAGATGCCGCAACTAGTGTTACTGATTACCCAATCAGTGGTAACACATGGCTAGCACGTCAAGAGACACAAGGACCTTTTGATTACGGTGACAATTTACTAACTATTACAGCTGGACAACCACTAGTATCAAAGGCTGTGACACCAGCTATTAAGTCAGCTGCTCAAGCTCAAATGTGTAGTTTTGTTGTAAGTAGTTCTTCTAAGCACAAGGAACTTGCAGTAAAAGTTCTGGAAGAAATGAACACTAACCCTGAGATCTTGAACGGATTAGTTTATGGTCCTGAGGGTGAAGGTTACAAGTATGTTGATGATAAGAAACGTGTTAAGTTGCTCAAAGGATACAAAGAGAAATATCACTTGGCTGCTTGGAATACAGGTGACAACAGTGTGATCACACCAACTGAAAACGTTACTGATGAGATGATCGACACACGTGTAGCTGATACAAAAGATGCTATCAATTCACCAATTCTAGGTTTCCAATTCAAGACTGACAAAGTAAAGACAGAACTAACAAATATCTCTAATGTAATGAACAAATATATCTCTGGTATTAACACAGGTACTTCTGATCCTGACAAGGTAATTCCTAAGATGGACAAAGAACTAAAGGATGCTGGGTTTGATAAAGTTCAAAAAGAAATGCAAAAACAATATGATGCATTCCTAAAAGACAACAAGTAGAGATCGATTAGAGATTGTGGTTATTTCACAATCTCTTTTTGCTTTGAGATTAGAAATTAATATGTATACTAAACAGTGTAAATATGATTAAGGGGAATTATCATGGTTTCAAAATCCATTCAAGTACTCTTTATACGGATATATACGATCATCAAATTGAATCTGATCTTTTGGGCTTTAGCTTTTGCGGGAGTACTTGTTGCCGGCATTGGCCCCAGTGTTCTGACGGTCAGTGAGTTGTATTATACTCACGGATTTGATTACCGTGAAATAACATTTAGATCAGCTTGGTCCAAATTCAAGACTAATTTTAAAAAAGGAAATACGATTTTTTGGACATTTGCGGCAGTTGAAATATTATTGTCTTATAGCCTATACATGTCAGTTCAATTACATGGTCTTATCTTCATTATCAGTGACTTTGTGATTATCGCTATACTGCTATTGGCGATCTGTTTGTTCTGGTATGTGATGAATATCCAAAGTGGTTTTGTAATCAACTATCCTAATTCTTTGAAATTAGCTTTGGCACATTTCTTTTATAATTTTTTTGATAACGTTAAGGAAATTATCGCTTTGATCATCATTATCGGAGTGACTTATCGTTATAAGGGATTGATCCTCTTTGCGAGTGTCAGTGCCATGATCTTGATTACACACGCAGTCGGCAAAAACTGGCTCAAGCATGTGGATGAAGTTTATAAATAATGAAAAAATTTGTTAAAACCTTTTTAAAACACCAATATAACTTGCATCAGATAATGTACCTCTATACCAGGATCTTGATGGCGACTGTTACTGTCGTAGCACTGATTCTCTTGGGAGTTGCACTATCTAATATTAAGTTTCAATCTAATCAATCACTGTTGATCGGATTGTATAATTCCGCTGACACGATGGGTGACCAGCAGGCTGAGGTCAATAAGTTTGCTCGTGATCTATCTGATGATCCGATTCGAGTGGCTAACTATCGAGATTTTTTTGCCATGAACTCAGAAGATTATTTGAATAAGAGTCAGGAGGAATTTTCTGGTCAGACGTTCTATTATTTACCGACAGTGATGTATGACTTTTTTGATCAGAATAGTAGTTTTCAAAAAGTTACTCTGAATGAGAATTCTTCAAAGGACAGTATGGTAGTTACGCCTAAGGAAATCGGTGGTATCCGGATCAAGGCCAATAAGGTGCGAGCTGAGGGATTGTATTACACGGTGCCACTTGTCGACAAGACATCACTTAGTAATTTTGGCTCAGTCGTCGTGAACGTTTCACCGCAACGGATAACCCAGCGATTCGACAAGTTGAGCTTTAACAAGAGTCTGCAGTTTCTGGTCTTGTCAGATACTGGTCAGATTCAATATGGCTATCATCTCGATGAGCGTCTGAGATCTAAGAAGCTGAAGAATTATTGGCTGGGTCAGGATCAGCAATTTATTTCAAAAGATCTCAGACAGAGCTATTTCATTAAAGGACTCAATATGCCGGGTAATCGTTATATCTACACGTTGATCCCGAAGCAAGATGTCTATCTGAAAATGATCATTTGGTCAGCGATGATCATTGGCTTAGCTATCGCGATCGAGCTATTTCTCAAGTGGAGTTTTCGCTGGGTCTTCAAGTATTACAACAAGGAATTGTTGTGGATGACGAATTCGATGACGGCTATTTCTAATGGTGAGATCAATGCTAGATTGCATGTTCCGAGACAAGCTGGCGAGATCAGGACGCTGGCAGAAGGTATCAATACGATGCTTGATGCGATCGATAAGTATGTCTTGCAGATCTATCAATTGAAGCTGGCACAAAAAGATGCCAATTTGAATGCTTTGCAGTCGCAGATCAATCCGCATTTTCTTTACAATACTTTGGAATATATTCGGATGTATGCCTTGAATGAGGGTGAGGATGAATTGGCTGAGGTTGTTTTCAACTTCGGTAGTTTGATGCGAAATAACATTAGCCAAGAGACGAATGTTCCGTTGGAACAGGAATTTGATTTTGCGGAAAAATATAGTTACTTGTATCAGATGCGTTATCCGGATCAAGTCTCCTATCAATATTCAATTGCGGACGAAGTCAAGAATGTTGTCGTTCCTAAGTTCATTATTCAGCCGCTGGTTGAGAATTATTTTAAATATGGTTTGGATCTGACGAAAATTGACAATGCGATTCACGTATCTGCAATTAAAGAGAGCAATGAGTGTGTGATCAAGGTTGAAGATAATGGTAAAGGGATGTCA
The DNA here is from genome assembly GCF_000615905.1 of Companilactobacillus nodensis DSM 19682 = JCM 14932 = NBRC 107160. GTDB lineage: Bacteria > Bacillota > Bacilli > Lactobacillales > Lactobacillaceae > Companilactobacillus > Companilactobacillus nodensis. Next base: position 80,705 of record NZ_BAMN01000002.1, read on the forward strand.
GAGACAGCCATCAAGCAGCTGAAAGATCACTTAGATTCAGATATTGATACGTTGATGAAGAATTCTAAGTCAGTAGGGATAGCCAATATTCAAGCACGGATGCAGATCAAGTTTAATAAAGAGTTTGATTTGGATATTTATCGTAACAAATACCAGGGAGTCACAATACAAATGTCGTTCAAATTGAGGTGATCATATGTACTCGGTACTTTTAGTCGATGATGAGTATATGATTTTGAAGGGTTTAGAGAGAATTATTGATTGGTCAGAATTTGGTTTTGAAATCAGCACTACCTGCAAGAGTACAGTCCAAGCGTTAGATTATCTGGAGAATTCAGCAGTTGATCTAGTGATCGCGGATGTCAATATGCCGTCAATGACAGGCTTAGAAATGATCGAAACAGCTCAACGTAAGAGGATCTCGTTTGAGTTTGTTATCTTGTCAGGATATCAGGACTTTGAATACGTTCAACACGGACTGCAGATGGGCGCAGTTGATTATTTGCTGAAACCGATCGATGCCAATAAGTTGAAGGATGTTCTGGTTAAGATCAAGACCAAGCTTGATGCGGATAATTTGTTTAAGGAGCAGCTTTCGAAGATAACTAATATCACGATGCAGCAATTATTGTTGAATGAATTAACTGATGAGGAAAAAAATGATTTCCTAAGTAATTATGGTCTGTCATGTGAAGTGATCAATGCCGGTATCACAGTTATTGCTTGTAATCGTCTGCATGATTTTAAGAAAATTTTGGATTTCTGCCATGATCAGAATCAACCGCTGCTGTATTCATCTGATGATACGTTATTCATTGCCTTTATTGGGAATAACGGCAGTCTGATCAAGTTCATGCGGGACTTGGAGAATCTTCAATATATAACGAGTGAGTCATATATGACTGTCGGTTCGCGAGTGAACGACTGGAATAGTTTAACTGAGAGTTTTGAACAGTCTAAGAAGCTTGGCTCACTGTATAAGTTTTATACTCGCAAGGATAATTTTTTGAGTAACCAGACTAGAATGGATTGGCTCAATCAAGCGACCGTACCGAAGTTTACGCTGACTGAGATCCGTAATGCGATCAACAATAATGATTACGAAGGCTCGATCAATATTTTGAAGCAAATTTTTTCGGAGTTTTCGAAGAATGCTATTAATCCGAGTTATGCACGACAAATGGCTTTTTTGATCTTCTTAGAGATTCACAAGAAGATGGACCTCTCTGATAAGGAATATCAGGACATTGTTGTGAGGATCAATAAGTCTTCTAGCTGGCAAAAACTAGAAGATCTATTGATATCAATGATCGATGTGCTACTTGATCAGCAGAGCCAAAATGATTTTGTATCGTTGAATGTTCAAAAGACGATCGAGATAGTTAATCGGGAATATCAAGATGATATTAATCTTTCTTTGATATCAGAACGGCTGCAGTTGAATACGAATTACTTAGGCCAATTGTTCAAGAAAGAAATCGGCGAGAGTTTCGCTAGTTATTTGAATCATTATCGTATTCGTAAAGCTAAGGACTTGTTGAGTGACAGTCAAATGAGTGTTGCCGATATCGCCTTGGATGTAGGTTACGTTAATACCGGATATTTCTTCAAGAATTTTCGAAAGATATCTGGACTATCTCCAAAAGAATTTCGCCAACAGAGCCATGAAATGTCTAATTAATGATGAGGATAGTTAAATGAATAATTTGGGATTGATCGATATTGGTGGTACGTCCATCAAGTTCGCCATTTGGCGAAATAATGAATTAGAGAAATTGCCTGCCGTTATGACGCCAGATAACTTGGAAGGATTCTACGAAGTACTGACGAGTGCGGTTGAAAAGATGAAGCTAGAGGCACAGATTGTTGGAGTTGGTATTAGTTCACCCGGTGCAGTTGATAAAACTATCGGCGTTATTAGGGGAGTATCTGCGGTGAAATATCTGCATGACTTCGATATCTTGAGTGTGCTGACGGAGAAGTTTGGTTTGCCAGTTAGTCTGGAGAATGATGCCAACTGTGCTGCTCTTGCTGAATTGGATGCCGGTGCCGGTAGGGGTGTCGCCAGCTTGATATTTTTGATACTCGGAACCGGTGTTGGTGGATCTGTTATTGTTGATCATCAGATTTGGCACGGCGCGCACTTATTTGGTGGTGAGTTTGGTCTCATGTTGATCGATGGGTACAAGACATTGAGTAATTTAGGAACGGCAGTTAATGCAGCAGCGAGGTATAACGCTGTTAATGGGACGCAGTGTTCTGGTAAGGAAGTTTTCGCGTTAGCTAAGAGTGGTGATACTAGCGCCCAAAGAGAAGTTCAGACGATGTATCAGGCTCTTGCTAAAGGAATTTTCAATTTGCAGTATTCATTTGATCCTGAACGAATCGTGATCGGTGGAGCAGTGTCTAACAACCCTGATTTAATTCCAGCCATTGAGGATGAAATAGATAAACTCAGGGATGTCACCGGAATTACCTCGGTCAAACCAGAATTAGTGACTTGTGAATTCACTGATGGTGCGAATCTGCGTGGTGCAATGGTTGACTTTTATCAAACTTTTGAATAAAAAAGGGACTCACTTTCATGAGTCCCTTTTTTTTATGGTAACAAGGTTATTCGATTGATTATCTTACCACCAGAAATCACTTGATCATGCGTTATATAACGGTCTGAAGAAACGTGATCGTTCACGGATTCTAGATGATTGAACTGGTTCTGTGGCAAGTTGTTCTTGGTGATGATAGTTGTTTGTTTACCGTTAGGCAAGTTTAATTTTACACTGTCGAATTGTGGTGAACCGACGACGTATTGACCACTGCCAGGGCAGACAGGTAGAATCCCAGAGTTGAGAAGATATACCAAGCTGACATTGAACCGTTATCCTCATCACCTGGATAGCCATTGATCGTGTCATTGAACTTATTCAACAGTTGTTTAACTAAGATCGAAGTGTATTCAGGCTTGTCCGTGTACATGAATAAGTAAGGAATGTGGAAGCTTGGTTGATTTGATAAGGCTAATTGACCGAAGTTAAGCTGAGCCATTTCCGTCATTTCGTGAATTTCGAAGCCGTAGCCACCGACATGATAGGCGGGAGCTTGGTTACACAGTTCTACTAGTGTATCTCTGAAGCCGTCTTCGTCGTTATAGAGGTCTCTAAGTCCATCGATGTCGTGAAAAACTGAGAAGCTGTTTTGCCAAGCACTACCTTCGGTATAATCGGTGCCCCAGCTTAGTGAATCAAACGGTTCTTTGAATTTGCCGTTTGCTAATTTGGCACGCATCAGGCCGGTCTCTGGATCGAAAAGATTCTTATAATTCATTGATGAGTTGAGATACTTTTGTTGGATATCTGTTTCACCAAGAATCTTAGCAACTTGGCTAATGCAGAAGTCACTGTAAGCATAATCGAGCGTATTGTTGACACTCTCTTTGTATTTGTCAGCCGGTAAATATCCATAACGGTCGTAATCAGCCGTACCTTGGCGTCCAAACTTGTCATTGTCAGCCTTCTTAGTTGAGCTATCGATCATTGCCTTTAAGAATAACTTTAATTTATCGTCTGATAATAATCCTTTCACAGCAGCATCCGCAATCACTGCATCAATCAATGTTCCGGGCATCATACCACGCTCGTCTGGTGCGAGCCATTTTGGCAGGAAACCACTTTCGAGGTAGCTATTGTAGAAGCCATCTAACATCTGTTTGAAGGTCTCTGGTATCAAAATAGAGAACAGCGGGTAAACAGTCTTGCTGGTATCCCAGAAGCCATTGTTCATGTACAGGAATCCTGTCTTAGTGGCTTTGTTGTAGATGTCAAAATGGATTGGTTCATTATCTTGATCCAGTTCGTAACACCGTTGTGGGAATAGAAAGACTCGATAGAGATTGTGATAAAAAGTTGAAATGTTTTGTTTGTTTTGATCACTAACTTCAATCAAGTCAAAATACTTTTGCCATTCTGTGGCTGCTGATTCAACAGAAATATCAAAATTTGGATTTATGCGATCAAGATTTAACTCTGCCTGTTTTGGACTAATAAATGAAGTAGCCAAGGTCACATTGAGCTCAGTGATATCGCCAAAGTTAACTAAGAATAGGTCATACAATTCGGTTTGAAATTGTTGAGTAGATTTGATCGTAGCATCAAAGTTAATTTTTACAAATTCGTTAAAATCATCGCTAAAGTCAGAAGCATAGTTTTGGACGGTCACTGATAATTGATTACCTGCAACATCAAAACGCCCAGTCTTAGGTACTTTTAATAGGAAACCATTGCTATGTCTATTAAAGGTGTACCGTACATTAGCTCCATAAGCACTGGCGGTTAATTCTGATGTAACGTCATAACGTTGATCTTGGATGCGTAAATAGTTAGGTTGAAAGATGGCTCTTTCAGGATCATATGAACCGCTAATAGTATTCAAGTCGGTAATATCGACTGATTCACTGATGGCGGTAAAAATAAGTTGCTGGAAGTCGCCGATCCAAGGGCTAGGCTGATGAGTCAGTCTAATTCCAGAATATTTGTGATCAGTGGGTTTGAAAAACCAAGAGGTGTCCTCATCAGTTGTTTGTACACAAAAATAATTCATGCCAAAGGGTACACCGGTATAGGGCAAGGTATTCCCATGTGAGAAGTCGGGACTGTTATTAGTACCGTGTCGGGTGTCGATATTTTCGATGTTCATTTCAGAACTCCTTATTTGGTAGATTGTCGACTGATCAATTTAACCGGAATAGTAATAGTGTCGGGAACGTCAAAATTTGGATCTTTGATTTTATTTAGTAAGATCTCAGTTGCTTTTGCACCAATTAAATTGAAGTCTTGATTGATTGTAGTCAGACTAGGATAGCTCAGTGAAGCAGCCTGAATATTGTCGAAACCTACGATCGATACAGCATTCGGGATATCGATATCTTTTTTGTGCAAATAATTAATGATATTGATGGCTGTAACGTCATTTTCAGCGACGATGGCATCGATCTTTTTCTCAGAAATATAACTAGCAATGGTCTCAAAGTCACTCTTCTTGTTGAGAGTGATGAGTGGAATATCAGTCGTGATACTTTGCTCTTTGAGTGTCGTCAAAAATCCCAAATAACGTGAACGAACTGAGATCTCTGAAAGAGCTGAGTCAGCGACAAAACAGGGGTGTGAATTGCCCTTTAAGACAGCGGTAGTTGCTAACTTACCACCGTCCAAATTATCTGGCATTACACATGGCAGTGGGAAATTCAGGATCTTCTTATCAAGTAGAACGACAGGAATGTTTCGCAAATAGAGCGAACTCAATACACTGATATCTTCACTGACTTGGTTGACGTAATAAAGAATCCCGGCGACGTTAGTCAGAATATTGGCGTAGTCTTTTTTGAACTCTTGATTACTGATAGTTTTCAAGTGATATTCAGGAGTGTTATTGATCTCCTTGAGTACACCACTCATGTAGTCACCAAATTCATAATTGTTGGCAAATGGAATTACCAGAAGAATCTCTTGGACGTGAATGTCTTGAGAGATGGAATTCTGAATAACGATCGTACCTTTACCCTGTTTTCTAGCGACTAATTTATCCTGTTCCAACTCGTTGAGTGCACGTTTGGTAGTTATCCGACTGACCTGATACTTCTCAGCTAGTGAGAGTTCACTAGGAAGGGTCGATCCGATGGGATATTTTTGAGAAAGAATATCTTTTTTTAATGATTGATATATCAACTTATACTTAGGTTGCATGGCTATCCGTCCTTTACTTTACTGAATATAACATAAAAAAATCAAAAAACAACTAGTAATCTGTTATCGCTTGCATTATACTTTCACTTAAATATGATATATCAACTTATGGAGGTAAATAATGAAATTAACGCAACCGATTAAGTATTTTATGGAAGAGGTAGCATACGTGTCCCAAAAGACGCCGGATTGGTCCAAAGTTTTTGAAGTTACTTACACTAATACTTGGAAAACGGCTATCAAGCCAATGCCGGAGAACGGTACCTTTGTCTTAACTGGTGACATTCCCGCCATGTGGCAGCGTGATTCAACTTGCCAAGTGCGTCCATATTTGGTTATGGCGCAACATATCCCCGAAGTATCTGACTTGATATATGAAGTTGTGAAACGACAATTCTTCAATATGAACCTTGATCCATATGCGAATGCCTTCAACGCGGAAGCTAATAATGCTGGTCATCAGAAGGATAAGACTGTGATGACACCGTGGATCTGGGAACGAAAGTTTGAGATCGATTCGTTATGTTTCCCAGTTCAGTTGTCATATCTATTGTATAAGAATACGGGCCGAAAAGACCAATTCGATGAAAATTTTGTTAGTGGAATTAAAAAAATGTTAATGGTTTTTGAAACGGAGCAACATCACAACACATCTGACTATCGTTTTGAACGGACTTATGATCGTCCAGAAGATACGCTGGTTAATGATGGAAAAGGCAGTGAGGTTGGCTATACCGGTATGATCTGGTCTGCCTTTAGGCCTAGTGATGATGCCTGTGTTTATGGATACTTAGTTCCAGCCAATATGTTTGCAGTTTTAGTTTTGGACTACATCCAAGAGATTTTTACAGAGATCATTCCTAATGAAGTAATCGTTCAAAAGGCTAGAAAAATCCAACGAGAAGTTCGTGCTGGTATTGAAGAATACGGAACAACGACTAACGCTGCTGGTGAAACGATCTATGCCTATGAAACTGATGGCTTAGGGAATCATCTCATCATGGACGATGGCAATGTTCCTAACTTGTTGGGTACACCATATCTCCATTACACCACAATGGATGATCCAATCTATCTGAATACAAGAAAGACGATCCTTAGTCCGGAGAATCCTTATTTCTATGTTGGAAAATATGGTCAGGGACTAGGTAGTCCGCATACACCAGAAAATTATATTTGGCATATCGCACTGTCCGTTCAAGGATTAACACAAGCTGATGAGGCTGAAAAAGCCCGTTTATTGCAAAACATGGTCGACACAACGGCCGGAACTGACTTAATGCACGAGGGATTTGACGTAGATGATCCTAATAACTACACCCGTGAATGGTTCTCTTGGGCCAATATGATGTACTGCGAACTATTCCTCAACTACTACGGATATCAAATTAAGGAGTAATTTAAAATGACTAAGAAAAAAGTATTTGTAGTTTCACACAGCCATTGGGATCGTGAATGGTACATGGGTTATGAACATCACCACATGCGTTTGGTGACTTTGATGGACGACTTATTGGAACTATTCAAGACAGAACCAGGATTTAATAGTTTTCATCTTGATGGCCAAACAATCATCTTGGATGATTACTTGCAAGTTAGACCTGAGCGAGAAGCAGAGGTCAGACATTATATTGAAGAGGGCAAGCTAAAGGTTGGTCCATTCTACATTCTTCAAGATGATTTCTTGATCAGTTCGGAAGCTAATACACGCGATATTTTGATTGGAGCACAAGAATCCAAGAAGTGGGGTAACAAAGTTAACTTGGGTTACTTCCCGGATACCTTTGGTAACATGGGTCAAACGGCACAGATGATGAAGTTATCTGATCTGGACTTTGCGGCCTTCGGACGTGGTGTTAAGCCAACCGGATTGAATAATCAAGTCTTTGAGAATGAGAATTATAGCTCACAATACTCAGAGATGTGGTGGAAGGGTCCAGATGGATCGAAGGTTCTAGGATTGTTATTTGCCAATTGGTACAGTAACGGTAATGAAATTCCAGTGGATAAGACTGAAGCTAAAGAGTACTGGGATCAAAAATTACAAGACGTTGAAAAATATGCCTCAACGGATAATTTGTTGATGATGAATGGTGTTGATCATCAGCCAGTTCAAAAGGACGTGGTCGAGGCCTTGGATGTTGCCAGTGAATTATATCCAGATTATGAGTTTATTCATTCTAACTTTGACGACTACTTAAAGGCCGTCGCTCAAGATATACCTGAAGACTTATCGGCCATCGATGGTGAGCTAACTAGTCAAGAAACAGACGGTTGGTATACATTGGCTAACACTGCTTCTAGTCGAGTCTATTTGAAACAAGAAAATACAAAAGTTCAACGACAGTTAGAAAATATCACTGAGCCATTAGCAGCTATTGCATACAAGAATACCGACAACTATCCACATGATCAATTAAAATATGCTTGGAAAACTTTGATGCAGAATCACCCACACGATAGTATCTGTGGCTGTTCAGTGGATGAGGTTCACCGAGAAATGATGACGAGGTTTGAAAAGTCTCGAGAAGTCGGTGAGTACTTAGCTAATGACGCGCTAAACATCATTGCTTCAAAAATAAATACAAGTGTCTTCGCCGTTGATAGCAAGCCATTTGTAGTTGTTAATACTCAAGGCTACGAGAAGAGCCAGATGGTGTCAGTTGAGATCGAGTGGGATCGAGCACCATTCTCTGAGGGTAAGCCGAATGATCAGTATGAATTGATGCAATCAAGATTGGCTGAATTACCTGAGTTAGAGGTAGTTGATAAGCATGGTTACAGTATTCCATTTGAATTGGTGAAGTCGGAAACCCGCTTTGGTTATGATCTTCCAAAAGAACGATTCCGTATTCCATATATGGGCTTGTTCATTACGATTCGGATTCCTGTTGAGAATTTGCCAGCTTTATCTTGGACAACTTTGGCACTACAGAAGAAGTCTCAAGCGGTTATCAAGGATGATCATAAATTATTTGATGTTGAGAGTAATACGCTAGAAAACAACTGGCTCAAGGCGACTGTCAAGTCAGATGGTAGCTTGAAGATATTGGATAAGAAGACTGATCGGGTTTATGACGACCAAATGATCTTTGAAGACACTGGTGATATTGGTAATGAATATATCTATCGTCAGTCGGCCGATAAGAAGACTATCTACTCGACTGATTCTCAGGCTGAAATTGAAGTATTGATCAACAATGAGTACGAAGCCAAGATCAAAGTCTCTCAAGATATGTGTATTCCTGTTTCAGCAGATGAAAGATTGGAGTATGAACAAAAATCGGTTATTGATATTACTGAACGAACTGCCAGACGCGCTAAAGAATGTCGAATGATTAGAGTTTCGACAGTTATTGGAATAACTAAGATGGAAGATCAGTTGAAGTTTTTGACGACGTTTGATAACACTTGTTTGGATCATCGTGTACGGGTATTATTCCCAACAAAATTGGAAACAGACACGCATAACGCCGAATCAATCTATGAAGTAGTTGAACGTAGTAATCAAGTGAGTGATTCTTGGGAGAATCCTACCAATCCTCAACATCAACAAGCCTTTGTTAACGTCCAAGATAACCGTGGCGGCGTTACGATCGGTAATTTAGGATTGAATGAATATGAGATTTTACCTAAGGACAACACGATTGCTGTGACCTTGTTGCGTTCGGTTGGTGAAATGGGTGACTGGGGTTACTTCGAAACTAAAGAGGCTCAATGCCAAGGTGCACAGAGCTTTGTTTATAGTTTGTCATTCCATGATAGAAGTACAGCCAGCCAAATCAATAGTTATATGCAGACTCGTAATAATCAAGTTCCATTACAAACGATCCAGACTGACGTTCATGATGGCGAATGGAAGTTAAGTCATGCAGTTTACAAAGTCTCAGCTGACGACTTTGTCATTACTTGCTTCAAGCAAGCTGAGGATGGAACTGCTGATATTATTCGCGGATACAACATGACTAATGAGTCAGAAGCCATTGGTCTTAACGTCGAAGACACTAAGCTGCACACGGTCAACTTATTAGAAGAACCATTAAATGATATATCCAAAGAAGTACTTGAACCGGCTGAAATTAAGACTTTTAAGATTAACTGGTAAATCATTTTTGAACAAACTGACTATAAAATATATCAAATTTTGGATACTTTGCCGTTTTTATGAAAACGTTTCTATCATATTCTTGTTATCGTAAAGAATAATAAAAAAGGATGTTTAAAAAATGGTAGAAATCGACTTAAATCACATATATAAAAAGTACGCTAATGCTGAAGAAGAAAATTCATATGCTGTATCAGATTTTGATCTTCACATTAAGAACAAAGAGTTCATCGTTTTCGTTGGACCATCAGGTTGTGGTAAATCTACTACACTGCGAATGATTGCCGGTTTGGAAACAATCACTGAAGGTGAATTGAGAATCGACGACGAGTTGATGAATGACGTTGTTCCTAAGGACCGTAACATCGCCATGGTTTTCCAAAACTACGCGCTATACCCACATATGACAGTTTTCAAGAACATGGCCTTTGGTTTGAAACTACGTAAGTATGAAAAGGACGATATTGAAAAACGTGTTAAGTATGCGGCTGATATCTTAGGATTGACAGAATACTTGGATCGTAAACCAGCTGCTTTATCTGGTGGTCAAAGACAACGTGTCGCTCTAGGTAGAGCCATCGTGCGTGATGCCCCCATCTTCTTGATGGATGAGCCGCTATCTAACTTGGATGCTAAATTACGTGTCAGCATGCGTGCTGAAATCGCTAGACTGCATCAACGTCTGCACACTACAACTATTTATGTTACCCATGATCAAACCGAAGCGATGACAATGGCTGATAGAATCGTTGTTATGTCAATGGGTGAGGTTCAACAGATCGGTACACCGCAAGAAGTATATGTAACGCCTAGAAACAAATTCGTTGCTGGATTCATCGGTTCACCATCAATGAACTTCATCGATGTAACTTACAAGGACGGGGTTATCACAGATACTGAAGGTTTGAAGATCGCTGTTCCTGAAGGTCGTGCCAAGGTTCTTGAGAAAAAAGGTTATAACGGTAAACAAATGACCTTAGGTATTCGTCCAGAAGATATTCATGCTGAAGAGGCCTTTAGTGAAACTTGGCCTAATTCAGTCGTAGAAGCTGAAGTTGTTGTTTCAGAACTATTGGGTGCCACTTCAATGTTGTATTCCAAAGTTGACGGAACTGAATTTGTTGCAATCGTTGATGCGCGTGATTATCATAAACCTGGAGAAAAAGTTAAGTTGTCGTTTGACATCAACAAGGCTCATTTCTTTGATATTGAAACTACGCTAGCAATCCGCTAATTCAAGGAGGCAATTTATGGTAATTGACCAATTATTGAAGATGTATCCCAGTGCAAAGGTGATCTCAGTACCAAATTGGAAAGACAAGTCAATTATCAATTACCGAATTGCGGACGAATGGGTGTCGATCGAAAAAAATGAGCTAGATGATCGTCAGGTCGAATTGCTTGAGTTATTGAGTGATCATAATGAAGACGAGATAACGAATGATTGGTGGCAGTTTTTGAATCAGCGAAGTAATGATATACCGCTAGTGTCAAAGCAAACTGTTAAAATAAAAATCATTCAGTTTCACACCAGTAAACTAGAATCACGAGATTTGTCGCAACAGTGGATCAGAGCATTTTCATCGTTCTTCAACAAAGTTATTGATACGTTTTGGGTAACATCAGAATACGGAATACTTATTTTGAGTGATTCAGAAATATCACTTGATAATACTGAATTGATATCAATGATCCAGTTGATCGATGAAGACTTTGGGACTAAGACGGAAGCTTATGTAGGTCAAACCTGGGCTTTGAATGAAGAATTGCCAGAAATATTTGAGTTGGAAAAATGTATTTTTGAACAAAATGATGGTGATGCTGTTAGTAATTTATCTTCTGATGTTATTTCGTTCATGTTCAATCAAAAATTAGCCAGTGAAAAATTATTTATCGTTTTGAAAAATACTATTACTTCTAACTCTGAATATATTGCTATGATCCGTTCGTTGTACTTGAATCAAAATAATATTGCCAAAACAGCCAAAGATCTATATGTTCATCGCAATACGCTCTTATATCGCATCGACAAATTCAATCGAGAAACCGGATTGAACTTGAAATCGATGGATGATCTAGTACTCTGTCACTTACTACTTTGCTAACGAGAAAGAGGTCAATATGATTAAGTTCCCAGATAACTTTTTGTGGGGTGCTGCTGCCTCAGCACCACAGACTGAAGGTCACAGCCTAACTAATGGCAAGTCAGCGACAACTTGGGATGAGTGGTTCGAACAGAATCCAGAAAAATTCAATCATGGACAAGGTCCGCAGGATACTTCTAATGTTTATGAGATGTACAAGGAAGATGTGGCAAATATGCCAAGGGTCGGTATGAATTCATATCGGACTTCGATTTCTTGGGCGAGACTATTGCCAGATGGCAGGACTTTGAATCAAGAAGCAGTTGAATTTTATCGTGACTATTTTCAAACGATGCTCGATCATAATGTTGAACCGATCGTTAACTTGTTCCACTTTGATATGCCATGGTGGTTGATGAAAGAAGGCGGTTGGGAGAACCGTAAGTCAGTTGACGACTTCGCCTTTTATGCCAAAACAGCATTTGAACAGTTTGGAGATCTAGTTAAGACTTGGTCAACATTCAATGAGCCACTGGTTCATATTGAGTGTGGATATTTGTATCAATTTCATTATCCCGCTATCGTTGACTTCAAGAAGGCGGTTCAGGTTGGTTATCACACATTGATGGCGCATGTCTGTGCAGTCAGAGAATTTCGTAATAGTGGTGCCGATGGTAAAATTGGAATTATCCTAAATGTTCTACCAGCTTATAGTCGAAGTGATAGTGCTGAGGATATCAAAGCCAAAGAAGCCGCAGATCTATTGAATACGTACAGTTTCTTGGATCCGACGGTGCTGGGTGTGATACCAGAAAAACTGATTACGTTATTGAAAGATAATGACTTACTGCCGTACGTTGATGCCGCAGACAATGAATTAATCGCGAAGAACACGGTCGATTACATTGGTATCAACTATTACCAACCAAGGCGAGTTAAGGCGCCGGATAATAGTGTTAAGAAAGCACGGATGCCAAGTGATTTGTACGAGAGTTATGACTGGCCTGATAAGAAGATCAATCCTTACCGTGGTTGGGAAATCTATCCTAAGGCGTTATATGATGTGGCGATGATGATGAAAGATCAGTATCACAATATTCCTTGGTTTGTCAGCGAAAATGGAATGGGAGTTGCTGACGAACAACGTTTCATGGGGGATGATGGGATGATCGATGACCAGTATCGTATCGACTTCATGAAGGAACACTTGGAGTGGCTTCATAAGGGGATCGAAGCTGGTAGTAATTGTTTTGGTTATCACGTCTGGACATACGTTGATTGTTGGTCCTGGTTAAATGGCTATCGTAACCGTTATGGACTTTATAGCGTTGATCTCGATAATGGTTTTAAGCGAACGGTCAAGAAGAGTGGATTGTGGTTCAAACAGCTTTCTGATAATAATGGATTTTAACCAAAAAATAACCGAGGTATTCGCAAGTTTAAGCGGATACCTCGGTTTTTTGGCATATAATGTAATTATTTATGGAACTGCTTTTAGAAAGGAATTTATCATGACACCAGCTGAAAAAGTTACTACGTACTTAGACAATCTTGGAATCAAATACAAAATAGTGGAACACCCTGCCGCATATACGACTGAACAAGCCGATGAATACATCAAAGGTATGGAAGGCGTTCGGACAAAATCGATGTTCTTAACTAACAAGAAGAAGCGTAATTTTTATTTGGTTATTATGGATGATGATAAACGACTGGATATGAGTGAGTTTGGTGAAATCGTCGATAACAAACGTATCAAGATGGCATCTGAAGAGAGTTTGAAAGAGAAGATGGATCTGAGTGCAGGGGTGGTGTCGATTTTTGGGCTCTTGAATAACACTGAAAAGGACATCGAAGTCTTTATCCAGAAAAAAATCTCATCAGAGGAATGGATGACCTTCCATCCTAATGACAATACTAAGACACTCTTTATTAAGACCGAGGATATGTATAAGTTTATCAAGTCAGTAGGATTTGAATATCAAATTATCGACTTGTAACGCCGTTACAAAAAAATCAGTGTGGTATTTTGCCACACTCTTTTTTTGTCCTAAAATTTGTTAGTAAAGCTAAAATAAGTTCACTACCAAAATTTGTGAAATCGCTTACCATTATTTTCATGAGATGAAGAAAGGGAAAAACCAAAAAGGAGGATATCTTAAGAGGGACCCGTTTTTAACATCTTAAATTAAGGTATTACAAAAAATGGTGAGGATGATCATATGAGGATTAAGAAAAATATAATCAAGAAAACATTTTTCCGTAGTTTGATTTTTGTAATGGGATTGATCTTAGCTCTTGGGGCAGTTGGAAATACTGCTCAAGCAGCTGTAAGTACGACTAATAATGATAAGCACTTCATGGTTTATTATCGTGCCTGGCGTGATAAGACTATGCAAGGTGTAAATACGAGCCTGCCAGACGAAAACTGGATCACAATGAGCGATATACCTTATGGTATCGATATTGTTAATGTCTTCAGTTATGTACCAAAGGGGCAAGAAGCACAGGCCAAACCTTTTTATGACGCATTAAAGAATAAATATGCTCCAGAACTACATGCACGTGGTGCCAGATTAGTACGTGGTATTGATTATGGAGAATTATTGAAGATCAAATATGCTGGTGACTTCCCAACTGATGAAGAATTCGACGCTTATGCTAAGCAAATGATCGCGGAATTCGTTGATTCGATCGGTATCGATGGATTGGATATCGATATGGAAACAAAACCTTCTGCTGATGATATTAAAATCTCAGATGGTGTGATCAAAGCTTTATCGAAGTATTTAGGACCAAAATCAGGTACTAACAGACCTTTCTTGTACGATACGAATGGTTCTAACCTAGCACCGTTTGAAAATGTTAGTGACAGCTTCGACTTCTTAGCTTACCAACAATATGGTAGTGACAATGTTCGGACAGCCAAAGCTGTTAACGATTACTCAGGCGTTCTAGCTGCTAACAAATTTGTTCCGGGATTAACTTTCCCTGAAGAACAAGATCCTGTTAACCGCTGGTACGATGCGACAGAACCTTACTTGAATAGTAACTTCTACAAGGTAGCCAATTATGCTGACCAAAATAATCTAGGTGGAATGTTCATCTATGCGCTTGACCGTGATGGTAGATCATATGAAACTGCCGATTGGTTGCATATCAAACCATCTAACTTAATCTGGACTAAGACAGCTATTATGCAAAGTGGTGGCGAAACAGTTGCCAACGCCAAAGAATACGCTGATCACTTCTGGAATCGTGTGAAGTTCACAGCTAATACAAAAGATGACATTACAGCTCAAATCATGAATTCTAAGACGATCTATGATGTTAACAAGGTTATTCTTGGTAAGGATTATGGCCAAGGTATCAGTTCAACTTATGATCCAATTCTCGAAAAGGGTCTATTGTCGATTAAAGATGCTGAACTTATTTCTCAATTGAACACAGCTGACAAGTACCTAGAACATTCAAAAGATTACGACAGTACTAAGATTGCAGAGTTAAAGACTGTTAGAGATAATGTTGCTAAGAACTTTGCAGGTAAAACATATACACAAGTACAAATAGATTCATGGGCTTCACAATTGGCAACTGCCAACAATGGATTATTGGGATATTCAGAAACAAAGACTAAAGGTGTTGTTGATACTAAATCAGCCGCTGACTTAAATAAATCATATGTTGAATTATATGACATTAACGGTAAGACAGTTTCGAACCGTGGTTTACAACCAAAAACTGCTTGGTCATTTGATAGAAAATTGACTAACAATAAGAGTGGTAAAGTTTACTACCGTGTTGCTACAAATGAATACGTTAGTGCCAATGATGTTAATGTTAGAAACGGTAATTCAGTTGGTAATCTAACTAACATCGAAAAAATAAATGGTGTAGTAAGTATCGATAAGTCACAAGCAGGTTATTCTCTATACAAACAAGACGGTTCACTTGTTGGTAACCGTGCGCTAGCTGGCGGAACAGACTGGCTTGTTTCAGCCAAAGCAAGTAATGCTAATGGCGATGTATTCTACAAGGTTGCTACAAATGAATGGTTGATGAGTGGCAATGGAGTTTCATTCAAATAAAGATTTCGACATATCTACTCCCTGGATATTTGAAAAAAATAAAATAAAAATGGCGTCCATAAGTCGGACGTCATTTTTTGTGCCAACAATGACATATTGTAAATAGAATGATCTGAGACCTTAATATGCTGATTAATCTTGAACGTTGATTTGGTAAGGTTGTTTCTGTCAATCCAAGATAAAAACAACTTATGAAAAAATATTTATAAATTTATGAACTTGTAAATTAAAAGTCATTTTCACTGAACATATGCAAATAAACGACTATAATAGAACTTGTACAATGAAAGTTGTATCAATTAGAAAGGAAGCTTTAAGTATGGCTGCAGTAGTTGATAAAAGAAGTTTGTTAGATGAAAAAATGAGTGACGTTTATGACTGGAGTGACTCAGATCTACCAGTTCGCGATGCCCTTTGGATCATTTCATGGAAGCATCAAATCATAACACTGATAAGACTGAAGCAGAAGTCAAACCTTACAATGATATGAGTAATGACGAATTGAAAGGTAAGGTTGAGGCAGTATTGAAGGCTTAATCATACGACCCTTGATAATTGTTGACAGACCGTAAGGTCTGTTTTTTTTTTACTCTTTTTTAAAATTTCATCAAAAAAGGACAGACCTAATGGCCTGTCCTTTAGTATTTAAATTAGAAATTCATCAATTGATTCAAGAGTTCTTTGGCAGATTCATTCAAACTGTCCTTTGACTTGTCATAGCCAAGGTGAGTATAGATCTCACCAACGTAGACTTTATCTTTGTAGAGTTTGTTGAAGACTTTGTCGATGATCGGACGAGTCTTTGCTTCCTCTTGAACTGGTCCGAATGGATTAGCGAAGAAGGTTGTACTCATACCAACTTCATCAGTTGTACCCAGAGCCTTTCTCTTACCAGAAATGAAGGTTTCCTTAGCGTGATCTTCATCAGGGAATTGGTGTAAGCCGATTGCAGCATCGTAGTTGTTGGCGTAAACCCACATATCGATACTGTGGTGTTCCACTACACGTTTGTAAGTATTGGCTGGCAAGATAACACGAGCATTCTTCAATTCTGGATTCAAGTAGATACCACGATCCATATTGTTGAAGGCTACAGAACTGCTCAAGTCGTCTAGTCGAACGAAAGCACCTGTTTCAGTACCTTGTGCGTAGACATTGCCGTCTTCGTCAAAGGCAAAGCTGCCCATGTCATCGAAGATAGTCTCAATGTCGATGATCTTGTCATCGGCAACTTCTTGCAGAGCTTCGATCGATTCTGACTTTCCGGCACCGGAATCGCCGAAGAAGACAACTGATTTTGTTTTACCATTTGAGAAGCTGATACGAACCATTGAACCGTGAATTGGTAGGCGGTCTTCGTAGATCATGTGCAAGTTGTGAAGTGTTAGACACATCTTCTTCATGTAGCCGAAGTAAGTAGTCTTGTCGTTGTATGGAACTTCGCCGACCCAGATGTCATTTTCTTCGTCATGGTAGTAGTGACAAACGTCGCCCTCAGTTTCGTCTAGTCCGAATAACAAGATTTCATCAGGCTTTTGTCCCTTGATGCTTGCTTCGTCCGCAACATCGAATAAGTTAGCTAGAGCTACACCACTGACGAAATAGTCACGGTGGAAGTAAATATAAGCTAGACTTTCACCGATACGGGCAGGGAAGCAGAACCAGTCTTCTTGTTTGCCATCGAATTTGGCAATTGGATTGCTGTTGACAGCACTGAAGACACCTTCACGTTTGTTAGACTTGGTGTGCATCATCATTGGCGGACGAAGCATCAATGTATCTAAGAAACGGATGCTCTTGAGGCTTTCATAGCCAGCTGGAGTGGGCCATTCGATTGATTGTGTCAGAACACAGGCGTTAGTACCAGCGTTGATCTGACGGTATGTACGATTAGTGAAACCTTGAATTTTTTCTTCAATGGCACGATAGAGGTGCAAAACGACCTCGTTGAAGTGATTATCGATATCCATGAAGTCACTTGTGACGATATCACTGTTGTGTTTGTTGATAAGAGAAACTCTAAAATATGAACGGTAATATGAGTAGAGATCTTCGATACTCTTTAAGATCAACTCATTATCATATTTTTCATAAACATCTTTATTATCAATTAAAATTGCCTTCAAGGTATTAACGTAATCTTTTGGATCGACTCCCTCGTAGCTATTGGTCAATGATTTTTGACTTTCGTCTAAGTATAGTTTTACTAGGTTATAAAAACCTTCACTATTGATCAATTGGAATATATCTTGAATGTACTCCTCGTTATAGTTGATAACTGCTACTGAACGATCAGGGTTCATATAAAATGCCCTTGATTTTACAGCATTTGATGTTTTAACCATGTAATAAGTTCTCCTTTCAAATTATGAGCTTAAATAATATTCTAAAACAAAACTGATAAAATAGACACAAGAAATTAAATAAAGATTAAAATTTTCTAATAAAAGACTGCTAGACGGGCTTTTTAGGTATAAAAAACTTTATTATAAAATTGTCAGAATGATAAGTGTACACAGTGTATACCGCAAATAGACAAATTATCAATAAATTGATTTTTAAATTAAAAAAGTTGCAATATAATTTTAATGATGTTATATTCGTAACCATAAATTAATTGATCAGTAGTTCAGTTGGTAGAACGCTTGACTGTTAATCATGAGGTCGCTGGTTCGAACCCAGCCTGGTCAGTAAAAGAGAGCCCACAGTGAGTGGACTCTCTTTTTTTGACTAATTTTTACTTTCTTCAACTAAGCCGTCAAAGAATTTTTGGAGTGAGACTTTACCACCCGTACTGCGATTGCCTTCCAAAAACTGCATTTCGTTTCTCACATTACGGTATTCGTAGAGCATATTGGAATACTCGACGACGATTTCATCTCCGAGATTATCGATCGAGATATTGGCTAGGTTAGTCAGACCAGTTTTGACTGAACGGCGAATACGTTGTAATAGGACTTTTCGTTCTTGCTCGTTGATATTGTATTCATCTTCCAAGTTGACTTCACTGAAGCTAAGCTTTTTGGTGGTCATGATCTGACAGAGTGACATAATATCAGATGCGCCTTTTTCAGATGAGATACCGAGATAAGTCAGAATGGATCTGACTTTTTCTTTTTGCTTGTGGCCATCGTCAACTGGGGCAGCTTGAGCGTTGCCACCGATCAAAGATTGAATACTAGAGAGCTTTCGTTCCATTTGAATATTTTGAGTAACTTTTTCAACGACAGTTTTGACTTCGATCATATTGATCGGTTTGTCGATAAAGAATTCTATTCCTGCTTCATAGGCTTGTTCCCGCAAGTCATTATCACGAACTTGCGAGATCATGATGAACTTGAGGCTACTCTTGGATGCTTTGAGTTTTTTGATCAGGTCGATACCACTGATGTGCGGCATTAAGAGATCAACTAGGACGATATCTACGTCCAATAACATTATTTCAGACAGAGCTTTTTTTGCATCAGTGGAGATACCGACTACGTTATTATTCATATTCTTATCAATGATACGATGCAGGATCATTGTGACAGATTTGTCGTCATCTACGATATAAAAATTCATTCGGCTGTTTCCTCCTGAAGTAGTTTGTTCTTATTGAGAGTCACCTTAAAATTAGTTCCCTTATTCAATTGTGAATCAACTTGGATCGTCCCGTCAAACTGTTCTTTAACTAATAAGGCAACGTGTGATAGACCAATTCCACGATAGACATCGCCTGATGCGTTGAACTTAGTTGTGAAGCCAGGTTGGAAGATCATATCTTTGGTTTCTTCATCCATACCGATTCCATTATCAGAGACATTCAAAATTACATGATCGTTCTTATCTTCGACTGTTAAGCGGATCAATCCATTTGGTTTGTCGTCGAGTGCGTCGACAGCGTTGAAGATCAAATTGGAAATGATCGAAACTAAGTAATAGTGGTTGGGGATGACTAAGTCGAGATTGTTTTTCACTTCGATCACAACGTTGGGACTTTTTTGCTTGATCGACTCGCGAATATAATTTGTGATAACCTTGAGCACATCACTGAGCATCATGGGCATGTTGTTGTCTGAACCGAAGTAATCACCAAGTCCGCGAATGACATTTTGATAGTCTTTTTTGATTTCATGAACGTCACGAGCAATATCCAATGCCATATCCTGTTGTTTTTGATCAGTGCCTTTATCCTTGAGATCCTGATTTAGAAGATAAGCATTCTTCATAACATTTTCGATTTCGGAGATGTTTTTTTTCATGAAGTAGACTTCACTTTTGACTGAAGCTGCGATCCAAATGAATTGGTAATAGCGCTGTTCGTGCTTTTCTTGACGCACCATCAGAGTGAAGTAATGATACAAAAAGGCCAGAAGGCAACTAAGAAGTGTCCGGATCAGCGCAGTGATGAAGATAATTTGGAATAATTCATATGTATAGTGGGAGAAATCGGTCAATAAACTGATTTCAAAGAAGTTGGCGACATAGTCACAAATCAGAATGATCAAGAAGAATGAGCTATTGTTGCGAACACCGCGACGCCAATATAGGAAGTAATAAATTACTCCGTAAGTGAGATAGAAGACCATGTCAGTGACAACGAACTGAATAATCTTATCAACACTACCGTCGTGACTGATGAATAATAGTAGCCCCCGAAAGATCGGCGAGGCCATGGCGATACAGAACATCAGCTGGATAGGGTTGATGTCATCATTGAAATATAAAAATATCGGTAATAATAATGCCGCCAGCGTCAAAATAAATCCTGGTGCATAAATTTGAAAATTAACTTGTGATGCTAGAGCGATGGAAGTGGCGGCAATAAAGGTTCTGCGCCATCTTCCTTGCATAATAAAGTTGTTGCTCTTAAACAAGTGTAAACACCTCCAAAAAATAAATTATAAATAAAATTGAAGTTCTGTGAAGTTTTCTGAATACGCTTACTACAATGAACTTGTTAAATATTGAAGGAGGAATTCACAATATGTTCAATTTGCGTAATCGTAGTTTTTTGACACTATTAGACTTTACACCAAAGGAAATGGGATACCTACTAGATCTTTCAGCAGATCTTAAGACAGCTAAGTATACAGGTACAGAACAACAGAAACTTGCTAAGAAGAATATTGCTTTGATTTTTGAAAAATCTTCAACAAGAACTCGCTGTGCTTTTGAAGTTGCCGCTCATGATGAGGGTGCTCAAGTTACATATCTTGGCCCTACAGGTACTCAAATGGGTAAGAAGGAAACAGCTAAGGATACAGCCCGTGTTCTTGGTGGAATGTTTGACGGAATCGAATATCGTGGATTCTCACAACGTACAGTAGAAACATTAGCTAAGTATTCAGGTGTTCCAGTTTGGAACGGATTAACTGATGAAGATCACCCAACACAAGTATTGGCTGACTTCTTAACAGCTAAGGAATGCTTAAAGAAACCTTATAACGAAATGAACTTCACATACATGGGTGATGGCCGTAACAACGTTGCTAACGCTTTGATGATCGGTGCTTCAATCATGGGTATGACATTCCACTTGGTATGTCCTAAGGAATTGGACCCAGCACAAGACTTGTTAGACAAGTGTGAAGCTATTGCTAAGAAGACTGGTGCTAAGATCATGGTTACAGATGACATCGACAAGGGTGTTCTTGGTTCAGATGTTATCTATACTGATGTTTGGGTATCAATGGGTGAACCAGATGACATCTGGAAGAAACGTATCGACTTGTTACAACCATACCGTGTTACAAAAGATGTTATGGCAAAGACAAAGAATCCTAACGCAATCTTCGAACACTGTCTACCTTCATTCCACAACGCAGAAACAAAAGTTGGTCACGAAATTTATGAGAAGTACGGTTTGAAAGAAATGGAAGTTTCTGACGAAGTCTTCGAAAGTGATCAATCAGTTGTATTCCAAGAAGCTGAAAACAGAATGCACACAATCAAAGCTGTTATGGTAGCAACTCTAGGTGATTAGGAGAAATTAAAATGTCAAAAATGGTCGTAGCTCTCGGTGGAAACGCCCTAGGCAAATCTCCTGAGGAGCAATTAAAACTAGTTAAGAATACCGCTAATTCACTTGTTGGACTAGTTGCGGCTGGTAACAAAGTTGTTATTAGTCACGGAAATGGTCCTCAAGTTGGACAGATCAATCTTGGAATGAATTACGCTGCTGAACATGGACAGACTGCAGCTTTTCCATTTCCAGAATGCGGAGCAATGAGCCAAGGTTACATTGGCTATCATTTACAACAGAGTCTTCAAAATGAACTTCACAGAAGAAAGATCGATAAGAACGTCGTTTCCGTTATTACTCAAGTTGAAGTAGATGCCAACGATTCGGCTTTCCAAAATCCAACTAAACCAGTTGGAGCCTTCTACGACCAAGCTACTGCGAAGAAATTCAAAGATGAGAAAGGTTACACATTCGTTGAAGACGCTGGACGCGGATATCGTCGTGTTGTAGCATCACCACTCCCAAAGGAAATTGTCGAATTGAAGAGTATCAACGATCTGATCGAAAGTGATAACTTAGTCATCGCTGGCGGTGGCGGCGGTGTGCCCGTTATCAAGAATAGTGAAGGACTTCAAGGAGTTCCAGCTGTAATTGATAAGGATCGCTCAAGTGCCCTGTTAGCTGACAAGATCAACGCAGATACACTAGTTATTCTAACAGCCGTCGATTATGTATACGTAAGCTTCGGTAAGGATAATGAAAAGAAATTGACAGAAATCAACAGCGACGAAGCTCGCAAGTACATTGACGAAGGTCAATTTGCTGCCGGTAGTATGTTGCCAAAGATTCAAGCATGTTTGAATTTTGTCTAAGGAAATAATAACCGCAGTGCATTGGTCACATCCCTAGATCATTTGGATGATGCACTTGCTGGAAAAGTCGGCACAATCATTAAGAAGTAATTTATGTGAGAGGTGGCCAGTCCACCTCTCTATTTTTTGAGATATTTTACAGGAGATGAAATTATGGGAAATGTAGGAGCAGTTAGCGAAACACCAAAAGCACCAAAAAAGAAAAGATTCAAATTAAAGATGCCAGGTGCCTTCGTCATACTGTTTATTTTGACAATCGTTGCCGTTATAGCGACATGGACTATTCCTGCTGGAGCATACTCGAAGATGGTTTACAGCAGTCCCAACTTGAAGATTACCAGTCCCACCGGCAAGGTCTCTCGTGTACCAGCCACACAAAAAGAATTGGATAAACTGGGTGTCAAAATCGACATCAAGCAATTCACATCCGGTGGTATCACCGATGCGGTCTCAATTCCTAACACGTATCAAAGATTAAAGCAAAAGCCCGCTCAAGTCGGTGCTATCACTAAGAGTATGGTTCAAGGTACGATTGAAGCGGTCGACATCATGGTCTTCATCTTCGTACTGGGAGGTTTGATCGGTGTTGTTAAGGCCAGTGGTGCCTTTGAATCAGGACTAATGGCGTTGACTAAGAAGACTAAGGGACACGAGTTCCTATTGATCTTCATGGTTTCTATCTTGATGGTACTTGGTGGAACACTCTGCGGTATTGAAGAGGAAGCTGTTGCGTTCTATCCGATCTTAGTTCCTATCTTTATCGCGATGGGTTATGATTCGATCGTTTCAGTTGGTGCAATTTTCTTATCCAGTTCGATCGGAACTTGTTTCTCAACGATCAACCCATTCTCAGCCGTTATTGCATCTAACGCTGCCGGTATTCCTTTCACTGAAGGTATCGTTTGGCGTGCAACTGGATTAGTGATCGCTGCGATCGTTTTGGAATGCTACTTGTACTGGTACAGTAAAAAAGTCAAAAATGATCCTACATCTTCGTATACGTACGATGATCACGAAGAATTCAATAGTATGTGGTCAGTTGAATCAAGTGATGAAAAGAAAGGTAAGAAGTCGATTTTTACCGGACGCAAGAAGTTTATCTTGATTCTATTCGTTGCGGCATTTCCAATCATGGTTTGGGGTGTTATGTCACAAGGTTGGTGGTTCCCAACAATGGCCTCATCATTCTTGGCATTTGCTATTATTATCATGTTCTTAACTGCAACTGGTCACAATGGTATTGGTGAAAAAGGTGTTATCGATGCCTTTGTTAATGGTGCTTCTAGTTTGGTTCGGTGTCTCATTGATCATTGGTTTAGCACGTGGTATCAATATTGTTTTGAACAATGGATATATTTCAGATACTATTTTGCAGTCATCATCATCGTTGGTCTCACACGTTAGTGGACCAATCTTCATCATCGTTATGATGTTCATTTTCTTCGTACTAGGATTTATCGTTCCTTCATCTTCAGGATTGGCTGTTCTATCAATGCCAATCTTTGCTCCATTAGCTGATACGGTTAATATTCCTCGTTTCGCTGTCGTTACAGCTTATCAGTTCGGCCAATATGCTATGTTGTTCTTGGCACCAACCGGATTAGTTATGGCGACACTTCAAATGTTGAACATGAAGTATTCACACTGGGTAAGATTCGTTTGGCCAGTCGTTGCGTTCGTATTAGTCTTTGGTGGAACACTTCTAGTTATGGAAGTTGTATTCTCATAAGTAAATTACAAGTCATGCACGAAAAGTGTATGGCTTTTTTATTTTGAATAGTAAAATATAACTTATCAGATACAAGGAGCTTTATAAGAAATGATAAATAGACCATTGATAAGTATTACAAATGTTATTTGGAGTTTTGACATTGAGTCAAATTCATTGTTGGTTCTCCTGTTAAAACGTTCTGAAAGTCCATATAAGGGTAAGTGGGGCTTACCAATGACTTATTTGCGTGAGAACGAAAGTGCAGATGAGGCTTCTTTGCGATTGGTCAAAGAAAAGATCGGTGTTAAATTATCAAAGGTCAATACGGAGCAACTCCAAACTTTTACCAACGTGAATCGGGTCAAGGGTGAGCGTACGTTGTCGTTGACCTATATGATTTATTTACCAGACATGCCCAAGTTAGTTGCCGGCTATGGAGCTGACGATGCCAGATGGTTCAGGATCTCTGCCAATAATCACAGCTATCAGTTGCGTAACGGTGATTTAGAGTTCAAAACTCTATCCGAAAAAGTTTCTGACGAAAAATTTTATTCAACAACTGATCACGTCTTAGTCTCTGATCATGAATTGATTTTGCGAACGGCATTCACACGAATTCGCAATCGCTTGGATTATTTACCAACGATCTTGTTGGTGCTTGGTCCGACATTCACTTTGAGAAGAGCACGCATGATCTATGCAATTTTTCTACGAGTTAAACTTTCTGAAATTGATAATTCTAATTTCAGAAAGACCCACGGTAGTCTATTTGTCGACTCTGGCTATGAACATAAGCCGCGTTCTGGTCGTCCAGCCAAAATCTATCGATTGAAATAAACTTGACAGCACTGTAAGCGTGATGTTAAGCTCTTTTTATCTTTAAAGGTATAAAGTACCTAAATCAATATATTGATTGTCAAAAATAAAATTATTGATATTCCGGAATGTCAATAATCATAAAAAGGGGACAACATGCAAGATACGTTGATTCAAAAAAGTACAAAGAAAGGGCGCAAGCTCTTATTAGTCATTGGTACAGCTTGGTTGTTTGATGCGATGGATGT
Organism: Companilactobacillus nodensis DSM 19682 = JCM 14932 = NBRC 107160; assembly: GCF_000615905.1. Lineage (GTDB taxonomy): Bacteria > Bacillota > Bacilli > Lactobacillales > Lactobacillaceae > Companilactobacillus > Companilactobacillus nodensis. The sequence continues at coordinate 106,314 of NZ_BAMN01000002.1, forward strand.
CGCATTGCTGTCATTTATTATGCCATTGATCAAGACTGAGTGGAATTTGACTCCAGCTCAAGTCGGATATGTTAGTTCAGTTACTTCGTTAGGTATGGTGTTTGGTTCGCTTCTCTGTGGCTACCTGGCTGATAAATTTGGCCGTAAAAATGTAATGATCGTCACACTGATAGTCTTCTCCGTCGGTAATTTATTACTGGCATTTACGAAAGATGTCAATCAATTCATGCTGGTCAGATTTATTACCGGTATGGGACTAGGTGGAGAATTACCAGTTGCGGCTACAATGTTAGCCGATAATTTTAAGGGTAAGACACAAGCTAAGATGTTGATTATGGCTGATAGTTTTTGGGCCATTGGTTGGATTCTAGCTGCCGTTATTTCTAACACCGTTACACCAATGTATGGTTGGCGTGCTAGTGTTGTCGTTACATTCTTTGTAATGATGTACGCTTTTGTTATGCGCCGTCACTTACCAGAGAATTATGAGAAAAAAGAAAAGACTAGTTTGAAGGAACAATTTGCGGGTATTTTCAACCATGATGTTATTGGTAAGACAATGGCACTGAGTTTTCTCTGGTTTGTCGTAATGTTCTCGTATTACGGTATGTTTCTATGGCTTCCGAGTGTATTGGTAATACGCGGTTTTTCAATTATTCACAGTTTTCAATATACATTGATAATGAGTTTGGCGCAGTTGCCAGGTTATTATTTGGCAGCATGGTTGATGGGAAAAATCAGTCATAAAAATATTTTAACTATGTATTTAATTGGAACGATATCCAGTGCTTCAGTTTTCGGCGTTGCATCTAGTGAATGGATGTTGTTGGCGAGTGGTGCGTTCTTGTCATTCTTCAACTTAGGTGCTTGGGGGGCATTGATTGCTTTCACACCAAGTCACTTCAAGGCTGATATTCGTGGAATGGGCGTTGGATTCTCACAATCGATCGGTCGTATTGGCGCAACACTTGGTCCTTATCTTATCGGTATGTTGATCGGTATGGGCTTTGGAATTCCTGTCGTCTTTGGAATGTTCGTTGTTGCCTTGATACTAGGTATTATTGTTTTGGCAGTTGGAACTTCCGAAACATATTAATGGATATTAAAAAAAGGCCGCCAGTTGGCGGTCTTTTTGATTTGTAGATTAATTTTGAACAGAGTTTTTTGATGGGTGGTTCAAGAAAATAAATACGGTACCGATGATTAGTACGACAATTGCTGGAAATGCCATAGAAGCTGTAAATACGAATAATGCGTTACCGATTATACCGAGAACTGGTCCAACAATTGAAATGTTTGCTTTTCTACTTTTAAGAAGTGCAATAATGTTAAGCACTACGCCAATTGCAGCGAAGAAATAGAAAAATGATCCAGTTCCACTAGTTAAGTTTGTACCTGTGAAAGCATCACTCGCTGCAGTACTAAATATTACTGGCCATGATATGGCAAATAGTACACAATTGATGATTCCAAGAATCCCCGTCCATATGTTTATTTTTAAATTCTTCATAATGAAGTCTCCCCTATCTATGAATTCAATCTAATTATACTAATCATTGATTATTAATAAAATAATAAATTAATATTATTTGTGAAAACCGTAACAATAATTCAAATGTCTGATATTATTTATTTAATAAATAGTATTTGATATAGGGAGGATGAATCATGGGGGCAGATATTTTTATTATTATCCTATCTCTAGCTGTTTTAGGTGGAATTGGATATTTAATGTATAAGGGGATCAAACAGCGAACCGCAACTAAAAAATTTCCAGTATTCTTGGTTGCGTCAATTGTTGTAGCAATATTTGTTGGTTTACCTGCGGTGGGGATGATATTCTACTCAATCGATGATATGGCTAATCCAGCACCAACCGTTACGGTTCAAACAAAGAAAGTTAAAATTACAGGTACAAATTCTACCGGTATTTTGAAGGGAAAAACATCTCCTAGAATTTCAGTGAAACTGTATGACGTAGACGAAGAAGCAACCTTTAAAACTGTTAAGTCCGATAAGAATGGTAAGTTCACCGTTACAGGGTTAGAGGAGAATTCGACGTACAAGGTTACAGCTAAGAATAATGGTAAGAAGTCTGAGGCAGTTAAGGTAACCGTTAGTGACATACCGGCTGCAGCATATACTAAACTTACTATTAATAACCATAACGATACTGGGGATTTAACGATTGAATCTGATAGTAACAATCAAGTACAAGTAAGTGGTGAATCTAATCCAGGTGCTAAAATCAAATTTGAAGATGCTGACAATGATTACTCAGTTGCTAAATCAGTTGTTGCTGGGGCTGATGGTAAGTGGTCTGTCGTTTTGGATGGTCCAGCTAAGAAAAAGAAAAAGGAATATAGTGTTGTAGCAAAAATTAATAATTTGGTAGCCAATGAAGGCACCTCGATTTATGTTAAAAACCCAAATTATTCAAAACCAGTTAAGAATGAGGAAAGCACCGATAATGAAGCTGCGAATGTTGATAATAGTGGTCAACAAGATGTTAGTGATGGAAAGACAGCTACAAAGAAACATAAATCATGGTCGGTTGCTGGTAATACATATACTACTAACGTTGATTATTATAAGATTACGGGTTCCAAAGTTTATACTATTGCTGATGGTACAAGCATATTGGCAGTTTACGTTGACTACGGAAACTTCTCATCTAAAGAGCAAGATCCAATGACAACATCATCTCTGTACATTCATGCTTATCAAAAAACGAAAACACATGATAAAGATTTGACGTATGGAATTCCGTTGGATGCGGATGGTAATGTGATCGAACAACAACGTAATGATAATATGTCAGGTTCAGTTCTGCCTAAGACAGAAGTACAGGGTGTTTTATTCTATCAATTAGAGAATAATGCAACAGTTAAACTGGAATTTTCTAACCAAATATTTAAAACTATTGGGGTCAAGAACATCGATCTAAACTAAAAAAAGATGACACGTTGAAATGTTCATTTCAGCGGTCATCTTTTTTAGATATATATTAATTAACACGCTCTAACTAAGCATCTGATTATAACTAGTAACACGATTGAATCCATCATCACGTTCGAGCATTGTTAAACTGGAATTTTGTGGGCTTTCAGTTACGTCAAAGTTACCGGCGTTATAACGGTCAGTGATTGAGCGAATCGTTGTTCCATGTGAAACTAGCAAGATCTTATCGCCGTCTTTGGCGATTTCATCTAGCTTCTTAAAACCACGATTCAAGCGAGTCCAGTATTCTTCAGCGTTTTCAGCATCATGGAAGGGATCAGCCTCTTTCATGAAGTCTTTAGTAGCGTCTAGGCTATGTTTGGCAATGATTTCGCTAAAGGTTGAAGCGCCGTGAGGTTGTCCGACCATGAACCATGCTTCAGGGGAGTTCATTCCTTCGAAGTAACCGTAGAATTGTTCTCTGAATTCCATTAGTTTTTGAGGTTGAACTTTGTCTGCGTTCACGTTGGCATCCATGATCAACTTACAAGTGTCAATGGCACGACGCGCATCGGATGAAAATGCTGCTTTGAAATCGACATCCTTCAAAGCTTGGGCAGCCTTTTTAGCGACCTCAACACCATCAGGTGCCAGTGGTGTATCTGACCAGCCTTGCATTTTGTTGTAACGATTGAACCAAGTTCTTCCATGGCGAACCATGTAAATTTGATATTTTGCCATTTCTTCCTCCTCAGAATTTCATAACATAATCTTACTACAAAAGGTCTGTCGCTTGCTATTAATGAAGTTTTTGGTTGTAACTAGTAACGTGATTCGTTCCATCGATTCGTTCTAGCATCGTCAAACTGGAATTACCTGGCAATTGGTTGAGCTCGTAGTCACCATCCTGATATTTGAAGGCGAGTGAAAGGATAGTTGTACTGTGAGTGACTAAGAGAATTTTATCGCCATCGTGTGCGATTTGATCGATTTTTTCAAATCCACGATCCAATCTATTCCAATACTCCTCAGCACTTTCAGCGTCGTGGAAAGGGTCAGCTTCTTTAACGAAGTCCATTGTGGCATCGAAACCATATTTATAGACGATCTCTTGATAGTTCTTGGCATTGTGTGAATTGGAGATCTTATCCCAAGCCTCATCAATATTATCACCTTCGAATGAGCCGTAGAATTGCTCTCTGAATTCAGTCATTTTTTGTGGTAATGGCTTGTTCATGTTTGCTTTAGCGATGATTTCAGCTGTATCCATGGCACGTCTGGTGTCTGATGAGAAGGCAGCAGCGAAGTTGACGTCTTTTAGTGCTTTGGCAGCGCTGTGAGCGACTTCGATTCCATCTTGAGTCAACGGTGTATCTGACCAACCTTGAATTTTTTGATAACGATTGAACCAAGTCTTTCCGTGACGGATCAAGTAGATTTGATATTTTGACATAATGTCCTCCTCAATATTTCTATATTTATTTTACAATACGGAGCCATAATTTTAGAACTTTGTGTCTCCATTGTGTAAAGTTAATATTAGTGGAGGTATTTTGTTGATGAAAATTGCAATTATTGGTGCCAACGGCAAGGAAGGTTCTCTTATCGCTAAAGAAGCAGAAAATCGCGGAATCGAGGTTACTTCGATCGTTCGCAGTGCTGAAAAGTCAGTGACTGATAAATATCTAGTTAGAGATGTTTATGATATTACCGCCGATGATCTCAAAGGTTTTGATGCAGTCGTTGATGCATTGGGATTCTTTGGTGACTCAGTTAAGGAATACGTTCCTTCAACTAAGCACTTGATCGATATCCTTAAGGGTTCAAATACCAGACTATTGGCAGTCGGTGGAGCTGGTTCATTATATCTGAATGCAGAACACACTGAACAATTGTTCCAAAGTGCTGGTTTTCCAGCCGCAGTTAAACCTTTGAGTGAGGAAATGGGTAAGGCCTTGGATCTACTAAAAAATAGTGATATCAACTGGACTTATATTAGTCCGGCTGCGGACTTCGATCACGATGCCGAGCGCACAGGTAAGTACGTTTTGGCAGGGGAAGAATTAACTTCAGATAATAAGGGCCAAAGTAAAATCAGTTATGCTGATTATGCAATTGCAATGGTCGATGAAATTGAAAATAATAAATATAAAAACGAAAGAATCAGTGTAAGGTGGTAATTTAATGAAGATATTAGTAACTTATATCAGTATGAGTGGTCGCAATGAGAAGATTGCTAAGCATTTAGCAACATACTTAGAAAATAAAGCTGAGGTTGACTTGGAACAAATGGTTGATGCGGATGCCTATTCGATTCCTGAATATGATGCGGTCGTTGTTGTGACTTACACTTATGGCGATGGACAAGTTCCAGATGAAGCCCAAGATTTCTATGAAGACTTGCTCGATGTCGACTTGGAGAAGACTAAGTTTGCCGTACTTGGTTCAAGTTCAAAGACTCACATTCATTACGGACGTGCGGTTGATTATTTCACAATGCAGTTAAACTCAGCTAATGGTGATCAGGTAGCTGATTCAGTTAAAATCAATGAAGATCCTGACGAAGATGACATGAAACGTGTTGAACGTCTAGGAGACTATGTGATCAAAAGTATTGAATAATAAATTTTAAACTCATTACTAAATTAGGTGATGAGCTTATTTTGTATGTCTATAAATACTGTTATATCAAGCTCATAAATATTATTAATAAGTAATATATGGTTTGACTATGACTTCGCTGACAATTTATGATAAAAACATCACAAGCAAGCGTTTACACTATTTTTGACGCTACACAATAATTGGAGGTTACACATATGACAGATTTCAGAATTGAATCAGATACTTTAGGAGAAGTAAAGATCCCAGCTGACGCCTTATGGGGAGCTCAAACAGAGCGCTCAAGAAACAATTTCCCAACAGGTGAGAAGATGCCGTTAGTAATTATCAAGGCTTTACTTCAAATCAAGAAAGCTGCAGCAATCTCTAATAAAGAACTAGATGCGATCGATCCTAAAAAAGCTGATTTGATCGTTGAGTCAATCGACAAGTTATTGGCACTAGATGACGAAGATCTTAGAAAAGACTTCCCATTAGTTGTCTATCAAACAGGTTCAGGTACTCAAACAAACATGAATACTAATGAAGTTGTCGCTCACATGGCAGCTAAAATTAATTCAGATATTGAAATCCTACCTAATGATGATGTTAATAAGGGTCAAAGTTCAAATGATATTTTCCCAACAGCTATGAGTATCGTAGCTTCAGTTGCTGTTGATAATTTGGAAGATTCACTTCAACATTTGATCGATGAATTGAAGATCAAACAAGAAAAATACTGGAGTGTTGTAAAGATTGGACGTACTCACTTGCAAGATGCTACGCCATTAACATTTGGTCAAGAAGTCAGTGGTTGGGCAAGCATGCTTGAACATGATCTTTCATACTTGAAGGAATTGAATCCAACACTTGGCGAGTTCGCTATGGGTGGAACTGCTGTTGGTACTGGCTTGAACGCTGCTCCTGGCTTCGCTGATATCATCGCTAAGAAGATGACAGAAGTCTATGGTGTTAAGTTCACAGCTGACACAAACAAGTTCTACGGATTAGCTGCACATTCAGGACTCAACGTTGTTCACGGCGCTATCAAGACTTTGGCCGCTGACTTAATGAAGATCGCTAATGATGTCAGATTCTTAGCAAGTGGTCCTCGTTCAGGTTATGGTGAATTACACATTCCAGCTAACGAACCTGGTTCATCGATCATGCCTGGTAAGGTTAACCCTACACAAGCTGAAGCTGTAACAATGTCAGCTGTTCGTGTTATGGGTAATGATGTCGTTGTCGGCATGGCTTCAAGTCAAGGTAACTTCGAATTGAACGTCTACAAACCAGTTCTTATCAGTGCTTTCCTTGAATCTGCTGAACTTCTAACAGGTACAATGACAGGCTTCGCTGACAAGATGATCCACGGTCTAACAGTTAATGCTGATAGAATGGAAGAATTAGTTGATCAATCATTGATGACTGTTACAGCTCTATCACCACACATCGGTTATCACGAAAGTGCCACAATTGCTCAAACGGCTGAAAAAGAAGGAACAACACTTAAAGTAGCTGCTGTTAAATCAGGCTTAGTAACTGAAGAACAATTTGACAAATGGGTTGACCCACTTAAGATGACAAATATTTAGAGGATTACGGAGAGGCGAAAGTCTCTCCCTAATTCTTTTAGTGAAGAACAAAATAAGGGCAGGAAAGAAAAAATGACAAAAAAACACAGTAAAATCAAAAAAGCTAATAAGAAGAAACAAACTGCAAAATTCAAATTTGTACCAACTGATATCAGTGAATTACAAGACCACTATGATTTAATCATCGTAGGTTCTGGGGGGACGGGACTAACAGCCGCTATTCAAGCACATGAATTAGGACTATCACCAGTGATCCTAGAAAAGATGTCAAGTATTGGAGGAAATACTACTCGTGCATCTTCAGGTATGAATGCTAGTGAAACTTCAGTCCAATTGGATCACAAGATCGTTGACAGCATGGATGATTTCTACAATGACACCTTCATTGGCGGTGGCAAGAAGAATAATCCTGAACTATTGAAGTTCTTCACAACTCACGGTGCTTTAGCAATCGATTGGTTGGCAAGTCATGGAATTGAATTGGATGACTTAACAACAACCGGTGGGATGAGTGTATTGAGGACACACCGTCCAAGTTCAATGGCTCCAATTGGCGGCTTCTTAGTTACGGAATTATTGAAGCAAGTCGCTAAAGAAAATATTCCATTATTCACTGACGTCTTAGTCAAAGAATTACTACAAGACGATGGCGCAATTGATGGAGTAGAAGTTGAAATCAACGGTGAGAAGTCAACTATTAAAGGTGATGCAGTTATTTTGGCCACTGGTGGCTTCGGAGCTAACCAAAAGCTACTTACTAAATATCGTCCCGATCTTGAAGGTTACAACACAACTAATTCACCTGGTGCAACTGGTGATGGTATCACCTTAGCTAGTGCTGTTGGTGCTAAGTTAGTTGATATGGATCAAGTCCAAGTTCACCCAACTGTTCAACAAGATACTGACCATCCATTCTTGATCGGTGAAGCTGTTCGTGGTGAAGGTGCTATCCTGGTAAACAAATCAGCTAAACGTTTTGTTAATGAACTAGACACTCGTAAGAATGTCACTGCCGCAATCGATGATTTGAAGGAACATGGCGCATACTTGATTCTTGATCAAGGTATCCGTGACCGTGTTAAGGCTATCGAATTCTACGATAAGGTAGGATTGGTTGTAACTGGTTCATCCATTGAAGAATTGGCTGATAGTATCGGACTAGATGCTAAGACTCTTGAAGCAACAGTCGCTACATGGAACAAAGCAGTCGATGATCATAACGATGCTGAGTTCGGTCGAACAACTGGTATGGATCGTAGTATCGTCAAGGGACCATTCTTCTCGATCCACATTGCCCCAGCCGTTCACTACACAATGGGTGGCTTAAATATTGATGCCGAAACTCATGTATTGGATGAAAAAGGCCAAGCTATCAAGGGATTATTTGCTGGTGGAGAAATTGCCGGTGGATTGCATGGTAACAACCGTATCGGCGGTAACTCTATTGCTGAAACAATCATCTTCGGTCGTCAAGCCGGACAACAAGCATTTAAATTTATTCAAAACCTAGAGAAGACAAGTAAGTAATGGAATAAATTGTTATAATTTATTTTGTGATCTGGGTTGGATTCAATTCGTTAAGAATTAGAAACTAATCGAGGTGTGGTAATAACGCAAAGTAGGTTAAGCAATATGAATACACGTGATTTGTCGTACTTTCGAATTCTAGTTGAGAAGCGTAACTATACTGAAGTTGCGGAAATGTTTTCCGTTTCGCAGCCAACGATTACGCAAGCTGTGAAGCGACTAGAAAAAGAATTTAATTCAAAATTAGTCCATGTTGATCGAGTTCATCAAAAAACAGAGATAACTCGTTCAGGCTATTTACTGTACGAAAAATCAAAAGTAATTCAAGAAAACCTTGATCTAGCTCGTAAGGAAATCAAGGCGGCCGATAGTCAAAAAATCAAGTTTGGCTTACCACCAATAATTGGAACATTGTATTTCCCACAAGTCGTTCAAAAATTGGCACAGGCATCACTCTTTCAAAGATTGAACATATCTGAAAGTGGTTCATCAGAATTACTCGAAGAACTCGATAACGGTAATGTTGATATTGCCGTTATCGCGACGATCAAGCCGATCGAAAATCCGAAATATCAAGTTGAGTACTTGGGCAGTCGTCCCTTCAGCGTAATTGTCAGCGCTAAAAATCCTCTTGCTCAGAGTACAGAACCAATTGATTTTAGGAAGTTAATGAAGGAAAAATTTGTCAGATTGACGGATAAATATGTTCATTCGCAGATGCTAGAAGACTATTGTAATTACTATGAATTCGAACCAGAGATCGCCTATGATACGCCTGACATATCTTGGTTCAAGAGTCTGATCCGAGCTAATGTCGGGATCGGTATCTTGGTTGCGGATGAGGTGAGTCCATATGATCAAGACTTAGTCCGCCTAGACATTGCGAATCCACTGCCGGAGAGCTTTAACATCTCAGTGGTTCATCGAAAGAGTTATATTCTGAAGCCAGATGAGCAGAAGCTAGTCGATATCTTGAAACAAATGAATATTAAGAATACAAAGGGCGGTTACTATTGAAGTAATCGCTTTTTTGATACAATTGAAGTGAAAAAATTATAGGGGGAAAAGGGGATGCGAATATCTAAACGCGTTAAACGAATTGTTTGGACTAGTTTGGTCTTTGTCCTGTCATTGACAGCGTTATATGGAATCATGACGGGAACTGACTTTGGCAGTAATATTATTCAAGCCGCACAAAAGGTTAAGTATATCGGTAAGGATAAGTATAATATTGCCAAAAAAGAACACGATGCACTATTGGCTAAGAAGAAAAAATTAGTCGCACAAGAAAATAAAACACAATCACAAGTAACTGATATCAAGAATCAAGAAGAAGAGGCTAAAAAGGCAGCTGCAGAGCAACAAGCTGCCGCCGAAAAGCAGCAACAGGAACAACAAAAACAGGCCGAGAAAGCTGCCAAACAAGCTCAATATCAAGCAAATACCAGTACGTCATCGAGTAGTAGTACGAGTTCTCGAGGCGATATGAATACTTCTTCGAGTGGGCAAATCGTTGGAAATAAGAATTCACATATCTATCATGTTCCAGGGCAACGTGGCTACAATATGAATTCTAGCAATGCAGTATACTTCCAGAATGAACAAGATGCCCTCAATGCTGGCTACAGAAAGGCTAAGGTGTAGGATATGAAAAATTTAATTAAAATCTTAGCCGTTATAACGTTGACCATGTCGTTAACCGCTTGTTCTGAAACTGACTCAACCGATAGTAAAGATGGTACAAAGACAGAAGTAGTTAAAGATTATTCTTATCAGAAGAAAGCAACTAAGTTAGAAGCAAGTAATAAGAAATTGAAGAAGTCGATTGCTAAATTGCAGGATCAAATTGCTTCGAATCAAGATTATTTGAGTCAGCATGACCAGACTCAGTACAGCAATAACAATTCTCAAACTGCATCGACTGCGGATCTAGCCAACTTGAAATATACCGGCACACAGGAAATTGTCGTCAATAATAATAATCCTAACTTCTCACAAGAAGATATGTCGACTAATAATGGTGCCTGGCAGACGTACGGTGATCTCGATAATCTAAATCGAGCCACTGCAGCTAATGCCATGCTTAATGCGTCGCTGATGCCAAGCGCCAAACGTGAAGGATTAACCTGGAGTCCAACTGGTTGCACAATAAACGGATCAGCTCAGGTTGGCTATACAACCGGAGTCATCTGATCGGCTATCAATTAACGGGTCAGAATAATAATCCTAAGAACTTGATCACGGGGACACGTTCGTTGAATAGTCCAGAGATGTTGGCCCATGAAATGGATATTGCTTATTATTTGAAACAGAGTAATAGTCACTACATCAGATATCGTGTAACACCAGTATTTAGAAACGATGAGTTATTGGCACGTGGTGTTCAAATGGAGGCACAATCTGTTGGTGACGATGCGGTGCATTTTAATGTTTATATTTTTAATGTCCAGTCTGGAGTTACCCTTAATTATGCTGATGGTACGAGTCAAATTGGCTAAGGAAGTGCATCTGAAAAGATGTGCTTTTTTTTTTGGAAATTACGAATGTTTGTTTTTTTTTGTTTTTTTTCATGTGCACTTTTTAAAAAAAACGTTTCACTATTTCAAGTATCTTGATGGCAACTATAGGCACAATGTGCTTTGTAGCTAAATTTAAATTCACTATATATATCAATTATTGTGAAAGCGTTGACATAAATGGAGCGTGGTGCTTTAATATAGTCGTGGTTGTTATAATAATATAACAAGTTGAGGAATTCCTATGGGTCATGCAATACCACTGTATCAAAGTATGTTGAACGAGTTGATGCGGCAAATTGAATCAGGACAGCTGCCTGAGAATAGCAAGTTGCCGTCAGAACAACAACTGGGAGAGTTGTATAACGTTTCTAGAATCACTGTCAGACGTGCTTTGACAGAGCTAGAGAACAGAAAATATATATATAAGAGACAAGGTCAAGGGTCTTTCGTCATGTCGAAAGATGAATCTAAGCCTGGGATAAGCTACTTAAATGTTCCGAAGATGATTTCGAAGATGGGCGCAAATCCCAAAATAGAGTTGGAAAAATTCAGTATCAACGTTGACGGCACTGAGAAACGTGCCAGAGAAGAACTGGGCTTGAGTGAAGATGATTATCTGTACTCATTTCAATATCTATATTATGCGAATGATGAACCAGTCTTCAGTGAAAAGGTCTTTTTGCCATTTGATATTTTTCCAATGATTCATAAAAAAGAAATTGTCGATAAGGACTTGATTCCGTACTTGGCCAAGAGGTACGTGATGCAAGCTGAGTTTTACTCCAAAACTGAAGCTAGCCTAATCACCAGCAAGAATCGTAAGATATTCAATCTGAATGTCGGTGATCCGATGGTAAACGTTACGACCAAAGGCATCGCGGATGGTAAGTTTGTCTATTATAGTCAATCGATCGTTGTCGGTGACTTGATCATGTTCATAGTTAAATAAATGAAAGAAGGAATAAGCATGGGTGAACCAAATATTGTATTAACAAGAATTGATAACAGATTAGTCCATGGACAAGTTGGTGTTGTTTGGACTTCATCTGTGGGTGCTAACTTATTGTTAGTCGCTAATGATGACACAGCTAACGATCCACTACAACAAGAATTGATGGCTGCTACAGCTGATAGTTCTGGTGTTGGAATTCGTTTCTGGACTATCGAAAAAACTATCAACAATATCCATCGTGCTAGCGCTAGACAAAAGATTTTTATCGTTGTTCGTACACCAGAAGATGCTCGTAAGTTGCTTGAAGGTGGAGTTCCAATTAAGAACTTAAACATTGGTAACATGCACTTCTCAGATGGCAAGAAACAAGTTACTAAGTATACATATATGGATGACAAAGATAAGGAAGACTTGAAGGCATGTGCTGACAAAGGTGCCAGCGTTTACGTTCAAGAAGTACCAGAGGACAAAAAACAACCATTGGAAGAAGTGATCTAGATGCAAGTTACATTAATGCAAGGACTGTTGATCGGTCTTTTCGCAATTATTTCTGGTATTGACTTTTGGTGGGAAGGTTTCTATATCTTCAGACCAATGATAGTTTGTACCATTACAGGTTTGATCCTAGGAAATATTACACTAGGTATCGTTGCTGCCGGACTTACTGAACTAGCATTTGCTGGTTTAACACCGGTTGGTGGGACACAGCCGCCTAACCCTATTATGGCTGGTATTATGACTGTTGTTTTAGCTTATACAACAGGTAAGAGTCCAGCTACCGCTATTGGATTAGCATTACCATTCAGTATTTTGATGCAATATATTATTTTATTCTACTATTCAGCATTCTCAGTTTTGACTAAGAAACTTGATACATACGCTGAAAAGGGTGGAACAAAGAGATTTACTAATTTAGCTTTACTACCAACATGGATCGTTGGTTTGACATATGGTATCATCGCCTTCTTGTGTGTCTATGGTGCACAAGGCCCAATGAAGTCATTAGTTAACGCAATGCCTGTTTGGTTGAGTCACGGATTCGAAATTGCCGGTAGTATCTTACCTGCCGTTGGTTTTGGTTTGTTACTAAAGAGTATGTTAAAAGCACGTTATGTTCCATATCTACTTATCGGATTTACAGCTGCTTGCTTTATTAAGTTTGGTAACTTGATGCCTGTTGCTATCATTGGTGTTGCTTTAGCCTTGATCGAATACAACAGAAGCAAGAAAGATGCTGAAAACGAAAAGAAATTAAAGACTGCTATGGAAAATTCAAATGGAGGAGACGACGAAGATGGAATCTAAACAATCAGAAACTCCAACAAGAGGAAAATTAACTAAGCATGACGTTGGTATGCTTGGTATTAGATCTATTTTTAACCAGTCAGCAATGAACTACGAAAGAATGCAAGCTGATGGCTGGACCTTGGCAATGATTCCTTCATTGAAGAAGATCTACAAGGATGACAAGAAGGGCTTGGCTAATGCCATGAAGTCTAACTTGCAATTCATTAATACTAACAACTATGCCGCTCCTCTATTGATGGGACTTGAAGCCTCACTAGAAGAGAATGGTGAGAAACGTTCAACAATCGATGGTTTGAGAATCGCTTTGTTCGGACCATTAGCTGGTATCGGTGATGCCATTACTTGGTTCACAATTCTACCTATCGTTGCTGGTATTACAGCATCATTCGCTAAACAAGGAAGCATCTTAGGACCACTGATCTTCTTCCTTGTCTACGTTGCAATGTTCTTTGCACGTATTCCTATCGCACGTTTGGGATACACAACAGGTACTAAGGCCATTTCTAAGATTCGTGAGAATTCAGCTATTGTTTCACACGCTGCCAGTGTCCTAGGTTGTACAGTTATCGGTGGTTTGATCGCTACATATGTTCAAATCACTGTTAAGACAAAGATTCCAGTTACTGCCGGTCATACAATTTCGATTCAAACACAATTCTTTGACCGTATTTTCCCTAACATCCTTCCATTGGGTTACACTTTCTTACTATATTGGTTGCTCAAGAAGAAGAACGTTAGTCCTGTTATGTTGATCCTAGTTACATTCATTCTAGCTATTGTACTCTCATGGTTGGGGGTTCTATAGTATGAAGATTATTGTTACTGGACATGGAAATTTTGCATCAGGAATTCATTCAACTGTTAAATTATTAGCTGGCCAATTGCCAGGCGTTAGTTTTATTGATTTTACTGGTGATATGAACGATAAGAGTCTCTCCGCAGAGTTTACTAAAGAAATCAAAGACGATGATTCAGTAGTATTCTTCTGTGACTTATTAGGCGGCACCCCTTTCAAAGAAGCCGTCAAATTAAGTATGAGTAGTGATAAGGATATCCAAGTTACCTGTGGTTGTAACGTTGGATCATTGATGGAAATAGGCCTCCAACTATCTTCATTCGATGGTAATGCCACGCAGTTAGCAGATAAGCTCGTGGAAACAAGCAAGTCACAGACTCAATTGTTTGTACACAAAGAAAACAAATTCGAAGCAGATGCTGAAGACGACGGCATCTAACTCAAACGTCCAAGAACTCCATACCAATTTGGTATAGAGTTCTTTTTTATCCTGAATATGTTATATTTTTAACAAAGTGACAAATATTCCAGAAAGGAAATAATCATGACTCAACAAGCAGGTACAGGAAAAGGTAGTTATGAGCAAATGTTCATCAGATCTCTCAAAGAAGGTGTTGTCCCTGCGACGGGTTGCACAGAGCCAATTGCTATTGCGTATGCGGCAGCTAACTGCATGTTATATCTAACTAGCAATGACATCCAAAAAATCGATGTAAGCGTCTCTCACAACATTATGAAGAATGCCATGGCCGTTATCGTTCCTGGTACTGGTCGACCTGGATTAGTCGTGGCCGCAGCGGCTGGTGCGATTGCTGGTGACCCAAAAGTCGGTTTGAGCGTTATTTCCAAATTAAATGAGACACAGCTACCTGAAATCAATCAATTAGCAGATTCAGGTAAAATCTCCACTCATGTCGCTGAAGTACCAGACGATTTGTATGTTGAAGTTGCAGTATATGATGCAACGGATTCAGTTAGAGTCTGTATTGCAGGCGATCACACAAATATATTTTTAATTGAAAAGAATGGCAAGACTATCTATTCGAAGGATCGCCCAGCACCACACGCTATTTCAGAGACCAAACAGTTTTTGCAGACGATCAAACTTAAGGACATTTGGGATTTTGCTTTGACTGAACCACTGGCAAATATCGTCTTTATGCGTAAAGCAGCTAACTTCAACTTAGCTTTGGCGGATGATGGATTCGAACACGATTATGGTGTTAAAGTTGGTAAGTCATTGCGGAAGTCAAAGCTGCAAAAGAATAGTAGTTTGACGGAACAAATAATCTCGTATTCAGCTGCGGCTTCGGATGCTCGAATGGGTGGTTCACAATTGCCAGCCATGTCTAATTCTGGTTCGGGAAATCAAGGAATAACTGCTACGATTCCAGTCTGTATCGTGGCTAAGCACAAAAAAGCTAGTGAAGAACAGTTGATTAGAGCTTTGACTTTATCTCACCTAACAGCGTTATATGTTCATGCGTTCTTGCCAGTATTATCAGCTTTTTGTGCAACTGATTCGGCAGCTATGGGTGCGGCGACTGGCTCGATTTATCTATTAACGAACAATTACGAACAAGCTTGTTCAGCTATCAAGAATATGATTGGTGACGCGGCAGGGATGGTTTGCGACGGTGCGGGATGCTCCTGTGCCATGAAGGTTGCGACTTCGACTTCTTCCATGTGTCGTGCAGTCGACTTGGCGATCCAAGGTGTAGAGATACCGGCGACTAACGGTTTGGTTCAAGAAGACATTGACGAAACGATTCGCGGCCTAGGTAAGTTAGTTACGAGTGGTTTTGGCCAGACGGACTCAGCTATTTTAGATGTAATGATGAATAAATAGAATTCAAAAAAGCAATCTCACACGAGATTGCTTTTTTAGTATCTAGACACTTTCAACAATCGACCATTTGAGTTCGGTCTCATATCTACCAGCGGTTAGATTATTATCATTCATATGTAATAGGATGCCGTTTTCCTTGGACCAACCGATCGAAGGTACTGAATTACCTTTGCCGGTAGCTTGGATTACTTGGTCTGTTCCAAGAATATCGTGGCCAACACCATCTTCATAGAACTGTAAACTGCCTAGAAGCTTGACCGATTGTTCGTTGGTGAAGTCCTTCGCCTGTTGAACACGAACTTCAGCGTAGTCCAAATTGCGTCTTTGGTCATCGATCTCAACGATATTTTCGGGTTCATTCAGGTTGTCAGGTCGATAGATTATTTCGTTGGCGGAGAAGGGTGTGATAGTTCCGAAGTCGATGTTCTTAACGTCCATTTGAATCTTATTGGTCAGGTAAGTGATAGCTTCTTCATCACCGTCACTGCGGTAATCGTCGGCGGCAGAGACTTGTCGAGAACGTAAGGTGTTGTTCTCTGTGTCGTCTTCTGGTCGATGGTACCAATGGTTGTATTGACCGCTACAACGTGACTTTGTTTGGTAGAGAAACCGAGGTTCTTTACAACCAATTCTTTGGTGCCATCTTTGGCATCAGAAACTATTTCGTAGTGATCACTAGATAATTCTTGATCATCTACAACAACGGAATTTACGGTTGAATTTTCTCTGATCGGTAGGTGGTATGTTCCGTTAGTCAGTACTCCGGTTCCACTAATATTAGTTATCGTGGCACTCTCAGTTATATGGTCACCTTCATTAACACCGAATAAATGCAAGTCACTATCGAGTTCATCATGGTGGTCAGCGTTGGTGAGGTTATTCTTGATCTTAATGTCGGGCGAACCATCTGGAATAACAGTCAGAGTAGCTTTGTTGGTAGTGTAACTCTTATTGATAGTACCTAGCTTAACGTTGATAATGGCTTGGTACTTGCTCTGGTTGTCGTCTTCCATGGTGGTGGGATCAGTTGTCACTGACAAAGAACCGTTGAGCTCGTCGTCCTTGTTGATCTGGACTCTGGAGCCATCAGGGTTGTCACGATACCATTTGACGGTATATTCATTGTTACCATCACTGTTGTCACCACCTTCATCTCCGTCGTCGTCATCATCCCCATCGTTATCCAGTTCTCCTAGATTACCTTCGATTGAGAAGGTGGCTTTTTCCCCGGCTTTGACGGATTGATCTTCCAATCCTTGTCCGACTTGGACCTCTTTAACTGCTTGAATATCATCTCCAATAGGATTGTGAAGGGTACCGATAACTGTCACCGTACCGTGAACTTCAGGTTTAGTTACGGCTGTTAGTAGTCCGGTATCTTCATCGATAGTGGCTAGGGAAGGGTCATCAACGCTCCATGTTACCTCACCAGTATGGTGCGCTGGAATGATATCAGCGTGAGCATAAGTAGTCTTTTGTGCCATATCAAATGATGTACTGTAGATGTAATCGTCGTCTGTTCGAATCTTCATTTCTGTACCATCGGTAGGTTCAGGTACGGTGTGAACTGCTGCTACTTGAGAGTAGATCTTTTTGGCGAAGATGTTGTGGATCAATCCTTGCCATTGAACTTGTAATTGATAATAAGTGGTTTCGTCAGCTGTTTTACCAGTTATGACTAGGTTTTCTTTGGTACCACCATCGGCTTTACTAATCTTGGTCCATTCACTATCACCAGCTTTACATTGATACCACTGATATCTGGCCGATCTAGTAAGTGTGGCAACAGCGTAGACCGCTGAACGTGCTGAGTCAGTTCTTAATGTGATTGTGTTGTCAACAACAACATAGTTGTCAGCTTTTGGTTGTAAGGCAAATCCAGTTGATAACCAGATTCCAAAGAACTTTCTTACGTCTTTAGTAGGTTTGTGGTAGTATCCCACGTCTTCTGCGTTTGGTTCGTTGTCTGTATCTTCAGCTGCTACATTCTTGCTGGAGAATTGGAAGCAGGCAAGAGCTAATAGGAGGGCGAACATTGTTAGGATAAACTTTTTAAGCCGCATAAATCTTCTCCTTATTTATAATTTGTTACAAGTTTAACATTATGTATATCGAAAAATAATTCATTTTATACAAAAACTATTTTAATAATATGGGTCAAAGAAATCTATGAAAACGCAAAAAAAGACGACCTCTTATGAGGTCGTCAAATTGTCAAAACATCGGATTTAAATTTAAATTAGTCTTTTGAAACTTTGTCTTTCCATGAAGTAGCTGTTTCAGCTAATACTTCGTTCAATTCATCAATGTTCTTCTTACCTTCAGTGTTCATCCACTTCTTACCGGCTTCTTCACCATCTTTAGCAAATGGTACTACACCGTTTCTCCATGTGGCACGTCCACAAAGAACACCATTGAACTTAGCACCGGCTTCTTTAGCCATCTTAAGTTCTGTTCTGAATGCTTCAGCAGTAACACCGGCACTTAAGAAGATATAAGGCTTGTCAGTAGCATCTGATTGTTCCTTGAAGTACTTAACAGCTTCTTCTTTAGTATAAACGGCTTTGTTGTCACCATTGAATCCTTCAACGTAGTCAAGGTTAATAGGAACTTCAACCTTCAAAACATCGATCTTGTATTCAGGTTTTGAGAATTCTCTCATTGTTTCAATAACTTTGTGAGGCTTTACCTTAGCATATTCAGCAACGTCACTGATTGAGTCATCGTATGTAACTAGTTCAACGAATAGAGGAATGTCTTCTGCGGCACATTCTGAACCGATTCTTTCAACAAAGGCTTCTTTGTGATCAACGATTGTCTTGTCTTCATCTGGATCGAAGTATAGCAAGAACTTGATTGAGTCAGCTCCAGCTTCCTTGAGACGACGTACTGACCATTCTGGGATCAAGTCTGGCATTCTACCAGCTTCTGTTGTGTCATATCCTGTCTTTTCGTATGAAACTAGAAGACCTGAACCATCGGTACGAACTTTAGCTGCTGGAAGACCATATTCTGGGTCAAGTAAGATTGATGAAGCATAAGGTGTTAATTCTTTTGAAATAACTTTCTTGAATTCAACGATATCATGTTCGTTGGCTGGCTTGCCTGAAGCTGCGGCTAACATTTTCTTTAGTGAGCCACGTTGGTCAATAGCAAGTGCGGCGATAACTCCGTCATTATTAGACATTTTTTCAAGTGCTGCATATTTCTTTGGTGTCATGTATTTAATTCCTCCGATTTTTTTAAACAAATTAGTAGTTAACTACGTTTACCTTTTCAAAGTAATCTTTATATTGATTAATGTCAATATATCCTGTTTTTTCTTGAAGGGTGTTCAAAATTCCAACAGTCATTGCGCGTTTCATAACGTCTTCTGGACTTTCTTGATTTACGATACCAGCGGCTAAACCAGCAACAGTAGAATCACCTGAGCCGACAGGGTTGACGGCGTGGATCTTAGGTATGTTTACTTTAAAGAATTTATCGATGTGTTTTACGAAACAACCCTTTGAGCCAAGTGATACTACGATCCAAGGAATATCTTGGAATATTTCTTCGGTTGCTAATTTATCCTTCAAGTCGTCCAAGTCTTCAACTTCTTTGCCTATAAGTTGAGCTATTTCGTCTTGATTAGGTTTGATCATAAATGGTTTAACATCTGCTTCGAGTGCTAATCTCAAAGCTTCGTTAGAACTGTCTAGAATCACGGGTACGTTATGCTTTGCCGCAACTTTAACCATCTTAGAGTAGAGGGCAGTTGACAAACCTTGAGGTAGACTTCCTGAAATTGTAACTAATGAGAATCCACTTACTTGGTCTTCAAAATGTTCCAAGAAGCTTTCTTCATCAGATTCAGAGAGGCTAGGACCCGATTCAAGAATTTCAGTTTGATCTCCATCGTCATGCAAAATGGCGATACAGTTACGAGATTCTTGATTAATTTTCATAAATGCGTGATCGACTTTGTTTTCGTCGAGTTGGTTCAAAATATATTGGCCGATCGTTCCGCCAATAATACCAGAAGCTGTTACGGGAACATCTAATTGTTTGAGAACTCTAGTAACATTTAGACCCTTACCACCAGCAGTTTTGGAAACTTCTTTAACACGGTTGACCGTGTCGATTTTCAAATGATCTAGTGGGTAAGAGATATCAACAGAAGGGTTCATTGTAATTGTAAGAACTGAATTACTCATATAAAGCTCCTTTTTTTCTAAACGAGTTGCGAAAACGAGTTACAAAAGCCAAATTTCTGTGCTTGCTACGAATAATAAATGCGTCACTTCGTGCCACTTTTATTATTCTAGGCAATGCTCAAAATTTCCCGGCTTTTTCCACTCTCTACTCTCTAGTCGTGGTAGTATCCTTCATTCCATAACTTCATTTCGTGGTCGTAGAAGTGAGGATTGTCGTGTTGTTCTGGATTATCTGGTTCAAGAGCATCGATCTTAGCAACAAGGTCGTCGTCTTCACCTTTGTAATCAGCAGCAAGATATGTCTTAACGATATCTTCAGCCAAGTGTTCACCAACAACGGCACCACCAAAACTAATAACATTAGCATTTAGGTGTTCCTTAGCATACTTAGCAGTAGTTGTATCGTTAACTAGAGCTGCACGTACGCCTTTGTTCTTATCAGCGGCAGTTGAGATACCAACACCAGTACCACATAGAACAACACCATAATCAGCCTTGCCATCACGAACCAAGTTAGCAACACGTAGTCCGTATATTGGATAGTGAGTTCTTGTATTATCATATGTTCCGACATCGATAACTTCGTTACCCATAGCCTTTAACATATCTGAAATTTGCATTTTAACATCTGTAACAATATGGTCGTTTCCTAGTGCAATAATCATAAAATATTCCTCCTGTTATCAAATTGAATTTTTTAATTAGATTAATTTTTCAAGCATATCTAGACGGATTTGGTGACGTCCACCTGCGTAATTTACACCTAAGTATGAATCAACGATTCCTTCAGCCTTCTTAGGTCCAACGATTCCGGCACCCATTGCGATAGCCTTTGCACCATTGTGTTGTGTTGTCATGTGAGCTGTGTTTTCTTCAACAACATTAGCTGTTACCATGCCATGGATCTTGTTACTTGCCATTGCTGAGCCTGTTCCATATTCATCGAACATAACACCACGATCAGCTTTTCCATCAAGAATGTAATGTGCAAGTTCAACTGATGAATCAACGAAATCAGCAGCTGGTTTTTCGCTTAGGTCGATAACTTCATAACCCTTGCCTTCGCCTTGTAAGTAACTCTTGATATGTTCCTTCAATTCAAAACCTGCTTTATCTGAAGCTAGTGCAATTTTCATAAATTAATTCCTCCTATTATCATTGATAACTCTTACATATTGTTGATAGTAATCTAAAGTTTCATAAGAAGTGTCCTTATTGGTAATCAGGTAATCAACATCATCTAAGCTGTAAAAAGTATAAAAATCATTTCGATTCAACTTATACTTGTCAGCTACGATGTATTTTGTCTGAGAATTGTTTAAAGCAACGCTCTGGATACGTCCTTCTTCGGTATTAGCGGTCATGATCTGAGAATTCTGGATCCCGTTGACACCCACAAAGGCCTTATCGAACTTCAGTCCGCTAACGGCATTACTTGCTAAAGCACCTATTAATGTTCCTGATCTGCTTCTGTAAATTCCACCAGCTAAGATCAATTCGCATTGAACGTCAGCATTCTTGAAACTTTCGAAGACAGGAATACTTATAGTTACAATTCTTAAAGAATTAACACCCTTAATATAGGGAGCAATTAATTCCGATGTTGTACCAGGACCGACAAAGACAGTATCGAAGTTACGAATTTCATTGGCTGCTAACTTAGCAATTTCCTGTTTTTCCTTTATATGTACTTCACGCTTCTCAGCATGTGAAGCTTCTTCTAATGGAGAAACATTAACTTTTTGAGCACCACCGTGAATTCGGATCAATTTACCGGATTCGGATAACTCTTCAAGATCTCGGCGTACCGTCATATCGGATACGTTAAGTAGGGAAGTTAAATCATTAACAGTAACGATGTCATTCTTATCCAATTCGGATATTATCTTTAGAAAGCGTTCCTTTTTTAACAAAAGACCACCTCTTTTTGTTTACTATTGTTCGTTACAAACACAATTTAGCATCTATGATGTTTATTGTCAATGTTTTTTGTTTGACTTTTTAAAGCCTTTTCATTTCTCTAGGAATGCCCTTATAGGAAGAAAGTAAGCAAAATCATAAGTTTATCAATAATTGTTGACAATTTTTATGTTAGCGTTTACTATTGTCTTGTAAACAAAAACAAACAACCAATAGGCAGGTGGTGGCATTAATGAGCAATTTGGCTACTGATCCACTATTTAACGAAAGTGAAGTATTCATTTCCGATGCTTCTAATCAAGAAGAGGTTTTTCGTGAAGTAGCTGAGTCTTTATATAAGAGGGATCTAGTAACAGAAGATTTCATCAACAATTTATTGGAACGTGAAGCGAACTACCCAACTGGGATCGATATGTCAGTTGTATCACCAAAGATACCTAACATTGCTATTCCACATACGGAGAGTGAGTTCGTCAAAGCACGAATGATCGTTCCTATTAAATTGAATAAGCCAATTTCTTTCCATAATATGATTGATCCATCGAAAGAATTTGACGTTAAGTTCCTATTCATGATTTTGAACAATGATCCTGAGGGACAATCCAATATCCTTGCTCAAATCATGGACTTCATGGCTCGTACTTCCGAGAACGAGCTAGTTTCATTCTTTAAGGCTAGCGATCCTAAGGATATTTATTCATTCTTGAATCGTAAGTTTATGCAATACGCAAAAGATAACAACTAATTAAAGGAGAGTGTTTATTATGTTCAAAATTTTAGCTGCTTGTGGTGCTGGAGTTAACTCAAGTCACCAAATCAAAGATGCATTGGAAACAGAAATGGGTAACCGTGGTTATAATGTCCAAGCTGATGCCGTTATGGTTAAAGACATCACAGAAGACATGATGAAGAACTACGATCTATTCACACCAATTGCTGCTACTGATTTGGGATTCACATCAGATGTTCCCGTTGTTGATGCTGGTCCTATCCTATATAGAATGCCTGCTATGGCTGCACCTGTATATGATGCCGTAGAAAAGGTTATCAAGGAAAGCGGCAAGGGCTAGAATTTAGCTCCGGACGTTTGATTGAGTTTTCTTGCACCTATCATGTTACTAGAAGCTTTAGTATTACCTGGAAACAAGATTTTACCTCTTGGTGGTATCATCGCCATGGGTGTTACACCAGCTTTGCTAGTTGTTACACGTGGTAAGATTGTTCGTATGATCGTTATCGGTGCTTTGGAATTACCTGTCTTCCTATGGGCCGGTACATTAGCTGCTCCTATGGTTACTGAAACAGCTAAGAAGCTTGGTGCATTCCCTAAGGGTCTTGCATCAGGAACAATGATTTCTCACTCAACAATGGAAGGTCCTATCGAAAAATTCTTGGCTTACCTTGTTGGTAACGCATCTAAAGGACAAATCACATTTGTACTTTACGCTGCTCTTGCATTAGTCGCATACCTATTGATCTTTATCTGGTACGCTCGTCAAATGAAGAAGAGAAATGCTGCATACGCTGCTGAAGCCGCTGCAAAATAATTACAACTTTAGTCATACAGAAATAATTTAAGAGTCCTCGAATGAGGGCTCTTTTTTTGTGTCCTAAATCATTGGAATTGGTATACTCAAATACTTGTATTTTGTTTCTGATTTTGTGATTTTTTCACTTTATTAAGATGCAATTTTCAGAAATAAATTAAGGGTATTATATTCTTTTACAAATGAGATTAAGCGACATATAATAGCACCGTTAATGACTGGTATAACAACGATACTGACTGTATATAGACGGCTTGTAAATAATATAAATTATTTCATAAAAAAGCAATACAATTACTGTTGACCAGCCTATAATGAAAGTACACAGCTAGAATGTTTACATTTTCACAATAGTGTCGAGGGAAGTGATTAATTTGGTATTAGAGCAAAACTTAGCTGAAGATGGATATTTATTCAACACAGGCAAGTCATTCAAGAGTTATGAGTTCTTAGGATGTCATGTCTTGAGTAGTGGTATCACAGTGTTTAACGTCTGGGCACCACATGCCAAATCGGTTGCAGTCGTAGGTGATTTCAACGAATGGCAGGATTCAGATTTGACCAAAGTTGGTACCACTGGAATCTGGCACGGGGAATTTAACGGCGTAGACCCCGGCAGTTTGTATAAGTTCGCAATTACTGGGCCAGATGGTGAACGCAACTTAAAAATCGATCCATATGCTCGAGAGTTTGAAAAGAAACCCGGTGATGCTGCAGTAGTCATTAAGCCTACTGATAAAAAATGGCATGACAGTCTGTGGATGGCACGCCGAAAGCGCAGTGATTCTAAGAAGCGTCCCATGAATATCTATGAATTGCATCTAGGATCTTGGCGGCGTCATGAAGACGGCAGTTATTACAGCTATTCTGAAATTGCGGATGAGTTGATTCCGTACGTTAAGAAGATGGACTATACCCACGTTGAATTGATGCCAGTGATGGAACATTTACTAGACGCATCGTGGGGCTATCAACAATTAGGATACTTCGCAATAACCAGTCGCTTCGGAGATGTGACAGGGTTCTTAGATTTAGTCGACAAATTACATCAAGCCAATATTGGTGTGTTAGTCGATTGGGTACCGGGCCACTTTATTCGTAATTATGACGCATTGTATCAATACGATGGTACGCCGACATATGAATATCAGGATGAAAATCGTGCCAATAATCGTGGCTGGGGTGCGTGGAATTTTGATCTTGGTAAAGCTCAAGTTCACAGTTTCTTGATCTCGAGCGCGTTCTACTGGTTAGATGATTGCCATCTTGACGGACTCAGAGTCGACTCGGTCTCAAACATGCTGTATCTGGATTATGACGTTGGCAAAGAAGGTCTGACTAACCAAAAAGGTGACAACAGGAACCTCGAGGGGATTGAATTCTTGCAACAACTTAATCAAGTTGTTCATCAAGAACATCCTGATGTATTGATGATTGCGGAAGAATCTTCTGCATATGCAGGAGTCACTGACTCAATTGACAATGGCGGTCTAGGATTTGACTATAAGTGGAATCTAGGCTGGATGCATGACACCTT
The DNA here is from genome assembly GCF_000615905.1 of Companilactobacillus nodensis DSM 19682 = JCM 14932 = NBRC 107160. Taxonomy (GTDB): domain Bacteria; phylum Bacillota; class Bacilli; order Lactobacillales; family Lactobacillaceae; genus Companilactobacillus; species Companilactobacillus nodensis. Next base: position 131,601 of record NZ_BAMN01000002.1, read on the forward strand.
GAAGTTCTTTGAGATGGATCCGTTGTATCGCCGTGACAATTTCAATTTATTAACATTTGCATTTGTTTATATGCTTAACGAAAAATTTATTTTGCCATTCTCACATGATGAAGTTGTTCACGGTAAGAAATCGCTGATGCACAAGATGCCCGGTGATCGATACAATCAATTCGCCAATTTACGGACATTGATGACGTACTTAGCGGTATTCCCAGGTAAAAAGTTGACCTTCATGGGTTCAGAATGGGGGCAATTTCTGGAGTGGCGTGACTGGAGTCAGCTGGAATGGGTCGATCTAAAAGATCCTATGAATCACAAGATGCAGACGTTCATGCAATCACTCAATCGTATTTATCGTGACAGCCGTCCCTTGTGGGAACAAGATTTTGAACCAGCGGGAATGATTTATTCCAATACTGATGATGCACAGAGTTCAACGATGGGGTTTATTCGCCAAGGCAAGCGTAAGCATCAATTTGTTGTTGCGGCTTTTAACTTTGTTCCAGTTGAGCGTAAAGATTATCGTATCGGCGTTCCATATGCAGGTGAATATGAGTTACTTATCAATACTGAAGATGCTAACTATGGTGGGACTTGGACGAAGCTAGAGACTAAGTTCACGGCCGACAAGACACCATTCAATGGCCAACCTGCAAGCTTTACTACGACACTACCAGCAATGGGAGCGTTATTGATTCAACCAACCAAATTGAAGTAGGGGTGAGTCACTATGACAGAAAAAAACGAAATGTTAGCAATTATTTTAGCCGGTGGGCAAGGTACACGTTTGGGAAAATTGACTAAGTCCACTGCTAAACCAGCGATCCCTTTTGGCGGTCGCTACCGTATTATTGATTTTACTTTGAGTAATTGTGCCAATTCAGGAATTGATACCGTCGGTGTCGTTACCCAATATCAACCACTGGAACTCAATGCCCACATCGGTAATGGCTCTAGTTGGGGATTAGATGATCAAAACGGTGGTGTAACGGTGCTACAACCTTTTTCTTCTAGTGAAGGTGAGAAGTTCTTCGAAGGAACAGCGCATGCCATCTACCAAAATATCGAATATATTGATCAACAGAATCCGGAGTATCTATTGGTTCTGTCTGGTGATCATATTTATAAGATGGATTATGGTGCCATGCTTGAATATCACAAAGCTAAGAAAGCTTCACTGACAGTTGGAGTTATTCCGGTATCAATGGAAGAGGCTAAGAGATTCGGCATGATGAATACGGATGAAACTGACCGTATCATCGAGTTCGAAGAGAAGCCTGAACATCCAAAGAGTGACAAGGCATCAATGGGGATCTATATTTTCAATTGGCCAACACTCAGAAATTATTTAACAACTAGCTTCACAACTAACAAGTCATTGGAAGACTTCGGTAAAAATGTCATTCCGATGTACTTAGCCAACAATGAATCGACTTATGCCTATGCTTTCGATGGTTATTGGCGTGATGTTGGTACGATCCACAGTCTCTGGCAAGCCAATATGGAATTTCTTTCACCACATAACAGCTTGAATATTGGTGATCATAATTGGCGGATCAATTCTAAGGCACAAGTTCTACCACCAATGTTCTTGACTAATACGAGTAACGTTAATAACTCCATGATCGTTGACAGTTGCTACGTTGCGGGTGAAGTGGATCATTCGATCCTTTCACAACGTGTTTCTGTTGGAACTGGCAGTCGTGTTGTGGACAGTATGATCATGCCTGGGGCAACGATCGGTAAGAATGTTGTGATCGATCACGCACTAGTTGGTGAAGAGGCTGTTATTGGCGATGGTGCCGAGGTCAAGGGAACAGAAAAAGATATCGCCGTGGTAGGTTATGGCGAAGTTCTGGGGGTTAAAAAATCATGAAACACAACAGTGTAAGTGCCGTTATCAATTTAGTTGAACCGTGGGAAAAACTTGAACCTCTAACAGACGCTCGTCCAGTAGGAACTCTGCCATTTGGTGGCCGTTATCGTCTGTTGGACTTCCCACTATCCAGTATCGCAAATGCTGGTATCCAAAATGTCATGATTGCCTCGCCGCGTTCAGGACGTTCTGTTTCTGACCATATTCGTAGTGGTAATGATTGGAACCTAGATACGATCCGCGGCGGACTATTCAATTTCCCATACAATGATTTATCGCTGATTGCTCCGGAAAAGAAAGATACTTTGATACATCATTATTATGATAATGCCATCTTGTTCCTCAAACGTAGTAACAGTGAATATACGGTCGTTATGGGAACTAGAAACATTTGTAACATTGATCTGAAGGCGTTGTTGCGCTATCACAAAGAACGTGATAATCGGGTTACGACGGTCTATAAGAGTGTCGATGCAAGTGAGGTCAAACCAACTAATACCGTCTTGCAATTGACTGATAATGGTATGGCAACCTCGGTCGTTCAAGCTTCGAAGACGATTCCTTCTAGTGAAGGTAAACTGGCCAAAGACTTGAATATTTATTTGATGAGTACAGTCGATCTAGTTGATATTTTAAATGAAGCTAACCAACGTGGTGATTTGATCAGTCTGGAACGTTTGATGAAGCAGGCGGTTATTCAACACAACGCCAATGCCTTCGAGTACACCGGCTTCTATGCCAACATTCACGACATTCCTAGTTATTACAAGGCCAGTATGTCAATTCTCAAGGAAGATAACTTCAGAGCGCTGTTCTACAGTCAGCGTCAGATCTATACTAAGGTCAAAAATGAAATTCCAACATTCTTTGCCAAGAGTTCACAGGTCAAAGGTAGCCTGTGCGGAACGGGTGGTTATATTGAAGGAAAGGTTGATAACTCGGTTATTTTCCGTAATGTCTTCATTAACCGCAATAGCTTGATTCAAGATTCAGTCATCATGCAGGGTACTCGAATCGGCGTCGGTACGACGATTCAAAATGCTGTGATCGATAAGAATGTTGTTATCGGTCCTAATCTTGAATTGAAGGGAACGCCTGAAGAACCACTAGTGATTGGCAAGGGTAAGAGAATATTCAGACAGACGGAGGTTACTAATGAGTAAAGTTTTATTTGCGGCCGCAGAAGCAGCGCCATTTTATAAGACAGGTGGTCTGGGAGATGTCAGTTTGGCATTGCCCAAAGCTTTGATTAAAAACGGTGTCGAATTGCGAGTAGTAATTCCATATTACAAGAAACTTTTTCCAGAGCAGTATCGCTCAGAACTAAAGGACTTGATGTACTTCCAAGTTCAAGTAGGTGCTAATGCCAAATATTGTGGTATCAAAACCTTGAAGTTAGATGGTGTTGAATATTATTTGATCGACAATGAAGAATACTTTGGCCGTGACGGTATTTATGGTTATTGGGATGACGGTGAACGCTTTGCCTTCTATCAGTTAGCCATCTGTGAAATGTTGGAGAAGGTCAACTATATTCCAAATGTTATTCATTGTAACGATTGGCACACAGCTTTTATTCCCGTGCTGTTGAAGGACAAATACAATTGGATCGATTCGTATCGTCATATCAAGACTGTACTGACGATTCACAATATTCAGTTCCAAGGTGTCTATGATCCGGTTATTTTGGGCAGCTTGTTTGGCATCGGGACAGAAACCTTTGATGAAGGATCAGTTGAGTATTACGGTAATGTCAACTTCATGAAGGGCGGAATCTATTATGCAGATGCTGTTACGACAGTATCTCCAAGTTACGCTCAGGAGATTCAGACACCAGAGTTTGGCGAGAGCTTAGATGGTATCTTACGAGATAATTCTTATAAGCTACAGGGAATCGTCAACGGAATCGATACGCAAGTTTATGATCCAGCAACTGATCCTAATATTTATTCACACTATCAAGTTGACGATATGACTAACAAACTCAAGGACAAGCATGCTCTGCAAAAATCTCTAGGACTTCCACAAGTCGATGTCCCAGTTTTTGCGGTAGTATCAAGGTTGACCAGACAGAAAGGGATGGATCTATTACTCGATTCCTTGAATGACTTCTTGCACGAACATGATGCTCAGGTCATTGTTCTGGGGACAGGAGATCCAGATCTGGAAGATGGATTTAGAGGTTATCAAGTTGCTTTTCCTGATAAGTTTGTAGCGGCGATTGAGTTTGACGTGAAGCTTGCACAACAGATCTATGCTGGAAGTGATATCTTCGTTATGCCATCAGCATTTGAACCTTGTGGATTGTCACAAATGATGGCAATGCGTTACGGCAGTGTACCATTAGTCCACTCAGTTGGTGGATTGCGTGATACAGTCAAACCTTACAATCACTTCACAGGAGCTGGAACGGGATTTGGATTCACCGACTATCGTGCCAGTGTCCTAAGCAAAATGATGAATAAGGCTTATGACTTGTACCACGATGATCCCAAAGCCTGGCAGAAATTGAGATTTCAAGGGATGAAACAAGACTTCGGCTGGCAAAAATCTGCACAAAAATACCGCCAGTTATATCAAGAACTATCCGAATAAGATTGTCTTAGCGGTTGATGGGAGTTATAAACATGAAATTAGATGAAACAAAATTTACAATGGATTTTATCAATGAGGTCAAAGCCACATATGCCATCGATGTCAAAGATTCTTCACCTTTGGAGCAGTTGATGGCTCTAGGTAATTTGATCAAGCGCTATGACAGCAGTAACTGGAAGAATACTTCTAAGAACTATCGCCAAAAAGATGCCAAGCAAGTTTATTATTTTTCGATTGAATTCTTGCCAGGACGTTTGATGAAGTCTAACCTATTGAACTTAGGCATTCTCGATACGGTCAGGGATGGCCTGGATAAGTTAGGATTGGATTTTGAAAAAATCTGTTCCTCTGAACCTGATCCTGGGTTAGGTAATGGTGGGTTAGGCCGATTGGCAGCCTGCTATATGGATTCAATGGCTAGTTTGGGCATGGCAGGTAATGGTAACGGTATTCGTTATCGTTATGGTTTGTTCAAGCAAGTCTTCATGAATGGTTATCAAGTGGAATTGCCTGATGACTGGCTACGTAATGGTAATGTCTGGGAGATTCGTCGTGAGAACCGTGCCTGCCTAGTTAGATTCGGCGGTCATGTATGGCTGCAGAAACAAGCTGATGGACACTTACGACCAGTCTATGATCACACTGATGACGTGTTGCCGGTACCTTATGATGTCGGGATTGTTGGTTATCATAACGACGTTACAAATACGATGAGATTGTGGTCGGCTGAACTCCCTCCAAGTGCGGATCAGACTTTTTATAATCAAGCACAGCGTGATCGTATCGATCAGATAACCGAAGTCTTGTATCCTGATGATTCCAATGCTGCTGGCCGTTCATTACGATTACGACAAGAGTACTTCTTCTCATCAGCAGGAGTCCAGAGTATTGTCAGACATTACTTCTTGGACCATCTATCTGTTAATGAGTTTGCTCGAAAGGTCGCAATCCATATCAACGACACACATCCAACTTTGGTTATTCCCGAGTTGATGCGGATTCTCTTGGATGAATATGATTGTCCATGGGACAAAGCTTGGCAATTGACTGTCGCCACAATGAGTTATACTAACCACACGATCATGCAAGAGGCACTAGAGACTTGGCCAATTGATATGTTCAAAGGCATGTTGCCAAGGATATATGAAATCGTCGAAGAGATCGATCGTCGTTATCGTGAAGAGAAGACACCGATCTTTGGTGAGAATACAGTTGATAAGACTGCTCCACTGGGCAATGGTCAAGTTAGGATGGCTTACTTGGCCGTCATTGGTAGTCATTCTGTAAATGGTGTAGCGCCGTTACACACAGAATTGCTGAAGAAGGATGTGCTACAAGATCTCTATCGTATCTATCCTGAACGCTTCAACAATAAGACTAACGGAATAGCTAGTCGTCGTTGGTTGCAACTCGCTAATGAGCCATTGTCTAATTTGATCGACTCTAAAATCGGCGAGACTTGGCGCTATAATCCTAAACAAATTCAAACTCTGTCAGCCTTTAAGGATGACGATGATTTCTTGAACAAGCTAGAAGCGGTCAAAATTGAAAACAAAAAACAATTGGCTAAATATGTTGATGAAGAATTAGGTATTAAGATCAGAACTGATGCTATCTATGATGTTCAGATCAAGCGTCTGCACGCCTATAAGCGTCAATTACTACACGCACTTGAAATAATTCGTGAGTACTTGGATATCAAAGATCATCCTAAAAAAGATGTCATTCCTCGAGTTCACTTCTTTGGTGCCAAGGCGGCTCCTAGTTATCACTACGCTAAGTCAGTCATCAAGATGATCAATGCACTGGCGGAATTGGTTAACAACGATAAGGCAGTCGAAGACAAGTTAAAAGTCGTGTTCGTTCCTAATTATGGCGTGTCACTTGGTGAGTTGATCATCCCAGCAGCCGACATTAGTGAACAAATTTCAACTGCTTCAAAGGAAGCCTCTGGTACCAGTAATATGAAGCTCATGACCAATGGTGCCTTATCTCTTGCAACGATGGACGGAGCTAACATTGACATCGTTCAAGCTGCTGGTAAGGAAAACGAATATACCTTTGGTCTAACAGCGGATGATGTCTATGGTTATTACCATCGTGGTGATTATCACGCTGCACAATTTTACGACAGTAATCCTGAATTGCAACGTATATTAGAGACATTTGTTGACGGAACTATTCCTGGTATCTCGACCGAAGGCCGTGAAATCTACGATTCATTGCTTCGTTATAACGATGAATACTTCGTACTGGCAGACTACGCTGAATATGTTCAAAAACAAAAACAGATCAGTCAGGATTTCACAGACAAAAAAGTTTGGGAACAGAAGTCGCTCGCCAATATTGCTGCATCAGGAACATTCTCAGCTGATTATGCAGTTGCTCGATATGGTGAAGATATTTGGCAAGTACCATATGATCGAGTATTGAAATAGATAACAGGAGAAAGTTAATGAGTATTGTTATTGAATATGATTCCTTTCAGACAACTGACAAGTCTCCGTTTGGTGCGATCCAGAAACTGTCTGATGTCTGTTTCAAAGTAAAAGTTCACGCGAGTGATACGATTCAAAAAGTTATTTTACATGTGGCACAAGATGGCCATTGGGACACTGAACATCAAGTAGTAATGGATTGGCATGATCCTTATTATTGCGGTGAATTTACACCGAATAATGCCAGTTTGTATTTTTACTTTTTCGAAGTCATAACTGCCAATGAACAGTGCTTCTATGGTTGTCCGGATGGTGGATATGGTGGTTCGGGAATTATTTACAACAAGCGGTCAGATGTGCAGATGTATCAACTGACTGTAGTTGACCATGTTGAACCGATTCCGAAGTGGTATCGTCATGGTTTGGCATATCAGATCTTCGTTGATCGGTTTAATAATGGTAATCCTGACGGCCATATTAATAATCCTAAGCCGAATAGTTCTATCTATGGCCAGAAGTCTGATTTGCCAATGTACATTCGTAATAATAAGCAAGAGGTCGTTCGCTGGGACTTCTATGGCGGCAATCTTCGTGGTATTGAAGCGAAGCTGCCTTATCTCAAGCAACTTGGTGTAACGATGATTTATTTGAGTCCGATTTTTGAGGCAATGAGTAATCATCGTTATGACACAGGGGACTATTTAAAAATTGATCCTGTCCTAGGAACATTAGCCGACTTCGACCATTTGGTCGCAGCGATTCATGCAGCAGGGATGTACGTAATTCTCGATGGTGTGTTCAATCACGTTGGTGTCAATTCGCGTTACTTCAACCAGAGTGGTTATTACGATACGATCGGTGCAGAGCAATCTACTGACAGTAAATATTATCCTTGGTTCACCTTCACTAAGTATCCGAATGAATATGATAGTTGGTGGGGTGTAACAGATCTGCCAACAGTTAATAAGTCCAATCTTGATTTTCAGAAGTTTATTTATGGAGGTAAAGATTCGGTTATCGACTACTGGACTTCACGTGGAATCGATGGCTGGAGGTTGGATGTGGCGGATGAATTACCTGATGAGTTCATCATGGGCATTCGCCAAGCGCTTGATAAATATCCGAACAAAGTCTTGATCGGTGAAGTCTGGGAAGATGCCTCGCATAAGTTAGCCTATGGTCGTCGTCGCCACTATCTAGAAGGCGGGATGCTTCAAGCAGTTATGAATTATCCGCTGCGAAAACTTATTATCCGAGTCTTAACGGGTGACCTGAAACCATCAGAATGGTGGTTAGAATTGATGACTCTGAAGGAAAATTATCCGAAGACTGTTTTCAATTATAATTTTAATAATATTGGCAGCCATGACACTGAACGTATTCTGACAATGCTTCATAATAATCATGACTGGCTTCAACAAGCCTTCGGTCTACTTTTCACTATGCCGGGAGTACCATGTTTGTACTATGGTGATGAGGCCGGCTTAACTGGTGGCAAAGATCCCGCTAATCGGCTTATTTCCCATGGGATACTGCTGATACGGTAACTCAAGCAAAAGTCAAAGAGTGGTATCAATGGCGTAGTGAACATTCGTGGATCAATGAAGCTGATTTTGCACCATTTTATCTGTGTGATTATGGAATTGGCTTCGTGTATTGGCAAAATAATAAGCAAGTATTGGTAGTCTTGAATACTTCACCGAACTCTCGTGAAGTTCAGACAAATGATTTTATGTTAGATGTCATTCCAAGTAATCTGTCTGCTAAGATCAAGAAGTGCTTGATTGGCAAGACATTGGATCAATCAGCTATCAAAGTTATTGAAGATTTTTAAGTAAATAAAAAAGTTCAGAATGAAGAATTAACTTCGTTCTGAACTTTTTTGTTTAGTCATTAAAGTTGTTATTTTCAACATCTTTGATGAATGTCTTCAAGTGATCGAAGTAAACTGGAGCGTTGTCGATCATGTGATGGTGTCCACCATTTGGTGTTGTAACTAAGCGTGCGTGAGGAATTTCCTTTTGCATGATCTTAGCTGTAGGGATAGGCATTGTTTCGTGTTCACCGAATGTGATCAAAGTTGGGACTTTGATTTCTTTAAGGTGTTTTCTGAAGTGCCAGTCCTTTAATTTACCAGTGATAACGAATTCGTTGTCACCTTGGAAGACGCCATAGACGCCAGTAGCAGTGGTGTCGATCAAGTGTCTGATTGATGTTGGTTGCTTGCGGTCGATATATTCTGCATTTAGTATATCAACGTAGCTTTGGTATGTAGCGTCAGTAAGATTGTTGTCAGCTTCGATTTTTTCCATGTACTTAACCTTGTCAGGACCAAGTGTGTCCAAGCGGCATTGGTTGATACTCTTTACATAGTCGTCAATTTCGTCGACCATACTTGAGATGATAGCACCCTTTAGGTGTTGTCCATATTTAGCAGCGTACATTTGAACTAGAGCGCCACCCCATGATTGTCCAATAAGGTAGAAGTTATCTAGTCCTAATTTTTGTCTTACTTCTTCAACTTCATCAACAAAGTATTCATAAGTAAGGTATTTGTCAGCGATAGCAGGGTCACTGTAGTCGGGTTGGTCTGAGTACCATGATCCTAGTTGATCATACATTGATACTTGAACACCAAGGTCAGCGAGTTTCTCACCGAAGTTTTCGTAATATTCGTGATTTCCACCAGGTCCGCCGTGTAGGCAAAGTAATTGGATGTCGCCGTGGCCTTGTGTGTTTGTCCATAAATGGTAGCCATTATCGAGAGTGATAATTGTTGTGCCTTGTTTCATATGATTTCACCTTCCTGAATGTAATATTAATAGTATATAACCCAATCAGGTGCGAGTCCAAATATTTTGTAATATTTCTTTAATCAATTTAATTTAAATCTACTTTAGGGATGAACATTTATTAGATATAGATACCTAACTAACACTGACATGTAAGCACTGACATAGATATTACGTATATCATATAAATTATAAAGATAATTTCAATATTAAAATTATGACATCGGTTTCTTAAATTAGTAGGAGAAGTTATTTTATTTATTGACCAGAATCAATTATTTGTTCAAAACCCCATTGTTACAATGTATTATGGTGACTATGTGAGCTAAAATATGATAAGATTTATATGCTTGGGGGCGATACGATGAAGAGGAAATTAATCAAATTATTAGCCGCAGTCATGTTACTCGGGGGAGTCACGACTGTTGCTGAAAACAATTTACCGATGGTATCAACTACGCAAGTTGCACAAGCTTCGTCGGATACCGCAAATTCACAAAATATTTCATATGATATTTATCAAACTGGAACTGACAATGTTGATTCCAATAGTGCTTATTTTACAAAAACAGCTAAAACATCACAAAATGGTGATGGGACATATAAAGTTACGCTGACTATGACTTTGCCAAAATTGAAGTCACTAGCAATTATTTCAATTGACGGTCAAACGCCAATTGTATCAGCGACTTATGATGACAATGGTACGACCAAACAGGATATTAGCTTCAATGTTAATAGCTTGGATGCATTGAATAATAATATTGCCGGAACATTAGAGTCGAAGACCAAAGCATTAGGAATTGAACTAACAAAATCTAATGTTGATTTTAAGTTCGATACCGCCACTGCTAGTGGAGCTACTAATAGTAGAAGTGCGTTGTTGGATAACTTGAAGTCGATCACTGATGCAACCAAGGGTAATAACAGTCAAACGACTGATACGACCCCGGTGATTCCAGATGATTTGCATAGTTCAAAGAATGTGATCATTGAGAATCCTAAGTCGAGAACGACTATTTCTAAGAATAGGGATGGTCAAAGTCTTACCTATAAGGTAGTTAAGAATGACAGGAGCGGTTCGGCAGCAGCTAATTACTTAACTAATACGGCCACAATCACACCAAATAACGATGGAACTTATAACGTTGCCATGACGATTGCTTATGATAAGAAGTTGGGTGATTCAGCAGTCAAAATCAATATGATCAATAATAAAACGATCGATCCAAGTAATATCTTTAAGTACACCAAGGGTAACAATGATTATTTGAAGTTTAACTTCAACATCGATAGTTTGGATGACTTGAGTAAGTTGATCCCAGGACAATTGAGCTTGAACAGCCCTGATTATGGTTTGGATTCATTGCTCGACTTTAATTTGGACTTTGACGGATTATCGTCATTAGACCTATCCAACTTAGTTAACACGTCGGACCTTTCTAACATGATGAATGATCTGAAGACTTTGTCCAGTGATTTGAAGTCATTACAGAATGTGACTGCATCGGCTGCGACTGATACTAGTTCGGCTAACGACGTTGCCCAGACATTGCCCAAGACTGGAAATGATCCAGGTTATCTCTTAACCGCCATTGGTTTTACGGTCTTGTTGTTATGGTTCATCCTTCTTCGTGGTACTTATTTGAAAAATTGAGAGAGCAAGCTTCGGTTTGCTCTTTTTTTGTACTTTCTTTCAAAACTTGACCTTAATCAAGTTGGACGCTCCTAAAACCTTATACAATGTATTTGTGCTTAGGAGGAAAGATAATATGAAATTTAATATATGGGTTCAAAAAAATCAAAATAGAATGACTGCGGCAATCGCAATTTTAATCGTTGTCAGTTTCGCCGCAAAGTTTTTACACTTGCCAATGGTTGAAACACCAGCCATGATCATCGCAAGTATCATCGGAGCTATTCCAGTATTCTTACATGCTTGGACAGCCTTGATGAATAAGGTTATCAGTATTGAACTACTAGTTACAATCGCCGTCATCGGTGCTTTCGTAATCGGGGAATACGAAGAATCAGCCGTAGTTACATTCTTGTTCTTATTCGGTAGTTACTTGGAACAAAGAACTCTACAAAAGACTCGTTCCTCTGTTAAGAACTTGACACAAATGGCACCAACAACTGCCGAAGTTGTTGATGAAGATGGAAATATTTCTACAGTTGATGTTGATGACGTTGACGAAGGTGACCACGTAATCGTCAAACCCGGTGGTCAAATTCCTGTCGATGGCGTTATCGTCGAAGGTAAAGGATACATGAATGAAGCTTCGATCACTGGTGAATCAACACCAGTCGAGAAGTCTATCGGTGATAAGGTCTTCGCCGGTTCACTTACAGATAATGGTACTATCACTGTTGAAACAACTTCAGTCGGTGAAGATACAACATTTGGTAAAATCATTGAACTTGTTGAAGAAGCTCAAGACAGTGCTTCTCCAGCCGCTAAGTTTATTGATAAATTTGCTACATACTACACACCAGCAGTTTTGGTTATCGGTATTCTAGTTTGGATCTTCACTCAAGATTTCCCATTAGCTATCACAGTTCTAGTTCTTGGATGCCCTGGTGCTTTGGTTATAGGTGCTCCAGTTTCAAACGTTGCTGGAATTGGTAACGGTGCTAAGAACGGTATCTTGATGAAGGGTGGTAACGCCGTAAACACCTTCTCAAAGGTTGATACATTGGTTCTAGATAAGACCGGTACGCTAACAACTGGTCAAATGAGTGTTACAGAATTGACTCACTTTGGTAGTGACAAAGAATCAGACATGGCATTGTTAAGTGCTGTTGAAGGAACATCAGATCACCCATTAGGTCGTGCAATCGTCAAATATATCACTGGTGAAAATGTCAAAGCCACAGCAGAACTTCCTGAACTAGATACTGTTAAGGGTCAAGGTTTGCAAAGTGCTGACGCTGATATCTTAGTTGGTAATGAACGTCTGATGAAAGCTAATAACGTTGTTATTAGTGATGAAGCAAGAAAAGCTATGGATGCACGTGTCAACCAAGGAGATTCAATCGTCTTGATGGCCGTAAATAAAGAATTGAAGTTGGTTGTTGGTGTTAATGATCAACTCAGACCAGATGCCTTTGAAGGATTAACAGCCTTGAAGAATGCTGGTATCAAGCGTGTTGTCATGCTTACTGGTGATAATAAGACTGCCGCTCAACATGTTGCAGACAGATTACCAATTGATGAAGTTCACGCAGAATTATTACCTGAACAAAAAGTTGATTTTGTTAAGAAGTTTACTGATGAAGGACATCACGTTGCCTTCGTCGGGGATGGTATCAATGATTCTCCATCACTCGCTACAGCCGATATCGGAATTGGTATGGGTACAGGTACAGATGTTGCTATCGAAACAGCCGATGTTGTTTTGGTTAAATCAAGCTTTGATGCACTAGCACATGCTTATGTCTTAGCTAAGAAGACAGTTGCTAACACACAAGAAAATATCATCATTGCCGTAGGTACAGTTGCACTACTATTATTAGGTCTATTAGTTGGTGTTATTCACATGGCAAGTGGGATGTTTGTCCACGAATTCAGTATCTTGATCGTTATCTTCAACGCTATGAGATTATTAAGAATAAAATCTTTCAAAAAATCTCCAAAACTTGATGTAAATCAAGTTAAGACCGCATAAAAGATACTAGTATATAACTTGTAAGTTAGTTAAAGATATTTAGGAGGAACTTAAATATGGCAAAAGTAGTATTACAATTAGGCGAATTAACATGCCCATCATGTATGACAAAAATTCAAAAAGCAGTTTCAAATCAAGACGGAGTTTCAGATGTTAAAGTTATGTTCAATGCCGGCAAAGTAAAAGCTAACATTGATGAATCAAAAGTTTCAGGTGAAGATCTAGGTAAAGTTATTACTGAATTAGGATATGAAGTTAAGAAAATCAAGACAAAGGAAGTTGCATAATGACAGAATTAACAATTGACGAGAAGTTTGCTGCAGAACAAAAACAAGCTGACGCTGATCACCACAAACCCACAGCTGGAGCAATGACTGGACACATCGTTTCTAATCACGCTTATATCAACGTTAAATTGCACCAATTAAAGTGGTTCGTTAAGGGACCAAATGCTGAGAACTACAAGGCAGTTTTGAGTGATACGATCGATGAAAACAATGCTTGGTTCGACAAGATTGCTGACCAATTGTTAGATGAAGGCGAGTTACCACCATCAACAATGAAGGAATACTCAGACTACACAATGATCGAAGAAAATGGTGCTAACAAGTATTTGGATGCTGAAAGCATGATTCAAACTGTTGTTAATGATTTTGCAACTGACAATATGTTTGTCACACGTGCAATCAAGTTGGCACAAAACGAAGATCGTCCATTTATGGCACAAGTTCTAGTTGAGTTGCTTGGCTGGAACAATCATCAAATTCGTATTTATCAAGCTTTACTTGGTAATGATGCTAAGGCTGGATTTGAAGAAGACGATGATGATGACGACGAAGATTAGAGAGTGCAGGAAGGGCGGTCAGCTCCTGAGCATAGCCTAGGTAATTAAATGATGCGGTTTGTGCATCCTTTAATTATCGTAGCTAAGCGGAGGGAGTTGTCCTTCCGGAACTCGTTTTAGAACCGGATAAAAATGGTAAAGTTTACTATAGATATTAGTTGATAGAAGGGCTTAGTTGGTCCTTCTATTGCTGTATTCTGATATTCCGGTTCCGAGATATTTAACCTGCCGTGGGGACCGGTTCGAGCCTCGGTCTCGAACCTCGACTTGAAGCTTTTCTTCGAAAATCTTCAAGCTCGTCCCGTGGTGTAAGAACGGAAGTTCACCGTTCTTACACCACTTTCACGGCCGGATAAATATCTCTCCACCTCCATTTCTTGTAAGTTGTATTTAGATTCAAAGTAGTTTTCAGAATAGTAGTTGAGCAAGAAAATAGTTAAATACTCCTTAAGTTAGTAGTGTTATAAGCGAATAGAAGTATATTGATATTTAGCCGGAGGTAGGGAGTGATGTACCAGCAGTGTTAGTGGTGTTGAACGGCGGGTTACCGTTCTTACAGCACAGGATGTCTTTTGAAAGCTGCTAGTTTGTGCAGAGTTCAAAAGCAAGACTTCAGACCTTGGCTGAAGTCGGTCCCACAGCAGGTACAATCACTTCCAACCGGAGGCGGCAAAAGAAAAGAGGAATAACATGGCACATCTAGCTCATAATCACACAGCTGAGGATTGTGTGGAATTAGTAACGATTTTTCAATCGTTATCTGAAGAAGATACAAGTACAGTTGCTTCATTAGTTTCAGACAAACACTATGAAAGTGGCGAATACATTTATCAAGCTGGCGATCCTGCAGATGCTTTGACAATTGTGGCGCATGGACAAGCTAAGGTTTTCCAATTAGCTTCTAATGGAAAAGAACAAATGTTGAGAATCCTGCAGACTGGTGATTTTGACGGAGAAGCCGCACTTTTCAGTAATGAAGATCGAGGTAGTTTTGCTCAAGCTTTGATGGACACGGACGTTTGTCAGATCAAACGTAGTGATTTTCAGAAGTTGATGAAGTCATCACCAGAATTGGCTGTTAATATGGTCAATGCCTTTGGACAACGGATCGTTCAACTTGAACAACAGACTACTGAGCCGCAACTTCAAGTGTTGAAAGCCGCTTGGCCAGTTACTTGTTAGAAACTGGTGCCGGTTTGAAGCAGGATGAATTTGAATTACCTTTGAAGAAAAAAGATATTGCGACTTATCTGGGAACGACTCCAGAAACAATCAGTCGCAAGCTGAGTTCGTTGGCTAAGGATGAATTGATCGAGAAGAAGTCTAATACTTTGATCAAGATTCTGGATGCTGATGGATTGGCTATGGTTGAATAATTAGTAATATATTTTTACATCAAAAAATGGAGCTAACTCGATTATGAGTTAACTCCATTTTTGTGTGTAATACGGAAATATTTGACAGTACATCACATTGCATCAGGATATTTGATGAACCATTATGAATGGTCGACACTTTGTGACCAAGGAGATGTGTGCAACATCCAATTGATACCGTACTTATCAGTGAAGCCACCCATCTTGCCACCCCAGAATTGTTCAGCAAATGGCATCGTGATGTTTACTTGTCCTGATTCTTCTAGGTGTTTGTAGAATTCGTCGGCAGCTTTGGCACTTTCTGGATCTTCACTATTGATATCTAACAATAATGATACTTGTCCAGATGGTTCTGCGTTGCCGGTGAAGGCGTCAGCACATTCGATTTTCATGCCAAGAATCGTGAAGCCAGCGTGCATAGTCATGCTCTCTAAATCAGCATCTTCAGGGACACCGAATTGCTTGGCTTGTTCAGACTTGGGGCTCAGACGGTATACTTCAGTGGCTCCGAAGACGTCTTGGTAATATTCAATAGCTTCTTTGGCATTTTTGAAAGCTAAGTATGGGTAAATTTGTGATTGCATTCGAATCATCTCCATAATCATTTTTATGACCAAATTGTACCAGATAAACTATACGAAATGTCTAAAAATGTAATATTTATTATTCAATGATGAATTGTATGATATCAACGTTTGTGGGGCCTCGAATAAGTTATAATTTTTGAATTATCTTTATAAAAATGGTAATATTATTTAACTAAAATTTTCGAGGTGGACATGACGGAAAAATCTAAAGTTAAACAATTAGATGAAAAAATGATTGAACAAGAGCATCTTGACGATGTTGTTCAAAAAATCAAAACTTCTGAAAAAAAGCTCCAAGATCATATTGATATTGCGGAAGATGATTTGAAAGTTATCAATGGCGCTTTCGATGATATTCATGTCGGTATGGATGGCGATGCTATCTCGATGGATTCGGCACTTTCGATCCATGCACAACAACAGATGCTCGATGAGCGTAATAACAGTTGGCAACAATCAAAGCAGCGTTTGGGAATTCTGAAGAAGTTGGAAAAGAATCCATTCTTTGCTCGATTGGACTTCCAGGAAAAAGGTGAACCAAAGCGTGAGACGATTTATATTGGTCTGAGTTCTTTCACGGACAAGACTGATCACTTCTTGGTCTACGATTGGCGTGCGCCGATTTCTAGTATTTACTATGATGGTAAGCTCGGTGATGTTGAATACCAAACACCAGATGGCTTGCAAAACGTTGACTTATTTTTGAAACGTCAATTCTTAGTTGAGAATGGTAAGATTCAAGCTTATTTTGACACGCAGGAAACTATCGGTGATCAAATGTTGCTGGAAGTTCTTGATGGTAAATCTTCGACGCATATGAAGGGTATCGTTAAGACCATTCAGGCGGAACAAAACAAAATCATTCGTGATACCAAGTCGAAATTATTGTTTGTCCAAGGTGCTGCCGGTTCTGGTAAGACTTCAGCTATTTTGCAACGGATCGCGTTTCTTCTATATAGATATCGTGGGACTTTGACTTCTAGTCAAGTGGTTATGTTCAGTCCGAACATGCTATTCAACGATTATATTCAAGATGTTCTACCAGAAATGGGTGAACAGAACATGGTGCAAATGACATATGCACAATATTTGTCACGTCGTTTGCCTAATATTTCGGTTGAGAATCTTTCCCAACAATTTGAAAAACAAGAAGATCCAGTTAAGAAAAATATTTCGAAGTTTGTTTCGGATATTGAGTTCTTTAAGATTCTGACCAACTATGGGAAGTTACTTAACCAAAGTGGTGTCAGCTTCAAGAATATCAAGTTCCAAGGCAATATCTTTATTCCTAAGGAAAAAATTGCGGAGATCTATTACAGCTTCGGTCCACAATATAATCTGGGCAATCGACTAGATGCGACTGTTGAACGTCTTCAAAAAATGTTGCGTCGTAAAGTGGGTTCAGAGATGCGCTCGAAGTGGGTCTCAGAACAGATCGAGGACTTGAGTCAGGAACAATTGAAGATGCTCTACAATACTGCCGATCAAGAGTTCAAAAACGGTGATGAAGAGCATAAGTTCTTAGCTCGTAAGATCGTTATGGCAGCGATGCAAAAAGTTTATAGTCAGATCATTCACTTACGATTCTTGAATGTCTCGACTAATTACTTGAACTTCTTGAAGGCTGTACCTAAGATCGCGGACTTGAAGAAGCATGGTATCAGTGAAGCACAATGGCATCAGTATGTTGATGACTTCGTTGATTTGTTCAATCACAAGCAGATCTCGATGGATGACCTGAGTCCATATTTGTACTTGTACGATATGGTGACTGGTAAACATGGAGAACTCGATATGAAGTTTGTCTTCATTGATGAGATTCAGGATTACACACCATTCCAATTAGCATACTTAAAGGACAAGTTCCCAAGAGCTCGTTACACAATGTTGGGTGACTTGAATCAATCGATCTTTACTAAGAAGAACAGCCAGACATTATTGTCAGAGGTTCAAAGCTTATTCAATGCGGATGAAACACGTGTTGTGCAATTGACACATTCATACCGTTCAACTAAGCAGATCACTGATTATACCAAGGCAATTTTGACTAACGGACAAAAGATCGAACCATTTAATCGTGAGGGTGATTTGCCTAATCTATTGATGGCGCAAGATACCAAGGAATCCCTACAACAAGTTATTGGTCAGTTAAATTCGAATAATAAAAAGAATTATACAACTGCTATCATAACCAAGTCGTTAGAGGAATCAGAACAAGTTCAGAAGATGCTAGAGGATTCTGGTGTTGAATCCACTTGGATCAGATCTGAGAATCAACGTTTGGCGACTGGTACGATTGTTCTACCATCATACTTAGCTAAGGGACTAGAATTCGATGCCGTTATTATGTGGAACGCTTCGAGGGATAGATTCGATGAAGACGAGCAACAACTTGTCTACACGATCACATCACGTGCCATGCACCGCTTAACTATTGCCGCAATTGGTGGATTAACACAATTGTTGGAACGTGTACCTGAAAAATATTATACAAAATAATTTTTTGAGAAATCAAAAGAGGCAGCCGTCTTCGTGACAGCTGCCTTTTTCATTAGCTTAATTTTTTTAATGTGAAGGACCGGTTGGAAGTCTTCCAGTCTACTTTGATTTGGTGCAAATTTTACATAAATTTTTAATAAAATATTCTGTTTAGTTTTTCCTATAAAGAAGGACCCTTGATCATCGCTACCTTGAAGATCAGTTAGTTTTTGTAGTTTCAAGTAAGGATGGTTTTGAAGATAAGTCTTCGTTTGTTGATTGTCTCCATATTTGGCGGAGTCATTGCTATCTAGGACAGTCGTGGCTTCACGGAAAGCACGATCACGAACAGCTACATCGGATGAAAACAGCAGTGTCACTGGTATCAAGGCGATGAAGAAGATAGTAACTATGGTAGATACTATTATTTTGTTCATAATATTCACTCCATGGTCGTATTCTTCCGACTACATGCTACCACGGATTTGTTACAGTGGATTATTTAAGTTTTTTTGGAATTTATTATTATTTTTTTGCCTATGGTTGGAAGTGATGGACCGCTGTGGGACCGACTTCAGCCGAAAGGCGGTCTGAAGCCTCGCTTTTGAACTTCGCACAAACCTCGAATTTCAAAAACGTCCTGTGCTGTAAGTCCGGAAGACCACCGTCCAACAGCACTGTCACTGCGGGTCCATCACTTCCAACCTCCGGCTAGTATGGATATCTATGTAGTTTTAAATATCTAATATAGTATCAAATTAAGAGGTCTCTTAGCTGAAGGTGGAGAAAAATTATACCAGCCGTGAGTGTGGCGGGACGCCACAGGACGAGCTTTGAAATTTGCGAACTATGCAAAGTTCAAAGTCGAGGTGAGAGACCACGGCTCGAACCGGTCCCCACGGCAGGTATGATTTTTCGTAACCGGAAGCGGACAACCAACCCAACAAAAAAGCCGAAGCATAAGCTTCGACCCTCTAACCTAATAACGTCAAAATAACCCGATTCAATCGCTTGGAAAGTTCAAACAATTTTTCGTAAGTGGGATCATCCTGATTTTCTTCAATATTAGTTTTGAGTTGCTTGAGTTCAAACGGCGTGAAATAAGTCTTCAAGTCGTGACTACCATAAAGAGTTGCCAATAATGCGAATGTTTCAGGTGAAACTTTACTGTCAGAATTTAAGAATTCTTTTCTGACATCACTGACTAAGTCCTCTTTGACACGATGGTCAGGCAAGTAATTATTAGTCTTGAATACTATGCCAGTTACGGCCTTTGTAACGTCAACTTTGTCGACCAATGAATCGCCGATTTCGTTGTAGATCTGCTTAGTGATATTTTCTTTTGTGGCCATGGCACGAAGTACATGTGTAACGCTCTTACCCTGATTCTTATTGATGATCTGGAAGAATTCGTTGAGATATTCCTTACCATCTGGCAAAACCTTGTTAATGATGACACTGTTATCAGTTAAATCAATAATATCGTTTAAAGCTAAGTCGAAAAAAGAACTTTCAGCTAAATAGGCCCTGCGTCTTGTATTCTTAAAAATTCGTACACTGCCTTTTTCATTGCACGATAAAATAAAATATTTTTGTGGAATATTTAAATTCATAAAGTGCTCCTTCTAATTCGACACTAGTTCGTTTTGTTTGACTAGCGTTGCCTTAATTTCTGGTACAAGTTTGCTTTCAAGTAAGATATAACCATCTTTGGTGAAGTGAAGTCCATCTTTTTGCAATAGTTTATTGACTGAAGATTGGCTTGCCATCAAGTGTAGTAGATCAATGTACGATACATCCATTTGCTTAGCGAGATGTTCAGTTACTAATTCAAATTGTAATTGTCTAGTCCAAGGGCGAGTTGGGTTCTTGACCCAGTCGGTATACGGTGGAGAAAGCAAGATTACTTTGGAAGCTCCAATTGCTTCTATCATAGTAGATAGATTCGATGAGAACTTACCCGGTTTGATCTCGTCAGTTGTAGAAATATCGTTGGCACCAAATCCTAAGATGACCATATCTGGCTTCAAACTTACGATATCTTGTTCAACACGTGTCACAGCATTACTGGTTTTGTATCCAGGGATGGATACGTTAATGACTTCGTCTTTGGGGAAGTTTTTTTGAATAGCGTCGGTGAGTATATCACTCATAACGCCGTCATGAAATCCCGCCATGATCGAGTCTCCAAATAATACTATTTTTTTCATATATTAGTTCCTTCTAAAAAGTTCTATACTATATAAGAATACCAGAAAAAATGTTAAGTAGGTTTAGTTATATGCAAAATTTATCTAACTACAATGAATTTTCTCGTTCACAATGGGAAACATTTCATGGAGAGTACAATAAGCAAGCTATTACTGATGGCGAATTGCGCAAGATCAAGTCCTTGGATGACGAGATTTCAATTGATGATGTGAAGTCGATCTATGCGCCGATTCGACACTTGTTACATATTTATTTGAAGAATTATCGTAAGTTGACCAAATTAAAAAGTGACTTTCTTAATAGTAGTAATAAGAAGGTCCCCTTTATTATCGGCGTATCAGGTTCTGTAGCGGTCGGGAAGAGTACCACGGCCAGATTACTGAAGATCATGTTGGAACGTGCCTATCCGCAGTATAACGTCGCACAGATGACAACTGACGGGTTCTTGTATCCTAGTGAGATATTGAAGGAACGTAACTTGATGGATAAGAAGGGTTTCCCGGAGACCTATGATATGCCTAAGCTATTGAAGTTTTTGAGTGACGTTAAGACAACAACTGGTCCGATATCTTATCCGTTATATTCACACAATATTTATGACATCATTCCTGATCGTCATGAAGAAGTGAATCAGCCAGATATCCTGATCGTTGAAGGTATTAATGTTCTGCAGCTGACACAGACTTCAAATATTTATACCAGTGACTTCTTTGACTTCTCGATCTATATTGATGCTGATGTCGATGACATTGAAGAGTGGTTCTTGAATCGTTTCGAGACACTATTAGACTTAGCGCGTAACGATCCGAATTCTTATTACTACCAGTACACACAAGTATCGGAGAAGAAAGCTTTGAAGATGGCGCGCAACGTTTGGGATAATATCAACTATGTGAACTTGCGTGATTATATCAAACCAACGATGACTCGGGCTGATTTGATCCTTCACAAAGCTGAGAATCACCAAATAGACAAAATACTTTTGAGAAAATACTAAAAAAGCATTTCCAAAGTATGACAGAGAGTCGTTTTTCATATACAATAGAATAAATTAAAACTAGGGGGATATGGATTTGAGCAAACAATGGCCAGATGCGGACAGCATTATTGTTTTGGATTACGGTAGCCAATACAACCAATTGATCACTCGTCGTATTCGTGATATTGGTATCTATTCAGAATTACTACCTAATACAATTACTGCCGCAGAGATTAAAGAAATTAATCCAAAAGGTATTATTTTGTCAGGTGGACCAGATTCAGTTTATGACAAAGATGCCTTCTCAATTGACCAAGACATTTATAAGCTAGGAATTCCTATGCTTGGTATTTGTTACGGTATGCAATTGATGTCTTACAACTTGGGCGGAAAAGTTGAATCTGCTGACAATCGTGAATATGGAAAGGCTGATATCAAAGTTACTGATTCAGAATCTGCCTTATTCAAGGGATTGCCTGAGGAACAAGTTGTTTGGATGAGCCATGGTGATTTGGTACGTGAAGCACCAGAAGGATTCACCGTTACAGCAACAAGTAAGAATGCACCTATTTCATCTATTGCCGATGTAAATCGCAAGATGTACGGTGTTCAATTCCATGCCGAAGTGCGTAATACAGAATATGGAATGGATATTTTGAAGCACTTCGCTTTCGACGTCTGTGAAGCCGAAGCAAACTGGACAATGGATGACTTCATTGACCAACAAATTCAAAAGATTCGTGATACTGTTGGCGATAAGAAAGTTCTTTTGGGACTTTCAGGCGGTGTCGACTCATCAGTTGTTGGTGTTCTATTGCACAAGGCAATCGGTACACAACTAACAAGTATCTTCGTTGATCATGGACTTCTACGTAAGGGTGAAGCCGATCAAGTTATGGCTAGTCTTGAAGGCAAGTTTGGCTTGAACATTATCAAAGTTGACGCTCAAAAACGTTTCTTAGACAAGTTGGCTGGAGTATCTGATCCAGAAACAAAACGTAAGATCATCGGTAATGAATTTATTCAAGTATTTGATGAAGAAGCAACTAAGCTTAACGGAATCGAATTCTTGGCACAAGGTACTCTATATACTGACGTTATCGAAAGTGGTACAAGTACTGCTCAAACAATTAAGTCTCACCATAATGTTGGTGGACTTCCAGAAGACATGCAATTCAAACTTATCGAACCATTGAGAACATTGTTCAAAGATGAAACTCGTGAGTTAGGTGAAAAACTAGGCATGCCTCATGACCTAGTATGGCGTCAACCATTCCCAGGTCCTGGCCTTGGAATCCGTGTTATTGGTGAAGTTACAGAAGATAAGCTAGCAATCGTTCGTGATTCTGACTTTATCCTCCGTGATGAAATCAAAAAAGCTGGATTGGATGAAGAAATTTGGCAATACTTCACAGTATTACCTGGCTTCCGTTCAGTTGGTGTTATGGGTGATGGTAGAACATACGATTATACGATCGGAATTCGTGCCGTTAACTCAATTGATGGTATGACAGCTGACTTCGCTAAGATCGATTGGGATGTACTTCAAAAGATCTCAGTTAGAATCGTAAACGAAGTAGACCATGTCAATCGTGTAGTTTATGATATTACATCTAAGCCACCAGCAACTATTGAGTGGGAATAGTAGAAGCTAAGATATAAATACCGTTATACCGGCGTTTGTTGACTCTTCTCTTCTGTATTTCCCGTTACTGGCACCGAAATGGCACCAGTAATGTGTTTCTTACCCGTAAACTGATTACGAGTGGGGACAACGACCGGATGATCTACTGGTGTGAAATCAACTAGACCATTTAGATGTTGTGCTGTCTCAAAGTTACTGTTTGGATATAGATGTCCATAAGTTCCTAAAGTTGTCTGAATGTCTTCATGTCCCAAACGTTCCTTAATAATCAATGGGTTTTCTCCAATGCTGATTAACAGGGACGCATGAGAATGTCGAAGCGCGTGGACACGAATTCGATGAACATTCGCAGCCTTAGAATAAATGTTGATCACTTGGGACAGCGATCCGCGAGTAGTTGGTACACCATTGTATGAAAGCACAAAATCTGTTTTAACTTCTGACGCTTGAATCTCTTTCCACTCGGAGAGATATTCAAGTGTCTTTTTGTCTAACGGAACTGTACGAACGCTGGCACGAGTTTTAGGTGAAGTAAATTCATAATTAAACGCATTTAAATAATAAAGTGTTTTGTTGATACGCATTGTACCGGCTTCAAAATCAATATCTTCCCACTGAAGGGCGGTTGCTTCACCGATACGGGCACCAGTCATAAATAGAAGCCAAATTGTGGTGAAATTGAAACGTTGATAGTAGTCATTAAGATCCATTAAGGAAATGACTTTCTCGAACTCGGTTTTAGTCCAGAAATCAATCTTCTTCTTTTCCTTCTTTAAATTACCAACAATTTTTGTTGGATTCTCTTCACAGAATCCTAGTACAATTGCACGATCAAAAACCAAAGATAACAAGCATTGAACTAGGCGGGTGTACGAATTACTTACTTGACTCTTCATCATGATTTGCCATTTCTGTATATCCACCGGCGTAATTTTGTTAATGAAATACTTGTTAAATCCTTTGAATTGCTTTCGAAAGATGCTAACACGACTGTCAAAAGTAGCCTTTTTGACATGACCTTCATACCAAGGAATAAAGAATTGCTGACAGAAGTCGCCAAAGGTGATCTGATTAGTTGAACCTTCTTTAACTCCATTTGCCATTAAATCACGATAAGCAGTTTTTGCCTCACGCTTTGTTTTAAATCCGCTACGGCGCTTTTGAACTCGTTTACCGGTTTGTTCATCTACGCCAATATTGGCACGGAAATAATAGGTACCATCTGCTGCTTTTTTAATTACTTCGGTTGTCTTTGTCATTGTGATTGCTCCTCTGACGCGGAGGCACCGATTTTAGCTAACTCTGAAAGAGTTCGAGCATTAAGTGTAAGGCCTAATACTTCTTCAACCGCAGTTACTGGAACGCGACCTAGCTTCTGTGACTTGTAATAGAGACAACCTTTCTTGACCATTAACAGTTTTGCACGTCTGATAATGTCTTTGGAAGTCCAAGGCCCATATCCTAAAGCCACAAGTTCATGTTTAGTCATAGTGACAACGTGAACCATGATTAGCCTCCTTTCGTTGGAAGCTAGACCGTATACCTTAGCTTCCATATTAACAGGATCGAGGAATAAGTACAGCTCAATTGTGTCGGAAAACTTACCACCCTGTTCCGTCACTAACGGACATAGGAATTGCACCTCTCCTGCTTACGTGGGAGCCTCGCGGAAGTATCATTATTAACTTAACTTGTACGATCATTAGTTAAAAATCGTAATCAAAGAGTGGGAGGCGCTCACATTTTTGGTCATGGCGTCCACAGATCAACAGTTCAAGTAAAGTCAGAAAGTTAGGGTAGCAATATTCAGTTTTCAAAGGACTCACAGGTTTTATTTCCTGTTCACTATATACATACAAATAAAGGCCGAGAAATGAAACCAAAAAAGCAAATTAATCAAAAAAGATTAATTTGCTTCTTGTCTGGCTATAAATAACGGTTTAAATTGAATTTGTAGACGGTACGAATGAATTGTTCGGTTAGTATCTGGTAACGATCCTCGTCAAATTTTGAATGCCCTCGACAAGTGATGCTGATAATTAATGGCTGAAATTCGTTTATTAGCTGTGCCATGGCAGATGGATCACCATGCTGAGCTGCGTAAATCGTTTCGGTATAATTCATTGCAATTCGCTCTCCTAGAGTTAGATTTGGGTCGTCTAATTCTGGGAGAGATGGAGGAGATCGAATCCTGATGGTTAAACTAGTCGAAGAACGTAGAACCGATTTTGCTCAACACCTTGCGATGCCGTTTGGAAATCGCTTGACTGCTGACATGAAGAATCTGACCGATTGCCTTATCTGAAAGTCGTTCAACGTACTTATAATAGAGCAATTTCTTTTGAGCATCAGTTAACCTGGATATAGCAATAATTAGTCGTTCATTGACGAGGTATTCTTCAAAGTGAATAGCTTGTTTTTCCGTAAGTAGTTTAATAATTGGTGGTCCATCGTCAATCGGGTACTCTACTGTTTCCTCGTTTAATGGTACTTTGAGAACCTGGCGTTGATCCTGAGAATAAAGTGAGCGAGTTCTGTTTACGAGTGACAGCTTGGCATAGTGCGAAAATGCTTGTTTGACATCTTGATCAGACATAACAATTCCTCCTTTTACCAAGCAAATACTCAAAAAGGTTTTCAAATGAAACCACAATAGAAATTATTACATTTATGATGGTATTATCGGATTAGTGAAATTATTTAGTGTACTGGGAAGTTAATCTCAAGATAGACACTCAATCTAAGCATCGTATTCTAAAATTAAAAAACCAATAATCTGTAAGAATAACTCCTACAAACTATTGGCTCTGCGTCTTAGCGTCTGGCTCTGTGATAGCTGTTATAATTCCATGCTTTATGTTGATTATGGTTTCGTGCTTACACTTGGGACAGAACAGTGGAAACCTTAATAATTCAGTATCTTCTCGTACTTTAATTCGTGTCTTACTATTGCAAGTAGGACATAATATCCATGATTGTTTTTCCATGTAATACTTACCTTCTTCATTAATTTATCTCAAAGGAATACAAAATTCGCATAAGTGCAATGAAACTTTTGAGAAGGAGTATCGTTCAATTATTGGTCTAGTATTATCTATGGGTAAATTGATAGTTAAGTTTTGAATGTTTTTCCAAAAACGTGATACACCCTCTGTTGTATGTGTAACTTCAAATATAGCGTAATGTCCGTTGGCAATCTTACGAGTAGGTAAATCAAACTGTTTTTCTCCATCAGAGATAATGATACCTACATCATATCTTTGTTTTTCTGCGGGGGTTTGTATTGGATTATCCATTGCTATCCCAAGTATGGTGGTATCGTTCTTGAATAAGTTATTCTGCTTTAAGTACGCCTTGAAGTCTTCCATTAATTGTTTATTTTCTGGACCATACTTACCAATTCTACGCATGTATGCTATATCAATACCTTTAAATTCTTCAATAATCAACGCTGTGAACCTCCTAGATTAAAATCTTATCAAGCTTTGATAAGACAATCGTAAGGGCAATTAAAATGATTTTCAAGATATTTTTTAAAATATAGTACAGCCTATTTAACTAATAGAATAGAACCTTGGTCTATCACATTGGCACTTATTATTCACAAACACTTTATGCATAATCAATTTGAATTATTAATTCAGTATATTCGTTTGCTACTGGTGAGTTATTGATATTTTCACATTTCTTAAATCACGGACAGAGCGTTGCTTGTGTTTGATAATAATCTACTCTAATACTAGTTTTATATTGACACAATATTGGCTTAAGTTCTATAATATAACCACTGGTTACTAACCGATGGTTACATTATAGAATGGGTGACGAAAAAATGCAAATAGCGCGTACAAAGATTATTGAGGCAGCAAAGAAACTATTTGAAGAAAAGGGAGTTGATGAGACATCTATACGTGATATTGCACAGAAAGCAGGATATTCTCATACAACAATATATCTCTACTTTAAAAGTAAACAGGAGCTATTTAATTTAATTGCAAAGGAGCCATTGGAAGACTTATATTCAAAATTTGAAGAGATTTACTGTTTAAAAAAATCCAACGAAGATAAATTTTTTCTGATGTGTGAACAATACGTCGAATTTGGAATTAAACAGAGGAACTTTTATTCATTATTAACCACTTATAGGGGTGAAAGGATTGATAAAGAGAGATTTGATAATAAGATCAATGATTTACGTATGAGCGCATTAGATTTAGTATCAAAGGTACTGTTAAAAATAATTCCTGTGAATGTAGAGAGTGAACTAAAAAATAATTTAATTCGAGGTATGTTTTATTTTCTGCACGGAGTCGTTATGACCTATGTTACTTCTCTAGAGTCCGATAAAGAACTCATACCCCGAGTTAAAAAGATTGTGGATGATTATATTGGTTACACTTTTTTTAAAAATGATAATGAAAGAAAAACAAATCAGTGAGCATATATGGAAATTGGAATTTAATTTCTACTTTTTGATTATCAGCATTTGGCTTGTCAAAAACAATAATAATGTGTTCCTGATAGATACTGGAATAAGCAAGATTTGGGAAATAGCTTGTAACTCAGCATCTGAGAAAGGCAATATTCGAGGAGTTATTTTGACTCATGGGCACAGTGATCACGCAGGAGGGGTCAATCAAATCAATGCTCATAATCCTGAGCTGCCAATATTCATGGACGGAAGAGATTATGAGTACTCTTCAGGTGAAAATCCTTTTCCTGGCAGAAAGAAAGTAGAAAAAATAATTTCAGCAGAAGTACCTATTATTGATTTAAGAAAAATAAATAAAAATGATTTTTTTGAATTGACTGGTTTAAAAATTATGTATACTCCAGGTCATAGTCCGGGACATACAGTTTTTTATCATGATAATGATAAAGTATTAATAGCAGGGGACTTATATACTGAAAAAAATGGATTGCTCAGACCCCCAATGAAACAATTTACTTCTGATATGCCTCAAGCATTGTTGTCTGGAAGGCAACTATTTGAAAAGATAGATCCGAAAATCATCAGTGTTTGTCATGGTAAAGATGTTAATGTGCCCTTTGATTTTAGTAAAGTTGTATAAATGCCGAGGTTATAACTTCAAAGATACCTAACACAAGCTTGGATGTGGGATACAGTGCAAACAGTCAAAAATATTTACAGAATAGAATATATTCTCCTAATTGTAATTCTTTCTCTTTTTTATGTTGAAATCAAAGGAGATTGGTATTTCTTCTTTGGCGTATTTTTTGTATTTGATGTTGGAGCTATTGGATACTTATTTTCGAAGAAAATAGGCAATATATTTTATAATTTGGGACATACACTGATTATTCCGCTGTTATTATTCATTCTATGCCAATTAAATTTAATTGTTGTAAGTAAGTGGATTCTAGGCTTTTCTATCATTTGGCTCATCCATATTTTTTTCGATAGACTGTTAGGTTGGGGGTTAATGCCCAGATAATTCTATTTGTTAGCAATATGAAAATTATGGGAGTTGTGACAGGAGTCGGATAGTTTCTGAGCACGATTAAGATAAATTGTTCGGTTAAATAGAGCGAGTAGTACCCAAAATTTATTTTTGGCACTACTTCATAATTTATCATACTGATAATTAGGTTTGCTACAAAAAGAATATGAAATAAGCCTATTGGTTTATGATTAACGCTGAAAGAATAACAACTAGTAATTTGCTATAATGGTTTATGAGTAAATTTTGAAAGGCGGGTTTTAGTTTGATTGAAATTTCAGATAAGATTACTGAATTAAAGAAAAAGATTGAACGGAATAATGAAAAGTTTTATTTATCTTTAACCCGTGAAGAACAGAAAAAAATTGGACAGTTTACTACACCAATACCAGTTGCAGATTTTATTGCAGAACGATTGATAAAAAATAGTAAAAAACTGGGATCAAAAATTTCAATTCTTGATCCAGGAGCAGGTACAGGGGTTTTAGGGTTAGCATTGGTTGAAAAACTATTTGATCTGCAACAAAATAAAATGATCAGATTGGTAACTTTTGAAAATGATCCTGTGGCTGGCAAAGTTTTGAGTGAAAATCTACGTTTAGCTAGAGATTATGCTACTAATTGTAATATAGATTTTGATTTTGAAATAAACTCATATGATTATATTCTTGGTAATGATAGAGTTGCCATAAATGATTTATATATAGATGAAGCTAGCTATGACTTTGTTATAGCTAATCCGCCATATAAAAAGTTGCGTAAAAATAGTCCTGAAGCAGAATTAATGGATTTTGTTGTTCATGGAGCACCAAATGCTTACGGTTTTTTTTGGGCAAAATCGACTATAGAACTAAAAAAAGGTGCAATTAGTGGATTTATTATGCCACGATCATGGATGAGTGGTGCATATTTTGCTAGATTACGTCATTTTATGTTTAAATTGGGTAGCTTATGTGAAATACATTCTTTTGATGAACGAAAAAATGCTTTTGGCTCAACAAATGTGTTACAAGAGCTCGTTATTGTTTTGTTTAAAAAACAAAATATTGATAAAATTAAGTATTTTTATCATAATAATATTAATGATTTGACAGAAAGTGCGGGGATTTTTACAGCAACTAATTTGGCTATTGTGGGAGATGAACAGCGAGTTTATAATATTGCAACTGAGCGTGATAGGAAAAGTTTATTATGGACCAATCAGTTTTCAACTATATTTCAAGATGCTGGACTGAAAATGCGTACCGGACTGACCGTTTCATTTAGGAACCGCGCTTTATTACGGGATAAGTTAGAAGACAATGCTGTTCCTATTTTCTACAGTGATAATTTTAAAGATAGATTGGTTTATATGGATAGTAGCAATAGTCATTATCTTCTGACCAATCATAAAGGACTATTGCAGACCAATCAGGATTATATATTTGTTAAGCGCTTTTCTACCAAAGAGGAACACAGACGTGTTCAAGTAGCGTATTTTGAATCAGATTGTTTTAAATCATATCGCTCGATTAGTACAGATAATAAGCTAAATTTTGTTACTGCGGACGACCAGCAAGTCTTACTTGGAGCGTTTATCATGTTAGCTTCAACCCAATTTGATAGATATTATCGTTTGATTAGCGGTAACACGCAAGTTAATTCAACTGAGATAAATACGATGAAGTTTCCTAACAAATATCAATTAATCAGATTAATAATGGAAAAGAGTGTTACTGAGATTCTAAATTTAAAGCAAGATCAAATAGATTCGCTAGTGGAACAATTTTTTCCGGGAGGATTAAATGAGTAAAATCGAAGATGCAGTACAAATCTTAAAAGATGTTGAGTTTAGTACTAATATAAGTACTAAGAGTATGGCAGCACGTTTTATTTTAGCGGCGACTCGTATGCAACCAGATGGTGATTGGCAACTAGCATCTAATGAATGGATTAGAATTCATGATGCTTTAGTTTTTCTAAATAAATATTATGGTTTTTCATTTAAAGAAAATACACGAGAATCCTTACGAAAAAGTGGTCCAAAACTTATGGAATCTGTAGGATTAGCTGAATATAAAAATATGTTGGCAACTAACTCTGGAAAATTCAGTTGGCGATTAAGCAGTGATTTTTTTGAAGTCATTAAATCTTTTGGAACAGATCAATACGAAAATAGAATAAAGGTTTTTAAAAATGAACATGGTACTCGTGTACAATTAATAAGAGACGCTCGACAGAAAACTATGCTTAATATTAAATTTGATGATCATAGATTTCAATTAACGCCCGGAAAACATAATGAACTACACAAAGCAATACTTGAAAAGTTTGCCCCTATTTTTGCACCCAATGCAGAGCTATTGTATGTAGGAGATACTGCAAAGAAAGACTTGCTGTTTCAGCATGACAAAATAACTGAGTTAGGCTTTCCGATGAATATGCATGACGTTATTCCCGACATAATATTATATGATTCTCAGCGTGAATGGATGTTCCTAATAGAGGCGGTTAGTACAGTCGGTCCCATGTCGTTTGAAAGAGTAAAACGTATTAAGGATGAGTATACAGGAAAAGCTGGATTGGTGTTTGTAACTGCTTTTCGTGATTGGAAAACATATAGAAAATTTGTTGGAAAAATTGCTTGGGAAACTGAAATATGGATATCTGATTTTCCAGACCATATGATTCATATGAATGGTGATCGTTTTATGGGACCATATTGATTAAAGTTTGGGAATTTATCTAGGATAATTATATATTATGAGCCTTAAATATTTAAAAAGAAAACTTAGGTCTGATAGTTTTACCAGATAACGGAATGTATTTGTTCAGAATCGTTGAAAACTCAATATTCTTATTAGTTATCAAAAACTTATGTATTCACGACATTCAAATGAGTGTCGTGTTTTTGTGCCTATAAACCAGACTTAATGGTCCAGTTTGTACCTGTCTTTTCTAAAACAAGAGAGTACTGCGAATACTGGATCATATTGGTCTCACTATCAAGAAACTTAACGGTAACGTCAACTTGAATATTGTCACCTTGACGATGGAAGGTTGGATTGACTAATTCCGCAAAACGGTAGTCTTTATTTAATGGCTTTGTACCGCCATCAACATAATATTTCAATTCATTGGTGGTGCCGCTTGGATAAAGGGTGAAGAAAGTGGTTAGAAACTTAGTGATGCTGCTAGTGGTTTCGGCATCAATTGAACTATCCGTTTGGAGCTGTTTTTCAGTTGCTTTAGCTTTAGTCGGAGCTGCCGCAATTGTTGGATTAGTCACGATCACCATGTCACCATCTTTATTCTTCATAACATTCAATGAATAGGTGGACTCGATTGCTTTTGCGGCACCTTCTTTTTGACTATTTTTGATCTGTTGACTAACCGTGAATAAGACTTTGTTGACCTGATTCTTCTTAGCCTCAACTTTCCAAATCTGAATATCAGACACGGTGGAAGTGGTCGGAATATCTGAACGAAGCGCATCAGCGTTCAAAGTCACCAGACCATTTAGCATGAATTTACCAAGATTCTTTTGGCGCGTTTCTAATTTTTCATGGTTGGGTTCCCAAGTATAGTAAACCTTAGCAAAATCGGTGACGAATGCTTCGATCGCGTTGGTATCGGTCAACTTAATTTTCACCACTTCACGTTCATGCACCGTATGTTTATTGATGGCGGTGAAATTCTTATAGACGCCAAAGCTAACACTGGCGATCAATATCAACCAACAGAACCAAGTCGTTTTTCGCCGGATACCAACGCGAGGTTGCTTTAACTTGCGGGGCTTTTTTTCTTTCACCGATTTTGGTTGGCGCTTTGGTGGTCGTTGTCGTTTAACTTTTTTACGTGGACGTTTGGGACGGGCTTTCTTATGTGAAGCGACTTGATGTTTGGCTGGACGTTCGTTGTATTCATACCGTGGGTCGCGTTCAGTTTCTCGATCATAGGATGGCTGTGGTTGACGTTGTTGTTCAAAGTCACGGGGTGGGTAACGCTCATCGCGATAATCATTCGGTGGTCGGCGATAGTTGCGGTCGTCCCGTTCCTGTATTCGCTGCGGTGGTCGCTCCTCATAATCTTCATGATACTGTGGTCGCGGGCGTTCCGCATAGCGATGATCACGGGAATCTTCGTAGTCATCGTACTCATAGTCGTAGTCTTCATAATCTTGACGGGCCATGTCGTGTTCCTCCTTGTGGATCAGATTTACCATTTAAGCTTAGTGGCGAGATTAGCCACACTATTTTGTTGCAAGATGGCAAGGTGATTATTTTTTTGATTGTTGTGGTCCAATTCATAACACTGATAAAATTCAGGATAGTCATTGCGAAAACGGTCAAATAACTGGCGTAGGCGAACCTGGGTGTAGCCACGATAGTCTAGTTCACTGTAGATGTCGTATTTGTCATCGCTGGTGAAAAATTCTTCGGCAAGGTGTAATTCTCGATCCAAAATGTATTGGCGGTCGGCTTCACGAAACTTAGTGTTGCCTAACCAATCCTTGACATTTTGTTCATGTTCCAAAGCTAGGCGAAACTCACGGCGTTTACCATATTCAAATTGCGGTAATTCAGCGACAAAGTAATCAATTGTTTTGACCAAGTCATCAACGTTAGGTTCATGTTGTTCAAAAAACTTGATGCGTTCCCATTCAGCCGAAGCGTGATCGAGTTGTTTGTTACGCAACAGGCGATTGTCGCCGTAGTTCAAATCGATCCGACTTTCCACTAAGGTGTGGTCGATGGCATTGGTCAACAGATCCATCCAGTGATCATAGCTAAAGCCATCTTCATTTAAGCTAGTCAGGGAAATCACCTCATTTCTTGATCCGGCCAGCCCCGACAAGATGGGCTTGCCAGTAGGCTGTATTTAGATTCGCGTAACCAAGTGGATCGCCGGCATTGTACATACGCATATTACCAACATAAATGCCAACGTGGGTAATGTAATCGGAAGTGGCGTAAGTGCCTTTGAAAAAGACTAAGTCACCAGCTTTCGCGCTTTTCATACTGATGTGTTGCGTTGCGTCATATTGCGCCTGGGCGGTACGCGGAAGTTTAATGCCAGCTTTGGCATAGGCCCAACTGGTTAGCCCAGAACAATCAAACCCGGTGGTTGGGGTAGAACCACCAAAAACGTAGGGCGTGCCTTGATATTTAAGGGCTTCGGTCATAATGGCTTTAACCGTTTTATCACTGAAATTAACTACAGTTGGGTTAAGATATTGACTGACTAAACTCACATAGAACATATTGCCATAGGCGTAGCGCCAGCCTTCATCTGAAACTGGATTGGTGTAAGTGACTTTTTTACCGCCAGCTTTTTCTTTGGCGAAATCACTGGCTGTTTGGAGCGAATATTTCTTGCCATGAGTAGCCACATAATTAATAAAGGCACCACCAAAGTTGTAACTTTGAATGGCCGCATTTAAATCGGTTTTGGTTGCTTTCATGGATTTGATCAAACTGGCAAAGTATTTCACGCCTTGTTTGATCGAAGCGTCTGGCGATAAACTACCAGGCGCTTGACCCAGCGATTCGCTAGATTGCATCACATCGCTGCCTTTACCGCCAGATTCAACTTGCATAATCGCAAGGATCACCGTTACTTGATCAGGAATACCAAACTCCTTACAATACTTTTCAACGGTACTTTTGTATTTGAGTACTTCAGCAGAAAGATTCATTGAATCAACGACTAAAGTGGTCGTATCACCGCTATCATCGTCATCAGCCGTCATTGCCACTGAAAAAAACAACAAGCTAATGAGTATGATCGGTAAGACGGCTAAGGCTAACCATTTTTTAGTCATTTGTGCTTTGGTCGCGGCTTGGTCGGTAATTTTCGGCGCATGGCGTTTTGTGTAACAACGAAATTCAGTGGCTTGCCAGTCGTCGGTTTAAATTGCCGTTTTGTGCCAGCTTTAGGTTCTGTGCTGAACGATTGTCTTGTGCGCGGCGTTGGCGCTTTGGTTGGGTCTTTCGGATTGGCTAATTTAGTCGTACTTGGATCGCGTGGCTTTGGTTGCGTGACCGGTGAAACGGTCGGCTTTTTCTTGATCGGATCAGAATTAGACGGTTGCCGTGGATTCTTTGATGGATTGACCACCAGTTTACGTCGTTGCATTTCTTCACGGTGTTTCTTTGCGGCCAGTTCGCGTTCTGATTGATTGTCTTGCCGTTGATTTTTCAAGCCATTTTTGAAATCACCAATGCCTTTTTTAGCTGTTTCTTTGCCTTGATGCAGGCCGTACTTAGTATTGATGGGTAAATCCTTTAACCGTTCTTGAGTACGTTTGGCAGTTGCGGCCATTTTCTTTTTGGTGTCTAACGCGGCACCCACTTTTTTACCAGCACGAGTCATCTTACTACTGGTGGCATCGCGCTTATTTGGTTGAGGGCGTTTCGGTTTACCTTTACCGGTTGCGTCAGTACCGGTTTCAGGCTTTGGTTGTGGCCGTGGCTTTAAACCGCGGGCGAGCATACCACCCATTGCGGCATTACCCATGACTTGCCGGATCAAACGACTACCACTGCGGCGCAGACGACTGGCACCAGCTTGGGAGTCAGAACTTTTAAGTTGCATCATACCCATTAAATCGCCGAGCTTCATCCAGATACCGGCAAAGATGACGATTTGGAGAAAGGCAACTAGGAAGAATGGGGTGGTGGTCGATAGTCCATAGATCATGGTGGAAAGGCAGAAGGTCAACGTTAAGACGATGGTGATGCCAGCCCGCATCATGATCGTATTGAATAGTCGTAGTACCGCCGTTTTCATTAAGCCGTTAAAGCCTGGAATCATGGCTAAGAGACAACTGATCGGCAAGAAAATGGCGTAAATAATGAAAAGGATCTGACTAAATAACATCATCGCCGTTAGAAAGAATACGAAGATGGTGATCGCGATATCAAAGATACTGACAAAGGTGGTCACACCTAAACGTTGAATCGTTTTGACGGCGGATAGATTGTCGTTTTCTTTATTCTCAATTTCAGCTTTGACGATCTCTGTGCGGTCTTTACCTTTATTTTTGAATGGATCAGTTTTGACCAGCTTATTGACGCGGTCTTCACCAACGTCTTTAATATTGGAATCGCCAAATTGTAATAACGTCCACGGTTGCTTGACTTGAATGTTAAATAACGTTTCGCGGATCGTATCAACACCGTTTTTTGAGGTGGATTGCTTATTTTGCATGATCATTTTAGAACCTATATTTAAAGCTGAGGTACTCATATCGGCGGAAAATTGGTTGATCTTGCCAATATAATCGGGTGAGTAGGCAATAAAGCTGGCCGATAGAATAAAAATCACCACAAAATTGACTACCGCTGAGATTACTTTGGAAGATTCACGTTTGACCAAGCCGGTATAGGCGACATACACGCCGAGCACTAACACCAGTAACAAAAGCATACCGGGATAAAAGCCATCAGAACTAAACCCGTTTTTAGAAACACCGGCGAGTAGCTGCATATTTTTGCCAATGGCATCAGTCGTATCTTTGATGAAGTCTAATGAATAAGCTTGTTGAATCAGGTAGCCAGTGGCGTAGGAAAGATAAACTGAGATCAACCACAGAAAGTTAGTGATGGCATAAACGGCGTACATCACCGACTTACCAATGCCATCACCCCAATTCCACGGCAACCAATCCCATGATGAATCAACGAAATAATCTAGTTGATAGTTGTTGACCGGATATTTGGAAAATTCGTGTTTATTATTGACGGTTTCATCGACTAAGCCAGTTGCGTGGACGGTTTGGAGCGAAGTAGCACTCACTAGCACCACGACTAGTACAAGGCCAATCAGTAATAAAAGTCGTTTTTTACGGGGCGACATTTACTCACCTCCAGTTATCTGCGCTGGTGGGTGAGTATCGAAAGCCTTGTATAAGTGTTCAAAGATGTAATCAAAGTGCAGAACGCCGACATGACCCCAAATATCTTGGAATAAGCATTCACCATTATCTAGTGAACGTAGGCGGTGTTGATTGCTTTCATCTTCGGCGTCTAGGCCAAAGAAAGTGAGCGTGTTTTTAATTTCATTGATATCAGTCGAACGAAAGGCAAATTTCATACCGATATTATTTTTCATCTTTTCGTCTAAGAGATCATTGGCGTTTTGGGTGACCAGATAAACCCCAGCGTTCATTGAACGGCCTTCACGGATTAACTTCATAGAAAGAGCTTTACCTTGTGCCACATTCAAAAATGCCCAAGCTTCATCGAGATCTACGATTTTAAATTGCGAACGATCGGCGTGGATAAAGTCGATGGCGAAAGTCGAGATGATCATCAACATGGCGACGGATAACATTTCCGCGGTGATGTATTCATCTTGAGTTTTGTCGGCATCGGGCAGGACCAAATCAGCAATTTGAATGATATTGATTTTGCGGTCCAAGGCGATCGAACGGCGAGTGGAGCCATCTGAAAAGAGTAAGGCAGCAAAATCATAATCGGTGAACGATTCAATATGATCAGCGATATTGTTGGCAATCGGTGTCCCTTCGCGGCGCAGTTCGGTGATCACTTTCAATAATCCTGGTTGCGGGTCAAGAGTGACGTTGCGAATTGCTTTGCGTAAAGTCGGAAACCGTTCGGCATCACGACTAGAGATCCCAGTTAAAAAGGTGAGCGTATCCACCGCTAAACTTTCGGAATCTTTCGGGTTGCTGAGAATTATATAAGGATCGAGTAGACCACGATTAGCTTCTTCACTGGTCAAGTTAACGATATTGATGTCGTCTTGCATAAAGTCTAAGTTTTTCGCCCAGTCGGTCCGTTCCGATTTTGGATCAAGAATCAAGGCTTGGGCGCCATAAAGTACGGCGTAGTAAACGAGTAAGTTATTAGAAAATGATTTACCACCACCTAGTGAACCGAGAAAGGCGGCGGAAAGGGCGTTGGTCACAGTTCCTTTTAAACCTTGCGCAGCTAGATCAGGTTTGATGAAGACATTACGACCGGTATCCACGTTGTAGCCCACATAAATACCCTCGCGCTCGCCTAAAGCTTGGGTAGCGCCAAAGCCTAATGAAGCAATGAAATCACTAGTGACGTACTGGATATAATCGTTCATGTAGCGCTTTGAAGCCGGCATGAACTCGCTGTGTAGACCCAGCATATCGCCGAAAGGTCGGACTAATTTGATATTCAGCGAATCATAGAAATCAAGGACTTGATCAGCGCGCTTTTTCATTTCATCGTAGTTTTTTCCACTAACGCGGATCACGTAGGAAATTTTGTACATTGCGTCTTTAGTTTGATCAAGTTCGGCTTCCAAGTCGTCAACGGAATCAAGCGCATCGGCGACACCGCGAGTGGTTTCATTATTAGATTCATAGGCGTGATTATCTAAATCTTTCAGCTCTTTCTTTTTGTTACGGACCTTAGTTAGCGCCTTTTTGTTGGTCACGATTTCTACATTTAATGAGGTATCAATGGGGAAGTCGAATTGTTGTTGCTGAAAGTAGAAAATCTCACTACCAGGAAAATCTAATTCACCAACAATATCGGACAAGGCCATATAGGTGACATAGGATTCAGTAAAGCCGTGGGTAATGATCAAGTAGCGCTGCTTTTGCTCGATCAATGAACGGGTCGGTTTGATCAAATCGTATTTTTTGATCACCGTATCTTGATCATCTTTTTGTCGTGGCAGGTGATATTGGTAGTCTTCATAATCTTGGCCTGACATACCGTAGAGATGTTCTAACAGATAACCAAAGTCATCTTTGATCAATGGTCGAATTTTAAACCGGCGACTAACTTTATCGGAGAGAAAACGGGCGACTTTACGAAATCGATCAACTTCACTGTTGTTCATCACCATGAAGTCACCGGTATATTTTTCGTTGAATTCATGAAGAAAGTCCTGAATGCCAAGCCTGATATCATGCCAAATGCCTTTAGCGGATAACTCGCGGTCGTTTAACAACAGTTTGAAACCAATAAAAAAACGATAATCAACTTGATTATCGCCAATATTGTCGATCAACGCGGCGGCCTGACCGTCAATGTGTGTGTCGGCAATACTCTTTAAATCACCTTTGACCGTGGCCTTGGAACGGCGCATCGTGTCATTGATACTGGATTCCGTGGCAAGCTGCAAGAGATGTAGTTTGCCGTCACGATTTTGTGAGATCAACTGACGGAAGTTTTCGTGGACCTCCGCTTTTTGATCAGGTGAGAGAAAGGAATAGTTATAGGGGACGAGTTCGTAATAGGCGAAGCATTCGCCATCACGATTGAACACTAAATTGTCTTCGATATATTTTATGGGAAACTTCACTGGTCGAACCTCCTTACGTGGGTGATGTGGTCAAGGGCATGAGCTTTAACAGATTTGACTGGCCGCCCGGCAAACGTGATCTTCTGGGCGGTAAAATAAGTGATCACCGAGCGCAGAAAGCCTAGTGGCCGTTTGTTATCAAAAGTCTTTTGACTCATGAACCAAGTAACGGCCGCCGGAATACCGAGATATTTCAGGAATGCGCCATCAATGAAACTAAGTGGTGGTACATCACCAAGCAACATGACCAAAAATAAGGCGACGATGAACCAAGTCATTTGCGTGAATGTGACGGGGAACGGTAGATTAACATCGTTGATCGCGTAAAGCACTTTTTCCACGGACCAAATGCTGGTGTAACTACGAATCTTTTTCATAAGTGACCTCCTTTCTTTGGGGTAAAGAGGACTGATCCATTTGCTAGACCAGCCCCCGAGCAGAAACTTAGTTTGCGTATTCATAAATAGCGCTGTTAGTAACCAAGTAATTACCTTCAATTTCCATATCGCGACCCAGTGCTTCAAAGTCGAGGTAGGCAATGACTTGATCTGGCAGATCACCGAAAACGGCACCAGATTCCACAGCATCTTGAGCTAGCTCGGCCATATCTGAAACACCTTTATAGATAATGATATCCTCAGCGTTTTCAGCTAGTTCTTCAATATCACGGAACCATTCGCCAATCAAGGCACTAACGTCAGCACCAAAATCGTATTCTTCAAGTCGTTCTAAAGCAGCATACTTACGATTGATCTCGTCTATTGAATCAAAACGGTCAATTTCAAAAGGTGCTTCGTAATCATGAATTGCGTACTCTTCACTGTCATTCTTTAATTCCAACTGTTCGGCAATGGCATCAGGGTATAACGGTGGAGTGAACCATTTACCTGTGGTCTTCCCTTGATTGTAATAACCTAAGTTGACGATAAAAACGCGTACCGTTTCCATTTAGCTCCCTCTTTTCTGACAGTAATTAGGCGCCAACAACACGATTGAATAAGTTCAATAGCACATCTTTAACACCGGCGGTATTAAATACCAACCCAACGGCGATCAAAGCAATGATCAGAAAGCCGATCAGTTTAGAAAATTCACGTTTAAAGCCCAAGAAAACACCGATCACGGCAATTGCCATCAGCACTAAAGACTGGGCGTTGCTAGTGAACCAGTTAAAGAGATTTTGTCCGAAGTTCATAGAAGTTCATCCTTTCATTTAGAAAATATAGTCAGATTAAGATTGTTATGGAAAACTCCCTTGTAGATTGCACGTTTTTTGTCAGGGTAACGCACGACCATTCATAGATTATTATTGTTGTTGGTCACTCAATAGTTGAAAGCGTGATGCGATTGCTTTGATAATTGGCACCGTCACGCTATTACCGGCTTGCTTATAAAGCTGGGCATCAGATAGGCCAGAGTCCTTGGCCTTATAAAATACTGCATCGGGGAACCCTTGTAGACGCCAGTATTCAAGTGGCGTTAAACGGCGGATACGTAATGCTGGATCAACTACTGCTTCACTGCCATCAGTTAGTAAGGTATGGGCCTTTTTATGAGCAACGCGGCCACGGCGAGTTTGACTGGTGGGATAAGTCAAACTGATGCCATCACCACTATGTGCATTAGTGTAACCACGGTGAGTGGCATCTGATACCTTAAGTGATTTTTGTGTTGGTGTGATGATCTTTGTTCTAATGCCAGAGGTTGCAACCAGAGTTGGTGCGATACCATCAGGGTCATAAACGCGTTCATATTGATGCGTCACATTTGGATTGACTTGAGCTAGTCCTTTAGTAGTCGTTGTTCCATTGTCTGGGATAGGAAATACTTGTCGCTGACGTTTTGTTCTAAGATGTCCGACAATGAATAAACGCTCGCGGTGTTGGGGAACGAGGGCGGCAGAATCGAGAACTGACCATTCAACGTCATACCCCAATTGGTCCAATTCAATTTGCACTCTAAGGAAGTCAAGTCCGCCGTTAATACTAAGAAGGTTTTTAACGTTCTCAATAAATAGAATTGTGGGTCGGCGATTATCGGGTAGTTGCTTAATAAGGTTTGTAACTGTGAAGAACAGACTTGAACGATGGCCTGCGGTGAATCCTTGCAATTTTCCAGCAAGGCTGATGTCTTGGCATGGAAATCCGAAGCACCAAATATCTGCGGTTGGAAGTTCAGCAATTCTAACTGTTGTGATGTCATGGGCGGTCCATTCTCCTTTAGTATCAAAAATTGCTTCATAGCTTTTACGCGAAAATTTATCTATTTCGCAATAGCCAACACAAGTGTGCCCGGTACCAAGCCTAAAGCCACCAATGCCTGAAAATAGGTCTAAAAATTTCATGATGATACCTCAAAGTTCAAAAATATTTGCGAAAAGATTTGATGGTCAGTAAAGGCCAACCAGTTTTATCTGAAACCTGATAGAGCAATTGCAACAACTTTTCATTTTTAAGTGGCTTGCCGTACACATCTAAAATCGGTGCTGGCCAATGTACAGAAAAACGCCAATCAATATAGTCGGTTGGCGTTAGATACTTATCTAGTTCATGTAATTGTAGAAATTTGGGATCTTCGATAACACCGACTAATTGTAATCGGTAGTAATAAACATTGAAAATGTAGTCTTTAATGCCCGCGGGAAAGGTAGCGAGTGGCTTATTCAGTTCCTTGGTCGTTTTCAAAATAATCACCTCCGACTTCACTAATACCAAGGGTTTGTTGTTCAAGTATCGTTTGATGCTTTTGTTTTAATTCAGTGTTCTTGATCATGGCTATCGTGCTATTATTACCGTTATAGCCGTCAATGTTAAGCAGAACTTTAAGGGTTGGGGCGACTTGTTTTTTAATCCACGCGCGAGTACGGCGAAGATCAAAGGGCTCGGGGTCAAGGGTCAGTCGTAGCGGCTGCCGGCCTTTGCCACAAAAAGCAACCCAGGTTGGATTAAGCGGCCATTTAGCCCTGTCTTTATTTTTGCCCCGATTAACAAAACGAATATAGCGAGTAATAATGCCAAAAGCGGTTCGCTCAACGTCACGATAGGCGAGTAAATCTTCAATAGCTATTTTGGCGCGATCATTTTTCAAACGTATTTCAAAGCGATTTTTGATGCCAACGGCTTGATAGTCCGCACCAAATTTATGTTGCTGTTCAGCTTCCTTTTCATAAATACAGAAATAAATATCACTTTTCATCGACCCGACATATAAACTTGCACCATGATCTTCTGCTTGTTCGTCAGTCATGGCACCAGACTTTAAGCCTTCAAATCGTCGCATTACCGAAATACATTCGTTCTTTTCACACTTGGTAATGAGTTCAGGAATGCTGAGAATACCTGCATGGTCATTGATGGCTAAATCTAGTCGTTTAAAAACGGCCTTAATTTCTAAACACCGTCTAAAAAAGTCAAACCAAGTTTCATCGTTAGCCAATAAGATACCTTCAAACTCACGACACCCTTGACCTTTAAGTTCTAATAGTGTGCCAATTTTTTCAGTCGGGGTAGAGGCCATCACTTGAATATTGCTAAAAACGTAGCTAGAAGAATAACCGTACAGGCCCCAATCATTGAATAGCATGAAGTCCATTTTTAAATTGAGTACCTTTTCAATCAAGGCCTCCACATCATGGGTGGGGAAGCGAATCCGTACATAATCAAAATTGAGCGTTAATTCTGGATCTTCACCCCAGTGAGCTAATACATAGTCAATTTGCATTTGTAAAGAACTACTAGGACTACGCGTTCCGTTTTCTAAACGTTGGACGTGTCTCACGGTAATTCCGATGCGCCGAGCTAAGGTTGTTTGCGTGATATTCAGTTGCTTACGCTTAGTCCGTATTTGTTCACGCCAAATCGGCATTGAATCAGCTCCTTTCTTTTCGGAATACAAAAAGGCGACCTTACACAAGCTGGTCGTCTTTAGGTAAAACTATTAAGTTGTAGGTACGGCGACGTTTTTACGTTATTTTCGGCCGTGACGTGTCAGTTTTCTACCCCCGTGTTACATACCGGGGGTTGATGCGGCCGGCTTGCGCCGACCGCCGCCTCCGCTCGCGCTTTTCGCGCTGCACAGCACGGCGGGGCGAAGGTACTCATACCAAATTTAACTATGGAGTTCTGAGTAGGTTTCAGCAAAATGGTCAACTTCAAAATGATGAACTTTTACGAATTCAGCCATTTTTTCTGTCGATAGACTTTCAAAGTCTAACCCTTTAAATTCTTTCGCAAAATTGGTTAGATTTCTCTTTAGTGATTTTAAAGAATTTTTGCGTATTATTCTTACATTATCATTAAAACCACCTGCTGGATCTGGATATAGAGTGGGGATGACAAGGAATGATTCG
Source organism: Companilactobacillus nodensis DSM 19682 = JCM 14932 = NBRC 107160 (assembly GCF_000615905.1). GTDB lineage: Bacteria > Bacillota > Bacilli > Lactobacillales > Lactobacillaceae > Companilactobacillus > Companilactobacillus nodensis. The sequence continues at coordinate 175,193 of NZ_BAMN01000002.1, forward strand.
AATTCTGATCCAGGGTAATTTTTTTTGAACCAAGCGGTAGAATTGTTCATTTGACCAGTCTCTGACTTATAAATTTTGTCACGAGTGGTGCTAGTTTCGCTTTTGTCTTCAATTACAAAAAATAAATTATCTTTAACTAGCCATAAATGATCAGGTCCTTTTTTGTAATATTTATCTGGTCGGTCAGTTATAAATCCCAATATTTTACCAAGTTCATCCATGGATTCTTCAAAGCGCTCAGATTCTGTATCAAACGATAAACTGCTGCAAATTTCTTCGACAGAGTTATATAAGTTCTCATACGTTCCATATGTTTTAATTTGAGTAGTCATATTATCTAAGCGCTTATGTGCAATTAGAGAATCTATTTTTTCTACCGGATTCCAATCATTGGGTAATAATAAATTATGGTTTTTCTTGTAAGCAGCCACTTGATATAACTTTGAACGACTTTTTGATGATCTATAGTTTACTTGAGCCATTAACTGTAGATACCATCCTCGTTCTTCTTCAGAATGACAATATTTATCGATAAATTCTTGTACTTTAGTGTCAAACTTTCTAATTTCTATAATGGGATCAGTGGCCATTTTCATCAATTTACTTTTTGCGACGATAAGTTCTATGTTTTGAGGTGTATTTTGAGAATAATCAACTAACGCCATTTGTTCCTGATAGTATTCTTTCCAATTATCATCACGTCCCAATGATTGATTAATGAGAGTTATTAACTCTCCAAAAGAAAGTTCTAATGGGCTTTTATTATCCGATTGTGAGAGATCACTTTCCTTTTTTGCTTCTCTTGAAATATCAACTCCAAGCTTAATTTGTTTTAAAGTTTGATTACTAAAGTATTTTTGCAGTTTTGGATTTCGAATGAAACGAACTAAATCTGGACCGACAAATAGGATTACTGAATAATCGGTATCTGCACGGACACTTCTTCCCATACCTTGTTCAATTTTTTGTGCTTTTCTTAGCAGTGATTCCGAGCTGTTGGGTACTACAGAATCTACATATCTATCGTAAAGAGATGTTGCATTAGGTAGGGAGTCTAATAATAGGATTCTTGTGTCATTATCAGGTAGGTCGACACCGTCGTAACGATTAACTAGAATAAGTGTGGAATCGAAAGTCCCTGAATGAAATTTTGCTAATGCTTGTTGTAATTTGTCAGTGGTTCCAACTGTTGAACCGTACGCTTCCCAATCCTTAGTTTTATAATAAGATGGAACAATAGCTGTTGTTCCAAAATTTCGTTTCTTTGATTTTCCAAAATTTTTAACAATTGTCGATCGATCGAGTTCTTCGGAAATCAAAGAGGGTATAATTACCATCTTTTCACCTGACCATTTTTCTTCAGGATCAATTAGTGGGTGCCGTACACTTTGTTCGTCAATATTTAAATCATTGATGAGGACAGAATCTGATGCAGTAGTTGCTGACATTAATATTCTTTGATTAGCGTTAGCAAAACTCGTGTAAAAGTTCAGAGGATACTTTAGCGGAGTAATTTCTATAGCCTTTGAAGAAACGATACAGTTACACATATTTAAATAGTCTCTTAATAACGGCCAAACAAACTTAATTTCGTTAGATTCATCACTTCTTGCAGAAATAAGTCGCGTGATATCTTGACACTTGTCTATCCAAGTCCAATATGGAACAGGAAGAAATGCTTGTTCATACTTAGTAGTAGATTTATCATTCTTTAAGTCTTCAAAAGTTCCTTCGCCTTGACTTGATAATCCATCACTCAGCAGATTAAATAAATCTGTATATAGTTGATTGTTATTGTCTTTAGTGATTTTTATTGTACATGAACGCTTAATTAATTCAGCACTTGCGTGGGCATCATCAATAACCATAGTATCAATTTCGGATGAATTGGCATGTTCAAAAACTGATCTACCATTGAATACTTTCTGTACTGATGTAATGAGTAGTTTTTCTCCGTTAATAACTTCAGGAGGTATATTCTTATCCACATCCATCTCAACTGGATGAATTCCGAACAAATTAGCTTGGTGAATTGTTTGACTGATTAAATTACTATCGTTGCAAAGAAAAACCTCAATACCGTGATTTTGCCGGCGCTTTGATTCTAGCATGAGAAGTCCTACTAGAGTTTTACCCGCTCCAGTATTTAACTTAAGAATTACGTCCTTATCTTCTAAACGTGAATCAAACCATTCTTGTAAAATTTTTTGTTGTGGTTTTCTTAATGGACCAACTTTTTCCGTCTGCCGATCTAGTGATTCATATATTTTGATTGGATTAGTTACAACTTGCTTTACTTGGTTTTTTAACTTTTTTGAGAAATCTACCATAAATTAATCACCTCATAAGATGTTTTAAACCAAGTATATAGCATAGGAAGTAATTAAATTCAAAAAAATAAAAATGGTGTCAAGAATAAATAATATCTTGAAAATTAATCTATTTAAAAATTGTTTATTATTTAGTATTACTTCCAATATAAGCTTGAGCAATTTCACCAAGAAAATCATAGCCCTTCGGTACCAGTGGCGTGTAAAACTCACTAATAACGCCAATACCAGTATCCACATAACCACGGCCCTTGATAGGTTTTAGGAAGAAGTCTTTATCGGTTTCGCCAAACATCATGGTATAACCAAGGTCTGACATACGACCGAGTGCGGCACGGAACATAAATTGATCACGAATGCCGTCACCTAGATATTTTGCATCAGGGCGCTGGCAGGCTAAGATAAGAAAGAAGCCTGACTGACGGCCAAGCATAACGATTTGTTTAAGCTTACTCATGACTTGTACCGCTTCACGTCCAATCATATCCATGAAAGCCACATACTCATCAAAAACTAGAAAATGGGCGGGAAGTCCGAGCGCGGCATAGTTATTGCCCGTTTGGTAACCGGCCATTTTTTTCATCTCTTTATTCCGTTCCATCATTTCTTGATAAAATTGACCTACAGCGGCAATCATATCGTCTTGTTCATAGTGAACATCTGGAATGACATCGGTTAAATCGGCTAGGTCAGAATTTTTTGGATCAAGAATGGTCAACTGATTACCATCGCGAATCAGCGCTTGGATCAACGTGAGAATAAAATAGGTTTTCCCACCACCAGTACCACCGGCGATTAGCATATGGGGCAAAACATCGTATTCCCAAGCAACATTGTTCATTAAATTGACGGCACCGTTTTGGCATTTCACATGTTCAATCGAGATTCGATTGCCAATCGTATCATAGAGTAGGGTATATTCCACAAATGAATCATGGAGGATTTTATCAACGATCTCACAGTATAAGCCAGATTCAAGTTTCTTTTCCAAATGAATCAATTGATCTTGATAAGGACTCATCACAATTTCCACTTGCACATGGATCAGACCATTTTTTAAACGGTAGTAAACTCGTGGGAACCGTGAAATGCGTTCTTTTGAACTGCCAAAGTCTAAGTCTTTGAAAAAGCCATCATTTTGCCTTGATTCACTCTCGTACCAATTATTGGTCATGAACATTCGCGCAATTTTTTGTCGATGTACCAATTTGCGGTATTGATCGGGAAATCTGATTAAAACTAGCAAGATAATCATTAGTGAAACTAGCAATGTAATGATGGAGCTGATAATCAATCCGTTAAACGACCAGGGCAGATCATGAATTGTCGGCCATGAAACTGTTTTAAGATTGATTTTAGACAGTAACGGCAAATAAAAGAAAATAGTCAATGGTAGCCAGATGAATAGAATCACGCTTAGCAACGATTGAAAAACTAGGTTCTGATCACGTGGATGGATTTGAGTGCCACGATACTGGAACATTGCTTTCAAATTATCACCTCATTTCAATGGCTTTAGGATCAACTAGGCGGCATCAGCTACGCCAATATAAATCATTGTTAGACCTTCTTCGGCCTGCATACTCTTGAAGGCAAATTCTTTAGCAACACCATCTTTAGTCACTTCCGGTAGAGCAGTTAAACTAAAACCAGAATCGGGTGATTCAATCGCAACTTCATGAGCTTCTTGGAGCTTTCGCTCGGCTTCATTAACGGAGCCTTCCTTGATATTGGCTACAAAATCATCCATAAAGCCGATTTCATTAATACAGACAAGTACATTCATAAAAAATCTCCTAACATCTTTTTTGTGACTACTAAGAAATTCTTAAACCGTCACAAAGACGGCGGGGAGCGTTGGGATGAAAGCTTACGATGATTACTTTTTGTCATTCGCATTTTTCTCTGTAGTTACTGGACCAGTCTTAGATTGATTGTTTTTGACTGGGACAATATCAGTTGCTTTGAGATACCAAGAAACAGTCACACCACGAAAATCTGCATTGGCGACAGTATCGATTTCCGGATTGACTAGTGCTACTTCTTGATCATATTCAAAATTCTTAGTCCCAGCTTCGGCCGGAATAGAGACCTGGACCATTTGACCTTGTACCGTACTCTTTAAATCAAAGGTACGTGAACGAACATTTGTTGTTTGGTTGCCTTCACCGTCTTCGATAAAGCGTTCACGGCGCTGAGCGGAGAATAATAATTTACCAAACGTTTTTGGTGTATCTAACTTAATGCCTTCTGGTAATCGCATATAAAGTTCCTTCTTTCTTTAATTTTGCTAAGTGGCTAGATTTTGACAAAGTCATCAGCCAGACAGGTATAATTTACAAACGCTGCTTCGCCAATTCGATAACCGACTGCGGCGATGCGTGGATTAATTAATTGAACTCGATCAAATGGTTCGAGCGTGTCGTTTTTTTCACCGGCCGCTACTGGAATCGTCACTTGAATGTTATCGGCACGTTGAACATTGGAGTAAAGGTCATAAGTTCGCGAGACAACTTTACGATTGGCACCAGAGCCTTCGCGAGTTTCACTGAAATTACCAGCAAAGGTGAGCTGACCGAAAGTTTCACGTACTTCGGGAATTACATATTTAAGATCCATAATTGGGTCCTCGCTTTCATTTTTTGAATTTTGGGTAAACTAAAAGCCAGATAATTTAACTATCTGACTTAGAATGTGCATAATATTCGATGACTTGGTTGAGCAAATATTGATATAGATCAGTATTGAGAGGATAAATAAGCCGCTGATCGCGAACTTGGGGGAAGTTTAAGAACAAACGATGGTGTCCTTGAATGAGTTGTACTTGTTTGATGATCAGACTGTGATTCAGAATGATCTCACCTTCAAGCAAAACATTCGGTTTCCCACTGGATGACATTTTAATGGAAGATACGTAAATCATTTGACCTCCTAAATTGTAATAACGATGATCCTGATATCACTCACTCGAGGAAAACACCGCGATAGCTCAAAAAAAGTTTATGTTCAATGAATCCTGAGCCAAACGTAAAGGACATGTTCGCGCCTAAAATACATTCATCTTTAGAAATTGGAAAATTGACTGATATTTCAGGTGTGGTCTGAACTTGTTGTTGAATGTTCTTTAGGATTTCTTTTTCAGTGGGTGAGGTAGGAAACATAGGATTAATAAATTTATTGAAATCATGATGGAATTCGGACAAGTTAAAAATAGGGTCAGTCTGTAATTCTGGCATACAACCATCCTTTCTTATTGCAAAACGATTAATCATTCCAAGTATCATCTTCATCATCGTCGTACAGATCATCACTAGATTTTCTTGAATGATGTATCCACCACACAATTAAGCCAGTAATTAATAGTAGAAACACACCAACAACGCTTAATAATTGATTGCGTTCTTCACCGGTTTGCGGTAGGCGGAGTAGTGGTGTATCGACAGCTTCATCTTTCATTTGGCTTTGACGATTTCACCATCTTTAGTAATCTCAAAATCAACTGGTGTTTCGTTGATCTTATAACCTTTTGGTGCGTCATACTCCACAAATTGGTATTTGCCAGCAGGCAGGTTGGCAAAACTGAAAATGCCTTTATCATTGGTTCGACCGGACACAACGATTTTACCGTCTTGATCAAGGATCTTGATACCAGTGCTTGGCAAGACTTTACCGTTGCTGACATCAGTCTTGGTTAATTCACCAGTACCTTTGATTAAACTATTTTGTAGCGTGAAACTAATTACCGGTGTTTCGGTGGTTTCCTTAGTTTCAGTTGCTGCTTTTTCGGTCGCCTGTTTTTTATCCTGACTAATTAATTTACCTTTAGCATCATAGGCGGTAATACCAGCTTTGGATGAAACAATTTTAGTTAAATTCTTAGTCAAAACGAGATTAGTCGCGGAAGGCGTCTTTTCCCATAAATAGAAGGTGCCGACTGGTACGTTCTTGAAAGAACCGATGGATTTATCATCAATTGTAGTGGTTTGAATGACTTTCTTATCCTTATCTAGTAATTCAAACACTGCACCTTTGGCGTTGCCATCAAAAGTAAATTGATAGCCTTTGTTCTCAACTAACTTAGCGGTCTCGTTGATTTTCTTAAAGGTAAATTCGTTGAAGTGTAGTTTATTTAGAATTGGGGCGTTCTTATCACCGTTGATTGTGAAATTTTTAGTTGCGGTGTTGTCAGTTGCCTTAAATTCAAAATCATAAGTTTGGTCATCAAGCTGGTAAGCTTCACAGGCATCTAGTTCTTGCACATAATAGCTACCTTCAGGCAATTGAATGTCGGCAAAAGTTGCTTTACCATTTTTGACGATTGCAGTTGCGACTAATGCCTTTGCCGGAACCTTGATGTCGCCATTTGTGTAGCCAGCTTTACTGAACAGTCCGAAGACTTGACCATTAGCAGCTTTATTTTCAATCGTGGGTTTGTTCTTATCCCAACTCTTGATTTGTTCTGCTTGTTTGTTAACAGTTACGTTCAACTTCTGGAAATTGTTAGTCGCTTTGAGCGAAGTTGAAGTGACTTCAACATTTTGACCAGCGTATTTCAATTCAAAATCAATTGGCTTGTCGTTAAGAATGAAGCCATTTGGTGCGGCGACTTCTTTAACTGAGTATTTACCGAGATAAAGTTGTGGTGTTTTGATTTGCCCACTAGCATTAGTTGTAGCAGTGGCGACAATTTCACCCTTTTTGGCATGGACGGTACCATCAGCGGTGGTGATGTTTTCGCTGGCAGTAAATTCAAACTTGGCACCGGCCAGTGGGGTGTAGTCATAGTTAAAACCGTATTGTTCGCCGTACTTGGTTGACTGTTTAGTCACTTCAACTGGCGTGGCACCAGTCTTATTCAAAGTGACAATACCCTTTTGCGACTTATCCGTAAATTTGACAGTCACAATACCATCACTATCTTTGCCAGTGATCGAAAATTTGGCTGGGTCTTTAGCAAGAACATAGCCTAATGGTGCTTGTGTTTCGACTAATTCATATTGACCATAGGGGAGCGCTTCGGTTGTGGTCAAGTAGCCCTCTTCATTAGTCATAAAAGTATCAGTTATTCCATCGTGATTGAGATTAGGCATGGAAACATATTTACCAGTTTGCAATGATTTGATTTTAAAACCGGCGTTAGCGCGCGGAATTGTTTTACCGGATTCGGCGTCAGCCTTGACCACTTTCAAACGTTCTTCCAATACATTATTGACGACTGAATAATGATGGGTCTCGTTTTGTTGATGAATCGTGACTTTGAATAGATCGGCGGTTTTATAGCCTCTGGTGTTTTTGTTTCTGTCACGGTATAAGTGTCATAGGGTAGATCAGTAAATTTGAGGTAACCTTCTTTATCGGTTGTCCCTGTTGTGACGACCTTGTTTGTTGTGTTGCTAGTAACCGTAAACTCAACGTTAGCCAGTGGATTAGACTTATTTTCTTTACCAGTTAAATGGCTAGAAAGTGCGGTGTGCCAATCATAGTTACCAATTTTGATTAAGTCGAAACCACCCGTAATAACTTGTTCCTTAACCGTTGTTGATAAGGTGGTCGTTTTAGTATTTTGACCGGCATAGGCTAGTTTAAATGCATGTTTTTCGATGTCTTTAATATAGCCAGTTGGTGCTGTCTTTTCGATCCAGTAGTAGTCATCCAATTTTAAATTGGCGACACTCGCTTGATTATTTTTAATTGTAACGGTATCAATCAGTTCATCATTTGAAGTTCGATGCAATTCATAAATGGCACCATCAAGTGAAGCAGCGCCCTGTGGTGTTTTACCGGTTTTAGTATCTTCCTTGATCAAAGTGGCAGTACCGAATTGTTCATCATCGGTCGCTTTAACCGAAGTAGCAGTGACCGCAACGTTTTGACCAGCATATTTCAACTCAAAAGGTACTTTCTCGTTGTTAAGGATATAACCGGCTGGAGCCTTTTCTTCAACGGCGTAGTAATTGCCAAGTTTCAGATTTTGTAGCGTGCCTTTGCCGGTGCTATCGGTAGTAATCGTTCCAACTTTTTTACCATCGGTTGAATAGATGCCATACATGGCGCCATTTAATGAATAGTATTTGTTAAACATATTGGTGCCAAATTGGCGGCCAATCTTCGTTAGATTTACATTACCAAGTTGTTCTTTGTTGCCAAGAACGACTTCGATGGTTTGATTAGGTGCGATCGTTGCCGTTTTGATTTCACCTTTATTAACGTAGCCATTAGGTGCGGTTACTTCGGAAACTTTGACTTGCGTACCCGCCTTGATGTCGTTTAAAGCGGCGTAGCCATCAGCGCCAGTGGTGACTTCTTTGATTTGACCATTGTACTCAAATTTGAGTTTCGCACCTGGCAAAGCTTTATTGGTATCCGCATCAACTTTCTTAGCTTTCAAATTACCATTAAGATTGACTTTAACGTTTAGATCAAAGTTATTTCCGTTTGGTAGTTTGAAATAGGCAATTTTCTGTTGATTACCTTTACCATAAAGGAGGGAAGTACCAATATTAGCAGCCTTAGCTTTAGCAAAGGAAACTTTACCAGATTCCTTGGAATTAGCTGTGGCAGTCAAAGTTAATTTATTACCAGATTTTGTGATGTTCAAGTTGGCAGTATTAGCAGTTTGTTCAATATATGAAGCCAAAGTGCCGTTAGTGTCGGTTAGAGTGATTGAATCACCAACATTTAAGGTGATATTTTGGCCATTGAACGATGGTTTGGTATTGAACGCTGCAACTTTTGTCATCACAGATGCTTTCTTATTTTGATAATCTGGATAGTCGGTGGTCAATAGTTCATTACCTAAGGCTTCCCAGATCATGATTTGTGCTAGCCCATAATTGGCGTCGGTCGGGTTTTGTTGATAAGCAAAATAGGCAATTTCGGCTAGCTTGTCTTTCTCAGCCGCTGAATAATCAGTTGGTGTCCAACCTGAACCAGAATTTTCAATATCGATCCCATGTTCGACACAGAAAGTGATTTGTCCATCAACAACTTTTTTGTAAATACCGGTGTCAGTCCAATGAAGACCATTCAACAAGCTGAGATGCCAAGTTGAAACCCAGTCGCCAGCTTTAATGTTGGTCATGTCGGCCGCAAAAGCACTTGTGATCGGGGTCATAAAAATTGAAGTGAATAAGGTCAGCAAGGCTAACCAGACAGAAACTTTAGGGGTTGCTGTTTGCAAGTAGATTACCTCCATCTTGATCAAATGGATTAGCCAGCAGTGAAAAATATAGAACAAAAAATGGGTACAAAAAAGGTAGACCAATATATATATCGGACTACCCGTAACTGTGGTTTTGAAGTTTAGATTTCTCAATACTGCTGGCACTAAAATGGCACATCGCATTTGATTTTTTAGTTTTTTATTGCTAATATTTGGTTAGATAAACGCCTTAAACACGCTGATTCATCCTGATACTGTTAAGGCGAAGTATAGAGTGGGAATAGTATTTTCAGTTATTGCTTGGGTGTATTAAAGGCGTAAGTCTTTACACTTATGGTGACTGTTCACTGATTTGATAGTGTTTCTAATTAAATATGATATTTGATACCTTAGCCTGATTTTGGGTTAAGGTATTTTTTTTATTTGGTATTTAGATGAATTATTTATAAAAGTATTTTCATAATTTTTCGTATACGACATATAGTGACGTGTGTGTTTGCTAAAATACACTTAAAGTTGTTTTTTATGAAATGGGGAATAAATATGAGAATGGGAATTAATAAGCTTTACAAAAAGGTTGCTTGTAGCTCATTGGTAGCTTTATCTTTGTTAGGTGCTGGGGCTGTGGGTATTACGGGTGTTTTGAGCAATCCGACAAATGTTGAGGCTCAGTCACTTGACTATGAGATTGGCTCTGATCAAGGACCAGTTACTGTTGGTATTTATGTTAACGTTGATGGTCAGCAAAAAGAAGTATGGACACAACATATAGTTTGGGCTAGAAATGTTGGTGATATTGCTACTCAAGATGCTCCATTGGTTGATGGACACATTGCTACTCCAAGTAAAATATCATTCCAAAAGACGGAAACTGGTTATAAATTGTTGCAAGTTCCAACTTATACCAAGAGCGGTGCTGACGCTAGTGTTGCAGCAAAAAATGCTACTACCCAAGTTTTCTATGAGAATGTAACTGTCAAAAACAAGAACGGTTCATATTGTCCAATCGTTGCATTTTCAAAAACGACCGGTGTAATTTCTAACGTAACAAATCGTGCTTTGTTGAATAATACTGTATGGTACTCTGACAAAATCAAGACTTACGATGGTGCAAAATATTATCGTGTTGCTACCAATGAATGGGTCAAAGATACTTACTTTGCTGGGGCTGAAAGTGGTGGGAATATCGGACCTCAATAATTAAAATGATAAAATTAATCCCTTAGTTTGGATATAAAATTCAAGCTAAGGGATTTTTCTTATGGTTAAATTTAATTTAGATTTCAAAATCAAAATAGTAATTCAGTGTACACTAGGATTAATAATAAAAATTATTATATTGGAGGGGCAAATATGAATTTCAAATGGTGGACCAAATATAATAGTTTGGAAATATTGATGATTACCCTGGGGTGTGCCATCTATTCGTTTAGTTTGGATATGATTTCTATTCCTAATGGTTTGGCCGATGGTGGTTTGAGTGGTATTACGTTGATCATTCGATATTTTTTACACATTAATCTTGGTGTTAGTACTTTAATTCTTAATATTCCGCTGATACTAATTGGTATTCGTTTCTTAGGTAAGCGTGCTATGCTCTACACGCTTTATGGAACAGTTTGTTTGTCGTTATTTTTAATACTGTGGTCGAAGCAAACCTTCATTAAGCCGTTACCATTACATCATGACTTGTTACTGTCATCAGTTGCGGCCGGAATATTATCTGGATTCGGTATTGGATTAGTCTTTCGTTTTAACGGAACGACAGGTGGTAGTGATATCATCGCTCGTGTGGGACAGGTAAAGTACGGTGTGTCGTCTGGTAAAGGGATTCTAATTATGGACTATGTTGTATTATTCTTGTCACTGTCATATTTGGACTTCTATCACATAATGTATTCGTTGATCGTTAGTTTTGTACTCGCAAGAGTGATTGATGCCGTACAAGAAGGTCCCAATCGTGCCAAAGCTTTGTTTATTATTTCTGATAAATACCAAGAGATTGCTCAGATAATTGATATTACGTTCGATCGTGGCTGGACATATCTGAATGCTGAAGGTGGCTATCAAAATGATGAAAAGAAGATTATTTATCTGATTATTCAGCCGCGTGAAGTGCCGCAATTAAAGCAGCTGATTCGATCCGTTGACTCCAAAGCCTTTGTTACAGTACTCAACGCTCATGAGGTGATCGGTGAAGGATTTAGTTATGAGCGGAAGAGATATCACATTGGTTTACATAAATGATTAAATTTAAAGTTAAGACATCTAAATCGTAATTGGTTTAGATGTCTTTTTAGATGTTCTGACAAATTAGTTATTTAAAAGAATAGAATCTTTTTTCCGTAATTTAATATATAGGATAATTTAATTCATAAAAAAATAAAAAGTTAAATAAATTGACGGTACGCGCTAAATGCGTATAATCATAATTGCTTATAGGAGTTAATATGGAGCATACGGCAAAGGAAATATTAAAATTATTGGGTGAACATGGTTTTTATGAAATACGTATAATTGGTGATCATCATAGATTGACGGATGGTAATGGCAGGTTCGCTACTGTTGCGTATTCTAGATTAAAAGACAGTATTCCTCCGAAGACATATAACTCGATTTTGAAACAGTCAGGATTGAAATGATATGAATCCAATAACAAAAATATGGAGAAGAAAAATGAAAAAAAGATTGGTAGTATACCCAGCTATATTTGATGATTCGGAAAATAAAAAGGGAGTTTACAGTGTAGAGTTTCCCGATGTACCTGATGCATTAACATACGGCAATAGTTTGGCTGAAGCACTTGATAGAGCGCCTGAAGCTCTCGGATTATCGCTGTATGAATTGGAGAATCTTCCTGATCCGTCTGATATAAATGATATTAGAAAAAAGAATCCTCAAGCAATCGTCAATTTGGTTAGTGTGGATCTTGAAAAAATCAGATTAACGGTTAAAGTGCCGTACGTAAGAAAAAATACTACTTTGCCCGCAGATATTGCTCAACAAGCGGAAGAAAGAAATATTAATTTCTCGGAGACTTTGCTTGAAGGCCTCAAACAAAAATTAAAGCCCTGACAAATGTCAGAGATTTTTTAGTATTTAAAAATTATTCAAACAAACTCGCAGCCTGATTCAAACTATCTAACACCGCAACAGCCTGTTCAGCCAACTCATCTTTTGGCTGTAACGAATCAGGCACAATCACGACATCGATTCCAGCAGCCAGTCCAGCTCGAATACCACTTTCAGCATCTTCGAACACAACTGCTTCTTCAGGCTTGGCATGAGTAACGTCCAGAGCGTGCAAGTATATATCAGGTGCAGGTTTATTATTCTTGATATCATCCCCACTGATCAGAGCAGTGAAGTAATCTTCAATCCCAACGTTTTTGACATTGGTCATCAGAATTTCATGTGTGGAAGATGATGTAACGTATCTATCAATCTCATGATCCTTCAAGAATTGAAGAAACTCAATTGCGCCAGGTTTAAGAGTCACTTCACTAGCCATAACTTTATCGTGATAGAGTTGCATGGATTCGTCGAACATTTTTGCACCAAGTTCCTTATCACTAGCGAGTTCTTGAAGTCGGCGCTTAGTATCTGGGAAGCCCTTGGCAATGTAATGTTGATTATCTTCTTTGGTGAATGAGAAGCCATACTTAGCCAAAACGGTTTTGCGCGTTGAATAGTACAGACCTTCCGTGTCGATCAATAGTCCGTCCATATCGAAGAAGACGAATTTTTTATTATGCAGATTTGTCATGAGTACACCCCTTATGATCATGTTATATCTTGATTGTACACTAATATCCACCTGCTTAATTGCCAAGTTATAATGCTGGTTTGCCCAATAATTCCATTGATAAAAGGCAGAGAAGTAATATGATGTAACTGTGAGTTACATTAGGGAATTATCATATATTACAGGGGGATAGGTATGAAAAGTAAAAGAATAAAATTGGCAACTTTGTTATTCACAGGGGCGCTAGTTTTGGCGGGATGCAGCAGTCAAAACGAAAGTAAAAGTGATACATCTAGTAAGAAGCCAACGACGACAACGGCAGTAAATTCTAAGAAGAATCACAAGACTCAAACGACTACAGCTAAAAAGTCAGATACTCTTTGGGATACAAACAAAGATAATCGCTTGAAGAGTTTCATTGATCAATGGGCTCCAACTATGAAACAGTCATATGTTAAATATGATGGAACACATTCTCTAAAGACATCGACTGGGACAGTGTATCCTGACGATTTGTCTAAGGTAAATGTTGAAGGTTCTAATGCTTCGATTGGTTGGAGTAAAGATGGTAGTGGCAATAATGAATATAACGTTGTTGCTATTTATAATTACAATGGTACAGTTCCACCATTGCCAAACCACATTACTTATTTCTTCGCCTTTCACGATAATCAGCCGATCGTCTTAGTTGACCAAAGCCGTGATGGGACCCCTGACTTGACTGAAACCGAGAATTCCAAAGTTAAATTGAGCTTTGCGGCTATTGTTGCAGGTAAGAAGATCAATGCGGGAACAAGTACAAACTCAAGTAGTGATCGGTCGAAGTCTAATAGTAGTTCTTCTGTAGAAACTACTGATCCTAAGCTAATCGGAGTTATGGTTCGTCAACTAGCTATGCCAAGTGATGACTTATCTAAAGAAATCAATCTTGGTATTTTTATTAATGATGGTAGATATTGGATTGGAACAGGTACAGCTATTTCTGATGTTGGATATAAGATTAACGGTGATACTGTAAGTTACTATATGTTGGATCCTAATAGTGGTGATTCTACTGCTGATGAAAGTTACATCGAGCATAATATCAGTTTGAGTGAGTTGGAGAGTAAATATTACTCAACTAATGATCAAAAGCAGACAGTGCAATCGGTAGCTGGTAAAATACCTGCAATTGAAAGCGAAGATAACGAATAAAACGTATTACTTAACACCTCAACCTAACAATGGGTTGAGGTGTTTTTGTGCAAAAAAAGAACTCCCGAAGGAGTTCTGTAATAAATTCTAAATCGAATCTTTAGAAATAAATTGAGTATTAGGATTTGTACCAGTGTAATTGTAAAGCTTGTTTTGTGCGTTCAATGAACCGTCATTCCAGTCAGCATCGAAGGCGGCATCACTGTTAGTAATACCTAGACCAACTGTAGGACCAGAGTAGATCAATGCAGCACGGTGACCGAAGTGACCTGCTTGCCCTAGAGGAGCATAGTTGTTAGTTTCGTCATACCAATCTTTCAATAGGAAGTATGCAGCATCCTTATCAGACTTAACACCAGCATAATTCATGTAGTTGAATCCGGCGCTTGTTAAGTTTTCGGAAGTATCTTGTTCAGCGGTTGAGTGATCCAAGTTACCACCATTTTGTTGACCGGCACGTTGTTGAGCATAACTGATCATAGAAGCTGATGAGTGTACTGGTGCAGTGCCGTTAGCTCTGTGCAAAGCATTGAGGTATTCAACGAAGTACTTGTTGATGTTGGCAAGATTTGGTTGATATGAACCAGTGTTGTCAGTGTTATTTGTGTTTGTATCTGTCGATGTATTGTTATTCGTATCAACAGTTGTAGAACCATTGTATCTAGTTGGGTTCTTACCATATTCAGTACCATCTAGTAGGGCTGGTCCGAATGAATTAACAAAGTCAGGATTTGGTCTCTGACTAACCTCAGCGTGACCGCCCTCGATCCATTGATGTGATCCAATCTTGAAGTAGTATGGACCATTGTTAACCGTTACTACACGGCTGACTTTCCATTGAGAACCTTCTGGAACAGTATTAGAAGTTGCTAGACCGGTTCTATCATCATAAATGTTAGCAGCACCGGCATGAATTGTTACTACAAGTCCATTGTTGCTCTCGTTAGCTGGGCCGAAGCTTCCAGTAGCGATTGGATCATTGTCGGATGTAACACCGAAATCGGCGTTATATGTGGCACTGATAGGGTAGTTAGTCATCATATTTTCAGCGAATGCCCATTGGTTCTTAGAGATTTGATAGAATGTTTGTCCATTCTTGTTTGTGACAGCTTTTGATACGAGCCATTCACTTCCACCATCTAGCAATGTAGGGCTAACGCTGTTGGTTGCTGTGTTGAAAACTCGATCAGAACCCATGATGACACGTCCGACCATCTTACCCTTGTTAGGATCTACGGCTGTGTATGGATTAATGATTTTAACGTCGTTATTCTTTACATATTCGTTAGTAGCAACTTGTGTGTAAGATTCACCACCTAGAGAGATGACCTTACCAGTCAGCCAATCAGTATTAGGTGCTAATGCACGATTGGTTACCAAGTTACCTTTCTTATTATAAATACGCGTTGTTCTAGAAGTACGTGCGATTGGAGAAGCTGAAGCTTCTGCCTTTTGAGGCGTTGCCAATACTCCTGCTTAGAGCAGTGTGATTGCGGCCAAACTAGTGACGGCTGACTTTGTAAATAGATTCATAATAATCCCCCTAGATTTATTTGATAATTCCCTGTGTATTAGATGTTGATAATGCATACACACCTATAATAGTATTACTTTTTTGCCGTATATCAATGCTATTACCGGGCAAAAAAGCATTGTTGATGAATCGGCTAATTTTTCAATAAATATATTTTGGGATTATTATAATACGACGTGATGTGTCGTATTAGAATGCTAAAGTAACCTCATGAATATTGAATAAGAGATATGAGGGGGGATATGTATGGAAGCAGATGATGAGATTTTCAATAATATGAAGAAGTTACAAGATCTGAAATTCCTGATATATGAATTAAGTCATCATCGAGTAGATTTTCATAATTTTGATATTTTAACGTTAAATCATCTACCGGATCCAATCAAATTGGACGATGAATATAAGGCATTAAAAAAAGACCACACAATTGAACAAATTGCATGGTCGATCATTCAAAAATATAAGCTATAGATTTTTGAGTTTCATGATAAGCTTGGCCAGATTCCTACGTTTGTCCTCCGGAAGAGTCGACAAGTAATTGATCAGGTTCAGCGTATCAGGATCTTGGAGATTTTCGTTTAAGAAGAAGTCTGACAATTGAAGATTGAGCGCTTGGGCAATATCACTTAGTTTCTGCATTTTGATATTGTCTAACTTGCCACGTTCGATGATTGAAATCAAACTTGGTGATGATCCTGATTTTTCAGCCAGTTGCTCGATCGTCATGTTCAGAGCTTTTCTTTGTTTGCGAATGGTTTTGCCAATTTCTTCAAGCATGAACTTCCTCCAATCATTGATTCTTATATGTAAGTTCAACTTTTTATTCTTATGAAAGATTAACACATATAAGTTTATATGAAAAAGTGGAATGACATGTTATTGATGAAATTTGGCAAAACTGTCTTGATTATATGTAATTGCATATATATAATTAAGACGTTTTAAATATATAATTACATCTAGGGAGATTTTATTATGAGAAAAAGTACTTTGGGAAGTCTAGTAATTGCCGGATTCGCTGCCGTTTCAATCGGTGCCTTCAGCAATATGACTAATGTATCAGCTGCAGGTGTCGCAACCACACGTAGCAGCATTGTTAGAATCTATAATCCACAAGGCAATTTGGTAACAAATCGTGCTTTGATGCCACATACACCTTGGAGAGTTGGTAAGACAAAACTTATCAATGGTGAAAAGATGTATCAAGTTGCTACATACGAATATGTTAAGGCCTCAGAAACTGACTATGATGGACCAGCTAGTTCAGTTGTAACTAAAGAGGATGTTTATGCAAGATGGATAGGATCTAATTCTACTTTATCCTTTGATAATATGGGTGTTTATAGCCTAGAGAACGGTAAATTCCAAAATGGTGAGTATAGTATCGCATCTATTAATGGTGATCAAGTTACTATTGCTTTCGAAGGTGGTAGCTATTCTGGAAATAATAGTGTAAGTACATTCACTTTGACAGGGAATAAACTAGAGTCAAACTCTACTCATGAAGTTTGGTACAAATAAGCTTAATAAAAATACATACTATGGGGAAAACAAATGAATAAAAAACTAATCGGTAGTTTAGCAATGGCAGGATTTGCGGCCATTTCACTAAGTGCTGTAAGCAACTTAACAAACGTGTCAGCTGCAGGTGTCGCAACAACAGGAAGCAGTATTGTTCGTATCTACAATCCACAAGGTAGCTTGGTAACAAACCGTGCGTTGATGCCAAATACACCTTGGAGAGTTGGCAAAACTAAGACAATCAATGGCGTATCAATGTATCAGGTTGCAACTAGTGAATATGTTAAGGCTAGTGAAGTTACTTATGATGCTAATGCGGGAAGCTCTAACAGTTCTAATACCTCTAGCAGTACTAGCAACAGGGGCGTAGTTATTTATGCTAATAATGCTGTGGTTTGGGATGACAGAACCGGAGTTGTGGAACCTCAAACCATAACCGGTGAATTCCAAATGGGAAAGGCCATCACTGATGGTCAATATACCTTCTATCAAGTTTCTAATCATGGTTGGGTAGAAGCTGGTGGAGACATTGTCAAAACTAATATGGCACCAAAGAACTTACAAACTGATGCTAACTTTGTGCCTGGTAATGGTTATGTAAATGGTATGAGTATTAAGGAACTTAGGGATATGTTGATTGATCCATATAACTGTGATCCCACTATATTAGCAAGTATTCCAGATCATAATTTGTTGCTCTCATATGGTAGAGCAGTAGGACTTAAAATGACCAATCTTTACTATGTAAGTACCATTTTGGAAAATGATTATCCTGGTGTTTGGACAAGTCGTAATAGTCTTTAATCAAAATGTATTTATAAGCACATCGAAAGATGTGCTTTTTTAATACCATTTTATTCCTTGTCATACACGCTATATGGTATTATATGTGCACAGTAAGGAACTACGGAGGTGATAAGTATGATAACTCAGACAGAAATAATCGATGAATTCTTGAAACAAAATCAAGGACAAATAAATACTAAAGAGGCTAAGGAGAACGGCATCTCCACCAAAATGTTGAGTTGGCTATATAGTAAAGGTAAGTTGGATAGGATAGCTCGAGGAGTATATATTAAACCTTATGAGTTTGGGGATGACGTTTCTGCACTGCAGTTCAGATTTTCCAAGGGGGTTTATTTCAAAGATACTTCTTTATTTCTTCATGGAATGATTGATCGAACACCTGACACGTACGAAATGAATTTTCCTTTAACATACAGCTACAGTGCTGATTTAGATGTACCGTTAAAAATTTATCGACAAAAAAATGAGTTGTACGATATTGGAATCGAAGAAATTAAAAGTCCTGGTGGACATTATGTAGTTGCATATAATGTTGAAAGAACTTTGTGCGATATTCTGAGAAGTAGAGACCGCTCTGATGCTGAAACCATTAAACAGGCTATGAATAGCTATGTAAAAATATCTGACAAGAAACTAGATAGACTGACTGAATATTCAAAAATCTTCAAAGTTCAAAAAGAAATTAGTAATTATATGGAGGTTCTACTTTGAAACTCGACTTTTCTGATAAAAAGCAATTTTTGTATAATGTTAGGAAGATAGCCAAAGAAAAGAAAGTAACGCCACAAATAATGTTGCAGGAAGTAATACTGGATGACTTATTGGATCGAATTTCATGTTCTAAATATTGTGATAATCTCATATTAAAAGGTGGGTTTTTAATTGGATCTATATTAGGTATTAGTACCAGATCTACCCGTGATATTGATACTTCCGTTACAGGTATTTTAGTCAGTAAAGAAAAAATGAAAGAAGTATTTACGGAGATTTGTGCAATAAGGGTTCCAGAAGATATTATTAATTTGAAAATTAGAAAAATTGAAGATATTCGTGAAGAGGCAGAATATTCCGGATATCGTATCTATATTGATGCGTCTGTGTATTCCACAAATGTAGATATTAAAATAGATATTTCTACAGGAGATGTAATTACAGAGCATGCGATTAGTTATGGCCATAAATTGTTACTAGAAGATAGAGTAATTAATATTATGACTTATAATGTTGAAACAATCATTGCAGAAAAATTAGAAACTGTTGTTAGTAGGATGGATCTTAATACCAGGTTAAAGGATTTTTATGATTTATATTTATTTTGTACTAGCGATAAATTGGAGATTGATTTCAATTTACTACACAAGGCTCTAGTAGCTACGAATAATAGTAGGAATACTGGTATTCTTTTGGATAAGTATTATGAACGATTAAATATTTTAAAGAATAACGAAGAAATGAATAAAAAATGGAAGTTATATCAGGCAAGGAATGTTTATGCCCAGGGAATAAATTTTAAAGATACATGTGATGCATCTATGAAGTTGATTTTGAGAGCTATAAAAAAATAACACATTAGAATTAGGAATTTTGATTTCCGATATTCTTAATGTGTTATTTTTATTCGTAATACTTCATAGTCTTCTCCAACTCATCCTTAACAGCACTAACAAGTGAAGCTGGTGACTTAACCCGAGCTCGGGAACCTTGTCCCATGATCCAGAGGACTAATCCTTGAGTATAAGCATCCCCCTCAATGAGAACTTCATTATCCAAGGTTTGCTTGATCTTAGAATTAGGGAATCGATCGAGTGCAGTTTGCGGATAACCAGAATAATAGAATTCGAAGTGGACGTTATTGCCAAAGCTCAACAAGTAAGTATTGTTACGTTCGGTTCCGTCATCCTTTTTTAATTGTTGCGGCATTTTGATTTTGTTAGCCTTTGAAGCGTTGTATGATTCGAATCGGTCAAGTCGGTAAGGGCGGCTCTTGTTGGATTCTTCACTGTACATGACAACATAAAAATAAAAAGTGTCGAAGTAGATACTTACAGGTAAGGCTAGTCCTTGCCCTATGATTCCAGTACTACTGTGGTATTTATAGTCAATGGTAAGATTACCGTCGATGTAGTTTGAGAAGTCCTTGATACGACTTAGCAAGTTATATTTGGATTTAACAGGTATATATTTGGCGACGGTACTATTAGTTAAACGAGTGGCTTTATTACGATCTTCTTTTGAGAGCTGACCGAGCAGGCGATTACGTAATTGAGCAAATTCTGGTTTATTGAAGGAACGGGTTCCAATGATTATTTTTAGGATGGCAAGAATTTCTTCAAAGGGAATATCGGTATTCTTAGTAATGTAGTAGCGAGCAGGCTCAATCTTTCTGACGAAGTTAACATTTGCACCACTATCTTCGATGTACTCCCGAATGGATTTCATATCTCGTCCGATGGTAGTAGGGGTTTTGCTGTAGCGAGACGCTTCTTCATCACGATAAAGCGTCTCGCCTTGAATCATACGGATGAACATTGAAGCAACACGGTCATTTACACTCATATTTATTCCTCCAAAGATGGGTAATCTAATGACACGATGTAGGAGAATAGTTGACCTATTGTCATATCATACATAACCTGATTTTTAGTATCTTTTTCAATAACATTGAAGACAGATTCGATCCAACAATTATTTCCGTAGTCCTGGACTAGTTCGCTGTCGTATGAAGTTAATTTTTTATTCTCGAAGTCAATATGGTTGATTTGACTGATAGTTGATTTACGACGTAATTGACGTTGAATTGACAAGTTATGCTTATCGGCAATATCAATTAAGGCGTTGGTTAACTTGTGCTGATCAGCGTTCAGCTCAGGATCGTATTCTTTGTGGTAGATATAAGTTAATGCGGAATCGATATCGTCGTGGGCTATTAATGTAGTTAGCTCCTCACTGTCAGGGTTGTAGAAGTAACAGTCATATGTAGCAGGATTGGAATCATCATCATCAGGAGCGTAATATCCAATGTCTTCAATAGCAGTTATTTCATAGACTTCAAATAACTTTGTGTGTATATCCTTTGAATATATTAGTTTCACATTAGCAAGTTCGTCTGGAGTAAGCGTAGGATATAGAATTAATTTCTTGATATTCTCAGCATTAATACCTAAATCAAGAGCGTAGAGTACTGCACTTAAAGAATTAGGTGTTACGATATTAAAATTTTTGTTATTAAATGGTGGGATAACGTAGTATAGCTCTCTGAAACAAGCCATACGATGATACATTTGTTTCATTACTTTATTGTATTCAAGGTCAACAAGGAATTTGTCATCGTCTTCTTTAACGGGCACTAATTGTTGGTAATGATTAGTTTTGGCTTTTTGTAATGCCGTAATCAGTAGATTATCATTTAATACTTCATAACATTCAGTAGAATCTTGAGTGAAGTTATATACATCAGATCCGTTGCCAGCGCCATGAGCTGGATTATTAATAAATTGTAAAACGAGATCAGGATTTAAACCCGGGAAACGAAATGTTGGAATGTTATATGAATCGTGAAGTTCATTAATAGAATATTCGAAATCGCTAATACTTATTATGTCTGATTCTAGACTCATGTCTATGTTTTCTATCTTAAAGCGATTAACGTTATGGCTCAAGCGCCAATTCTCATCAGAGAATAATGTAATCAAGCTATCTTTAACCAGTGTTACAGGTGACGAATAGTTATATGTGTACAGATTTAAGATCATTCTATCTTTCATTAGTCCATTAATGTAATTGCTTTTGTCACTCATATTATTCGCTCCCTCTATTTAATAATAATATTTTATCAATTCAATACGACATATTATGTCTAATTTAAAAACACCTTTGGAACAATATCGTTCGAAAGGTGTTTTTTGATGATTGTTTATTTAGTAATTTCAAGGATCTTAGCGTGTGTGTTTTCGGCCTTCCAATGACCGTTAGCACCTGAATAATGAGGAATTGTTACAACGTTTCTCTTGGCGTGTGCAGATAAGGCTTCATATGAAGCACCGCCTAGGGCAACAATCGTGGCATCTTTTGGAATATTCAATTCATCAAGATGAGCTTCAAGAGCATCAACGTCGCTTTGATTAGGATTTACCTTTGTACTGTCACTTTCGATAACGGGTGTTAGGTCAGTCATGAAGGCCCCCCACATGTCAGTGTTATATAGAGCAGCAGCTAGGCGATAGTCCATGCTCTTCTTTGCTCCGTGGAAGTTGAGGAAGTTAGTATTAGGATCTTGCTTTACTGCGGCATTACCAGGGTTTAGACCAACTAGAACGTATTTAACTTGTTTTAGTTGTTCAACGATATCATCAGATAAGGCATTTTTTGGAAAACTTTCAGGTTGATAAGATGCACCGAATAGTTTTTCTCTTTCACTATCGCTTTTATCGGCTAATGATTCAGTGGGTGTGTCCCAGATAGCCCAGCTATCAACAGTATTGAATGGTAATTCGTTAGTATTGTTTGTCATAATTTAATCTCTCCCTTATTTGATAATGCTATTTTAATATTTCAATACGACATAATATGTCGTTTTAGATATTCTTTTAATGATTTAGAATTCTTTTATTAATAGTGATAATAGGTAAGTTACTAGTTCACCGAATGAAAGATCATAGCGCATTGATTCTTCAGTTGAGCTATTGAAGACCTCGAAGACAGACTCGTGATTGTATTCTGGATCAGCTAATTGTGTGTTGCCAATCAAGTCATCGATCGTATTGTTTTTGATGATGAAATGTTTGACGAGATAGCAGTTATCTTGTCGTCTTTCGCGGCGTTTAATGTAGACGTGAGCTTTGTCAGCGGTTTTGATAATCCAGTCAGATAGTTTCTTGGCATCGTCTTTACTAGTGTCAGGCAGATCATAGGAGACATGTATCAGAGCATCTCGAGCATCACTTTCAGCGAATGGACCACCATATTCGAGGCTATTCTGGGAATTCAAGAATTGAAACTTCTTTATTATGTGATCTTCGTCTTTTTTTATAGGAATATTTTGAAGCAATTTGATGTCGGAAATAGAAATGACCTCTCTGAAGTCAGAACAATAGTGATTTTCTAATCTCAGACGTGTGTCAGGGTTGGCGGCAATATCACTAGATATTTTAGGAAATAGTAACATTTGTTTGATATTGTAAGGCTTTATTTTGAGCACTAGACTAAGTAGTACTGCACCAAGCATTTTTTCAGGAATTTGTTTGAGAATGAAGTTATCATTAGAATCAATAATTTCATAAAAGACATGGTCCCAAGTAAACTTTTTTGGTACAGGCTTCTTGCTTAATACGAGATCATGATTTTCTAAATCAGGAATTACATTATCGTAGATGCAATCCCATGATTCCTTGAGTTCTTGATGAGATCCAACGACGTGCAGTCCCATCTTATTAATTTCATCAATTAGATCAATAATGATTCGTAAGTTGGGTGTGCCTTGCGGTAGGATTTCAGATTTTTTTTCAGCCAATCGTTTGAAGAATTGAGATCTGAAATCATCCAGATCAGCATCGTCAATATATAATTCGCCGTATTCATTAAATAGTTGGAACCGAGCCTCACGCTTGGTCAGACGTCGTCTTTCATCTGACAATAAGGTGACTAATGTGTCATCTGAAATTCTGGTTGGCTCGCTGTAGTTGTAGATCAACATGTTGACAGCCCAGCGCTTTTCGTCAAGGTATTTCTCGATATCAAGGTTTATTTTTCCTGCCATCTTATCCACTCCTCTTATTTGATGTGACTATTATAAAATTTCAATACGACATATTATGTCGTATCTGTGATTAGTACCACTTAAACAACAAAAATAACCACTCATACGTAATATCTATACAGAGTAACTTGGATGTGGTGTAATACATTTAACGAAAGGGTTGTTGGGTATGAAAATCAGGGTGGACGTATCTTCGGATTATCCGGAAAGGGAGATTATTATCAAATCTCCATTGGATGATGACGAATTGAAAAAGTTAGTTAAACAAATAAAAATAATTCAAAACGAACTCAGTCAGATCAATGGTTATATTGGTGAGACGGTTTATTCGTTGGAACTCAAAAATATTTTGTTCTTTGAAACTAATGATCGAAATGTCTATGCCCATACTGTCAATAATGCCTTTTTGATCCATTATCGTCTCTATGAATTGGAAGAGAAGTTGCCAGATAATTACTTACGTATCTCCAAGTCATCAATTTTGAACTTGAACGAAATAAGTTCATTGACTAGGTCAGTAACTGGTAATTTGGTTCAATTCAAAAATACCTATAAGACGTTGTATGTTTCGAGGCGATTCTTGAAAGATTTAAAAAACAGCTTAGATAAAAGGGAGTTTTGAATATGAAAAATAGGAATGGAATATTCTGGGGCTTATTCTTACTGTTGAGTGCTGGAATCCTAATAGTCAGTCAGTTACATTTGATCACTTATACATTTAGTTTTTGGACAATCGTCGCAACGATTTTTCTTGTGGCGATGTTAATTAAGAGTTTGGTGTACTTCATGGTACCAGGGACGGTGTTCTCGCTGGCATTC
This sequence comes from Companilactobacillus nodensis DSM 19682 = JCM 14932 = NBRC 107160, assembly GCF_000615905.1. Lineage (GTDB taxonomy): Bacteria > Bacillota > Bacilli > Lactobacillales > Lactobacillaceae > Companilactobacillus > Companilactobacillus nodensis. Next base: position 200,060 of record NZ_BAMN01000002.1, read on the forward strand.
TTAGCTATTTTGTATGCCAAACCGTTGCACATCACGGCAATAGTTCCTTGGACAGTCATCGGTGCAGCAATTTTGATCTCGATTGGATTGTCATTGATCCTCCGTCCGTTCTTGATGAAGCATCATCCTTGGATGCGGTATGGTCATCACGGTGGTTATAATTGGCATGAACAACGCGGATATGATCACAACATTGACGTTAAGACAGTTGATGAATCGGACGTTGATGTCACTGTCAAAATGGGTAGCAGTGTTAGATATGTGACATCACAAGATTTCAAACAAGCTGATATCGATGTTAAAATGGGCAATGCCAAAGTTTATTTTGACAATGTGACTGTTCAAGATACCGCTACTATCAATGTCAATGTGTCGCTTGGCGGGGTTGAGTTGTATGTTCCTAGGAATTGGAATATTGTTAAGCAAATTGACAATAATAATATGAGTGGTATTAGTGAAGAGGGAAAACCAGTCGTTACGGAGGATAGCCCAAGTATTACGCTTCGTGGCTATTACTCATTAGCTGGATTGAAAATTTGTTATATATAATTAAAAAACAATTACAAATTATGATTTTGTAATTGTTTTTTAGAGGAGATAATTAAATTGAAAATTACAGATGGATATGTGCCATTCCATGAATACAAAACTTACTATCGAGTAACTGGTGATTTGAGTTCAGGCAAGACGCCATTACTATTACTTCATGGTGGTCCGGGTTCAACGCACAATTACTTTGAAGTATTCGATCAATTGGCTGAAGAGACAGGACGTCCAATTGTTATGTATGACCAAATCGGCTGTGGCAAGTCGAGTATTCCTGATGACAAAAATATTTATACTGCGGCTACATGGGTCGATGAATTACAAACATTGCGCGAGTATCTAGGATTGAAGTCGGTTCACCTCTTGGGTCAATCATGGGGTGGGATGCTGGAGATTATCTACATGTGTGATTACGCTCCAAAAGGCATTAAGAGCATGATTCTCGCCAGCACTTTGTCTTCATCACAACTTTGGGCACAAGAACAACATCGGATGATCAAGTTCATGTCGCTAGTGGATCAGACCGCGATTTCACATGCAGAGGCGACTAATGATTTCACAGCACCAGATTACTTAGTCGCTAATGATCACTTCATGGAACAACATGCGTCAGGACCAGTTACAGATGAGTCGCCTGAGTACTTGCGTCGTGAAAAAATCTTTGGAGACGTAGCTTATGAAACAGCCTGGGGACCAAACGAGTATTATCCAACTGGTAATTTGAAGGATTATGATTATACGAATAAGTTACAGAAGATTGATACACCAACGCTAGTAACTAGCGGAACGGATGATTTATGTACACCGCTGATTGCCAAGACTATGTATGATCAATTGCCAAATACGGAGTGGACCTTGTTTGCCCACAGTCGTCATATGGCCTTTATTGATGAGACTGATGCTTATCTGAAACGATTGAATAAGTGGTTGGAAGAGAATGCCTAAAAAATAAACTAGAACAGATTTTTAAAATTTGTTCTAGTTTATTTTTTATTTAAGCATATTAAAATTAAAATTGAATTCTACTAGCTGCATGACTATTAGGAATTCGTTTATATTCATTTTTTCTATAAATACCGGATTTCTTTTTCCATTTTTTGTTGCATCTAAAGAATATACCTGCTGAGTTACTACCTGTCCTTCGGTAGCATATCCACTTAACGTGAAATATCCAGGTATAGAACGTATTGTATGTGTTATTGGAGAAACTATTATAAAGTTTGTTGCACTGTTGTAATCATCACTACTTATCACTAACGCTGGTCGTCTTTTTTTGATTTCATGACCACGAGTTGGATCAAAATCAATCCAAACGATGTCTCCCTGTCGGGGTTTATAATCCATTATTCTACCTCATCAAAGGATATATCAGACCACTCTTCGGGTGTGTACATTGATCCAGGCTTGGCATCTTTATAAGGATTTTTAATTTTAGGTACAAGTATGTAACCACCATTACTTTTATCCTTTACCATAAGCCAAGTATCGCCTTTTTTTATGTTGGCTTCTTTGGGTAGGGCAAGTGCTAGAGAGTTTCCTCTTTGTACGGCTTTGACTTCTAACATAACAACCAATCCCTTCTTCATTTAGTATAACGAGTATAACTTGTTATACTAATAAAAACAAACTATTGAAATGAGCTTTTATTTAACAGTATTAGTTTTGATTCTACCCAAAGAAATCTTACGATCAACAAACTTCTCATTAGTTTGTCCTAATGTCACAGCGAACAGTGGCTTAAAGAATTCTGGAACAACACCATCGGGAATTGAACTAATGCATGCCATATTGTAATTGGCGCCAACACCTTGATCTTCAGCAGCCAGTTCAATGTTATGAGCGATTGCACCGGATGAAATATATTCCATGCGACTAGGATTCTTAGCTGAGATCACGATAACAGTTGGTGCATCGTAAATATTATTTAGTTTAGCTAGTACTTTTGAATTTTGAATTACAGTCAAACGATAATCATCATAATTACCCATACCAACGGGACCGGCGTTTGCGGCAATGAGAATTTTGTTCAATTGTTCAGCGGTCATTTGTCCAGAGTACTCACGAATAGCCTTGCGCGAACTGATCATATTTAATGTTTCCATGACGACGACACTCCTTTTGTTTACATGTATATCATAGTATATTTCAGTGAAAATAATCCATAAGTTTAACTTATCAATTGATGTAATAATCGGAATTGGTTAAAAGCACTTCAGCTTGTAATATAGACCTCGAATAGAAAACGGAGGTTACATGTTAATGAATAATGAAGTAGTTGTATTGTTTGGTGCCGGTGCAATCGGTGAAGCAATCGTAAGTTATTGTTGGCCGACTATAGTGAAGATAAATTAGAAATGATGAAAAAAGAATTAAGTGAAGCAGGTTTTTCAGTTGAAACAATCAAGGCAAATCTTTCTTCGAGAGATTCCATCAAAGAAGTAGTTGCCAAGGCTCAATCACTTGGCGATATTATGGGCTGTGGTCACTGTGCTGCCTGTCTTGCCGGATTTGATGGCGATTGTTTGAACCAAGAAGCTGGTGGTAACGGTGGTTATCAAGGTGAGTATTTGAGATTTACTAACGCCAACTGGGCTTTGGTCAAGATACCTGGCAAGCCTGAAGATTATTCTGACGAAATGCTTAATAATTTCTTGGCATTAGCTGATGTTATGGCTACTGGTTTCCACGCTGCAACGAGTGCTGAAGTCAAAAAAGGTGATACAGTCGTTGTTATGGGTGACGGAGCTGTTGGTCTGAGTGGTGTGATTGCGGCCAAATTGCTTGGAGCAAAGCGTATTATTGCTATGAGTCGTCATGAAGACAGACAAAAATTGGCTAAAGAATTCGGTGCAACTGATATTATCCCTGAACGTGGGGATGAGGCAGTCACAAAAGTTATGGAATTAACTGGTAGTGGTGCTGATGCAGTTCTTGAATGTGTCGGAACAGAACAATCAGTTGATACGGCTGTTAAAGTTGGTCGTCCAGGTGCTATTGTTGGTCGTGTTGGAGTACCACAGAAGCCTGAAATGAATACTAATAATTTGTTCTGGAAAAATATTGGTTTACGTGGCGGAATCGCTCGGTAACAACTGATGATAAGAATATTTTGCTTGATGCCGTGTTGAATGGTGAGATTAATCCTGGCAAAGTATTCACTAAGAGATTTGATCTTGATCATATTCAAGATGCATATGAAGCCATGGATAAGCGTGAAGCTATTAAGTCATTGTTGATTATTAGTGATAAATAATTTAAAAAATTAAAAGGAGTTACAGAATAATTTCTGTGACTCCCTTTTTGTTATATAAAGATAATTATTTAATAATATACTAACTTGCCTGTATGATTGCTATTTATAATACCTCATAATTAAACTACGCAATTTGTTAGTGTGGTTGTCGTAGCTGAGTAAAGGAGGTGTCGCCATAGTTAGTAGCCTGGTGTTAATCCAATCAGAAAGGAACGACTTTTGTTTGTCTATTTAGTGAATTATTCTTGTGATGTTGGTATATCTAAGAGCAATTGTCACAGTAACTCATTCGTTACTGATTGCTACATTTAAGCTAATAATCACGTTAAAGATAATAATTCGTATACTAAAAAAACGAACCCCATTGACCTAGCCGCCAGTTGGTTCGTTTTTTAAATGTAATATCGGCTACCGCACTGCGGAATTGCCAGCAGACTACTGACAATAGTCTGCTTTTTTTGTTATCTTTTAGTACAATTGCATTATAACAAGGAAAGATTTGCAGTTCAAATTAAGAGGTCTTAATTATGTTTCAACAAATGCAATATTTTATATCAATCGTAAAAAATCACAGTTTTACCAAGGCTGCAGAGGAATGTAACATTTCCCAATCAGCTATCTCTCAACAAATGAAAGAGTTGGAAGGCAGCCTAGGAATTAAACTTTTAGATCGTAAAGGCCGCAGTTTTGAAGTTACCAAGGCTGGTAAATATTTTTACACGCACAGTCAAGATGTTCTGGACACCGTTGATCAGTTAATCGACAATACTGTCAAAATCGTCAAAGATGAACAAATTGAATTGAAAGTGGGTTACCTACGTAACTTTGGTACAACCGAATTTTTAAAAACAGTTTCACAATTTTCTAAATCATTTCCACAAGTTAAGATAAATATTACTAGTGGCAATCATGAACAATTGTTTGAATTGTTAAAAAATGGTCAGATCGATATGAACTTTTCCGATCAGCGTCGGGCGCTGTCTAATGAGTATGTGAATGAATACTTGACCGACAGTAAGTTTATGTTGGCAGTCAGTCGGTCAGCTTTTGCGGATGAAAACACTCAGATGTACATTGCCAAGTTGGCTGACATTCCGTGTGTCTTAATCGCTGACAATGATCAACGTGAAGCTGATGAATCATATTATCGAGAGATCTTAGGGGTCAAAAGTGATTTTGTTTTGGCGCAAAATTATGATGAAGCTCAGATTCTTGTCGCTTCAAATCAAGGGTACCTGATAGTAAATGACCGTACTCAGAAACAATTGAATTCTGAAATCGTTAAGACATTCGATATGATAAATGGTAAGCAACAGATGATTCAAAAATACTATGCTTATTGGAAGGCTGATAACTCTGGTTACTATATCGAATCGTTTGCGGAATTACTTAAGAAGAGTTTTGCATAAGTAACACTTATCAATGAGTTGCTGATTTGAAATAGCTCTATATCAGTCTGCAGAGTATCATTCTAGTTAATCAAGGAGTGATACTTATGACTGATAAAGAACAAATCATTGAATTATATAGAACAGAAAACCGTGCTATGGTTGCAAAAAACATTAGTAAATTGAATGAAATTTTATTACCATCAATGAATTTGACTCACATGACAGGATATGTGCAGAAAAAACTTGAATGGATCGATCAGATCCAAAACGAACAGATGAAATATTTTGATTCAGTTGAAGATAATATCAAAGATATTAAAATTGATGGCGATAATGCCAGTTTAGTCGGACAAAATCAAGTTAGAGCAAGTGTTTGGGGTGGTGGGATCAATACCTGGCCACTACAGATGAAGATGTATTTTGTTAAAAAGAACGATCAGTGGTTTATTTCTGATCAAGTTGCCAGCACATATTAAAATTATTTCCCCCAAATATTGGTAACGTTTCGTTTTAAATTGTAAGATATTCTTGGATATGGATTACAAATAAAGAATAATTGGGGGAAGTAGTATGAAGGCAACAGTATTTAGAGGACCAGGTAGAGTTGAAATTGAGGATGCACCAAAGCCAACACTTCAAAAGCCAACTGACGTAGTAATCAAGATTATTCGCGCTTGTGTTTGTGGATCAGACTTGTGGTGGTATCGTGGACTTGCTGATCGTCCGATTGGATCAATCGTTGGTCACGAAGCATTAGGTATTATCGATGAAGTCGGTTCAGATGTTACAGATCTCAAGAAGGGCGACTTTGTCATTGTTCCATTTACTTGCGGATGCGGGCACTGTCCAGCATGTTTGGCTGGATTCGATGGCGACTGTATGGATCAAGAACCTGCAGGTAATACTGGCTATCAAGCTGAGTATTTGAGATTTTCTAACGCCAATTGGGCCTTGGTCAAGATTCCTGGCCAACCAAAAGATTATTCAGAAGAAATGCTTAATTCACTATTAACTTTGGCAGATGTCATGGCAACCGGTTATCACGCCGCTAGAACTGCTGAGGTCAAAGACGGTGACACTGTGGTTGTTATGGGTGACGGTGCCGTTGGCTTATGTGGTGTGATTGCGGCCAAACTTCGTGGAGCAAAGCGAATCATTGCTATGAGTCGTCACGAAGATCGCCAAAAGTTAGCCAAAGAATTTGGAGCAACAGATATTGTTCCTGAACGTGGTGATAAAGCGGTTGAGCGCGTTATGGCCTTGACTAATAATGTTGGAGCTGATGCGGTTCTTGAATGCGTCGGAACAGAGCAATCAGTTGATACAGCTGTTAAGGTTGGTCGTCCAGGTGCTGTTGTCGGACGTGTCGGTATTCCTCAAAAGCCTGAAATGAATACTAATAACTTATTCTTCAAGAATATCGGATTACGTGGTGGAATCGCTGCTGTTACTACCTATGATAAGAAAATTCTCTTGGATGCAGTCTTAAAAGGTAAGATCAATCCTGGAAAAGTCTTTACTAAGAAGTTTGCTTTGGATGATATCAAGGCTGCTTATGATGCAATGGATAAGCGTGAAGCTATTAAGTCACTAGTTATTGTTAGTGAAAACTAGAGTGTTAAAAAATCCTCTTCAATTAATTGAAGAGGATTTTTTTATGCTTGCGCGTTAATAGCATCAGCTGTCTCTAACATATGATAGGTTGCTTCAAATACTGGGCAAACATCATTTGGAATCGCGTAGTTATTAGTTGTTTGACGCAATTCGGCAAAGTTATCATCTAAGTTATCTTTGGCATCAAGCGCCAGTTGTAGTTTTACATATTCATCTCTGACATCGAATACTTCGGGATGATTCTTGCCATGCGCATTAGTAATTGCTTTGGTAAAAAACTCTAATTTTTCTTGGCGCTCATCTAAATAATCTTTAACTGCAGTCATTGTAGGAACCTCTTTTCATTTGATAATTCTATTTTAAGAGGTAACGATCTTTTTTAACTTGATTCAAATCAAGAAAAAAGATACCAAAAATTAGTTTCTGGTATCTTTACGTATTTCATGTTTTATTTTTCTAGTTGCAAGTTTCGATGTATCTTCTTTAATAATAGGCTTTTCTAATTCTTGAATTCGATCACGTTCATTTGGTAGTAGGGCAATCATTCGTTCAAAAAAAGTGTTCTTAGATTTTTTATCTAGTGCTTGTTTTGTTTGATAAACGGTACTTCCCTAGCTATTTAATGATCCTAATGATGCTATGGATCTTGCAAGTGCAGTGTTATACATATAGTAAGCCTACTATCTTTTAACTCAAATCTCTATGATATTGCCACATCAAATATATTCCTCCAATAAGGAAGACGATTGAATATTTGAGTAAGAAAAAGATTTGCCACATGTAGGCATGTGGTAAAACAATGTCGCAAATTATATATCCTACAAACATAAATGCAGCAGCACTAGCGATAATTTTGTTAGTATGTTCGTCGCCACTACTAAAAATATTCCAGCCATAAAAGAGATGATACCCTCTCAGGATGATAGCGAAGCTAATAAAGAATAGGACAAAACTACCACCAACAAGTTGGTTCCAGTTGGCAATGGATTCCGCAGCCCATAAATGAAGTGCGGTAAAGAAATTAATGTCGATCATTATTGTTTCCTTCCTCATATTGAAAAATTTCGTTCATTGGTACTTGGAAATAATCTGCGATTCTAAATGCTAACAAGAGTGTAGGGACGTAGTTGCCTTTTTCCATAACAAAAATCGTTTGTTTAGAAACGCCGACTTTGTCTGCCAATTCTTGTTGCGATAGTCGTGCTAGAACTCGATGTTCATAAACCTTATTCGAGATGTTGTCGCCAAAATCTTTTTTCATGTATTTCACCTCATGGATAGATAGTAACTTATAGTTTTATAAAAGTAAAGTAAACTTATACAAATTCAAATTACTGTTTAAATTCAGGTAAACATGTAATAATGTGCTTATGAAATAATTTTGATGAGGGAGAGAGATTATGGCAGACAAAGAATTTACATTGGATGAGTTGAAACAATTTGACGGGCAAAATGGAAACAAGGCTTATGTAGCAATCGATGGTGTTGTTTATGATATGACTAATGTAGGACCATGGGAAGGCGGCAAGCATCATGGTAATGTGGCCGGAAATGATTTGTCAGAAGTGATCCCACATGCTCCACACAAGAAGTCAGTTTTACCTAAGTTGCCGGTTGTTGGAAAATTGATTAAATAGTTTTTGGGGAATCCGTTATTTTTTAGCGGGTTCTTTTTGGTGTTCGATTCTTTTCGCTTCCGATTGTCAGTGACTCCACCTGCTGTGGGACCAGTCCCAGCCTGAGGTGCGGTCTGGGACTTCGACTTTAAGCTTTGCATAGTTCGCAAATCTTAAAGTTTGTCCATTTTGTAAGGCCGGTAAATCACCGACCTAACAAAATTTTCACAGCTGGTTCCTTCACTGACAATCTCCAGCTAGGATATTACGGTTAATCCGATGTGTTGGTACATATGAGAACAGTAGAAGGATTCAGTGGAGTCAGGCAGATATGGTATCCGTGTCGATGCAGTTAGTCAGCGTTTTATGCTGACTTAGTGCATGGGACGATCTTGAAGACGTGATTTTCGGCTTCAAGGCGAGGTCATAGACCGCATTGTGGCTATGACCGTTCCCCACGGATACCATATCTGAATGGCAGAACGGAATAAAAATGCAAATTCACATCATATTATAGAAACTCTAATAAAAGTCGTATAATGGAATACGAATATATTTTTTAAATTACGGAGGAACTTATGACTGGAATTACACATGCTTATGATACATTTCAACCCACACATTACGATATCTTTATAGATATCAATCGTGGAACTAAACAAATTTCTGGAAAATCCGTTATTGACGGTGATGCTAAACAGAAAGATATCTTTATCCAACAAAAGAATATGGAAATTGAATCTGTTCAAGCCGACGGTAACGATGTTCCTTTTGAAGTTGATAATAAAAAAGAAGCTATCAATATTACTTTGCCAAAAGCCGGTGAAACAACTTTGGCTGTCACATATAAAGCTACACTAACTGACTCAATGATGGGAATCTATCCTTCATATTATGAAGTTGATGGCGTTAAGAAAGAAATCATTGGTACACAATTTGAAACAACTTTTGCTCGTCAAGCCTTCCCAAGTGTTGATGAACCTGAAGCTAAGGCTAAGTTCGATCTTGCTATCAAGTTCGATGAGAAACCAGGCGAGACAATTTTGGCCAATATGCCAGAAGTTCGTAAGGAAAATGGTGTGCACTATTTTGACACGACTGTTCGTATGTCGACATATCTTATTGCCTTTGCTTTTGGTGACCTTCAAAGTAAGATCACGACAACTAAGAGCGGTGTAAAAGTTGGTGTCTTCGCTACTAAAGCTCACAAAGCTAATGAATTAGATTTTGCTTTGGATATTGCTAAACGTGCTATCGAATTCTACGAAGATTTCTACCAAACACCTTATCCACTACCACATTCATGGCAATTAGCACTTCCTGACTTTTCAGCTGGTGCAATGGAGAACTGGGGTCTGGTAACTTATCGTGAAGCTTACCTAACACTTGATCCAGATAATACTTCACTCGACACTAAGCAATTAGTTGCCACAGTTATCACTCACGAATTGGCTCACCAATGGTTCGGTGATCTAGTAACTATGAAGTGGTGGGATGACTTATGGTTGAACGAAAGTTTTGCCAATATGATGGAATATGTTTCTGTTGATGCCATTGAACCTGACTGGCATGTATGGGAAATGTTCCAAACTTCAGATGTTCCAGCTGCTTTGCAACGTGATGCTACTGATGGTGTGCAATCAGTTCACGTTGATGTTGAAGATCCAGCTGAGATCGATGCCTTATTCGACAGTGCCATTGTCTATGCTAAGGGTGCCAGAATGCTGGTTATGATGCGTGCCTTGGTCGGTGACGATGCCTTACGTAAGGGATTGAAGAACTACTTTGCCGCACATCAATATAACAATGCTCAAGGTAATGATCTTTGGTCAGCCGTTGGTGAAGCCGCTGGTATGGATATCGGTGGAATTATGAATTCATGGTTACAACAACCTGGTTATCCAGTTGTTAGTGCTTCAGTCGTTGACGGTAAATTAGCATTGTCACAACAACAATTCTTCATTGGTGCTGGTGAGGACAAGGGCCGTCAATGGCAAATCCCTCTAAACGGTAACTACGATGCTGTTCCAACAATTGTGAGTGACAAGACAATCACACTCGGTGATTATGCTGAGCTACGTCAAGCTGCCGGCAAGCCATTCCGTGTCAATGTTGGTAATAATTCACACTTTATCGTTAAGTATGATGATACTTTGCTACAAGATATTTTGGATCATCACGAAGAGCTAGATGCTATTTCACAACTTCAAATCTTACAAGACTTGCGTTTGTTGGCAGAAGGAAAACAAATTTCTTATGCATCAATCGTGCCATTGTTGCCTAAGTTTGCGGACAGCCATTCGACAGTTGTCAATGCTGCTTTGTATCGTGTTGCTAATGACTTGAAGAAGTTTGTTACTCCTGGCTCTGACGAAGAGAAACAACTACAAGTATTGTTTGACAAGTTAAGTGCCAAAGAAGTTGCTAGATTAGGCTGGACTCCAAAAGCCGGTGAATCAAATGATGACCAATTGACTCGTCCGTATGTTTTGAACGCAGCATTGTATGCTAAGAATGCTGATGCAATTGCTTCAGCACATGACTTATTTACAAAGAATGCTAGTGATTTATCAAACTTGTCAGCTGATATTCGTCCATATGTTCTTCGCAATGAAGTTAAGAATTATGGTAGTGCTGACTTGTTCAATAATTTATTGAATGAGTATCGCAAATCATCAGATGCTAGTTATAAACAAGACCTATGTGTTGCTTTGACAGCTACACCTGATGCTAAGCTGATTGCTGAATTGATTGAAAAATTCGAAGATGCTGAAACTATCAAGCCTCAAGACTTACGTGCTTGGTATCGCGGTGTCTTATCAAACGATGAGGGTCAACAAGCTGCTTGGGATTGGATCAGAAATGATTGGCAATGGCTTGATGATACAGTTGGTGGAGATATGGAATTCACAACTTACATCACTGTTACATCAATGGTATTCCACACTCCAGAACGTTTGGCAGAGTTCAAAGCCTTCTTTGAACCTAAGTTGAATACACCTGGTATGACTCGTGAAATCAGCATGGATATCAAGGTTGTTGAAACTCGTGTTGCTTTGATCGAATCTGAAAAAGCTGCGGTTAATGCTGCTGTTGCTGAAATTGTTAAATAAAATATGAATAAATAAATAAGCTTTAGAAATCCTTTTGTGATAGGGTTTCTAAAGCTTTTTTTGTTTACTGAATTTGTAGTTGTATAGCAGCTTTGTGATAATAATAGTTGGTTAGTTCAAAAAAGCAAAAGGAGGAATTTAGAATTAATCAAGCAAAAATGAACGAAGTCATATCTTCTGTAAATACACTGTTAGGGGAATTTAATTCTACATTCTCCGATTCAGCAATTGAAATGGAGATTAAAAAGAAAATTTCGAAAGCATACATATCTATCAACAAGTTGGAATCGACGAAAGAAAAATATAATGAAATTCCACATGCCTTGATTCCGTTGGATGATTTTTTGATGCAGGCGGCAGTTAGTAAGAAATATCACTTCAGCCCGGAACAGGATCGGATAATTAAAGAATACAAACATGCTTATTCCAAATCACATTCGGGTTCACTTGGTGCAGTTTTGAATGCTGCAGCTTTGTTTCATCCTTAAAGGTGTTTGGAAAATAAAAAATCCTAGAAAATCTGTAGTTATACAGACATTTCTAGGATTTTTATTTGTTCTAGTTACTATCACCAAAGATAGAAAGAATGCTCAAGAAAATGTTAATGAAGTCCATTACCAAACTAATTGAGGCTACCAATGCGATAGCACCAAGATTTTCTGAACCTTGAGCATTGGCGTAGATACGTTTGATGTTTTGTGAATCAAAGGCGATGTAGAACAAGAATACAATGATAACAGCGATGTTGACTAGTAGAGCCGCAACAGTACTGTGGAAGATAACAATGTTTAGGAATGAAACAACGATGATTGAGATCAAACCAATCAATAAAGTTCTGTTCCAACTTGTTAAGTCCTTCTTAGTGAAGAAACCAATTCCGGCAGATACGATGAAGATAACCGAAGTTACTGCAAGGGATTGAACGATACTTTGAGCTGAGTACATGTAGAATACGGGAACACCGAAGACTGACATTGTTAGTAAGAATAATACGTAACTGATGAACGTCATTGGATACGATGTTGCCGCAAATCGATTTGCCATATTGATGAATGCAAATGCGACGGCGATTGTTACTAGTGAAAAGATAAGAGCGTGTCCACTCATCATATTCATAATTGCATATGAGAGCGATGTGTTTCTGGCAATAGCATTAGCTGCTACAGTCCAGAAAGCAACACCCAGTCCAGTGTATAAGTACACTAGAGAAGTGAAACGAGCCAAACCAGTGGCTCTTGCTTTGTCTATTGATTGCATTTATTGCCCTCCTTTTAGTATTGAATATTGTAACAAATATGGCGAGGGATTGCAGGGATGAGGAGCATTATATAAGTTAGTTTGTTATATCTTTATACGAATCATTAACCTCATCGTCCATTTGAGTAAATTTATCGTAAAAATTATTATAACTTCCAGTAGGATTAGAAATGTAATCATACATTTTATCTATTTTTTTATATGCATCTTTATATTTGTCAATATCGTAAGAATTAGTATCATTATCATCCATTTTTGTAATATATTCTTTTAACTTTTCTGTTCCTTCTTTTGTGGTATCAATATCTTTCTGATTGTCTTCCACTATTTTATCTACTTCTGTATCTACATCAAAATCACCCTCACTGTCATCTATTGCCTTTCCCCAACTCTTGTATTCCTTATTACCTATAGATTCTAAAGTTACAGCTGTTGCTATATATAAATCGTCAAACTTGTACATGGTTTTGGATACAGTGTTGTCCATTTTTTTAACTAATGTTTCTTCTTTTTGTTTTTGCTGTAGCTCTTTGTGGTATGACACTCCAGTGCCGGTACTCAAAATAATTAAAATTGGTAAAGAAATTATGAGTCCCCATTTTCCCACTTTTAAAACAGTTTTCTTCTTCACGAAAAATCCAATAGACCACGTAATAACAAATCCTAATACTACAAGTCCTATAATTGCTGATGCAATCATTAATGCTAATGTTACTTTGTTCATAAAGCCCTCCAAATATTTAATTCCATTTTTTCTTTCTAATAAAAATTACGTAATTTTGGAAGAAATCATTTTTATTTCTAAAAAGAATTTAAAAAAAGCTAGGTATCATTAGATATCTAGCTAAATATTTTTTGATTTATATTATTTTCCACCATAGCGATACTCGATCCAAGTTAGCACACCAGATAAAATAGCAATCAGCACAATAGCGGCAGCGTGCCAATATTTGTTACGCATGAATATCGCAATGTACTCACGAATGATCGCATTGGGTAAGAAGAATCTAGCAGTATGAGCACCGATGCCATCAGCTTTTAGACCAGCTTGCTTAGCAACCATTCCGGCACGGAAGGTATGATAGCCGTTAGTCACGAAGATAGTTTTAGGATTATCGGTTTTTTCCTTTTCAATCAATTTCTTAGAGTACAACATATTTTGATAAGTATTCTTCGATTCGGTCTCGGCAAGTCCATCAATTTCTGGCAGGCCTTGTTTCAGAGCATAACCAAGCATGGCTGTACCTTCAGGCAACTTTTCATCGCCACCTTGACCACCAGAAAAAATCATTTTGGCAACTTTACCGGTTTTTTTGATTTGTTTCTTATAAAACGCCAAGCCACGATCGATTCTCTGTGCCAATAATGGAGAAACTCGGTCACCATTCAACAATCCAGCTCCAAGAACGATTACGTAATCTTGGTTGTATTTTGGATGGTTAAATTGGTATAAGACCAACATGGTCAAGTAATTGTAGAACCAGAACAGTACATAGAACAGTATCATATTTGAAGTTAGTACTATATAAGATGCGGCCGCGGCTGGTAAGTGTTCAGTTAGCCAATTGTCAAAGAATGGTAGGATCAAAATTGCTATTCCTAATACTAATGTCAGCATATTAGCTAACGAATGGCTCTCGCGTTTCCAGACGATCCATGCATTCCACAGTAATAGCAGTGCTTGAAGTGCAAACATGAAGCCCACTAGCATTATGAAGACTACAAAAATCGCTACACTGGCTATTATCAGTGGGTGATTGTCAGTTCCCAGAATTGTCATTGCGAGAACTGGTAAGAATGTGTACAAAAATAAATTGAACCAAATTCCGTTACTTAATCGACGTTTTTCTCGATGATAAACAAAAGTAAAACATCCCCCGAAGAACAATGGTACTAGCCAAAGCCAGTAGAGTACGGCGGGTATTGGAACCCAAGCCTGTTGATTCATATTAGCCCCTCCCTGAACTAAATAATTATTGCATTATTTTTAAGCATATCATAAATATTGTTAAACGAAAAAATACCGAACTCCTAGTAGGGGTTCGGCATTTTTATAATTATAAACTATTCTTTAACTTCATCTTGTGCATGTTTCAAAGCATCGCTGACGGCCTCTTTGATAGCCCGGCTCGATGCGGAAGCACCAGAGATAGCATCGACATCAACTGAGTTTTTAGCGACAATATCCTTTGGCAATTGTTCAACAGCTTGTTTGCCATAGTCATCGGATTCGCTCTGTTTCAAAACTTCGACGTTTTTAATATCGTTATTTTCATCAACAGTTACACGAACGACGATTTCATTGCCCATGCCGGCAGTTGATTTACCAATATATTGGTTAGGCCCAGCTTCAAAATTTTCTTCGACAATATCTGAACCCAATCCGGCGGTACCATTGTTATGAATGCTTGCGGATGTTTCAGCATCGTATCCAGTTAAATCAGCAGTGACACCTTTGGCGGCATTGTCACCAGCAATTTTACCGATGATCAAATCTTCAGCAAGGTTGCTACCACCGTTGTACTTGCGTCCCATCATACTACCTAGTTCTCCGGCAGCGAATAGGTGAGGGATGATATTACCATCGACATCAACAACCTCAGCCTTGGCGTTATGAACTGGTCCGCCTTGAGTATTTAATAGTCCTTGAACCATTGCAATAGCATAATATGGTCCATCATCGAACCCAGTTAATGTATCGGCATCACGATTAAAGGCATAGTCGCGTTTAATTTCAGCGAAGTGGTTAAAGTCATCAATAGTGCCTTGTAGTTTGTCCTCGTCAGCACCTATCTTATCAGCTAGTTCTGATAAGGTATCAGCCTTAACAGCTAACTTCAAGAATTCAGGATAAGGTGCATTCTTGTCGTTTGATAGTTCATTGAACTTTTTGGCATCGAAGATAACATAAGGATGCAATTGAGCATTTAAGATACGCCATTGTCCGTGATCTTGAATGTGTCCGTGTCTGTGCATCTCATTCTCATCAAAGTAACGAGTTCCATCGTCACCGACAACGATAATGCTGCCCTGATGGAAGGCTGGCCAATCAAATGGTAAGAATTGTGAACGTTGACCGTCTTCAGGTTTTGGGGTCAGTCCATGGAAGATACCGTAAGCTTCATAGTTGGCCATGTTGTACATCTTAGCACCAACATCTTGCGCCATAGTTACACCGGCACCCTTGTTATATAGGGAACCTATGGGGTTCAAACTAGTTTCACCTAAGTATGTTTCAACCATTTGAGGATTATTTTCGAAGCCACCAGTCGTCATAACAACACCATTGTTGACTTTGATATCAAGTAACTTGCCATCACGTTCGATTTGAACACCAATGATTTCTTTGCTGTTCTCATCTTGGATCAAGTGCTTGGCAGGAGTTTCGTATAGTACATCGATCTTGTCTGCACGGTCGATAACCTGTTGTCTTAAGTTCTTCCAGAGTGCTGAGTCAGCGACGCCTTCGTGCAGTGCAACTAACTCGTGAGTTGCTTGACCAGGTAGTTCAGGGTATTCGTGAGCCATGAAGTAGAGTGCCTTAGAAACAGGTGAATCAGGATGCTGTCCCATAATAAATGGTTTAACGTCCAAATATTTTTCTAAGAATTCCGGAATGTGATATAGTCCCTCGGCATAGGTGTCCATCAGTTCTTTGTCGTATGAGAGTGGATAAGCAAGACTGTCATAGTATTTTTTCAAGTCATCGAGATCGTCACCTGATGAAATAACTTGTCCAGCATAGCGAGTATTACCGCCCTCATGGCCTTCTGGAGCTGAATCAACTAGCAATACCTTGGCACCATTATCAGCCGCAAATCTAGCTGCAGTGGCACCGGCACCACCGAAGCCTAATACAGCAACATTGTACGTTGCGTCCCAACTTGTATATCTATCTTTGAACATTTCCTTCACTCCTTTTTTGTAATCTGTATACGATTAGTATAAATCTATTTACAATTTGTAGTAACGATTACTGGAATTTTGAATGTTAAGAGTTTGGATACAAAAAGACATCAGAAACGTAATAGTTTCTGATGTCTTTTTTAGGGAAGGATCGTATTTAATTACAAAATTTGAATATGGTTTTCATAACATTTATCGATCATATCTTGTGGCCATACACTGGCTTGAACTTCACCAACGTGAGCCTTGCCAAGTAGTAACATACATAGACGTGATTGTCCGATACCACCACCGATTGTGTAAGGTAGCTCACCTTTTTCAAGCATTTGGTGATATGGAAGTTTGAGACGATCTTCGGCGTTAGCGTCTTTTAATTGTGCCTTCATTGATTCTTCACTGACACGGATACCCATACTTGAGATTTCAAGTGCCATTTGTAGAGGTTCGTACCAGAATAAGATATCGCCGTTTAGTTTCCAGTCATCATAATCAGGGGCACGGCCGTCATGACGTTTTCCTGATTTCATTTTGCCACCGATTTGCATTAAGAAGACACAACCAAGTTCTTTGGTAATGGCATTCTCACGTTCTTTAGGCGTCATGTCTGGGAATCTGTCTTCTAGTTCTTGAGTTGTAACGAAGTGAATTTCGTCTGGTAAGTGATAAACAGCTTCGGGGAATTTGTACCAAACTTCGTGTTCCATATGTTTGATAACTTTGAAGATGTCGCGAACAGTACTCTTTAGAGTATCGATGTTACGTTCATCTTTGGAGATGATCTTCTCCCAGTCCCATTGATCGACGTAGATTGAGTGGATGTTGTCCAAGTCTTCGTCTTTACGGATGGCGTTCATGTTTGTGTAGAGACCTTCATGCATTCCGAAACCATAACGTTTCAAAGCAACACGCTTCCACTTAGCAAGTGAGTGAACGATTTCGATAGTTTGGTCAGGCATATCTTTCATGTCGAATGAAACAGGTTTTTCAACACCGTTCAAGTTATCGTTCAAACCAGTTGATTTTTCAACGAACATTGGTGCTGATAGACGTGAAAGGTTAAGTTCCTTACCGAATTCATCCTGGAATGTTTCACGGATGTAGCGGATAGCTTTTTGTGTATCGATGATTGATAGTTTTGGATCATATGATTCTGGAATTGTTAGATGCATAAGATTATCTCCCTTGGTTTGTAGTTGATTGATAGAAGACGGGCAACAAAAAAAGTCTTCCATCCCTAATAAAAGGGACGAAAGACTTTCGCGGTACCACCCAAGTTGCTTATGTAAAATAAGCCACCTCAATAAGAGTACAAAACTGCTATACTCTGCCGATGGTAACGTACCGGTTACGTCTAAACCTACTTTGGACAAGCCATTTCAGCTAGAAACATAAGAAAGTGTTATTCGGATGATTCAAGCACTGGTTGGGTTCTCACTAATCCCAATTCACTGTCAGGCTGAAAGGTCTTACTCTTCTTTCTTGTCGTCTTTATCTTGTGACACTTATAATAAGCATTTGTTTTTAAAAAGTAAAGCCTAAATTAAAAGAATACTAATAAATTTCAAATATTTGTAATTGGTTTGTATTGATAGGACCTACTATGTCAAGGTTGAGGACGTTTTTTGAAGTATTAGTATAATCAAATAATTTTATTTATTATAGATATTCTTCAATCCAGCAACATCGTCTTCAGACAATGATTTAACCCCCTGATTAGTAGTACATGATCGAGCTAGTTTCAGTACTGTGGTTCAATCCTAAGGCGTGTCCGAGCTCATGCATCGTGACTGAGTCGCTGACTGATTCAGGATAAGTCATATTGATCTTGGCTGAAGCATGGTTAATAGCTGCCTTAGATGGATCATTAGTCTTATAAGTCAATTCAGGGCCACCCGTTCCGAGTTCTAATGTCTGGGCACGTTGTCCCTCGTCTTTGTAATAAACTGAGAAGGCTACTGTGTTGACACTGGAATTACCTTTACCTGCGATCAATTTGACGACACCTGTTTGGTTGTAGGCATAGATAGCGTCATTGAAAGCCTGGCGAGCTGCCTTAGGTGTTTTTTTGGTGAAGTGATAGTAGTAAACATTACCTAGAACAAATTTGTTTACCATCGAGAATGCCGGAGTACCATTGGCCGATCCAGTCTGTTTATCTTGGGATGTAGCCGTTTCTTGTTTGGTCGTATCCTCAGTAGCAGTATTCGTAGAGTTAGTTAGTGACTTGATTTTTGGAACATATTCGTCGAAGGCTGACTCTAGGTAGTTTTTTGACTTGGATAAATTAGTAACGATTTGTGCTTGCAGAGTTGTGGGAAGAACGTCGGTATATTCAGCTAAAAATATTCCACTCAAAACAAATAACAGCACTAATGACGTAATGTGTCTTCTCATTTATAACTTCTTTCCTTAGACATTTGTCTACATAGTCTACAAGTAAAGTTAATGATTGTCTATTGATTTAATATTACAAATATTTAACAAAGATATCTTTGTACATGTCGATAAATTTTAGATACATTTCTTTATTAACGTATTCATTAACTTGGTGCGGTGTGTCGTTTCCTGGACCAAACATGACGAAGGCAAAATCGTCTGGTTTGTCACGTAAGAACATTGCGGCATCAGTCGTTCCAGCTACACCGTACTTGCCGACATCGAGGCCGGTATGATCTTTGGCTACTTCGCCAGCAATTTTTAGTAGTTTGGAATCCTTGGCAGCTTTAACAGGATTCAATTTCATAATGACTTTGATACTCAAATGATAGTCGTTGTTTGCGGAGTTTAATTTGTCTACTAATGATTGAATGTCGCTCAAAACTTGATCACTAGTGTATTCAGGCAAAGTTCGAGAGTTTATTTCTGCTTCAGCGTGGCCGGGGATGGCATTAACTTGAGTTCCGCCCTTGATAGTCGTGACGTTGAAGATGAAATCACCCATAACGGGATCACTCTTACCAGTATCCTTGAATTGAGAATTGGCTTGAGATAAGAAGTCCAATAAGTGGTCGATAGCATTATTACCAGAGTCAGGCATGGAACTGTGAGCGGCCTTACCCTCGGAAGTAACTTTGATATCGAGTGAACCCATGTGTGTATAAACGAAGTTATAACCGCCTGGTTCACCGATCAATAAAGCGTCGGCATCGTCCATATACCCTTGAGTAGTTAGTTGGTCAGCACCGTATTCACCGACTTCTTCGGCAATGGTTGCCAATAATCTGACAGTACCAGACTTGGGATGATTATTTTCGTGAAGCTCGATCATGGCGATAACTAATGCGGCCAGACCACTCTTCATATCGACAGCACCAAGACCATAAAGGTTGCCGTCTCTTTCTGTAAGCTTATGTGGATCAGTGTCCCATTCTTTAATATCACCAGCATCGACTGTATCCATGTGACCACTGACAGCCAGCACTGGTTTTCCAGAACCGATTTCCGCTACTAAGTTGTAACGAGTATCCGAGTACTTGATCATCTGCGATTGAATACCGTGATTAGAAAGCAAGTTTTGGAGATATTCCGCAACTTCTTTTTCATTATCGTTAGCCGTATTGATAGCAACTAGGTCAGATAAAACTTGAATTTTTTCTGTCTCGTCCATTGTTTGGACTCCTTTGAAATATGTATTTGGAACAGTTCACATATGATAATTGTAATACATAATTTGTCTGGGAACTAAAAAAGGTCGCCATCAAAAAAGATGGTGACCTATTTAATTAATCATTCAAGTTGTATCTAAGTTTCATATGTTCAGAACCCATGATGACCATATCGCCGAGTAACTTAGTTTGGAGTTTCAAAGCTGTGTCAGCTAATTTCTTATTAGCATCTTCAAGGGCTTTAGAAACATCTGCACCATTAATTGCGGCATCGGTCTCGTTTTGAATCTTACGATATGCACTCATGGCATCGAGTTCATAATCGTTACGCATGTCGACGTATAAGTCATAGTCAGTATCGCCAAGTAGAGCAGTTGTTGTGCTCAACCAGTACATGTTGTTCAGATCAAAAGTTCCAGTGGCATCTTTGTAAGGTGCTGGTGTGTCATTGATGTTTGTGTAGAAAGGAACAACGGTATTGAAGGTATTAGCACCATAGGCTAGCCATTGTACACCAGCAATTTCAGCGGGTACGTTGTTTCTAACTTGGAGGATGTGGACGTTGTGGTTACGGTTGATACCGATTGGACGGAATAATTTCTTATCAGCTTCAGAACCATTACCATAAGGGTCGTACTTAGTGTTTTCAAAATGAGAGCTCAGTACGAACTTCACATCTTCAATTGAGATCTTACGATTTGCATGACAGATGAATGGTAGATCTTGTTCCATTGGATCTTGTGTAATCTCAGGATTGAAGTATTGTTGACCATACCAAGTACGAGGATTGTTGTAGACAGTATCTTTGATCGTGGCACTACCAAAGATATGACGTAAGTTGTATTTGCCATCTAAGTCGGGATTAAGATTGTATTTTTCAATCATATCCTTTAAGTCAGCTGAACTCATTGTGTCATCAGAGTCAAAGTCAAAATTGTCAATGTTCATACGATTTGGAGCAACGACGTAGGCATCGTCAGGAATACGTTCAGCGGCCCAGTGATGTCCACCGATAGTTTCTAACCACCAAACTTCTTGATTGTCAGAGAAGGCAATTCCGTTTGTTTCATATGTTCCGTATTTTGCAACGATATCACCGAGGCGTTGTACACCTTCGCGAGCACTGTGAACATAAGGTAGGACTAATGTTACTAAGTCTTCTTCACCAACACCGCCGTCAACTAGTGGATCAGCACCAAGAACGCGTGAGTTAGTTGTAATTGTTTCAGTCGCCGACATAGTGACGTTGTCACTGTTGATACCAGCAGCTGGCCAAATACCGTTGTCTAAAATGGCATTAGGGATAGATGTGTAACGCATTGGATCATCAGGCAAGTCGATTTCGACCTTGCTGATAACAGATTGATAGTGTCTAGGCTGGTCATCTGGTTGAACGACTACGAAACGTTGAGGATCAAGGGCCTCATGACCATCGTCATTTCTTGAGATAATCGTTGAGCCATCGATGGAGGCATCTTTACCGACTAGGATCGTTGTACATGAACCTTGGATTCTTTTTTTCATTATGAAGGAACACTCCTTTTTTGAGATTATTAGATTCCATTATAACCTTTTTAATAAAACTTCGAAATTAATTGCTACGGAAGTACATTTAAAATATTTAAATTATTTTATATGAATATATATAATTTTATTATCATACAGTACAATATGATTCATGTGGTTTAAAAAAGGGGACTTTCATTTATTGAACTAGATTATTACAGACGATTAGTTTTTGAATATGAAATCAAGTTTTGAAAGAGGTAAAAAATGATTGCATTTAAGAGAGTATTACTCCATGTGGTATAAAAATAAAAAACTAACTACATGGAGATAAAAATGAAAAATATATATGATAATGAAGAGTTTTTTGAAAAATACAGTCAAATGAATCGTAGCAAAAATGGCTTGTCTGGTGCTGGTGAATGGAGTACCTTAAAACCAATTTTACCTGACTTTGAAGGCAAAGTAGTTCTTGATCTTGGCTGCGGTTATGGCTGGCATGACCGCTATGCAATTGAACAAGGTGCTGACACGGTTGTCGGAGTAGATATGTCCGAGAAAATGCTTGAAGTAGCTCGAGCTAAAACAGAGACTGACAAAATCGTTTATGTGCATGATGATATTTCCAAGATAAACTTTGCTGATAATAAATTTGATATCGTGATCAGTTTCCTGGCCTTACACTACGTTGAGTCGTTCGAGGAGGTCGTTCAAAAAATAAGTAAGTATCTTAAACCTAATGGAATCTTGGTCTTTTCAGTTGAACATCCAATTTTTACCGCTCAAGGTAGTGAGGAATGGGACTATGATGCCGATGGCCAAATAAAGGACTTCCCGGTTGATAATTACTTCTATGAAGGCAAGAGAGAAACAGATTTCTTAGGTGAGACGGTGGTCAAATATCATAAGACCTTAACTACTTATTTGGATGGTCTTTTGACGAATGATTTTCAGATAAGTCGAGTTGTGGAACCAATGCCTCCGAAGGGTATGATGAATATTCCCGGAATGAAGGACGAAATGCGCCGCCCAATGATGCTGATTGTATCCGCAGTTAATAAAAAGTATTA
>NZ_BAMN01000001.1 GCF_000615905.1 Companilactobacillus nodensis DSM 19682 = JCM 14932 = NBRC 107160
TAATCGTATTAATCTTTTGGGGAATTTGGCATCAGAATAGGAGTTAATATGAAAAGAAAATTATATTTATATTTACTATATTGTTATTTTTTGTAAGCCTTGCATATCCAATTAAAGCAAATGCTGCCGCAGATAAATCTTATTCTGTTCAAGCAGTTTTACCGGATAACCAGATAGATCATAATGAATCATATTTTGATTTGAAAGTTGAACCCAACAAAGAGCAAGACTTGAAAGTTATGATCATAAACACTGGTAGTAAACCTATCAAGGTTAAGGCTGAAGTTAATGATGCTTATACAGCTGACTCAGGTGTTATTGGTTATGATAAGTACAATGTTCAGTTGTACAAAAATCAAAATCCTTCATTGAGTTCTTTGGTTGACGGTAAACGTAAGACAACAGTTAACTTAAAGGTTGGACAAGCTAAGACGGTTGGATTCAAAGTTAAGTCACCAGCAAATGAATACACAGGTATTATTCTTGGTGGTGTAACAACAACTGCTAATGTTAGCCCTACAAAATCCAAGAATATTAATATCAAGAATCAAGTTAGGTATGTTAAAGGAGTAGTACTCCGTTCTAAAGATGATGGAGTAGTCCCAGATATGCATCTAACAAATGCCAAGCCTAAGTCAGTGGCTGGAAATTCTGGTATTGCATATACATTGGACAATACCGCACCAATTAATATTAACGAAGTTACATTAAAGGCTAAAATTTCTCATAATAGTGATAATACGAATTACAGTGCTAAAAACTTACAAATTGCTCCAAACTCACAGTTTAGTTATTTTATTCCAGTTAAGAACTTAAGTGCTGGTAAATACAAGGCCACTATAACTGTTAAGAGTAAGGCTGGTTATGAGAAGACCTTTACTAGAACTATTTCTGTAAGTAAGAGTGATGTTGATTATATTGCTGAACAAGAAGAACAGAAGTCAGGTAGAAAGAGTAACCAATGGATAATCATTATCATTGGTATCGTTGCTCTAATCCTTGTTGCTCTCTGGATGTTCTTGTATTATTCACAACGTAATAAGAAGACTGGATCACATGGTAAGAAGACTAGAAGTCGTAGATAGCAAAAAATAAACCGAGAGGTTTATTTTTTTGTCATCTGTACTTTTAAAAATATTAAAAAAGACCATAATGAGGTCGTATAATAAATATTTTTATAATGTGTTTTTGCATAGACTAGAGGGGGATTTTTTATGAGATTTATGCAATTGAAACATGACCAGAATGCGGTTGTTAAAAAGAAGTTAATTAAATCTGGCAAAAAATGGGTGGTAGTTTCAACGTTATCTTTTGTCGGATTGTTATTAGGCGGTGCGGTAACAGGATTGGATGTGCATGCTGATGCAGTTGGCACGTCAGATACAACTAGTTCGGATTTAACTACCACAAGCAATCCTAATGATGATAGTAAACAGGTGCAGTCAGTTACAGCCAATGTAACAATATCTTCTAACATGGGAGATGTCACAGTAAACAATGTTACTGGCAATGTGGGACAAACTTTAACTGTTAACGTACCAGCGAAGGCAGGATACAGAGTTGATAAAAGTACGGTAGTCGCCAATGTAAATGCTAATGGAACTATTACTACCAATGAATCAATTAACTACACAGCTACTGAACTAGAAAATGTTCAAGATGGGGTTGATCCGAATGGACAGAACCCCGCAGACTCTGATAACAATGTGACGGAAGAATCTAAAGCTGTTGCCATACCAGTTGCTGCCAGTGCTCAAGTAACACCTCAACCAGCGGCTGATTCTGAACCAGCAACCACTACTAATAATCTTGATGATGGTGGTCAGTTTGGTACTTCAAAATGGTATATCGATGGTAATAAAACTTTGCATATAGGTGCAGGTGAATTGGGAACACCTAGAGATACATATTGGTATCAAAGTCAGCATCGTAATGAGATAACTTCTGTCAAAATTGACAAGGGTGTTGTAGCGAATGTTGCTTCTAGTGATCTATTTAGCAACTTGATAAGTGTAACGTCAATTGATGGGATAGAAAATTTGGATACTAGTAATGCCGCAAGGATGTATTCAATGTTCATTAACGATAAAAAATTGACGACGCTTGATCTTTCCAAATGGGATACAAGTAATGTCACGAATACGCAGTCTATGTTTAATGGTATGACATCTTTAAAAAGTTTAGATGTTTCATCGTTTGATACTAGTAAAGATAATCAGATGGCTAATATGTTTAATGGTATGACTCATTTGCAGAAATTAAATCTATCATCTTTTAATACAGGTAATGTTACTGATATGTCATATATGTTTTCGGGAGATTCTTCTTTGGAAGAATTGATAATTGACCCTGATAAGTTTAATACATCTAATGTTATTACCATGGCCTATATGTTTAAAGGTATGACTAAGCTAAAAAATATAGATACTTCTAAATTCGATACTAGCAAGGTAAGAAGCACATTCGAAATGTTCGATGGTGATGCAGCACTAAAGAGTCTAGATCTGTCTAGTTTTGATACGCGCAATCTAGCTGGTCAAGGTCAATTTGTTAATGGTATGTTCAGCGGTACTAATCTGTATGAAATCAAATTTAATGAATATACAGGGAGTAACTTTCAAGCAGGGCTAGATTATGGTGATTGGCAAGCAGTTGGCGCTGGAACTGAAAGTAATAAAATATCAGGACTTGGAATAATGAACCGATATGAAAAAATGCCAGCTGTAACTGAAACTTATGTCCGTCCGATAAGTGGTCCATTGTTAGTTCCAACGTCATACAGTGACGGAAAAAAAGGTGAGCCTATTTCGTCTGATATATCTGTATTTCCTGGTGATAAATTCACCACTAATGTAACAGTTCCAGCAGTCAAGGGTTACACACCTTATAAGAATGGGACAGAGAAGTTAATCGCTAATACTGATGGTAATTACACAGCATTAATATCAGGCACGGTGAAGGAATTAAATGATTTTACCGCCACTGATTCTATCCTCTATAAAAAAGATATTCAAACAGCGACCGGAGAACTAGAAATACCGACAACCTATGATGACAAGAAACAAACTGGATTCTTAGAAATACCAGAGGTATCAGGTGTTTATGGATCAAACGACAACAGTGTAGATATTTCTAGTTATCCAATACCTGCCAACTATACTACGGATACTAAATCTGTAGGTTACTCAGTTGATGCAGATGGAAAAATCACGGCGAATGACAAAATCTTATACAAGAGATTGCAGGCAACACCACAAGACCTAACCGTAACGACTCATTACAACGATGGAACTCCTGATGGACAAATCACAATTCCAAATGTTACAGGAAGCTATGGTTCTACAGATGACGCATATGATATTTCAACATATACTCCACAAACTGGCTATTCAACAACCGACAATACAATTCCAATTTCGATTGATAGCCAGGGTAATATAACTACAACTGGAGTTGTAAATTATACAAAAAATGCCCCTGAGTCAATCATTGCAGATGTGACAATCAAGACTAGCCAGGGTCCACAAGTTGTCAAAGATGTAAAAGGAGTTCCCGGGAAAACCATTCAAGTGGATGTCCCACCAATAGAAGGTTATACACCGGACAAGACTCAAGTTACTGTGACAGTGAATGATGATGGAATCACAGTAAATGATCCGGATGTTGCAGGTTATGTAACCTACACCAAGAACCCAACCAGCAACGGAGGCGCAACCACACCAACATCAACAATCACCGATGTAAATATTGATGTCGCAACCTTCGCAGATCAACCTGCCGCAAGATTATACGATTCAAATGGCAACTTGATCACCAATAGAGCCTTACAACCAAACACTGGTTGGTTCGCTGATAAGAAGCTATCAAAGAATGGTATTTCATATTATCGTGTTGCTACAGACGAATGGGTCAAGATGGATGATGTCTATGTTTACACTCCAAACAATAAGTATGTCGAAACTTACAATGACTCAAGTAAGGATGTATTCAATGCACATCAAAAGCAGATAAGCAGACAACTTCGTTCAGATAGTGATTGGATAACGGATGTCTATACTTACATGAATGGTACTAAGTATTATCGTATTTCCAGCAATGAATTCGTTAGTGCCAATGATGCGTTTGAGTACACACCAGTCAATGCGATTGTACAAACTAACAATTACAACACAACTGTTTATGACGAATACGGCAATGCCGTAACCAACAGACAGTTAGCTGCTAAGAGCAGTTGGAAGACTGATAAGACTGCTACAATCAACGGTCAAACAATGTATCGTGTAGCAACGAACGAATGGATCAAAGCTACCGATGTATCAAATGTTAAAGAACAATAAAATTATTTTTTCTACAAGAGCCGTGAGGAAGACAGAATTAAGATACAAAAAAAGAGCTGAATTTTTAAAAATTCAACTCTATTTTTTTGCTTTCTTTTTATCTGCATCACGTGCTTTTAATTTATCAACGTATACTTGGTTCAAACGAACCAACAACCAAATATAATCGGTACGTGTGTTAGTAATGTTCCAAGGAATAACTTGCATATTCTTAGGGTACAATTCCAATTCATAATCACGTGGCATAATGTCCAATGTTGATATCAGCACATCGACGTCTTCATATTGATCACTAGGAACTACTTGCACGAATTCTAGTGTTCTGACATTTCTCAGAACGACCTCTTCAGCGGCGTTACCGGGATCAACGAGGACTTTGACGTGAATATAATCTTCCTTTTGAATAGTATTGATATAACTAGGAAGAATCTGGTACAAGTCATGGGCGATAGCTTCAGCACCGTTGTAGACGCCATGATATTCTTTTTCATCGATTGATGTGAAGAATTCTAGTATGTTTTGGTAGAGGGATGACAATGACTTGGTGTCCTCGGGATTCTTATCATAGTAGCTACCCCGAACAGTTCCGTCATTGGCCATGATGTAATAGAAGATGATATCACGTGAAACGTAGGTCATGATATCCTTCAAGACCTTTTGATTATGATAGACGGTCATGTCATCACGGTAGTGTTCCTTCAAGAAATCTATAAAGTGATAAACCAACGCATAAAACTTAGAATTGATTCTGACATCAAAGTTCATTGGTTGAGCGTAGATCTCGGCACTAGGTTGGAAGACCATCTTATGGAATAAGTTGAGCAATTTGTTCTCATTATCTAAGGCATCGATCGGTACGATCGAATAGTCTTCACGACGAAGGACGTCTTCACCGAGCTTTTGGTTGCCGAAGACATCGTTGTACTTACTCATGTTGTTAATATAATTACGTTTAGTCAGTCTAATACGCGATATGGCGAGGAAATATTCAAGCTGAATATAAGTGATAGGGTTACTGAACGTTTTGCCAGAGCGGTCAATAATGTCGTCTATGTCGTCTTGCTTAATGAGCTTGAATGGCCATTCTTGACCATGATATATATACCAGTAGACAAAGTATACCATCCATCTGATACTCTTCTCATCGCCTTTGATCTCAAGAGTTGAGTTGGAGATCTTCAATCCGAAGTTCTTCAAGAATGATCTGAAGGCAGACATTCTTCTATTAAGCGTGGACTTACTAGTAAAATGTTCGTTACTGAAAGCTTCGAATGATGGATTAGCGTTAGTTAGTCCGTAATTGAAGGCTTGAAAGAAGATTGAGTTTTGTACTAAATATAATCGATAAGTATCGATCGCGATTTTTGAGAAGTCGATCGATTCGATCTTAGTGACCTTTGGGTCCATATCAGGAGCAACTTCCATAATATCTTCTAATAAAGCTTGGAAGATGTTGTAAGTCTTTTGGTACGTGAATTGCATCCGATTACTGATATTACTAAGATTGAGCTCTTGTGGCGGCAATGATTTGATCACCGTGAGCATTCGATATTTTTCAACATCTTGTTTGACTAGGAACACTTGCTCCAACATGTTCAATTCCCCCGAATCTGGCATATTAAAAAAATTTAATTAATTCGTGTGACTACTTGCTACTATGGTAACATTTATTTATAATATTTTGTAATCAGATAGAGGCGCATTGTCAATAATTAGCACTTTTGAGTACGATAGGGTACAGAGATTTAGTGTAAAAGGTGACAATGCCGAAATTATTTTACCCCTATTGGTAATGTAGTTGGGCCGTTATTTAATAAGTAACGGACTGTCGCACATTGGTGCGTTGGGCTATTGATCATTTGGATGAAAACATAATCCTTATTGTCAGTAGTTTCTTCTGGTAATAAGGATTTTTTTGTAAAAAGATCCAAGATAGGGGAAACGAAAAAAATGGAAAATACTGATGTGAATCGGTCGTTGAAAACTAGACATCTGTCCATGATTGCTCTTGGTGGGTCAATCGGTACTGGACTCTTCGTTGCTAGTGGTTCGTCAATTTCAACTGCCGGTCCCGGAGGAGCATTGATAGCGTACGTTGCTATTGGTATCATGGTTTACTTTTTAATGACAAGTTTAGGGGAGATGGCGACATATATGCCGGTCTCAGGGTCGTTTGCTACATACGCTACTAAGTTTATTGACCCCGCCTTTGGATTCGCCCTAGGTGGAATTATTGGTTTAACTGGGCAATTACGCTGGCTGTTGACCTTTCAACCATCTCGATCGTTGTTAAGTACTGGTTCCCAAGTTGGTCGTCGTGGAAGATCAGTTTGACTTTCATGATTATTTTATTAATTATTAATTTGGTTTCAGTTGGTTCATTTGGTGAGACAGAGTATTGGTTGTCATCAATCAAGGTTACGGCTGTTATCGTCTTCTTGATCGTTGGTGCTTTGACGATCATGGGTATCTTAGGCGGCAATGGTCATGTACTTGGCTTGAGCAATTATACATATAAGAAGGCACCGTTCGTTGGGGGTATTCCGGCGGTACTGAGTGTGTTCGTTGTTGCTGGATTCTCGTTCCAGGGTACTGAGTTGATCGGTATCACTGCTGGTGAATCTGCTACACCTGAGAAGAGTATTCCTAAGGCTATCAAACAAGTTTTCTGGAGAATTCTTCTATTCTATATTTTATCTATTGCTGTTATTGGAGCAATTATTCCTTATACAAGTCCTAATCTTCTAGGTTCAGAGGCTGGAGATATTGCCATCAGTCCCTTTACCATCGTCTTCAAACAAGTTGGTATTCCATTAGCTGCTGGAATTATGAATGCCGTTATCTTGACATCAGTTATTTCCGCCGCTAACTCCGGCTTGTACGCTGCCAGTCGTATGCTCTGGTCAATGAGTAAGAATGATATGGCACCTAAGGCCTTCGAGAGAACTAACGGCCGTGGTGTTCCAGTGTTCTCACTATTACTTACTGCCTTAGTCGGTGGGGCTGCTTTATTCACTAGTTTGTACGGTGATTCATTCTACGAATTATTAGTTGCCGCCAGTGGATTGACCGGATTCATCGCCTGGATCGGTATTGCGTTCTCACACTATCGTTTCAGAAAAGCCTATATCAATAAGGGTTACAGCTTGGATGACTTGAAGTACAAGGCTAAGTGGTTCCCATTTGGTCCGATCCTCGCTATCATTCTTGGCATCATTATCATCATTGGTCAAGATATCCGTTCATTGGTCAACTTCAATGTTATGCGTCTCTTGATCAGTTATAGTGGACTGATCGTCTTGTTCGTATGCTGGATCTACTACAAGCTACGTCACCACACGAAGTTCTTGAAGCTTGACGATATCGATGTTGAGCATACTAAGAGACATTATCATTATTAATTTGAATTTTGCGTCATTTTAAATTACTATATAGATAAATAACAAAGCTAATAGGGTACCTATTTGGAATCTACCAGAGAAGCAATGGTTGGTGTGAATTGCTAAGATTCTTATTCCAGTACACTGGCTAACGGGCAATGCCGTTCGGATTGATCCGATAAAGTCTATGAGTGCAATGTATTTGTTATACATTGAAACTGGGTGGTACCGCGAAAAGTAGTCGATTCGTCCCTTTACGGATGAGTGGCTACTTTTTTTATTGGTTAAAAAACAGGAGGAAGATTAATGCTAGACATTAAGATGATCAGAAAAGATCCAGAATGGACAAAGAACAAATTAGCTTCACGTGGTGTTACTGCTGAAGAAATCGACCATTTGTTGGATCTTGATAAGGATCGCCGTGAACTATTAGTTCAAACTGAAACTTTGAAAGAAAAGAGAAACAAGGTTTCTCAAGGTATTGCTACTAAGAAACGTAACAAGGAAAATGCCGATCAAGAAATTGCCGACATGAAACAAGTTGGTAGTGATATCAAGGAAATCGATGCTAAGCTTGAAGATACAGAAGAAAAGATGAACTATATCTTGGTTCGTCTACCTAATATTCCTGACGATTCAGTTCCTGTTGGACCTGACGAAAGCTATAATAAAGAAATTCGTAAGTGGGGAGATATTCCTGAATACAGCTTCACACCAAAGCACCACTGGGAAATCGGTGAAGCTCTTGGTATCTTAGACTTCGATCAAGCTGCTAAAGTTTCTGGTAGCCGTTTTGTATACTACATTGGTATGGGTGCCAGACTTGAACGTGCTGTCTACAACTTCATGTTGGATCAACACCAAGAAGAAGGCTATACAGAAATGATCACACCTTACTTGGTCAACAACCAAGCAATGTTTGGTACATCTCAATTCCCTAAGTTTACTGAAGATGTCTATACTGTCATGGTTGACGAGAACCCATTGACATTGATCCCTACAGCTGAAGTTCCATTGACTAACTACTTTGCTGGTAAGATTCTTGATGGTGCTGAACTTCCTAAGAAGGTTACAGCTCTATCACCAAGTTTCCGTTCTGAAGCAGGTAGTGCCGGCCGTGATACTCGTGGCTTGATCCGTATGCACCAATTCAACAAGGTTGAAATGGTTAAGATTGCTAAGCCAGATCAATCATTCGACGAATTAGAGAAGATGACAGCTGATGCTGAAAACATCTTGAAGAAGTTGAACATTCCTTATCACGTTATCGTGTTATCAAGTGGGGATGCTAGTTTCAGTTCAACTAAGACTTATGATCTTGAAACTTGGTTACCAGGACAAGGCAAGTATCGTGAAATCTCAAGTTGTTCTAACTGTCTTGACTTCCAAGCACGTCGTGCCCAAATTCGTTTCCGTGACGAAAATGGTAAGACTCAATTAGCTCACACATTGAATGGTTCAGGTTTGGCTGTTGGTAGATGTGTTGCTTCAATCCTTGAAAATTACCAAAATGAAGATGGTTCAGTTACAATTCCTGACGTTTTGGTACCATACATGGGTGGAGTTACAAAAATTACTAAGGAAAATGCCAAATAGATATTGACGTTTTATTAGTAGATTGATAAAATTTAATAGTTGTTGAAAAGCGACTATTGAATTATTCCGGATTAGCTCAGTTGGTAGAGCATCTGACTGTTAATCAGGGTGTCGTCAGTTCGAGTCTGACATCCGGAGTTATATACTTAGGTAAACCTAGGTGCGCTTGATAATACATCTAGTTCGCAAGAATTAGATGTATTTTTTTATAGGCGCTTTATGCCATCTTAGCTCAGTTGGTAGAGCATCGGTATCGTAAACCGGCGGTCACAGGTTCAAATCCTGCAGATGGCAGATATTAAAAGAGAGTACTGATTTTGATCAGTACTCTTTTTTGTTGCCCTTTTTGTTGCCGCCTCCAGTTCCGAAATATTGTTCCTGCCGTTGAACCGGTTCGAGCCAAGGTCTCGAACCTCGAATTTAAGCTTTACTTCGTAAATCTTAAAGCTCATCCTGTGGCGTGCCGCCACTTTCACGGCTGGAATAATATTTTTCCACTTCCGGCTGGTTGTCGTGACTATATTTTGCATAGTGGTGGATATATTTTTTATCCGAAATAAGTCGGAGGGTGAAGACAATGTGTCAGCAGTGGCAGTGGTGTTGAACGGCGGAGCGTTCATACAGCACAGGACGATTTTTAGATTTGCGATTTATTGCAAAGCTAAAAATTGAGACCCCAGACCGTACTTTGGCTGGGGACGTGCCTCACAGCGACACGTTGCCTTCACCCGCAGACGAAAAAAGAACGCTAAAATCAGCGTTCTCTTTACATATTCTATTTAATTAGTTTATTGATCTGTTCGATTTCATCGTTTGAAAAATCAAGATTATCCAAAGCCTTTAGATTTTCATCCAAGTGATCGTTGTTAGTTGTACCAATAATTACACTGGCGACGACAGGATCTCTTAACAACCAAGCAAGTGACATTTGACTAAGAGTTTGGTCGCGGTCTTTGGCAATGTCATTTAGCATATTCAACTTGGCTACCAAAGCATCAGGTCCATCATCTAACAATCCATTGTTAGTGTGGTGAATCTTGAAGCTGTCAGTGATTCCGCCGAGGTAACGGTCGGACAATAATCCTTCACATAGTGGCCCATAAGCAATCACACCAGCGCCGTTGTCCTTGAGTAATTGACTCAAGCCACTAGTTTCAACGTGATTGTTTAATAAGTTCATACTCATTTGATCGAGAACGAATGGAGTTCCTAATTTCTTGAACATGGCGATGGCTTGTTTCATTTGAGGAACCTCATAGTTAGAAACACCAACGTACAAGGCTTTACCTGAACGAACAATGTCATCCAATGCGCGAACGGTTTCTTCAATTGGTGTCTTATCATCATAACGGTGAGCATAGTAGATATCGACGTAATCAAGATTCAGTCTTTGGAGTGAATCGTTGATACCTTGAATTAGTGACTTGCGAGAAGTCCCGATACCATAAGGACCGTCGTGAATTTCGTAACCAACTTTAGTTGAAATAACTAATTCATCACGATAAGCTTGCAAGTCATTCTTTAGAATTTGACCAAGAAGTTCCTCGGAAGTACCGAAACCAGTTTGTCCGTCACCATAATGATTGGCGACATCGAAGTGAAAGACTCCTTTGTCAAAAGCATGTAGAATAACATCTCGACGCTCACTCAATGGATCTGCACTACCAAAATGGCGCCATAAACCTAATGAAATTGGTGGCAACATTAAGCCAGTTTCGCCAGCATGACGAACCTCATTATTGTTGTAACGATTATCTGATGCAAAATACATTTTATTGACCTCCTAATTGTTCATACTACTTCATGGTATGTCATTAGGCGTGGTTACTCAAGAATGAGGGGAAGGTAGTTTTGATATTATTATTTCAATAAAAATGTCACTCTGTTATGTGTGATACCATTTAATGGCATAGTAGGTGGCACTCTGTGTCGCAATAGGAGAGTCATCTTCATTTTAAGGACGGCTCTCCTATTTTTTGTTCCGATATAATCCAGTCGGAGGGCAAATGCAATGAGTCAGCAGTGGCAGTGATGTCGAACGGCAAAGCCGTTCATACAGCACAGGACAATTTTTAGATTTGCGGAGCAAAGCTTAAAATCGAGACCCCAGACCGCACTTTGGCTGGGGACGTGCCTCACAGCAGACACATTGCTTTTGTCTGTAGACGTAATACTCCAAAAAACGCAAAAAAAAATAAGCTCGCCTCTTGGGGGGACGGGCTCATTTTTGTGTCACACACACTGTGTAACGGGTTACCAGTAGTGTAAGTGGACAGATATGATTTGTGAGGTTTCCAAATTTGTCAAAAATAGAGAGGGATTTTATTAATTAACGAAAGCATTCAATCAGTGATCATCGGAATGGGAAAATGGAAACTGATGAAACTTAACTCGATAAATATAAATTGATTGAGGGGGGCAATTTACATTTACGTTGAGTCAATAGAACTTGTTACGATATGAGGATGTGTACCGTAACTTGTTTTACCTATTTAATAAAAGGAAGGAATTGCATTGGCAATCATATCTGTACCCCTTTCACAATGAAGAGTATACAACATTTGTTTAAACAATTCTATTCAATTTAGACAAAAATTTTTATTTGTTTTTAACGTCACAAACTTATATTTTTGTATGATAATAAAAGTACTTCTTGTTTTACAGCCTTAAATAAGAATTTGGTTAGTGAGAGGGAAGGTAAACGTTGTTATAGATGGATTTATGTGCTTTATTAATTTAGGCATATTTTTTTATAAATCTTGGGTAAGCGCTTCCGTCAGTTTGACGTTCTGTCTATATCAATAGTTTAGATTATCACAATAGAAGGATGGTAGATACTATGAAAGTTAGTATTATTGGTTGTACACACGCAGGTACATTTTCAGCAATGAACATTTTGAAGGCACACCCTGACTGGGAAGTTACAGTCTATGAACGTAATGATAATTTGTCATTTTTGTCATGCGGAATTGCTCTATGGGTAAGTGATCGTGTTTCAGATCCTAATAAGATGTTCTACTCAAGTCCCGATGATTTGGCCAAGTTAGGTGCCGACATGCAGATGAGACATGACGTAACTAATATTGACTTTGATAATAAGAAATTAACTGTCAAAGATCTTGAAACTGGTGACGTTTCTGAGCAAGACTATGACAAGCTTGTTATTACAACAGGTTCAGCTCCAATCGTTCCTAATATTCCTGGAATCAATTCTGACAAAGTCTTCCTATGTAAGAACTGGGCTAACGCTACAGAATTGAAGGAAAATGCTAAAGACATCAACAGTGCTATCGTTATTGGTGCTGGATACATCGGTGCTGAATTAGCTGAAGGTTATGCAACTCTTGGCAAGAAGACAACCTTGATCGATGCTTTACCAGATGTTCTAGCTAAGAACTTCGATAAGAATATGTCAAAAATTGCTGAACAAGACTATCTCGACAATGGTGTAACTCTTGGCTTGAACGAAAAAGTTGTTTCATTCGAAGATACAGTTGATGGTGTCATCGTTAAGACTGATAAGAATGAATACAAGGCTGACATTGCAGTTATGAGCGTTGGATTCCGTCCTAACACAGATATGTTTAAGGACGAATTCGAAACATTACCAAATGGTGCTTTGATCGTGGATGAATACAT
Organism: Companilactobacillus nodensis DSM 19682 = JCM 14932 = NBRC 107160; assembly: GCF_000615905.1. Classification (GTDB taxonomy): domain Bacteria; phylum Bacillota; class Bacilli; order Lactobacillales; family Lactobacillaceae; genus Companilactobacillus; species Companilactobacillus nodensis. The sequence continues at coordinate 12,953 of NZ_BAMN01000001.1, forward strand.
GCACACAAGTAAGCCAGATGTCTTCTCAGCCGGAGACGCTGCTTCAGTTCACTACAATCCAACTAATGATAATCAATATATTCCTTTGGCAACTAACGCTGTTCGTCAAGGTATCTTGGTCGGTGCAAATATTGAAAAAGACACTGCTAAATATATTGGTACACAATCATCATCAGCTGTAGAACTATTCGGCAGAACATATGCTGCTAGTGGTTTGACAGCCGGACACGCTGAGGTTCTTGGCAAGAAGGTCGAATCGGTATCACTTGAAGATAACTATCGTCCTGAATTCATGCTCTCAACTACTCCAGTATTGATGAACTTAGTATGGGATCCCGAGACACGTGAGGTCCTCGGTGGAGCATTGACAAGTAAGTATGATGTTTCTCAATCAGCTAATCTTCTATCATTAGCCATCCAAAAGAAAGTAACTATCGATGAATTATCAATGGTTGATTTCTTCTTCCAACCAAACTTCGACAAGCCAGTTAACTATGTAAGTGCATTGGCTATCGCTGCAGTTGAAAAAGCTAATAGTAAAGTTTCAGAATAATTTGGATATAAATAGAGCCACGATAACGTAAAAATTATCGTGGCTCTTTAATTTGTCTTAATTAAGCTAGGCAACTGCAAGTGTCGCCAGGTAGTTTTAACAATCTAGGCTTGCTGTAGTAGTAGCCTTGTTTGATATGGATCCCTAATTTTTCGCTCAGCTGACTGTCAGCCTTGTCTTCGATACCTTCGAGTACTAATCGTAATCCATATTCCTTACTCATTGCGTGCCAGAAATGAATCTTGCTTTGAATCATTGGGTCGACGAATTTGTCGGTGAAGTTTTGCAAAGCAAATTTGAGTTCTGATGCGAATGGTAATAGTTGTTGGATATTGGTGAAGTGATTGACACCTGTGCCAACATCATCGAGTGAGATTTGAATGCCGTTGTCCAAGAATCCTTGAAGCTGACTTAGGATCTGTTCAAATGAATAGCATTGTGGACTGTCATCTTCGGTTAACTCAACTACTAATTTAGTTGGGTAGAGTTGTTTTTGACTTTGGATAATGGCATTAGCGATTGATGTTGTCATCAGTTGTTCGCGGCTGATGTTGACTGATAGACGGCGAACCTTTAGTGATAATACTTTGGTAGTTTGAATCAATAAGTCAGCTGTTAATTGTGAGTCGATAGCTGAGAATGACTCGGGCAAGCGCCAGCCTTCAGGTGTGTGTTGCTTCATTAATAATTCGTATCCGATAATTGAATCTGTTTTGGTATCGATTTGAGGTTGAACAAAATAGCGATAAATTGGTTCCAATAAAAATTCCTCCTAAATTGGACTATACATAAATGCAAAGAGCATTATACTATACTATGACAATAGTTGACAAAAAGAAAGGGTGTATGTTATGAAAGTGGTCGTCATTGGTTGTACACACGCTGGTATTGCAGCAATTAAACAAATTTTAAAATATTATCCTGAAACCGAAATCACGGTTTATGAACGTCAGAGTAGTATTTCGTATTTGTCATGCGCTACATATCTTCGTATCGAGGGTACAGTTCGGACACTTTCAGATGCTCTTTATGCTGAGCCGGAGGATTTTGTCAAACAAGGAGTCGATATGGAGATGAACCACGATGTCATCCGTGTCGATAAGCACGACCATTCTTTACTGATCCAAGATTTGACCACTAAGAAAATGGAAAAGACGACTTATGACAAGTTGATCGTAGCAACTGGATCAACGACCGCAATCCCGACTATCAGTGGAATTGAGAATCCGAAGGTCTTACTGTGTAAAACTTATGAACAAGCTCATGATCTTTGTGAGCATACAATAAACAAAAATAAAATTGCCGTTATAGGCGGTGGGTACGTAGGTGTTGAGCTTGCTGAAGGATATGCTAAATCTGGTCATGAGGTTTGGCTTATTCAGCAAGCGGCTTATTTATTGAACAAATATGTGGAACCATCGATTGCCCAAGCAGTGGAAAAAGAATTAACAGATCATGGAGTTCACGTAGTAACTTGTACACAAGTTCAAGCGTTCTCCGATGCAGATGACGGTGGCTTGATGGTGACGACTGATACTAATAATTATCATGTTGATATGGCAGCTATCAGTGCTGGTATTATTCCTCAGACGGACTTGTTACAAGAGCAAGTCGACACTGCTAAAAACGGAGCCATCATCACGGATGAATATATGCAGACATCGGATCATGATATTTTGGCTGCTGGTGATGCGGCAATCGTTCACTTTAATCCGACAAGTTCCAATACTTATTCACCATTAGCATCTCATGCTGTTCGCCAAGGGATGCTGGCAGGAATCAATGTTTTTGAACGTCGTTTAAGATCAATCGGGACTCAATCAACTACAGGGATGCAAGTGTTCGGTCAGACAGTCGCAAGTACTGGATTAACGGTTGAAGATGCTAAGACGGCATTGCTTAATGTAGCTAGTGTTATGTATGAGGGACCATATCGTCCTGACTTCATGCCGGATGCGTACCCAGTTAAGGTTGTGCTGATTTATGACAAGAACAACCGTAAGATATTGGGAGCGCAACTGATGAGTAAGCATGATGTCTCACAGTCAGCCAATACTATCTCTGCTTTGATTCAAAATAATGGTACGATCGATCAGTTGGCATTCTTGGACATGTTGTTTTCGCCAAACTTTAATAATCCCTTTGATTATCTTAACTTGGCGGGGCAAAAGGCAGTTAATCAGGAGAATGGGTATTTGAGGACTTGATGCTTTGGTTTCCAGAAGTGTTTCTTCGTTTAAAATGTTAAGAGATTAGTTTGGTTAATCATATAAATATAATGAACTATACGATCTAGGCTTGCTCTCGCAAGCCTTTTTTAGTGTAATCGACTTGAATATATGGTATGAATTACGTAAGATTTTAGGGTAGTTTAATGGGAGTTCATAATGAAAAAAAATCGTATCGTATATTATTTGGGTGCCTTTGGAATCAATTTAATTATTATTTCAATAATATTTTGGTTCAATGGCTTAGTTCCGTTCGGCAATAATAACTTTTTGACTAGTGATCTGGGAACACAATACATTGCCTTTTTAACTGAGTTGCGTCGACAATTAGTTCATGGCAACTTACATTTGTACTTGTTCAGCCAGTCATTAGGGGATAATTTTTTTCCTATAATAAGTTATTATCTATTATCACCGTTTAATCTGTTGTTAGTCTTGTTCAAGGCTCAGGCAGTTCCGGTTGCGGCCGATGTCATCATTATGCTGAAAATATCGGCGATGGGTGTGGCGATGGCATACTTTTTAACGCAGTACTTCAAGCAATCGCGTCCTTCGAATTATATCTTCACAATTGCCTATAGTTTTTGTGGCTTCGTGGCTTCGTATTTTTATGATCTCATGTGGCTCGATGCACTGATCATGCTACCGATAGTCGCGGTGGGCGTTATGCGAGTTATTCAAGATAACAAACTAGTTTTATATTATTTTTCGATATTATTATCTATTATTTTTAATTACTATTTGGGCTATATGCTCTGTATTTTTTCAGTTTGTTTATTCATTTACTTAGCACTTGAGAATAATTTAATGGAACAGAGAACACGTTTTGTGACGATTAGAAATTATCTGTTCACCTCATTACTGGCGGGTCTCAGTTCGGCGGTTGTCTTGGTTCCAACTTTGTCAGGGATGTTGAAGACAGCCAAGACTTCATTCAACGGCTTCAATTATTTACCTTCAGCCCGTTTTGGCCTTGAAGCATTTACGCAATTGGGGATTGGCGGTAATACGTTCATTCAACGGTTGCACCACGGACCGTCAGTTTTTATGACTTCGACCGTTCTGATCTTATTGTTGAGTTACTTCTTCAGTAATAGAGTCGCTAAGTCAGATAAGAATCATTCGTTATTTTTGATTGGTATCTTACTTATCAGTATGTTTGTCACAACTTTTAATACAGTTTGGCATATGTTTCAAAATCCAGCTGGTTTTCCCTTCAGAAATAGTTTTATTTTTTCTTTCATTTGTATTTTTGTAGCGCACAAGGCCTTTTCAGCAGGGGTGTTCAAAGATACTGCAGCAATTATCAAGGCTACTTATACTGCAGGTATCTTGATCGTCATTGGTTATGCGACTGAATGGCTGATTCCCAAGTTCATTGAAAAAATGGGTTATGAAACACCTGATAACGCCTATAATAGTTATTATTTTTGGTTGAGCTTAGTATGTATTGTCATCTCAGGGTTATTAATAGTGTTGTTTAGCCACAATAAGTACTTTGGAATTGGACTTTTGTTGATAATTTCATTCGAAGTCTTCGCAAATTTCAATTCAGTTCTCGATACAGCATATTTGGGTAACCAAAAGACCTATAGTCGTCAGTATCGTAAGGAAAATGATATTTTGACTGATGTCAAAGACAGCAGTCATCCAGGACATCGAATCATTGTTTCAAAGTCAGGGTTGAATTCAGCTTTTCCCGATCAATATAATAATTATAATGATCCAGTATTATTCAATATCAATGGTTTGAGTCTGTACAGTTCAACGCTGAATCAGAACACTATGACTATGATGAATGATCTGGGGTATTTTAGTTTTAATGTCAGGAGAGTCAGTTACTTTGGTGGAACCAATATTACTAATTCGCTGTTAGGCGTGTACTTTGATATTAGTCAGTTGGATAGCCATTATATTGTTAATGAGCATTATAATGCACCAACATTGGGCTTCTTAGTCGATAAGAATGTCTATGACTTCCAGATGATCTCTGGTCGGGCACTTGATAATCAGAATCGACTTTGGCAATCATTGAATGGTACTGAGACGCAGTATTTGAAGAATGCATCGATCACAACGATGTCACAAAAGAGCGTCAAAAATAGAACCATGTACACTTATCAACTGAAAAATGAAGTAACCGGACCGTTATACTTCTATGTTTCACCGTTCAATTATCATGCATCAAGAATCTACGTAAATGGTAGACGTATCAACACTCCACAGATTCAAGTTCAAAAGGCGGCCGTTATGGATTTGGGTGATTTTAAGAAAAATGAAGCGGTCGAGGTTAAGATACTGACCAAAAAGCCATTGGAAATTAATCCAAGTTATTTTCGTTCATTAGACCATGACGAATATGAAGATACCATCAGTAAGTTCCGTAATAATTCAATGAAGATAAGTTCTGATTTGAATCATGATGTTGTCAATGGAACGATCAATGTCCAAAAGAGTTCGCCACTATTGTTGAGTATTCCCTATGACAATGGTTGGAGTGCTTATGATAATGGCAAAAAAATTAAGATTCACAAAGTTATCAGTGATTTGATGGCGATAGATCTTGATAAGGGATACCATAAGATAGAATTGAAATACCAAGTTCCAGGATTAAAGGCAGGATGGATAATCTCAATTGTATCCGTCTTAATATTTGCAATTTATTTGGGATTTAATAAGTATTTAAATAAAAAATATAGTAATATATTTGTGAAATAGCTAAATATTGTAAAATAAGTCTTTTAATTTTCAATATTTAGCTAAATGTTATAAGATTTCACTATGAAACGCTTACATAAAGAGATGAGGTGCAGAAATGTCAAATGAATACATTATGGCAATCGATGAAGGGACTACGAGTACACGTGCGATTATTTTTGATAAAAAAGGAAGTAAGGTCGCAGATGCTCAGCGTGAGTTCACGCAACACTTCCCAGAACCTGGTTGGGTAGAACACGATGCCAACGAAATTTGGAACGCTGTTCAATCGACAATTGCTAATGTTTTTATTGAATCTGGAATCAAACCAAACCAAATCAAAGGTATCGGTATCACTAATCAACGTGAAACGACCGTGATTTGGGACAAGAAGACTGGATTACCAATTTATAACGCTATTGTTTGGCAAAGTCGTCAAACGACTGATATTGCTAATAAGCTCAAAGAGGATGGCTACGATAAGATGATCCATGAGAAGACTGGATTGTTGATCGATTCGTATTTCTCAGCTACAAAGATTCGCTGGATCTTGGATCATGTTGAAGGTGCCCAGGAACGTGCTGAAAAAGGTGAGCTTCTATTTGGTACCATTGACAGCTGGTTATTATGGAAGTTATCTGGTGGTGCCACACATGTGACTGACTACTCAAACGCCAGTCGTACGATGTTATTTAACATTCATGAATTGAAGTGGGATCAAGATATTTTGAAGATCATGAATATTCCTGAAGCAATACTTCCAGAGGTTCGCCCTAATTCAGAAGTCTATGGTAAGACTAAGGATTATCATTTCTACGGATCAGAAGTTCCTATATCTGGTATGGCCGGTGACCAACAGGCTGCCTTGTTCGGTCAAATGGCTTTTGAACCCGGTATGGTCAAGAATACTTACGGTACTGGTGCCTTCGTTGTGATGAACACTGGTGAGGTACCACAATTATCAGATAATAATTTGCTGACGACTATTGGTTATGGAATCAATGGCAAGGTTTATTATGCGCTTGAAGGTAGTATTTTCGTTGCTGGATCAGCGATCCAATGGTTGCGTGATGCAATGAAATTGGTTGACTCAGCTCCAGAATCCGAAGAAGCTGCTATCAGTTCACGCGATGATGATGAGGTTTATGTTGTACCGGCCTTTACTGGCTTAGGTGCACCATATTGGGATTCAGATGCCCGTGGTGCAGTCTTTGGCTTAACTCGTGGAACGACTCGTGAGGACTTCATCAAGGCAACATTACAGTCACTTGCTTATCAATCACGTGATGTTATTGATACAATGAAGAAGGATACCGGTATCGATATTCCTACATTGAAGGTCGATGGTGGGGCAGCTAATAATAAATTCTTGATGCAATTTCAAGCTGATATTTTACAGACACCAGTTCAACGCGCTAAGGACTTGGAAACAACAGCTCTGGGAGCTGCATTCCTTGCTGGACTTGCAGTTGGCTACTGGAAGGACTTGGATGAAATTAAAAAAGATTATGCTACTGGAGCTACTTTCAAACCAGAAATGGACAAGAAACGTTCTGATTACTTATACGAAGGTTGGCAACAAGCAGTCAGTGCCACTAGACAGTTCAAGCATAAAGCTATTAAATAGAGATAATTAATAAATTAATAACTATCAAAGGTTTAATTATGTAAGTGATTAAACCTTTTTGGTGTTATTAGATTCTGTGAGGATAAAAATGGTTAAAAAAGAATACATACTTGCAATCGATGAAGGTACCACAACTGCCAGAGCAATTATTTTTGATCACAGTGGTAAAAAAATTGCCTCTGCCCGTCATCCGATTCGTCAAATCTTACCAAATCCAGGTTGGGTTGAGCACGATGCCAATGAGATTTGGAATGCTGTTCAAACGACGATTGCGACTACTTTGATCGAGTCAGGTATCAAACCAGCTCAGATTGATTCCATCGGTATTGCCAGCCAACGTGAAACAACGGTTGTTTGGGATAAGAAGACCGGTTTGCCAATTCACAACGCAATTGTCTGGCAAAGTCGCCAAACTTCGGCACTCGCTAACGACTTGATCAAGAATGGTTACGAAGATGAGATTCATAAGAAGACCGGCTTGATCGTTAGTCCGTATTTCTCAGCAACTAAGATTCGCTGGATCTTGGACCATGTTGATGGTGCTCAGGAACGTGCTGAAAAAGGTGAGTTGCTATTCGGAACGATCAATACTTGGATACTATGGCAATTGACTGATGGCGAGAACTTCTTAACTGATTACGCTAATGCCAGTCGTACGATGTTGTTCAACATTAATGATTTGAAGTGGGATGACGAATTATTAGAGCTGTTCAATATTCCTAAGGCGATGTTACCAGAGGTTAGATCTAATTCAGAATTATTCGGTGTAACTAAGAACTATCATTTTTATGGATCAGAAGTTCCTATCACGGGGATGACTGGATCACAACAAGCTTCATTGTTCGGACAAATGGCATTTGAACCCGGTATGGTTAAGAATACATACGGTACTGGTGCCTTTGCGGTAATGAACACTGGTCATACACCAGCCTTGTCGGACAATAACTTGTTGACGACAATTGCTTATGGAATAAATGGTGAGATAACTTACGCTTTAGAAGGTAGTATTTTTGTGGCTGGAGCCGCATTGCAATGGTTACGTGACGGTATGCGTATCGTCAAGCACACACCAGATACGGATGCTGCTGCCAAGAGATCCACAGATCATAATGAAGTTTACGTTGTGCCGGCCTTTTCTGGTTTGGGGGCTCCATACTGGGACGACAAGGCACATGGTACAGTCTTCGGCATCACACGTGGAACGACTGACAATGATTTCATTAAGGCAACGTTACAAGCTATTGCTTATCAGACGAAGGATATTATTGATACGATGAGTTCTGATTCTGAAATACCGATCGAAGTTCTAAAAGTCGATGGTGCTGCGACCGCCAATGATTATTTGATGCAATTTCAATCAGATCTATTAGGAATTCCATTGCAGGTTTCTTCAGAGTTAGAAACTACTTCATTGGGAGTGGCATTCTTAGCCGGACTAGGTAGTGGATATTGGAAAGATCTTGATGATATTAAAAAGAACCATCAAACTGGCACGGTTTATGAACCTAAGATGGAAGAAAAGGTCCGTAAAAATCTTTATGATGGCTGGAGAGAGGCTGTAGCCGCAACTATGGCATTCAAGCATCACAAGTAGAGAAGCTTGAATTATGCGATTAGTTTAATAATTATAAATAAGAGCCCACATTAAAAGACTCTTATTTTTTTTTGTTGATATAACAACATTTTTGACCCAAATATTAAAAAACTTTTGACAGAACCAGTCTGAGAGTTTAATATAAACCTATCGTTGTGTAATGTGAGGAGAGATTTTTTAATGGATGAAAAGAAGAAGGACCGAGGTTTCTTCGGACAACCCGTCGGTCTGCGAACTTTGTTCTTAACTGAATTCTGGGAAAGATTCAGTTACTATGGTATGCGTGCCATTTTGCTTTTCTATATGTACTATGCAATAGATAAGGGTGGACTTGGTATGAACCAAGTCACGGCCGCATCAGTTATGTCTATCTACGGTTCATTAGTTTATATGTCTAGTGTTATCGGTGGATACATCAGTGATAGAATCCTAGGAGCCAGAAAGACCGTATTCTGGGGTGGTGTCTTGATCATGCTTGGTCATATCGCCTTGTCGTTCCCATTGGGGGAAGCTGGATTATTCCTTTCAATCGGATTGATCACTATCGGTACTGGTCTATTGAAGCCAAACGTTTCTGAAATGGTTGGTGGATTGTACACAGACGACGATCCTCGTCGTGATTCTGGTTTCAGTATTTATGTTATGGGTATCAACTTGGGTTCACTAATTGCGCCTCAAGCTGTTAACTCAATGTGGCATCACTTTAGTTTCCACGCTGGATTCTCATTAGCTGCCATTGGTATGTTTATCGGACTTATTGTTTACTGGTGGGATGGCAAGCATCTTCCAGATACAAGTTTGAAAGCTCCAGATCCAATCTCAGGTCCAGAATTAAAGAAATTCTACAAACGTGTCGCTTATGGTGTCGTTGCTTTGATCATCATCGTTGGTATCATGGCCTTCGCCAGTGCATTAACAGTTGATAACTTCATCATTATCCTAAGTGTTCTTGGTATTGCATTGCCTGTTGGATACTTCGTAATGATGCTTACAAGTAAAAAGGTTACAAAGGTTGAACGCTCACGTGTTGTTGCTTATATTCCATTGTTCATCGCTGCTGCTATTTTCTGGGCAATTGAAGAACAAGGATCAGTTGTTCTAGCATTATTCGCTGCAGAACAAACACAATTGCACTTTGCTAACTTCAGTATTTCAGCTCCACAATTCCAGATGCTTAACCCATTCTTCATCATCATTTATTCACCAATATTTGCATGGTTATGGCTTAAGTTAGGTAAGAGACAACCATCTTCACCTTCTAAGTTCTGGATGGGTCTAGTGGCAACTGCCATTTCATACTTTGTTCTTATGATTCCTTTGGTAGGTCTAAGTTCAAATGGTAAAGTTAGTCCACTATGGCTAGTTCTAAGTTGGGGAATCATTGAAATTGGTGAAATGTTGATTTCACCAGTTGGTTTGTCAGCTACAACTAAGCTAGCTCCTAAGGCTTTCTCATCACAAATGATGAGTATGTGGTTCTTAGCCGATTCAGCTGGACAAGCTGCCAATGCGCAACTTGTTAAATTGTTCGAGCCTGGTAACCCAAGTAACGAAATGATGTTCTTCGGTGTTACAGGTGTTGTAACTCTTGTTGTTGGTGTTGCTTTGGCATTGCTTGTGCCTAAGATCAAGCCACTTATGAAGGGTGTTAACTAATAGAGAGTGTAGCAGGCGCAGGAATCTGACTTGTGTAACTCGTTTTAAAATGTATATTAAACTTGGACAGTCTATTTTGGATAGGCTGTTCTTTTTTGTGGTTTTGCTTCCGGTTGCAATAAATGACACCTGCTGTGGGAACGATTCGAGCCAAAGTCTCGAATCTTGCTTTTAAGCTTTGCATGAACCGCAAATCTTAAAAGTCGTCCAGTGATGTACGAACGGGAAGACCGCCGTTCTACATCACTTTCACTGCTGGTGCAATTTATCTCCACCTCCAGCCTGCTATTCAGCATACTTATTCACAATATAAAAGGATTGGGTTATGCAGCATGTCGTAGTTTATTTTGTTTATTAGTATTATTGTGGATTCGGTTAATAAACTTGTGGTGTAAGGATCAATTTAGCCGGAGGAGGGCAGGAATGGAACCAGCTGTGAAATGGCTTTAGCTGACGATTTATGTCAGCTTAGGCCATGGGTCGAGCTTGTAGACGTGTGAACTTCACGGCTTCAAGTCGAGTCGGAAGCCCGTACTTCGGCTGAAGCGGCCCCACAGCAGGTGTAATTCCTGCCTTCCGTAGGCGGCAATATAAAAACTAAAAAAATATAAAAAAACACTTGAAATGTCTAAATATTTTCGGTAATATTATTAAGTCGAGTAAAGACAAGACATGGAGGGGTAGCGAAGTCTGGCTAAACGCGGCGGACTGTAAATCCGCTCCTTCGGGTTCGGTGGTTCGAATCCACTCCCCTCCATTAATTGGGTTATAGCCAAGCGGTAAGGCAACAGGTTTTGATCCTGTCATGCGCTGGTTCGAATCCAGCTAACCCAATACTTAAAAAAAGGGCCGATTTTATCGGTCCTTTTTTTTATTATTTGGTAGAACTACGGTATAATCAATCTATTAGTGCATAAAGCACGTTACTGCTCAAAAGGAGAATTTCAAACATGAGGGTTCCAGTTTACATTCAAATACATAATCGAATCAAAAAAGAAATTGAATCAGGCAAGTGGGCAGTTGGTGAAAGAATACCTTCAGAGCGCAAATTGGCTGAAGACTTTGATGTAAGCCGTATGACTCTCAGACAAGCAATTCAAACTTTAGTAGATGAGGGAATCTTACAACGACAAGTTGGTTCAGGTACTTACGTTGCCAGCAGTAAGGTTCAAGAGAAAATGTCTGGTACAACTAGCTTTACTGAGATCACAGAGGGTCAGGGTAAGAAACCATCAAGTAAGACGGTTTCTTATCACATCGCTGATCCATCGATGAGTGAGATGGAAAAGCTCAAACTAGAAGATGGTGATCAAGTATTACGAATGGAAAGAATTCGTTATGCCGATGATCAACCAATCTGTTTTGAGGTTACAACTATACCTACAACGATCGTTAGTAATTTGGGAAAAGAAGACATTACGTCTTCTTTGTATAAGGCATTAGAGGACAAAGCGGGATTGAGATTAGGCGATGCTACACAAACCGTTTCAGCCATGTTATCATCAGAAAAAATAGCGAACCTACTAAAAGTTAAACGCGGTTCAGCAATCCTTCGTGTGCGTCAGGTAACGACATTAGACGATGGTCGTCCATTCGAATATGTTCGCTCACAATATGCAGGGGACAGATTCGAGTTTTACTTAGAAAGATAAGTTCAAATATTTTTTGTATGTAATTTAAGGTAATATAATAACAAAATCGTTTCAAAATATTTAGCTGGGAGTCACTTATGCAGAGCTTTGTAAAAAAATATAGCATCTTCCTGATGCTGTATATCGTATTTCAACCGATATTAGATTCTATCACTGGTTTGATGATGCGAATGCACATGGATGTAACATTTGGTGTGTTTATTCGAATGATCGTTATGGCTGTGACAGTCTTTTACCTCTTGATCTATTTGATATTAAATCGTGATAATAAAAAAGGCTTCATGATAATCGGCTACTTTGTCTTGTTGGCATTGATGTCGATCATAAATTTAGTCATTAACTTCAAAACGAAAACACTATTTGTTCCATCACTAGAACTAACAACATTAGCTAAGAGTATTTATTATCCTGTTATGTTACTGGGATACTTCTACGCTTTTGAAGAATTAGCTGAGGATCGAATCATTAATCGTCTCTTCCCCAGGGCAATTTTTTATGCCATCAATATTGTCAGTATCATTATGATAGTTGCACATTTCACGGGTAGTTCATTTAGCTCATATTCATATTATAAGTTGGGTGAGAGTGGCTGGTTCTTCGCTGCGAATGAATTGAGTGCGATCGTTTCGATCACATTCCCAATTATGATTTGGTATGCACTCGAAAAAATCGACACATGGACCAGAATTTATTACTGGATAACGATTATCTTAGCCGCATACTCTGCCTTGTTGATCGGTACTAAGGGTTCATTGATCGCAGTTATCTTTGGAATCTGCATGGGTATCTTGTCGACAATCATCCAATTCTTCAGGCGTGGTGCTAATAAGAAGATGATGGCATTCTTAGCCGGTATACTAGTTATAACACTTGGCGGAATCTTCTTAGCCTATCCAGCTATGGCAGTCTCCAGAACGGCAGAATTGCACAGTGAGATGATTAAGGATAAGAAGCAGAAGGCTAAGACCAAGAAGGGTCTAACCAAGGATCAAGAGAAGTATGTTAAGACTAATAAGACCGTGTCATATCTATTGAGTGGTCGTACAGTTTACTTCGAGAATGCATCCGGTAACTTCTCCAAAGCAACACCTGCTCAAAAGATATTTGGAATGGGTTATGCTACTAACTTCAAGAAAGTTAAGAATGCTAAGTTGGTTGAGATGGATTACATCGATATCTTCTTCCAATTTGGATTCTTGGGGACAATCGTTTATATGGCTCCATTGCTGTATTGTTTGATTTACTTGATAGGCACATTCTTCCGCAAGTTTATATACATGTGGTCGTTTAAGTGGGCATTATTGGTTGCAAGTGTCGTCTTAGGATTTGGTATGGCACTTCTAACTGGACACGTTATTGAGGCTCCATCAGTAAGTATTTACTTTGTTTCAATTTTGGCATATGCAATGTTCAATGCCAGAATCTTCTTAAGAACAAATGACGATCCGTATACGATCGGCGTAAATGAATAAAACAAAAAAGAACTTGGAAAATTATTTTTCCGAGTTCTTTTTTTCTGCCTTGACCAATCTCATATACTTAGGAATTGCTAGCATACGGCCAAATCTTGTTGGTTCTTTTAATAGACGATATAGCCATTCTAAACTTAATTTTTGGAATATTTTAGGTGCGCGTTTTTTGGTTCCGGAGAAAACATCGAAGCTTCCACCAACACCGATCCAAATAGCGTCATTTTGATAACGATACTTATCGATGAAGAATTCTTGCTTAGGTGATCCGAGTGCTACTAAGACAATATTGGGCTTTTTAGCCACGATGTCATCGACGATCTCTTGGTCGTTTTTGAAATATCCGTCATGATAACCAACTAGGTCAATCTCAGGGAAGTCACGTTCGATGCGCTTAGCACTAGCTTCGATAACTTCTGGCTTAGCACCAAGAAGATAAACTTTGAGTTGTTTTCTATTAGCAGCTTTTATTAAAAACATCAAAGTATCAAAACCAGTTATACGTTCGTGCATCGGAGTGCCCAATGTCTTAGCGCCTTTGATGATTCCTATACCATCAGGAATAACATAATCGGCACTGTTGATTATGCTGGAGAATTCTTGATTCTCACGTGCTGAGAGGACAATTTCTGGATTAGGTGTGACGATGAAGCGATTGGATCGACCGTCCATGTCATCACTCAGATACTTATGAAATTGTTTCTCAGTATAATTGTCAAATTCTGTACCCAAAATATTTACTCTATTCTTGTGCATACCGTTCTCCTTTACTGTATTATTATACACGAGAAAGATTAATTTGAGAGGTGTGCTATGAGGGTTTTACATATTAATGCTGGTAACGAAGACGGCGGAGCAAGAACTTATATTGTTAATTTGATGAAGGGACAGAAGCTGACTCATACTGAGTCTAGTTTGTTAACTTTTGAAGATGGTCCTGTTGCCAAGATGGCACGTGAAAACAACTTGCAGGTTGCTGTAATGCCTCAGAAGCAACGTTTTGATCTATCAATATTAAAGCCACTGATTGCTTATATCAACAATAATGGTATCGATATTGTTCACACCCACGGTCCTCGAGCAAATTATATTGTTTCGTTGATCCACAAGAAAATTAATGCTAAGTGGGCGATCACGGTCCATTCAGATCCAAGAATCGACTTTTCAGGTTTGAAAGGTAAGGTGATGCTCAAACTCAATCTTCATGCATTGAAGCAGGCGGATTTTCTTTTTTACATGAATCCAAGTTTGAAGTCTTACTTTGATAAGTTAAGAATTCCTGATGACAAGTTATTTGAAGTATTCAATGCTATTGATTTTTCGAATTCTAATCCACTTCCTATTAGACACAATACTTTTAATATTTTGGAAGTCGCCCGTTTGGTCGAGGTCAAGAATCACAAGTTATTATTGAGTGCTTTGAGTAAGGTCAAGTTCAATTATCGTTTGACATTGGTTGGTGATGGTCCATTGATGTCAGAATTACAAAAGATGGTCAATGATCTGGATCTCAATGAAAAGGTTGAATTCGTTGGTTTCAAAGAAAATACAGGTGACTATTATGAAGATTGCGATATTTCAGTTTTGACATCTAAGTCTGAGAGTTTGCCAACAGTTTACTTAGAATCGGCCTATTATGGACGTCCAGTAGTGGCAACGAATGTTGGCGCAACTGATAAGATCATCAACAACACCACTGGCTGGCTAGTTGAATCAGAGAATGAAGATGAACTGATTGCGGCATTAGAAGATGCTTATCATGACTGGAGAAATGATACTTTGAATCAAAAGGGCTTAGCATTGTATCAAGAGAGTCGTGAAAATTACTCGATTGAAAAATTAGCTGAATTAGTCGACAAAGGGTACAATTTACTTTAAGTATTCATGTTAAAATAAATACTGTAAATTTTGTTACCAAAAAAATCGAGGAGACATGATGACCCAATACCAAGACGAAGGTTTAACTCTACATACTGATTACTATGAATTGAATATGATGTATACATACTGGAAGAAAGGGCTCCATAATCGTCAGGCGGTTTTTGAATGTTATTTCAGAAATCTGCCATTCGATAATGGTTATGCCATTTTTGCTGGTTTGGAACATGTTATTGATTACCTAAACAATCTTAAGTTTTCAGATTCAGATATTGAATACCTACGTGAATACGGAGAATTCGATGAAGACTTCTTACGTTGGCTAAAGGATATGACCTTTAACTGCACGATTCGTTCAGCCAAAGAAGGCGATCTGGTCTTCAATGAAGAACCGATTTTTCAAGTTGAAGGACCACTAGCTCAATGCCAGTTGATCGAAACTGCTGTATTGAATATTATCAATTATCAAACTCTAGTAGCAACTAAGGCTGCTAGAATCAAGACTGTCTGCGGCGATGATCCCGTTCTAGAATTCGGTTCACGTCGTGCTCAAGAAGTCGATGCTGCTCTATGGGGTAGTCGTGCTTCTTATATCGGTGGTTTTGACGCTACAAGTAACGTATTAGCCGGTAAGCTCTTTGGTATTCCTATTTCAGGTACACATGCCCATGCGTTAGTTCAGACGTACCGTAATGAATATGAGGCTTTTAAGGCCTATGCTGAAACACACAAGAATTGTGTCTTCTTAGTAGATACTTATGATACTTTGAAGAGTGGTGTTCCTAGTGCCATCAAGGTTGCCAAAGAAATGGGTGATAAGATCAACTTCCAAGGTGTCAGAATTGATTCTGGTGATATGGCTTATATCTCTAAGCGTGTCCGTGAACAATTAGATGAAGCTGGCTTCACTGATGCTATGATCTACGCCTCAAATGACTTGGATGAGAAGACCATCCTTAACTTGAAGATGCAAGATGCTAAGATCGATGTCTGGGGTATCGGTACTAAGAATATCACGGCCTTCGATCAACCAGCTCTTGGTGCAGTGTACAAGCTGGTAAGTATTGAAGATAATCGTGGCAACATGATGGATACTTTGAAGCTCTCAAGTAATGCCGTTAAGATTTCTACACCTGGTAAGAAACAAGTGTGGAGAATAACAAATAATCAAAAGAATAATAAATCCGAAGGTGACTACGTTACACTTTGGAATGAAGACCCACGTAAGCACTCATCACTATACATGTTCCATCCACAATACACATACATTAATAAGACTGTGGAAGACTTCCAAGCTGAGCCATTATTGCACGATGTTTTTGAAGATGGTAAGCAAGTTTACCAAAGTCCAAGTGTTCAAGATATCAGAGCTTATTGTGCTAAGAATCTTGATTCATTGTGGGATGAATATAAACGTATCTTGAATCCACAAATCTATCCGGTTGACTTGTCATCAAAACTTTACAGTCATAAGATGAAATATATCGAAAAGATTCGTAACGATGTAAATAACATTAGAATAGGTGACTAACAAATGAGACCACTCCAAAAAGAAATCATTGAATACGAAGGTACGAAGCCTGAAATAGACGTTGAGGCAGAGATTCGTCGTTCAGTTGATTTCTTGAAGAATTACTTATTAAATCATGATTTTTTAAAAACACTAGTATTAGGAATTTCCGGTGGACAAGATTCTACCTTGGCTGGTAAGCTATCAGAAATGGCAATGACAGAGTTGCGTGCTGAAACTGGTAATGCGGATTACAAGTTCATTGCCGTCCGTTTGCCTTATGGTGAACAAGCTGATGAATCAGATGCCATGCAAGCTATCGAGTGGATGGGTGCTGATCTTGTTTCACGTGTCAATATCAAGGACAGTGTAGATGCCATGGTCGAAGCTGTTGAGGCCAATGGTTTCAATATCACTGATTTCAATAAGGGTAATATCAAGGCTCGTACTCGTATGATTGCTCAATATGCCATTGCTGGTGACAACAAAGGCGTTGTCGTAGGAACTGATCATGCGGCAGAGAATATCACGGGCTTCTACACTAAGTTCGGTGATGGTGCAGCTGACGTCACACCATTGTTCAGATTAGATAAGCGTCAAGGTCGTGCGATGTTAGAAAAGCTAAATGCTCCAAAGAATCTTTATGAGAAGACACCAACGGCTGACCTTGAAGAAGATCGTCCAAGCCTTCCAGATGAAAAAGCTCTTGGTGTATCTTATACAGACATTGATAATTATCTTGAAGGAAAAGATATTCCTGAGAAGAGTGCCGAGATTATCGAAAACTGGTACAAGAAGACTGCGCACAAACGTAGAACTCCTTACACTGTTTTTGATAAATAGTCAAACATAACGAATTTCATATTTGGACATTCATTTTTTTGAATGTCTATTTTTGTAAGTAGACAAGATATGATAAAATGTGCGCAAAGAGGTGTTTAAACATGAAGAAAAATATTTTATCCTTAATGAAACCCGAAGTGGTAGCCATCAAGCAACAAGATATCTTTAAGTTTAATGCCCGTGCCAAGGCCATACCGGACGTCATCAATATGACCATCGGTGAGCCAAGTTTTACTACGCCGGATCACATTAAATTAGCCGCAATCAAGGCAATTGAAGACAACAAAACTCATTACACTGTTCCTGAAGGTGACCATGAGTTATTGAATGCTGTTGCTAGCTACTTACATACCAAATACGATTTGAACTATGATCCAGAATCTGAGATCATTGCGACCACGGGTGTTACTGAAGGTGTATTCTCTGCGTTCAATGCAATTTTGCAACCGGGGGATGAAGTGCTGATCCCTTCTCCTTCATTCACTATCTACGGACCGGATGCCAATTTTAATCGTGCTACACCGGTTTATATTGATACTTCTAAGACTGGTTTCAAGGTCACTCCAGATGTTTTAGATGAGATAATGAGAACACATCCAAGAATCAAAATTTTCTTATTCAACTATCCAAGCAATCCAACTGGTGTCAGTTATACACATGATGAGTTGGCTGGATTGGCTGATGTTTTAAGAAAATACGATGTCTTTGTATTAAGTGACGAAATTTATAGTGAATTGACTTATAATTTTAAACATGAGCCTTCGCCAAGTTCTTACCTGAGCAAACATTGTTGTTGAATGGATTGTCAAAATCACATGCAATGACTGGTTGGAGATTTGGAGTTGTTTGTGGGCCTGCTGAAATTATTTCTCAGATCAACAAAATCCATGAATTAGCTACAACTTCAATAACTTCTATTACGCAGGCTGCTGCATTAGAGGCTTATAAGAATGGATTAGATGATTCGATTAAGATGCGTGAAGAATATTGTCGAAGACGTGATGTTCTGGCTGCTGGCTTAACCAAACTAGGTTTTGAATGTCCAGATCCAGATGGAGCCTTTTATTTATTCGGTAAGATTCCCGAAGGCTTAGAACAAGATGATGTCAAATTATGCTTTGATGTTTTGGAGCAGGAACATTTGGCAATTCTTCCTGGCAGTTACTTCGGAATCGGCGGAGAAGGTCACATTCGCTTCAGTTATGCTTCAAGCATGGAGAACATTGAGGGATGTATCAAAAAGTTGGGTGAGTACGTGGCAACACACATTCATACCGACGAAACTGCAATTTAGTTGTAGTTAGAGGAACGAGAGGGAACTATGCTTAACAAATTTCAAAGTATTATTAGTAAGATTGTCTTAGTTTGTGTTGCGATATTTACATCTGTAGTATTCGTACAGATGGTAATTTATTTTGGGAAAAATGCGTTAACTTCTGGACCAGTATTGAACATACTGGTTCTTATTTGTGCAATTATCTTAGTTTTGTTGGCGGCATTAGTGCTGATTCGAATTTCGGACGCTGATCCGATCAAGAATCGACTGGTCTTATTTACCTTAATCGCTATCTTCGCAATCGTGGCGATCATCTGGATCAAGTTAGTACCACAGACTCAGTTCAGTGATTTCAAAGCCTTTTGGCACAATGCTCCAAGAGCTTTGTCTGGTAAGAGTATTTATCAGATGGATAATGATTATTTTGCTAAATGGGCTTACCAAACTGGCTTCCTAGTCTATGTTATGGCTGTTGTGAAGATATTCGGTCATCATATTATTGCTATCCAGTTGTTGAATGTCTTGTATCAAGCATTGATCCTATTGGTTATGTATCAGCTAGTCGTGAAGATATTTAATAACGTCAAGATGGCACGTTTGTCAGTCTTGTTATTGATGATCGATCTTGATTGGTTTGCCTTAAATAGTCAGACTAATAATCAATACTTGGGAATGCTATTGTTCTTAGTGACGTTCTATCTGATCATGCTGAACAAGTATTGGTCATTTGGATTAGCGGGATTGACCTTAGGACTGGGAAGTATCATTCGTCCAATCGCACCGGTTGTTATCGCTGGAATCGTGGTATTTGCTGTTATTTATTTATTAATAAGTAATAATAAATTTCATGTCGATGCCATTTGGAAGTTGTTATTAACGTTAGCTATTTATTTCGTGGTCTTCAGCGGTGCCGGTATGGCTATCAAGTCATCGGGATTGAATGGATATGGCTTATCAAATCGTGACTCAGAATGGAAATTCGTTATTGGTTTGGACTATAATTCTCGAGGTGTTTATGACCAGGCAATGGTTGACCGGTTTGACTTGAAGGACACTAGAGATACTATGAGTAAAAAAGAGTATAGTGTAATTCATGAGAACATTAATTATCTCAATACCAATCACAAGTGGTTCAGTCTGCTCTGGAGTAAGAACAGTACTCTCTGGGCTCAGAATTCGACTGCAACGGATTTCACTGGTTTTGATCAGGTACATTCTGCTAAAGCCACTGGGCTGATGCGAAGGGCTGCGTACATGGGAACAGTTATTTTGATAATCTTCTCGTGGATCGGTTCCTTGCGATTGTTCAAAATAAAATTCAGTAATAATATATACTTATTACTATTAACATTGATGGCTTATGCTGTCGTGCAGCTATTGATCGAAGTGCAAGGTAGATATCGACTGGAATTAGTGCCGGTTATTGCCATCTTGGGTAGTGTTGGCTTGTACACAGTTGTGCAGTTGATAAGCCAAAAATGGAGGGGGAATAAGTCACACAATGTTTAAATTAAGTATCGTTGTGCCTTGCTACAATGAGGAAGAAGTACTCCATGAGACGACCAAAGAATTAACTAGAATAGTTACTAATTTGATTAAGTCAGATAAGATCGCTCCGAATAGTAAAATCGTTTTCGTTGATGATGGAAGTAAAGATCAGACTTGGAATTTGATTGATGAGTTTTCTAAAGAAAACGAAATTGTCAGCGGAGTTAAATTGAGTCGTAACTTTGGTCATCAAGGTGCATTATTAGCAGGGGTCACTGCTGCTTCAAAGGATTCAGATGCAGTAGTTACGATCGACGCTGACTTGCAAGATGACGTTAATGCAATTCCTAAAATGGTCGATTCATTCATCGCTGGATCTGAAGTGGTCTATGGAGTTAGAAATAATCGTGATACTGACAGTGCCTTCAAGCGCAATACTGCTGAAATGTTTTACAAGTTCATGGGTTGGTTAGGAGTCAAATTAGTTCCTGATTCTGCAGACTTTCGTCTGATGAGTAAGCGTGCCTGTGAAGTGTTATTGAGTTACAAAGAGACTAATTTATTTTTACGTGGCATCGTGCCATTAGTTGGTTTCAAATCTGACAAAGTGTACTATGCTAGAAAAGAACGTTTTGCCGGTGAGTCTAAGTATCCGTTACGAAAGATGATCAAGTTTGCCTTGGATGGAATTACTTCATTCTCGATCGTACCGATCAAAATGATTATGGGATTAGGATTCTTCATTGTCTTGATCAGTATCTTTTTGTTGATCTATACGGTGGTACAAAAGATAAATGGACACGTTGTCTCCGGTTGGTCATCAATGATGATCTCGATTTGGGCACTGGGCGGTGTACAGTTAATTTGTATCAGTGTTATCGGTGAATACGTTGGTAAAATATTCAGTGAAGTTAAACATCGTCCGAGATTTACAATCGAACGTGATATTTATACCGAAAAAACCTTAAAAGAAGAGGAAGAATAATAATGAATCAAACACAAAAGAAAGCTATGATTTATGGAAACTTGATCAACAATTCTGTTCAAATTATTCAAGATGAACAAGATAAGTTGAATCCAGAATTTGATAAGTTACGTAAGGCCTTGGATCGTGATCAAGTAGAAAAAATCGATTCTGTTGAATATACAAAGATCATGCACGACTTCAAACATGGAACAGAAGCATATGCTGATATTTTAAGTAAATTTGAAAAAGCTAAGGCACCCGCAAGATTCATGGGTACACATATGTCACTCGTAAGTTCATTCAAGAAGTACGTTGATGCTTGTCAAGAAATGACTGATAGTATCAACGAAGATCAAACAATCGATCGTAAGAAGTTTAACGAAGCAGAACAAGTTCAAGATGAGAACATGGATAAGTTCTCTAAGTACATCCAAAAGATGACACAAATTTAATGACTGATGAAGAATTAACAGCTCTAATAAAAAAGGTTTCCCAAGAAAATTTTGGGAAGCCTTTTATTCACGAAGCTTTTTTTAATAATCGATTGCGGACTACTGGTGGCAGATTTCATCTGAAGGACCGCCATATTGATATCAATCCCAAGATTTATCAAGCATATGGAATGGATACATTGATCGGTGTTATCAAGCATGAACTTTGTCACTATCATTTGTACAATTCAGGGATGCCTTCACAACATAAGGATCATGAGTTCAAAGCATTATTGTCACAGGTAGGGGGACTTAGATTTGCGCCAACACTGAATAATTCTAATCAGCACAAGACACTTCGTGTTTATGAGTGTACTAACTGTCACACTGTTTACCGAAGGGTACGTAAGATTAATACTAGAAGATATGTTTGTGGTAAATGCCGTGGTAAGTTGAGATTTGTAAAAAATATTAGTATCTAAGTAATATTTATTAATCAGACACTTGTAATTGAATTTAAGGAAATGTAAAATACTACTTGTACGTCAGTGATGCGGGTATGGCGGAATTGGCAGACGCGCAAGACTAAGGATCTTGTGGAGAATTATCTCCGTGGAAGTTCGAATCTTCTTACCCGCATAAAACTCAAAAATAGAAATGCTTAATAGCATTTCTATTTTTTTATTCTCTTAAAAGTAAAGTTATTTATCTCAGCTAATGAATAGTGTTCCTTTAAAACTCAATAATAAGTTGGTTTATATCTAAAAATAGTCGACAGAATGTACAATAATTATAATTTTAAAAATAAAATTTAATTTATTGTATGCAAATATTTTGTATTTTGATATTAATCCGCATAGAATCTGCTGTAATCTAAGATAAAGGAAGACAGAAAAATGAAAAAGAAAACTATTATCGTAGTGATAGTATCTTTGCTTCTCCTTGGATTTTCTTCAATGAATTACAGTAATGTTAAGGCAGAATCAGTAACTAGCGCTGGATATTATGCTGAAGTTAGTGCTGACCCTGCAGATTTATACAGTTCAACAGGCAGTGATCTAAGTGAAACTCTACCATATAAGAGCACTTGGAAGATTGGTCATATTATTAACGAGTCAAACAATACACAGCTATATCGTGTTGGTTCAGATGAATATTTGAATTCAAAACAGAGCTTTTTGTATCAGAAGCGTCCTGAAGTTATTGGTGTCTCTGATGCCAGCGGACAAGTTCCAGTTTATGATCACAACTTTGTAGAGAGCACAGAAGTTGCACTCAAATCTAATACATATTGGTATTCAGATACAGTCATCTATACTTCTTCCGGTATGCCATTCGCAAGGGTAGCTACAGATGAGTATGTTCCATTTTATGAAGTTACATCAGAGAGCTTCACACAAGCATTCTAAATTTGACGATAAAAAAAGCACAGTAGTTTTCTACTGTGCCATTTTTCGTTTAAGACCGGGTAATTTACGTCTGGATACCTCACAGCTCGAGCCATCGTTAAAATAGATCATCTTATTCAGTGAATCCACAGAATGGATGTTGTCAAGATTAACTAAGATACTCTTGTGTGCGCGATACAAACTGGCAAACTCTTCTTCAATTGTATTCAGGTTACCACGAAATTCGGTGATCTCTGTTAACGTATGAAGAAATACCTTGTGAGAACTGGAAGAGGTCTCTAAGTAGTTGATATCCGCTACATCGATCGTATAATCTCTAGAGCCTAAGCTATAATGAAACATTTTGCGACGTTGTGAATTGAGTTCATGCAAACGTTGGAATGTAAGATCGAGGTCTTTGTAGATGGAATCATTCATAGACTTGATGCCATCTTCTTTTTTGATATAGTCGAGAGGTTCGATTTTTCGCTTAAACGTTAAGTAGGCTAATTCCTCATGTGTAGTAATAAAAACAATCTTAGCGGTCGCGTCATGTTTGCGTATCTCTTCTGCTAAATCGATTCCTTTGGTCTGAGAATCAGCAAATTCAATATCGATCAGATAAAACATGTCGTTATTGTCACTACGGTACTTGATGTAGTTCTCAAATTCAGTAGGATTACCAGTAGAAATAACGATCCGCATTTCATGTTCGGGATGGTCTTTCATATAATTTTTGAAGATCAATCTATAAACATTGATCAATTCCAGGTTATCTTCACATATAGCAACGTTTAACAAAATCTAATTCTCCTTTTCAATCGTTAAAATGACGCTGAATTCGTCATCTTCAAACTTTGTTTGTAAAAAGAAATTGGGCTTTTTATTAACTAGTTCTTGGACATTAGCTAAGCCAATGCCGCTGTGATTCTTTTTGGTAGAAAAGCCGTTAGAAAAAATTTTATTTAAATCAATTTTTGTATTGGGAGCAGTGTTGTTTAAAATTATGAATTCGGTGTAATCAGCTTCATCGATCAGAGCAAATTTTAGAATTGGTTGTTGACGTTTCCGACAGGCCTCAATAGCATTGTCAAATAAAATTCCCAGTATCCGGGTAATTGTTACCGAATAGCTTCTTGAAATATTCACATTAGGTGAGATTTCAGTTGAGGTTAGAATGTTTTCATTATTAGCCGTAATGATCTTACTAATGATAATTCCTCGAACCAACTCGTCTTTAATCTTAAATAAGTTAGGATTGTTCAATTTTGAAGCATCATGAATGTCTATGTTTGAATCCTTTAAGATATCATCGATCTTGTCACTGGCGTGTTGGTCATCCTTATCCTTCAAGATAACTGATAAGGATAACAACAAGTTTTTGTAGTCATGCTTGAACTTACGCATTTCATCATAGTTTTCTTCCAGCTCTTTGATATAGATGTTGTTTTCTTTTATTCTTTCCAATTCTTGTATCGCACGTTGCTGTTTAAGGTATCCAGCAATATAGTACAAAGTTCCGAGAAAAATGAAAATAAATATGATTATGGTAAGAACAACGTTTGTCTGCATGTACTCTAGTTGCACGTCAAGCATTCTGGAAACGGCTGTAAAAGTTATGAAGCCAATTAATAAAATTGCGATAGCTGAAGTGATGATCGTAATAATAATAGGGTCAGTAAAATTAATGAACTTACTTAGTCGGCGATATATAATAATGCCAGTAGTTACTATCATTAAAGCAAAGATGTAATTGAGAACTACGTTGGTTATTAACATAGATATCATTTGCTGCTGGTAGTTGAATACTTTCATAGATATCAGGCCAGCTAAGCTTTGTGAGAATGCGCAGGTGAAGATACTTAACAGTAACCAAAGAACGCGGTTGATCAATTTTGGCTTATAATGACTGAATAAAAAGAAATACGACACGACCAGTAAAAGAATACCGATACTATCATGATATAGGTCTATAAAGCTAAATGTGATACTAGCCACAATGGCCAGTATCACATTTAGCTTTGATCTTGTTTGTGGGATTATAATGAATACTAATAAGAAGAAAAGTATATTATTTATAAAATCCATCATTTGATAGGATATTGTGTTTAAATAAATCATTATATGATATTCTCTGCTTACTTATATTCAAATGAAATGTAAAATAATTCTAAATTTGTGATAAAAGAAAACATAAAAGAGCCCCCAATGTAAATCATTTCATGTAACTGAATATTAACATAATATAGGTAGAAAAAAACTTAATATTCATAAAAGGACTATTTAATATCCTGTGTGGTATTATTAATAATAATGTCATCTCAATAATAGGAGTGAAGAGAATGTTTTTAGGATCAGTTATTTATGATAAGCGCAGAAGTATGCATCTTACACAGACAGAATTAGCTGCAGATGTTTGTACACAGAATACGATCAGTAAGATCGAAAAACATAATATTTCTCCAACAGTAAATATTTTAACTAAGTTATGTCTAAAACTGGATTTGAGCCTAAATGATGTCTTTAGTGATTTTTCCAGTAACTCTACTTCGGAGGAGGAGAGTATTCTAGATTCCTTGGAACGTGACTTACTATTGGATAACACCGGTGAGATATCCGAAAAGTTATCGATGCTACATAGCAAGTTGAGTGATAATGATTTGAAACAGGTTGATCTGATCAAAGGTGCAATGGAATATTACGATAATGACTATGACAACTCTCTATTTACTCTAGACAAGGTTCTGCAACTAACCAAATCAGATGTTTATGACGTTTATACATTATTAACTTATTTATTTAAGGGTATGAATTATATGAAGCAAGGGCACAAGGATCGTGCTCAATATTATTTTGAAATGATCGAAAGTGCGACTAAGGAAAACTTGCAAATTCCTAATGCGAACGAAATCGAATTGATTTATATATGTAAATCGTTGGCGGGAGCATATGTTGAATTAGGAATGCTAAAAAAATCTCAGGAATTTAGTAATAAAGGGATTGAGCTTGCAAAATCAAAACATACGACATATTTTGTAGATTATTTGCATTATTACGCCGCTGAAGCAATCGAAAACGATGATCAGCATACTCAAGAATACCGTGAACTTAGGGATGCGGCTTATTATTTTGCTAAATTATCTGATGATGTCAAATTGTTAGACAAAATGGCTTAAACAAAATACAAACAAAAAGGAACAGGATTTTGAGCAAATTAGCCCAAATCCTGTTCCTTTTTGTTTTTAACGCAAATTATGAAAATATTTATAACAATAAATAGACCATATGTATTGATATTGTTTAGTAAATTTTGTACTATAAGGTTAACAATAATATTAGACAAAATGTCAACTAGTACTATTGTGTGTGTATTTAGTTCTATGCCAGTAGAACTTTTTGTGTGCTCATTTTTGTTTTGTGTGTATTTTTTGTTTAAAAATTCAAAAAATCTATTTATACGAGGAAATTTATTATGAAAAAAAATGCGATTGCTTTATTAGCTATGGCTCTATTAAGTACCGGAGCAGCTGTTGCACCAGCAACTACTGCCCAAGCTCAAAGTGTAAGTTCAAGTTACAAAGTCCAAGTAAGTTCAGATTCAGCCAATCTGTACAATGCTTCAGGTGACGAAACAGATTCAACATTGCCAGATAACAGTACTTGGTCAGTAAGTAATGTTAGAACGATCGATGGTAAGGACTACTATCAAGTATCAGCTAACGATTATTTAAGTTCAGAGGATAGTTTTTGTACAAAAACGCCCCGAAACAATAAAAGTAGCCGAAGATCACGATGTCTCCGTCTACAATCATAATTTCGAGGAAAATAGTAAAACTAAACTTGCTGCCGGTACAAAGTGGTATTCAGATACTGCCATTTATACTCATGCAGGTATTCCATTCGTTCGTGTAGCACCAGATATGTATGTTTCAATGGTTGATGTTGTTGAACAATCATTTACTTCTACAATTGGATAATTAATTAATTCTTTTATATTGTGTGTGTGTGAATCTTCGCAGTGCCAGCTGTGAAGATTCTTTTTTAGTTCTTTTGCTTTAGTTCTATGCCAGTAGAACTTTTTTGCAATTTTTAATTTGTGTGTTTATCTATACGAAGTATCTATCTTTAATACAATTTATATAATACTATCATTTGACTAGTATTTTGATTCACATTTTGTAAGAGACTTTTTCCAAATGTGAATCAAAACTAAAAACAAGCATTTTGATACTCAAATATAAGAGTTTCTTAGTTAACTCATAGCCTTTTGTAAGTACATATAGAGGGACTTTATTCTATAGTGGAAAAGTACAAATGTTTTATGTATTAAGCAAGAGAGGAAGTATGCAATTTGAGGAAGAAACTAGCTTTTGTTACTGTTCTTTTGGCGTTTTTGTCGCTAATTGCAGTAGCATGCTCTAAAACTAGTTCCAGTGATGTAGATAGAAAAATATTAAGCACGGAACAAATTAAGAAAAACGTTGGTTCAAAATTGATCCAGACGCGAGAAAATTCTCAGTCTGCTTTAACTCAAACTTACCAAAAGATAGTTAAGGACAAATCAAGAACCTTAGATGATCCATATGTTAAGTTAAATCCTTATAAGACCTCACCTTTGACGGCACTTGTCATTTTTCAGACAGATCAAGAAGCCAAAGTTTCTTACACAGTTGAGGGAGAGAGCGATGGAACTGATGTTACAAATACTGTTAATGATGGATATTCAACGACTCATCAAGTGCCTGTGGTTGCTTGTACGCCAATAAAACTAACAATGTGACAATAAATGTTACCTATAAAGATGGAACAACTGCCACTAAGACGATTCAAATCAAGACGGGTGCACTTCCTAAGTATATTAAGAATGCAACTATTACTGTCAAGAATACTGATAAGTCGAAGATGGATATAGGTAATAATAAATTAACGATAATCAATCGAACGACAAAAGAACCATTTGCCATCGACGCTGATGGTAATGTCCGCTGGTATTCAACTAATTATTCGCAACATACGATTGAACAAATTTCTAATGGTCATATGTTGATTTTAACTAAGAAAAAAGAAAGCTCACGAGTTTATAATGACTTGATTGAAACGGACGTATTAGGCAGAGTTTATAAGGAATACAGCTTTGATCCTGGAACGAAATCAAATGATTCTGGTAATGCTAAAGACGAAACAACTGTGATCCATCACGATTTATTAGAATTACCAAATCATGATATCTTAGCAACTGTTAGTGACGGATCTAAGTATAAAGAAGATGTCATGGTTCAAATCTCACATAAGACGGGAAAAGTAGTAAAGGTTGTTGATTTGAAGAGGATCCTACCAAGCTCAATGTATAAGAAATACAAAGCGGGTTCAGATGGTAAGATTGATTGGTTCCATCAGAATTCGGTTGACTATGATGAATCTGACAACAGTATTATGATCTCTGGACGTAATCAGGACATGATAATAAAACTAGATTATAAGACGGATAAGATCATCTGGATATATAGTGGTAAAACCAAGGCTACGTGGCCGAAGAAATATCGAGATAAGATTCTTACGCCGACTCAAGGTACAACTATTACTGGCGGTCAACACGGACTATATTTGTTGAAGCATGATGGTGATAGTGAAGATGTAATTCTGTATGACAATAATATCGATGTAACTAATGGTGATAAGAAGACTTCTGGTAAGTATTCTCAGGCGATTGAATATCGTATTGACACTAAGAATATGTGGTCTTATGGTAAGAACCTTGGCAAAACCAATTTTACAAGTATCATTGGTTTTGCTGAGCGTGAATCGAATAGCAATACTTTGATCGACTTCGGATTTAAGGACAACGGTAAGGAAAGTAATATTATCGAAGTTGATTCTGAAGGTAATCAAGTATTCAATGTGACAATGAAGAATGCCTCATCGAAGGCTTATGCTTATCGTGCTTATCGCGTACCGTTCTATTCTTCCAGTTATATATTCGACGTTAATAGCAAATAATAATATAGAAGAAAAAGGACTCAATTCCGGCGGTGGAATTGAGCCCTTTTTGCTAGAGGCAGATATCTAAAATACGGATACAGCAAGTCACCTGATTGGGGTGGTAACTTGCTACAACCAAAGTATATCACAACTGATATTCCAAAAAAGTATAAAAAATATCACATATGTGCCATGATATAACTCCTCTAATATATATAATGTAGATAAACGTAATTACCATTTTAGCTATGTTAAAATATTACTACTTATTATTACAGAAAAAGGTGAAGATACCATGAAGAAAATTGTTGTATTGGGATCAATTAATATCGATACGATTTTAAATATCACACGTTTGCCATTACCTGGTGAGACAATGGCAATGCACGACCGCGCCATAGCTGGTGGTGGTAAAGGAGCTAATCAAGCAATTGCTGCAGTCAGAGCTGGTGCCGAAACTTCTTTTATTTCCAAGATCGGACAAGACCATGCGGCCGATTTTATGTTAAATACTTTTAGAGAAGACAATTTGGATATTGATCACGTGACGATGGATGAAAAAGCCGGAACAGGTAAAGCCTATATTCTTTTGGATGACAAGGGTCAGAATAGTATTTTGATCTATGGAGGTGCTAACCAGACTATCACTGTTGATGATATTCACAATGCAGAAGCAACAATCAAGGGTGCTGACTGTGTTATTTCTGAGTTTGAGACGCCAATTCCTGCAACTGTCGAGATGTTTAAGATTGCAAAAGCTAATAATGTAGTTACAATTTTGAATCCAGCACCTGCTAAAACTAACATACCGGAAGAATTGTTGAAGCTTACTGATATAATTGCTCCAAATGAGACAGAGGCAGAAGCAATAACTGGAGTAAAAGTTGTGGATGAAGATTCTATGGAATTAGCTGCTTCTAAGATGCATGCTCTTGGAGTTAAGACAGTTTTGATCACTGTTGGTTCCAAAGGTTCGTTTTATTCCATCGAGTCAGATAAAAGTGGCTTTGTCAATGCTTTTAAGGTGAACGCAGTTGATACGACTGCGGCTGGTGATACGTTTATTGGCTATTTAGCTGCTAATTTAGAGCATGATCTGTCAAATTTGGAAAGCGCTATGATTATTGCTAGCAAAGCATCTTCACTAACCGTACAGACGCAAGGCGCACAGAATTCTATACCATATAAAAAACAATTAAATTTGTAATGAGATATAGGTATTTATTTGGACGGATTCCCTTGAACGGTTTGAAATGATGCCGGATACATGTTAATATAAGAGTTGTATTTTTGAATGGTTAATGGTTCGAATGGTTTTATCTAATAAAGGCTTTCTTCCATAAAGTACCACGAGATGATGCACAAATATTAGTTATCAGGAGGAACAGTCTGATGGAACATGGAACAGTAAAATGGTTTAACGCAGAAAAGGGTTATGGTTTTATTACTCGCGAAGATGGTAGTGATGTATTCGTACATTTCTCAGCCATCCAAGGTGACGGTTACAAGACACTTGAAGAAGGTCAAGCCGTAACATTTGACATTGAAGACAGTGATCGTGGACCACAAGCTTCAAACGTTGTTAAAGCCTAATAAAATTTAAATTTCAAAGTCAACTCCGCTGGAGTTGGCTTTTTTAATGCAATTTTTTACATAAAATTTACAAACACTAAACACAATCTTTACATCACATCGGTATAATCAAGGTTTAAACGTAGGGAGTGTTGACAGGTGTTTATCAATGGTAAGGATAGATGGCAGAAGAACTTTCAAGTTTTGTGGTTTGGAAGCATGATAACAGAATTGGGCAATGCAATGACTTTGCCCTTTATTGTTTTGTATATTAATACTCTTGGAAACTTTACGAGTGCAGAATTGAACACGTTGGGTGCTTTGGCCTTCTCACTGACTTATCTATCAAAGGCAATCGTTTCACCTTTGTGGGGCAAGTTAGCTGATCAAAAAGGCAGAAAGTTAATGTGCTTGCGTGCATCAGGGATAATGACTCTAACAATATTCTTGGTCGGAATGGCACCTAATGTTTGGTTCTTACTATTCTTTAGAATGTTGCAAGGTGCTTTTTCAGGTTATATCAATAACGCTAATGCCTTGGTGTCAGTTGAAGCACCGGTCAAGATGCGTGGTCGAGTAATGAGTAAGTTAGTCACTGGAAGTATTACGGGAACGTTAATGGGTCCATTACTTGGTGGAATATTGGCTACTGTGGTGGGATACCGAGGAGCCTTTTTTGTTACAAGTATTTTAATGGCAACGGTTTTTGTGGCGACACTATTGGGCGTCAAAGAAGACTTTGTTCCTATTGCTAAAGATCGATTAGAACCAATACTCCCAGCTATGAGAAGCATTGGTGCAGGTTTCTTCGTAGCGTTATTTGTATCTTTACTATCTATTCAGGCTACGACTAATGCGATTACGCCGATGGTTAGTTTGTTCGTCAAACAGCTCTTGCCTGATACGAGTCATTTGAATCTTATAACAGGGATGGTTTCTGCTGCACCAGGATTCGCAACGATTGCCATGTCAGGAATCGTTGGTCGGATGATCGATAAAATGGGCGCAAAGAAGAATCTAATGATATTTTTAATTTTAGCTATTATAACGTTATTTTTAACGAGTTTAATTCAGACTGTCTGGCAATTTACTTTTTTGCGGTTTGTCTTAGGAATCGCAGATGCAGCATTGCTGCCAGCTATTCAAATATTAACGGTTCAAGTTGTACCTCAAGCAATATTTGGCCGAGTCTTCAGCTATAATCAATCAGCACAATCACTGGGAAGTGTTATCGGTCCAATGATGGCAGCTGGAATTGCCAATTTCAGTGGTTATCGGAGTATTTTTATTTTTACAGGAATACTAGAAGTCATCGCAATGTTGTGTTGGATAATGTACTATCGCAATTTGAAGATGAAAAAAATACGTTAAGTCTACATTGTTATATTATTGTCATATTTTTTTGAAGTATATCAGCTATAATAGAGGATAATGACAAAAAAGGAATAGAGTAAGCAATTGCCACAAAAGAGGAGATACACAAGCCGCCGAACTTCACGACGCAGAAAGAATAATAGTAATATATCTGTAATTACGTTAGTAGTGGTTTTTGCAGTTATTTTTATCGGCTTTTTTGGTTATCGAAGATATACACAATATCGTGAGGAAACTCGAACTGAAGAAGTTCATCAAGAACGTAATTCCTTTGTTAAAAAACTTGCACCGTACGCCGTGACCTTGGGTAAGGAATATGGTGTGTTACCAAGTATTACAATCGCACAGGCCATATTGGAAAGTGATTGGGGTAATAGTACGCTAGCAAAGGATTATAATAATTATTATGGTGTTAAAGGTGATAATCCTGATAATACCAAGCTGCTACAAACGAAAGAGTATACAAATGGTCAATGGATAACAATTAATGGCCGCTTTAGAGTCTATTCAAATTTTCAGGAATCTATGAAGGATCATGCTGAATTATTGGTCAATGGTACGACGTGGAATTCCGAACAATACAAACAAGTTATACAGTCAAAAGATTATATTGACGCCGCTGTGGCACTCCAAACGGACGGATACGCGACTGATCCGGGTTATACAAGTAAAATTATTCGGATTATACAAAAATATAATCTAAAAAAGTATGATGAAGGTATCAAGTGAAAATCAAAATATGATAGACTCTAATTATTCTATAAATGGGGGATAACGTAGTGAAAGAATTAGAAGAAAGAATAAAAAAAGATGGTCGTGTTTTAGGTAAAGATGTTCTGAAAGTCGATAGCTTTTTAAATCATCAAGTTGATCCAATGTTGATGGAAAAAATGGGTGAGGAATTTTATAACCGTTTTAAAGATGCAGGTATCGACAAGATTCTTACTGTTGAATCATCAGGAATCGCTCCAGCAGTGATGACAGGACTTAAGTTCGGCGTACCAGTAGTATTTGCTAGAAAGCACAGATCAGTTACATTAAGCGACGATCTCTATACTTCTGAGGTTTATTCTTTTACTAAGAAGACAACTAACCATATCAGTATTGCTAAGAAATATTTATCAAGTGATGATACCGTATTGATCATTGATGACTTCTTAGCTAATGGCCAAGCTGTCAACGGTTTGAACACAATTATAGAAGATGCTGGAGCAACATTGGCAGGTATCGGAATCGTTATTGAAAAGTCATTCCAAAAGGGAAGACAAATGATCGACAAAGCAGGAACTCCAATTTATTCATTAGCACGAATCAAAGCTTTTGAAAATGGCCAAGTTGTTTTTGAACCTGAGAACGATTAGCAGAGTACTGGAACTCGTTTTATAGGAAGGTGGATTTATGACTTTTATTGCGCCTGGTAAAACACTAGGGATAATTGGCGGCGGCAGTGAAACTTATTTGTTCGAGTTGGAAGCTAAGCGAATGGGCTTTAGAACCATGCTTTTGACGACTGAAGAGGATGACATTGCCACACAAGCGGCCGACAATTATTTGGTTGGTGAATTAGAAAACATCGAGAATCTAAGTGAATTAGGCCATAGAAGTGACCTTCTTTTGTATATGGATGAAAACTTCAATAGTAGTTTATTAGCTCAACTGGAGCACAATTCAATGTTGCCCAAGGTTCGGGTTTGTTGTCCATTGTACAAGACAGGTACATTGAACGTACGTTGTTGAATGATTTGAACATCAACGTTCCACCTTTCTTTTCGATCGTAACGACTGATGATATCAAAAAGGCGATAGAGGAGATCGGTTTCCCATGTATTCTTAAACCGATTCAAAAGAACCAAACCACTCTTAAGCGTCATGTGTTGTACAACTACAACGATGTCGATCAAGTTACTGGTTTACTTGAGAATGGAACTTATATTTTGGAAGCTTGGATCGATACTAAGGCTGAATATTCCATCATGGTAAGCAAGAGTAAGAATGGTAAGGTTCATACTTTCCCTATGATCAGAGAAATTTATGATGGTTCACATTTGATGAGTTCTTATTTGTTTAAGAAGAACAATCCAGATGTTGAAGCGGAGATGCAGAGGGTAGCTTTAAAGATTGCTGACAAGATTGATTATGTGGGCATCTTTGGAATTGGATTTTTAGTGTCACAAGCTGATGTTCTATATGTGAAGAGGATTTTTCCAGGTATCAATTACTCAGCTAATGTTTATCAAGAAGCTACTGGAGTATCACAATTCGAATTACATATCAGAGCTATTTGTGATTGGCCGATTCCTGAGATATATCCGATGGTAAATGCGGCAACCTTGAAGATCATTGAGGGTAACTTGCCACAGAGCTTGGATCTGTTACAGGAAAAGGCACAGTGGAAATTCAATTATTACACAGGATTTAAAGCTAAGAATGAGGCTGATCGGGATGTTGGATACATTTCGATCGTTTCAGACGATGCCGATGAACTAAAGGAAGATATCCTATCAACTAATATTTGGAGAGTAGAATAACTTATGATTGACAGATACGTAACTAAAAAAATGAGCCCCATTTGGACGGATCAAAATAGATTTCAAGCATGGCTAGAAGTCGAAATTGCCGCAACTGAAGCATGGAGTGAATTAGGTGAAGTTCCTGCTGAAGATGCAAAGTTGGTCGCTAAAAATGCTAAGTTCAATGTTGATGAAATTAGAGAAATTGAAAAAGAAACTAAACATGATGTCGTTGCCTTCACACGTGATGTTTCACGTTATTTAGGACCAGAGAGAAAGTGGGTCCACTTCGGACTTACTTCTACTGATGTTGTTGATACAGCCTATGGTTACTTAATGAAGCAGGCAAATGACATTATTCGTGAAGATTTAGATACATTCTTAGAAGTAGTTAAAGAAAAGGCTTTGGAGTACAAAGATACTGTTATGATCGGCCGTACTCATGGTGTTCATGCTGAACCAACAACTTTTGGTTTGGTATTAGCTAACTGGTATTCTGAGATTAAACGTGACATCGAACGTTTTGATCATGCAGCCAAAGGTGTTGAAGCTGGTAAGATCAGTGGTGCGGTCGGTAGTTTTGCTAATGTGCCACCACAGGTCGAAGAATTAGTATGTAAGAAGCTTGGCATTCGTGCTCAAGAAATCTCAACTCAAGTTCTTCCTCGTGATCTACACGCTGAGTATATTCAAACAATGGCTTTGATCGCTACATCGATCGAACGTTTTGCACTTGAAGTAAGACATCTACAGAGAACCGAAGTCCGTGAAGCCGAGGAATACTTTGCTGCTGGACAAAAGGGTTCTTCCGCAATGCCTCACAAGCGTAATCCTATTGGCTCAGAGAACGTTACAGGACTTGCACGTGTCATTAGAGGTCATGCTTTTACAGCCCTTGAGGACGTTCCTTTGTGGCATGAACGTGATATCTCACATAGTTCAGCTGAACGTGTGATCATTCCTGATACAACGGAATTACTAGATTATATTTTGACTCGTTTTACTAAGATCACAAAGGACCTAACAGTGTTCCCAGATAAAATGATGGAAGATATGAACTTAACTCACGGATTGATCTTCTCACAACGTGTTATGTTGAAATTAGTTGAATCCGGTCTTAGTCGTGAACAAGCATATGATATTGTTCAACCTAAGACAGCTGAAGTTTGGGATGAAAAGAAAGACTTCCGTACATTATTGGAAGCTGATAGTCGTGTGACTGATAAATTATCAAAAGCTGATATTGATGATGCCTTTGATTATCACTGGCACTTGAAGCACGTTGATGAAATTTTCAAGCGTGTTGGATTAGAATAAGTATTGTTGAAAGATATTTGCTTTGGCAGATGTCTTTTTTTGTTTTTTATTTCTATGCAATATAGTGGAAACGCGTTTACTAAGCACAACTCCTTCCGCTTACTACGGATTGTAAATGCACCACTACGTGGCACCTTTACAATCTAGGTAATGCTCGGGAGTTCCCGTGCTTAGACACGCTCTTTTCAACGCGCTCTACCAAAACGCGCTTATTAAGCACAACTCCCTCCGCTTACTACG
The DNA here is from genome assembly GCF_000615905.1 of Companilactobacillus nodensis DSM 19682 = JCM 14932 = NBRC 107160. Taxonomy (GTDB): domain Bacteria; phylum Bacillota; class Bacilli; order Lactobacillales; family Lactobacillaceae; genus Companilactobacillus; species Companilactobacillus nodensis. Next base: position 49,202 of record NZ_BAMN01000001.1, read on the forward strand.
GCCAAGAAATGCACTGCTTCGCAGCACTTTCCTTGCCCTAGGTAATGCTCAGGAGTTCCCGTGCTTCAACGCGCTCTAATAGTATTATTGTCACTAAAAATTTGCTACAATGTAAACTAGATGTTTTTTGTTAAATGTTGATATATTAAGGATTTGAAGGAGTTAGAAATTGGAAGAAGCAATGTTAAAAGGTTTAAATACAGAGCAACAAGAGGCTGTTCGAAGTACCGAGGGTCCTTTGTTGATCATGGCTGGTGCCGGTAGTGGTAAGACTCGAGTTTTGACTCACCGTGTTGCCTATTTGATTGAGAACAAGAATGTTATGCCTTGGCATGTTCTTGCAATCACATTTACTAATAAGGCTGCCAAAGAAATGAAAGAAAGAATTGGAAAACTGCTTGATGAAGCAGCCGAAGATGTTTGGGTTTCGACTTTCCATTCACTCTGTGTTCGTATCTTAAGACGTGACATTGATAAAATGGGTAAGTCCAGATCATTCACGATTTCTGATCCTTCAGAGCAACGTACTTTGATGAAGCAAATTCTAAAGAGAATGAACTTGGATCCTAAGCAATACGACCCACGTGCTATTTTGGGAGCCATCAGTAATGCTAAGAATGATCTGCAAACTCCTGAAGTGTTTGCTCAGAATGCTAAGTCACCTTTTGAACAGATCGTAGCTAACTGTTACGACGCCTACATGAAAGAAATGGAAAAAAATCAAGCCATGGATTTTGATGACTTGATCATGCAGACAAATATTTTGTTTGAACAATGTCCAGATGTACTCGAATATTATCAACAAAAGTTCCAATACATTCACGTTGATGAATATCAGGATACCAATGAGGCTCAATACAAGTTGGTTCAACAATTGGGTGCTAAGTATCGTAACGTCTGTGTTGTTGGTGATGCTGACCAGAGTATCTACGGCTGGCGTGGCGCTAACATGAAAAATATTATGAATTTTGAAAAAGATTATCCTGAAGCTACGACTATCAAATTGGAGCAAAACTACCGTTCAACTAAGACGATTCTTGATGCTGCCAATGAAGTTATCAGTCATAATACTGAGAGAAAACCCAAAGAGTTGTGGACTGATAATGCCAAGGGTGATGACATCAATTTTTACCGTGGTCAGAATGAATCCGATGAAGCATTATATGTTATTTCTCAAATCAGAGATTTGGTATTGAAGGATTATAATTACGGTGATTTTGCTATCTTGTACCGTACCAATGCCCAATCACGTACATTTGAAGAGAAACTTCTTCAAGCCAATATTCCTTACAAGATCATTGGCGGACACAAGTTCTACGATCGTAAGGAAATCAAAGATATCATGGCTTATTTACGATTAGTTGCGAACCCAGAAGATTCAATGAGTTTTCAAAGAGTTGTCAATAGCCCTAAGCGTGGTATCGGACCAGGAACAATCGAGAAGTTGCAAACGTACGCCGACGAACATGGTTGGTCATTACTTGAAGCAGCAGAAAATATTGAATTATCTCCATTGGCTGCTAAGCCAAGAAAGACTTTTGGAGCTTTTGCTAAAGTCATTGATGATTTAGCTGAAGAAGCTAAGACGGTTTCAATGACTGACTTGATGGATCACTTGCTGGATAGATCAGGATATATAGAAGAATTAAGAAATCAGAATAATCTTGAATCACAATCAAGAATTGAAAATATCGAGGAACTTTTAACTGTTACGACACAATTTGACTCGTCATATGAACCAGATCCTGATCTGGATGAATCTAGACTTGAGTCATTCTTAACGGAATTATCATTGGTCAGTGACCAAGATGAATTAGAGGAAGACCAACAAGAAGTTACTTTGATGACTTTGCATGCTGCTAAGGGATTGGAATTTCCAGTTGTCTTCTTAGTCGGTATGGAAGAAGGAATCTTCCCACTTGGACGTGCTCTGATGAAGCAAGAAGAACTAGAAGAAGAGCGTCGTCTAGCTTATGTTGGTATTACACGTGCCGAAAAGAAATTATACTTAACTAATGCATACAGCCGTATGTTGTATGGACGTTTGCAAAGTAACCAAGTCTCTCGTTTTGTTGAGGAAATTGGTGATGAACATATTAATTGGGTCAATCGAAATGCTGGTGGAACTGCGGCTTCGAAGACTAATAAGATTTCAGAAGCTAATTTACCATTTGCTGAACGCCGTCGTCGATCAGCTTTCCATTCTAGCTACAAAGTTGATGAGGCCCAAAAGGCCAGTGGTGCTCAAGGTGCTGAAAATATCAGCTGGAATATCGGTGACAAAGTTGAGCATAAGAAGTGGGGCCAAGGAACAGTTGTCAAAGTTAATGGCTCTGGTAAAAACGCTGAACTTGATGTTGCCTTTGATAATGAAGGAATCAAACGTTTATTAGCAGAATTTGCTCCTATTAAAAAAGCCTAATAATTTAGAGGTGAAAAGAATATGGCAGAGATTACTAAAGAACAAGCCAACGAAGAATTAGCCGGTTTAAGAACCAAACTGAATGAATATCGTGAAGCTTATTATACTAAGGATGCTCCAGAGGTCGAGGACAATGTCTACGATCAACAATACAATCGCTTGTTGGAATTAGAAGGACAATTTCCTGACCTGGTAACACCGGATTCACCTTCTCAATTAGTTGGTGATGTTACTTTGCCAGATTTCAACAAAGTAACGCATGATATCCCAATGTTATCAATGGGGGATGTCTTCTCTGAAGAAGAGTTGGCTGAATATAATGATCGAATTGAGAAGAATGTCGGCGAAGAAGTTGATTATAATGTCGAATTAAAAATTGACGGACTAGCTATATCACTGGTTTATGAAAACGGTGTGTTGGTTCAAGGATCAACTCGTGGTAATGGAACGATAGGTGAGAATGTTACTGAGAACTTGAAGACGATCAGCACTATACCTCACAAGTTGAGTCGTCCATTGAGCTTCGAAGTTCGTGGCGAGTGTTTCATGTCTAAGAAGGAATTCTTACGCTTGAATGAAGAACGTGAGAAGGAAGGCTTGCAGGTGTTTGCCAATCCGAGAAACGCCGCTGCTGGAAGTCTTCGTCAGCTTGATCCGAAAGTTACGGCTTCAAGAAAACTAGATACTTTTATGTATACGATCGTAACTTTTGATGATTTGAATGTTGCTACTCAAAGTGAAGCCTTGAAGACTCTTAAAGAGTTAGGTTTCCATGTTAATCCATCGGCTGAGGTTACCAAAGGCTTGAGTGGTGTTAAAGAGTACATCGAACGCTATGGTAAGGTTCGTGATGACTTGGATTACGGAATTGACGGGGTTGTTTTAAAAGTCAACGACTTGGCAACTCAACAATCACTTGGTAATACAGTCAAAGTTCCTCGTTGGGAAATAGCCTATAAGTTTCCACCTGAACAAGCAGAATCAGTTGTCCGTGAAATCACTTGGACGATCGGACGTACTGGAGTTTTGACGCCAACAGCAGTTATGGACCCAGTTCAACTTGCTGGTACAACGGTCGCTCGTGCAACATTACATAATGAAGATATGATCAAGCAAAAAGATATTCGTGTTGGTGATACAGTGTTATTACACAAAGCTGGGGATATTATTCCGGAAGTTTCTCAAGTTGTTTTGAGCAAACGTCCAGAAGATTCGGTTCCAGCAGAGATTCCAACTCGTTGTCCATACTGTGATTCAGAATTGATTCATTTGGAAGATGAAGTAGCACTTCGCTGTATCAATCCGAAATGTCCAGCACAAGTAAAAGAACAACTAACTCATTTTGCATCGAGAAATGCGATGAATATTGACGGTTTAGGTCCAAAAATTATCGAACAGTTGTATACTAAGAGCTTAATTAAAGATGTTGCCGATCTATATAAGTTAACAACCGATGATTTGGAGACGCTTGACGGATTCAAAGAAAAATCGATCAATAATTTATTGACTGCAATTGACAATTCTAAGAGTAATTCAGTTGAAAGATTGATCTTTGGCCTAGGTATTCGTCATGTTGGGGCTAAGGCCGGAAGAATTCTGGCTGAAAGCTTTGGTAATCTAGATAACCTAATGGCCGCAACTAAAGAACAAATTCTAGAAGTTAATACCATGGGTGATATTATCGCTGATAGTATTATTATGTATTTTGCTAACGAAGATGTTCAGAAGTTAATTAGTGAATTAAAATCATTTAATGTTAATATGGATTTTGTCGGTAGTTCTAATTCCAATGAAACAAATTCACATTTTACTGATAAAATAGTGGTTATAACCGGAACATTAACAAATTATAAACGTTCAGAATTGGCGAATATTTTGGAAAACTATGGTGCTAAAGTCACCGGATCAGTAACTAAGAAGACTGATATTTTGATTGCTGGTGAAAAGGCCGGCAGCAAATTGACCAAGGCTCAACAATTAGGAACACAGATTATTGATGAAGCAACATTATCTGATTATTTGGATGATGCGAAGGAGTAGGAGAAAAGTTTTGAAAAAATTCGTAAAAGCTACAACACTGTTATTGATGTGTTCGCTTCTTTTGACTGCTTGTGGTAATTTACAAGATTCAAGCTTGTCATCTGGCGGTAGTGATAATGGTAAGAGTACTGTTCAGACAGCAAGTTCATCTGATTCGAGTTCATACGATGTCTTGATGAGCAATGGAAAATATAAGACAAGTGCAATTTCAGGTATTACGGCTGCTGATAATACTAATCAGTTCAATAGCCGTAGCTTTGAAAGTGGACTTTTAGACTTGTCTAAAAAAGAATTTTCGACTAATTCGTATGTTTTCCAAGAAGGTCAAGTCTTATCATCATCGACCGTCACTGATTGGTTAGGACGTAAGTCAGAGAAGAATCCCAATGGTTTGAATCCTGCATCAAATGGATCAACTAGTCCAACTAAGAGAGCACCAATGTATTTCCAACAAATGCTTGAAGAGGATTATCTTCAAAAACAAGATGGTAAGTACAAATTGGCTGGTATCTCGGTTGGTATAGCCATGAATAAGATTGATTATTACCAAAAGAAACAATACGGAGCTACTTACAACACAACTATCTCTAGAGAAGATCAGAAGAGCCAAGGAGAACGTGTTGCGAAGGAAGTAGTTAAACGTCTACGTAAGATGAATAATGTCGGGAATATTCCAATTATTGTCGGCTTGTATTCAGTTGCGCCTGAGGACACATTAGTTGGAGGAACATATTTCCAATACTCTGTAAGTAAGAGTGGAGATATCGGCAGTTGGAAAGAACTAGATTATAAGAATCAAATGTTACCAACTGTAAACAATGAAACACCAATTAGTAGTAGTGATTCTGATGCTTTTGCAAACTTTAAGGATAATATTCAAAACTATTTCCCTAATATTTCTGGTGTAACTGCACAAGCTCACTATGATGGAACTAAACTTAAGTCCATGGACATCACTATTAATACGCAGTTTGATGGTCTGGCTCAAGTAACGAGTTTTACTCAATTTGTTCAACAGAGTGCCTCGAAGTACCTACCATCCGACGCAAATTTGGATATCAATATTCAAACTGTTGCTAACCAGCAATCAGTTGTCACACGCACTGATGGTAAGTTCTTGTCACACGTTTATAATGCAGATTAAAAGATAGTTTAAAGGAGAAATTTAATGATTTCAAAAGATGAAATTTTACATGTTGCTGAATTAGCAAACCTAAAATTAAAAAATGATGAAGTCGATAACTTTGTAAGTCAACTTGGTAAAATCGTTGATATGGAAAGTAATTTGGCTAGTGTTAACACTGATGGTGTTGAACCCACATACAACATGGGTGATACAAGTACTACTTTCCGTGAAGATAAAGGAATTCGTACTCAAACTAGAGAGCAAATGTTTGAGAATGTTCCTGAATCTGAAGACAACTTGATCAAAGTGCCAACAATTGTTGACAAGGAGGACGACGAATAGTGAATTACTTAAACGAAACTATCGATTCATTGCACAAGAAGTTAGCTGACAAAGAAATAACTTCAAAAGAACTAACTGATCAAACATTGAACGATATGAAAGCTAAAGAAAAAGATATTTCTGCTTTTATCACTGTCAATGATGATGCAGTCAAAGATGCTGAAAAGGTTGACCAAGCAGGTATCAAGGGCCCACTATCTGGTATTCCTATCGCTATCAAAGATAATATTGTAAGTAATGGTATCAAAACAACGGCCGCAAGTAAGATCCTTTATAACTTCATGCCTGTTTATAGTGCAACTGTTTTGGAGAAGTTAGAAGCCGCTGGTGCTATCAATATTGGTAAGACAAACATGGATGAATTCGCCATGGGTTCATCAACTGAGACATCATTCTTTGGTGACACACATAATCCTTGGGACTTTGATAAGGTTCCTGGTGGTTCTTCAGGTGGTTCTGCAGCTGCTGTTGCTTCTGGTGAAGTAGTTGCTGCTCTAGGTACAGATACTGGTGGTTCAATTCGTCAACCAGCCGCTTTCAATGGTATCTTCGGTATCAAGCCAACATACGGTCGAGTATCTCGCTGGGGTGTTATTGCCTTCGCATCAAGTCTTGATCAAGTTGGTGTTATGTCGAAACGTGTTGAAGATTCAGCAACTGTCCTTTCTACTATCTCTGGTCATGATGAACATGACAGTACTAGTTCTGAGAAAGAGGTTCCTGACTATCGTGCCAACTTGAATAAGGATATGACAGGCGTAAGAATTGCTGTTCCTAAGGAATTCTGGCATGAAGGTACTAACCCTGAGATCATCAAGCAAGTCAATGTTGCTATCGATAAGTACAAAGAAATGGGTGCAACCGTTGATGAAGTTAGTCTTCCAGCTTTGAAGCATGCGGTTGAAGTTTACTACGTACTTGCATCTAGTGAAGCCTCATCTAACTTGCAAAGATACGATGGTGTTCGTTATGGATTCCGTGCTAAAGATGTTAAGAACATCAAAGACTTATTCGTTAACTCAAGATCAGAAGGATTCGGTGACGAAATCAAACGTCGTATTATGTTAGGTACATTTGCCTTGTCTGCTGGTGCCTACGATGCATACTTCAAGAAGGCTGCTCAAGTAAGAACATTGTTCATTGAAGAAATGGGCAAAGTTCTAGAAGATCACGATTTGATCATGGGACCTTCAACAACTACTACTGCTTTTAAGATCGGTGATAAGATCGACGATCCTCTAGCAATGTACATGAATGATATCTTGACTATTCCTGCTAACTTGGCTGGACTTCCAGCTGCTTCAGTTCCCGCAGGATTGGCTGATGGTATGCCAGTTGGTTTGCAGATCATTGCTAAACCATTTAATGAACAAGCCATCTTTAATGCTGCTTATGCATTACAAGAAGAGAACAAATTCTATGAACAAATACCAACTGCATTAAAGGGGGAAGACTAATGAACTTTGAAACAACTATTGGTCTAGAAGTCCACGTTGAATTAAAGACTAAATCAAAAATGTTTAGTCCTTCACCAGTTGCCTATGGTGCTGAATCAAATATCAATACTAATGTTATTGATTTTGGTTTCCCAGGTACATTACCAACTGTTAATAAAGAAGGATACCGTCTCGGTGTTATGGTTGCTCTTGCATTGAATGCTCAAATCGAAAACCATACACACTTTGATCGTAAAAATTATTTCTATCCAGATAATCCCAAGGCTTATCAATTAACACAAAGTGAAAAGCCACTTGGTCATGATGGCTATATCGAGATCGAAGTTGACGGCAAGAAGAAGAAAATCGGTATTGCTGAACTTCACGTTGAAGAAGATGCTGGTAAGAATACCCACGGTAACAACGGTTATTCATATGTCGATTTGAACCGTCAAGGTACACCACTTATCGAAATCGTTTCAAAGGCTGATATGCATTCTCCTGAAGAAGCTTATCAATACCTTGAGAAGCTACGTCAAATCGTTCAATTTACTGGTGCATCTGACGTTAAGATGGAAGAAGGTTCAATGCGTGTTGATACTAATATCTCTATCACACCAGTTGGATCAGATACTTATGGTACTAAGGTCGAACTAAAGAACCTTAACTCATTCAACTATGTCAAACTTGGTTTGGCATATGAAGAAAAACGTCAAGCTGCTGTGTTAAAGAACGGTGGTAAAATCGAACAAGAAACAAGACGTTTTGATGAGAAGACCGGCGAGACTGCACTAATGCGTGTCAAGTCTGGTGCGGATGATTATCGTTACTTCCCAGAGCCAGATCTTCCTGATTTTGAAATCAAGCCAGAATGGATCGAAGAGATCAAGTCAGAATTACCAGAACCAGCTGACAAACGTCGTGCGCGTTACATCAATGAGTTAGGTATTCCTGAATATGATGCTGGTGTTCTAACTGATACTAAGGAAATGTCAGACTTCTTTGATGAAGCTGTAAACTTTGGTGCAAATCCAAAACTTATTTCTAACTGGTTGATGGGTGAAGTTAATGCGTTCTTAAATGAAAAGAAAGTTGGCTTATTAGATACTAAGTTGACACCAGAACATTTATCAACGATGATTAAGTTGATTTCTGATGGAACTATTTCTTCTAAGATCGCCAAAAAGGTCTTCAAAGAAACTATCAGTAATGGAACAGAGCCAGAAGGATGGGTCAAAGAAAAAGGACTTGTTCAAGAATCAGATCCTGCTGTATTGAAGCCAATGATCATGGAGATTTTGGACAACAACCAACAATCAATCGACGACTTCAAGAATGGTAAAGATCGTGCTGTTGGTTTCTTAGTTGGACAAATTATGAAACAAACACATGGACAAGCTAACCCTAAGGTTGTTAATAAGATCCTAATGGCTGAACTTAATAGTCGTTAGTGAGGAGAAGTATATGCGAGCAAGGTTGATTTACAATCCTACCTCAGGCCATGAGACGCTGAGAAATAATGTAGGAGATATTTTAAATATACTTGAAGAAGCCGGCTATGAAGCCAGCGCTTTTCGTACGACTCCAACTAAGAATTCAGCTCAAGATGAAGCTAATCGTGTTGCCAAAGAAGGATTTGATCTAGTCATCGCTGCTGGTGGTGATGGAACGATCAATGAAGTAGTTAATGGTATTGCTGGTTTGGACAAGCGTCCAGAGCTAGGTATTATTCCTGCTGGAACGACCAATGATTATGCTCGTGCGTTGAAGATACCTCGTGATGACGTTGTTGAAGCAGCCAAAGTTATTTTGAAAAAGCAAAAATTACCAGTTGATATTGGTAAAGCTGGCGATAATTACTTTATGAATATAGCTGGTGGTGGCTCAATGACTGAGTTAACATATGAAGTTCCTTCAGCATATAAGTCAATTCTTGGTTATCTAGCATACTTGGTTAAAGGTGCAGAGATGTTGCCTCGAATCAATCCTATCGATATGCATATCGAATACGATGAGGGTGTCTTCGATGGTAAGGCTACGATGTTCTTGATTGGATTGACTAACTCGATCGGTGGAATGGAACAAATCGCCCCTAACTCAGTTATTGGTGACGGAACATTTTCATTGATCATCGTTAAAGAAACAAATCTTCGTGACTTAGTTCATTTAATTGCATTAGTATTGAATGGTGGTCGTCATGTTTATAATCCTAAGATTATTTACACTAAGACTAAGAAGCTGACCGTTAAGGCAAATGATACCAATCGTATCATGGTCAACCTTGACGGTGAGTATGGTGGGGATGCTCCAATGGAGTTCACTAACCTACATGCACATTTGAATATTTATGCGAATGTTGACTCAATTCCGCTTAAGGCAATCGATACTTCATCGATGGATGAAAAAGATGCCGGAGAAAAGATCATTGAAGAAGAGAAGAAATTAGATTAGAATATAAAACTATGAATAAAAGGGAAGCTGAGACATTAGTACCAGCTACCCTTTTTCTATGCAAAGGATGAAATATGGAAAAACCAAACATTAAAAAGAACGACAAATTAGAATTAACGATCGAGGATCTATCATACGAAGGCAAGGGTGTAGCCAAAGTTGATGACTTCACACTTTTCGTTGATAATGCTTTACCTGGCGAAGTAGTTAACGCTGTGATCCTAAAAGTAGGTAAGAGCTATGGATTTGCCAAGGCTCTAGATATCGTCAAGAAATCACCAGACCGTGTTGAAAATATTGATAATGTCTATGTTAGAACGGGAATCGCTCCATTGAGCCACTTGAAGTATTCAGAACAATTGAAATTTAAGCAAAAACAACTTCAAATTGATTTCCAAAAAGCTAGACTAGATATCGATGTTAACGAAACTCTTGGAATGGAAGATCCATTCCACTATCGTAATAAGGCACAAGTACCAGTTCGCCAAATCAATGGCAAGTTGACATCAGGATTCTACCGTAGACATTCACATGATCTTGTTCCAATGGAAGATTACTTGATTCAAGATCCTAAAATCGATGCTGAAATCAAACGTGTTCGTGATATCCTACGTAAGTATAATGTCCGCGGCTTCGAAGAATCTAAGAACAAGGGACAGATCCGTACGATCATGGTTCGTCGTGCATACTACACAGGCCAAATGATGGTTGTCTTAGTATCACGTGTTCGTGATATTTCACATTACAAAGAAATTACTGCAGATATTATGGCTAACCCAGAAATTAAGTCACTTTACTTGAACATCAATTCCAAGACTACCAACGTTATTTTGGGTAGAGACATGATGTTGTTAGCGGGTAGTGCTTATATTGATGATGAAATTTTGGGACACACATACAGAATTTCACCACGTTCGTTCTATCAAGTTAACCCAACACAAACACAACGTTTGTACAAGTTGGCAGTTGATAAGGCTGAACTAACTGGCAAAGAAACAGTTGTCGATGCTTATTCAGGTATTGGTACGATTGGTTTGTCATTAGCTGATAAGGCTAAGCATGTTACTGGTATCGAAATGGTTGCTGATGCAGTCAACGATGCTAAGCAAAATGCTGAGATCAATGGTATTGAAAATGCAGACTTCATTGTTGGTAAGACTGAAACTGTCTTGAACCAATGGGCAAAGGACAAGAAGAAGGTCGATGTATTGATGGTCGATCCTCCTCGTAAGGGATTGGACAATTCATTGATTGATTCGATTAATAATATCAAACCAAAGAGAATTGTTTACATCAGTTGTAACCCTGCAACTTTGGCTCGAGATTTGAAATTATTGAGTGATACATACGAAATTGGCGATGCAACACCAGTTGATATGTTCCCAATGACGAATCATATAGAATCCGTAACAAAATTAACTAGAAAATGATCAATAGCGAGATTAAGGCTAAAAAGCCTTGACCTCGCTATTTTTTTACTTCAAAATATAGTTAAGAATTAATTCTGAGGGGGATTATCTTGGGACGTACTGTTGTAGCAATCGGCATGTTAGTAATTGCGTTTTGGCAATTATTTGCTTCTATCGGATACTTTACTGTACCGAATGAGAGCGTATCCAAAAAAATAGTTATATTTGACTTATTAGCATCTTGGTTTGGCCTTGTTGGTGGATCAATGTTTGTAGGTGCCATTTTGGTGCTCATGGAAGTCTTTTAACTTACAAATTTATGTAAGCGCTTAACTAAAAACCGAAAAAAATAAGGGAGGTTCGATCCCTTACTTTTGAAGAATAATCAGTGTCATCATTAAATTGTTTTTGATAATTTGCGTGTCAGTGAATAAGGTATCTGATGAGTCAGTGATATTTTTAATATTTGCCAAACCGTAGCCTTGATGCTCGTGTTTGGTTGAATACCCGTTTTGAAATATTTGATTGATATCAATATTATTTTGCAGTGGGTTAGCAATGGTTATTTCAAGTGTTTCTGACGATTTGAGAAATGCACAGGTGATAACTTTATTTTCGATACCCTGAACGTATTCAATAGCGTTATCCAATAAAATACCAACAATCCGAATGATCGAAAGGTCGTTCTTTTTTATTTCATAATTGTCACTGGTTAGTTCAAGATTTAATTTGATGCCCTTGGATTTTGCCATGAAGTACTTTTGAGTCAGCAAACTTTGGATCGGTTTGCTTTTGATTGCTTGCAGTTCGAGCAAACTGTGAGTTTGAACATTTTTAAAACTGTTTTGTTGATTCATCAGCTCGTGGTAATAGCGTTTTATTTCTTCGGAACTTTGATCATCAACGACTTGTCCCAATGATAGCATGATATTTTGAAAGTCATGTTTGAATTTACGAAGGTCCTCATTTTGTTGCTGCGAACTTGTTAGATAGTCGTCGAGTTCTTTGATACGTTCAGTTGCTTCACTGGCTTCTTTACGCATTGTAAACGACTGGATGAAGATAATAGTTTGCCAATAAGTTGAGATAGTCATGACTGTGAATGTCAGTAAAATTCCCATCTGAATCAAAGGATTGATGTTTTCAATGTCACTGATAACTAGGATGACCATGAATGCTAGCAATAATGTGAATAGCATGATAAAGATTCTTTTGCCTAATTGATATCGAACGATGTTATGTCGTACGTGTCTGATTTGCTTTTCGTACTTATTGATGAAGGCGACACTGACACATAGCAGGATGAAGTTGATCAGTAACGTCAGTGGAGCAAAGATATTCTGATGGAGCATCATGTTATCAGTACTCCAGATGCCGGTTTGAAGATAAATAAAGAAACTTGCCAGATAAGTACTTAGACTGAATAATGTCAGCTGGATATTGGCTGCTAGAACGATTGAGATTCCATTATTGTAGTTGATAGTATGCGGAGTATTCTTAAAAATATGAATTGCTAAGAGTGCCAGAACAAAGAGCAGGATGAACGAATTATTAGTATACAGTCCAAGAATTCCAAATGCAGTTGATAGTATCAAATCATTGACCCAGTAGTAATATCGAAAGTCATGCATAAAGAAGTGTACTAGTTGCAAGGTTGCAAAGAGTATAAAGACATTTCCAAGTGGGCTGAGATTAGTTTGTATATATATCATGAAAAATTAGCCAAGTGGTCGTTCCTTTCTCGCTTATATTTATGTAAGCAATGATGCCTAAATAATTGTAGTGATATTCTACTATTAAAACAAGATATTAATAATTAACTTACAACAATTAACGTTTATATGCGTTTTTTTTACGTTTATAAGTTTTTTCTGCGGAAAATTTTAATTATGAAATAATGTTAGTATTGCGTGGCAAAATTAGAGTAATAAGAATTGAGGTATTTTATCATGGATAAAAATATTCATTTCGGTGAAAACCTTCAATTAGGAGACAACTTGAGGATTCTTCGTAAGGAACGTAATCTTTCAGAGCGTGAGGTTTCAAACCTACTTCATGTGGATATCACAACGATTTCGAAGTATGAACATAATACTAGAACACCTGATATATATACAATGATTAAGTTCGCAGATGTTTACGATGTTAGTCTTGATAGACTAGTAGGCAGAGAAGAAAAAGAATATGAAGAGAGTCAATCTGAAGCTTAGATGATTCTTGAACCTGATTGGAAATACTAAAGCAGGGCTCAGATTTTATGAGTCCTGCTTTTTAGTTGTCTTTATCTTCTAATATTCCCAGAAGTTCTCTTCCTTTACGGAAGGACACTTTGCAGGTTGAGTTATCGATGAATGTCAGAATACGATTTTTACCGTCATAAGTCTGGGCATTCTCTAAGTTGACTAGGTAACTGCGGTCACATCTGAATAAGTTAGGATAGACGGATTCAATAGAATTGAGTGAACCGGAAAATGAACTACGTTGATTTTTGGCTACTAGAGTCACTTGACCAGGTGCAGCTTTTTCAGTGAATAGCATGATCACATCATCCATCAAGACATTGAAGAAACGACTACCGATTCGGTAATTGAATAGGTTTTGAGAATGATGGGCAAATTTTTCAAAGTAGTTCTGTGCTAGAGCAATATCATTATTGATACTCTTCTTGATTGAATCGATGCCTTTGTTCTTAAGAATATAGTCCATCGGAGCAATTCGTCGTTCCAGAGTAACTAATGATAATTCGTCATGAGTCGTAATGAAGATGATCTGTGCCAGAGGGACTTCTTTTTTGATCCGCTCGGCAGCTTCCAGTCCAGCAGTATTGTTATTGTCAATTTCCATATCTAGGAAGAAGATAGCTTTTTCAGGTGAGACACAGGTATTGAAGAGTTCTTCAGTTCTTGCGGTTGCCAGTTTTAACTCCATATCGGCATCATTGATCATGATGCTATTATTGATAAATTCTGAATAGTTCTTTCTTTGTACGTCATCGTCTTCCAATAAATAAACTGGCAGCATACTGGCACCTCCTGTGTAGAATAAGATAATTGTATTGAAGGATAGATGTAAAAACAAGTTGTAGCAAATTTTGTAATATAAAAAAATCGCCATTTATTTACAAATTAGCGATTTTTAAGTCTTAATAGATGATTTATTTTACTGGCTCGGTTCCTTTTTTGTTGATCATACCAGTACGATTATTTATCTTATTGCCGATAATATACTGATGGAAGATGGAAATAAATTGATTATTGGTAATCATATCTGAATGTTGAGCCTTACTCCCTGTAAGAGTTATTAGCGTATATCTCTCAATGTTTCCTTCATAGATATACTTACCAGAATCAACACTGCTGATCGGAACTATCCCATCATCAGTATACAGTTGTGTGCCCGCAATAGAGTAATATGTCAAGCTACTTGGCAATTTGTCCTTATCCTTAATAAAGTCGTTTAACATCTGGGTGCGGTTGGAACTATTCTTTTCTTCGAAGTTATACGGTGTACCAACTGTAAGCATTGAATCGATGTCGATCGATGAGTCATCGAAGTAATGTTCGAGAAAGTAAGTCCAGATCAATCCACCATTGGAATGTCCGAAGGCATCGAAGCTATTGAATCGATAACGGGTCTTCAATTGATCAAAGGCAATGTTAAACCACTTGGCTTGTTTCTTGATATTATTATAACCGTCGTTATTGTTGATGAAGCCTACCACGATGAATGGACGGTCGTCATTGGCGTTTATAGTGCTTTATAGGTGATTTTACCGTCCGTGTTAACAGTTAGCTTAAGCAGGCTGTGATGTTCCCCATATTGCTTGTTGATGGTTTTGACGAGATCGTCGAATCTATCAGCCGAGGCACTGCTGCCGGGAATCATTATGATGGGTGACATTGGTGAATTATATCTGCCAGCTAATGTCGAAACATTTTTCTTGGTCCAGATGTAAGAGGGGATACCAAGAATGACTAGAATAGTTGTGAGTATTATCAGATACTTAGCAGGTTTCTTTTGTTTATTGAAGGTTCTCATCATCGGATATACCTCCTTCATCAAGGGCTAAGTTATCAATAGTTTTGAGTTTTTCAGCAATACGGACGAAGGGAATATAAATATAAACTGAAACTGTGAGGCTGATTAGTGAAAAAATCAAAGCTTGCCAGCTGCCATTTGTGCCAATAAATGCGGATAAGAGCCCTGGAGCTCCTGTCGGTATCGGATATACACTTGGAGGCATCAAATGCAGCTGCAGGGCAATTGCGGCCATCAGCATGCAAGTTAGCGGTGCTAGTATAAACGGAATAATAAAAATGACATTAAATAGTACGGGAATACCGGACATGATGCTACTACCGAGATTGAAGACACTAGGGATCATTGTCCAACGAGCCACGGTTTGAAAGTCTGGGTCTTTGGAAACTAAGAATATTGCAATGATCAGAGCTAGAACTGAACCAGTTCCACCCAAAGTCGCAAATGAATGATACAGAGTATTGCTGGTGAATAGGTTAGGAGCACCCCATGCGGTGTGGTGGTTCAAGGCATAGTTAAGGTTATTTAAGACAGTTGGATCGGACTTCTCGATCTCGATCGGTGAGTAAATACCTGACCAACCAAAGAATGACGCGATAATTGTATAAAGAGAGAATCCTATTGTGCTAAGCAGTTGAATCAGAGCATTGTTGCTTTGATAATTGGTCGCCAAAGAATAGACAATATTATTAGGTAGATCTGAATAGTAAGTGATATTAACCAAAAAACTAAAAATAACCGATACAATTAAAACTATCGATATCGGCTTGAGTGAAATAAATGTTCGCTCCAAGACATTGCTGGATAAGTGTTTGGAACGATGATTAGGAGCTGAAGAACTGGTTGCCTTGAAGGTCCAGCCAACTAGCATCCCTAGCAAAATGGCAAACAATAATCCACGCATGCCAAGAACTGTGCCGTGGAATGATAATGGTTGAACTCGTGAATACGTGAAGGTGATGATCAATAGTGAGCTGATACTAGTTAAACCAGCCATCTGGTCGTCGCGATGGAAATGCTTGGCGGTATATTTAGCAGCTCCAAAGGTAGCAATGACCGCCACCCATCCCAAGGTTAAACTATATAGAGCTGTCGCGATATCGTTAATGTGGTTAAAGACAAAATCATTGTTGAGCTTGGGAATAATATCAGTTAAGAAGCTATCTTTTCTCAAAATGGTTATTTGGATTATTTTGATGAAGCTTCCAAACAAGACAAAAGGAAATATCATTAAGACAGTTCGCTGGATTATACGATAAAATAATAATTTTTGTAATTTTAAAGTTATTTGAGCTAATTTTTGTTCAAATTTATTTTTAAATAAATTTTCCATAATCAACACCTGCAAGATTTGGGGCTTTATAAAATCATTTAGATTATAACGTTAAAAAAAAGAAGCTGCCATTATAGCGACTTCTTTTTTTTGTTAAATTGATGTATGTAATATAACGGTAAACCAAACAATGTGATAGCAATACCTGTGAAGGCGAGTGTAGGTTGACGTGTTAGCGTTGAAATAATAATATATCCACCACCGAGCATGGCAATAATTGGTGGAATCGGATAGAAGTTGATCTTGTAGGGGCGATCGAGTTCGGGTTCGTTGTGACGCAAGATGAAGACGCCCACGAACATCATCATTGAAAAGATCCACATGACGAAGACTAACATGTCAGTCAAGAAGTCGAAACTTCCCATAAAAATCATTATGATAGCGATTATCGTTTGTACGATACCTGCGTTCAATGGTACACGGCTATTCTTAGTTAGCTTAGCGAAGAACTTACTGAAGACAATATCGTCGTCAGCACCTAAGACGTAACTAACACGTGGACCAGTCATAGTGTAGCCGTTGACAGCGCCAAAGACAGAGATCAGAATGCCGATCGTAACGATCTTACCGCCGATATCACCGAATATTCTGATAGCAGCTTCTGAAGCTGCGTTTTGATTACCAGGGATCAAGTGAAATGGTAGTTCTTTAATGAAGACGAAGCTGATCGAGACATAGATCAAAGTAATTAAGAACAATCCTAAGATGATCGAACGTGATAGGTCTTTTTCAGGCTTTTTCATTTCACCAGCCAAATTACCAACGTTCATCCAACCATCAAAAGCAAACATGGTGGCTAAAAGTCCGCCGCCCATTGAGGACCAAAAGTCGGGATGAGTCCCTGAAGTAATTGGGAATAATGAAATATTATTGCTTGATTTGGTGAATAGACCAACCGCAACTATCAAGATGATGGGAATAAGCTTGGCAATCAGAGAAACCGACTGAATAGTTCCACCAGCCTTGGCACCAAGTAGATTGACCGCAAATAAGAAGACTGCCAAGGCAATGGCAATAGGAATCTGCCAATCAGCTGGAAGATTGCAGAGGTTGATGACTTGGGTCGCAAAGATGATCGATAGTGCTGAAATACCGGCAGGATAGTAGATGACGGACTGTGCCAAGCCAATAAGAAGGCAGGGACTTTGCCATAAATGTATTCGATGTACTTGTAGATACCACCAGCGACTGGTAAGGCGGCCGCTAATTCAGCGATAGTCAAGCCAGCATTGATCGTAATAAAGCCTGCTAGTATCCAGACGAATATCGTCAAACTAGGTGAGCCTGTGGCGGCAGTGACACTTGAGATCTTGAAGAAAACTCCACCACCGATGACTAGTCCCATAACAGTGGATAGTGCGGAGAAGAACCCCAGATCTCGCTTCAAACTGAACTTATCTGTTTCTTTGTCCATGATTCTCAACTCCTAAGCGAAAGTGTAAAGTAATATAATACACCATATAGGTAGAGACTGTAATGTTTTTAGTGGCAATTAGTTCTACATATAAGTAAAATCAATAGTGAGGTGATTTTATGATAAATTTAGCAATAATCGGAACAAGTTGGATCACGCAACAATTCATTGAGGCAGCAGATGAAACTAAGTCATTCAAGTTGACTCGAGTTTATTCAAGAACTGAAGCAAAGGCTCAAACGTTTATCGATGGTTTGAGTAAAGAATTGGACAGCTCATCTGTAAAAATCAGCACAGATTTGGATAAGTTTTTTGCTAGTGAAGATTTTGATACTGTCTATATTGCATCACCAAACGCACTGCATTTTGCCCAAGCTCGTCAGGCAATCGAGAGTGGCAAGAATGTTATCGTTGAGAAACCAAGTACTTCGACCATTCGTGAATATACGATTTTGGATACCTTAGCACATGAAAAGGGCGTATACTTCTTTGAAGCTGCTCGCCAGATCCATGAGCCGATCTTTAAGAAGATTCAAGCATATGTCGACGCTAATCGTGAACAATTGACTGGTGCTACCTTGTCATATATGAAGTATTCAAGTAAAATGGATAGCTTCTTGGCCGGTAATAAACCTAATATTTTCAATCCTAAGTTTTCAGGTGGAGCATTGTATGACTTGGGAGTATATGCGGTCTATGATTCAATCGTTCTATTTGGAGCACCTAATAAGGTCGATTATGAACCAGAATTACTAAGCACGGGAATCGATGGGTCAGGTAGTTTGACTCTGAAATATGACAAGTTCGATGTTAATATCATCGTCGGTAAGACTAAGAATTCGTACATGCCTTCAGAAATTTACTTCGGTAAGAAGACCTTGTTGATGGATAGTGCGGGTGACATTACTAAGATCTCAGAAGCAAATGCTGACAAACAAATATCAGTTATACCAACAACTAAGAGCGATAATCCAATGGATTCAGAGGCTGTTGAGTTTGCTAGGATCATGAATGAGAACGATACGGCAACGTATGATAAGTTGAGTAGTTATGCACGAAGAGTAAATCGTGTACTAGAACAAGCCAGAACCAGCGCTGGACTTGTATTTGAAGCAGATAAGGAAAAATAAAGTGGACATACCTAAATTATATCAAGATTATTTTAAAGAAAATCAATTTGAAGCAATGACTAAGATTCAAGAATCAGTCTACATGCCATTCAAAGAAGGCAAGGGGCTGATCGCCATGGCACCGACTGGATCAGGTAAAACATTGGCATTTACGATGCCAATGCTCGAAACATTAGTACCTGGAGATGGATTACAAGTATTGATCTTGGAACCATCACAAGAATTAGCGATTCAAGTTAGAACGGTTATTCAACCATTGGCTAAGTTAGTTGGTTGTAGCGTTCAAGCTGTAACTGGTGGTGCTAATCCACAACGTCAGTTGAAGAAATTAAGAGAGAAACCAGAGATTCTGGTTGCAACGTTAGGACGTCTTAAGGAATTAACTGAGGCACGCAAAGTTAGACTCGGTAAGATTCAAACGGTTATCGTTGATGAAGCGGATGAAATGTTGAATGAATCCAAACTTGAATCTGTTCGTGAGACGATCGACCAGATGCCTGGGGATGTTCAAATGACATTCTTCTCAGCTACTGGTAATGAAATCTTCAAAGAGATGCACAAGTGGTTTGGTCAAGACTTCTTGATGATCGATCAACGTAATGACAGCTCTTATACTGCCGGAATCAAGCATTACTTTATTAACGCAGCTTCAGACGGAACTAAGAATGCCTTGATCAGAGAGTTAGCTCACAATAAGAAGTTTAAGGGAATGATCTTCTTCAATAACTCTCGTTCGCTGCACAAAGTTATCAGTGACCTGCGTTACAACAAGACTAACTATGTAGCTTTGGATAGTAAGATGTCTTCACAACAACGTAAGTCAGCCTTACACTCATTCTCGACCAAGAAGGTCAACTTAATGTTGACAACGGATGTTGCGGCTCGTGGAATGGATATCAACAATATCACAACAGTCGTTAATTACATGATCCCTCGTGATGACAGTGAATATGTTCACCGTGGCGGACGTACTGGTAGAATGGGTAAGGCCGGAAGTGTTCTGACATTTGGTAATAGTCATGACTTCCGTAACTTACAAGGATTCACTGATGTCGAAATCAAAAAAGTCTTCTTGAACCGTGACGGTACTTATTCTGATAAGGAGACTTATCAAAAGGAAAAGCGTCAAGCTCAAAAGACACAACCAAAGCCTAAACAAAAGAAACGTTTACGTGATCAAAAGAACAAAGGTAAACGCCGTGCTCCAAAGGCAGAGCATTAGTTTAAATTTGCTTGAAATATAAATAATTTGGTGGCACTATTATTAGTAGTGCCATATGGTCCCTTGGCCCAGTTGGATAGAGCAACTGCCTCCTAAGCAGTAGGTCCCCGGTTCGATTCCGGGAGGGATCATTTTATAACAGAGCGCGTCGATAGACGGTAACACCTGAGCATTACCTAGAATAAGAGAGGTGGCACGAAGTGGCACTTCACTTATTCGTAGTAAGCGTAGGGTGTTGTCTATCGTAAGCGCGTTTCAGAAACAAAATCAAAAAACGTGAACTCCTATAAAATGGAATTCACGTTTTTATTTACCCAAAAATTCTACAAACTTAATATTTTTTTCTTTTTAGCATCAAATTCTTCTTGAGTGATAGTACCATCATCAAGTAGTTTTTTGAGTTTTTCCAATTCTTCAAGTGATGCATCAGTTGTCACATTGCTTGAGCTTTGATTGTTATTAAAGTTTGAACCGCCAAAGCGCGTGTTTGGCTCAATGTATCCTTGAGCGACCAATGTGTGATAGTCACCTTTATCAGAAGGCTCGAATCCTTTTCCAATCAAGTCTTTCACGTAGAACTTGTTGTAGAAAAAGGCGAAGATAAGATTAATTAGAAATGATCCACCACCCCAAGTGAATACCCCTAAAGCAATGTCCACTAGTAGTATGATCAAGAGCCATTTCCAATCGCCACGAAAGAATGCTGGCCAGAATCCAAAGAAGCACTCTGTCCATGAGAAACCAACCTTAACATGTTTAACTTCGTTAGTATTTTTATTAATTAAATTTGCCTGCATAATAATCCCTCACATTTAATAGATTTTAATTATACTGCAGAATTATTATATTTGATATTTTTTAGTGATTTTTCCATATGCTTCCAATTGTATTTATTCTCATTATTAAGTCCTAGTAACAAGAATACCCAACTGACGAAGGATAGAGCGGCACTAAAAATCGTTAAATTGGTTAGTTTATAAGTGACTTTAAGTTTGGGGTGTTTTATTTTTTGGTTAAATTTAGTTCTAACAGTTCCGTTTTTACTAGTGGAGATTTTTGCATGTTTACCGTTGATCGTTAACTCAGTATTTTTGTAGCGAATAACTGGTAATTCAACAACGGTATTCTTAGGCATTTCTCCCAGCTTGAAAACAGTGGATTCTCCTTTGGCCTGAGGATCGAAGGTTATTTTCTGTTTATCAATTTTACCAATATGCCAAATCGTCGAGTTAATAAATTTACCTGCAGCTGCTGGAGAATATTGCTCATAGTAATCTTCATAGACAGTTCTTTTTTTGATTTTTTTACTAGTAATTATCTGAGTTTTCTTAGAAATCATCTTTTGTTGCTGAGTGATATGAACTGATGAGATCCAGAATCCACAGAGGATCGCAGCTAATATAATTGTAATTGGAAATTGAAGTTTTGATAAATTAAAATCGTCGATCAACATAATGAGTAATTTAGCTGCGATAACTGATGCCAATAAAGTCGCGACCATTAAGAATCTAAATGGAAATTGAATCACTCTAATGGGGGTATTTTGGAACAAGCTCCATGGAAAAACATTTGTGGTCATGAAAAAGGATAAGAATGCCAAAACATAGATTCTTTTGTAAAGTGTTGAAAACTTGTAGAAGAAAATCAAACCAAAAATCAAAGCAACAATTAGGAAAACACCAATATTATAAGTATTGCCACTAGTACTTTGAATACTACTGTTTAAGAAACTGGCACTGACTATTTTTTCAAGTACTTTTCCTTTTAATATATATGGAGAAGGCTGTTCATACGGTTGAAACGTTATTTCATTTAAGAATGGAATTAAGAATATAGCACTGGCACAAATCGTTGCAAATATTGCTTTGCATAAGGCTTTGATTCTGTTCCAATAGTTGTTTGATTTAATGACATATAATAACAAAATAATTATAAAAAAAGATGAAACAATAACTGTGGATAACAAATGGGTTAGTAACAGCCCTGACATTCCTATGGCGAGGATGTTCCATTTATGAAAGTCACGGAAGAAAACTTCATATAGACCTAAAAAACAAATCGGTAAGAGGATAGTCGCGATGAATTCTGCTATATCAGTTCGTGGCAAAACTTCTATTAATAGATAATTGGAGAGATTATAGAATAGTGAAAAAATAATGGCATTCCAAAATGATTTGGAAAACTTGACCATTACGATGTGACTTATAAAAAACGATATAAAAAAGTAGATCCCGATACCGGTGTAAAAGGCAGTTATGGGATTACTGAAGAGTGAGAATAATAAGGCTATTGGTGCAATCGTGATCCATGGATAGAAAAGATTGATGCCATAGCCTATTTGTCTAAAGTTGGAATTGGAAATACTAGGGATCAGATTGCCATGTTCAAATGAGTAATTGAGGCTGATCAGTCTGCCGACGTGGAATGGGGCATCGTCTCCACCCCAAATAATACCCTTGGAATTCAGTGTAACTGCCATGATGGCTGAAAGAGTCGCGTAGAACAAAATTAATCCTAGAAACTTAAGTAATCCTTTTGTGCTAACAGAAATATGCATAATTTCCTCCCTAGTAAATATTATATCGAAGCCATTACGCAAATTAAAATTTATCTGAGGATCAGTATATCCGATTGGACTGCCTAGCAGTTCGAGACGAATTGTATATAATCATTTGGCGATTATCTAGTATCACATAAATGTGAAACTGATAGTCTTTTTTTACATTTATTTACCAATATCATTTTATATAAAAAAATATATCCTTTAATGACACCATCTTGATATAACCATTTGAGATAATACATATGAAAAGATTTATCGCTTAATAAAGGAGAACTTATCATGAAACAACATCAGTTGAAAAAGATGCTGCTTGGATTGTCCTGCCTTATTTTGTTCTGTACTGGATTATTTTTTGCGGTGAATAATAATGACCTTAATGAAGTACATGCCGACGATGAGGAAGTCGTAGTTAAACCTATGGAAAAGCCTAACCGTGATGTCGTTAAAATACTGGGTATTTGGCTGACTAATGGCTATTCACTGCAACCTGAAAGTGACTATTATACACAGGTTGGACAGACGGTTATTGTTCGCACCAGTGCTGGTAGATCGGTCTGGTCAGTCCTAACAGGACTACTTGATAGTCCGCATTATAGATGGTATAAGACCACAGATGCCGGCGAGACTTGGTCAGAGGTGCCTGAATCCGAAGGTGGGTACCGTATGAATTTTCCAGTTACACCTAAGGAGATAGGAACAACCTGGTATCAACTCGATACGCAATATTGGAATTATTTAACCGGTTGGTTAGCGAAAACTCACATTTATTCTCAAGTTACAGCAGTTCATGCCAAGGAACCGGTTAATGCGACTAATTTAACTATTACAACCGATGATGATTATTTATATAATTTGGGTGATAATATTTTGGCCAATAATAATACCTATGTGCATGCCCATCCAATTCCAACTGATGCAAATGGGCGGGTAACATATACTGTCGACAAGCCAGAAATCGCGGACTTCTCAGATGATACCGAGAATGGTGGTAAAACTACACAGTTGATTGCTAAAGATGGTGCCGTCGGGACCGTCACGATAACGGGAACTATGCAAAACCCTAATGGCAGTACGGTTAGTGATAAAACAATCGTTCGAGTTGGTGGAGGATTAGATGATCAGACTGTCAATATTGGTGAGACCGCCACGTACACGATGCACGGTGATACTGTTGGTGACGATGAGTCTGAGAACAAAGGTAAAATTACGATTGAATGGTTCAAATACGACAAAAAAGGAAAATCAACTTCAGTCGCTAAAAGTACCAGTTCCAATTACAAGGATTATATTTCCTATACAACGCCACCCACAACAATGGATGATGATGGTACTAAGTATCAAGCTAAGATTACTTTTAAATATGGAACTCTGAACCTCCAGAGTAAGACGATGACTACTAATCAAGCCAACCTGACTGTTATTAATAAGCCGGATATTACGGTTGATAACACTGTGACTGATGATACTTATGTTGGTAATGGTAATGATGAGCATACGCTAAATGATGTCAGCAATGATGATGTGATCACTTATAATGCGACACTAACTGAAAATAGTGATCGAGGTGTCTTGAAGAATGGTTACTATGTTATTCCGTTACATAGGGATACCAAGGTCAATACTGTGAAACTTGATGAGACGGTTTTGGACTCCAGCAAATATTCGATCGTTTCTAATTCAGAAGCTGGGACTGATGACTTGGTTATCAGTGGTATGAACTTTGACGGAGTGGATGTCAGAGTTCATAAGGTAGAGGTAAAAACGACTGTTGCCGGCATCACCGGTGAGGAATCACTGACGTATACACCGTATATTTATGGGAATGCGAATGATAATGAAGTCTATATGTCCAAGGGTATTACTGAGCAAATCAGCTATACGTTGGACGGATTCAGCGTTTCGATAGATAATTTGAACTATGGATCAGTTAATCCGTTAGATGTGCAAAGCCTGCATTATCGTGAGGACAAGCACAATTTACCGAATGGTAATGTAGTAGAGATCGATGACCGACGCCGGGATAAGCTAGGGAAAAAGGCTTTTGTTTCACAAGATAAATTATTTGAGAACGAAAATGGAGATCAATTAGGTTCCAGTATTCGGCATTATGAGAATGGTAGCTACGTAAATATTTTGAATAATAAAACCTTTTTGAAAGAGACTCAGGCAGGTGAGAGTTTTGATTCGATCGGTTGGGGTAAGGAAGATGGCTTGCTGCTATACTTGGGTGATGCAATCTTGAAACAAGGAACTTACAACACTACTTTGACTTGGGTATTTGAAGATACGCCTTAGAGTTATGGGCCACAGAGATGTGGTCTTTTTTTTCGTAATTTTATATGTAAGTGTATTTATTGATTGAATACACATTAGTGTGTATTATCTAAAAGACAAGGGGAAATCTTATGCCATTAAAACCTAAGGAGTTAGTACGGCTACTTAAGCAGTATGGTTTTGTTGAAAAGTCTCAATGTGGATCACATTTGAAGATGTATAATCCTGATACTAAAGTGACTATTCCAGTTCCAATTCATGTTAGAGAAATGAAAAAAGGAATTGAGCATGCGATATTAAAGAAAGCAGGAATTAAGGAGAGATGAATATGAATAAAAGTAAAAACTTGTTAGTTTACCCTGTAATACTCTACCCAGAATCCAAAGGATATAGTGTTGAAATTTCCGATATTGATAACGGTACTTGGACTCAAGGTGAAACAATCGAAGAAGCATTGTTAATGGCTGAAGATGTGATTGGTATTATGTTGGAAGATGAAATAGATTTTCCAAAAGCAACTGGGTTGGAAAATTTGAATGTTGAAGATCCTAATATAAAAACGATTGTCTCGATTGATATTGAAGCATATCGTCGTAATAATCCTAAAACAGTTAGAAAGAATGTGACCGTTCCGGAGTATTTGGTTAAGTTAGGTAAAAGGAATAATATAAATTTTTCTGCTACATTGACTGAGGCGCTGAGAACTAAATTGGGTGTTTAAATACGTTCAATGATAATTAATAATTTTTTCTAGTATAATAATCATAATTAATACTATGAAAAGGAAATCTAATATATGAATACTATTAATGTTTCCCAAACTTTATCAGTCAGTAATCATCGTGTATTTTCGTCTGATCTAAATGAGCACGACACAGTTTTTGGTGGCAAGATTTTAGCTACGATCGATGACAATTCATCAATCCCAGCCTCTCGTGTGGCCCGAATCGAGACAGTCACTGCTTCAGTGGACCAAGTTAATTTTATTCTTCCATTCAAATTACAAGATTCGATGTGTACTGAGTCTTATGTGTCAGGTGTTGGAACTCGTTCGATCGAAGTTTTTACCAAAATTATTGGTGAACATTTGAAAACCGGTGAACGTTTCTTAGGTTTGACTTGTTTCTCATCATTTGTAGTCGTAGAACGAGGCATCGAATTACCACAAGTGGTTCCTGATACTGATGAATACAAGTTTGTTTGCCAAGGATATGAACAACGCCAAGCTGAACGGATGAAAAAGCTTCAGCAGCAACGTGATTTTAACAGTAATATTAGCTTGGACTTTCCTTGGACAAAATAAAAAGTTGACCTCCTAATCGAGATCAATTTTTTTCGTATATTATAATAATCATGAAGTCTTAAAAATTTGAGAGGGAATTGCAATGACTTTTTATTCGTACGAACATTTATATACGCAGAATCAAGAACCGAATCTTTTGTTTATCTTTGTTTTGTCAGCACTATCGATAGCGCTAGTGGTTACAGGATTTTTATATTTCAAGAATCGCAAGGATAACAAGTATCGAGACTTAGCTGTGATCTTTGTATTATCAATTGCGTTGTTCTTTGGAATTAATTACAACAACTATGAGAAGCAAATTGATATTAATAATCAGACTAACCAAACTTTGACATTGATGAGGTCGATCTCCAAAGAAAAGAAGATTTCAGAGAAGAAGCTTTATTCTAATAGTTCTAGTTTGACGGAAGGGATGCTGATCAAGGCTGGCAAGGATTATTATCGTGTCAGCTTCGATAATAACGTCAATAGTTATACTTTGAACAGGGCCAGTATCGTTGATTCAAGTCAAATCAATTTGGTGAAGTAGGGAGAAATTATGGATCTATCATATGGAAATTTAGCTTTAAAATTAACGATTGGATTTCTCTTCATGGTTATCCAGATCAATTTATTCGGTAAGAGCAATATTGCACCAACTAGCGCCATCGATCAATTACAGAATTACGTTCTAGGTGGGATTGTCGGTGGTATGATCTACAACTCAAGTATCACGACGTTTCAATTTACGATTGTTTTGATTATTTGGACTTTGATCGTCTTCATTGCCAAGTTCTTATCTAATCATAATGTTTATTTCAGACGTATGATCATTGGTTCTCCGAAGATGATCATCAAAATGGTAAGATCGATGTCGACTTAGCGTTGAGAAATGGCTTGTCAGCAGCTGACTTGTCATTCAAATTACGAACGGCTGGTGTAACTGATATCAGCAATGTTAAACGCGCGGTCTTCGAGCAGAATGGACAATTGACTATTATTATGAAGGATGAAGAGAATATCAAATATCCAGTCGTGCTAGATGGTAAGATTAACACAGACGAACTAGAAATGATCGGCCGTGATCCTGAATGGGTCGAAGCCCGATTGAAGGAACAAGATTTGGATATCTCAGATATTTATTTGGCAAATTATATCAATGGAAAAGTTGTTGCTTATACGTATTAGAGAATTGTGAATTCACGACGGTCAACTTTGATCTTATTTTCTTTTACAAGCAGTTTGAGTTGGCGACTAAGAGTCTCAGGAGTTATTCCTAGGTATAATGCCAGTTCTCGCTTAGTTACAGGGAGTTTGTAGGTAGGACTGTTGAATTGGCCTTGAAGTTCCAATAAGTAGTTGTAGAGTCGTTCCTTGGATGTTAGAAGTGTATCTGTGACATCACGTTGTTCAAGCAATGTTAGCCGCTCTCCAAGAATATCAACAAGCGACAGTGCCATTTCAGGGTATGATTTGAGTACGTCCTTAAAGGCTGATTGTTTAAGGTAGCATATTTCAGTGGGTTCAATGGCTTGAGCAAAGTTGTGGTGTTCGTGACTGCTAAACAGTGCGCCAGTGAGATCGACGTCACTTGAGTGCAACATGTACAGCGTTCGTTCATGGTCATCATCAGCGTAACTGAAGACGCGGACTCGGCCGGAATCGACGATCATTAATCTATCATTAGGTTCTCCTGACGAATAAATCATTTGTCCAGCGGGAATCTTTTTTTGGTGGACTGAAACTCGTGCTAGTGCTTCGATCACATTTTTGGGAGCGCCTCTGAAGATGGGAACTTGTTCAACGCATTTGATAGGATCGTGTGCCATAAATTAATTTTTCCTTTCTTGACATATGTCAATTCTATTTTGTTATGTTCAGTATACAATTACTCTTGTAATCAAAGAAATAATAACTGGAGGAGTCGCCATGACTGAAAAATATATTGCTAAAATAGTTCCATTAAATGAAGATAAGATTGGTTCAGCAGCACACGGAACTGCCACGTTTGAAATTGAAAATGATATTATGAAGATTCATATTTCAATGAAAGATACTCCAAAGAATACACAACACTGGGAACACTTCCACGGTTTCCCAGATGGTAAGGAAGCACAAATTGCTACCAAGGCTCAAGATGTCAATGGGGACGGCTTCGTTGACCTCCCTGAAACAGAACCAGTTTCCGGAACGACAATGGTTCCTTTTGATGCTGCACCGCATGATATGAATGTTCCTAATGATACATATCCAGTATCAGATGCTAATGGAAGTTTTGAATACGAGAAGGAAGTTCCACTAGACAAATTACAAGCTAAGTTCAAAGAAGTGTTTGGAACAGATGAATTGGAATTAGATAAACGTGTCATCTACGTTCATGGTGTTCCTGACGAGTTAGAATTACCCGATACAATCGCTGGTGCTGTGGGTCATTACGATCAGCATGTCACATTGCCAATTGCTGTAGGAAAGATCGAAAAAGCATAGTTGAAGAAGATATTTCGTTAGTGATAATGAAGATATAAGTCAAGGGAGCGTACGAAAAATGTGCGCTTCCTTTTTAGTTTGTATATGCTTTCATGAATATTTAGATATCTATTATTATACTTATCAAAAGTGTATTAAAATATAAATGTAAAAGTTTGGTGGTGATATTTTGATGGGTGAATCGAAACTGTTTTCGGTGTTCATGGTTATCTTTTATGCCATATTGCTTTTTCTCGTGATTGTGAATAAGAACATGCTTGCTATGTATATGATGGCGATCGGAATGTTATTAGAAGCAATCGTGAATGCTTTTGGGGTTTTCAAAAAGTAGGATAAAATTTGAATAGAAGGCGAAAACATTGGGAAAAACAAAAGTTTACAATGATTATTTTTTTGATGAGCCGATATTTGACTTACACGATGGCGGCTACAAGCCATTAGAGGTTGCTGATGTACCAGAGAAACCTTTGAATGTTCCAGAATTATTAAAACCTGATAAGGTTGAGGGCAACGATGTTTATTACACATTGACTGCTCAAGAGGGTGAGACACAGATTCTACCTGGTAAAAAGACTAAAACTTGGGGTTATAGTGCAAGTATTCTAGGTAAGACCATTGTCTACAAGAAGGGCGTTCATTATCACGTTCATTTGGTTAATAAATTGCCAGAAGTAACAACTTTTCACTGGCATGGATTGAATGTTACTGGACCGATCGTTGATGGTGGTCCACATGCACCAGTTTATCCTGGTGGCAGTCGTGACATTGACTTCACTCTTGATCAACAAG
The DNA here is from genome assembly GCF_000615905.1 of Companilactobacillus nodensis DSM 19682 = JCM 14932 = NBRC 107160. Lineage (GTDB taxonomy): Bacteria > Bacillota > Bacilli > Lactobacillales > Lactobacillaceae > Companilactobacillus > Companilactobacillus nodensis. The sequence goes on from NZ_BAMN01000001.1 coordinate 78,960, forward strand.
CTCAGACTGATTGGCTCCATGCTCACCCATGTCCAAACACTGCTCGTCAAGTTTGGAATGGATTAGCCGCAGCTGTCGTCGTTACAGATGATGAGGAAGCTAAATTACCATTCCCAAGAAATTATGGTGTCGATGATATCCCAGTTATTTTGCAAGACAGAAGTTATCACGACAATCAGTTAGATTACAAAGCTGATTATGATATGGACGGTACTCTGGGCAAGTATGCCTTGGTCAATGGTACTATCAACGGAGTATTCGATGTAACAACACAACGTGTTCGTCTTCGTATCTTGAATGGATCGAATCGTCGTGAATGGCGTCTACACTTTGACGATAATCATGAATTCACACAAATTGCTTCTGATGGCGGAACATTGCCAGAACCAGTTCACTTCACGAAGTTAATGTTGACATGTGCAGAGCGTGCTGAGGTTATCGTTGACTTTGGTGATAAAAAGCCTGGTGATGTTGTCACATTAATGACAGATAATATTCCAGTTATGAAGTTCAAGATTGGTGAATACAAACGTGAAGATGTTGAATTGCCAGAACACATGGCAACTATCCCAACACCAAAACCAACACCAGGAACACAAATCGTTCACACAGTTATGTCTGGTATGGATGATCAAGTCAGACTTGATGGTAAATTATTCGACATGCAACGAATCGATAAGAAACAAAAGATCGGTGATACGGTTATTTGGGATGTTACGAATACAAATGATATGGACAAAGGAATGATCCACCCATTCCACATGCATGGTAATCAATTCTTAGTTCTAAGCAGAAATGGTAAAGATGTTTATCCAAATGAACACGGATGGAAAGACGTCGTTGGTGTAAATGCCGGTGAAACAGTCAGATTAGCCGTTAGATTCACTAAGTTTGGAATCTACATGTATCACTGCCACATCTTGGAACACGAAGATACCGGAATGATGGCACAAATCGAAGCCTATGATCCAAATAAGAAACATGAATTCCATTTGATCTCTATGGATGAGATGATGCATCCCTCAAAATAGAGAGTGGAGGAAGGGCGGTCAGACCTTGAGCATTACCTAGGTTAACGAAGGTGCCAACACAGTTGGTGCATTTGTTAAGCGTAGTAAGCGCAGAGGTTTGCCCTTCCGGAACTCGTTTCAGAAAACCAAACCAGCAAAGAAGCGCAGTAATCTGCCCTTCCAAAACTAGTTTTAAAGAACCAAATAAAACCAAAAGTCAACCGAGAAAATAATCTCAGCTGGCTTTTTTCTATCCCCAAAAAGTAATAACATAAACATATCAAAAAAGAGGGTGGATTCGTGGAAGATAACAGCTTCAAAAAGAGAATGGGATTTTTAATATTTGCGATAATCCTCGATGCAGCAGCCAATGCGCTAATGATCGACAGTAACGTCGGTAGCGCTGTTTGGATGGCTTCAGGTGTCAATATATCTCATCTGATAAATGTTCCATACGGAACGACTTTATTCGTTTATGCGGTATTGGTAACTGTCGCCAATCAGATATTGATAGGTAATTTTGATGGACATATTTTTATTTCAAATTTGTTGTTCTCATTACCGTTCAGTTATTTAGTAGGATTCTTTTCTAATCTATACTTGCCATTGCATTTTGATCAACTAAATATTGTATTAAGAGTTACGATCGATATTATCGGACTAATAGGCGTGTCAGTTGGAACGTCAATTTATCAGCGCTGTAACTTGATCCAGCATCCGAATGACGAATTGGCATATTTATTAAGATTCAAATATTTACATGGATCAGCGGGATGGGGACAATTAATAAGTTATACTCCGCCAGTTACGATCATGCTGATATGCTACCTCAGTACAGGTAAATTATTGTCAGTTGGTATAGGGACTTTGCTCGCTGTGTTTATTCAGGGAATAATAATTGGTATATCGGACAAAATAGTCGTGCCTTCATTAAAACATCATTACGTTCTTTAAGTTCATATTAAAATAATGTTAAAAGAATATAAAATTGCAACTATAAATTTCAAAAAGAGTTAAAATAATTTGATTGAATACTATTGCGCCCGAGGGTCAGATGTTGTACTATGACTTTTAGGGACTACCAGATTCAAAACAACTGATTCCTTCCCGAAGGTGAAGCCATATGGTTTCATCTTTTTTTGTTGGACGAAACACTAAAAAAGCTCCTAGTAACTTAAAAACTAAGTTGCTAGGAGCTTTTGCTTTATCCGAATGTAAAGGTCTCATCTTCAACTGTAATTCGGTCTCTGCCTGATTCCTTTGACTCATACAAGTAATGATCAACACGTTTGAAGAGATCATCGATATTCCTGTCAGATGGTTGTAATTGAGATACACCGAATGAAATTCGAATACTCAACTCATTACCGTTGTATTCAAGTGGCTGACTGATGAATTCTGTCTGAATCTCTTTGATGATCCCGACAGCATCTTGATCAGTTAATCCACGGAAGATAATAACAAATTCTTCGCCACCATAACGGAACAATTGACCACGAGTAGTTTTTTTGAACAATTGTCGTTCGAAGTCGCTTGCCACATGATGGAGAACTTTATCTCCAGCCATGTGTCCGTAATTATCGTTGAATTGCTTGAAATGGTCGATGTCGAACATTGCCATTGTCAATGGGACATCTTTGTCACGGCTGTAGACTTTGTAGACTTCAGCTGAAACATCGTCGAAGTTAGCACGATTCCTAACTCCAGTTAATTCATCGTAATTGACCTTTTCAGACATGTCATTGTAATTATTGAAGGAATCCCTGACCCATCTAGCAACATAGCGGATCAATGCCATGTAGATCACGAATCCAATCAAGATGTAAACTGCTTCGAGCAGTGTAAAACGGTAGAGTGGCCAGATGATCAGCCACCAGATTCCACCATAAATAATTTGTAGTGCCATATATTTCCATTCATCGTTTAATAGATTGTTCTTGTTATGTGCGATGTATGAAACAGTGATCGCCATGGCAATCAAAGCTAGGACGAAAATAATGTTAAAACTGAGATTTCCCTCAAATAAGTGATGTCCGAAGATATATAGTGGGGCAATAATATTAACAAATTCAATAACAGCATTCTTCATCGTGTACAAGGAGTACAGGAGAAGTGTCATTTGAGTCGTTGCATAGAACCAATTAGCGGAGCTTCCAGCGTTCAGTGATTTGAAGATATGCTGAACCAGAATCATACTGATAACAACCACGGCACCCTCAGTCAAACCTAATACTATGTCGTACGAGCGTTTTTTCTTGCGTCTGGAAATGTCTTCAAAACTGTACGACATAACCGTAAGAATTGTTACCAAACCAATTGTGATCAATCCAATAATAATTGCGTTGATATTAGTGTCCACACTTAAAAGCTTCGGAAAAACACTAGCCTCTAATTTTGTTGACATTCCACACCTCTTAATTAAATTTGAAAAACGGCCGCGTTTACTAAACGACCACCTTAAGTATACTACACGATATTAAAAAAATTATATTCGAGAAATCAAAAAAGAAGTTGAAGAATATGATCTTCAGCTTCTCTCAAAACTAATCGTTTTATTTTCAACTGTTATCCTATTTCTTCCTGAATCCTTTGATTCATATAGGTATCTATCTACTCGTTTGAATAGGTCTCTGAAAGAAACATCGGAGTCTTTAAGTTCAGTGACACCGAAGGAGACATTGATGTTCAACTCCTGACCATTGTAGTCAAGTGGATCTTGGATCAATTCTTGACGAATCTCACTAATTACAGTGGAACTTTCATCTGCTCTTAGTCCTCGGAAGATGATGATGAATTCTTCACCACCATATCTGAATAACTGACCACGAGTGGTCTTGTGGAACAATTGATGCTCGAAGTGAGTCGCCACGTGACGTAATACTTTGTCACCAGCCATATGTCCGTACGTATCATTGAACTTCTTAAAGTGATCGATATCAAACATTGCGATAGTCAGAGGTACATCGGGTTCATTTTTGTAAACCTTGAATACTTCTTTCGATACTTGATCAAAGCTGGCACGATTTCTAATGCCAGTTAATTCGTCATAATTAACCTTCTCAGACAAATTGTTGTAGTTCTTGAATGAATCACGAATCCATTTGGCTAAGTAACGAATCATATACATATAAGCCACGAATCCGACCACCATATTGATCGTATAGTAAGGTGTAAATTTGTGGAATGGCCAAATGATTGCCCACCACAAAGCACCATACATTATTTGGAGAATAATAAATCTCCATTGTGAAGATAGAATCAAATCTGTGTGTCTGTAAATATAGATGACGGTTAAAGCAAGCATAACTATTGATGCTGTAAATAGTAGTAGATAGCTGTTATATCCAGTCACTACACGGTAACCGAAGATATAAACCGGCGCAATAATATTCATTACTTCAATGATACGATTTTGCATCGTATACAAACTATATAACAAGATGGTCAGCTGGGTCGTAGCGTAGAACCAGCTACTCATATCACCCGAATTCAGCGCCTTGAAGATGTGCTGGACCAAAACCATACTGATAGCAAGAACGACTCCTTCGATTATTTCGAAGATCAGTCGTTTGACTGTGCTATTGTTGCCACGCAATATGTTTTCAAATGAATATGCCATTATAGTTATGATCGTTATGAGACCGACCGTTATTAAACCAATAATAATCGCATTGATATTGCCGTCGACACTTAAAAGTGATTGGAAGCTATCAAAGTTGGAGTTAATTGACATCCTTCACCTCTAAATATTAAATTAATGTGCTATAACATGGTAAATTCATAACCTAGTATGAATATCACAGCAACTAATATAGATAGTACCATGAAGTAGAATATATTGTTAGGTTATAAAACAAAAATTATTTTAGTTATATTTGAAGCAAATAACTGTGAAAACGCATTATATAAAAAAATTATCACTTATTAGTTGTTTGTATCCTTAACAAATGTTTTCTGATCAAGAATCTGCTTAGTTGAGTAAATTCCGGGACCATATTTTTTATGATAAATTTTTTGAGTCATAGCGTTAAAAGTAAAGTGCCGCTTTAAGATAACTACTTTGTCGTAACCCTTCAAGAGTGCGACAAATTGGTCATCGTCCATAACGAAGAATTCCTTAGCGTCGACGTTGGGACTGAATAAGTAATATTTTCCAACGTAAGCTGTCATATAACTATTCACATCAGCGGCATCTGTGGAGACGATCAGATAACGAGTCCGGTTTAGTTTCATACGATTACCAGTCATGTTTTCCACCCGATAGGGTTCAGTCTTATTATAAAGTTTTTCATTATAGCGGATACCATTGTTCTCGGACAAGGCCATCAAAGTGGCAACGAAGATCAATCCCATTGAAGTATATTGATAAGTTTTCTTAGTAGTAATGGTTTTGTAACTGCGATAATTTCTCAACATGATGTTCTGTTCATACAATGATGCATCGAATTCTCTGGCTAGTACCATTGCGGTTACTCCCAGAGCCAGGATAACAATACTGGAAGCGTAACGCTCGAATCCCGCTAATTGTAGGGCTTCAGCAGTTGGCATTGAAACTAAGAACATCAACAAAATACCAACATAATAAAGGATGATGGTGATATCAATTGCTATGAGGGCCTTTAAGGCGCTAGTCTTGTGTTTGATTCGATATCTGATAATAAAGAATGTTATCAACAAAATCAGATTGACCAAGATTATTCCTCTTGTGGATAAACTTGAAAAACTAAAAATGCTCGTTAAGTAATGGTGGATAATGCTGTGGATCGTGTGTGCAGATTTGTCGCCAAAAATCGTTTCATACGATTTAACACTAACTTCGTGTTTGGAAGCCTTGAATGTTGACTTAACGTGATAATTCCAAATCATAATCGGGATGAGTGTTTCAGCTATCATTACGATCAAACTTATAATACTTTTGATGATTGCCTTGGCAGTTTTGGAATTATAAAAGATTTCATAGGCGTAATAGCCGATCACGATAACGCTGAAGATAATACCGTTATTCTTGACCATACCAATCACAGCACCAAGCATGGCGGCATGCAGGGTCATCAGTCCAATCTGGTGGCGATAACGATAAATACCGCTGATAGCCGCAATCGTGAGCATTGGTATCAAGAAGTCGACCAATAGATTATTCATACGAATAGCGATATTGAAGTAGTTAAAGATGGTGATCATTGTGCACATCATCATCGTAATAAGGGCGCGACTCTCGTCACGGATCACGGCAAACATTGATACCATGCAGCTGAACAACAAGATGAATTGTGCGAATAACATAATTCCTGCTTGGAATCCGACGATGTGAGTTACGTAATAAATAAATAGTGAACTGCCCATTGGATAGGAAGTGAAACTAATGATCGTGTCAGAAGCTCCGGGAAGTCGTCCTTGAGTGTATAAGAACTTTACGATCACCGCCCAGTGGGAAAAATTATCATAGTGTTCCAGATGCGAACTTAACAAAGTTGTTCCTAACATGATTCCGTAGAAAGCTAGCCAGAGATAATGCAATTGGATAGGAATCCGTCCATGCGGATATTTGAAGTACAAGAATAGCTCAACTAAAAATAAAAGCAATCCGATTCCAAACATCACATTAGCTGCTAGATTCAAGAGCTTGAAGTAAGCTGCAAAATATAAGACTAGAATATTCCCAGCAAAAACCATTATCCAAATCAACTTAGAATCTACCTTGGTGTATCGTTTGGCAGTTGACACGTAGCCAAGCGTCGATAAGAAGAAGGCCGCAAACTTAAGTGTGACCAATAAAGTTTGCATCATTGTTTACCACCCCAATCGTCAAGAATTTTAACGAATGACTTATTTTGTAATAGCTCTTCCAGATTATCGACTTTGTATTGGCGTTGATTAGAAGTGGTTTCTTGATTTGCCGTTAATTTTAAAGTAATGCCTTTAGCTAAAAATAAACTTAAATTATCAGGTAGTTTTTCAAAACTTGTTCCCGCTAATGTTAGAGTTTCAAAGTTGAAAGTAGTGAGAGTGAACTCTTGGTCTTTGGAATTAACACGTTGATTGACCTGAACCATGGGGAATTCGTTAGTGAAGCTCTGTCGAACTTCCTTCTTATTGAAACGTTGATCGAAGTTATCCATTAATTCATCAAGTGCAGTATCCCAAGGATCACGTTTTTGAGGTAGATAACGATTGAAGCCATCGTGAATTATTTGGAGATATTCATTGTCATTCTTGAAGTCAGGTTTCTTCAACGTTATACCGTACATCCAGCCATTTCTAGTTTCGAAGGCACGAACAACTTTGCCTTGTAGATGTGCCTCGTAATGTTTGCTCTTCAGTGTGAAGTTCAAGGTTGAATTACCTGGGAAGTAGAGCGGAACTTTGGAAATAAACGAGAGTCCCTCTTCAGATGTATTAGTGGTTTTGAGATCATAGCTGTTATTGCCCTGACTGACTTTGATATCGATACTTGTGGAGAACCGCTCGGACCGGCGATAGATGGGTCTGCCGAGGCAGAGTAGAACGGCAAATGATAAGTTGATCAATGCCATTAAGAGCCAGAAGGTAATGACACTTCCGTACATGATCTCGGAACCAAACTTACCGTAATTAAATTTGATAATACTTACTAATACGATGAGCCACATAATCAGATATGGCAGAACATAGATAATATCTTTTTTGGAAGTCTTAGCCTCTTTATTAGTAACCTTGAAGGTCTTAGCTTTGATACCAAAGCTCTCAAGTATAACGGGAAAGAATAAGTAAGGAGCAAAGACAGTTTCTTGAATTTCCCCCCAACGTTGAGTCCGAATATTACCAGTGATATTTCTTAGAACCAATTGGACCAAAAAATAACTTGGTGCCCAAATAGCTAGCAAGACCCAGAAGTCAGCGTCAACGACTCGAATTTTAAATAGAGCGTACAAAACTGGTGCGAAGATGTAGAGAAATCTTCGTGGAAAGGCCCACCAGTAGAAGTAACTATTCATGTAGATCAGCTTTTGAGCACCAGTTAGGTCAGGATTAAATGGTACTTTTAGATTGTAGATACTCTGAATAACTCCACGGGCCCAACGGATACGCTGTTTCATGACACTCTTGAAGTCAACTGGAGTTAGACCGCTGGCCATGGGTTCAATAGTCGAAATATTTTTAAATCCCTGTGCATTGATCCGCATACTAAGTTCGAAGTCCTCAGTAATAGTATCGGTTGGAAATCCGCCAGCAGCTTCAATCGCTGCTCGGGACAGAACGGTGTTTGATCCGGTGTAGATGGCTGCACCGTGAGCGTTGTTCAAGACATTTACTTCTCGAGAAAAATAGTCTTGCTCATTAGGGATGGAATTCTCAGAAAACAAATTGTATTGAAAAATATCGGCATTGTAGAAACTCTGAGGAGTTTGAACTAAGCCGATAGGTTGCCAATCTTTTGGAGGGTCTTCTTGTTGACCCTCTTTTTCGTTTTGAACGAAGTAAGGTACAGTCTCTAATAAGAATTCGGAGTAGGGGATCATGTCAGCATCAAAAGTAGCTATTAGTCTGGAGTGTGTACGTGCCAAGGTATAATTGTAATTTCCAGCTTTAGCATCTTTGTTGTCGGCGATTCCCATATAGTTTACGTGATATTTTTTAGCAAGTTCTTTTATTTCGGGACGGTTGGCATCGTCAGAAACATAAATATGAACTTTGTTTTTGTCAGGGTATCTCATAAAGGTACAGGCGTTGATAGTTTTCATTAATAGATCAGGTGGCTCGTTGTGTGTAGCAATAAGTACATCGATATCGGGATACTCTTCCGGTAGGATCTTGGGTTTGTCGTATTCTTTGACTTGACGCTTGTTCCAGATAAGTACAAAGGCAGAAAAGTTAGAGATTATTTCACTTAGTAAAAGTAAAATAGCAAATAAAAATACCCAAAATTTCGTGTGGAAGGGAATCGTGAAGAAGGTACGCCAAACCAAATAGATCACTGTTGAGATAACAGTGATAGCGTATAGTAATTTTTTAGTCCATTTCATACAGTTAATTCCTTAAAGATATATTTTTTCTGAACGTGATAACTGACGAAGAATAATAGACAATCGACAACAACTTTGATGTAGGTCGGATTGAAGAATGTTACCGCATGTACCATCGAGACCAAGATACTTGAAGCAAATATCTGAGCGATAGCTAGGGTAGCGTACTTGACGGCACTGTAATGTGAGTTGCCAGAGAAAACTGCATGTCGGTTGACTAAATAGTTAAAGGCTGACGACAGTACTCGTGATAGTACTGAGGCAACCGATATCGACAGAAAGTTATTACGTTGAAAAAGTGCCAATGTCAGTGAGAAGACACCGATATCGACTACGAATGATAATAATGATGAAATTGTGTAACGGAAAAATGATGGTATCGCATATTTGAAAAAAATCGAATAGATCGATACTGAATCGGAGATAACCCGGAAGTGGGAACCAGTATTGTTTTCTAAATAGACAGTCGTTATCGGCTGCTCGATTATAGAAACATTAGATTCTTTGGCTTCGAAGAGCATTTTCATCTCGAATTCAAAGCGATCACCTGATACGTGAATCAAGCGACGCATAAATAAACGTGGAATGACTCTTAACCCCGTTTGTGTGTCAGTGATATGGATACCGGTAAAGATGCCCAGTAATTTGCTAGTTAAAATGTTTCCCAAGCGACTCCGGAAAGGAATATCCTTACCGAATCGTCTAACGCCCAATATTAGATCATTGGGGTGATTTTGGAAAAGTTTCATACATTTGTATACATCCTTATACAAATGTTGGCCGTCTGAGTCCATCGTGACGATCCCGTTGATCTCTGGCATATGTTTTAAGACGTAGTTCATAGCTGTTTTTAAGGCAGCGCCTTTGCCACGGTTGATGTCATGAGATAGTACCAACGTGTTCGAATAGTCACTTTTTACATGATCAAAGATAGAATCATATTCTTCGCCACTACCATCATTTACGATGATGATAGGAACCTCAGGTGAAGTTTTTCGGATTTCAACTAACAATTGTAATAACCGCTGGCCCGGCTCCAATGAAGGAATTACAATTGCTAAATTGTTCATTTCCGTAACCTCTCGTATGTTTACTAAATTTTCACCATTAATTATAACGCTATTAAATTAATATTTGCATAGTATTAAAATAATTATTATATTTAATAAATTTGTGTGAAAAATTAGTATTTTTAATCAAAAGTTTGTACATAATCGTTATAAATCCTGTTATCATAAATATGATATTGTTTTTCAATTGGAGGAATTTTTTGTGAAAGTTATTGTAGTAGGTTGTACACATGCCGGAACTGCGGCCGTTGATCAAATTTTACAAGATCATCCGGGTACCGAAGTTACGGTTTATGAACGTGATGATAATATTTCTTTTTTATCTTGCGGTATTGCTTTGTATTTGGGACACAGGGTAAAGCGTCTAGAAGACATGTTCTATGCTGACCCTGCCGACTTGGAGAAGCTTGGTGCTAAAGTACGTATGAAGCATGATGTCCTAAAGATTGATGCTAAGAATAAGAAGTTAATGGTAGAAAATATCAAAACAGGTGATGTTTTCGAAGATACATATGACAAGTTGATCATGACTACAGGTTCATATGTTCAAGTGCCACCTATTATGGGAATCGATAATTCGAAGATCTTGATGTGTAAGAGTTATGCACAAGCACGTGAAATCTATGAAACAGCTAAGAACCACAAACATATTGCTATCGTCGGTGGTGGATATATTGGAGTTGAATTAGCTGAAAGTTATGCCAATACTGACCACGAAGTTACTTTGATTCAATCGAATGATCAAGTATTGAATCACTATGTTGATAAGTCAATGTCGACTAATATTACTGACTTGTTGGAGAAAAACGGCGTTAATATTTTCCTAAATGAACGTGTCAGTGGTTTCTCTGGTGATGATCAAGTAGTTATCGAAACAGATAAGAGCAACCACAAGGCTGATCTAGTAATTGTCTGTACCGGATTCGTCGCTAATACAGAATTGTTGCGTGGACAAGTTGAGATGGACCGTCGTGGTGCTATCGTGATCAATGAATATGTTCAAACGTCAGATCCTGATATTTATGCTGCAGGTGATGCATGTACCGTCAACTTCAACCCAACTGGTAAGTCTGCCTACATGCCTTTGGCAACTAATGCCATTCGTCAAGGTGCCTTGGCAGGGATGAATATTTTTGGCAATGTTCAAAAGTACATGGGAACACAAGCTACATCAGGTATGGAGTTATTTGGTTACACACTGGCTTCAACTGGTTTGACATTGAAGAATGCATTGGAGTGGGGCTTCAACGCTGAAGCCGTGGTCTATCATGACTACTATCGTCCTGCATATATGCCAACTACTGAGATGTTAACGATTCGCTTGGTTTATGATAAGGACAATCGTAAGATCTTGGGAGCACAATTCTTCAGTAAGCATGAAGTTGCTCAATCAGCTAATACTATTTCGGTAATGATTCAAAATAATAATACGATCGATGACTTGGCGTTTGTCGATATGTTGTTCCAACCTAATTATGATAATCCATTCAATTATTTGAACTTGGTTGGCCAAATGGCAGTTGCCAAAGAACGCGAAGCTAAAAAATAAATATGGTTGCTCTTAGATAATCAATCAGATATACTTTGGTTAAAATATAATGGTTTTTCATGAGGGAGTAACTAGCGGCGTAAGCTGTAGCAATATCACCAACCCGAAGGGATTTTTCTGGTATTGCTGTAAATAGTGAGACTTATGTGTGTTTTTAACACGCGTAGGTCTCTTTTTTGTTTTGACAGAGGCCTGGTGATGAAAGGGAGGAATCAAATTGTCAGAACAAAAATATCAACAATTTTCCAATGCCTTCTACGCTCAGAGTGAATCAGAGGTATTGACCGAATTAGAGGCAACTAGTAGTGGACTGAACTCTGATCAAGTCAACGAGCGTGTTAGTAAGTATGGACCGAACAAATTGGACGATGGCAAGAAGAAGTCATTGTTGCAAAAATTTTTGGAGCAGTTCAAAGATTTGATGATCCTAGTGTTATTAGCTGCTGCAATTATTTCAGCTGTGGTGTCACATGACGTTGTCGATTCTGTCATCATCCTAGCTGTTGTGATCATTAATGCAATCTTAGGTGTATTTCAAGAATCACGTGCTGAAGCAGCCATTGAGGCTCTGAAAAAAATGTCGACGCCTCATGCTAATGTCTTGAGAAATGGCGATACGATAACTGTTAAAAGTACTGAATTAGTTCCTGGAGATATTGTGTTATTAGAAGCAGGTGATGTGGTTCCGGCTGACCTACGATTGTTGGAATCTAATTCACTTAAGATCGAGGAGTCAGCCTTGACCGGTGAATCTGTTTCGGTTGAAAAAGAAATCAAGATTATTGACGACAAACAAGCCGGTATCGGTGATCGTGTCAATATGGCGTTCTCAAATAGTAATGTTACGTACGGCCGTGGTAATGGTGTTGTTGTTAATACTGGGATGTCTACCGAGGTCGGTAAGATTGCTGGTATGTTGGCCAAGGCTGATGAGACGACCACACCTTTGAAGCAAAACTTGAATCATCTAGGTAAGTTCTTGACGATTGCGATCGTGATAATCGCTGTGGTGATGTATGTTGTGGGCACATTCTTCAACGGAATGGATCCAATCAAGATGATGCTGACATCGATTTCTCTAGCCGTTGCGGCAATTCCCGAAGGACTGCCAGCTATCGTAACGATTATTCTTGCTTTGGGAACACAGGTAATGGCCAAGCGTAATGCTGTTATTCGTAAGTTGCCAGCAGTAGAAACCTTGGGTTCAACGGAAATCATTGCTTCTGATAAGACTGGTACATTGACGTTGAATCAGATGACTGTGGAAAAGATCTATACCTTTAATCAGCAACAATCAGCTGAAACAAAATTATCCACAGATAACATGGCACTGAAGGTTATGAACTTTGCTAATGATACAAAAATATCTCAAGATGGAACGATGATCGGTGATCCGACTGAGACGGCTCTAATAACTTTTGGTGAGAAACATAATTTTGATCTTGATAATAAATTACAACAACAACCACGAGTGGCTGAATTGCCATTCGATTCAGATCGCAAATTAATGTCTACTATCCACAAAGATGGTGAGAGATCCTTGGTCGCCGTTAAAGGTGCTCCAGATATTCTGTTAGAGCGAATCACGAAGATTCAGACTACAGATTGGATTAGAGATATTACCGCCGAAGATAAGAGTGTTATTTTGCAAAACAATCAGGATATGGCCAAACAGGCGCTTCGGGTACTTGAAATGGCATATAAATATATCGACGAAGTTCCAGGTGAATTGAATTCTGACGAGATCGAGAATAATTTGATTTTTGCCGGATTAGTTGGGATGATCGACTGAACGTGCAGAAGCAGCCGATGCCGTTCGTGTTGCCAAGGCAGCGGGAGTGAGACCATTAATGATTACTGGTGATCATAGAGATACCGCAGAGGCGATTGCTGCACGATTGGGGATTATTGAAGCCGGTAACGATGCGGCTGTATTAACGGGTGCAGAATTAGATCAGATGTCGACAGAAGAGTTTGATGAGAAAGTCGAGAATTATTCAGTCTATGCTAGAGTTTCACCAGAGCATAAGGTTAGAATCGTTAAGGCATGGCAAAAACTGGGTAAGGTCGTTGCCATGACAGGTGATGGTGTGAATGATGCGCCAGCTCTGAAACAGGCTGATATCGGTATTGGAATGGGAATCACTGGTACGGAGGTATCCAAGGGTGCTTCCGACATTGTTCTTGCTGATGACAATTTTGCGACGATCGTTGTGGCGGTTCAAGAAGGGCGCAAGGTCTTCTCGAATATTCAAAAAGCTATTCAGTATTTGCTAGCTGCCAACTTAGGTGAAGTATTGACCTTGTTCATTGCAACATTATTGGCATGGGATACGATGTTGCCGATTCATTTGTTATGGATCAACTTGGTAACTGACACTTTCCCAGCCATTGCATTGGGAATGGAACCGGCAGAATCTAACCTGATGAATCATAAGCCTCGGGGAAGGAACTCGAACTTCTTCTCCGGTGGTATTTTGAGCAGTGTGGTCTATCAGGGGATTTTTGAAGCGGCGATGGTATTGATGGTTTATGCAACAGCTATCATGTGGCCAGTTCATAGTGGATATAATGCAATTCATGCAGACGCTTTAACTATGTCATTCGCAACGTTAGGCTTGATTCAGTTATTCCACGCTTTCAACGTGAAGTCGGTCCATCAATCGATCTTCAAAGTAGGATTGTTTAAGAACAAGGCCTTCAACTGGGCTATCCTAGCTTCACTGGTTATGATGATGGTAGTGATTCTGGTTCCTGGTTTGAATGATGCCTTTAGAGTCGCTCATTTAGACATTCATCAATGGGTAATTGTCCTTGGAGCTTCATTCGCAGTGATTCCATTTGTGGAATTAGTTAAATTAGTTCAGCGTAAAATAAAAAAAGATTAAAAAAAAAGCCATTTTGGAATTTTCCAAAATGGTTATTTTTGATCGAAAACGTCATCGTCTTCTTTTAATTTGAGCAGATGAGGCTTGCCGTAGAAGTATCCTTGGCGTAAGTCTATCTGTAATGTATCCGCAAGTTGATCGTCTTCGGGATTTTCGATTCCCTCAAGTATCAGACGGAGGTTATTTTTGTTGGTATAGTCACGCCAAAAAATAACTTTATCCTCAATGTTAGGATCACGAAACTTCTCTTTGAAGTTTTGTAGTGCAAATTTAACTTCCGAAGCCATTGGTATTAATGGCTTAATGTGTTCTAATTTGTTTTCCCCGGTACCAACATCGTCAAGACTGAAGTCCATACCATAGTCTATGAATTGCTTAATTAATGGGATCATTTCTTCATTGGTCCATTTTTCATCGCCAGGTTCTTCAGTGAGCTCAACGACTAACTTTAATGGACGGAGTTGAAGTTGTGATTTAATGATAGCTTTTCTTACTTCTGGGTTCATCAATTGTGTTCGGTTGATATTAACAGATACCGAGCCGATCTTTAGTGACAGGCGCTTAGTTGTGGCAATCAAGACTTCTGCCATAATGTGTGATGGAATATCGGAAAAGTGTAAAGGTGGACGCCATCCTTCTGGAGTCTTCTTCTTCATTAACAATTCATAACCGATCAACGTATTGGTGTATTTGTTCAATTGCGGTTGAATGAAATATCTGTACATAGGCTTCCCCCTAAAACTAATTGCTTATCGTTCTATTATACAATAAGATAAGTTTTTATTCTTGCAATATGAGTTCCATATCATGATGCAGGATTCCTGCTTCTCGGTATTGCTCGCCGATCACCTTGAATCCAAGTTGTATATAGAAGTCCTGAGCATGATCCTGTGCTCCTAAGATGACATAGTGGTAATCTTCTTTTGTAACCTTGTCAATAATATCTTTGAGTAGGATCGATGCAATTCCTTGGTGGCGAAAATCCTTGAGTACGGCGACACGTTGGATGTGAACTCCATTGTCGTCGGTTGGATAATAGCGAGCCGTTCCGGCAGGAGTTCCATCCATGTAAATCGTTACGTGAGTGCAAGAATCTTCACCATCTATTTCAATATCAGGTTCAACGTTTTGTTCTTTAATGAAGACCTCCTTGCGAATGCTTAAGGCGTCTTGATATGTCTTTGAAGATAGATCTGTCGAGTAATTAATTTTTAGCATATTATTCCTGCTTTCAATTGTTGAATTTAAATTATTTTACTCTAATATTCAAAATCTTTGTAGTGTATTATGATATTAGACAACATAATATTAGAATATTTGAGATATTCCATTTGTGTATTCATTTTTTGATAAATGAATTTATCAAAAATGGTAGTTACAAGGTGTAGAATTAAACTATAATTCATTTAAGAAAGTATTCACATAAATTAGGACATTTTAGTAAAATAGAAGTTGTAAGTATGTTATTTTTAATACTAAAGACTTTTAGTTAACTGAGTAAAAAATAGTCTATTAAAAAGTCCTATAGGGAGGCACATATTGAAGGTTATTATTGTTGGTTGTACACACGCTGGTACAGCTGCAGTGGAGCAGATTTTGAAAGATCATCCTGACACAGATGTTACCGTATATGAGCGTGAAGATAACATCTCATTTCTGTCATGTGGGATTGCTTTGTACTTAGGTCGTATTGTTGATAGACTTGAGGATATGTTTTATGCGGATCCAAGTACACTTGAAAAACTTGGTGCAAAAGTTAAAATGCAACATAGTGTTGAGAAAATCGACGCTAAAACTAAGACGATGGTCATTAAAGATCTTAAGACTGGTAAAGAGTTTGAGGATAAATATGATAAGTTGATCATGACAACTGGTTCGGTTGTAAGTACCCCAAATATTGATGGTATTGACAGTCCTCGTATCTTGTATTGTAAGAATTATGAACAAGCTAAGAATATCTATGAGTCAGCTAAAAACTATCAAAGCATTGCCATCGTTGGTGGTGGTTATGTCGGAGTTGAATTAGCTGAGAGTTATGCCAACACAGTTCACGAAGTAACTTTGATCCAATCTGGTGGTCAAATCTTGAAGAACTATATTGATAAACCACTGTCAGACAAGATTATTGGCTTGTTAAAGGATCATTACGTACATGTTTATTTGAACGAACGTGTACAAGGGTTCGAAGATGGCAAAGAAATTACTATTAAGACCGACAAGGATACACACAAGGCTGACTTGGTTATTATGTGTACTGGTTTTGATGCCAATACTGGATTATTGAAGGGCCAAGTTGATATGGATGGTCGTAATGCTTTGATCATCAATGAATACGTGCAAACATCAGATCCTGATATTTATTCAGCCGGGGATGCTTGTGCTGTTAACTTCAATCCAACGAAGAAGCCATTATACATTCCACTAGCTTCAAACGCTGTACGTCAAGGTACACTTGCTGGTAAAAATGTTTTTGGCAACATTCAAAAGTACATGGGTACTCAAGGATCAACTGCCATGCAATTGTTTGGATACACATTGGCCTCAACGGGTATTACCTTGCACAATGCTCTTTCTGCTGGAATCAATGCGGATAGAGTAGAGTACTATGCTAATTACCGTCCGGACTTTATGCCAACCAATGAAAAATTAAGTATCTTCTTGGTTTATGACAAGGATACTAGAAAGATCTTGGGAGCTCAGTTCTTCAGTAAGCATGAAGTTACTCAATCAGCCAATGCTGTCTCAATCGCTATCCAAAACAAGAATACAATTGATGATTTGGCATTCGTAGATATGATGTTCCAACCATACTATGACAATCCATGGAATTACCTTAACTTGGTTGCACAGTTAGCAATCAATAAGTTGGATTATGGTATTGTGAACCAATAAAACTTGATATGAATAATTTTAGGACAATTTTTGTGAAAAAAATTGTCCTTTTTTGTATCTAACTATACAAATTCATAAAAAAGATGATATATTAAAATTGTGAAAGTGATAGCAAATACGATTCATATTCCGAAGGGAGTCGTAAATATGGATAAACAAATAGATGTAGCCGATCAGCGAGCGGGGGATATCATGTGCGCCCTACAAAGTGTAGTTGATCCAGAACTAGGAGTTGACGTCGTCAACTTAGGAATGATTTATGGCGTAGAGATCAAAGATAATGTATGTGAAATTACCATGACGTTAACTCATATGTGGTGTCCAGTTAGTGATTATTTAAAAGTAGCAATTGATAAGGCAGCAATATCGGTAGAAGGTATTGACCGTTGCAATATCAAATTAGTTTGGGAACCCAAGTGGACGGTGGATAAGATGAGTCGTGTGGCAAGAATAGCAATGAATTTGGAATAGAAAAAGAACCCTAAGACGGCAAATATCTTAGGATTCTTTTTTGTTAGGGGTTTGTTTCTTTTAAAACTGTGGGGGATATTTCTATTACGAATCTTTATCCACGCTTCGTTTTTCCAGGGAGGCTAGATTAGGAAGCAGAGTGGGCGTAGATAAAATTGTTGAGTATACCAATATTATCGCAGGACCTCCTTACTTCGGAGATTGCTCTCCTTTTATGGGAATAGTATAACAGGGTTAGAACTGATTCACAATATCAAAACATATTTACAATTTACTTTCACAAGTGTCCGGCCTGTGATAACTGATATAATAGTGAAGTTGTGATAAAGATATTTAAAAAATATTTTCACAATTGGTACTTTCAGTAAATATTTTTGATCATAACTATACCAATTCTAAACAAGGCATAAAAAAAGAGAGATGATAAACATCTCTCTTAAAGTAAATATTATAGTGAAGGTGTACCGAACCAGTCAATACGTTCCTTAGTTGTTTCAGTAATAGCCTTTGTACCAGGTGCAAGTAACTTACGTGGGTCATAACCCTTAGCATCAACATCTTGATCATGTCCTGCTTCGATATATTCACGTGTTGCTTTAGCAAATGATAGTTGTAATTCAGTATTAACGTTAACCTTTGAGATACCCATTGAGATAGCCTTAACGATTTGTTCCTTAGGGATACCTGAACCACCGTGAAGAACAAGTGGTGTTGAGATTTCAGCAGCTAATTCTTCTAGACGATCAAAGCTTAAACCTTTCCAGTTGTCAGGGTAAACACCGTGAATGTTACCAATACCAACAGCAAGGTAGTCAACGCCAGTAGCGTTAAGTGTCTTAGCTTCTTCAACATCAGCTAATTCACCAAGACCAGTAATACCATCTTCTGTACCACCGATTGAACCAACTTCTGCTTCAACAGAAATACCTTTAGCGTGAGCTAATTTAACGATTTCCTTTGTCTTTTCAAGGTTTTCGTCGAAAGGTAAGTCATGGCCATCGAACATAACTGAGTTGTAACCAACTTCGATACATTCTTTAGCAGCTTCATAGTTACCATGATCCAAGTGCATAACAACTGGAACTGTGATACCCATTGACTTGATTGTGTCTTGTACTAGGTGTAGGCAAAGTTCATAACCACCCATGTACTTAGCAGCACCCATTGATGTTTGAACCAAGACAGGTGTGTTTGTTTCTTGGGCTGCAGCTAAAATAGCACGAGTCCATTCCAAGTCGTTGATGTTAAAAGCACCAACAGCATATTTGCCTTTACGGGCGTTGTTGAAAATTTCGTTACCGTTTGTTAAAACCATCGATAATCCTCCAATAAATTCATCTTTGAATACAATTGATATTTTAACTCAAATCTTAACGAATTCATATGTTTTTTGTAAAAGTATTTACAGTAAAGGTGTACCTTTGATATGAAAATAGACCGCAAAAGCTATTATATAAAGGATTACAAGCCCTAATAAAATAAACCACCAGTATTTCTTACTGTCGGATTTCATAAATGTATTGTAAATTGCCATCACTAGGAAAAATGCCAGTAATGTCGTGAGAGTACTTAGAATTAAAAGCATTGGTGTATTTATCATCATGAATTTAATTATAGCAATTTTTTTCAGAAAATATCTATATAATATTGGATTGTGTTGACACCTATATAAAGTATTTCTATTCTGATATAATTTGAAGAGGTTATTGAGGTGATTAATTTGAAAAAAATCAAAGTTATGACAGTCTTTGGAACACGACCAGAGGCAATTAAAATGGCTCCACTAGTATTGAAATTAAAACAAAATAGTGATCGATTTGAAACTGTTACCGTCGTGACAGCTCAACATCGTGAGATGTTGGATTCCGTTCTTGAAATATTTAAGATCAAACCAGACTATGATCTGAATATTATGAAGGAACGTCAAACTCTCAGTGGTATCACTGGATTGGTATTGAAAGAGTTAGATAGTATTATCGAAAAAGAAGAACCAGATATCGTTCTTGTTCACGGTGATACAACAACGACCTTTAGTGCGGCTCTATCGGCTTTCTATCACCAGACAAGTATTGGACATGTTGAAGCTGGTCTTAGAACTTGGAATAAGTATTCTCCATGGCCAGAGGAAATGAATCGTCAAATGACTGATGATTTATCTGACTTATACTTTGCTCCAACTACTGAAAGTAAGGCTAACTTGCTCAAAGAAAATCACAATGGAGACAATGTCTTCATTACTGGTAATACTGCTATCGATGCTTTGCGTAGTACTGTACATAAGGATTACCATCACGATATCTTGGATATTATTGATCCAGATAAGAAGATGATCCTGATTACAATGCATCGTCGTGAGAACCAGGGTGAGCCAATGAAGCAAGTCTTCAATGCAATGAAGCGTGTGGTTGAGAAGCATGATGATATCGAACTTATCTATCCAGTTCACTTGAATCCAGTTGTTCAAAGGACAGCCAAGGATATCTTAGGTGATGTTGATCGTGTTCACTTGATTGACCCATTGGATGTTGTTGACTTCCATAACTTGGCATCGAAGAGTTACTTCATTATGACTGACTCAGGTGGTGTTCAAGAAGAGGCACCTTCATTAGGTAAGCCAGTGTTAGTTCTTCGTGATACTACAGAACGACCAGAAGGTGTTACTGCCGGGACTTTGAAGTTGGTTGGTACTGACTCAGAAGTTGTCGAACGTGAGATGAATCGTCTTATTGAAGACAAGGCTGAATATGATCGTATGGCAAATGCAAGAATCCTTATGGTGACGGTAATGCATCTGACAGAATCATGGATGCAATCAGTTTCCATTTTGGACAAACAGACGTTAAGCCAGATGAATTTGAATAAGCAAACTAAAAGAGTGAAGCTAAGGTTAAATTTCCTTAGCTTCACTCTCTTTTTTTTCGTTATTTTTTTGAGAGATCCTGAATTGCTTGATCTTCTCGATAATATTTCGATTGTTGTAATTAAATATCCATTTGGATGAGTAGTAATTGAATAACCCAACAACTAATTGGTCGATTGCTTTGATGAGAATATTGTTCAATGGGAAGATCAAGACCGCTACGATCATGAACACGTCATCGAACAGCAATGAGAACAATCTTGAAACGATGAAGTATATTCCTTCATTGAACATTTTTTTGTAGCTTCCCATTTCGGTTTTAAAAACAAATATCTTCGTTACAAAGAACGAAAAGACATTCGAGATGAACCAAGCAATCGTGTTGGCAATCCATAGAGGAACGCCAAAGTTATTATGTGAAACATCAAAAATGATGATATTAATAATAGACGCAAGAAATCCAAATAGACAGTACACCGCAAAGTCACGATGTTTTCTAATGAAATCCATTTTTAGTCATCCATTTCTTTAGCTTTTGCCACAATTGTTTCCGCAAATTTATCTAGATTGTCAACATCAGTTTGTTCAGGTGCTAATTCAACGTAGACAGGGTCAGCACCTTTGGTTGCTCCAGCTTCTTCGAAAGCATCCGCAAATTCATCGACGGCACGACAAAAATCTTCATAGAAGTGATCGCCAGAACCACAAGAACCGTAGATCTTATCAGTTAGATCTAAGTCCTTCATGTCATCATAAAAGTCTAATGCCTCTTCAGGGACAACACCGTCGTCGTATGTATAACTGACCATCACACAGATATCAGCATCTTCATAATCTGAAGCGTCAGTCTGTGAGACTTCACTCATGTCAACGTCCATGCCCAAGTCTTCAAATTTTTCTGTTAGGACGTATGCCATATCTTCATCGTTACCGGTGATACTAGCATAAACGATTTTTACTTTTGTCATATCAATGCCTCTCAATTTACATTCTTGGGATATTATAGCAAAAATAAACAACTATCTAAATGAAAATACCGGACAATGTTATAATATAAGCGACTTTATTTTTTTTTGAAGGGAAATGCAAAAGTTGATTACATTAAAATCTGCACGTGAAATAGAAGGTATGAGAAAGTCTGGCGAACTACTTGCCAACGTTCATATCGGATTAAGAGATATCATCAAACCAGGAATTTCTTCAATGGAAATCGAAGAATTCGCTGATAAATATATAACTGAACACGGTGGGAGACCATCTGAAAAAGGCTTTGAGGGCTACAAGTATGCAACTTGTGTCTGTGTTAATGATGAAGTTGCTCATGGTATTCCCCGTAAGAACCTGATCCTAAAAGACGGAGATGTTCTAAAGGTTGATATGACTGTCAACTTGAATGGTTACGAAAGTGATTCTTGCTGGACATATGCTGTTGGAACTCTTTCAGCTGAAGACCAACATTTAATGGATGTTACTCACAAGGCTCTATACTTAGGTATCGATCAAGCTGTTGTTGGTAACCGTTTGGGTGACATTGGTTATGCCATTCAACATTATGTTGAAGATGAACAACACATGGGTGATGTTCGTGATCTTATCGGACACGGTATCCAGCCTACAATGCATGAAGCTCCTAATGTTCCTCACTACGGTGAACCAGGACAAGGACTTCGCTTACGTGAAGGTATGACCATTACGATCGAACCAATGGTCAACTTAGGTACTTGGGAGATCAAGGATAAGTTTGTCAAAGCCGACGGCTGGGAATACTTTGTTTCAGCTGATGGTTCAAACTCAGCGCAATATGAACACACAATTGCTATTACAAAGGATGGTCCTAAGATTCTTACATCTCAAGACCCTGAATTTGACGCTAAATATCGATTGAAATAATGGTGGAGTAAATGGACGAAAATAAAAATGAAACGGTACCCGTGTTTGCGCAAGATATTCCACGTTATAAAAAGTTCGTGGGACTAGTGAAATTCATTACGCAGGCTGTGGGGGATGCCAATATACCTATGGCCTCTAAGGCTGTTACGTATTATTTACTATTGTCTTTATTTCCGGCCTTTATTATTGTGGGAAATTTAATTCCATTATTGCATTTGGATAGACCAACAGTTGTTTCTTATGTGGAATTCATTTTGCCTGAGAATTTGCACAATACATTTATACCGGTTATCGAAAAAGTTATTACCAGTTCCAACACCGGTATCTTGTCAGTCGGTATTATTGTGGCGCTTTGGGCAATGTCTCGTGGATTGAACACAGCACAACTTTCGATGAATCAGGCATACGGATTGGATATCAATAGTTTGTTCGTCAATCAGACGTTTTTGAACTATATTATCAGGCGTGGTTTGGCATTCATCATGACGTTTTTCTTGATAGTTATTGCTGTAGCAGTGGTTATCGTCTTTACCTTTGGTCAGACAGTGCTGAATTGGCTAATAAGTCTGATTGAAGTCAAGGCATTACAAACCGCATTAGATGAGTTTATGAGATGGAAATGGCCGTTGGCTATTGTTATAATGTTCTTGATCGTTTTTGCTTTATTTTATTTTTTACCTAATGTTCAATTAAAACTTCACTATGTATTATTAGGCTCAATTATTACTACCGCAGGAATATTGATCCTATCGCAATTGTTCTCATACTATTTGAAGTATTTTGGATCAGCATGGGATAATTACGGTACGATTGGAGCTATTATTATTTTCCTATTGTGGATCAACATGTCAGTGACAATATTCCTATTTGGAAATGCCGTTAATGTTGGATTTGCGGAGGCAAGTAAGGGTCCATATCTGCGTAAGAACACTGGGCGTTTGAGTACATATCTGAGGATGTATGAGAATAACAAACAAGGAGATAAGTAATGAAAGTAAGAAAAGCCATCATTCCAGCAGCAGGATTAGGAACAAGATTTTTACCAGCCACTAAGGCATTGGCCAAGGAAATGTTACCTATCGTTGACAAGCCAACAATTCAATTTATCGTTGAGGAAGCTAAGGCTTCAGGTATCGAAGATATTTTGATCATCACTGGTAAGAATAAACGTTCTATCGAAGATCACTTCGATGCTGCTCCAGAGTTGGAACAAAATCTTGAATCAAAGAATAAAACTGACCTATTGAAAGTTGTCCAAGATACTACTGATCTTGGAGTTAACTTGTATTACAGTCGTCAGGCTCATCCAAATGGTTTGGGTGATGCTGTTGCTCAAGCACAATCATTTATTTCAGGCGAACCATTCGTAGTTATGCTTGGTGATGATTTGATGACTGACAAGGTTCCATTGACAAAGCAACTTATCGACGATTATGAGAAGACACATGCTTCAACAATTGCCGTTATGAAGGTTCCTGATAAGGATGTTTCTAAGTACGGTATTATTGATCCAGAAGGTCAACATGCTCCTGGGTTGTACAATGTTAAGAACTTTGTTGAAAAGCCAAAAGTTGAAGATGCACCTAGCAATCTAGCTATCATTGGACGTTACTTATTAACACCTGAAATTTTTGATCTATTGAAGACTCAAAAACCAGGTGCTGGTAATGAAATTCAATTGACAGATGCTATTGATCGTATGAACAAAGTTCAACGAGTATTTGCTCACGAGTTCAAGGGTGAAAGATTCGATGTTGGTAATAAGTTCGGTTATGTTAAGACAAATATTGAATATGGATTGACTCACCCAGAAGTTAAGGATGAATTGAGAAAGTACATTTTGGACTTAAGCAAGAAGCTTGAGGCTGAAGATAGCAAGGATAAGAAGTCTGGTAAGTAGGCTTTTACTTTCCGCTTCCGATTGAAAAATATTTTACCTGCCGTGGGGACCGGTCCCAGCCTTGGTCTGGGACCTCAACTTTAAGCTTTGCATAGTTCGCAAATCTTAAAGCTTGTCCTGTGGCTTTCGCCACCTTCACGGCTGGTAAAATTTTTTCAACCTCCAGCTATTTTTGTTTTTTAAAATAGATAGGATTTACATAAGTCGGAGTGGAAAGTATTGAGCCAGCAGTGATGGTGCTGTTGAACGGTGTTTTTCCGTTCTTACAGCACAGGACGATTTTTGAAATCTGCGGTTTTATGCAGAGTTCAAAAACGAGGCTTCAGACCGCACTTTGGCTGAAGTCGGTCCCACAGCAGGCTCATTACTTTCTGACGTAGACGTCTAACCTAATAAAATACAATCATCAGCGACTCTGAACCCAAAGAGTTGGTGGTGATTTTTTTTGTCGTCATAATATAGAGGTAATTCGTAATAATCTTTTTTGTTGAGAAGCAAAAGAAACTCCCAGTTTTTGATTCCTTTTAATTTGTCGGAGGTCTTGAGATAGACACCGTCAGTTGTTACTTCAAGGTCAACGACTGCCAGTTTTTGTTTATCAATTTCGACGAAGACACGATTATTTCGATTAAAGTCATTTAGCAATAAGATTAAATCAATGATTCTCATAAGATAAACACCATCATTTTCATTGTTTTATTTCATCAGATAAATTATTATTAAAGCTTAGAGTAATTCTACCAAATGAGAGGGTACAAATTTATGGATTCAGTTGTAATTATAGATGCTAAGCGAACTGCCATTGGTAAGTTCCGTGGAGAATTTGCTGATGTATCAGCGGTTGAGCTCGGTACGCAGTTAGTTAAAAAACTTCTTAAGGCGAATAAAATCGACCCTAAATCAGTCGATCAATTCATCTTTGGAAATGTTTATCAAGCTGGTGCAGGCCAGAATCCTGCTAGACAAATTGCTATTAATTCTGGGGCAGCGGTTGAATCAACAGCCATGACTTTGAACCAAGTCTGTGGTTCGGGGATGAAAGCAGTCCATGAAGCAACCAACGCTTTGCTTTTAGGGGATGCAGATGTCATCGTTGCCGGAGGAATGGAAAGCATGTCTAACGCTGCCTTTTACGCCAAGCGAGTTGGTAAATTGGAAGCAAGTGATGAACAAGGTGATACTTTGTTCCGTGATGGCTTGTGGGATGCCTTTAATAATAAGCACATGGGTATTACAGCCGAGAATGTTGCTCAGAAATATGCTGTAACTAGACAACAACAAGACCAATTTGCCTTTGCCTCACAACAAAAGGCTGCTGCCTCAATTGATAAATTAGAAAAGGAAATTATACCAGTTGAAGTCAATGGTGAACAGATCACCAAGGATGAGTCCATTCGTGCTAATACCACGTTAGAAAAAATGGCAACTTTGAAGCCTGCTTTTGAGGAAGGTGGATCAGTAACAGCTGGTAACTCTTCACCATTGAATGACGGTGCTGCTGCCTTGATCATGATGACTAAGACCAAAGCTGCAGAGCTTGGACTCAAGTATGTCGCAGAAATCACTGGTTATACTGAAGTTGGAATCAATCCTAACTTCATGGGTTATGCACCTTATTATGCAATTAATAAGTATGCTGACAAATATGATACTGATTTGGATAAGGTTGATTTGTTCGAGATCAACGAGGCCTTCGCTTCACAAGCGGTTGCCGTAACGCGTGATCTCAATCTGCCAGCTGACAAAGTCAACATCCATGGTGGAGCAATTGCCATCGGACATCCATTGGGTGCCACTGGTGCTAAGTTGATTGTCTCACTTATCAATGCTTTGCAAAGTACGGATAAGAAGACAGGTATTGCTTCAATCTGTATCGGTGGCGGTATGGGTATGGCATTGGGAATTAAATTATCATGAAATTATATGAATTAACCGATGAAGAACGTATTAATTATTTGCTAGAGAATAATTATATTAATAATGAACAGACTGATTTGTTGAAGTCACGCAAGCCTTTGTCAGAAGAACTGGCAGATAGTCTGAGTGAGAATCAAGTTGGTATGTTTGGCCTGCCTTACGGATTTGCGACAGATTTCACCGTAAATAACAAAGATTATCTTGTTCCGATGTCGATTGAAGAACCATCGGTAATTGCTGCTGCTTCAAATGGCGCTAAGCGAATTCGTAATAGTGGTGGTTTCACGGTGACAGTTAGCGACCATATTGTCTATGGTCAAATTGTTCTAGAATCAGTTAAGTCTGATACTTTGGATCTATTGAAGCAAAAGCACGATGATATCATCCAATTTGCCGATGATGCGCATCCAAGCTTGATCAAACGTGGCGGTGGTGTTCGTTCTTTAGAATTTCACAGATACGATAAGATGATCGAACTAGAAATAGGCGTAGATACAGTCGATGCTATGGGGGCCAATATTGTTAATACAATTTTGGAAAAGACTTCGAAAGAGGTTTCTACTATAACCGGCCGTGATGTATTGTGTAGTATTCTGTCAAATAGTGGAGCGGGACAGTTAGTCACGGTTCGGGCAGATGTTGACTTTGATCAATTGCAGACAAAAGCGATGCCTGGTTCAGAAGTAGCTGAGCGAATCGTTATGCTGACTAAGTTTGCGCAAGTGTCCGTCAAAAGAGCTGTGACTCATAACAAGGGAATTATGAATGGCGTGGATGCTGTTGTCTTAGCAACGGGAAATGACTTCCGTGCTCAAGAGGCGGCAACGCAAGAATTTGCTGGTCAGACTGGTGTCTATCAGCCGTTGAGTAATTGGAAAATTATCGATGGGAAACTTCATGGGGAACTTGTCATGCCGGTTGAAATCGGTAGTGTTGGTGGAGCCATCAGTTCAATGCCAATGGCGCAATTGAGTCTAGCAATTATGAAGATATCTGATAGTAAAGAATTACGTGCAGTGATCGGTGCAGTAGGTTTGGCCAATAATTTGTCAGCGTTACGCGCACTGGTAACGACCGGTATTCAGGCTGGACATATGAGTTTACAGAGTAAGTCCTTAGCGGTTACAGCTGGAGCGATTGGTAATGAAATAGGCTTAGTTGCGAAGGAATTGAATAAGCAAAAAAATTATTCATTAGATAATGCAAAAAAAGTTCTAAAGGAATTGAGGAATAAATAATGGATGTTGGTATTGATAGACTAGGATTTTATACACCGAAGAAATATATCGATATTGTTGAATTGGCTGAGGCACGTGATGTTGATCCTAATAAATTCACAATTGGTATTGGTCAATCCAAACAAGCTGTTCCAGATGTATATCAAGATGCTGTAACAATGGCAGCTGAAGCAGCGATAAGGTTTTGGATGATGATAATCGTAATGATATTGGTCTGGTTATCGTCGGTACTGAGAGCAGTGTTGACGAATCAAAAGCTACTTCAGCTTTCTTGATGGATCTATTAGATTTGCCAGAAGATGTTCGTGCTTTTGAGATCAAAGAAGCTTGTTATGGAGCCACTGCTGGATTACAGATGGCTTATAACTTTGTAGCGATGAACCCTGATAAGAAGGCACTGGTCATTGCTAGCGATATTGCTAGGTATGGTATTAAGACTCCTGGTGAAGTTACTCAAGGTGCAGGTGCGGTGTCGATGATCGTTAGTCAAAATCCACATATTTTGAAGCTTGATAATAAATCTGTTTATATGTCGCGTAATGTCGGTGATTTTTGGCGTCCAACATTTTCAAAGACGGCTTTTGCTCGCGGTAAGTATTCAAATGAAATATATGTAGAATTTTTTACAACACTTTGGAAGAGATTCCAAGAAAAATATGATATGACAGCAGAAGATTTTGATACGATGCTGTTCCATATTCCTTATACCAAGATGGGAATGAAGGCATTACGTACACTTGATGGTCAAATTCCAGCCGCACATTATGATAAATTAGTAGAACATTACCAAAAGAGTATCGAATTCAGTCGTAATGTTGGAAATCTCTATACGGGATCATTGTATTTGGGACTAATTTCTTACTTAGTCAATGGAAATGTTCAGCCTGATGAGAAACTAATGTTGTTCAGCTACGGATCAGGTGCTGTTGGAGAAATCTATAGTGCTGAAGTTGTTGCTGGATTTGATAAATATTTAGATAGTGAATTTATTAAAGAAGAATTAAATAATCGTCAAAAAATTAGTGTTCCCGATTACGAAACTATCTTTTCTGAAGAACTTGAAAACGCTGGTATAACTAAGCTGGAAGATGTTCATGATAAGTTCTATTTAAGTGAGATAAAAGAAAGTGAAAGATTATACAAAAAGGTTAATTAAAAATGTTGCAAACGCTTTCGGGTAATGCTATATTATAGACGTGGTAAAGATGAAATGCCCGGAACTGTAGCCCTAAAAAATTTGATGCTAATTAAAAAGTTTTAACTGTTTCCGTTAGGAGCTGGTAGGATTAATAAAGAGCAACGAAGAATTAGAGTAGTACGGTTCAACGGCATTTTGGGACTAGCAACAAAAGTTAACATAAAATCGACTTAAATATAGTAGTCGCGCAAGCTCAATACATGATTTGCTAGGATCCTTAGTTGAACGAACAAGTGTTAGTAGTAAGATTTGTTTTTACGGTAGCAAGATTCAGATTCAGATTTACAGTAAAATGATAAATAAGAAGTTGATGAAAACTACAGTGGATTTCATCTTACCACTTCAAAATGAATTGACCTCGTCAGTTGGACGGGGTCTTTTTGTATCGTAAAAAACAAGCGCTGGGAAAAATCCCAACGCTTGTTTTTATTTTTCAATCTTGATTTCAGCCTTATCTTTATTCAAAATAACTTCAGTTCCGCACAATTCAACTTGTGCAGGAATTTCGTTCATTAATTTTACCTTGGAGAAATCGTGATTCAAGGTGATCTTTAACAAACTATTCTTATACATAATATGATAAGTGAATCCTTGAATCTGTTCAGGTACGTGATTCTCAATCGAAATTTTGTCATCGTACAATTTCAAGCCTGAGAATCCTGAAACAATTGATAGCCAGCTACCACCAAGATTGGCGACATGTAGGCCATCTTCGGTATTACCGTGTTTATTTAACAAGTCGGTAAAGGCTGATTCTTGGAATGCTTCGAAAGCCACGCTGGGCTTGCCCAAACGTGAAGCGATAATTCCAAAAATTGACTTAGATAATGAAGAATCGTGCGTCGTGACGGCATTATAGTAGTCATATTCACGATTGAGTTGTTCGTCAGAAATCTCATCAGGAAATAGGTATTCTGCTAGTATTGCATCAGCCTGTTTGGCCACCTGATAACGATAAATGGTCAACGGGTGGTAGTGCAGAAGTAGTGGATAATTATCTTTTGGTACTTCGTCAAATGGCCAGAGTGGTTTACTTAAGAAACTGTCGTCTTGCGCATTGATTTCTTTTTCTTTGTCGAATGGTAAATAAACTGATTTGGAAATTTGGTTAAGGTTAAGTATCTCATCAATGTTTGTTCCGTATTGAGTCAGGTCAACGTCATGAATTTTGACTAACATGTCGGCGTATTTCTTTGCCAAGGCCAAATTATGTTTTGCCATGCGATTTGTATAGTAATTATTATTTACTAGTGCAGTATATTCGTCTGGACCAGTTACTGACCAGAACTCGAATTTGTCACCATTCCAATTGCCAAATGAGGCCCAGAATCTAGCGGTTTCGAGGATTATAGGAAATCCGTATTTTTCGATAAAATCAAAGTCGCCACTGGACTTCCAATATAGATCAACCGCGTAGGCGATGTCAGCGTCAATATGGTATTGTGCCGTTCCAGCAGGGAAGAAGGCAGAAGCCTCTTCTCCGTTGATAGTTCTCCAAGCAAACAGAGCACCGTTTTTAACGCCGAGTTCAGCAGCACGTTTCTTTGCTTGTGGAAGGGTGCTGTAACGGTATTTGAGGATACGTCTAGCAATCTTAGGCGATGTGTATGAGAAGTATGGCAGAGCGTAAGTTTCGGTGTCCCAGAAGTAATGTCCTTCATAGCCAGTTCCACTTAATCCTTTGGCAGCCAGGCTAGTTTTACCATCCTTACCAGCTGATTGATTGAGTTGGAAGATATTATAGAGTAAGGCGGTGTTAAGTCGCGGTGCGCCATCAATTGTTACTTCAGAGTTTTGCCAAACATTGGCCCAGAATTCTTGAGCATCGATATTGATATCTTTGATTGAGTGCTTGGACAGTGATTCCACGTCACCAGTTTTGGAAATATCACCTATACCAATGATATAAGGAACGGTAGGCGAGTCGTTGATATCAACAATCATGTTGATCAGTTGATCTTGTTTGTTAGCGGTACGAAGCGTAAAGGGAACGGTCAAGTTAGACTGTTTTGTGGCTAAAATACAGTTGTATGAGTTGTACTTTTGACGTTCTCCATAAACTGATAATGGATATGAAATGTTTGATTTACGTGGATCTCCGGAATTGAGTACCTTAGCTGTGGTGTCGAAGAGGACTGTCTTACTGATGGTAAGTTTGCATGATAGGTAATAGGTGTGAATTTGTATGAGATGCTATACCAATTACGGTCGTGCTGGCTAATACATGAAGTTATTTCCATTCTTATTTCATCGTTTACTGTGTTGAATAAGTGGTAATCCTCAGTTAACGTCCCATTTTTCATATTCAATTTCATGGAGATCAGTTCAGAACGATTGAAGTCTATTCCGTCGGTATTAGTGACCTTGATATGGCGTAAGTTAGTTACTTTGACGATTGTTTGATTGAATTTGGCGTACCCATAAGCTGATTCGCCATAATGGATTGGTGATTTTTCGTAGAAGCCATTGACCAAGGTGTCAAAGTTTTCGGCGTCGGTAATAGGATTGCTGGCACGAACACCGAAGTGCCCATTAGCGATTGAAAAGATAGTTTCTAGAAAAGGTGCGTCTTTTTCTTGCAAGTCCTTTAGATTTAAGATGAATTTGTTTGAATCCATAATGTTCTCCTTCCCAATACAGAGATGTCTTTAAATATAATTATAATTAGATTTATATTAAATACAATAGATTTGTTTAAACAAATATTAAAAATGATAAAGAAATAGCGGTGCTACCTTATTATTAAGTAGCACCGCTTGTTTTGTTATTATCTGAAACGAGTTCCGAAAAGCAACTCCCTGCGCTTACTACGGATAACAAATGCACCAATTTCGTTGGCACCTTCCTTATCCTAGGTAATGCTCAGACGTTCCCGTCTTTTGACACGCTCTAATTAACCTAAAACTTCAACAGTAACGTTTTGACGTCCGAATGATAATGCTTCTGAGTTAGGCATAGCAATATCTAATTGATTAGGATTGCTGTATGCGAATAAGCCAGTATCATTAACAACACGATCGTAAGTTTTGCCATTGCCATCTGTGATTCTCAAGTGAGTTCCCTTAGGGAATTTTGATAAGTTAGCAGCGACACCGCTGTAACCCATGTTTGAGCCAAGAACGGCTGGATCATATGCAGTAGCATTCATTGTTAATGTTTGTGTAACATTGTCATCTGACATGTATTGACCATTTACCCATTGGTTTTGGCCAACGTTGTACCAGATTTGACCATTGGCATCAGTTGTTGATTCGTAAACTGTATAGCCGTAGCCACCAGTAACAGTGTTACCTGTGAAGTAGCCACCATTTGCTGAACTGTAAAGATTTACTAGTCCGTTAGCTTTAACGAACATAAGCTTGTTCATTTGAGTTGTAGCTTGTGTAGTAGGTTGTGCGCTTGTATCCGAAGCTTTGACCCATTGGTTCTTACCAACGGCATAGAACAATTCTCCATTGACACTAGCAGCCTTTGTATATTTCCAAGCAGAACTGTTATCGAGGCTGGCACCAGTAGTAGCAATTCCACTTTCTTTAGTAGGTGTTCCGTAGATTTGTGCGCCAGATGCATTACTGATGTAAAGCACACCTGACATAGCTTGTGTAGCAACTGTAGCAGCTTGGACGTTTGATGTTGAACCTAATGTTACAAGAGCAAGTGAAGCAACAGTTAATAGTGAAGCAGCGAAACTTTTGATTTTCATATAAGATATATCCCCTTAGATAAGTAAAAACGTATTTGTTTAATTGAATTTTTCTAACCGAGAAATATCATATAACGTATAGAAGCAAAAAAGTTGGATATAACCTAAACGTAAATTAGGTATAATCCAACTGTAAAGTTTGTGTAACACTATTGAAACATTAGAGGTATTTTTTAACTTCAACGAGAAGTTGGTCAACAGTGTTGATAACAACGCCGTTCATCTTGATCAAGCCGATAGTGTAGTTGTTGATGTAACCAAATGGATTCTCGCCGATGATCTTAACGGCTTCAACTTTTGCAGGATTGTTAAATCCGTGTTGACGAAGATCAGTCCATAGGCCGACAACAGGAATCTCTTTACCAAATGCTAAACCGATCTCTGTAGCAACACCGTCATCCATTGTATCGCCGTCTAGTACGGCAACAACTAAGTCAGATGAAAGAAGTTCTTTGTTATCCTCTTGAGCAATCTTGATCGAGTCGGCATAGTTCATCTTGTCGTTGATGTCACCATTTTCTTGAGGTAGGTATACTTCAATGTCACTGGACATCTCGCGAATCTTTTTAACCACCATGTCGTTGTATAGACGGTCAGCTTCTGAGAATAAGCCATTAGCAAAATAAATCTTCATTTAAAAATCCTTCTTTCATATATATTGGTAATTCAATTTTAGCATGAAAGAATTAATTATCTGCAATCAATTCCAAATAATCTGATTGTGGGTTCTCCAGACGATTCTCGTAATTATCAATTACATCTTGTAATGTGATTTTCTCCATTTGCTGTTCAATGTTCTTTTGGATATCTTGATAATAATCCTTTAATGATAATTGAATGTTGATTCCAGGTCCGCATTCAGGATTGATATCTGTATCCAGATGGAGAACAGGTTCATTTCCCTCAACAGCATGATAAACATCTAATAATGAAATATTCTTTGGTTCAGCTGTCAAACGTGGTTGGGGATGCCCGGCGACACTTTCGATAATTCCGGCTTGCTTAAGCTTACTCATAATTTGGCGGATGAATGAAGGATTAGTTTTGATGCTCTTCGCCAATCTAGCACTGGTTAAATTATGAAATGGATCCAGTTGAATCAAGACTAAGACATGAACGCTGTCACTAAGCTTGGATGATTTTTTCATTGTATTTTAATCTCCATCTTTTCTTGAGGGAGATAGATTTAAGCAGGAGTATAACAAGGTGAATACCTTCATTAAGGCCAATCAGGATAAAAAATTATTGCTGTTAGAATTGGGGGTTGGTCGCATGACACCAATGTTTATTCAACAACCATTTTGGAATTTGACTTATAACTTGCCTCAGGCTTCGTATGTTGATATCAATCCCAAGGATGCCATGACACATCCAAAAATTGAAGATAAGTCATTAGTTATTCACGCCGATATCAATACAGTATTTGCTGACATAGTTAATGATAATAATAAAGGAATCAGCTAATTGGCTGATTCCTTTATTTGTAGATTGAGAAGCTCCTTAGGACACTCTTTTGGAATAGTTCCATTTCATGAGTAAACTTCCTGTCCTTAAGTGAAGCTAGGACAACATTCATTTTCAGAACGTTAGGACTTATTTTGTAGATATTGCAGAGTGTAGGGTCGAAGTCTTTGTTTAAGAATGATTCGGGGATGAAGGTTGACGCTAGACCTTTGTATGCTAGTGTAGCGGCGGTTTGAATAGATTTGACCTTTAGTACGGTATTTAGATCTATTTCTTGCCGATTTAGAAAAGTCTCTAATAGTCTAGAGAAGCCTGACCCTGAATATAAGCTGATGAAATCTTGATGTTTTAAACATTCGAAGTTGTCTTCTAGAATATTTATTTTTGATTTGTTTAGATTAAAGTAAGGAGAATTTTTTGCCAATATCAGATAGATGGGTTCGTATTTTAAGTGCTCAAATTGAATCTTGTTCGTGTATATAGGAAGCATTCGAATTTGGAAGTCTAAGTCTTGATGTAGAAGCTGTCCTTCTAATGCAGCAGAAGGACTTTCTGATAAAGTTATATGGATACGAGGATTTTTTTCGTGGAATATGGGGAGTATTTCGGGCAAATAGACTGAAGCAATAGATTGATTAATTCCTAGACTAATATGGCCGTTCTTATTATTAGCGATATCGTGTACTTCTTGATATAAATTGCGACGTTCAAAAGCTATTGTTTCAAGGCCTGACATGAACTTTTCACCAGCGTATGTCAAAGTTATCGGGTGATGTGAACGGTCCAAAAGAGTTGCACCTAATTCTTTTTCTGCCTTAAGGATAACTTTGCTTAGATATGATTGTGAAATAAATAACTGGTCAGAAGCTGCTGAAAAACTTCCAAAGTTCAAAATAGCGTTGAAGTAATTAAGTAATTCGTCGTAATTGTTCATAGATTTCACTCCTATTCCAATATGGTTATAGCTTATCACAATAAATGGAATTTCATTAGTTATATCAAGGGTTGTATACTGTAACTATAAATTGTTAACAATATCACATAATAAATGTTAGGGGAGTGTTGATATGAAAAATTGGGATAAAATATTTGGTTTTATCTTGTTAGCAGTACTTATTTTTGGAGCACCATTTGTTTTACCAACCAATATGCATTACGTTAGATTGCTGATTGGTTTGGCAATGGGATACATATTATCAAGATCTTATACGGGATTTGCTGGTAGTGTCAATAGAGCTTATAACACAGGCTCAACTAAGTTGATGCGTACATTAATGTTCATGTTCCTTATAACGGCAATTGCTAATGTGGCATTTTTGTTCTCAGCAAAGAATATTACAGATTATGACTTGTGGATAAATCCAATTAATTTAGGATTACTATTAGGCGGATTGCTTTTCGGATTTGGAATGTCGTTCTCATCATGTTGTGCTACGGGTACATTGACAGACTTAGTAACTGATTTACCAAGAGCCGGAATTACTCTGATTTTCTTCTGTGTCGGTGTATTTTTAGGATTCCCAGTACAATCAACTCAATCATGGGTTCAAAAATCATGATTTACTTCAGCAACTGGTTCAAAGTTTTCAAATGGCGTCTATATGCCTGACTGGTTCAAATGGGATGGCTTGAATGGATATCTAGGTGCTATCGTTCTAACAGCTATTTTTGCTGGAATCGGTGTTTATCTATCATATCTATATGAAAAGAAACGTCGTAATGAATCAACATATTCAGGAGTATTGTCAGAAAGAATGCAAGACAAACCTTTATCTGACGAAGGTATTGCTGATTATTCATTAACAAGTCCAACTAATTATGATGTTATGTTTAAGAGACCTTTGACTTTGAAACAAGGTGCCATCGGTTTAGCATTTCTATTTGTATTATTAATGGGTCTTACAAAGTCTGGTTGGGGGGCTTCAACACCTTACGGATTCTGGTTTGGTAAAGTTCTAACATCATTTGGTGTTTCTGCTGGTTCATTAGCAAGCTTTACTAACCAACCAGCTGCAGTGTTTGCAGGTCCTTGGTTAGCTAATGGAGTTACAGTACAAAACTTTGGTATCTTACTTGGAACTTTGGTTTACTTCACAACTGCTGGATTAATGAGTGAAACTATTCATTCTGTTCCGTCATTGACTGTTAAGAGTAGTACATTATATGCCATTGGTGGTTTTTCAATGGGATTCGGAACACGTCTATCAAACGGTTGTAACGTTGGTGCTTTATACAGCCCAATCGCTACATTCTCATTGTCAGGATGGATATTCTTAATTGTATTGGTCGCAGGTGGAATTATTGGAAATATGGTAGCGAAGAGAGTTTATGCATAATAAAGAAAGGAAGAAATTGTAATGAGTAAAAAAGTATTAGTAGTAGGTGGAGTTGCCGGTGGTGCATCAGTTGCCGCTAGAGTTAGACGTTTAGATGAAAGTGCTGAAGTAACAATGTTTGAGAAGGGTCCAAATGTATCGTTCTCAAACTGTTCTTTGCCATATCACTTGAGCGGAACAATTGAAGATGCTGACGACATTGTCTTGATGACACCGCAACAATTCAAGATGCAATACAATATTGATGCTGAAGTAAACACTGAAGTTATCGATGCTGATTACAAAGATCAAACTGTAACTATTAAGGATACGATCACTGGTGAGACAAGCACAAGAGATTACGATGAACTAGTTCTTTCACCAGGTGCCGTTCCAATTTTGCCAGAATCAATCAAGGGTATTCACAACGAGAATGTCTTCACAGTTCGTAATGTTGAAGATATCAAGGCTTTGGCTGGCTACATTGAAAACAACAATGCTGAGAACATTACGGTTGTCGGTGGTGGGTTCATCGGACTTGAAGTTATGGAGAACTTGGTTGAAGGTGGCAAGAATGTCGCTTTGGTTGAAGCAGCTCACCATGTTATGGCAACGATTGATGATGACATGGCTCAAATCCTTCATAAAGAAATTATCGACAATGATGTTAACTTGGTCGTAGATGATGGAGTCTCAGAAATTTCTGACACTAAGGTAATTCTAGCTTCAGGTAAGACTATTCCAACTGATGTCGTTGTTATGGCGATCGGTGTTAGACCAGATGTTTCTTTGGCAGAAAAAATTGGTGTTAAACTTGGAGATACAGGAGCAATTGCTGTAAATCAAGGTTATCAAACTAATCTTCCACATATCTACGCGGTTGGGGATGCCATTGAAGTTACAAATATGATTACAAGAAAGAAGCAACGTCTTGATCTTGCCTTTCCAGCTCAAATGGAAGCACGTGCTGCTTCAGATCACATGTATGGCAGACACGTTACACAACGTGGCGTTATCGGATCACAAGTTATTAAGTTGTTTAAGATGAACGCAGCTTCAACAGGATTAACAGAGACACAATGTTTGGAAAATGGGATTGATTACGATATTGCAATGATCATCCCTAAGGACAAAGTGGCCTTGATGCCAAATGCTAAACCACTATACTTCAAATTGATCTTCGGAGTACCATCAGGCGAAATCCTCGGTGCACAAGCTGTTGGTGAAAGTGGTGTTGATAAGCAAGTCGACGTAATTGCTACAATGATTTCAATGCATGGACACGTTGAAGACTTACAAAATCTTGAATTGTGCTACCAACCAATGTTTAGTACAGCTAAGAATGCTGTTAATATGGCTGGCTTAGTTGCAACAAATCTTCTTAACGGTGAATTCAAACAAGTTAGAATGTCAGAAGTTCGTGACTTAGTTGAAAGTGGAGCAATGATAGTTGATGCTCGTGAACCTAAGGAATACAAAGATGGCCACATCAAGGATGCAATCAACATTCCGTTGAGTGAGTTCAGAGACAGATTGGATGAAATTCCACACAATGTACCAGTTTATGTACACTGTCTATCAAGTCAGCGCAGTTATAACATGGTACGTGCTTTGGGCAACTTAGGATATACAAATATCTACAATATTGTTGGCTCATTCTTAGGATTGTCGGAGTACGAATATTATCATGATACGGTTGATGATAGAGAACCTATTATTGATGGATATCGGTTTGATTTGATGTAGAAAATCAGAGCGCGTCAAAAGACGGGTAACTCCTGAGCATTAGCCTAAGATAAGAATTGATGCGGTTTGTGCATCCTTTCTTATCTGTAGCTAAGCGGAGGGAGTTGGCTTTCGCAACTCATTTCAGAAAACAAAAACAAAACGGTTCTACAATATAGTAGAAATTGAAACACAACTAGACGTGGTATCCGTATCACGTCTAGTTTTTTTCGGAGGGAAATATGAAAGCAAGAAAGAAGCACTATTGGGGCATAACGGTCGCCACATGGCTAGTCTTATTAGTCGTCTGGCAGCTAGTGACATCATTAAAAATCACACCAGAAATACTTTTACCAAGTCCAGAAAAGGTTATTTCTACATTCATTAACTTGAGTAAATATGGCTATAATGGAATTCCATTGTGGTATCACTTCATGATCACGATGGTGAGATTATTAAGTGCAGTCGTTTTGGCTATCATCACAGCCGTACCATTAGGATTAATAAGTGGTAGGATCAGAATTATTTATTCAATGTTTGATTCTATAATTCAATTTATTAGACCGATTCCACCGTTGGCATATTACACTCTACTGATTCTTTGGGTCGGTATTGGTGAAACCTCAAAGGTCGTTCTGCTGTATTTGGCAGCTTTTGCACCAATCTACCTGGCATGTATTTCAGGTGTCCAAAAGGTTAATGATGATTACATCAAAAGTGCTGAATCGCTAGGTGCTACTCCCAGACAAGTCTTCTTCCACGTGATTTTTCCCTCCGCATTACCAGATATTTTCACGGGAATCAGAACTGCTGTCGGGATGGCTTATACAACTGTTGTTGCGGCTGAAATGGTTGCAGCAACGTATGGAATTGGCTGGATGATCATCAATGCTTCGAAGTATTTGAAGAGTGATGTTATGTTTGTTGGAATCATTATTCTTGGAATTACTGGTGTGGCATTGGACCAGTTCTTGAAAGTTATCGAAAGAAAGATTGTCTTTTGGAGTGGTAAATCATGAGAAAAACAATCAAGGTTTTGGCAGTTGTATTCAGTTTATTATTAATAATGACCGGATGTTCCAATCGAAAGAATGATCCGAAGAAGGTCAGTGAAGTCAGAATCGGTATTTTACAAGTTCCTAATGACGTCGCGGCAGCTAGACAATTGAATTACTTAAAAGCTTATTTTGACAAAAAGCATATTCAGACCAAATATATTATTTTTGATTCTGGAGTTGATGCGAACAAAGCATTGGTTTCCGGTGATATTGATTTTGCGACAATGGGCGATACTAATGGTGTTGTAGCGATGTCTTCGAAAATCGATGCCAAGTTGATCTGGGTCAATGATGTGTTAGGTAATAATGAGGGCCTAGTAGTTCGCAATGGTAGTGGTATCAAGGACTTTCAAGATTTAGCAGGTCAAAAGATTGCGACACCATTTGCTTCGACATCGCACTATAGCCTGATGATGACACTTAAAAAATATAATTTGTTGGATAAGGTTTCATTGTTAGATATGGACACGCAAGACATTGTTGCGGCATGGAATCGTGGTGATATTTCAGCTGCTTACACATGGCAGCCGACTTTGACGCCGATGTTGAAGAATGGACATTTCCTTATCACTAGTGAAAACCTACGGAATCAAAATCGAGTCACAGCTAATATTACTTTGGTTCGCGGTGGATTCGAACGTAGTCATCCTGAATTGGTCAAAGGATTGTTACAGCAATTGAATCGGACACATCAAGAGATGCAAACTGATTCTAAGAAAATCATTACTGCAGCTTCAAAGCAAAACGACTTAGGTTACAATGAAGCAAAATCACAAATTGGAACTTCAGAATGGTTAACTGCTAAACAGATGGTCGATCAAAAGTTTTTGACTGAAACCTTCCAGGAGCAGTTGTATATTACGGGTAGATTCATGGCGCAGCAGCAAACAATCGATCACGCACCAACTAAGAAAGAAATCAGTAATTTTGTTGCATCAAACTATGTAGAGGAATTGGGGGATAAATAAGTGGAGAAAATTATAGAAGTAAAAGATTTAACGCTCACTTATCCAGGTGCTGATAAGTCGACCTTGGATGCCCTCAATCTTGATATCAACCGTGGAGAAATCATGACGGTCATTGGTAAGTCTGGGTGCGGTAAGAGTACACTGCTTAATACGATTGCCGGTTATCTTCAGCCGACTTCAGGTGAAGTATTGTTGAATGGTGAACCGATCACAGGTCCTAATTGGAAACTTGGAGTCGTGTTCCAGAACAATGCTTTATATCCGTGGTTGAACGTATCCGATAATATTGGTTTTGGCTTGAAAATGCGACATTTTGATAAATCTAAGATTGAATCACGAGTAAGTACTTTGCTTGATCAAGTGCAGTTAGCTGATAAGAAAGACGATTATGTCTTCTCATTATCTGGTGGAATGCGTCAGCGCGTTGCTATTGCTCGGGCTCTGGCTAATCAACCGCAAGTAGTGATGTTTGATGAATCTTTTGGTGCTTTGGATGAATTTACACGTAACGACATTCATAATGTTGTACTGGACCTCTGGAAGTCACTGCACCTGACGTTCTTTATCATCACTCATGATATTGATGAAGCAATTAAGTTGGGTAATCGTATTGCCATCATGACGCCAGACAAGGGTATTCCGATCAAGGTAATTGATAATCCCTATTTCAACATTGATTCAGCGAAGATCGATGCTGAATATATGAAGTATAAGAATGATATTTTGGAACAAATAGTTTAGAAAAACTTAGCCATATCCCTAATAGGATATGGCTATTTTATTTTGTAGAATTATCTTGTTGACAAATGTAAACACCGAGAATAAAATGTAACTAATGATTACAAGTGTAAACAAGAAATGTGAGGGGATTATTTTGACAAAGATCATAGTATTGATAGTTGGTTTAGCAATTATAGGATTCATCGTTTGGTGGTTCTTCGGCAAGCATGAAGTAGCTGAGGTTTCGGCAGATGTGACTGATGATTCACAAAGTATTGATGTTGAGGTAAATGGTGGCTATTCACCAGAGACAGTTGTTTTGAAGCAGGGCGTTCCAGCAATGCTCAATTTTACCAGAAAAGATAAATCCAGTTGTTTGGATCGAGTAGTCTTTTCAGACTTCGGTATCAATCAAGCATTACCAATTAATGAAGAACAACAAATAGAAATAGATACAACTAAGCCTGGTGAATTCCAGTGGGCTTGTGGTATGGATATGTTCCATGGAAAATTAATTATAAAATAAAAAGAGAGAGTGGAAAAAGTTGGGAGATTTTGAGCACTGCCTAGATTAGGGAGAGTGCTACGTAGTAGTGCTATCACTAATTGTAGCAGGCGCAGAAATCTGACTTTTGTAACTCGTTTATGAAGGACAGGATGAATATTATGAATGAAAACACACAAGAAGTTAAAGTAGAAGTTGCTGGAGGATACAAGCCAAATGTTGTTAATTTGAAACAAGGTGTTCCAGCTAAGATTTCATTTACTAGAACTAATGAGCAAGGATGTTTGGAGGTTGTACATTCCAAAGAATTAGGCTTTGAGGAAGATCTTCCTATCGATGTAACTAAGACAGTCGATGTACCAACTGATAAGGCTGGAGAATATGACTTCAGTTGTGGAATGGACATGATGTTTGGGAAGGTGGTTATTTCCTAATGACTATCACAAAACGTTTTTGGGTCTCATTGATTTTTTCATTACCAATGTTAGCCAACATGATCCTAATGCCATTTGGCTGGATGCTTCCTGGAGGAGACTGGACACAGTTGCTTCTAACGACAGTGTGATGGTAGTTTCAGCTCGTCCATTCTGGCAGAGTGCTTGGGCATCATTCAATAAGCATCATTCAAATATGGATACGCTCGTAGCGATTGGAACTGTGACAGCTTATGTATACAGTATCTACGCAATGATAACTGGGCAAGCCGTATTCTTCGAGAGTGCAGCTTTCGTTACGACCTTCGTTCTATTGGGACAAGTATTTGAGGAGAGAATGAGAAATAATGCTTCCAATGCCGTTGAAAAATTAGTTGATCTACAAGCCAAAGATGCTGAAGTTATGCGTGATGGTCAACTTGTTAAGATTCCTTTATCAGAAGTCGTTGTTGGTGATATTGTCCGTGTAAAACCTGGACAAAAAGTTGCCGTTGATGGAATTATTACTGAAGGTACATCGAC
Organism: Companilactobacillus nodensis DSM 19682 = JCM 14932 = NBRC 107160; assembly: GCF_000615905.1. Lineage (GTDB taxonomy): Bacteria > Bacillota > Bacilli > Lactobacillales > Lactobacillaceae > Companilactobacillus > Companilactobacillus nodensis. The sequence continues at coordinate 121,260 of NZ_BAMN01000001.1, forward strand.
TATCGACGAATCAATGGTTACTGGTGAGAGTATGCCAGTTGAGAAGAAGACTGGTGACAAAGTTATTGGTTCGACAATTAATAGTAACGGTACTTTTATGTTCAAAGCTGAAAAAGTCGGTGACGATACGATGTTGTCACAAATCGTTGAATTAGTTAAAAAGGCTCAAAACAGTCATGCACCAATTCAAAATTTGACTGATAAAGTTTCAGATATTTTTGTACCAACCGTGTTGATTTTGGCCATCGTAACGTTCTTGGCTTGGTACGTCTTCTTAGGCGCATCGGTTGCGAACTCATTGATTTTTGCAGTGTCGGTGGTCGTTATCGCCTGTCCTTGTGCACTTGGATTGGCTACTCCGACAGCTTTGATGGTGGGAACTGGTCGTTCAGCCAAGATGGGTATTTTGATCAAGAATGGTGAAGTCCTTGAAGCTGTTAATGATGTTAAGACAGTTGTCTTCGATAAGACTGGTACCATCACAGTTGGTAAGCCTGAAGTAACTGACATCGTTGGTGATACTAAGTCTGTATTATCATTTGCGACCGGTTTGGAACAATCTTCTGAGCACCCACTTGCTTCAGCCATCGTTAAGAAAGCTGGCAAAGAAAACATTGTTGTACCCAAAGTAAGTGGGTTCAAAGCTATTGAAGGTAAGGGTGTTGAAGCTATAGTCGATGGTCAACAGGCTTTTGTTGGTAATGACAAATTGTTAGCAGATGTTAAAATCGATGATTCATTACAGCAACAAGTTATCAAACTTCAAGAGGAAGCTAAGACTGTGGTCTTCGTTGGAGTTGAGAATAAAGTTATTGGATTGATTGCTATCCAAGACGCTCCTAAAAAGACATCCAAAGAGGCTATTGCGGATCTTAAAGCACGTGGATTGAAGACAGTCATGTTGACAGGTGATAACCAGCGTGTTGCTGAAGCAATTGCTTCACAAGTTGGTATCGATTCAGTTATTGCTGATGTGTTGCCTAGTGACAAAGCGGATCATGTTAAAGCATTGCAACAAGATGGTAAAGTCGCCTTTGTTGGGGATGGTATCAATGATGCTCCAGCTTTGACAGTTGCGGATGTCGGTATTGCCATGGGTTCAGGGACAGATATTGCCATTGAATCTGGTGGTATTGTGTTGGTTAAGAATGATTTACGAGATGTTGATCGTGCACTTGCTTTGAGCAAGAAGACATTCAATCGCATCAAGCTAAACCTATTCTGGGCCTTCATTTACAACGTTCTAGGAATTCCAGTCGCTGCTGGTATCTTCTACGGTATCGGCTTGAGCCTAAGTCCTGAATTAGCCGGCTTGGCAATGGCATTCAGTTCATTGTCAGTTGTAACTAGTTCCATGTTGTTGAACAAAGCCAAGATTACAAGTAAAGTAAAAATTGCATAGAAAAAGACGTTGATGAGAAAATCATCAACGTCTTTTTATTACATTGTCGCAAATTTTTCTTTAATAGTTTCAGCTGAGTTCTTTAACTTAGCTTTTTCTTCATCAGTTAGTTTAATCTCATTTACGAATTCTACACCGTGCTTACCAATGACGGCAGGTTGACCGATGTATGTATCGAATTCTTCGTTATAACAAGATACTGGACATTCAAATTGAGCATCTGATAAGACTGCTTGAGCCAGTTTGACGGCACAAGTCGCAATACCAAAACTTGTATAACCTTTACCTTTATAGACAGCCCAACCACCTTTTCTGATTTCTTCTTCGAGGTCATCGTAGTTGAGGTCTTTGCCTTGTTGCTTAGCAAATTCAACTAGGGGATGATTGTTGACACGAACGCCTGACCAAGCGACAAATTGTGAGTCACCATGTTCACCAAGGGTATAGCCGGTAATATTCTTAGAGTTAGCACCGAATTGTTCAGCGACGACACGTTGCATTCTGGCAGTATCAAGGAATGTACCTGTACCCATAACTTGAGTAGTTGTTAGGCCGGCAGACTTCTGAAGATATTGTGTGATGGCATCGCAAGGATTAGTTGTGTCTATCACAACACCGTTGAAACCAGAAGCCTTGATCTTAGGTGCTACTTCTTTGACGATAGCATTGGTATATTCGAATTCTGCCCAACGACTACCAGTTTCTTTGGCAGCATCAACTTTTCCAGCAGTGAGAAATAGAATGTCGGCATCCTTTAATTCAGAGTAATCTTGAATTTTGATGATTGTGCTGGTATCAAGACGTGCTTGAGCATCTTGTAAGTCGAGTTGTTCGGAGATAGCTTTGTCTTCTTTTTTGTCGATCAAAACTAGTTCATCCGCAATTCCTTTAGTTACTAGGGTGTAGGCGACGGTAACACCAACGTGTCCGACACCGATGATTCCAAATTTTCTCATATTTTTGATTCCTTTTTGTTTGATTTGTTATTAGAAGTACTTTGTTTGAAACGAGTTCCGAAAAGCAACTCCCTCCGCTTACTACGAATAACAAATGCACCAACTTCGTTGGCACCTTAGTTATTCTAGGTAATGCTCAGGAGTTACCGCTTTTCTCCACTCTCTATTTTCTTAAACGAGTTGCACAAAACAACTCCCTCCGCTTAACTACGCTAACGTGAAGATGCTAAAACCGCATCGTCTCGTTACCTAGGTTAATGCTCAGGAGTTACCCGTTTTGTTCCACTCTCTGCTCTATTCTACGACCTGTACCCAGCCTTCAGGTGCTTCAACGGTACCAAACTGGATTCCTGTCAATTCGTCGTATAATTTCTTAGTAACAGGTCCAACTTCAGTTTCGCTGTAGAAGACGTGTAGATTGCCATTGTGTTCTAGGCCACCGATAGGAGAGATGACAGCGGCTGTACCACAAGCTCCGGCTTCTTTGAATCTGTCTAGTTGATCGATGTAGACGTCGCCTTCTTCAGTGCCAAGACCTAGACGATGTTCAGCTAGCCATAGTAGTGAATACTTGGTGATTGATGGAAGGATAGATGGTGATTTAGGTGTTGCAAAGACATTATCCTTAGTGATACCAAAGAAGTTAGCAGATCCAACTTCTTCGATCTTCTTATGATTGACTGGGTCAAGGTAAACACAGTCGGCAAATCCATCTTTATGAGCATTTTCGCCGGGCAATAGAGATGCAGCGTAATTACCACCAACTTTAGATTGACCAGTACCCTTGTGTGCAGCACGGTCATATTGTGATGTCGTGAAGTTGACTGGTGTCATTCCACCCTTGAAGTAACTACCGACAGGCATTGCGAAGACTGTAAAAGTATATTCTGGAGCGGCATGAACACCGATCGTAGCACCTGATCCAATTAGTAGAGGACGGATGTATAATGTGCCACCAGTACCATATGGTGGAACGAAGTCTGCGTTAGCTTTGACAACTTGTTTGACAGCATCGACAAACTTGTCTTCGGGGAATACTGGCATAAGTAGTCTTTCAGCTGAATTCTTTAAACGTGCTGCGTTACGGTCGGGTCTGAATAATTGAATCTTATTGTCGGGGGTACGGTAGGCTTTCATTCCTTCGAATGCACCTTGACCATAATGAAGTACAACGGCTGCTTCGTTTAGTGGAAGAGTGCTGTTTTCAGTAAGACCGCCGTCTTGCCAAGCACCATCTTTCCAATGGGCCGTATATCGATAAGGTAAGTCCATATATTCGAATCCTAAGTTATTCCAATCTAGTTTTGATGCATCTGCTTTTGCCATAAAAATCTCTCCTTTATTAAAAAAATAAATTTTAAGTTAATTTGTATGATAGTGCTTGTACCAACGGTAAGTCAACCGTATCTAAGAAAAAGATTAAAATTTCATTGACAATTATTATAATTTGTCTAATAATTGCTGTTAATCAATAAATGGAGGCGCACACTATGAAATATGCAGTTTTGGGAGCAGGAGCAATGGGCCTGCGATATGGAATTTTACTACAGCAGGCTGGTTTTCCAGTGGATTTCGTTGAAATCTGGGATGATCAGATCGAAAAGATTAAAGAACAGAACGGAGTTTATGTATCAAGAGATGGTAAAGATAAACATCTAGTGCCCGTCAACATTTATTCTCCAGAAAATTACGAAGGTGATCCTGATGTTTGGATCGTCTTCACTAAACAGATGCAATTAGAAGATGCTTTGAAACGTACAGCAGGTAGTTTCAAAGACCATCAATATGTCGTTTCTCCTATGAATGGTATGGGACATATTGAAAAAATTAATAAATATTTCAAACCCAAAAAAGTAATTGGTGGAACAGCTTTGATCGGTACTGTTTTGAATGGAGCCGGGGATGTTGATTTTATCGGTGCATCTGGTGCCGGAAGTATGCACATGGCCAATCAGACTGAGAGTCCAGATGATACAACTCATCAAATTGTTGAAGAATTTACCAAAGCTAATTTGAATCCTACTTTGACAACGAACTTCTTAGGAACATTGATGGCCAAAGTTATTTTTAATTCAGTTATCAACACACTATGTACTATGTTTGAGATTCAAATGGGCGAATATATCCAAGGACCAACTGCCGAGAAACTAGGACGACAACTTATCAATGAAGCATTTGATGTATGTGAACGTGCTGGAATCAAACTGTTGAATACACGTGAGGAAGAATGGGAGATAATCAGACACGTAAGTACTGATACTAATCCATTACATTTCCCATCAATGTATCAAGATATGTCAAAAGGTCGTCCGACTGAAGTTGACTATATCAACGGTTATATTTATGAGTTAGGCTTGAAGTATCATTACGAAGCAACTACACATGAATTTTTGAGAAATCTGGTTCATCTGTCAGAGTTCGCTCGTGATTTTGATCCTAAGTCATTGGAAGCATAGTAAAATAAGCAAACAAAAAGGTCGAGAAAATTATTTTTTCTCGACCTTTTTTGTACTTTCTCTAAATATTAATTTGGTGGCTAATTCTAATTTATACGGTACGTGGTTTTTATTCATTAACAGATCATACAGCAACTGTACTGCGGCTGCACCCATTTGAACTGTTGAAACAGAAATAGAACTCAGCTCGGGGTTAACGTAGCCGGCAACGGAAGTATTATTGAAACTGAAGATTTGAACATCGTCAGGAACTGAAATACTAGCTTCCTGTAATGCTCTTAATGCACCGGCTGACATTGGGTCATTACTAATAAAGAATGCTTTAGGTAAGTTATCTAGCTTTTTGATAGCAAGTTTCATCTGTTCGTAGCCAGATTTTTTGGAGAAGTCACCTTTGAAACAATATTTCTCTTGAAAGAGTCCTTCTTGTGCCATGTAATCTTTATAGCAATCGAAGCGTTTGTCAACGATTGTTTTGAGTCCATCAGTTGATTTCTCTTCGCCATAAATAATTCCAATTTCTTTGATTTCTTGGTCCAAAAAGAAGTCTAGCGCGCGTTGTACGCCATATTTGAAGTCAGTTAAGACAGTATCAAATCCATTTTGAAATTGGTCGTCGTCGATGAAGATGATATTGTCAGAATACTTCTTCATATGATCAACTTGTTGAAAACTATATTTTCCAGCAGCAATTATTCCATCAATATCACCATCAATTGTGGAGAAGTCGTTGTTGAAAATTCGAATAATTTCAAAGTTGAACTTTTGTATTTGTTTTTCGATACCTTCACGGATCATCATGTAGTAGATATCGTCTTGTTCTTGAGATTCTGAATACCATTGAACTAGGGCAATTCTAGTTTGACTCTTTTTACTTGTTTTGGAGTAATTCATTTCTTCAGCAATTTTGATGATTCTTTCGCGAGTGTCATCAGTCACAGACAGTGTTAAGTCATTGTTGAGAACTCTGGAAACAGTAGCGGGTGAAACGGAAGCCCGTTTAGCAATATCACGAATTGTAGCCATTATTTCACCTCATTTAGACTATTAATAAATTTATCAAAGGCCTTTCTTCCCTGATTATCCCACTTGTACACACCGGCATTTTCTAGTACGTGGGAGAAGACTAATCCGGTTTCTTTGTTAACAATATCTTCGACATTTTCAGAAGTGAATTCATACTTTTGTTTGAGTTGATCAGCCCAGTCGTGGTGATATTCTGCCATGTTGTTTGGTTGATTCAATAAGTATTTTTCAACTTCAATCAATTCAGTTTTTAATCTAGCGGGAAGGATTGCACGGCCCATTACTTCGATTAATCCGATATTTTCTTTTTTGATATGTTGATATTGTTTGTGGGGATGGAAGATACCATCAGGATAATTTGTAGAAGTTTGGTTATCACGTAGAACAATATCGAGTACGTATTGATTATCCTTTCGGTAGGCAATTGGCGTAACGGTATGGTGACGAATCTCGCCTGTATAGGCGCGGATATCAACGTCTTCATCAGAATATGATTTCCAATTATTATGGATCAGAGTAGCAGCTTTGATCAATTGTTCAGGATCATCGCTAGTCAGTCTGATATCTGACAATGGCCATTTGACGATACCGGCCTCAACATTCTTGATAGGCAGGTTTATGTTTTTAACAACAGGAGCTTTCATCATTGGAAATTCATGACGTCCGCCTTGATAGTGGTCGTGAGAAAGCATTGAGCCGCCAACAATCGGTAAGTCAGCATTACTACCGACGAAGTACTGTGGAAATTGTTTGGTGATTTCCAATAGATTGCTGAAGGTATGTTGATTAATAACCATTGGACGATGAATGTGTGATAAGAAAATTGCGTGCTCAGTGAAATAAGCATATGGGGAATACTGGAATCCCCAAGTTTCTCCACCGAGCATGAAACGAATTATCCGGTGATTGCTTCTGGCAGGATAACCTAGTCGTCCTAAATAGCCTTCGTTTTCCATACACAATTGACATTTGGGGTAACCAGTTTGTACTTGCGTGCCAGCTGCCGCAATAGCCTTAGGGTCTTTTTCAGGCTTGGATAGATTGATGGTTATTTCTAAGTCTCCGTAGTCGGTCTTAGTTGTGTAAGAAATATTTTTGGCGATGGCCTTAGTTTTGATGTAATCATTTTTACGACTTAATTCATAAAAATAATTAGTGGCGGACTCTGGACTATTTTGATATAAATTCCAAAACTTCTGATTTATCGCTGATGGGACGGGTGTGTACAAGTCCATCAATTGGTCGCTCAATATTTCTTTTTCAGTTGGAGTGTCTACGATCTTTTGGTTCTGAATAGCAGTTTGGATCAGAGCATCACGAACTGCTAACAAGCTTTTGCCATTGATATTGCATTCATCACCAACCAAGGCTCTGACGCGGTTGATTAAGTAGATACGATCTAATTCTTGATAATTATTATCTGAACTAATAATTGCATCGACAAACTTATCGATTGCATTCATATTATTTTTCCACCTTTAATTCTGTTGGTCCATCGGATATTTCTGCGATGTAGAAGTCAGCGTCATAACCGATGATTTGTTTATAAGTTTCACCGACATTTTCTTTGAAGTTTTCCACTTGATCTTTTTCGACGATGGCAATCGCACAGCCGCCGAAGCCGGCACCAGTCATACGAGCGCCTAAGACACCAGGTTGTTGCCAAGCTGTCTCAACGAGTGTATCGAGTTCTTGACCAGTAACTTCATAGTCGTAGTGAAGTGAAACGTGTGAGGCATTGACTAGTTTGCCGAAGCTGACTAGGTCATTTTGTTTTAATTTGTCGATTGCACGAAGCGTACGTTGATTTTCGAAGACAGCATGGCGAGCACGACGAATCAACGTATCGTCATTGATCAAATATGAATTCTGATCAAATTCATCAATCGTCAAATCTCCCAGTGACTTAATAGATAGGTCGGCTTGTAATCGTTCGAGGGCTTGTTCGCATTCGCTACGACGTTCATTGTATTTGGAATCGGCTAACTCACGACGTTTATTAGTATTCATAATCACGATAACGTGGTCGCCTAATTCGACTGGTGCATATTGATAGTCCATCGTATTAGTATCGAGTAAAATAGCTTGATCTTTTTTACCCATACCGACAGCAAATTGATCCATGATTCCTGAGTTAACACCGATATAGTTATTTTCGTCCTCTTGGCCGATTTTGACTAAATCCAATTGATCGACTCCGAGATCGAATGCGGTGTTCAGAATTGTTCCCATTAATAATTCAATTGATGCTGAAGAAGATAGGCCAGTACCATCAGGTAAGTTTCCGTGGATAAACAAATTGAATCCATGGTCAAAAATGTAGCCATGTTTTACTAAATAATACATGATTCCACGTGGGTAATTGGCCCAGTCATCAGCCTTGTTATATTCTAGATCAGTTGTTGTAAAACTGATGATTCCACTGTCGGGAAAGTTGGCTGAATAAAGTTGGATCACGTCATCATCGCGTGTTCCATAAGCAGCGTAAGTTCCCAAACTGATGGCACATGGGAAAACATTGCCACCGTTATAGTCGGTGTGTTCACCGATCAAATTGATTCGTCCAGGCGAGAAGAATAATCGCTCAGCATTGCTATTAAATATGTTCTTAAAATCTGATAAAAGGGTATTTGTCTTCATAATTTTTCTCCATATTTAGTAAATGTTTACTAATTAATAATAACCTCTTTCGGTAGTGTGAGCAAGATGTATCTAGTAAACAACTAGTAAACAAAAATTGTTAGTGATAGAACAAGCCATTTCATAATAGAAATATATGACAATTATGTTATGCTTTAAACAATACTTTCATATACTTTTAATGAAAAAAGAGGACGAGTTATGCCAACGGCAATTGTGACGGATACGGCTTCATATTTAACACCCGAACAGATTGAAGAATTCAATATTAGAGTGTTACCAATTACAGTTATTTTGGGAAATAAGCAATATAAAGAAACAGAAGAACTAGGCTTAGATAAGTTCTATGACTATCTAAATACTGAAGAAGAATTACCAACTACATCTCAAGTTTCCATGGGTCAAATTGAGGAAGCCTATGATGACTTGGTTTCAAAAGGTTATGACAAGATTATTTCGATTCATTTATCTAGCGGAATAACTTCTTTTATGGATAATTTACGAATGTTTTGTAAGGATTATGACAAGGCAAAAACCTTTCCATTCGATTCATTGGTAGCAAGTGCCGGTGAAGCTAATTTGGTTTTACTAGCTGGGAAGTTAGTTAAAGAAGGCCAAGAACCTGAAGAAATCATGCCGAAATTATTGAAGCTGCGCGAGACGATGGAAGTTCGCTTTGCAGTCGATAATCTGAAGCACTTAATGCGTACTGGTCGTTTGAGCAATCGTTCAGCTGTTATTGGTAACTTGTTGAACATCAAGCCCATGCTTACCTTTGATGAAGAGGGTAAGATCATCGCTATTGGTAAGGAACGTACGATGAAGCGTGTCTTCAGACTAATGTGTGAAAAGATTCAAGAGACACTTGATAGTGTAGATTACAAAGTCCATGCCACTGTGATTGATGCTAATAATCAAGAATTGTCAGATGCTTGGACTAAGGAACTAGGGGAGAAGTTTCCTCAGATTCGAGTTACTCAAAGTTCGCTTGGACCTGCAATCAGTGTTCATACTGGTGAGAAGACAATGGGAATTATCTGGCAAGAAGATTGGCAAACAATTAAATAGTGTATTTAAAAGGAGCGTCCATTTTTGTGGATGCTCCTATTTTTTTGCCTACGATTTAAAATAACTCCACCTGCTGTGGGACCGACCTCAGCCGAAGAGCGGTCTGAGGTCTTGATTTTGAACTCTGCATGAATCGCAGATTTCAAAAAGCATCCTGTGCTGTAAGAACGGGAAAACGCCGTTCCAACACCACTATCACAGCTGGTTCCGTTATTTTCAATCTCCGGCATGTATTACTGCCATTTGATTTTAGCTAAAATGCGATTTAGCCGTAGATGGAGAGATATTGTACCAGCCGTGAAAGGTGGCGGAACGCCATAGGACTAGCTTTTAGATTTGCGCTCTTTGCAAAGCTAAAAGTAGAGGCTCGAGACCGTGGCTCGAACCGGTCCCCACGACTGGTACAATATCTCGGAAGCGGAGGCGGCAATATATAGGTTAATTTGTAGAAGTGCGAGAAACCAACCAACGCGTCATTATCAAACAAACAATTATCATACCTAATGAAACGACGAAACCTATCTTAATACCAATCAATTCACTATTTAAATAATTACTAGGATTAGCACGAGTCGACATGCTGATTATACCAACCAACAGCGCTGTACCAAAAGATGCCGCAACCTGACGTAAAGTGTTATAGGTCGCAACACCGTCAGGAAGTATTTCGTGAGGAATAGAAGCTAAAGCTTGGGTTTGAATAGGGATCAAAACCTGGCACAGTCCCATTTGTCTGATGGTTTGTCCCAATGTGACAACTAGGATCGATGTGGATAAGGTGGTGAATGACTGCAGTCCGGTACCGATACAATCTATGATCAATCCAGATATTACTAAGCGTTTGACACCGAATCTATCATACAATCGGCCACTTATTGGTGACATAATGGCGGTGAACATGGCACCTGGCATGACCACTAATCCTGATTGCAAGGCACTGTAGTGCATGACGTTCTGAACTAGGATCGGAATAATGATAGCGTTGCTGTACATTGTCACCATTAGAATCATATTTATGATTACGGCAACATTATATTGCTTGTAATTAAAGATGCTCAGATTAATGAATGGGGATTCATCATTTCGCTGCGTTAGAACGAATAAAATTAGAATTACGAGACCAATCAATGAAGAACCGCCAATATTAAAGGTAATAAAGTTAGCCGTTCCAATATTGGATAATCCGTATAATAGGAACAACAAGCCCAAGCTGGATAGAATCAAACCTTTAGTATTGAATTTTAATTTAGTCTCTTGGTGATTACTTTGGAGAAAAGTAATAGATAGAATAATGTCTATCGCGGTGAACGGGATAACTAAGATGAATAAGTAGCGCCATGATAAAACTGATAGGATGAATCCTGAAAGCGTTGGTCCAATTACTGGAGCAAAGTTAAAAGCTAATCCAATTATTCCCATGATTTTACCCTGATTGTGTCGATCCGCAGAATTCATCGCCATGACATTGACTAGTGGCATCATGACACCAGCACCGATGGCTTGAATCATCCGGCCAGTTATTAGGAAGATGTACTCGTGTGATAAGGCACCAAAAATTGTTCCCAACAAAAAGATGATTGAGAAAAATAAATAAAGATTTTTGAATGAAAATTTCTTCAACAAGAAGGCACTGGTAGGAATCATAATAGCATTTACCAGAATATAACCATTAGTCAGCCATTGTCCCATGGAAGTAGTGATCGAGAATGTTTTCATGATTGATGGCAGCGCAGTGCTCATCAAAGTTGAACTTAATATTCCGAAGAAACTTCCGAAGGTTACAATAGCGAGTGATACTTTAGCGTTTTTATTCATTAAATAGACACTTCCTTATAATTGTCAAAAACGTGACGTTAATAATCATGAATTTAATATTAGCCTTTGTCAAATTAATCTATAATTGACATTGCTTCAAGTTAGATTATTATTAGAAACATCGAGTTTTATGTTTAGGGAGTGAATTAAATGTTTAATGTTTTTGTAAGAAAAGCTCAGAGTGATGATTTGGAACAGATCATCAAAGTTATTAATGATGCTAAGAGTCTTATCAAGGGAACTGGCAGTCCACAATGGCAAGATGGTGAACCTAGTCGTGCCGTACTTGAGGAGGACTTACGAGTTGGTCGTGGTTATGTCCTAATGGTCAATGGTGACTTGGTTGGTTATACTTGTTTGATGCAGACAGATGATCCACATTATGAAGTGATCCAAGACGGTAGTTGGAATAACACAACTGACAAATATGCGACATTGCACCGTGTTGCAATTGGTGATGGTTATCGTGGTAAGCACTTGAGTGACTTCTTGATGTCCAATATGTTTACGATTGGTTATGGTCTAGGATTTAGAAATTTCCGAATCGATACACATGAAATGAACAAAGGAATGCAACATGTTTCGGAAAAACTTGGATTCAAGTATCGTGGAATTATTTACGTTGGTCCTAAAGAAGACGACCGTCGTGTTGCTTATGAATTGAATATGTAGATACAAAAAAGCCTCTCAAAATTTTTCGAGAGGTTTTTTTGTTACTCTTCAAACAATAACTTTTCAGATCTATTGAATTTGAAGTTACGAATATACTTGTCTATTTCAGCAATAGCTAAGATAATAACACCACCTAGAATAGCCAAGCCCCATTCCATCATGCCAATTGATCCAGTGTAGAAAATGTTTTGCATGAATGAACGTAGGTCAATATCAGTTGCAGCACCATCATTAGGCCAACGAAGTAGAAGGCTTTTGGATTTGAGAAGAAGTCCCTTGATAGTGCTGGTTTTCTGGAACGAATGTTGAATAGATAGAATATTTTACCAACAATCAAAACGTTGACCATAGTAGTACTAGAGATTATGGCACTGACACCATTACCTCGTAAAAAGGCATCGATGGTCAAGCTTATCACTGCCATGAGAACTGAAATGTAAGCAACTTGGAAAATATTGTGTTTAGTCATTAACTTACTGCCAGTCTTTCGAGGCTTACGATTCATGATACCTTCTTCGGCTGGTTCAAAAGTCAGCGCAAATTGAATCGTAATTGCTGAAACCATATTGATCCAGAGTAGCTGCGTCGGATGCAGTGGAATATCACTCTTAGTCAGAATGGCATAAGCGATTATTAGTCCTTCTGAGAAGGAGATGGGTAGAAGATACAGGATACTTTTTTTGATGTTATCGAAGATTCTGCGTCCTTCTCTGATGGCTTTGGAGATTGTCGCAAAGTTATCATCAGTTAGCACCATATCGGCGGAATCCTTGGCAACATCAGTTCCTTTGATTCCCATTGCCACACCAATGTCAGCTTGCTTTAATGCTGGGGCATCATTAACTCCGTCACCAGTCATAGCGGTAACCTTGTTATTTGCTTGAAGTGCTTCGATAATTTCGATTTTGTTACTAGGAGTTGTTCGAGCGAAAACTTGATTTTTGTCAGCTGCTACAATACGTTCATTGTCGGACAATTGATCCCACTCTGGTCCAGTGATGGCATTGATTTTGTCAGCTAATCCTAATTTTCCACCAATAGCAGTTGCTGTTACAGGACTATCACCAGTAATCATCTTAACTTCAACACCAGCGGAGCGAATTTCTTTTAACGCCACAATAACTTCTTCGCGGGGCGGGTCAATAATGGCCGCAAGCCCTAAGAAGTTCAGTCCGTTGTTGATGAGGTCGTGTGTTATCTTAGTGATGTCTGTTGAAACTTCCTTATAACCGACTGCGATAACACGTTTTCCATGTTCTGAGAAATCGTGAACACGTTGTGACCAAGTTGTATCGTCGAAATTTAAGTCTAATTTTTGAGCCATGTTAAACAACTTGTCAGGTGAACCCTTGACGAATAGATAATGTTTGTTGTTTTTTTTGACTAGTCGGGCGATATATCTGAAGTCAGAATCGAATGGTAGAATATCGATTTTTTCATAATCTGATTCTTCGCCATGATTGTAAACTTTATGATATAGCGATAAGAAAGCTCCATCAGTCGGTTCACCAGTGATGTCCCACTGGCCGGCTTCGTTGATTAGGTGAGTGTCATTGGCCTGAAATCCAGATTCTAAGAATAGTTTCATTTTGTCAGAAATAGTTACTTTCTGATTATTTTGCGTAATTTCTCCTATCGGATCATAACCAGTTCCAGTCACCTGATAGTTTTGATCATCGATAACAATGTCGGTAACGGTCATTTCGTTCTTTGTCAGTGTTCCTGTTTTGTCAGTCGCAATAACATCGACCGAGCCAAGTGTTTCTACAGCTGGCAAAGTCTTGATGATGGTATTTTGATTTTTTGCCATGTCATTAACACCCTTGGCAAGAATAACCGAAGTTGTTGCAGGCAATCCTTCTGGAATTGTTCCAACAACCATTGATACCACGGCCATTGATAGAACAGAGAGCGAATAAGCACCGAAGTACCAACCGATAATAAAAGTTGCAATTGCTGCCAGAACGATGAAGTATGAAACCCCGGCACCAAGTTTGTCGATAACTTGCATTAGTGGAGTTTTACGTGCTTTAACAGCACCAACTTCAGTGGAAATTTTGCCGATCTCAGTATTTTCAGCTGTCGCAACTACTAATCCAGTTCCGCTACCTTTGGTTACTGAAGTAGAGGCGAAGGCCATGTTAGTTTGATCGGCTAATGCGGAATCTTTGGTAATCAATTTAGAGTTTTTAGAAACTGAATTAGTTTCACCAGTTAGGGATGATTCTTGAATTCTCAAATTATCTGAATTGATAATTCGTAGATCAGCTGGAACGTTATCTCCAGCCTCTAAGAAAACTGTATCGCCAGCAACGAGTTCTTCGGCGGGGATTTCTTTTCGAATGCCATCGCGGTGAACCTTAGCATTGATCGATAGCATGTCCTTGATGCGTTCGAGCGCGTTAGAAGCACTGGCTTCTTGGAAATAACCAATCAGTGAATTAATGAGTACTACTAATCCAATGATGATCGAGTCAGAATAATGTCCAAGTATTAATGTGATGACTGCTGCAAAAATCAAGACATAGATCACCATGTTGTTGAATTGATGCAGAAACATTTTCCACCTTGGTGTTTTGACTGTTTCCAATTTGTTTGGTCCGAATTCTTCGAGACGTTTATTTGCCTCAATATAGTCCAATCCTTGATCAAAACTGTGAATCTTATTTTGTTTTTGTAGTACATCTAGTTCGGTTCTATAAGCTTTTTGGTCCATCTAATTCCTCGCTTTCTTCAAGTGGGGTTGGGTGGATCGAATGCACATTTGTTCCGTGCGTACTTTTTAAGTTTATCAAGATATTTATATTAAATAAAGAATTATGCTTATCATTAGATATACTTAATAGCAAAAAAGCACCCACGATTGTGGATGCCATGTTTTTATCTTCTACTTAATTTAACAACTGTTTCAACGTGAGGAGTCTGTGGAAACATATCAACTGGTTGTAGGTAATCAACACGATATTTATTAGTCAAACGTGTTAAATCCTTAGCCAAGGTAGATGGGTTACATGAGATATATACTAGCTTCTCAGGGCGATGACGCAATAGAGTGTCAATTAGTTTGCCATCTAGTCCAGTACGTGGAGGATCAACGATAACGGCGTTAGGTTTAACATTGTCGGTTAATAGTTCGGGATAAACTTGGTCAACGGAGCCAACGTAATAATCGGCGTTGTCGATATCGTTTAATTCAGCATTCTTCTTGGCATCAGCGATAGCTTCAGGAATGATTTCAATTCCGTAGACATGACTAACTTTTTTGGCAAGAGTGATACCGATCGTACCAACACCGCAGTAAGCATCGAGTAGAACGTCACGTTCTTCAGGGTTTAGAGCTTTTTCAGCAATGTCATATAGCTTGTCTGTTTGAAGTGAGTTTAGTTGTAAGAATGCACGTGGTGAAAGGTTGAAAACATAGCCGTTGATATCTTCTTGAAGATATTCGTCACCCCAGACCAAACGTGTTTCGTCACCCCAGACGCTGCCCTTGTCATCAGTATTGATGTTTTGAGAAATAGAACTAACTTCTGGAATTTGTTCTTTGATCTTTTCAGTTAGTTGATGTTCCTTTAGGAACTTCTTTGTACGAGTAATGAAGGTAACTTGTAGTTTGTTGAATTCAACAGATTGACGAATTACGATCATACGTAAGATTCCTGATTTGGCTTCGGGATTATAAACTGGAATACCAAGTTCCTTGATGAGAACAACGATTTTACGCATAGCTTCCATAGTTAGATCCATTTGTGTAGGCATTTCTTCAAGGTCAACGAGTGTCTGTGTTCCGTCTTTGTATAGTCCGCAAAGGATTTTTCCATCAATTTCTTGAATAGGGAACTGTGCCTTATTACGATATTTTTCTTGTTGAGGAGATGCGACAGTTGGTCTGATATTGTAATGTTCATAGGCATAAGGACGGTATTTTTCGATTGATTCACGAAGGATGTCTGCTTTAAACTTCAATTGATCCTCATACTTGATATGTGCGAATTCCAAACCACCGACTTTACTGGCAAGTTCAGGTGTTTCAGGATTACGATAAGGACTTTCAGTTCTGATTTTGTGAATTTTACCATTGAGGAATTTAGGGTGGACTTCAGTAATTTCACAAACGATGACATCTTCAGGGACAGCCTTTGGTACGAAGACAATGACGTGTTTGAAGAAACCAATTCCTTCACCATTAATTCCGATTCGTTTGATTGTAAGTGGGAAACGGTCGCCCACTGCTAGTTCTTCAGTTATATTGTTATCCATATGATTTTTCCTTTTTTTAAATGTACGGTAAACTACTCTAGAGTATAACATGTGAGGTAATGATATTGGCAAAAGTCACAAAAATACAAGCTCAAAAGAGAAAAGGACGCTACAATGTTTATCTTGACGGAGAATATGCTTTTCCAGTTGGAGAGACGACACTAGTAGATTTCCGATTGATGAATGGTGTTGAGCTTGATGATAAACAGATCAAAGAGATTCAGTCACGAGAAAATATCAACAAAGCATACGGTGATGCCGTAAATTATTTGAGTTACCAATTAAGAACTGAAAAAGAAATGCGAGATTATTTATATAAGAAAGAATATGGTTCACCGGTTATTTATTCGGTAATGGAACGATTGGCAAAACTGAATTATTTAGACGATGAAGCCTACGCTACAAGTTTTATTAATACGCAATTGAATACGACCGCTAACGGTCCGAGAATCATTCAACAAAAGATGGTTCAAAAAGGTGTTCCCGCAAATATTATTGAGGATAAGTTAGCAGAGGTCGATGAAGATAGATTATTGGAAAATGCAACTGAGTTTGCTAGTAAACAAGTTAGAAAGCAACGTCACAAGTCCTTTCAGCAGATGATGACTAAGCTTAAGCAAAGTTTGTATCAAAAGGGATATAGCGGTGATATAGTTAGTCAGGCAATTGATGATTTGGACTTAGAACGTGATGACGATACTGAACAAGAGAATCTAGTTGCGATGATCAATAAGGTTCAACATCGTTATGACAATCCATCTAAGTTGATAAATTATTTGATGACCAAGGGATACCGCTATGATGCAATCAAAAGGGCTTTGAGTAACGAAGATTAGAGTGTGAATTCTAGTACGGTTTCTAAAATATATTATTGTGTTAATAGATGATTCAACGAACTTCTTATATTCGAATTTGTTTCTTTCTATGCAAACATACGTTTGATAAAATAATATTACTGTTTAACTTATGACGGTAATATTATGCCTATGGGAGAATCCATGAAAAAGAATATGAAGTTCAAGGACCAATTATTACCCAGTGAAAAGAAAACGGGTGAGTTTGAGATTATGGAATTTCAAGGGAAAAGATTTTCGGGACTGGCTTTGAATTCTTATGAAGGTGAGTAGCAACTGGAAGAGTTTTTAAAACTTATTATCAAAACATATCAGATGAAAAATAAGAATATCCCATTTACTGGTATTGATATAATTGATGATATCAAAAACAATGGGACAATTAATTATTATTCGCTAAATATTGTAGATGATGTTGAGAAATCGATTGTCAGAGAAAAATATTTGTACGGACTTACTAATCTGATATATTTGGATGTTGATGAAGTTATTAATCTCAATAGTAGGGCACAAGAAATATTTGTTGAAAAGGGAACGTACGGTGTTGAGGGTGTCTCAGATTTGAATCATGTAAGGTATACATTGGATATGGTGAAAGATTCAATAAGTTTTGGTTCAGATCAGTTACCAACAATTGCAACTAAAGCAGCATATTTATGGCATAAAATTGCTAAGTTTCAAGCTTTTAAAAATGGAAATAAGCGTACGGCAATGTTGTCTACATTAGTTTTTCTGCATTCTAACGGATATGATTTTCAATATAAGAATGGATTAAAAAAAGAGTTGATTGATATGTCTCAAAGGATTGCACAATATTCTGAAAGTGATGATTCAGCAATTAAATTTATCAGGAATTATATTTTGAAAAACATTAAATTGAATATTAATAATGAAGAGTGGGACATGTTAGAAAAACTTGGAAATTCAAAAGTTGAATAAAATTGATTTCAGTGTATTATTAGACAAAATGGAGGCGAGAATTTATGTTAAGAAATGATAAATTTACAATTAATGTTAAAGCGGATATTAAGGTAAATGAACGTACTGAAGAAGAGAGAAAAGAAATTATTAAACGTAGTGAAGATAAAGTATTCTCAAACCCAGAAGTACTTGCAGCCTTAAAAGAACTATCAAAAATGTAATAACTCAAGCACCTGTCATTCACTTGGCAGGTGCTTTTTAGTGCGTAATATCTTTTAATTGTTTCACAGCTCTGTTATAATCTTTCGTGAACAAGAAGTGGAAAGCCGGGTAATTTATGCAGATACCTAAAGAAGGAGATTACGTGGCAATCCAGAGTTATAAGCATGATGGTCATTTACATCGTACTTGGCGTGAAACAATGGTGTTAAAGACAAGTGAGAACGAGATAATCGGCTGTAATGAGAACACTCTTGTTACTGAGTCAGACGGACGTCGTTGGGTAACTAGAGAGCCAGCACTGGTTTATTTTCATAAACATTACTGGTTCAATATTATTACCATGATACGAGAGAGCGGGGTTTCATATTACTGCAATCTAGCGACACCGTTTGCTTTAGACAAAGAGGCCATTAAATATATTGATTATGATTTGGATGTAAAGGTCTTTCCTGATGGAGAGAAGCGCTTATTAGATGTGGACGAGTATGCCGCACATAGTAAGTACTGGAATTATCCACCAGAAATAGATACGATTTTACATCGCAATGTCGATGTTCTGATAGATTGGATCGATAAGGGTAAGGGACCATTTTCTCAAGCCTATGTTGATCTTTGGATGCAGAGATATAAGGAATTGTCACACCATTAATGGATTGTCAGATAAATAAAAATAAGCTAAGACTTTAAATAGTCTTAGCTTATTTTTTCGGGTTTTTCGTATGTGGTAGTTAGTTATTTGATACTGTCTTTTTCTTCATTAAGTGAAATACCTGACAAGAAGTCCTCAATACGTTGTGTTGGGTGGCAGAAGAAATCCTTCGTAGCACCATCGTATAACTTCTTACCGTCTTCGATGAAGACAATCTTATCAGAAACAAGTCTGGCGAATTCCATATTATGTGTCACGATGACCATCGACTGACCTTGTTCACATAATTTTTCAAGGATACGCAAGACTTGTGTCTCAAGTTCTGGGTCCAGCGCACTTGTTGTTCATCTAACAGTATGTATTCGGGATGCATTGCTAGTGCTCGGCAGATTGAAATACGTTGTTGTTGTCCACCGGAAAGTTGACTAGGATAACGATCTTCAAGTCCTTCAAGACCAACTTCCTTTAATAGTTGTTTGGTTAGTAATTCAGTATCGGATTTTGAACGTTTCAAAACTGTTATCGGTGCAGTCGTGATATTATCCAAAACAGTTAGGTTAGGGAATAAATTCCAGTTTTGAAAAACCATACTAGTCTTACGTCTTAGATTGAAACTGTCTTTTTTGGAAATAGGCTTACTGTAGTCGATCTCGAGATCAGGGAAACTGACAGTTCCACTTTCGGGACGGACCAACATATCTAGGGAACGTAACAATGTTGATTTACCGGAACCTGAAGGTCCTAAGATAACGGTTGTCTTACCATCGGGGAAGTCAACTGAGATATCATCCAAAACAGTTTTGCCTTCGTATTGCTTATTGATATGTTTTGCTGAAATCATTAGTTCTGACCTCCCTTAACGTATTTGGATGTACGACGTTCTAAGTAGTGTTGTAACCAACTTAGAAGTGAGCAGACGATCGCATAAAGTACGGCAGCCAGCGTGTACATCAATAGTGGTTGGTAGTTCTTAGCCGTAATCTGTTGACTGACTTGGAACATTTCCAAGATAGTGATTGAACTGGCCAGTGAAGTATCCTTAACCAAGCCAATAAATGAATTGGATAGTGGTGGTAAGGCAATTCTGACAGCTTGTGGAAGAACAATTTTCATCAGTGTTTGACGAGTAGTAAAGTTCAAAGTATAAGCTGCATCCCATTGATCCTGCGGTACAGATAGTAGCGCTGAACGAATGGTTTCAGATGCGTATGCACCAGTATTGAGTGAGAACCCAATCACAGCAGCTATGAAAGCTGGTAGTTGAATCCCAACACTAGGTAGTCCGAAGAAAATAATGAATAATTGAACTAGCAATGGAGTAGAACGGAATAACCAAACATAGAAGTTGGCGATAGCTCGTAATACTAACCAGGGATAACGTAGTGCTTTGTTCTCACTAGGTTCAATGAACTTGATCAGTGCTGTTAGAACAGCCAAGATAAGTCCGAAGATGAACGAAATAATGGCTAGTGGAATAGTGAATTGAAGCATAGCTCCAACCATTTCCGGCAGTGATGAAACAATTATGTGCCACATGAAACGAAAACCCCATCTCAAAAATCTATTAATTAAAAATAATTATTTTTTAGTAATATCCTCACCGAAGTACTTGATTGATAACTTCTTCATAGTTCCGTCTTTGTAAAGCTTCTTCATAGCTTTGTTGACGTCGTCACGAAGTGCAGTTGATTTCTTATTGTAAATAGGAGCAATCTTAGATGCTTCGATATACTTAGATGAAATAACTTGGTACTTAAGGTCAGTGTTCTTGTGATCTTTCTTCCATGTTAAGAAGGCTTCCTTTGAGTTAACAGCAGCTTCAACACGTCCTTGATCGATCATTGACATTGATGTTTGGAAGTCAGCTGATGGAACGATGTCGGCACCGTACTTTTCAGCCTTGTTGTAATTATCTGTACCAGTTCCGGCAGCAACTTTCTTACCTTTAATATCAGTGATGTTTTTGATATCAGTGTTATCTTGTTTCATGATCAAAGCTGATCTTGAGTAGATATAAGGTGTTGAGAAAAGATATTGTTTCTCACGTGATTTGTTCATAGCAACGTTATTGATAACAACGTCGAATGTATTTGAGTTCAAACCAGCGATAAGTGAATCCCACTTAGTAGGAACAAATTTAGCTTTCATACCCATTTCTTTGGCAATATCTTTGCCAAGGTCAACCTCAAATCCCTTTAGCTTGCCATCTTCACGGTATGAATAGGGTGCATATGTGCCCTCAAGTCCAATTGTCAATGTACCCTTTGTTTTAGTAGTTGCTTGGTCGTTGTTACTTGAGCATCCAGTTAGGATAAGTACCAATGCAGCGATTGTAGACAAAAGTAAAATAATTCTTTTCTTCATATTAAAAACTCTCCCCATATAAAATTATCATTTTCTATTCTCTCATAACTTGGTTGTCGTTTGAAAAGATTTGACTTTTAAAAATTAAATAAATCAGTTGATAGATATCGTTCTCCGTTGTCTGGAGCAACTGTAACCACTTTCTTACCTTTGCCAAGTTTCTTAGCAATTTGAATAGCACCATAGATGTTGGCACCAGATGAAATGCCAGGTAGGAAGCCTTCTTTGTGACTAACTTCTTGAGCTGTTTTAATGGCGTTGTCACTACTTACTTCAACAATGTCTGAATAAGAATTTTGATCCAATGTGTCAGGAATCATACCAGCACTGATACCTTGAATTTTATGTGGACCAGTTTTTCCTTCCTTTAATAATGGAGATTCAGCGGCTTCTAGTGCAAAAACTTGAACGTCGGGATATGCCTTAGTCAACGCATGGCTGACACCAGAAAGAGTACCGCCAGTACCGACGCCAGCAACAAAGGCGTCGACTTTGTCATCTCCAAAAGCATCGACAATTTCTTTGCCAGTTGTTTGTTCGTGGATGGCAGGGTTAGCGGGATTCTTGAATTGCATAGGTAGGAAGTAGCCCTTTTCGTCCGCTAGGTCTTGTGCACGTTTGATGGCACCACCCATGCCTTCACTACCTGGTGTAAGAACTAATTCTGTGCCGTAACCTTGCATCAATTTACGACGTTCAACACTCATCGTGTCGGGCATCATGATGATCAGATGATATCCTTTAGCTGATGCAACTAACGAAAGCCCGATACCAGTATTACCGGATGTGGGTTCAACGATTGTATCTCCGGGTTTTATCTTGCGGGATTTTTCAGCATCTTCAATCATGGCCAAAGCAATTCTATCCTTGATGGAACTGCCGGGATTGAAGAATTCAAGTTTGACATATACGTCAGCAGCGTCTTCTGGTACGACGTTGTTTAGTTTAACGATAGGTGTGTTTCCAATTAATTCTGTTACGTTGTCAGCAATTTTTGTCATAATTTTTTCTCCTAAGATTTAATTAATTTGGTTTCGGTAACGCAATTCAACCAATTATTGAAGAATTGTGTCTGTGTCTCTTGCCAAGTGAACATTGGATGATTGTCGATCGGTGAATAATAATTATTGGCAGGGAAGCTTCAGGAACTTTGCCACTGTTAACTTCACGTTGATATTCGTCATCTAATCCACTCTGTGGATATTCAAGATGTGAGAAGATAAATAGTTGTGGTTTGGTAGTTGATTCTACTAATGTAAGTAAACCGTTCTCGCTGATAGCCTTGGTCTCTAGTTCATTACTCATGTCGATATCTTGGTGGTTCATTTCGGCGTAACGAGCATGTGGTGCGGGGAATTCATTTTCAATATCCCTGAGGAAATAAGATTCACCAATAATATTGTTTTGATAAACTCCAAAAGTTTTGTGTGGTAAAATATTCTTTCTGATTTGGTAGAAGTGATTAAGGGCAGCCATGGCGCCCCAACAGACATAGAGCTGTGGGATATTCAGTTCATCTAGTTTGTCCAACAGTTCGTTGATCTCTTGATTGTAGGTAACTTGTTCAAAAGCGAGTTGTTCAACTGGACTTCCGGTTATGATAAAACCATCGAATTGTTTGATTGCAGTTAAATCGAGTGGTTTCATTGTTGAAGTAATCTCTGGGTCAAGAACTCTATCGTTGTATCGAGTAGCTGAATAATAAAAGGTTAATTCCACTTCATCATTTCTTAAAACATGTTCAAAGTTATGATTAGTCTCAATTTTGTTTTTCATTAAATTCAAAATTCCGATTCTAGTATGTTCCACGACTGGCTCCTTTCTGGTAGTGGGCATAAAAAAAGGAGAGCCGACTAATGTCGACTCTCCTGAAATTTATAGTTTTCACTACGTGTTCATCAATTGAGTGGTATTAGACATGTCGAAAAAGTATAGTAATTTTTAATTACTACACAACAACATGCTTGCATTTGTTTTTCACTGTTGAATTTCATCATGTCAAATACCTCCTTCAATTAAGTTGTCTCAAGATTATTATTAATTTATAGATAAGTCAAGAATTATTTCTTCTTTTTCTCAGTGTAGATCGAGAGTGACTCGAATTCTAAGTATGATGCTAAGGTCAAAGAAACCATTAGTATCAAGACTAGCCAGCCAAGAGTCTTACCAATTATCTGTGAAATGGTAAAGACATTGGCTACTAAATAAATACTTCCAATCGATAGGAAAAAGTCGACGATCAAATTAAATCCGATGACCCATTTACTTCTTTCAAGTACAAAAAAGTTGATCAAACCCTTGAGGAACTTCCTAGTGGTACTGCGATACATGATCAAGACTGGTCTCTGTGCAATGACCTTGACCGCAAACATACCGAATGCGCCAACGATTCCACCCATGACAACGCGCCAAGTCAATGCATGTAGGACAAGTGCGTTGTATGATATCCCCACAACTAGTAAGCAAACGATGTAAGGAATGATGAAGAATAATAGATAAATAATTGCAATTTTTTTGTTAGACATTTTTGAAAACTCCCATATATACAATTAACTTATATTCTATCATGAAAAACCTATATTGTTGAAAACAATAACACCTGCTATAATGTTTTTGTCTATTTAATTTTACAAATGAAAGAGAGTGAAAAGTTTAATGAGTGATGACCCTACCGGAGCGACGCTGACTGGACAGCTGATTTTAATAGTCGTGCTTACGTTCCTTAATGCTTTTTTTGCCGCAGGCGAAATGGCGATTGTTTCTGTTAATAAAACTTCCGTGGAGGAAAAGGCAAAGGATGGTAACCGTCGAGCTGTTAAGATTTTACAGGCGATTAATCACCCAAATAATTTTTTATCAACGATTCAAGTAGCGATAACCTTAGCTGGGTTCCTTTCATCAGCTAGTGCTGCTACAAGTTTGAGCTCTATTTTAGAAGGAGTAATGGGTAAGTTCCCAGGTAGTCGTGAGCTATCCATCGTTATAATAACGGTGATCTTATCTTACTTCACATTAGTGCTGGGAGAGCTTTATCCCAAGCGTATAGCGTTACATAGTCCATACAAAGTTGCGAGTGCAACTGAACCGGTAGTTTCAATTTTTGGTAAGTTGCTGAAGCCGTTTGTTTGGTTATTGACAGTATCGATAGATTTATTAATGAAGATAACGCCGATTGATTTTAGCAAAAAAGATGACAAGGTAACACGTAATGAAATGATGGCTACGATTCAAAAGTCCCGTCAAAGTGGAACTATTAATTCTGATGAGTATCAGATGTTACAAGGGATAATTCGCTTCGGTGACACGACAATTCGTGAGATCATGGTTCCAAGAATCGATACTTTTATGATCGATATCAATGATCCATTAGATGAGAATATTGATGCAATCTTGAATCAACCATATTCAAGAATTCCTGTTTATGGTGGTGACAAGGATACGATCATTGGGATTGTTCACATTAAGAACTTGCTCAAAAAAGCTCGTGAATCTGGTTTTGATAATATTTCTTTGAAGGATATTATGACTGAACCACTCTTTGTTCAAGAAACAACTAATATTGATTCGGTCTTAGTCAAAATGCGCAGTACTCAGACACAGATTACGATGGTAGTCGATGAGTACGGTGGTATCGTTGGTCTAGCAACGATTGAAGATATTATTGAAGAAATCGTCGGTGAAATCGATGATGAATATGATGAGATCACTACTAACTATAAGCGGATCAGTGCCAACAAGTATTCAGTTATTGGTAAGTATTCATTAGAAGATTTCAACGACTTGTTCAATGAAGAATTAGAAGCAGAAGATGTTGATACGATTGCCGGTTACTTGATTGCCAACATTGGTGAGATTCCGGATGAAAATCATCCTAAGTCATTCACCTTGGAAGACGGTGTTGTTGTCACATCTGGTGAAATGAATGGTTCGAGAATTGAAAAAGTTATCGTAACCTTGCCTGATAAGAAGACAAAACAAGTTATGGCAAATACTTTTAGAAAAGAAAGTGGAACAGAAGGCGCTTAGTTTGTTGCCTTCTTTTTCAATGTTTAAGTTAATATAAGAATATAGGAGTTAATATGGATCAAAAACAATTAGAAAATGAAGTAAACAAGCGTCGTACATTCGCCATCATCTCTCACCCGGATGCTGGTAAAACAACCATTACAGAACAGATGCTTTACTTTGGTGGAGTTATTCGTTCTGCTGGTACTGTTAAAGCTAAGAAGTCAGGACAGTTCGCAACTAGTGACTGGATGGAGATCGAAAAGAAACGTGGGATCTCTGTAACTAGTTCGGTTATGCAATTCCATTATCGTGATAAAGATGTTAATATCCTGGATACACCAGGACATGAGGACTTCTCTGAAGATACTTACCGTACATTGATGGCAGTTGATGCTGCAGTCATGGTAATTGACTCAGCCAAAGGTATTGAGCCACAAACAAAGAAGCTGTTCAAAGTTGTTAAAAAACGTGGTATCCCTATTTTTACATTTATGAATAAGTTGGATCGTGATGGTCGTGATCCACTAGACCTTATCGCTGAATTAGAAGATCTACTTAATATTGAAGGTTGTGCAATGAATTGGCCTATCGGTATGGGTAAGGAACTAAAAGGTCTTTATGATATTTCAAACAATCGTGTTGAGTTATATCGTAAGGATGGTGACGATAAGTATTTGCCATTGGATGAAAATGGTAAGTTGCCTGCTGGCAATGACTTAGAGGGTGAAGGAGTATATGACCAAGCTGTTGGTGAAGTTGATTTGATCAAAGAAGCTGGTAATACTTTTGATATCGATAAAGTCCAAGCTGGTAATCAGACGCCTGTCTTCTTCGGATCAGCTTTGACAAACTTCGGTGTACAAACATTCTTGGATGCTTTCCTTGATATGGCACCAGCTCCTGCTGAACACAAAATTCAAAATAGTGACGAAATCGTTAAGCCAGATGATCCTGAATTCTCTGCCTTTGTCTTCAAGATTCAAGCTAATATGAATCCTAATCACCGTGATAGAATTGCTTTCGTTAGAATTTGTTCAGGTGAGTTCGATAAGGGGATGGATGTTACCTTACAAAGAACGGGCAAGGTCATGCGTTTGAATAACGCGACTGAATTCATGTCTGATCAAAGGGAACAAGTTAAGACTGCCGTTGCGGGTGATATCGTTGGTCTGTACGATACTGGTAATTTCCAAATTGGTGATACGATTTATTCTGGTAAGAAGGCAGTTCAATTCGAAGACTTGCCACAGTTTACACCTGAAATGTTCATGCAAGTTCAAGCTAAGAATGTTATGAAACAGAAGTCTTTCCACAAGGGTATGCAACAGCTTGTTCAAGAAGGTGCTGTTCAATTGTATAGAACTTATACGACTAACGATTATATCCTTGGTGCTGTTGGTCAATTGCAGTTCGAAGTATTCCAATTCCGTATGAAAAATGAATATAACTGTGATGTTGAAATGAATCCGATCGGCTCAAGAACAGCTCGTTGGATCGATCCAGAACAATTGGATCCAGCAATGTCCTCAACTAGAAATATGTTAGTGAAGGATACAGATGACCAACCATTGTTCTTGTTTGAAAACAGATTTGCTGAGAATTGGTTTGCTAATAAATATCCAGACGTTAAGTTGACTTCTAAATTATAGAGATTGTTTCTTGTAAACGCGTTTAAAAAAGTTTCCTCTTTTGAGGAAACTTTTTTTATTCATATTCAGTTCTTAAAATAGAGTACACTGCTTCATCACAAATACCGTTGTTATTATATCCGCGGCTACGTAATATTCCTTCAAAACTCATACCGCACTTGTGCATAACGCGACCAGAATTAGGATTGTCACAATCATGACAGGCTTCGATTCGATTGACATCGGTGTTAGTAAAGAAAAAACTAATTATTTTCTTCAATGCTTCAGTCATGTAACCTTCGTGCCACCAGTTTCTTCCGATGACGTAACCGATCTCCACTGAACTTACTTTACCAGAGAAGTCGACAGCGGAGATAGTTCCGATTAATTGCTTTGTCTCTTTGACGACGATACCCCAGTCATATGTACATGGATCGCGGTATGAGTCGGTGCGATAGTCAAGAAAGGCACGTGCCTGTTCGATTGAGTCGTAAGCTGGCCAAGATAAGTACTTGGTGATCTCTGAGTCACTGGCCCAATTATCATACATTTGTTGTGCATCATTGAGATTTAATCTTCGCAACATAAGACGTTTAGTTTCAAGTGGAATCGTACCAACATTATTCATGATCAAGCACCGGCTCTCATAATAAATTATCTAAATCTTACAACTTCTGTGAATAATTGTGTGGAAATTTTGTTATTATATTTAGGTTGAGTTTTTAAACTCATTATGAGGTGAAAGTTTTATGGATAATAAGTTATCATGGCGAAATTCGCTATTCATTGGATCCATGTTGTTTGGACTGTTCTTTGGAGCCGGGAATTTAATTTTTCCAGTTTTTATGGGGCAACAAGCGGGACAAAATGTCTTTCCAGCAATTATTGGATTCTTAATAACTGGGATTGGATTACCGTTATTGGGAGTTGCTGGAATGGGACTTACTCGTTCTAACAGTGTGTTTGAGTTATCAGAAAAAGTTAATCGTCCGTTTGCTTATGTATTTACAATGCTATTGTATTTGACGATTGGACCATTCTTCGCAACGCCTAGATTGGCAACATCATCATTTCAAATGGGCTTAGCACTATTTACACCGGTAGAGAATCAGAAAGTTGTTTTAGCAATCTTCTCAATTATTTTCTTCGCTGTATCTTGGTGGTTTGCTAGAAGACCTAGTAAGTTGATGACTTATGTTGGTAAGTGGCTGACACCAATTTTCTTGATCCTATTAGGAATATTGATCGTGACGGCATTTGTTAAGCCAATGGGAAGCATCTCTTCAATGCCACAGGGAGCATACAGCCATAGCCCTGTGTTGTCTGGTTTTACTGAAGGTTATAATACGATGGATGCTTTAGCATCACTGGCCTTTGGGGTAGTTGTTATTGATTCGATCAAGGAACTTGGTGTTAGACAACCGGCTCAAATTGCCAAAGAAACAATTAAGTCAGGTACTATCAGTATTGTTTTGATGGGAATCTTGTATGCTTTGTTAGCCCTGATCGGTGCGATGAGTCTTGGTAAATTAGACTTAGCCGACAACGGTGGAGTTACTTTGGCTCAAGTGTTCAGTTATTACTTTGGTTCAGTTGGTAGTTTGCTATTAGCAGTGATCGTTATTATTGCCTGTTTGAAAACGGCTATCGGTGCTATCTCGGCCTTCGGTGATTCGATGGTGGAGATGTTCCCGCGTGCTAACTATCAAGTAATGATCATCGTTGCAACTGTCTTGTCATGTATTATGTCAAATGTTGGTTTGACAAATATTATTAAGTATTCAACGCCAGTATTGATGTTCATTTATCCAATCGCAATCGTGTTGATATTGTTATCAGTATTTTCACCAATATTAGGTCACTCCAAAATTCTGTACGGTGTAACGTTATTGTTCACGCTGTTTCCAGCCATTTTTGCTGGAATTGAGAATATGCCTAAGAATCTCCAAATTGCATCATTACTCAAAATAAATAGCCTCTTACCATTTTCAAATCTTGGTCTGGGATGGATCGTCCCGGCCTTGATTGGAGCGGTAATCGGCTATGTAGTTAGTAAAATTGTTAAGGATTAGATTGTATCTAGTGGTACGGCATGTGTTGGAGCTGGGTAATATTCGTCAAGCAAGTTGAGTTCGTCGCTGGTGAATTCAACGTCGACAGCCTTTAAGTTGCTCTTCAAGTGTTCAACCGAGCTAGTCTTAGGAATGCTTAAGAGATTATTATTTCTGATAGCCCAAGCTAGTAATAATTGGAAGACAGTAATTTGTTTTTGTTCAGCCAGTTCCGCAACTATTTCTTTGGGATGCAAGTACGCATTCTTGTCGGAGCCGAAAGGTGAGTAACCCATGAATGAAATACTGTGTTCTTTTTGCCAAGGCAAGACGTTGTATTCAACACCGCGGCTCTCAATATTGTAGAGATTTTGGTTGACCTTACAGTTATCACCATTAGGCAATGAAGCGAGTTCTTTTAAGTCGTCAATATCAAAGTTGGAGACACCCCAATCTTTGATGTAGCCGGCTTTTTTTACTGCTTCCAAACCGGCAATGGTTTCTTCAAGTGGAGTGTCGCCACGCCAATGCAGTAGGTACATGTCTAGATAGTCTGTTTGAAGTCTGCGAAGACTGTCTTGCAGGCTTTTTTTGATCAAATCTGGTGTTGCATGGTAGGGATAGAACTTCGAAACTAGCTGGAACTTACTGCGGTCATAACACTTAGTTGCTTCACCGATAAGTAATTCAGAAGCTCCGTTGCCATACATTTCGGCGGTATCGATAAGATTGATATCGTGATCGAGACCATAGCGAATCGTCTCAATTTCAGAATCAGTTTTTTCGGCGGCTTCACCTATACGCCAAGTTCCCATGCCAATGATGGAGGTTGGTCGGCCATTAAATTCTATTTGTTTCATAATTGTCTCCTATTCGGATTAATGATTTGTAATCAAAAGAACGGGTAATTCACATATAGTTTAATAGTTTGGCCTATGTTGTGTAAATCAAAATCAGTTGATTTGGTGATTTTGTTTTGAGTTATCATATAATTATATGTTTCAAAAGTTATAAAGGGGAGTTACCAAAATGAAATTTGTATTAGCTCCAGATTCATTCAAGAATTCATTGACTGCAAAGCAAGTAGCACAGGCAATGCAGAATGGTTTGGAAAAAGTTTATCCAAATGCTGAATATGTCAAAGTTCCAATGGCTGATGGTGGTGAAGGAACTGTTCAATCGCTAGTCGATGCCAAGGATGGTGAAATTCTAACTGAAACAGTCGTTAATCCATTAGGTGCCACAACTAAAGCTCACTATGGATTGATCAATAATGGTGAAGTCGCGGTTATTGAAATGGCCGAAGCATCGGGAATTCAGTTCATCAATGACTTCACTAAGAATCCTTATATCACAACGACTTATGGTACTGGACAATTGATGAGGGCTGCAATTAAACATGGTGTCAAGACAATTATTATTGGTATTGGTGGATCGGCAACAAATGACGGTGGTGCTGGTATGGCGCAAGCTTTGGGTGCTCACTTACTGGACGAAAAAGGTGAAGAGTTAAAATATGGCGGTGCGATGTTAGAGAAGCTGGATAGAATTGACATCAGTGGAATATTACCTGAATTAAGTGATGTAAAAATCGTCGTAGCATCTGATGTTACTAATCCATTGACTGGTGAAAATGGTGCTTCACGTGTCTTTGGACCACAAAAAGGTGCCAGTGAAGAGATGGTCAAGTTCTTGGATAAGTCATTGTCACATTATGCAGATGTGATTAAACGTGACTTAGATAAAGATTTGGAGCAAGTTCCCGGAGCTGGTGCTGCAGGTGGATTAGGAACAGGATTATTAGCTTTTACTGATGCTAAACTTCAATCAGGGGTCGACATTGTCGTGGACTACACCGGATTGAAGGAACAGGTCAAAGATGCTGATGTGGTTTTGACCGGTGAAGGTCAAATTGACTTCCAGACTAAGTTTGGTAAGACACCGATCGGTGTCAGTCAGGCAACGAAGTCTGTTAATCCCGATGCAATGGTGATTGGCATTGCTGGTAGTATTGGCGATAGGATTTCTGAATTATATCCATTAGGAATCGATGCAATTTTTACCTGTGTTCCCGGTGTTGAAAGCTTGGACAAAGCAATCACTAATTCACAAAAAAATATTGAACAAGTATCTGAGAATATTGGCCGCTTGATTGCTGCCAATCGAAAGTGATTACTAAAAATCCCACAAAACTTGTGGGATTTTTTATTTACGTAAGGGAATTCTCAGCTGCTTCTTTGGTGAAGTCGATCTTGTTAATATGAGATCTGCGGCGTAAGAAGAAGAGAATACTCATGATTGAAAAGACTGTAGTGATACTCAACAAAATTATCATTTGTGATATAGCTGAATTGCCGATCATTAATGTTTCACGTAATCCAGAAACACTGTATGACATAGGTAACCAGGGATGAATTGCATTGAAGAAGCCGTTAGATAGTTGAATCGGATATGTTCCAGCTGAACCACCAAGTTGAAGTACCAGCAAGATCATACTGAAGAAGGCACCGACTTTGCCAAAGACTAGATTCAGCCAACCAACTATTGCCATGAAGACTAGTGCCGTACACAAGATCATACCGAATGTTGCGACGGGATGAATGGGTGCTAATCCATCGATAACACACAATAGACCGAAGACGATAATAGCCTCACATGTTGCGAAGACTAGTTGAACCGAAGCTTTGCTGAACCACCAGTTGAAGCCGTTACGAGGATACTTTCTTGGAGAGTAGGTATCAAACATCATATTGAAGGCGAGAGCCCCAACAAATAATGAAACTGACAACATATAAGGTGCCATGCCGGTTCCGTTGTTTGGCGCATCATCACGTTCTGTGTGCTTAGTTGTAGCAGGCTGGACAATTTGGTCGTAAGTTAATTTGCTGGGGTTTACTTTGGCTTTTTTAGCACCATTAGCTAATTGAGTGGCTAGTGTATTATCACCAGATGTTACTTGACTAATTCCGGTTCCCATTTGTGAAGAACCGGATGCTAGAGTATTTGCACCAGATGATATTTGTGTTGCTCCACTTGATAATTGCTTTGATCCTGAAGTTAGAGTTTGATTATTTGCGGTTAATTTGTGGAAGCCTGAATTCAGTTGACTGGCACCAGTATCTAGTTGTGAGATACCATTAGTTAAAGCTGGCATTTGGCTATTCATCGAACTAATTCCGTTAGTTAACGTATTTGCTCCGGTAGTCAGAGTGTTTGAGCTATCGGCTAATTGTTCAGTTCCGACAGAAACTTTGTTGGCACCGTTGGCTAATGCCGTTGAGTTATCAGTTAATTGTGAAATACCATTGTTTAGTTGATTCATTCCTGTAGCTGCTGTTCCAATATTGGTCGTTAATGCCGTAGCACCAGAACTTAACTGTCCGATGATAGTTGTCAGGTCTGAGTTTGTGGATAACTGTGATTGAATCGTGTTTAAATTGTCGACCGCAGTGTTTTGTGAGTCCAACATGTTACTTAGATCTTTGTTGAGTGTAGAAGCAGCCTGGGTGATACTTGCTGAATCATTGTCACTTACAGCAGCCAAGATTGCTGATTTTTGTTCAGAAGTTAATCCTTGCTGATCGGCAACATCAGAAACCTTGACTGTGAGGTCGTCATTATTATTATCAATACTTTTTTGTAGTGAAGCCAGGTCAGTCTGTAATGTGTCTGACTGACTGTTATTACTCAAGGCGGATTTCAAATTAGAAATCGATGAACTAAGTTTGGCCGTGTCTGATGAACTGTTAAGCCCGTCACTGACTCTTTGTAGTTGGGTGGATAATTGTGAACTGGCTGAATAGATCTGATTCATACCAGAATTGAGAGCGGTGGAGCTCTTGCTCAACTTATTACTGCCACTGGCCAATGAACTAGAACCGAAGTTCAATGACTTGGTAGACGAGTTCAAATTGTCGACACCGC
Source organism: Companilactobacillus nodensis DSM 19682 = JCM 14932 = NBRC 107160 (assembly GCF_000615905.1). GTDB lineage: Bacteria > Bacillota > Bacilli > Lactobacillales > Lactobacillaceae > Companilactobacillus > Companilactobacillus nodensis. The sequence goes on from NZ_BAMN01000001.1 coordinate 154,176, forward strand.
TGGTATAGGATTTTATACCAGTGTTCAGATTAGATGAACCATTTGCTAATTGTCCAACACCATTGATGAGGTTCGACGAATTGTTGGATAGTTGCTCGACACCGCTGGTCAAATCATTATTGCCACTTTCAAGCTGGTCGACACCTTGAATATAATCGTTCAGACCTTGATTCAAACTATTAGTACCGTCAGAAAAAGTTAATGAACTGGCAGCCAATTGATTCAATCCATTTGTGATTGTTTTATTGGCTGTGGAAATCTTTTGGTCACCTTTGACGACTTTTGCACTGCCATTGGCGGCTGTTTTCATACCATTACCAATTTTCTTGATATCGGTAAACATAGTTTTTGAATAACTCTTGGTTATCTGCTGAGATACTTCTTGAGCAACTTGTTTGGCAGCTGTGGCGGTCATCTTTGAAGCAGTGTAATTGTGACCGGCACTGGTTTCGTATTTTAGAATCATCTTCTTAGGTTCTTTGTTCATCAAGGTCGTGGCATTTTTGGAAAAATTCTTAGGGATAGTAATTATCATGTAATACTTACCATTCTTCAAACCTTGATCAGCAGTCTTCTTATTGTTGATAATTTTGAAGTTCATCGCAGATGAATTCTTAAGATTATTAGTTAAATTGTGTCCAACCTCTAATTCAGAGTCTTGATATTTAACTGGTTCATCTTCATTGATCACTGCAACAGGAATTTTATTCAATTCCTGATATGGATTCCACATTGATTTTAGGAAGGTGACCGAATATATTGATGGTATGAACATGATGACGATTAACACTATTAATAAGAATCTGTGTTTGAGGATATATTTCCATTCAGCTTTTAACATAGCTTCACTCGCATCTCGTAAAAAGTATTATACTGTGAGTAAAGATAATACTCACTTGTGTAGAAAGAATAACTTCTTTGAAAGTTGATTACTACACTAAATCAGCCACATCTGAGTATTAATACACAGATACATTAGAAGTGAGGCGTAACATGAATGAGTACAGATCGTAGGGTTAGAAAGACAACGACAGCTTTGAAAGATGCATTTCGCGAGATGGCAAGGAATACAAGCTATCACGACATTACTATTCAAGCTTTGACGGAAAAAGCCAATGTTAATCGCAAGACATTTTATCTACACTATGATTCGATTGAAGACTTTGCGAATACTTTTGTTGACGAATTAGCCGATCAATTGATCAAAATAATTGTTATCAAACCGATGAACAAAACATTGTCGCAACCAGGGATTATTTTTGATAAAGTGTTTGACTTCTTCGAACAATCTCGAGAATTCTATACTTTTATGATTACTTCGGATGAATATAGCTTCTTGTCGCGGAAGGTTGAGTCAAAAGTATCGAAAAGTCTGGCTCAAGCAATCAGTGAATCATACCAAGTCAGTAAGCTGACGCCTATATCAGTTCTAGTTTTATGATTCGTAATACGATGATGTTATTTAGATTGCGGATCAATAGTGAGGTCGAGATGACTCGTGATGAATTCAAAGATCGTATCATTCGACTCGATAAATCTGGATTGCGGACTTTTTTGAATAAGAATAATAGTTTGTGAAATATTTAAATAATCAATTACAAAGCCACTGAAAAGCGCTATCATTAATTTTGAAGAATAATTCATAAAAGAATATTTTTAACCCGAAAGGAGGGCAATTTATTATGCAACTCGCACAAGGACAACAGTTAAGTCAGAGACAATCGCAAAAATTATCGCTAACTCAAGGGATGCGTCAGTCAATTCTGATGTTACAGTCAGATGCAATCGACCTAAGTGAATACTTAAAAGACATTAGTTTGGAAAATCCATTGTTTGATGTACATACAAGTCTGGACGTTCCATTCATGCAAGGTACTAGAGATAATCAATCGTATCAATTAAGAGATAATGACCAATCACTATTTGAATATTTGTTAGATCAGGTTCAACTAACGATGAGGAAGACGCCGTTACGTGACTTGGTGATTTATTTAGTTGAGCAACTTGACCCTAACGGATATTTGCCATTGACTGACAAAGAGATTTTGAAAGAATTAGATGTTGATAAGATCATGCTGCTTGATGCCAAGACATTGTTGCAACAACTCGACCCACCCGGGGTTGGAGCACATGATTTACGTGAGTGCTTGTTCCTACAGGCGCAAGCTGACTCGGAAGCACCAGAATATGCTGAAGAAATATTAGACAAGTACTTTGACTTGGTAGCCGCTCATGATTGGAAAAAACTCATGAAGAAGTTAGAGATCGACCAAGTAGCTTTGGACGATAACATCGATTACATCAAGTCCTTGTCAGGTGCCCCTGGTGAACGCTATAACGGTAGTGATCTGCAATATGTTGTTCCTGAATTGCAGGTTAAGAATAATGGTGGCAAATTGAGCTTGGCTGTCACTAGATATGGTCAACCACAATTGATTTTTGCGGAAGAGACTTATGACTTGTTATCGAAGACGGTTGATGAAGATGTCAAAAAATATATCAAGCAGAAGTATGATCAGTATCAGACTTTGGAATACAATTTGGAGCGCCGCATCAAGACCATTTCTATGATCGGTAAGGTTGTTGTGAATAAGCAATACAAGTTCTTTACGCAAGAGTCTGACAGTTTAGAGCCATTATTATTGCGTGATGTTGCTCAAAAATTACAATTGAGTGAGTCGACCGTTAGTCGTGCCATTAATGGTAAATATATTCAAACTGACTTTGGGTTATTTGCTTTGAAACACTTCTTCTCAAGACGTAGTAAGGTTGCAGCTGGTGTTGAGAGTCGGTCTGTCGATCAAGTTAAACAACAAATCAAGTCAATGATCGATAATGAAGATAAGCCATTAAGTGATCAGAAGATTTCTGATTTACTGAAAGAACAAGGTTCAGAAGTTGCTAGAAGAACAGTTGCTAAATATCGTGAACAATTAGAAATCCCAACTGCAAGCAAACGTAAGAATGATCAAATAGTTTAAAACTAAAAAATAAAAGAACATCGAATTAATTTTCGATGTTCTTTTGATTTCTAAAGATAAACTCTGATTCAACTGATAATTGTTTTATTTCATTGTTAATAGCTAACTCAAATGCTAGTTTACCAACTTCATGAAAGTGGTGATTGATAGTTGGAATATTGAGAAGTTTGCTGGATAGTTGATTTTCTTGACCAATCAGTTTTGGTACTGATAGTTTGTTGTCCAGGTAGAATTGTCTGACGCCAGCAGCAATGTCGTCACCATTTGTGAAGTATATGTCCGGTTCATACTCATTCTGATGGAATTGCTTTGCGGCATCGTATCCATCCTGATAGGTTGTAATATCGGTCTTTAATAGTCGCTCATCCGGCGTCGATCCGAATATTTTCTCGTATGATTTAAATGTCTTTTGCGCGGTGGCACTAACGCTGTAATCACGGTTCAGCAATATCCCAATTTTTTGGCTACCTTGTGATTTTATCCAATTGAAAGCTTCCATGTATGAATTCTCGCGACGAGTGTACGCTGCCGCAATGTTGAGATCACCAGGATTATGACAGATGACGATGGACCCGTATTGCTGATACTTCAATAATTCCTCTAACGGGATTACATGTGAAGTGAAGATGATGGCGTCGTATGCCTTACGTCGTAAACGATTAAGATAATCCATCTCTAGGTCAGCTTCGAATTTTGATGGTAACATGACGATTTTGTATCCTGCCGGGAAGGCAGCACTAATAATACCTTCGACCAATTGTGTGTAGTAGGGATGATCGGTGTGTGGCAGGACAACGCCGATATTATAAGTTTTACCATTACTGAGATCTCTAGCCACGTCGTTAGGAACATAGTCAAAATGGTTGATAACTTTTTGGATATCTTGTCTGGTCTTATCAGAAACATAATCGTGGTTATTGATCACTCGAGAAACAGTTGAAACCGAATAACCACTTATTTTGGCAATGTCGTGAATATTCATAAGTTACACCTCAATAAAATTTTGGATACCATAGGCCACACCATCGTCGACATTACTCTTTGTCATGTGGGTGGCATATTTTTTTACCTCATCCATAGCATTTGCCATAATAACGGCTGTGTCAACCATCTTTAACATGGGAATATCATTATGACCGTCACCAAAAGCTGCCATTTCAGACTTATCGAGTGAATTAATCTCCTGAATATATTGAATACCCCGTGATTTTTTGGCTTGATCACTAGTTATTTCTAAGATAATTATTTCCGGACTGTTGAATACTGACGCCAGATAAGTTCAATTTGTCCAAGGTCGTGATCAATTCATCTATTTGTGTTTTATCGGAGCCAATGAACATTATTTTAAAAATATCATCTTTGTTTGTATTTAAAAATTGTTGATAGTTAACAACTTGTGCATGTAGGCCAGTGATACTTGTTTCCAACTTGATACCAGCATCGATTTTGTCAGTATACCAGTTGTCAGCTGTATAGAGGCTCATGCTGACATTTGGTAATGTCAGTCTAATTTTGTTGACGATATTCTTAACGTTATTGATATCTAAAGAATGCACGGAAATCTTAATGATTGAGTCTTCATGACGCTTGTAGATTAGGCCACCATTAAAGGCGATCTGAGTACTAGTCAAGTTTAATTTGTCGATCGTATCGAACATTTCCATCGGTGCGCGTGCCGACACTAGTGTAAAAGGAATGTGAGAATTTTTGATTACTCTGATATTTTCATTACTGACGATACCTTGATTGTTGAGCAAGGTTCCATCCATATCAGAAAAAATGTGTTTGATCATGTTAACTCCTCTCGGAACTGTATTTTAATGGTTTATTTACTTTAATTATCCTACAAAGTTATCTTAAATTGTGAAACGCGTTCCACATCAAGCAAAAAAACCTTTTGTTTAATATTTTGTTTTGTGCTAAGTTTTAAACAAAAAATAGGGGTGATCGAATGCTTTTGGATGGACATACACATACTGAATTCTGCCAGCACGGAAGTGGTGAACCGGCAGAAAAGATGATTTTACGTGCGATTCAGTTAGGGATGAAGAAGTATTGTATTACGGAACATGCACCTTTACCAGCTGATTTTAAGAGTGTTTATGATGGCGATCCAGATGGGTTTGATACTGGGGCAATGGATTTGACCGACTTGCCGGATTACATGAAACAAATGCAACGACTGCAAAAAAAATACCAATCTGAGTTAGAAATTTCGATTGGCTTTGAAGTTGATTATCTAGAAGGATTCGAAGATTGGACCAGAGACTTCTTAGATGAGTATGGGCCACAGACACAGGAAAGTATCTTGTCGGTTCACTTCATGCAAGGCAAAGGACAAAAGCAATGGTGTATCGATTATGATACTGATGCGTATCAAGAAGGTTTTGTACAATTTTTAGATGATCCTCAACATGTTTTCAAACAATATTACGAGACAGTCAAGAAATCTGTGGAGGCTGATCTAGGTCAGTATCGTCCGCAGAGAATCGGTCATATGAGTCTAGTTAGAAAATTTCAGGATTACTTTGGTTTGGCTGAGGACTATGATGCTGAAAATATGAAGTTGATCACTGGGATACTTCAGGAGATCAAGCAGCAGAGTAGAGAATTGGATTTGAACTTGGCGGGATTATACAAACCGCTGTGCAATGACTTTTATCCAGGTAGACAGATTACTGAAGTGGCTAAAGAATTAGGAATTCCCTTGATTTATGGTTCTGATGCGCACGATATTGCCTCGGTCGGACACGGACAGCATCTGGTTGAATCTGCAAATTTAGCTTGACAGATTGACTCTCAGCTCCTATTATTAACATTAAATTAAATGATTATTAAAAACGCTAATTTTATTTTAATAATAGTGATGATTAGGAAAAGTAGTAATGACCGCTCCGAAAAGAGAGTCCTCTAAGCTGAGATCAGGATGGAAGTTATTTACGAACACACACCTATGAACTGTGGAGCTGAACTCAAGTAGCTTCACCGAGTGGATTCGTTATCCAAGTTGACTTAGCCAACATGAGGTCTGATTCGTAAGGGTCAGATAAAATGAGGTGGAACCACGTTTAATAGCGTCCTCTTAACAAATTTTTATTTGTTGAGAGGCGCTATTTTTTTATTCAAATAAGGGGGCGTAGAAATGAAAAATAATTTATTACCATTAGGGACACGCGATGAATTCGGAAGTCGTGCCAGTATCAAACAAAATATCGTAGCGGTGATTCAGCGACATTTTGAAGCACGCGGATTCTCAAGAATTTCTACACCATTATTAGAAAAAGAACAAGTCTTCGAACCATATCAATTGGGCAACTACCAAATGTATCGTTTCTTGGATCAGGATGGTGACACCTTAGTATTGCGGCCAGACTTAACCCTACCGATTGCCAGGTTCCTCAGTTCAACAAATATACCGTTACCACAAAAATTCTTTTATATTGGTGATATTTTTAGGATCAGTCGTCGACTATCAGGTTCGTATAACGAATCGACTCAAGCTGGGATTGAATTGATTGGCTATAAATCGATCAAAGCTGAATTGGAATGCTTGATGATCATTAATCAGCTGAGTGATGAACTATTAGATAGCTCAGTTGAAATCGAACTAGGATATGCCGATTTTGCTAGAGGGATTTTAAGATTGCTGACTGATGATACACAGCTGCAAGAAGAGATTTTGCAGGCTTTGTATGATAAAAAAATTCCTACATACGAATCCTTGATCAGCAAGTTTTCTAACAATGAGTTATTCGAATTTTTGAAGAGATGGCCGAGATTATTCGGTAAGCCAGATGTTATTTTTGAACAGTTAACGAAGTTCGATCTACCAGTCATGATTCAGGTTAAAATCGATGCTTTGAAAGAAATCATTGAGTGGATCAGTCAAACGATGCCAGAACAGAAGGTTTCATTAGACTTAAGCAGTCGGGCACCGCAAAAATATTACACCGGCTTGACGTTTCGTGGATTCTCCAAGGATGGTGCTGGATATCTTTTCAGTGGCGGTCGGTATGATAAGTTGTTAGCCAATTTTCAAGATCAGACTGAATCAGCTATCGGTATGGGCATCGATATTGACGTTATCGCTGACTTGGCATTACAAAAGAAAACAAAAAAGACTAAGACGATGATCTATTTCAATAATTCACAGTGGAATGAAGCAGAGAGAGTTTTAGCAAAGATTCCACACAGCGTTCTGTCACTGGCGGATACCAAAAAACAAGCGCAGTTAGAAGCAGAACAGGCAGATGCTAAGTTCTTGGATTTAACAGGGGGCAATGAAAATGATATTGAATGAGAACAGGATAAAAATTGCCCTGACTAAAGGACGGGTGGAAAAACAAGTTGTTCCACTTTTAGAAGAAGCAGGAATAAATTGTGATCAAATTAGAAACAAAAAACGTCGTTTGATCTTTGATTCAACGACACAACCATATGAATTCATTTTGGCTAAAGGACCAGATGTAACGACTTTTCTTGAACGAGGTGCAGCAGATATCGGCATTGTAGGTAGTGATATTTTGACTGAACATCAGAGTACACAATATGAGTTATTGGACTTAGATATCGGTAAGTGTCAGTTTGTCCTTGCTTCAACCGAAGCTTTCGATCCAGATGAACCGAGAAGAAAAATCATTGGAACAAAGTATCCTAATATCACAAAAAGGTATTTTGATAAGTTAGGTCAAGATGTTGAAATTATCAAAATCGAAGGTTCAGTCGAATTAGCACCTTTAACAGGGCTAGCTGATGCCATCGTAGATATCACTGAAACAGGTACGACGATTCGCGAAAACAATCTTAAAATATATGATTATTTAGATAAAGTCTCGACTCGTTTAGTAGTCAATCGGATGTCGCTCAAACAGCATCCCTCAGAAATCTATAACTTTGTGGATAACTTGAGTGCAGCAATTCAAATGAATAATGACAGGGAGATAGCGCAATGAAAATTTATAAAAAGAGTTTGTCAGAATTGAAGAATATCGTTCAAACCAAAACACGTCAACTGAATGACCCTCAGATTTCAAAAAGTGTCAGTGAAATCATTGAGAATGTAATTGAAAATGGCGACCAAGCTGTCAAAGAATATGAGAAGAAGTTTGATAATGTGGATATCGAAAATTTCAAATTGCCACAGTCTGTGATCGACGAAGCTTATGATAACCTCGCTGGTGATGTCAAAGATGCCCTGTTGTTGGCCAAGAAGAATATCACTAGTTTCCACGAAAAAGAGAAGGAAACAGGCTTCATTGATGCCGAACAACCCGGAGTTCTACGTGGACAAAAGTTATTGCCGCTACAAAAGGTCGGATTGTACGTTCCAGGCGGGACAGCTGCCTATCCATCTACTATTCTGATGAGTGCGTTGCCAGCCAAGATTGCCGGTGTCGAACAAGTCGTAATCGTGACACCTCCGCAAAAGGATGGTATCAATCCTGCTGTTCTCGCTGCCGCCAAGATTGCTGGTGTAGATTCCATCTATCAGGTGGGTGGAGCACAAGCTATTGCAGCTTTAGCATTTGGAACCGAATCAATTCCACGTGTGGATAAGATCGTTGGACCGGGTAATATCTTCGTTGCGACAGCTAAGAAACAAGTCTTTGGTCAAGTGGCTATCGATATGGTCGCGGGTCCTTCTGAAATTGGTATCATCGCGGATGACTCAGCTGATCCCAAACAATTAGCTGCTGATCTATTATCACAAGCTGAGCACGACAAGTTGGCACGTCCCATCTTAGTTACCGACAGTGAGAAGCTAGCACAAGCCGTTAGTGAAAATGTTGATGTGCAGTTAAAGACATTACCACGTGAAGAGATTGCAACAGAATCGGTCAATAATAAAGGCTTCATTGCAGTAGTTGAGAAGATCGATGACATGTTCGATCTGATGAACACAGTTGCTCCAGAGCACTTGGAGATTCAAGTTGAAAATCCGACACAGTATTTGAATCAGATTAGAAATGCCGGTTCAGTTTTCTTAGGTAAGTATGCTAGCGAGCCACTTGGAGATTATGTTGCCGGTCCCAATCACATTTTGCCAACTGGCGGAACGGCACGATTCTCATCACCACTCGGAGTCTATGACTTCGTTAAGCGTACTTCGTTCATTCAATACACTAAGCCAGCACTCGAAAAAGAAGCTAAGGCAATCACGACACTTGCTCGAGTTGAAGGACTAGAAGGACACGCCAGAGCTATTGAATCACGTTTTAACAAATACTATTAAGGGGCAAGATTATGAGAGCAGCGACAATTGAACGCAAAACGAAAGAAACACAGATCAAGATCAGCTTGGATCTTGATAATCAATCAGAAATAAAAATTGATACCGGAATTGGTTTCTTGAATCATATGCTGAATCTCTTTGCTAAGCACGGCAGATTCGGGTTGATCGTTGAAGCTCACGGTGATCTGGATGTTGATCCGCACCACACGACTGAAGACACCGGTATCGTTCTTGGCGAATGTTTCAAACAAGCGTTAGGGGGCAAAGTGGGGATTGAACGTTATGGCACACAATTCGTACCAATGGATGAAACTCTGGGGCAAGTCAGTGTTGATCTATCTGGACGTTCGTATTTGGTTTTTGATGCTGAATTAACTAATCCTCGACTCGGCGGATTAGATACTGAGACCGTTGAAGATTTCTTTCAAGCTTTTGCTTTTGCGGCTGAAATGAATCTCCATGCTAGGATCCTATACGGTCGAAATACTCACCACAAGGTTGAGAGTTTGTTCAAAGCCTTAGGTCGTTCAATGCGTGAAGCTGTGACGATCAATCCGGAGATCAAAGGTGTCAATTCAACGAAAGGTGTGATTTGATGTTTGCCATTGTTGACTATGATACAGGGAACACTCGTAATCTCATCAAAGCACTAGATTACTTAAAGATTGAAAACAAATTAACTGATGATCCTAATGAAATTATTAATGCAGACGCAGTCATCCTTCCGGGAGTAGGAGCCTTTGCCGCTGCAATGGCAGAATTACAAAAACGTGACCTGGTTAATGTTCTTAAACAAGTTGCCGCCAATAAGACACCGATGCTTGGTATCTGTCTGGGTATGCAATTGTTATTCGACAGTAGTGAAGAATATGGCAAGCACACCGGTCTGGGACTGATAAATGGTAACGTCAAAGCAATTCCAGCAGATGTCAAAGTTCCGCAAATGGGCTGGAATCAGAATCGCATTTTGCGTAATGGTCCGTTTAATATTATTGATCAGCAGTTTACATACTTTGTTCATTCATATTATGCCGATTGTCCACAAGAAACCGTTGTTGCCGGGGTTGATTATGGAACCTTTATTCCTAGCATTGTGCAGAATGACAATGTTTACGGGATGCAATTTCACCCGGAGAAAAGTGGAAAAGTTGGACTTGAGTTATTAGAAAAATTTCAGGGAGTGGTGGAAGCATGATTTTTCCAGCAATTGATTTACATAACGGTCAGAGCGTTCGTTTATTCAAAGGAGATTATCAAAAAGTTACTTTGATCAACAAAAATCCTGTGCAACAGGCCAAAGATATTATTGCTGCTGGGGTTAGACAGTTACACTTAGTCGATTTGGATGGTGCTAAGTCAGGTCAACCGAAGAATTTTGAAGTTATCAAAGCTATTCGTGAGAGCTTTTCAGGATTCTTAGAATTAGGCGGCGGAATCAGTGATTATCAAACTGCTAAGGATTATTTGGAACTAGGCATCGACCGCATCATCATTGGTTCAGCCGCCATCGAAGAACCACAGTTTGTTAAGGACTTGTTGAAGGAATACGGTGGCGAGCGCATTGTTATCGGTGTCGATGGTAACAATGGCAAAGTTGCAGTCAATGGTTGGATCGACCAATCAAATATTACTATGGAAGACTTGATCAAAGTTATGGTCGATAATGGCGCCAAGCACTTCATCGTAACCGATGTTTCGCGTGATGGAACGATGACAGGTCCTAATCTCGACTTACTGTGGAAATTAAAGCAAGATATGCCGCAAGTTAATCTAGTTGCCAGTGGTGGTATTCGTGACTTGCGTGACTTACACCATCTCAAAGCCTTTGGACTAGTTGATGTCATTATTGGCAAGGCTTTGTATGAAGGTACGATCACATTAGAACAGATTGCTGAGGTGGAGAAAAATGTTAGCTAAACGAATTATTCCCTGTCTTGATGTGGACGACGGGCGAGTTAAAAAAGGTGTCAACTTCGTCAATCTGACTGACGTTGGTGATCCGGTAGAAATCGCCGCTGAATATCAAAAACAAGGTGCTGATGAATTAGTCTTCTTAGATATTACTGCCACAAATGAACAGCGCAAAACGATGGCGGATGTGGTTGAACAAGTGTCGTCGCAAGTCTTCATGCCTTTAACGATTGGCGGAGGTGTCAGCAGTGTTGCGGATATTCAGCGTTTGTTAAAAGCTGGCGCTGATAAAGTAGCTATTAATTCAGCTGCTGTGAATAATCCAGAACTTATCACACAAGGCGCTGAAAAATTTGGTAATCAGTGTATCGTCGTTGCCATTGATGTTAAAAAGAATCCTCAAGGAGAATACATCGTTTATATCCATGGTGGAAAAATGGCAACAGAATTGAATGCAATCGATTGGGCGAAACAAGCTGTTGAAGCTGGCGCTGGAGAATTGTTGATAACGAGTATGGATGCCGATGGTACTATGCAAGGGTTCGATATTGAACTGTATCAAAAAATCAATCAGGTAGTAAATGTACCGATCATCGCATCAGGCGGTGCTGGCAAAGTAGAGGATTTTACGGAAGTCTTCAAGCGGGCTGATGTGGATGGAGCATTAGCGGCTTCGGTTTTTCACTTTGGTGAATTGACTGTCAACGACGTCAAAGCTGCTGCCAAAAAAGAAGGTGTCGTTGTCAGATGAAAAATGAATTAGAACCTGATTTTTCAAAAGGATTACTGACCACCGTTGTAACTGACAGTCAGACCAAAGAGGTCTTGATGGTAGCTTGGATGAATGAAGAAAGTTATCGCCGAACGCTTGAGAGTGGTCAGACTTGGTTCTGGTCTCGTTCCAGGCAAGAACTTTGGCACAAAGGGGCAACTAGCGGCAATCTGCAAGATGTTGTTGAGATGACTCTAGACTGTGACTTAGACACCTTATTGGTATCAGTAATTCCGCATGGTCCAGCTTGTCACACCGGACATCAATCGTGCTTCTTTAATCCGGTATTAGGAGGAAAATAAATGCAAAACTTAGATGAATTATATGAAATGGTCAAACAGCGTAAAGAGAATCCTAAGGAAGGTTCTTATACTGATTACTTATTCTCAAAGGGATTGGATAAGATCCTCAAAAAAGTCGGTGAAGAATCAACTGAAGTTGTAGTAGCCGCTAAGAATCCTGACAAACCACGTGGTGATGGTGAGTTGGTTTATGAGTCAGCCGATTTGCTGTATCACCTGTGTGTTTTGTGGGTCGAACAAGGAGTGACCTTTGACCAGATCAAGACAGAACTCGCCAAACGTGAAGGCTTGATGAGTGAATACAAAGATAGACCAGAAATCAAAGACTTATAGTCGGAGGCCGGTATGAAAAAAATTATTCAACAATTACAACCCTATATACCTGAAAAACCACTTGAGCAATTAAAACAGGAGTTAGGACTGAAGAAGTTAGTTCGATTATCTGCGAATGAGAATCCTTATGGAACTTCACCAACTGTCAAAGAAGCGGTGCTTAACTGGAATTACGATCAATCTAATCGTTACCCCGATGGTGATGCGACAGAATTGCGTGGCTTGATTTCTAAGAAGTTCGAGCTTGATCCAGAACAAATTGTCTTTGGAGTTGGATTAGACGAAGTTATCGTTATGTTGTCACGAGTCTTTTTATCACCGGGTGATGTTGAGATGGTCTCAACGCCAACATTCTCAGAGTATGCTTTGCATGCTGAGATAGAACAGGCTAATATCACCAAAGTTCCCGTGTTAGCGAGTGGTCAGATAGACTTTGCGGGGATGCTTCAGGCAATTACTGATGCCACCAAGTTGATCTGGATCTGTAATCCAAATAACCCCACGGGAACGATCGAAACAGTTGCTGATATTGAAAAGTTTGTTGCCAAAGTGCCAGATGATGTGATGGTTTTAGTGGACGAAGCGTATATCGACTTTGCCTCTGAACCAAATGCAACGGCGATGTCATTGACTAAGAAGTATCCCAATATTGTTGTCATGCGAACTTTTTCCAAAGCATATGGGCTTGCTAATTTCCGAGTTGGGTATGCTGTTTTTCCTCAAGATGTTGGTGAAAATGTTCAAAAAGTCCGTTTGCCATATAATGTGAATTCAGTTGCTCAAGTTGCGGCTACAGCCGCCTTCAAAGATACTGAATTCGTTGCTGATGTAGTTAAGAAAAATGATTTTGAACGTGAGTTGTGGGAGGAATTCTTCGAAAAAGAAAAAATTAAATATTATCCGAGTCAAGCTAATTTTGTTTTCTTCGAATATCCTGATGCCAACAAGCTAGCGGATTACCTGTTACACAATGGCTACTTATTGAGAACAGGATTGCAAAAAAATTGGTTAAGATTAACCGTTGGAACAAAGACAGATAATGAAGAATTACGTAATTTAATATATAGTTATAAATAAGGGTGAGATTTGTCACTCTTTTTTTATTGAGGAGGAAACTATATATGAATCTAGGACAAATAACTAATCAGATCGTTTTGATGTTTTGTTTGATGCTAGTGGGTGTGATTATTAATAAGTTTAAATTTATGCACGCCCAAACTTCCAACGATTTAACGAATATATTACTTTATGTGGTTTCACCTTGTTTGATCATCAATGCTTTTGAACAAGACTATTCAAATAGTCGAATCAAGCAATTTGTGATGGTTTCCATAGGAATAGTTATTTTTTATATTATTGCGATTATTATTTCAAAATTAGTTTTTGGTCGATTGAAGAATGAGAATCTTCGACGAATAACCCAGTATGGAAGTGTCTATTCGAATGCTGGATTTATGGGAATACCATTGATCAGTGCTTTATTCGGTTCGACCGGGGTATTTTATGCCGTCGTATCACTTGCAGGATTCAATATTTTTAGTTGGACTCATGGAGTTTCATTATTCAGAAACGATGAAGAACAAATCGACTATAAGCAAGTTATGCTTAATCCTAATTTAATAGCCATTGTTATAGGTTTATTAATGTTTTTATTATCGTTACGTTTTCCAAGTATATTGAATCAAGTTGTGAAAAATGTCGGTTCGATCAACACGCCATTGTCGATGATCGTTATTGGAAATAGCCTTGCCAATATTAAGTTGAGTAGGGATATGTTAGATAAGAATATTGGTTTAACCTTGATATTAAGAAACTTGATTTTGCCAGTTATCATGATCTTGATACTCAAGTTATTAGGAGTAACAGGGGTGGCATATTATACGACAATAATCATGGCAGCCTGTCCGGTGGCTGGAATCGTAGTGTTATTCACATTGCAATCTCACGGGGATGCGGGACCAGCAATTTCTCTGATGAGTATTTCAACAATACTGAGTTTGATAACAATTCCATTAATATTTGCGATTGGCGGATTTATATTGTAGAAGAAAAAATTCCATTACTGATTAATTTCAGTAATGAAATTTTTGATTTTATAGATTGTTTTAGCCATGGAATGAATTTATATTAACGTTTTCTATTATATATATGTAAGTGAGTCGGAAGGACCGAGAATCCGACCAGCCGTGAGAGTGGAGTTATGGCTTTAGCCATATACACCACCGGGCGTGTTTGGAGACTTGTGAATTTTACAAGGCTTCAAACCGAAGTTCGAGACCGGGCTTCAGGCTCGAACAGGTCCGCACAGCAGGTAGGTATTCTCGGTCCTGGAGACGACTACAAGTTCAAATACTTACTTTCAATGTAATAACCATCTTTTAACTCTGCCCAGACACTGTAATTATCGAGCTGAATCAAACGAGTGACAAAGACATCTTGACCGCCATAATAGCGTTTGTTGTCCATCGTGCCATACGGAGTTTCCCAGGCGGTCACATTTTGATCTTCATAGTAGAGGATCCTAACTGAACGATTGATACTCATGCTGTCAATGATTTGATAAATATAGCTGATATTATTGGCAGTAGCATTCAATGGATTGTTTAATTGACGCTGTTGTTCAATTTGCTTAGTAGTGTATTCCTTCAATACGACTGGTGTAATGTCCTCAGAACTAGGGATCCAAGTACTGCCGCCCAAGTTATACCAAATAATATTGCTGTAAGTTTCCTTCAAGGCTTTGAAGACACGCCAAGTTGAGTCATGTGGAATAGGCAATTGTAACGGAGTTTTGCTAGCAGGTTCTTCGAAGACATTGACGTTGCTGTTGGTTTTGATGAACAAGTCTTTTTCAATTTTGTAATTAACCAGCGGAATAGTATTGTAGACAAATTCATATTCTTGAACCTGACTAGAAAATTGACCTTTAGATTTTTTAGGATAATTAACTAAGAAACGTTCGGCTTCTGCGAGTGGCTTAGCTTGATAATCCTTGTTCAATTCGCCATAAATATATTGTGGATCAGAAATCAATTCGCCCTTAGTATTACGATGATAGACGACAACTGGGGCAGCTATTTGCTTGAAATAGATTAAATAGATCCCATCAGAGTTAGGTAAGAAT
The DNA here is from genome assembly GCF_000615905.1 of Companilactobacillus nodensis DSM 19682 = JCM 14932 = NBRC 107160. Classification (GTDB taxonomy): domain Bacteria; phylum Bacillota; class Bacilli; order Lactobacillales; family Lactobacillaceae; genus Companilactobacillus; species Companilactobacillus nodensis. Next base: position 169,831 of record NZ_BAMN01000001.1, read on the forward strand.
GATTGTTGAAAGTTTTGGACGGATGAAAGAACATAGCCAGGAATCGTCTTCCAAGGCATATCAAGAGCATCCATGTAATGACCTTGAAGTGTGACTGGTTCAGCGATTGGATTACCGACAGAATCGATGTAGTTTATAGTGATCTCAACATCATTGCGAGTTATTTTTTTTACTTTTGAAGAAACTAAATTGTTGTTCATATGCATGTCCCCGTGGTTAGGGGAACTATTTCTATTTTGTGTTTTCCCCATAGTTAGACCCCTTCAATGTACTTTTTAATTATTGTAATTCTAACATAGTAAAGTAGTATGAAAGTTGCTCTAAAGCCGTTATGGCGATAATTTAAATTAAATATAAGGAAGACTAAAGGAAATTTTAATATTCAGAGCGTGTCCAAAGATGGGAAGCTCTGAGCATCACCTAGATTAGTGAATTTGCCACGTAGTGGTGAAGTCACTAATCGTAGTGAGCGGAGGAGGTTGTCTTTGGTAAACGCGTTTTGAAGAGAGAGTGGAGGAAGGGCGGTCAGAACTTGAGCATTACTTAGGGTAACGAAGGTGCTGCGAAGCAGTGCATTCGTTACCCGTAGTAAGCGCAGAGTTTTGCCCTTCCGCAACTCGTTTTAAAAGTGCAAATCTTGTTGCAAACCACCCAAAAATAACAAACAAAAAATCCGAGATCATAAGACCTCGGATTTTTATTTACCTATTAAATTAGTTTTTGTCAGTTGACGAATTGTCAGTAGCAGGTGTATTTGCACTATTGTACTTACTAATAGTGATCTTACCATCGACGATCTTAGCTTCCAATTCTTTTTCTCGAGCATTGTCCAAGAAGTAATCAGCAACTTTATCTTCGATCTGTTCCTCAATAACTCTTCTCAATGGACGAGCACCCATCTTAGGATTGAATCCAAGGTCAACAAGTTTCTCCTTGGCATCCCTTGTAACGTGAATACTCAAACCTTGATCAGCAATCATTGAGTTAGTATCGTCAAGCATCAAGTCAACAATCTTCATCAAGTTTGCCTTAGTCAATGAATTGAATTCAACGATACCGTCAAATCTGTTCAAGAACTCTGGTTTGAAGAATTCTGATAGACGACTGATGATTGAGTGAGTATTACCAGTTGCTTCAGCACCGAAACCAACATTTGCTTCTTGCAAACCTTGTCCAGCATTAGAAGTCATGATAATAATCGTATCTTTGAAGCTGACTGTGCGTCCTTGAGAATCTGTCAGACGACCGTCATCAAGAATCTGTAGGAACATGTGCATAACGTCAGGGTGAGCCTTTTCGATTTCATCTAATAGGATCAAACTGTATGGATTACGACGAACTTGTTCAGTCAATTGACCAGCTTCTTCGTAACCAACATACCCTGGAGGTGAACCGATCAACTTAGACACACTGTGTTTCTCCATGTACTCAGACATATCGAAACGAATCATTGAATCTTCAGTACCGAATAGTTCACGTGCTAATTGCTTAGCTAGTTCAGTTTTACCAACACCAGTAGGTCCGACAAATAGGAAACTACCGATTGGACGACCAGACTTGTTGAATCCGACTCTGTTACGACGAATTGCTTTGGCAACTTGTTCAACAGCTTCATCTTGTCCAATCACGTGACTCTTCAAATCAGGACCTAGGTTCTTCAATTGAGTTTGCTCGTTGGATTGGAGCTCACCAACAGGAATATTGGTCTTCTCCTCAACGATTTGTTGGATATTCTTTTCACTGACAATACTCTCGTCAGTTGGTTTATCTTTTTCGTTATCTTTCATATCTTGGAACTTAGTTACTTGATCACGGTAGTAGGCAGCTTTTTCGTAATCTTCATTACGCAATGCAGCTTGCTTTTGAACTTCCGCATCAGAGATCTTATTATCTAGGTCAGCCATATCAACGTGATTGATCTGCAAGTTCTTCTTAGAACCAGCTTCATCGATCAAGTCGATAGCCTTATCAGGCAAGAATCTATCTTGGATGTAACGTGCAGACAATTCTGCAGCAGCCTTGATAGCTTCGTTGGAATATTTAACATGGTGATAGTCTTCATACTTAGGTTGGAGACCTTTTAGAATTTGAACAGTTTCTTCTACTGAAGGTTCGTCAACTTGAACAGGTTGTAGACGACGTTCAAGAGCTGAGTCTTTTTCGATAGTTCTGTATTCATTCAAAGTTGTAGCACCAACTAATTGAAGATCACCACGGGCTAGGGCAGGTTTCAAGACGTTACCAGCGTCCATACCACCTTCGGCGTTACCAGCACCGACGATTTCATGAATTTCATCTATAAATAGGATGATTTCTTTGCTCTTTTGTAATTCTTGGATCAATTGTTGCATACGTTGTTCGAATTGACCACGGACACCAGTTCCCTGAACTAGTGAGACGACGTCTAGACGAACGACACGTTTATTTTGTAATTTTTCTGGGACATCTCCGTCAACGATCTTTTGTGCAAGACCTTCGACAACAGCTGTTTTACCAACACCAGCTTCACCGATTAGGACGGGATTGTTCTTTGTTCTTCTATTTAAAATTTCGATTACACGGTTAATTTCTTTATCACGACCGATAACAGGGTCAATTTGGCCTTTCTTAGCCAATTCTGTTAAATCAACACCATATTGATCTAACACACCATTACCACGACCGCGGCCACGGTTGTTTCCACCGTTGCCACCAGTTTGTGTTTGTGGACCTTGTTGTTGACCAATGCCATTAGCAGCTTGTGCGCCACCATTGTTCAAGGCATTGAACAAGTCTTCAAAACTTGAAAAACCGTATGGATTTTCTGCCATATTATTCATACCTTCGTTAGCTTGATTTCTTAGTTGTTGATAGCAATTCTGACAGAGGTTTATTTCTGTACGTTGACCATTAACACTTGTATACAAATGAATTGTTGCTTCATTTTTGTGACAATTTTGACAAAGCACTGACACCCCACCTTTCTGTCTCATATACAGGATACAACGGTAGTATATAACTTAGCACTCGGGTAATGCAAGTGCTAAGTCTCGAAAAATACAGACATTTTGCAAAGAATTTATTCTCACAAAATTTAACGTTTCCAAAAGGGTTGCATGAAAGCGTTACATGACTTATCATAACAAGGGTTCATAAGAGATATTTCGACAAATCACTTGTGAATAAATCTATATAATGGTAAATTATTTAGTGTATATTTGTAGAGATACTACAGAATTAATTAAAAATATGGTGAGGTATTTATATTATGGAAAAGAAAGAATTTCACATTATTGCAGAAACAGGTATTCACGCACGTCCAGCTACTATGTTAGTACAAGCTGCTAGCAAGTTTGCTTCAGACATCAACATTGAATTCAACGGTAAATCAGTTAACCTTAAGTCAATCATGGGTGTTATGTCACTAGGTGTTGGCCAAGGTGCTGACGTTACAATTACTGCTGACGGTGATGACGCTTCTGAGGCAATTGTTGCTATTTCAGATACAATGACAAAGGAAGGACTTGCTGAATAATGGTGAAAACTATCAAAGGGATTGCAGCTAGTGATGGTATCGCTACTGCTGAAGCATACCTTTTAGTTCAACCAGATTTGTCTTTCGATAAAAAGAGCATTTCTGACGCTGACGCCGAAGTTAGTCGTTTAAAGGATGCAATCGCAACATCAGATGCTGAACTAACAAAAATCAGAGACGTTGCCAAGGAATCACTTGGTGAAGAGGAAGCTCAAGTCTTTGACGCACATAAAATGATCTTGGCTGATCCAGAATTTACTGGTGCAGTTGAACAAGAAATTAAAGACCAATCAGTTAATGCTGAACAAGCACTTGACGATGTGTCAAAGAACTTTATCGCTATTTTTGAAGGAATGACTGACAATCCTTACATGCAAGAACGTGCTGCCGATGTACGCGATGTCACAAAACGTGTTATGGCACATCTTCTTGGTGTAGAATTACCTAATCCTTCATTGATCGATCACGAAGTAATTATTATTGCTCATGATTTGACACCTAGTGATACTGCTCAATTGAATAAGAAATATGTCAAAGGATTCGTTACTGATATCGGTGGACGTACTGCTCACTCAGCTATCATGGCTCGTTCTTTGGAATTACCAGCTGTTGTTGGTACAAACACAATCACTGGAGATGTTAAAGAAGGCCAAACTGTAATCCTTGATGGACTTAACGGTGCAGCTATTATTGACCCTTCAGATGAAGATATCAAGAAATACGATAAGATGGCAAAAGACTTTGCTGCTCAAAAGGCAGAATGGGAAAAATTAAAGAATGAAGCCACAGTTACTGCTGATGGTAAACACTTTGATATTGCCGCTAATATCGGTACACCTGACGACCTTGATGGCGTTATTGCCAATGGTGCCGAAGGTATCGGACTTTACCGTACAGAATTCTTGTACATGCAATCTGAGGAACTTCCTACAGAAGATGACCAATTTGAAGCATACAAGACAGTTCTTGAAGGTATGAAAGGCAAGCCAGTTGTTGTTCGTACAATGGATATTGGTGGTGACAAGCACTTGTCATACCTACCACTTCCAGAAGAAATGAACCCATTCTTGGGTTACCGTGCTATTCGTATCAGTTTGGATAGACAAGAAATCTTCAGAACACAACTTAGAGCCTTATTGCGTGCATCTGCATTCGGTCAATTACGTATCATGTTCCCTATGATCGGTACATTAGCTGAATTTAGAGCTGCTAAGAAGATTTTTGAAGAAGAAAAAGCTAAGTTAGTTGAAAAGGGCGTAGAAGTTTCTGATCATATCCAATTAGGTATGATGATGGAAGTTCCTGCTGCTGCTGTTCTAGCAGACCAATTTGCTAAAGAAGTTGACTTCTTCAGTATAGGTACAAACGACTTGATCCAATACACAATGGCTGCTGATCGTGGTAACGAACACGTTTCATACCTATATCAACCATACAATCCTTCAATCTTGAGACTAGTTAAACACGTTATTGACTCAGCTCATGCAGAAGGCAAGTGGGCTGGTATGTGTGGTGAAGCTGCTGGTGACAACATCATGGTTCCATTGTTACTTGGAATGGGTCTAGATGAATACTCAATGAGTGCTACATCTGTCCTTCGTGTAAGAAGTTTGATGAAGAAGATGAGCACAGCTGATCTTAAAGAATTAGCTGATCGCGCAGTTAATGAATCAATCACTAACGAAGATAACAAGAAGCTTGTTGAATCATATATCAACAAATAATATTTTTAGACGTAAATTTCTTTAATTAGAAATTTGCGTCTTTTTTTGTGTTATGTAATAAATTTGTAATCAAATCTTTATATCATGTAATATTCAGCGCGGTATAGTTAATGTTGGATGAACTAGGGGGAATGAGATACATGAGTAAAAAAGTAAATAGGAGTGTAGCTTGGCTATTCGGTTTAATAGCTGTCTTTTTTGGTGTATTGCTAATAACAAGTAATACAACTAATGCACAAGCTGCTACGACTAATGAATACATTATCGATAATCGGATTCAACCGGTCGCAATTCAATATCGTGAAGGTACATTTAGCGATTGGTTTGGTTATGAAAATGGTGTCGGCAAGCCAGAAGGTGTCGTTGTTCATGAAACAGCGGACTATGGTGCTACTGCTGAGAATGAAGTATCTTACTTCAACCGCGAATGGCCTAACATGCAGTCATATGTGCACGCCTTTGTGGATAACAATGCAATAATCAATATTCACAGTACTGACTATGGTGTTTGGGGTGCTGGTCCAACGGCTAATGCTAAGTATGTTCAAGTTGAGTTGTGCGAAACACATTCACAAGATGCATTTGCTAGATCAATTGCTAATGATGCATATTATGTTGCCGCTAAGTTGATACAATATGGATTACCAGCTGTTCCTGGTCAAACAATTCTTTCACATAATCAAGTAAGTAAGATGTATGGTGAAATAACACATACTGATCCGACTGGTTTCTTTGCCTCAATGGGTTATAGCATGGATCAATTTAATGACTTAGTTGTTACATATTACAACAACTTGAAGAACTTTGGTGGTGTTTACCGTGATGGTGGAAGCAACACTAATGCTGGTTCTAACAACAATACACCAGCTGCCAATGTTCTACGTGTAAACAATCCAAACGGTGCTTACGTTCCAATTATGGCTCTTAGAAGCGATGGAACATTTGCCAGAGTAACAAACCGTGCTTTGATGAATAATACTGATTGGCAAACTGATAAGACCACAGAAGTAAGTGGTGTCACATATCGTCGTGTTGCCACAAATGAATGGGTCGCTACTACATATGTAGTTTAAAAGCAAAATAGCCTCAATAATCATATTGGATGATTATTGAGGCTATTTTTTATCGAACTAATCAGTAGTATCTATTTCTTCCTCCATGGTTCCAGGAAATTTACTTTTTGTACGAACACTATTTATTGCCAAGACTACTTTGTAGATACCTAAGCCAGCCATGACTGAAATTATTGGCAAGAATTCGATTCGATATCGGCCTTGAACCTCAATGATGAGGTTGGCGACTGCGAATGCCATTAGTGGTAGTAATAGCAAGTAGAACTTATCATCAAACTTGGTTCTGAACAGCTCAAGTGAACCGATCCACGAGAAGACTATCAATATTACTGAACCAATGTAAGCCAGGTAATTAATTATTGTGACAGCCTTTGTAGAATGGATTTGTGAGTAATTTGTGAAGTCGGTTGCCATGGTTCTGCCAGACCAAAGTATTTGTGTCTTTCTAATGAATAATGTCAACCAGGCGTTGTTTTGATTCAAATATTTTAATTCAGATTGGACTTTTAATTTTTCAGACTTTCTGTTTTGTGCACGGTTCTTATGTGGATCAATGACACTGTTGAGGTCATTTGAATAGGTTCCACTAGATTCGTAATTCAATCCAGTTAAGAACTTCCACTGTGGATCGTTGTTACTTAGACCATATTCATTGATTCCGGATGCCTTGATACCTACACCAGCTAGACTGAAAAGAACAAAATAGATCGCCAAAGTCAGCAAGAATTTTAAACTGGTTTTGTAATCCTTATGTTTCATCAAAACATAGATCAGTGTGAATACGATTATACCGGCAATCATGACCGGACCAATAGGCCTGATCAGACAACCAGCAGTCAATGTTACACCGGCCAAGATATAGCTCCAAAGTTTATCTTGGAATAATAGATAGAAGGTTACCAAGTATAGTAATGAACCTAAGTATTGGTTACTTGCTTGACTGTTCAAGGCAAACCAATCTAGATCAACCATTAATAACAGAACCGCAAGACGAGCAATCTTGATATTATTAAAAATCTTATTTGCTAAAAGATAAGTTATCAATAAAGTTAGAACTTGATAGACTACATTCAAAAATTGAACTACAAAGATCTTATATCCAAAAAATTTAACTAGTCCAAGAATATAGACCATGAATCCTGTTTGATAAGCATAATTGACAAAGTAATCTTGGTCAGAATAATACAACTTGTCACCCTTGAAGTATCCGGGTGCGCGACTCCAGAAGTTACCGAAGTCACTCCATTGAGTATTAGGTACGTTGAGTACCCAGGTCAATGCGACGATTCCAAAAACTAATAACATTGAAATTAGAACGATGTTATTAGTCTTTTTACTATCAGTTCGGATTTTCATTAATATATATCCGGCCAATAATATGATCAAAACAAATAGAATGATGATTGAAATACTTCCAACCGTATTCTGGAATAAAAAGTTGTGATAATAAAATGACAGCATTAACAAGAAGACAACACTTGTAAAAATTGCAATACAAACTAAAATGATTTTATTTATAATACTTTGAATTTTAGTAATGATTTTCCCCCTCGAACGAATAAAAGCAGCCTAGGGTTTTAGACTGCTCTTGTGTTTCCTTAGTTATTTATAAATTCTCTAATAAACCACCATAGTAATATTAGCATAATATACCTGATATTTGATATACGTTTCATAACTGTCAGGTAATTTGGTATTTACGTTTTGTACTTTTCGTCTATTTAATTCGTTTCTATTTATTTGTATCCCGATTTTTATGGTGCTATCTTAGCGTCGAGTCAAATAATAATCTCGAGGCAATAATAATATGAAAAAAAATCTTCTTAAAAATTTAACAATGGGATTAATTGCAATTTCACCAGCACTATTAATGGGTGTCAGTTCGTTGGGTACAGTCACGGCAAACGCCGATACTTGGGAGAGTTCTAACCCTGAATCGGGCGTCAAATGTATGACGATATATGGATCGTCGGAACGAATCTATGATAGTCGAGGCGTGTTTACGGGTAGATACTTAGCAGTGGGTACCTCATGGCGTCTAGGAAAGACTATTTCCATCAGCGGTAAATATTACTTTGAAGTAGCCACTAATGAATATATCACTGGACAACCCGCTGATTATCCATATACACCTTTTGACGGCACTGTCCGAGTTACTAGCTCCACAACTCCGGCACCAATCTACACTAGAGATGGAGCCAGAATTACTGGACGTGCTTTGGCACCCGGATCATATTGGCATACTGACAGAGAGGTAAATCTCGCTGGAGTTAGTTACTTCAGAGTAGCAACTGATGAATATGTTTGTGTAAGCGATGCAGCACCAGTTTAGGTCAATATAGTTGAATATTATGAGCCACAAATGCAAAAGTTTGTGGCTTTTTTGGTCCTATAACAGAAAAGAAAATAATTAAAAATACTTGAAATTTACCAAAAAGGTCTAATTAAATTTATCATTGCTTATCATGCGATAAGCATATTAGAATGGAAGTTGCGGATTTCAAAATGACACTTGAATTAAGTTGAATCAAAATTTAATTCCTAAAAAAAATTTTATACAAAAACCAACTCATGGATGCCGAGAATAGCGGCGATTATGACGATGAAAATCAGGTTCATCAATTTGATTAACAAACACCACATCTTGTTATATAATCACCAATGAGATACCATATATAGTGTTGTAACGAATTAATTGGAGTGATACATAATGATGAACTTATTAAGAAAAATCAAATTAGACGATGAATTTATTGATGAAGTAAAAGCAACAGTTAAACCACATTGGGGAGAATTAGGCTGGGTTACTTACAAGCGTACTTATGCACGTTGGATCCCAGAATTAGGACGTACTGAGAACTGGTCAGAAACTGTTAAACGTGTAATCGAAGGTAACATTAATCTTGATCCTCGTTTGAAAGATGAATCATTGACTGAAGAACAATATCAAAGCTTGGTTAGTGAGGCTAAAGAATTATATAAATTGGTCTACGGATTAGCAGCAACTCCATCAGGTAGAAACCTCTGGATCTCTGGTACTGAATATCAAGACCGTAACGGGGATGCTTTGAACAACTGTTGGTTTATTGCTATCAGACCACAAAAGTACGGTGATAGTCATATTCTTCCTAGTTATCTTAATGAAGACCAAGTCGCTGTATCAATGCCATTTTCATTCATGTTTGATCAATTGATGAAGGGTGGCGGCGTTGGTTTCTCCGTTGTTCCTGACAATATGAAGCAAATGCCTGTTGTTGATAAGAAGGTTAATCTAACTGTACTTATCAGCAAATCTAGCGCTTCTTACAAGGATTCGATCGAAGCAGGTGCAATTGATCGTGAAGACTACTTAAAGGATCACGACATCGCTGACGTTCGTTTCTACAAGCTTCCAGATACTCGTGAAGGCTGGGTGGTTGCCAATGCTAATATGATCGATGCTCACTTCTCTGCTACTAATGCGGAAGATGTTAATGATGTTGTTTTGGATATCACAGATATTCGTCCTAAGGGTGCCAAGATCAAGGGCTTCGGCGGTACCGCTTCAGGTCCTGTACCATTGATCGAAATGTTCTTCGACATCAATGAAGTTTTGGATAATGCCGTTGGCAAGCAATTGACCTCAGTTGACTGTACCGATATGGGTAACTTGATCGGTAAGACTGTTGTTGCTGGTAATGTTCGTCGTTCAGCTGAATTGGCACTTGGTGGTGCCACTGATAATGACTTCATTACTATGAAACAAGATCAAGAGAAGCTATACCATCACCGTTGGGCATCAAATAACAGTGTTGCTGTTGATTCTAAGTTTAATAAGTATCAACCGATTGCTGATTCTATCGTTCATAACGGTGAACCCGGCATTGTTAATCTCGAGTTATCACGTAATTATGGCCGTATCGCTGATGGTTACCAACCAGGAATTGATGACGCTGTTGAGGGAACTAATCCTTGTGGTGAAATTTCATTAAGCAATGGTGAACCATGTAACTTGTTCGAAGTCTTCCCAGTTATTGCCGAAAAGCAAGGCTGGGAACTTGAAGAAGCTTTTGATTTAGCTGCTAGATATACAAAGCGTGTTACATTCAGCAGTTATGATTGGGAAGTTTCTCGTAAAGCTATCCAAAAGAATCGTCGTATCGGTGTCTCAATGTCAGGTATTCAAGATTGGATCTTAAATACGTTCGGTAATCGTGTTGTTACGGGATTTGAAGATACTAAGGATCAAGATGGTGTTGCCATCAAGAAGCCTATTTATGATAAGAGAATCGTTAAGAGATTTGATGACTTGTACCACTCAGTTGTCAAAGCTGATGAAGATTATTCAAATGAATTGAATTGTAATACTTCAATCAAACACACAACTGTTAAGCCATCAGGTACAGTTGCCAAACTTGCCGGTGTATCAGAAGGAATGCACTTCCACTATGCCGGTTACTTGATTCAAAGAATCAGATTCCAAGACAGTGATCCATTGCTTCCAGCATTGAAGGCATGTGGTTACAAGATCGAGCCTGATGTTTATACTAAACATACAATGTGTGTCGAATTCCCAGTTAAGGCTGTCAATGCCGACAATCCTAACTTCGCATCTGCTGGTAATGTTTCAATTGCTGAGCAGTTTGCTACACAAGCATTCCTACAAACTTACTGGTCAGACAATGCTGTAAGTTGTACTGTTACATTCCAACCAGAGGAATCCGATGAAATTGCCCCATTGATGTATCAATACAGAAACATCACTAAGTCAACTTCATTGCTACCATATAGTGGTGGTGAATTCAAACAGGCTCCTAAAGAACCAATCAATAAAAAAGTCTACAAGGAACGTGAATCCATGATCAGCGGTAATGTTGCTAAGAAATTTGCTGAGATGAACGATAATCATGATAAGAAAGATATTGAACTTGTTGATCAATCTGATTGTGAAAGTGGAGCATGTCCTATTAGATAGAGCGCGTTTAGAGCGTGTTAAAAGTCGGTAACGTTCGAGCATTTTAATATATAAAAATAAATGTCCTCAACCAATAGAAATATTTATTGGTTGAGGATTTTTTTATACTATTTATTTATCAAAATCAATTTTCTTATAAATAATCTCTGAAAATTTACACAAACTTTACAATAAATAAGAAAGAAATATACATCCTTACCACATACTAAATGTACCGAAATTTATATGGGGTGAATAAGATGTCTACAATTTTGAATCAAGTATCAAAAAATTACGGCGCAAACAACGTTATTTTGAATAACGTATCTGCTGAAATCGAAACAGGGGAGTTCTTTGTTATCGTTGGACCTTCTGGATGCGGTAAGAGTACGTTGTTGCGCATGATTGCGGGATTAACAGAAATTTCTGACGGTGAGATCAGTATTGATGGTCAAGTTGTGAATGACTTACAACCTAAGGATCGTAAGTTAACAATGGTTTTCCAAAGTTACGCACTGTTCCCATTCTTGAACGTTTGGGACAACGTTGCCTTTGGTTTGAAGGCTAGAAAGCTCGATCAAGCCGAGGTGCATCAACGTGTTAATGATGCCTTGGATATGGTTAGTTTGAGTGAGTTCAAGGATCGCAAACCACGTGAATTGTCTGGTGGTCAACGCCAACGTGTGGCTCTTGCTCGTGCAGTTGCTAGTGACGCTAAGATTTGTTTGATGGATGAACCTTTATCAAACTTGGACGCACAATTGCGTGTTAAGATGCGCCAAGAAATTTACCAACTACAAAGAAAGCTTGGTATTACTTTGATCTATGTTACTCATGATCAAGTTGAAGCAATGACAATGGCTGATCATATCATGGTATTAAACGATCATGAGGTTCAACAAATTGGTACGCCAACAGAAATTTATCAACAACCAGCTAATGCGTTTGTGGCTAATTTCTTTGGTACACCGCTTATTAATGTTATGCCCGCCCAAAAGATTGATGATTATACATTGAATGTTGATGGTGATTTTGAAATCCGTATGGAACAAAAAATCACTGACAAGGCTACTAAGATCGGTATTCGCCCTGGTGAATTATCAATTGAACATGCAGATGAATTATTTGCTAATGCAACTGTTAAGAGTACAGAGTTCCTAGGAGACGAAACTATTGTTTATGCAACAACAAACAGTGGTCATGATATCAGAGTTCTCTTACCGGGTAAGGCAGTATATGCAGCCTTTGAAAAAATTAAAATCAGTTCAAGTAACAACATCTTCTTGTTCGATTCATTGAACAAACGTATCCCGATGGAAATGGGGGATTTGGTCAATGCTTAAATCAACAACTCCTACGGTGGTTGGATCTAAGACAGAGGCAAAGACTAAACATCGTACTTTCTCATTAAATGCAAAAGACAAATACTACGCAGCACTATTTTTAGGCCCGTCACTTTTAATCTTGAGTGTTTTTGTATTTTACCCAATGCTCAGAACACTTTATATCAGTATGTTTTTAACAAATACTTTAGGTAAAACAACTGTCTTCAACGGACTGGGTAACTATACCGATTTATTAGGTTCGCCAGAATACATTGCTAGTTTAGGTTCAACGTTAGTCTATGTGTTCGCAGTAACAGTTTTAACCGTTGGAATTGGGTTATTATTAGCTAATTTGGCAAGTAAGCGACTACCAGGTATTGGTATTTTCAGAACCCTTTACTCAGTAACGATGGGTGTTTCAGTTTCTGTTGCCGCAATTTTCTGGCTATTCATTTTCAATCCATCAACTGGATTCTTTGCATTGCTAAGTAACCTGTTAGGTCTACCAGTTATCAATTGGTTAACAGATCCAACGATGGCAATGTGGGCCGTTATTATCACAACTGTTTGGATGAACTTAGGATTCACTTTCTTGATCTTATTAGGTGCTATCTCAGCAGTACCAACTACTTTGTACGAAGCAGCAAGTATTGAGGGTGCATCAGAACGTCGTCAATTCTTCAAGATCACTGTACCAATGATCTCACCAACACTTTTCTTCGTTTCAACAATTACTTTGATCGAAGGATTCAAGAGTTTTGGTTTGATCGATTTGATTACTAAGGGTGGTCCTACAAACTCAACTAACATGTTAGTTTATAGAATCTACAAGGATGCCTTTTACAGTGGTAATTATGCACAAGCCAGTTCAGAAGCAATTATCTTAACAGTTATTATTGCCTTCTTCACATTCTTACAATTCAAATTCTTAGAAAAACGGGTGAACTATTAATGATTAGTACAAACAAACCAAGCCGTTTGAATAAGATTGTTAGCTATACATTACTTTTGCTACTGGCATTTGTAATCTTGGCTCCATTCTTTATTGGTATTTGGACAAGTTTTCTACCAACTATGGAAATTGCTAAGGGCAATTTCTTAAGCACTGACTTATCTCTTAACAACTACGTATCAGCTTTTACAAAGACACCGATTTTGCGTTACTTAGGAAACAGTTTAGTAGTTTCTGTTCTAACAATGGCAGCACAATTAGTATTCTGTTCAATGAGTGCTTATGCCTTTGTATTCTTAAAGTTCAAGTATCGTAATGCTATCTTCGTTTTATTCTTGATCACAATGATGCTTCCGTTTGAAGCAGAGATTATTCCTAACTTCACAACGGTGAAGAACTTAGGTATGTTAGATCATTATTCAGTATTATTGATTCCATTTTTAACTTCAGCCTTTGGTACATTTATGTTGCGTCAAGCATTCATGCAAACACCAAGTGAGCTTAAGGAAGCGGCCGATATTGAGGGATTGAATCATTTCCAATTCTACTGGAACATTGTTTTGCCATATAACAAAGTAAGTTTGATCACTTTGGGAGCATATAGTTTCTTAGGTGCTTGGAATCAATATTTATGGCCAATGCTTACTACTTTTAGTAATAATTCACGACTGATTCAAAATGGTTTGCGTCAATTGCAATCTGAAGAAACATTTAATGACTGGGGTATGATCCAAGCCAGTGCAGCAATTATTGTTATTCCAACAATCCTTGTATTGTTCATTGGCCAACATTACTTCAAATCTGGTATGAATGAAGGAGCCGTTAAGTAAAATGAATAAACGACTAAAGAACTCACTGATTTCATTAACCTTAATTATTGCTGCAGTGTTTGTTGGTATTTTTACAACTAACAAACCTGTTAAATCATCTAGCTCATCAGATAGAACACAAGTTGTTTTCTGGCATGAATTAGGTGGAGCATCTGAAGATGCGCTTGAAGAAGTAGTTAATGGCTTCAATAAGTCACAATCAAAATATGAAGTTGTACCAAAGTATCAAGGTTCATACGATGAAGCCATCCAAAAGATCCTTCAAACACATGGTACAAGTACATCACCAGCTGTTTTCCAAGCTTTTGATATTGCGACAGCTCAAATGATCCACAGTAAGTACACAACACCAGTTCAAAATTTTATTGACAAAGATCCAAGTTTTGATATTGAAAAAATTGCTCCAGCCGCTAGATCATTCTATTCAAATGGTGGTAAGCAACAAGCAATGCCATTCAATACATCACAACCAGTTCTATACTACAATGCTTCATTATTGAAGAAGTATAAGATTACACCACCACCTGTTTCGCCAACGTACTCAGATATTACTCGTGTAGCTCAACAATTATATGAACGTTCAGGTCACAAGACTAAGGGTATGACGGTTCAAATTTATGGTTGGTTACTGGAACAAGCTACAACTAATGCTGGTACAGCTTTAGCAAACAACAACAATGGTCACACCGGTATTCCAACTGGTATTGATATGGACAATCCTTCAACTGTTAAGTTCCTTGAATGGATCCACAAAAATATCAAGTCAGGCGACTTCATCAATTACGGTTCTGGTGCCAGTGCTGGTGCTAACCAAACTGCCGGATTCTTAGCTGGTAAGGTTGGTATCTTTATCCAATCTTCAGCAAGTATCGGTGAACTAACAGCCAACAACAAAGATCAACTTGGAATTACATACTTCCCACATCCAGACGGCCAAAAAGCCAACGGTGTATCAATTGGTGGGGCAGCATTATGGATCTCAAACGACAAACCAAAAGCAGTTCAACAAGGTGCCTATGAATTTGCTAAGTATGCTTTGAGTCCAGCAGTTCAAGCTCAATGGCAAAAATCAACAGGTTATCTAGCACTCAACAAGGATTCACAAAAAGAAAAGATTTTAAAAGATCTTTACGCTAAGAATCCAGAAGCTAAGGTTCCTGGTCAACAACTAGCAGATGCAAAACCTAATTACGTAAACTCAGGTATCCTGCTTGAAGGGATGCAAGTTACTCGTCAATTAGAAGAAGTAGCGATGGAAGAATCATATAACGGTGGAGATATTCATAAGGCTTTGAAGAAAGCTACAAAGAATGTGAATCAGAATATCACAACTTCAAATCGTGCAAATGGCTATAAATAGGCTTTAGTAAAGACATATTCAAAAATAAATTTGATTATGTCTTTTTTCTTTACAATTTTCGATTACAGTTGTAAACTATGTTTTGTAATAAAGATTACAAATGTAAACGAGAAGGAAATAACTATTATGAAAGAAATCGAGAATATGACAAAAGCCGAATGGCAAGTGATGAGAATTATTTGGACACTCGGAGAAGCAACTAGTAAACAAGTCATTGAAGTTCTGGAACGGAAGACTGAGTGGAAACAAGCTACCATCAAAACACTGATTATCCGGCTTCAGAAAAAGAATTTCTTAAAGGCTGATGAATCTAAGAGACCATATGTCTATCATCCCCAAGTCACAGAAAGTGACGCAATTCATCAAAGTGTTAATAATATGTTTGATAACCTTTGTTGTATGAAAAAGGGGAAGGCTATCGGAGATTTGATTCAAAATTCGGATATATCAAAGGGCGATATTAGAGATTTAATTAGTTTGTTACAAGAAAAAGAGAAAACCGCACCTGAAACCGTTAAGTGTGATTGTTTGGAGGCAACGGCATGATGAAAGATATGAAGAGTGAAAAGATGGATATGCACGATATGAAAGGAATGGATCATGGCAACATGGATGATATGGGCATGAGCAGTGGCCATATGATGATGAATCACGGTGGCATGATGATGGATATGGGCGATCTTCGTCAGAAATTCTGGGTTTCGTTGATACTTTCTATTCCAGTATTTATTTTATCGCCATTCATGGGATTGAACCTGCCATTCCAAGTTACCTTCCCTGGTTCAAGTTGGATTATTATGATTCTTAGTTCAATCTTGTATTTCTATGGTGGTAAGCCATTTCTGACTGGTGCCAGAGGTGAACTTAAGGCAAAGAAGCCAGCCATGATGACCTTGATCACAATGGGTATCAGTGTTGCATATATTTATAGCATGTACTCATTTGTAATGACAAACATACTACATAGTTCTACTAATATTATGGATTTCTTCTGGGAACTAGCATCACTGATCGATATTATGTTGTTAGGTCACTGGATCGAAATGAAGTCGACTATGAGTGCAGGTAATGCTCTACAAAAGATTGCTTCACTAGTACCTAATCAGGTTCATATGGTTCACGGTAGTGAAACAATGGATCACGATATTTCTATGGTAAAAGCCGGAGATGTGGTTGAAGTTCGTGCCGGTGAATCTATTCCGCTTGATGCAGCAATTATCAGCGGAGAAAGTTACGTCAACGAATCATTGATTACTGGTGAATCTAAAGCTGTTAAGAAATCTATTGGTGACAAAGTTGTCGGTGGATCTATCAACGGTGAAGGTACTATCAGAATTCAAGTTACAAAGACTTCAAGTGAAGGTTATTTGTCACAGATCAGTAAGTTAGTCTCAGATGCACAGACTAACAAGTCAAAGACACAAATGTTAGCTGATAGAGTTTCGGGCTGGTTATTCTACGCTGCCGTTACTGTTGGATTAATGGCATTCTTATATTGGTTAGTATTTGGTAATATGAGTCTTGCTTTGATGCGTTTGGTTACTGTTTTGGTAATCGCATGTCCTCACGCTTTAGGTTTGGCAATTCCACTAGTTATGGCACGTAGTACTTCAATCGCCGCAACTAACGGTCTAATTATTCGTGATAATCAAGCAATTGAAAATAGTCGTAAGATCGATTATGTTGCCATGGACAAGACTGGTACTTTGACGGAAGGTAAGTTCACCGTTAATGGTTTGAAAGCATCCGGCGACATGGACGATGACCAACTGCTATCATTAATTGCCGGTATCGAAAGTGGTTCAAGTCACCCAATTGCTAATAGTGTGGTTGAATATGCTAAAGAACAAAAAGTTCAAGCTGCTCAACTCGATAATATCCAAGCTATCAAGGGATATGGTATGAGTGCAACTAAAGATTCACACAAATATTTATTGATCAATATGAAATATTTACAAGCTCATGAAATGGACTTTGACAAGGCCGCGGCTCAACAATATTTGGACAAAGGTAACACAATCAGTTACTTGATTGCTGACGACAAAGTTGTTGGATTCGTAGCTTTAGGTGATAAAGTCAAAGTCAACTCCGTTCAATTTATCAAAGATCTAAAAGCTAAGAACATCACACCTATCATGTTGACAGGTGATAACAAAGAAGCTGCCGCATCATTCGCAAAGCAACTTGGAATTGATGAATTCAAAGCCGAATTACTTCCTGAAGACAAGCACAAAGTTATCAAGAGTCTTGAATTAGAAGGACATCACGTCATGATGGTCGGTGACGGTATCAACGATGCACCAAGTCTGGCCAGTGCAACGATTGGTGTCGCTATTGGTGCTGGTACTGACGTTGCCATCGATTCAGCCGACGTGATTCTCTACAACTCAGATCCAAGTGACATTACTAAGTTCTTGAATCTATCTGCTAAGACATATCGTAAGACAGTTGAAAATCTCTGGTGGGGAGCTGGATACAATATTCTAGCAATTCCTCTAGCAGCCGGAGTTCTAGCCGGAGTAGGATTCGTATTGAGTCCAGCTGTTGGCGCTGTGATCATGTCGTTTTCTACTGTGATTGTGGCCTTGAATGCTATGACTTTGAAGTAGAGAGTGGAGGAAAACGGGAACTTCCGAGCATTACCTAGGATAACGAAGGTGCAAGCGTAGCTGGTGCATTTGTTATTCGTAGTAAGCGGATGAAGTTGTTTTCCGGAACTCGTTTCAGAAACACAAAAAAGAAGCATGACAACCAACTTAATCGTTGATTATCATGTTTCTTTTTTCGTTTATTCCATATTCAGATACCTTTTTGTTGCCTATTTGTAAACCTTTTTATCTTCTCTTTGTCCGATTGCAATAATTTTTATTATTCTGATTTTTTGATTAGTTTGAGTAAATATTATGCGTAGCCCTAAGGGCTTATTTTTTAATTTACGACATTTATTTAATTCTCCACTGAGAGATTGCCCAGCAGACGTACCAAGAATTTTAATTCTTTCCAAGCCTTTGTCTACAAAAACTTTTTGTGAGCCGTCTAGATTATTATATTCAATTTGAGCTTTATCAATGAATTCTATGGAATAGACATTATTTTTCAAGAACTATTCCCACCCATCATTGGGATCAAGACTTGGCTTATTGTTGGCAATTTCTCCACGTACTTCGTAGTCGGAAAGTATTTTATGTGGTTCTTTTAGTCTCTTCGCAGCTTCCAGTTCAAAAACCTTTTCTTGTAGTTGGTTATTTTCTTTTACTAAATTTTCGTAATCATCAACGGAGATTACGACTCCGGCAGGTGTATCACGACTGAATACATATAGTCCAGTTTTCTCAGCATGTGCTTTTTCAAATACAGACTTAGGAGATCTTTTTAGTTCACTAATATTGCTTGTTGGAACGTCTAAAATTTTCATTTTGTAATGCCTCCTTTTAGTTATTCATAGTTTAATATCTTTAAAAGTTTTTTAAAAGACTTTTAATCGGTCATTTAAGACAATAAAAAATACTAACATATCTATCTGATGTGTTAGTATTTTTTTTACTGCTGATAATAAGGCAAATCCAAAAAGGTAATAACGATTTCAGTACCAACACCAACTTCAGATTTAACTTCAATCTTATGTCCAAGCTTATCAACCATCTTTTTAACCAGATACAATCCGATCCCGGTTGATTTACTACCAGATTTGCGGCCATTATCACCGGTGAATCCTTTGTTGAAGATACGGCTAATATCCTTATCTTCGATTCCGATACCATTATCTTTAATATGCAATTCGACATTATTGTGGTAATTAGTTGTGAAAATTTCGATTTTGCCACCTTGGTCGGTGTACTTCAAACTATTAGTAATGATTTGATTGAGAATGAAGCTCAGCCATTTCTCATCAGTCAGAACTTTGTCATCAGTCACATCTAGGCTGATCCCAATGCGCTTAGAAATAAACATGCGTTTATTTGATCTGATTGAAGACTTGACGATGTTGTTCAGATCTTGTTCCTGAATCAAGTAATCGTTGGAGAAGTTATTCAATCTGGCAAAGTATAGTGCTTGGTCAACTAAGTAATCTATCTGGTCGATTTCCTCGTCGATCAAGTCCTTATCTAAGTCGCTATCTTGCGACAGCTTCAAAGCTGCCAAGGGTACTTTGATATCGTGGACCCAAGACTCAGTATATTCTTGTTGGTCATTTTGATTCTGGTACAATTCAGTCAATTCATTACGATATTCCAAAGCAATATTATTGATCTTGTCTTGGATGAATCGTTGTTCATTGTTGGAAGCACCGTGTAATTCCTTTGATAGGTCTTCTTGATAATTATTTAATGTTTCATACCAACTCTTCTTGCGTAGGTAGGCAAATATCAGGCCTAAAAAGGCAAACAGAACCGCAATCAACCATGAATAAATCAGCGTTCCAGTTTGAAATTTAACGTGTGGATCTAAGAATAAGATTGCTTCAATAAAGGTCACACTTATCAAGATCGACAGTAGTGACAATAGATGATCGCGCAGATATTTAAAAAAAAGTCATATTAGCCTCGCTTAAGGATGATGTATCCTTGTCCCACTTTAGTTACGATATAATTCTTCAAGCCAAATTTTTCGATCTTACCACGCAGACGGTTGATGTTAACAGTCAATGTATTGTCATCGACGAAACGTTCGTCATCCCACATGAAGTTCAATAATTGTTCACGTGTGACGATTTTGCCTTGATCCCGCAGCAATCTCTGCAATAACTTATATTCATTCTTCGATAAGTCAATCTTATCAGCGCCAATCTCAACAGTTCCGCTGGATAGATTCAGCTTCAAGCCATTGTGTTCGATGATATCGCTTGTGTTCTTGGTGAAGTCATAAGTACGACGTAATAAGGCATTGATTTTGGCAACCAAAATATCGACAGAGAATGGTTTCTCAACGAAGTCGTCGGCACCCATATTCATTGCCATGATTTGGTCCATGTTAGAATTTCTAGACGAAATAATTATTATCGGTGTTTTGGAAACCTTACGGATCTCTTGATTCCAATAGTAGCCGTCGTAAACTGGCAAGTTGATATCCAGCAATACTAAGTCCGGCTTGTAATCATTGAATTCTTCCATTACTTGATTGAAGTCTTCAATGATGTGTGTGTCGATCTGCCACTTCTCAAGATTCTCACTGATCAGCTTAGCAATCGATTGATCGTCTTCAACAATCATAATTTTGGCCATTGTGAAACCCCCTCGTGCTAAAATGAAGACACTATCTACTATAATAACAATATTATCTTAATTATTGGAGAAATTAACGTGCAAATTATCGTAAAAAACATCGCCAAGGATTATGGCAAACGTCTAAATGCGGTCCATGCCATCAAGGATATCAGTCTTGAAGTCAACAAGGGTGAGTTCCTCGGCATTATGGGGCCTAGTGGCGCGGGGAAGTCGACCTTGCTCAATATGATCTCGACTAATGAACGTCCAGATCACGGCCAAGTCATCATTGACGACATCGACATGACACAATTACATGATCGTGAACTAGCCAAGTACCGTCGCAATAAGATGGGCTTCATCTATCAGAGCTTCGAGCTGCTTGATTCATTGAATGTCAAAGAAAATATTATTTTGCCATTAGCACTCAATCATGCGAACAAAAAATTCATCGAGTCGCGAGTTAAACATTTGAATTACTTGTTGAATATCGAGAAGCTCAGCAATCGTAATGTGGATGACCTCTCATTAGGGCAACGCCAGCTAGTTTCAGCTGCCAGAGCTTGATCAATAATCCGGAGATTCTCTTCGCTGATGAACCGACCGGTAGTTTGGATTCTAAGTCAGCGACGATTCTGCTTAATTATATGCAAGTCATCAATCAGCGTGAGCGGGCAACTATTCTGATGGCCACACACGACGCTTTCACGGCGAGTTATTGCAGTCGGGTAATCTTCATCAAAGATGGCACGATCTTCTCTGAGATAGTCAATTCAGGCAAACGTGAGGACTTCTTCGAGCAGATCATCAACATGCAACGAACGATTGGAGGCGGAAGTTATTTCAATGTATCTCAAGATAATTAAAAAAAGCCTCACAAATATGCGAGACAGTTACTTGATTTATATTTTGGCATGTAGCTTCGCCATTGGATTGTTTAGTATCTTGCTCTCATTGACCAACAACAAGATCATGAAGCATGACGTCAGTATGTGGCGCACTTCGCTGATGCCGATCGTCTTTACACTTAGTGTTGTCTTCGCCATCTCAGCCTTCGTTTACATGGCGTATGTCGGTGGTTTCTTCATCAAACAGCAGCAACACGAATTCTTAACTTTCCAAAAACTAGGCATGTCCAAATTTACGATTATCGTAATTGGTTTCCTGCAGACATTTATCATTCAAGTTATCGCTTGGGTATTAGGAATAATCGAAGCTCTGATATTTCAGAAGTTTTTCGGAATGTTATTGTTGTATCTAATGCACGTCAGATCCAATTTTACGATGTACCTCAGACTGGTGAGTCTGACGACGCTGCTGCAAATTGCCGCTACGCCATTCTAGTTTTTAGCATCATGAATGCCTTTAGGACTTATCGCATAGTCAGAACTAAAAAGTCCAAGGCACGCAAGGTCAACTTTTGGATGCGAATACCAGCTGGAACGTTAGGAATCTTGCTCTTTACCACAGCGATTGCAGTGACCATCAGTATGTTTGCTAATTTTGAAAACTTTGGTTATCAAAGTTATGGTGACCGGATTATCATGCAGATCATCTATATTTTCTTTGCTTTTTTCTTCGGGACGTATTTGATCTACTTTGGTTTCTTGCCGGTTTTGTTAACGGTTCTACAAAAAATCAAACGAATATCATATTCTGGCTTGAATATGTTCAGTTTCAAATATTTGAAGAATCGGATGAAACACAACACGTCTGTTTTGTGGTTTGTGACTGAATTATCAACTTTAGCGTTGATGTTGCTGACAGTTTGTTATTTCGGGTATCAATTGATCTATGATAATTATCACGCTGAATATCCTTTTGCCTTGACCGCTAATAGTGATACTGCTGATGATGTGAGAAATATCATCAATGATAGTAAGACGCAGGTCAAGAAAGAATACCATTCGAATATCAAAATAACGCTGGTTTCAACCCTTGATACATCAGGACATATCTTAGTTCAACGACCAGCTTCATTCATGTCTTATTCCGAGTATATGAAATTACCTGACAAAATCAGACAGAATAATCCCTACATCAATCCTCATCAATTCATGCGAATCGGTTTTGGAAATAACGAAACTTTTGGATTCTCAGAAGAAAAAGTCGAATGGCATGTTAAAAATGCCAAAAAAATTGTCACTAGAAAAAACGGTTCGTCATTTCCTTACGGTGGAGGGATGTATGCTGGTTCGTTAATGATCGTACCAGATGCTTATTATCATAAGCTATCCACCAAAGCGACTGACACGTTCTATGGCTGGTATTTTAAACATGGCGATAAACTATCCAAGAAGCAGGTAAAAAAGCTTGATAGGCTGAGGAATGCGTATATGATCAGTGTTAATGCCAAGTCTAATCTAAATGATTCGGAATTCACCATCAAAAAATACAGCTCAATGGATCAGTCTCCTAATAATTACATTCAATCAGGTTTCGTCAGACAGGAGAGTGCTAAGCGGCACTTGAATCAAATCGTTGGCTTCTTCATCTTCATGATTGCTATCTTCAGCATAGCGCTCCTAATTGCTCTGGGTAGTGTCTTGACACTGCGAATACTATTGCGAGATGATCATGAATGGCGGCAATTGAAGACACTCAAAAAAATTGGTGTCAGCAACCAAGAAATCCGCGGTATCGTTCGCAGTGAGAATGCCTTGACCTTTATAATCCCGCTAGTCTTTGCACTCATGCAGTCATATGCTCTGATCTTACTAGCCGATAATGGTTGGAATTCGCTGAAATATGAATTCATGTGGATATTTGCTGGTTATGTCATTTTATACGGAATAATTGGCATTATCACATATTTGATTTCATGGCGAAGTGTTAAGCGTAGAATTAACTAATGACTTGATATTCTTTGGTGAAGAATCCGAATGGTACTTTTGAGTCAGAACGAATACCATTATCGATCTTATTTTGGATATATTTACGACCATCTTCCATGTGAGTTTGATTATCGAAGGTGCTGATAATTAGATAACTTTGCAAATCTTCACGAAGTTGGTATATTGCTGAGTTATAGTTAATTTTGTCGGTATCAATGAATTTGCTTTGAAATAATGCTGATTGGTCTACATTGAATTTGAGATATGTCAATAAATACACCTCGTCATTGGAATCGATGAATCCAGTCAGCTTGCGGTATTGCCCATTTCTGGTTAATTCTTTTATTAAAAGATGGTCTGTTTTATCATCAAATAAGGGTTTTAATAAAGTATCAGCAGAATTTTGTTGATGTTTTAAAAATGAATATGTACCTAGCTTTAATGTTATGTTCATGATTTTGAAATCCTTTCAATCAAAAATTTTTGGAGGCTTTCTATGTTACTTACAGTATTAGGTTATTATGGAGGATATCCTTACAAGGGTATCGGAACGTCAGGTTACTTGTTGCGCGACGATGACTTCAATCTCTTGATCGATTGCGGTAGTGGAGTTCTTAATGAATTATCGAACTTCATCTCCCCAACAGATCTGAACGCTGTTGTCCTATCGCACTATCACCATGATCATACCGCTGATGTTGGAGTTCTGCAGTATAATTGGCTCGCAGCGAAGAAACCTGAACCACTTCCAATTTACGGTCACACCCAAGACTTTGTCAACTTTGCTCAATTAACGAGTGAAGGTGCAAGTAAGGGGATTGCTTATAATGATTATGAGCCGACTGAGATTGGACCATTCAAGTTCGAGTTCATGCGTACGATCCACCCAGTTCCAGCTTACGCAATGAGGATCACGAAGGGTGACAAAACAATTGTCTACACCGCTGATACAACTTACTTCGACGGTCTGGTAGACTTCGCTAAGGGTGCTGATCTATTGATCACAGATACAAACTTCCCAGAAGATGTCACAGGCAGAAAGTGGCACATGAATACTCAAGAATCTGGTACCTTAGCGAAGGATGCTGGTGTTAAGAGATTGCTCATCAGCCACCTGCCACAGACAGTCGATTCACAGACTATGTTAGAACAATCACAAAAATATGCTGGAAATATTCCGGTAGTGAGTGCGTTCGCAGAGCTCGAAATCAATGTTTAGTAAGAATGTTGATTGTATAAGTTTTTAGTATATATCCATAAATTATAACTAATACTATAAATAATTTTATAGTTATATAAATTGTGAACTCGTTACACAAACATTGATATTAAAGGTGCTATTTTTCACAATATACGATTTGTAGAACAGATATTCGTACTTTTTATACAAAAAAGTATAGATTTTATTTTCGGATTAAGGTAAAATATTTATGTGTTCAAATAGTATTGAATAATACATAAGAAAAGGAGAGATTATAATGGTAACTATTTATACATCTCCAAGTTGCACTTCATGCCGTAAAGCAAAGGCTTGGCTCGAAGAACATGACATTCCTTACAAAGAAAGAAATATTTATTCAGAACCTTTAAACAAACAAGAAATTCAACAAGTATTACAAATGACAGAAAACGGAACTGAAGAAATTATTTCTACTCGTTCCAAAGCATTCCAAAACCTCGATGTTGATCTTGACGACTTAACAATTGACCAATTGTTGACACTAGTTCAAGAGAATCCTGGTTTGTTAAAACGTCCTATTATCATGGATGACAAACGTCTCCAAGTAGGTTTCAATGAGGACGAAATTAGAAGATTCTTGCCAAGAAGTGTTAGAACTATGGAGCTACAAAAAGCTCAACTTATGGCTGGTTTATAAGATCAGTTGGATAGTTGATTTATACCTACTATACGTCGTGTATGGTGGGTATTTTTTTGTGCTCATTTTTGGAGTGAAAATAGCTTAAAAACACCAGATAATACACACATTTTGGCTATTTGTGTATTATCTCTACCACTTATTGACTTGATATCGATAATTGTAAAATAGTTTTATAAAATCTGAACTAAACCCTCATGATTATATTGATATACTTCCACTTGTTAAAAAATTATCAAATTACTTAAAGGTGGAAATAATCATGGTAGGAGCGAAATCAACTGAGCAAAAGAAACACTGCACATTAAGATTCATTATTATACTCAGTGGTATCTGGCTGTTATTATGTGCGCCACAAGTCGTTAAGGCAGACGATGTAGAAGTTATGAACTCGTCTGATCTGCAAGGAATGTTGAACGAAAACAGTTCTGTTGTGCAAAATGCACCAGTTAATACAATTGCCCCACTCGTGGCCACTATAACTGATAGTGGTACGTTCGGTACTTGTGATTGGGATATTGATGATGAAGGATTATTGACGATTCATGCTGGAGTTCTGGGCAAAGGAATCGGTAACTGGGTTGCTGACGGTAGGATGAATGACGATATTACCAATGTTGTTTGTGATCCCGGAGTAGTTGCAAATGAAAATTCTGGTAGATTGTTCTTTGGCTTGAAAAACGTTCAAACAATTGATGTAACTAATCTGGATACTAGCAATGTTGTTGACATGTCATATATGTTTGCTTGTAGTTATAACGACGCTAATAATTCTCTGCATCAAAATGTATCTTTGATTAATATTATTGGCTTGAATAATTTAGACACAAGCAAAGTTCAGGATATGCACAATATGTTCTATAACGATATTAAGTTAGTTAGCTTAGATGTTTCTAGCTTTGATACCAGTAATGTTACTGATATGAATAATATGTTCTTTGGAGATTCAAAACTTGTCGAATTATCTGGACTAGATAAATGGGATACAGGCAAGGTACAAGACTTTAGTAGTATTTTTAATTATTTGCCGTTGACGAGTATGTCAGATATTGAAAAATGGGATATGTCTAGTGCTGTTGATATTGGATCGATGTTTTCAAACATGCGGAATCTAACTACATTAGATTTATCCGCATGGGATGTTTCTAACGTTGAAAAGGCACCCTTGCTTTTTTACTTCTGTGACGGTTTAACGAGTGTTAAAGGATTGGATCAATGGAACTATCATAAGATTACTGATATTCGATGGCTGTTTTATGGGAATACTAAGAATCAAAATATCCGTGATATTGAGGGGTGGGATACTTCCAATATTACGAATATGAACGGTGTCTTTGATTATTGTTTGGGTCTTGATTACCTGGACCTGTCAGGCTGGGATACTTCTAACGTTACAGATATGACTTATATGTTTCATTACACGCCTAAGTTGACCGAGATAAAAGGTATTACTAACTTCAACACCAGCAAAGTTACGAAGATGGGTAACATGTTCGCTAACTGCGGTGTACCAGTATTAGATCTGAGTAGTTTCGATACAAGTAAGGTAGTTGATATGAGTTCTATGTTCTATCTGTCTTCTAACAAAAATATTATTGGTGATTTTGATACCTCAAATGTTACTAATATGAATGGTGTCTTCAGCACATCAACTATTCCTAATTTTGAAGAGCTTGATCTTAATGTATTGAGTTGGGATGTTTCAAAGTGTAGGGATTTTGGTTCAGCGTTTTCTGGAAATCCTAATCTGACATCGCTGGATCTGTCCCAATGGAATCCGAAGAGTGCAACCTCATTTAACAGTATGTTCAGTGCTGATCCAAATCTTAAAAACCTTGATGTTTCTACATGGGAGACACCTAATTTAACATCATTAAATAATACTTTTTACCAGGATACGTCACTGGAAAAATTATATTTGTCTAGTTGGAATACTAGCAAAGTTACGAATATGTCATACTTGTTTTCTTATATGACCAATCTGGCTGAACTGGATATTTCTAATTGGGACACAGGTAAGGTCACATCAATGCTTCAAATGTTCGCGTATAATCCTAACTTGTGGAAGCTTTCGTTAGGGCCGAAGACCCAAGTTATCTCAGGAACTAATAGTAGTGGAACCAATATTGGTTCATCATTTCCTACACCGCCTGCAAAAAACACTGAAATAATCGATCCTACTACTGAGAACAAATATTACAGTATTAGTCCTAAGTGGCAGGAGGTCGATTATGATAATGGCGGTTCAGATCACGAACCGGTTGGTGCTTTGCGTACTAGTTCAGAATTAAATACGATTCCTAGAGAAGAGAACACGACCTACGTCTGGCAGCAGCAGCCATACATGGATGTTTCGATGGATGTACCAGACTTATCATATGGAACGGCATCTGCCAATCAGGGGGTCACACCGCGTGAACAAGATAGTTGGGCAATCACATTGAATAATAATGTTTATCCTGCTACAACGCTCAATACAACTATCGCAGTAAGCATGGAAACACCGCTTGCTAATGATGCGGGCGATACACTGGACGATTCGTTCATTTTCCGTGACAATACCGGTAATGATTCAGTTATCAGTACCACTCCGACAACTATCTATGACGGGAAGGTCACGAACGGAGTTAAGAATCTATCATGGGACAGTAATCACGGTTTCTTAATGAACCTGCACAGTTTCCAGACACCAATGGGGACTTATTCGACAACACTTGATTGGACGATGGTCAATAGTATTTAAATTTATCCTTGTTATACATTATGTATGACAGGGATATTTTTGTATCTGAATTGAGGCTAAAAAAAGCCAAAAATAAAGAGATAATACACATATTTTGCTTAAGTGTGTATTATCTCAATCATATGTTTACTACATGTCGATAATTGTAAAATGCTTTTATAATATTTGGATAAAAATGCCATGATTATATTGATATACTGCAATATGTTAAATAAGTAACAATCTATAAAAGGCGGATATAATTATGATGGGAGTAAGAATATCTGAGCAAAACAGGCAATATGTGCTGGGACTGATTATCGCACTCAGTGGCGTATTGTTGCTGTTATGTGCACCACAGATGGTTAAGGCAGACGATGTCGGTGTTGAGAACTCGTCTGATCTTCAAGGGATGTTGAATGAAAACAGTGCCGTCGTGCAGAATGCACCAAGTGCTGAAAGCACACCAGTTAATACAATTGCACCACTGTCAGCCACTATAACTGAGAGTGGTACTTTTGGTACTTGTGATTGGGATATTGATGATACTGGATTGCTTACTATTCACGCTGGGGTATTGGGAGCGGGGAATACTGGTAATAATAATAATATGTTGCCGAAGGCAGATTGGGCGCCATATGCAGCTAAAATAACTGCGGTTTATGTAGACCCTGGGGTTGTAGCTAATTCAAACTCTAATGCACTTTTTGCTAAGTTGCCTAATGTAAACAGTATAGATGTAAGTAATCTTGACATGAGTAATGTTACTTCTGTGATGAACATGTTCTATTACGATGAGAAGCTAACAACTATTACCGGAATCGATAAGTGGGACGTAAGCAATGTTATCTCAATGGAAGGCATGTTTGCTGTGGCAAGATTAGTCTCTAATATGGATTTGTCCGAATGGAATGTCTCTAATGTAACTAATATGGCTTACTTATTTCAGTCTGTGAGTGGTTCAAATATAGTTGGATTGCAAAATTGGGATACTTCAAAGGTTACCATTATGAGGGGAATGTTTTAGGTAGTAGCAAATTGGATATGAGTGAGATCATGAATTGGAATGTATCTAGTGTTACTGATATGTCATCTATGTTTTCATCAATGTACAGTTTGAAAACAATTGATATTTCAAATTGGGATAGGTCGAAAGTTACTAATATAAATAGTATGTTTTATTCAGATTCAAGCTTAGTAGAAATAAAGGGCCTTGATAACTGGGATACGAGTAAGGTAACAGATATGGGTGGTACATTTAGAAGTACTCGTTTTACAAGTATGCCGGATGTTGAAAAGTGGAATATTCAGAATGTTACAAATTTATCTCAGACTTTTTATCAATGCACAAAATTACAGCATCTTGATTTGTCTGGTTGGAATACAAGCAGAGTAACAACTATGGCTAATTTATTTAATGAAGATATATTGTTAAATGAAAAGACCTTGAAGGGAATAGACCAATTTGATACAAGCAACGTAACCGATATGGAAAGAGTCTTTGAGGGCACGGGTTTTGAGACCATAAATCTGAGCAACTTTAACACTAAAAAAGTTACTAAATTTATTGGAATGTTTATGAATACATCTAGTTTAAAAAAAATAATTGGTAATTTTGATACATCTTCTGCAACCGATTTACGTGCAATGTTTGAGGATTCTACTATTACAGATTTTACTGATCTAAATATTAGTGATTGGGATACAAGTAAAGTTACTAATTTTAACCAAATGTTTTATGGGACTCAATTTAGTTCGTATGATTTTGTTAATGATTGGGATGTTAGTTCAGGAACAGACTTTGGAGAGATGTTTACTAGATGTCCAAATTTAACTACTGCATCTACATCTAGTTGGAATATGCCCAAGGCGACCAACCTATCGTCAATGTTCAATATGGATCCCAAGTTAGAAAATCTTGATACTTCTAACTGGGCACCACAGAAGCTTACTAACTTAGATAGTATTTTCATGGGAGATTCGTTATTAAAATATGTGGATGTATCAAATTGGAATACCTCTGCTGTAACAACTATGAAGAATACGTTTAATGGTTGTAGTGTATTAGAGAGTCTGAATGTGTCAAATTGGAATACTGATAAGGTTACTGATATGACTGATCTATTCAACTATGATAGAAAATTATCTGGGATTGATTTATCGAATTGGAATACAACCAAGGCTGATACAACTGCTATGTTCAATGGTATGAGTAATCTTTGGCAAATTACTCTGGGTGAAAATTCAGTAATCACGGAAGAATCGGCACTTCCAGTACATAGCCCGGGTATTTCTATTTATGATTCATCGACACCAACGCAATACAAGTCAGTCAGTGAACGTTGGCAGACGGTAGCACCAGAAAAGGGCGGAACGCTACATGCTCCAGCTGGCGAACTATATACGCAAGATGATATTTTGAACCTGTACGGTACAACTGGAAGTGCAGCTCAAACTTACGTCTGGCAACAACAACCATACATGGATGTTTCAATGGATGTACCTGATCTGTCTTATGGAACAGCAATGCCAGATCAAGGAATCACACCACGTGAACAGAGTAACTGGGCAATTACTTTGAATAATAATGTCTATCCTGTCACAACACTTAATACAACTATCTCAGTTAATATGGAGAAACCACTAGCTAATAGTGTTGGTGATACGTTAGATAATTCATTCATTTTCCGAGATAATTCAGGCAATGATTCAGTTATTAGCACAACGCCGACAACTATCTACGATGCAAGCTTGCCAACGGAACCAAGAGTCTTTCTTGGGACAGCAATCATGGCTTTTTGATGAATCTACATAGTTATCAAACGCCAATGGGGAACTACACCACAACGCTTGATTGGACCATGGTAAATAGCGTATAATTTTGTCTAAACATAGAGAGGTTTCTTTACTTTACAAAGTTTATGAGACTGTTAAAATGTAGATACAGAATTGAGGTGACTATGATGGAAATGGATCGACTTAATGAGAACACAATCAGAGTCATTCTTAGTACGCAGGATTTGCAAGATCGTGGAGTAACTGTTCTTGATCTCTTGGGAAACAAGAAACAGATCGAATCATTTTTCTACAGTATTTTGGATGAAGTTGACAAGGACCACGTTTTCTCTAACAATGAACCGGTAACTTTTCAGATTATGCCAAATAAACAGGGTTTGGAGTTACTTATTAGCAAGAGTGACGATGTTGATGGCGCTGGTTCATTGCCATTAAATACGTTACAAAATTCAAATGATGAAGATACTGATAATAATCAATTTGAATATGATAATGCTAAGTTGGGTAATGCCGAGTACGATGAGGATACTGCACCATACTTGAATGACCCTGATACACCTACAAAGGCAATTATTGTTGAATTTAAGGATTTTGAAGATTACGTTCAACTCGCTGACCTTTTGCACTTGGAGAGTGGAGTTTCTAATTTATGGGAATATCAAGGTAAGTACTACTTGCAATTGATCCTGTTTACTGATGAAATGCACGATATGACTTACAACGACGTTATGGCAATGTTGAGTGAGTATAGTTTCAAGACTAAGGTGACAGCTGCTGTATTGTCAGAGTACGGTAAAGAAGTTATGAGTAACACAGCTTTAGAGTTAACTAGACACTATTTTAAGAATTAGAAGTCGCCTTTGGCGGCTTTTTTTGTTTGTAAATTTTTTGTAAAGTCGAACTTTTGGTAATTCAAATAAGATACAATACTAGTTATTGATGTTATTATTTAGTCAAGAATTATTATATTCTGTGAGGAGGAATGACAATGTTTGATGCTAAGCAAATTGCTAATTGGTTTTTGGCAAAGCACAAGGCAATGATGATAGAAGATGACGCCATTGATCCAATGACACAGATGAAACTTCACAAGTTATTGTATTATGCACAGGGCGTTTATCTAGCTGTAAGTGACGATAGATTATTCTCAAACGATATTCTTCATTGGGATCATGGTCCCGTTGTAGAAGAAGTTTCCAAGAATATAAGGGAAGAAAGTCCATTGATGATGATATTACTGAACACCAGTTGTCGGATTTTAGAACGGTAAATAGTGATGAAATGGTTAATTCTGTTTTGGAAGCTGTTTATGATAAGTATGCTGAATATTCCGGATCACAGTTAAGAAATATGACTCATAGTGAAAGACCATGGATGGAAACTAAGCATAATGAAGTTATACCGGTTGAATTGATTAGAGATTATTTTAAATCTGAAGTTGTTGAATAGAGGATAATGGGTAAAATAAAGCTTAAAAATACGAAGGTTCAAAAGAGTATTCAGAGCAGTGAATTTAGTAAGCTGAAGTTGAATGATATTCTTGATAGTAAGGAAAAAAGAATAGCATTCAATTTTTCTTTTCTAAGTGATAACGATAAGTATAATTTGAATAATAAAAAATTCGGAATACAGAGCCAATATCTTTTTAGAAGAATTCATGAGATGTCAGAATTGTCCATGGTTGAATTAATTGTTGGAAATAAAAGGCAAACGCTTGAGGTTCTTAAAGAAATTGATTTACCGAGTAATGCTAAATTATTACAGTTGGTGGACCACAAGGAATTTGGAATTAAACGAGCAAATCAATCGAGAAGTAAGTATTATATTTTTAGATTGTGTAAGAATAATAACCCTTATGAAACTCGTATTATTGGTCGTTTCATTGATCCAGTTTTTTATATTATGTACTTAGACTTTGAACATAAATTGTATGCTCCTCGAAGATGATTCTGTAGTAAACGGTAAGTAATTGTTAGACCAGCTGTTTAGGAGTACCTCTACCTTAGTGAGGACTATATATAATTATGGGAGTATCCTTGCCTTAGTAGGAACAGAACAGGTATATAGGGGTATTTCTACCATAGTGGGAACGATAAATCACAAAAGTGTCACCTGAGAAAGGTGGCACTTTTTTATTTACCTCGTTTTCGAGATAGATATTCAAAATATATCCAGTTAATAATCGTATCAATTATTATCAAAATAATGGCATACAAAGTTCCTTCTAAAGAAAACTTTTTACCCGTTTGTAATTCAACATATTGATTGGCTATAAGAAAGAACATCACGTATGAAATGGCTAGATAAATATAATATTCCTTGAAGAATTTTAACATTTGAGAATTCCCCCTCGTATTGATATTTGTGCGTTTAACCGTTTGATTACTATAAGTGTATCATGATTAATTTAAATTTTTATTTGACAATATAATTTTAAAAGTGTAAATTAATCACCAATCAAATGATTAAAGATTATTTAATCTTATTAGACGTTGAAGAGAAGAGTAAGTCAGCGAGTAGTTTGAATAGTGACCGTCAGATAGTGAAAAGGCGGAACGAAAGTCGTACTGAAGATGAGCTTGGAGTCTTACCTAGGTGGAAGCCAAAGGTACGCAAGGATGCGATATCATCCCGGACATGTTAGTGTCGTTGAGGTATTTTGGGTAACTGGAATACGAATTAGGGTGGTACCACGGTAATCGTCCCTACATTGCAGAGTAATTCTGCGTATGTAGGGACGATTTTTTGTTGCATAAGATTTTGAGGAGGCGGATATATGCGAGTTGTAATTTATAAACCACCCATGTGGTACTCAAGTTAGAAGGTATTCAATTTGAGGGGGAAATGAAAAATGAAGAAAAAGTGGCATAAAATTT
Source organism: Companilactobacillus nodensis DSM 19682 = JCM 14932 = NBRC 107160 (assembly GCF_000615905.1). Taxonomy (GTDB): domain Bacteria; phylum Bacillota; class Bacilli; order Lactobacillales; family Lactobacillaceae; genus Companilactobacillus; species Companilactobacillus nodensis. Next base: position 203,851 of record NZ_BAMN01000001.1, read on the forward strand.
TTGGAGCGATTCTATTAGGTTTATCAGTATTTTTGTTGGCAGGTTGTGGTAATAATGCTTCTGCATCATCTGAGAGCAAGACCATTACCGTTGGTTCACAAGGCTCAGACCTTGAGATTTGGCAACATATTGCCAAAAGTTCGCAAGCTAAGGAAGCAGGGCTCAATATCAAAGTTAAAGAAATTACCGACGGTACACAGCTCAATAAGGCAACAACTGAAGGTCAAGTCGACGTCAACGCCTTTCAGTCATGGTCATATTACTTGGCCTACAATAAGCAAAATCCTAACGGCAAGTTAGCCGCCTTAGGGACAACTTATCTTGAACCATTAGGAATTTATTCTAACAAGTACAAGAAGGTTAGCGACATTCCCGATGGTACAACAATCGCCATTGCTAATAATCCAGCCAACACATCCAGAGATTTGTTGCTACTACAAAAAGCTGGTTTGATCACACTTGATAAAGGATTCGATGCCTTAAGCAATACCAAGGATATCAAGAGTAATCCGAAGAATTTGAAGTTCAAAGAGATCGATGATACGACAGGTCCTCGTGTTCTAAACGATGTCGATGTTGTATTGATCTCCAACACGGTTGCCTTAGATGGCGGACTACATGTTTTGACCGATTCCATCTACCACGAAAATGTTGACCAAAGCACTAAGGACAACGTCAATATCTTGGCAACTGCCGCAAAGAACAAGAATAACAAGCAATATAAGAAACTAGTCAAGTTGTATCACAATAAGACGATTCAAAAATATATTAATAAAAAGTATTACGGAACTAAAATCGAAGTTAATAAACCACTGAGTTACTTGAAATAGAGAGTGGAAATAGTAGGTGCAGAAATCTGACTATTGTAACTCGTTTAATAAAAAATGAAATTTTAAGGAGAAATTATATTATGGCAAAAGTTGAAAGTTTTACATTGGATCACACAAAGGTTAAGGCACCATACGTCAGATTGATTACTGAAGAACATGGAGCAAAGGGTGATGCTATTTCGAATTATGACTTGCGTCTAGTTCAACCAAATGAAAATGCTATTCCAACTGCTGGATTACATACTATTGAACATCTATTAGCTGGCTTGTTGAGAGACCGCCTTGATGGCGTAATCGATTGTTCACCATTCGATTGTCGCACAGGATTTCACTTGATCACATGGGGTGAACACTCAACGACCGAAGTTGCGGAAGCTTTGAAGGGTGCACTCGATGACATTGCTAACAAGGTTGAATGGAAGGATGTTCAAGGCACTGACAAGTACAGCTGTGGTAACTACCGTGATCACTCATTGTTCTCAGCTAAGGAATGGTCGAAGAAGATTCTTGAAGAAGGAATCAGTAATGATCCATACGAAAGACACGTAATTTAGTTATAAGAAGGAGTCGAGTTCATGAGTTTATTTGAAGAATTAACAGACAAAGTAGTATTGGTCACTGGGGGACATCAAGGAATTGGAGAAGCAGTTGCGAAGACTTTTTTGAATGAAAATTCAGTCGTTATTTGTGCCGATTTGGCTTTTGACAATAACGATATCGCCAAAGAATCAGAACAATTGTATAAGATTCATCTTGATGTCAGTGATGAAGATAGTGTTGAAAATCTTACAGCTCAACTTATCGCCAATAATTTGATACCGAATGTGCTGGTCAATGTGGCCGGGATATCGACAATGAATTATTTGATTGAGAGTAAGACGAGTGACTTCGATAAGACGATTGCTGTGAATACGCGAGGAACATATTTGATCACCAAGTATATCGTCAATGAAATGGTCAAGGCCAAGCGACCAGGAAAGGTTGTCTTGATAGCATCTCAAGCAGGTAAAAATGGCTATCGAGCAATGTCTGCCTATGTTGCATCCAAGCACGCCGTGTTGGGATTAACGAAGACCTTGGCAATCGAAGTAGCTCACGACCGAATCAACGTCAATGCAGTTTGTCCAGGAATCGTTGAAACTTCAATGAAACATCGTGAACGAAAAGACGGTGCTGAAATTCGTGGACTAACACCAGATGACATTGAACAAGAAGATAACAGCCAAGTTCCCTTAGGGAGAACTGGTCAGCCGCAGGACGTTGCGAATGTTGTTTTGTTCTTATCGAGCCACTTGTCAGATTATATGACTGGTCAGGGGATTAATGTTACTGGTGGAATGACTATGAATTAAGAGAGTGGAAGAAGGCGGTCAGACCTTGAGCATTACCTAGGTTAACGAAGGTGCCAACGTAGTTGGTGCATTTGTTAAGCGTAGTAAGCGTAGAGGTTTGCCCTTCTGCAACTCATTTTGAAAAACGAACAATATAATAGAAGAAACAAGAAAAGAAGTTATCGCTTGGTAGCTTCTTTTTTGCGTATTGTTAGGTTTATATCATGTAGAATGTTACTTTGTGAGTACAAAAGGATGGGTGAAATAATGAAAACTATTAAGCAGGATAAGTCAGTGATTTTAAGAATTCCAGAGCAATTTAATATTCCAGAAAACATTGAATATACATTAATGAAAGAATCAGATGGAACACTTATTTTTAAGCCTCAAGGTGAGAATATATTTGAAAGTAGTGGTAATGAACACGCTGATTTACGACCAGATAAAAATCATTTACCAAATAATATTGTTGGACGTGAATTAATATAAATTTTAATGAAAATGGCTTCAAAAGCATAAAATTAGGGTTTATTTACTGTATATATATTTTTGGAATATTTATTATTCCTGAATATGGACGATATGTATTGACGTAGTGAAAACGCTGTTATATTCTTAAATTACATTTATCGATATTAAAAAAGCGATAAACTTCGATTTGATAGGGGAGATTAAATTATGAAGTATAAAGGAATAACACTATTTAGTGCGGCGTTGATTCTGATGGGGAGTGTCGGCACTGCCACTGGTTATATTGCTGACCATCCTACTGAAGTTAGTGCAGCTGGAGTTGATACATCTAGCATTAGTAGTTTATTGAACAGTTTAAGTAGCTTGTTAGGGGCTGGTACAACCGTAAAAAGTGAAGCAGTATCGTCTTCTAATGATAATTCAGCTGCAGATATACAAACTCAAACTGTAAATTATGAAGTTTTGGATCATAGTAATACTGATGAAGATGTACCACCAATGGCTGGAGCAGGTTTTTTTACTAATGAATCAGTTATTACTAAGAATTCAGATGGCGGTTTTGATGTTCAAGTGATTGTAACTGGAACAGGTGTATCAAAAATTACGGTTACTAAGATTAACGGAGTTGCGCCGATAAAGATTGATCCATCAAACGGTGGGAATACACTTCAAACGCATTTCGAAATTGATAAACTAGACGATTTAAAGAATTCAAGAGTACCTTATACCATTAATATGGGGGGAAAGTTTGAGCAGACAGTTGATTTGAAATATGATGCAGATGGTATAACTAGTGCAGAAAAAGTATTTCAAAATGATGACACTAATAATGATAAGAATTCCACAGATGATAAAGTTACAGAACTTCAAAACAATCTGGATGGCATTTCTGACCAAAAAGATGCTCTAGAAACAGCAAATGAAAAATTAGATCAAAGCATCGCCGATCTACAAACAAAATTAGCTCAACTAAAGAAAGACAGCGCCGATTCACCAGCAGCACAAAAAATTATTACTGACGTTTCAGATCAAATTAGTAAGCTACAAAATAATAAAAAAGAAATTGATGGTTTGATTTCTCAACTCAAAACTAAGATTGATACCATTAAAACTGATTTGAAGAATGCAAAGGGTGCTAAAGATGCTGTAAAGGAAGCTGAAATAGAAAAGATTCAAACAGCAATAGATTCAGCTAAGACAGTCAAAAATAATATTGATTCTAAAGTTGATACTTTGAAGTCAGGTATTAAAGCACTAGCTACAACTATTCAACAAAAAATTGCTGACGCAAATGCTACAAAACCACTTGATGTTGATGACGAAACTGACAGTGATGCATCAGATAAAATTACAGGTGAATACAAGGTCCCTTATGTTGTAGATAAAACTGGTACGAATACTGCATCGTTATCATCACAATACTTTACTAAGACGGCTTTTGTAACTAAGAATACAGATGGAAGTGGATTTACCGTTGAGGTACAAATGCAATATCAAAAGGCATTTACTGAAGATGGCGTTAAGATTACAGCGTTAATGGTAAAGCACTTGATCAAAGTACAGTTACAACAACATCTGATGACAATAACTATTTAAAGAGCTTCAAATTTAATATTGGTGACTTATCAGAATTGAACTCTGCAATTCCAGTTAAGATGGATTTGAATATTCCCAACGCTATTACAGCAACTGAATCGGCTGACCTAGTATTTGATACATCTAAGTTACCAATTACTGATCCTAAGAATAACGGTAATGGCCAAGTTCTAGGTTCAGGTAACAATACTGGAACGGGAACTCCATCAACACCAACCAACACTTCAACAAGTGGCGCAACAGGCTCATCGACTGGCACACTACCACAAACAGACGCTAAAGGTTTACCAGTATACATCATGTACGCAGGTTTCATCATTCTAGCTGTTACATTAGCTGGCGCTGGTAAAGTAAAGTTCACAGGTAAAAAATAATGAAGAAGATAGGGTATTTAATTTTTGCCAGTCTAATGTTTTTTATTGTGGCACTGTTTAATAGCCTTCAACTAACGGCAGATGCCGCAACTATCAACTTCAGCGCTTTGAAGTCGGGAACGAGCGATACTAGTTACGCCGATGCCTATATGGTCAAACCGGCACAACTCAATATCGTTAATAATAAGTACCAGGTCACCTATACGATTAAGACGCAAAAGGCGTTGGGTAAGTACCCGGTACAAGTTAAGTCGATGAATGTTAATACCACGGGGATCAAGAATTATGAAGATGGTGGTAATTATTATTCAGCAATCACATTTGAATCTGACCAATTGTCAAATGTCACTGGTACAATGACGATTAATGTTGATTCGTACAATATCCATGCGACCCATACTTTTACTTTGAAGTTCTTCAATATTCCTAGTTTGAGTAGTAGTGGTTCCGCACCATCAGCTTCTTCCAACAATAATGATGGTGGACAAAACACACCGGCGGCTGATGCTGGACAAGCTGATAACGGCGACAATGGTGGGAACTCCGCTGATAGTAACGCTGATAACAGTGCAGCTGATAATGGCGAACGATCCGTTACGATCGGCAAACCTAAGAAGCTAAGTCATGATACCAAGAAAAAAGCTTCAGCTAAGAAATCAGATAGTAAAACCAAAGCTATTGAGAAAAAAGACAAGAAAAATAAAACGAATCATATCAACATTCCAAGAATTACAGCAATCACGACCGTAGTGGCATTGGTTGCAGGCGGAGGATATTTTGCAACGAAGAAATTCTTCTAAAAAAATAATCTTCGTCTTTTTTCTTTGGTTGATCAGTATTATCGCAATATTTTTCTTGCATGATTTATCAGTCAATCAAGCCAAACAAAGTGGTTCAGTTGTAATGACGACCGATGCGCTGACTTGGATGGCGGATGAATTACATATGGACTTAAAGGGGATGCCGAGTTCAGAGTATCCCTTGCCTAAGAATTACAAGGACGTTGAACGAGTGGGGACACCGAATGCTCCTAGTATGGAAAAAATCAAAAAGCTGAATGCAGATTCGGTTTATTCAGTGACTACGCTCAAGGATATGCAGGGGGACAGTTATAAGGCGAATGACATCAATGTTAAGTATGTTAATTTGCAGACGGTCGCAGATTGAAGAAGTCGATGAATATGCTGGCGAAGAAGTACCATAAGGAAACTTATGCACAGGCGTTCATTGATAAGTTGGATAAACGTCAAACGTCGATTGAACAAGAGAATAAGAATCGTCCTCGTCAACGGGTCTTGGTCTTGTTTGGAATGCCCGGTGGTAGTTACTTACAAGCTACTAGTAATTCTTATATTGGATCGCTAGTTGAGATCACCAATAACAAGGTGATCGAACCGAAGAATTCCCATGGTGAATATATTTCTGTCAATATGGAAGAGATTCAAAAGTCCAAACCGGAGATCGTTATTTGTTTAGCACATGCGATGCCTGAGACGGTGGAAAAGTCATTTAAGCAAGAGTTCTCCAATAAGATGTGGCAGTCATTACCAGCGTTTCAGAATAAGAAGGTTTATTACCTGAGAGAACCGACTTATTCATCTACTGCCAATATGAATGTTATTAAAGCGATGAATGGGATTGATAAAATTGTCAATAAGTAAGCAGAGTAAGTTTAATAAGTTTTTGTTCTTCAATATTATTGTCTTATTAATATTTGTCTTCTTGAATATTTTCTCAGGCGACAATAGTATGGTAAACGTCTTTAATATTCAAACGAGTGATTATCCAATTCTCCAGTTGCGAATCAGCCGAACGATGGTCGCGTTATTTACTGGTGGTCTGATCAGTATTGCCGGCTTGTTCTTGCAGCTGATATTTCGTAATAATTTGGTCGATCCGGGATTAGTTGGATTGACTTCTAGTACGAGTTTCTTTAAGAATCTTTTGGCAATCTTTTTACCAGCATTCTTAGGCTCGAACATTATCTACGGGGCTGTGGGATCGTTCATCTTGGTCGCTATTTTGATTTGGTTGAAGTCGAAGAACATTGGGCCGACACGTTTTGTCTTGTTCGGTGTTTGTCTAACGGTGTTCTTCATCAGTTTGAATCAGGTGATGAGTTACATTACACACGCCGACAATTCGATTTTTTCAGGCTTCAATCTAGTCAGTCCTGACGTGACTTATTTGATGGTGATTCTCGGTGGTGTCTTGTTGTCAGTCTTGGTCTTGTTCGACAAGTACATCCCTTATTATTCATTCAATGACAATAAGATCACCGAATTAGGGATTGATATTAAAAAAATAAATATTTATATTCTCGTTCTCATAAGTATTATTATTGCGACGATTGTTGGTATCGTGGGTGAATTCCTCTTTATCGGAATCGTTATTCCCAATATCGTTAAGTCGATCAATGGCACTAAGACGGAGAATTATTTCTTCGATACGGTTTTATTAGGTGCTAACTTGATGCTTACCTCTGATTTTATTGGTCGCAATCTGTTCTTCCCAGTCGAAGTCCCAGCCGGATTGATCTGTAGTTTGATCTGTGCACCGATCCTATTTTATTTTGTATTGAGAGGTAGCCATGGAAGCAAGGAATATTAGTTATTCATATGATGATAATTTAATAATAAATAATTTGTCAGTGGCACTCCCAGAACGTGGTGTGACGTCACTGATCGGTCCTAACGGTAGTGGTAAGAGTACCTTGTTGAAGATTATGACGGGGCAGATTCAAGACTACAAAGGGCAAGTTTCATATCGTAACACTGACTTCTTGAGTATGCCGATTAAGCAGCGTTCACAACTGGTGTCGTACTTCAATCAGCGTGAACGTGTCTATGGCTTGATCAGTGTGCGGTCGATCCTTGATATGAGTAATCAGCAGAATATCGATTACATGGAATTCGTGAATTACTTTGGCTTAGCTGACAAGTTGGATGAATCCTTCAACAATCTATCTGGTGGGCAGCAACAAGTTCTATTAGTCTTATCAGTCTTAATTGAGAATACTAACTATGTCTTTTTGGATGAACCGTTCAACAATCTTGATCCATTGTACAAGGCGAAGCTGGTCAATTTAATTCGCTTCCGAAAACAATATCAGTCATTCTTCATTGTTGATCATGACATTGATACGTTAGCAATGTTGTCAGACTGGGTTTTGTTATACAAGAATGGGATGATCGTCAATGGTGGTGATCCGTCGATTCTTGATAGTCGGAATCTGGGTTATGTATTCAATACTAATTTTCAGACTTATTTTGATGGAACTGGTCACAAGCGATTAGTTCAGTATTTTTAAACAAGGGAGTGTGCATAACTTGCACGCTTTTTTTATTTTTCACGTAATTTAGTTTAAGAGGTGAAGAATATGTATGCGGCACTTAATCAAGATAAGCGACTGACTAATGCAGTTGAGAGTAATTTCGAAGATAAATATTTTTGTGTAAAATGTGAGCGACCGGTGATTCTGATCAAGAATGATAACAATGCTTTTTTTAAGCATGAGACGGCGAATCACAATGAGGAGAATGAACGTGATATTCACAAGAAGGGTAAGGAGCTGATTGTCGATGCATTGAAGATTCTCGGATATCAAAATATTGAGTCGGAGTATTATTTGAAGACGATCAAGCAGCGGCCAGATATCTTCATCAATCGCAAGACAATTATTGAATATCAGTGTGCCAAGATCAATGTGGATAAGCTGTCGAGTCGGGTCGAAAGTTACCATGCGTTGAAAATCCCAAATATTTGGATATTAGGCGGTGAATACTTGTCTAATAAAATTGACCGGGCACACCTGAAGTTCATCTCATATCGCAAACCATGGGGGTTCTACTTGATTATGTTGGATTCAGAGCATGAACAAATAAATTTGTTTTACAGTATAAAATTATTTGGGCCATTTAATAAAATTAGATATAAGCAAAAATCCTTTTTGATCGAGGATATTCAGCAGTTGTTAGAGTTCAAGGCTAATTTGAATCAATCTATCTCATTAGAGATCAATCCGTATCAATTGGATAAGATTCGAAAACTCAAAGGTAAGAAGGCTGATGCATTGAAATTAAAATTCTATCAATCTAACAAGCAGACGGTAGAAGATTTTTTGAAGCAAAAAAAATTCGGCTCACTCAAGCCGATTTATCAGAATCATCAGTGGAAATTGATTTGTGGGGAGCAGCCGGAATACTTGCGCCAGCCGTTTTTGCGGACAAAAAAAGAAGATAACTAATTGTTATCTTCTGAATTGGTCAATACTTACGACAGTACTGTTATTGATATAAGCTGGTTTAACTTGTGGCATCGTTGATTCAAGCATCATTGTTAAGTTGTGATTGATGACTTCTTCCGATGTCTTGCTCCCAAAGTCGTTGATCATGAGACCTGGTTTATCAGGATGTTCATTATCGAAGATGACGATAGTTGGGGCTTTTTCGATATGCATTTCCTTAGATAACTGTTTGTCTCGTTTGATTCCAAGTTCAACACATTCGCTATTTTTTTCAGTCATTATGGATTTGTAGTCCAAGCCACTGTTTACGATAGCTGTTTTAACAGTTTCATCATTAAAAGGATTATCCTGGATGTTGATCTGTTCTTGTAAGTTCATTAAAAAGTTACGAGCCTTTTTATTTCCTTGACACGATGCGGCTTTGTATAAGCGAGCTGCTTCTTCTACTTCTTGTGTAGCTTTAGCACGTTGTTCCAAGTCGCATAACTTATAACCTTGTAATTGAATGTATTCATTGATTGTTTCCATGTTAAAATTTGTAACAAAATGATATTGTGTTTCAATTTCGTGTTTTCTTGTGAAGTCAATAATTGATTGTTCGACCTTTAGGCAATACGAACATACGGGATTTATATAAATAAATACTTCCCACATTTTGATTCCCTCCATCTCTTTAGCATAGTCATTCTAACAGCAATATTATAAAAGGTAAAATTTTTAACTCACGAGTCTATTTTTTTCGTAATTTTCTCATTATAGTGCAACTCACTCGGAATTACGATATATTAAATAAGGAAGTAAGTGGGGTTATCATGACAGAAATCAAATGGAATGAGTTTTTGATACCATATTCACAGGCAGTGGATGAATTAAAGATCAAGTTTAGAGATCTCCGTAAGGAATTTCTCGAAAAAAACGAACACTCACCAATTGAATTCGTGACTGGTCGTGTTAAAACTATCGACAGTATCAAGGAAAAAATGCGCCGTCGTTATATTTCCGAAGATCTACTGGAACAAGATATGCAAGACATCGCCGGGATCAGGATCCAATGTCAATTTGTTGAAGATATCTATGACGTTGCTAGACTATTACATATCAGAGAAGATATGCGTGTGATCGAGGAACGTGACTATATCGCCAACAGTAAGTCAAGTGGTTATCGTTCATATCATGTAGTTATAGAGTATCCTATTCAGACAGCTAATGGCCAGAAAAACATCTTGGCGGAAATTCAGATCAGAACTTTGGCGATGAATTTTTGGTCAACGATCGAGCATTCACTTAACTACAAGTATCAAGGTGATTTCCCAGAAGAAATCAATGAACGTTTTAAGCGTGCGGCTGAAGCGTCATTCATGCTGGATGAAGAGATGTCAAAGATTCGTGAAGAAATTCAAGATGCACAACAGTATTTCACCGATCGCAAGCGGGATGTAAATAATACAACGGAGCATAAGGATAAATAATAATGAAATTTTGGGTAAACAATAATAACAAGGAGCAGTCGATAGCTGCTGCGAATAAGATCAGACAGGATTTGGTTGATAATGGAATGGAATTAGATCGACGTGATCCGTTGTTAGTGATCAGTGTCGGTGGCGATGGAACACTTTTGAGCACGTTCCATGCTTATGCTGGACACTTGGATACAGTCAAGTTCTTGGCGCTGCATACCGGACACTTGGGGTTCTATTCTGACTGGACTGATAAGGAGATCGATGAATTAGTCGACTGTATTATCAAGTGCAATGAGAAGATTCCATCGACTAGTTATCCACTATTGGATGTCAAAGTTGAACGTGTCGAAGGTGAGTCGTTCCACGAAACAGCCATCAACGAGACGGTTATTCGTCGTTTGTCAGCTCTAACTATGAAGACGAGAGTCAATCTCGATGGAGAATTCTTTGAGAATTTCCGTGGGGATGGACTTTGTTTTGCGACACCTACTGGTTCAACGGCCTATTCTAAGGCTATCGGTGGAGCTTTGATCCATCCTAAGATCAGCGTCTACCAAATGGTTGAAATGGCTTCAATCAATAATCGTGTCTACAGAACTATTTCCTCACCAATTATTATTCCTCACAATCAACAAGTTGATCTTTATCCACACAAGGCTGATGACTACGTTATTACTTGTGATGGGATCTCAACTAAGTTAAAGAATGTCAAGAAGATCTCAGTTAAGTTGAACTATCAACGTGCTCAGTTTGCCCAATATCGTCACCGCCACTTCTGGACGAGAGTAGAGACTGCCTTCTTAGGTCAGGATGAGCAGTAGCAACCGGTATTTAAAATTCACGATCAAAGATACTGATAAGAAGAAGCTTCGCAAGTTCTTAGAACACCAACATTTTTCTTCGAGTCAATTACATAATTTGAAAAATAAAGGCGGTCAAATTTTCGTTAATCATAAGCAACGGCACTTTGATTTTGAGATGAAAACAGGGGATTCACTGTTAGTAGTTTTGAATGACGAGAAGCCTTCCGGCTTGATCGAACCAATGGCGGGCAGCGTCGATGTTGTCTATGAAGACGAGTATTTATTAGTTGTGAATAAGCCACCTGGAATAGCTAGTTTACCTGCTAAGGCAAGGACTAGTAAGACGATGGCAAATGTTGTTAAGTATTATTTAGCAGCAAAACATGAGAACAGTTCGATCCACTTGGTAACAAGGTTGGATCGTGATACTTCAGGATTAATGGTTTTTGCCAAAAATTCATATACACATTCTTTATTAGACCAGATTTTGCATACCGATGGTTTCAAGAAGTATTATCTGGCAATAGTATATGGACAAATGGAGCCTGCTTCAGGATTGATTGATCTACCAATTGGAATCGATTCGAAGGCTTATTATATGCGAGCAATTGACTGGCAAAAAGGCAAAGATTCGCAGACAATGTATAAAACAGTAGAAAAGTTCAAAACAGCCAGTCTGTTGCAACTGAAACTACTGACGGGGCGGACACATCAGATTCGTGTTCACCTAAGTGCAACGGGACATCCGATCATTGGGGACGAGATGTATAGCCACCAAAAAGATAGTCGAATGAATCGTCAAGCATTGCATTGTTATGAGTTAGAAATCATTCATCCTGTAACGAAAAAACTACTAAAAATAAAGGCGCCAATCCCCCAAGATATGGTATTGTTAAGGGGTATGTTAAAGGGGTGAGAGTAATGGATGAAAATGAAAAAAGACTGCAAGAAAAATTTGCACAACTAAAAACTTATCTAGACAAAGGTGATAAGAAACGATTTCGAAAGACTTATCTAGATATGCATTTTTATGACCAGAGTACTTTCTACCTTACCTTAGATAAACCAGAACGTTTAAGTTTGTATTCACTACTAGAACCAGATGAAATGGGTGACATGTTCGATACTATCGAAGATGACTTACCAGAAATTCCCGAATTCTTAAAAGAAATGGATCTGGATTTTGCGGCAGAAATGCTAAACGACATGTATGATGATAATGCTGCCGATGTTTTGGAACATTTGGATAAGGCTGATGTCGACCGATTCTTAGGTCAGATGCCAAGAGCAGATGCCAACAATCTTCGTGGATTGTTACATTACGATACGGAGACTGCCGGTGGTATCATGACAACGGACTATGTTCGTTTTCATGAAGAAGAGACCGCAGGTAATGCTATCAATGATCTGCGTAGTTTTGCTGAAACAGCTGAGACGATTTATTATTTGTACGTCTTAGATAATCACGATGACCTGGTCGGAGTTATGTCGTTGCGTGATCTTATTATGTTGAATCCCGAGGATACGTTAGGTGAGAAGATGAACAGCGACGTTATAACAGTGAACGTTGATGCGGACCAAGAAGAAGTTGCTAAGGTCTTCAGAGACTATGAGTTCCTTGCTGTTCCCGTTGTTGACCATGCTAATCAGATGGTCGGTATCGTTACGGTTGATGATGTTATTGAAGTTATCGATGACGAATCATTACAAGACTATTCAGGACTTGCTGGTGTTAGTGTCGATGAGACAGATCAAGATAATCCTCTCAAAGCAGCATCCAAGCGTTTGCCTTGGTTGATCACTTTGTTATTACTAAGTATGATCACAGCTACTTTGATCAATCATTACGAAGGCTTATTGGCGGAAGCAAGTATCCTAGCGGTATTTATTTCAACCATTACTGGTACAGCCGGTAATGCTGGTACACAGAGTTTGGCTGTCGCAGTGAGGCGATTAGCTGTTGAAGAAATCGATCGTCATGAGTTCTTCAAGTTAATTGGTAAGGAACTTCTGACGGGATTTATTACGGGTGTTGTAACGGGAATTTCAGTTACTCTATTAGTAGGATTGTGGAAACACAACTTTATTCTCGGAATGGTTATTGGTCTGGCAATGTGTGCCGCGATAACGGTCGCCAACTTAGCTGGTAGTTTGATTCCAATGCTGATGTCCAGCTTTGGATTTGATCCAGCTGTTGCCAGTGGTCCATTTATTTCAACACTTAGTGATTTGACCAGTGTATTGATCTACTTCAGTATTGCTGGATTATTTATGCAATCATTTGTACGAATGTGAGTAAGGGTGGTCTTGATGATAAATTAGGGCCACTTTTTAATTTAATTAAAAAATTTATTTATCTTAATAAATGCCTATTTAACGGTAATAGTTGCCGTAGATTGCATTTAAATGGTGTTTGTATTTCAAAAACAGGCTTGCACAATAAAAAAAATAATGCTAAGTTATGTGCATGTTAAAAGTAACTGAGAAACATTAAAAAATAACTAATAAAGGCAGGAAACAAAAATGAGACAGTTTACAAACAACTTGAGAAATTATTATTGGTTTTATATCTAGCTGGTCGTCACATGAGTGTGTCGATCAGGCACACTCGATATAAAACAATTTTGTTGTTTGTTTGATCGAGTGAAGGTAACAATTTCATCACTTGGTTAAGTAAACTTCAATAGTAATTTATTCTTGTTCATTTTTGTTTTAGGATAATAGATTATTTTGATAGCGATAAACCAAGTTGATTGGTTTATCGCTATTTTTTTATTACAAATTTTGGGGGAATTCAAAATGAGATACACAACAGCCGGAGAGAGTCATGGACCTGAAGAGATAGCAATTATTGAGGGAATTCCTTCAGGATTAAAAATTACCGATTCAGACATTAATCAAGAACTTAGCCGCAGGCAACACGGATATGGACGCGGCAATCGTCAAAAAATCGAAAGTGATACCGTATCGATCCTTTCAGGAGTGAGACATCGGATGACCTTAGGGTCGCCGATCACCTTGAATGTTCACAACGATGACCATAACCATTGGGCCAGCATAATGTCACCTGACGATGAGGCGACGGAAGAGAATTCCGTTAGAAAAGTTGTTCGACCGCGACCAGGGCACGCCGATCTGGTAGGTGGAATGAAGTATCGCCATAAGGATCTACGAAATGTTTTGGAACGTTCTTCAGCTAGAGAAACAGTCATGAGAGTGGCCGTTGGAGCCGTTGCCAAAAAATTACTTAATGAATTAAATATTGATATTCATGGATTCGTTGCCAATATTGGACCAGTTCAAACCGACATGAATCTACTAACAAACTTCAGTAGCTTGGAAGAATTGAGAGAAGTTAGTGAGAGTTTTCCCACCAGAACCTTAGATTCGGCTACTGACCTCAAGATGCAAGCTGTCATCGATCGAGCCAAGAAGGAAGGCAATACGGTTGGTGGAACAGTTGAAGTTATGGTCACAGGAGTTCCGGCAGGCTTAGGATCTTATGTTTCAGCCGATACCAAGTTGGATGCCAAAATTGCGGCCAGTATCGTTGGAACCAATGCTTTCAAAGGCGTTGATTTCGGAGGTGGCTTCGATAATGCCGAGAAGTTTGGCAGTGAGGTTATGGATGAAATATTTTGGTCGAAGGATTCCGGATTCTATCGTGGCTCTGACAATCTTGGCGGATTTGAAGGCGGTATGACAACCGGTGAAATGATCAAGGTACGTGGAGTCGTCAAACCAATTCCCACCTTGTATCGACCGATGATGTCAGTGGATGTCGATACACATGATCCGCACAAGGCCAGTATCGAGAGATCAGATACGACAGCCGTTACCGCAGCAGCAGTGATTGCGGAACATATGGTAGCAATCGAAATTGCGAAGGCAATCTTAGATAAGTTCGATGCAGATAACTTAGGACGATTAAAAGAACAATTAAAAAATTACCGTGAAGAAATCAAACAATTTTAAATAGAGAAGGCAAATATTATGAAACAAGATAGAGAAAATATAAACACCATGAAAATGTTAGCAGTTCAATCCATTACTAGAGCCGGTTCAGGACATCCAGGAATTGCCATTGACTTGGCACCAACGCTCTACACACTAGCAACACGTCATTTGGTGGTTGACCCAACTTCTCCCAAATGGATCAATCGTGACCGTTTAGTATTATCAGCCGGACATGGATCAGCTTTGTTATACAGCTTCCTACACTTAGCTGGATTTGATCTATCAATTGACGATTTGAAGTCATTTAGAAAACTTGGTTCCAAAACTCCAGGACATCCAGAATTCGGAATTGTCCCTGGTGTCGATGCAACAACTGGCCCTCTTGGACAAGGCTTAGGTATGGGTGTTGGTATGGCAATGACTCAGAAGCGTTTGGAAGCACAGTTTGGCAAGTTAATGTCACACGATACCTTCGTAATTGTTGGTGATGGTGACTTGATGGAGGGTGTCTCTCACGAAGTATCGGAATTTGCCGGTAATAATAATCTCAATCGTCTAATCGTCTTGTACGATTCAAATGACATTTCACTGGATGGTCCAACTAGTCGTTCATTTAAGACTAATGTCAGACAACGTTTTGCATCATACGGATTCGATACTTTCTTAGTAGAGGATGGTGAAGATGTTGATGAGATAGACGCTGCCATTGCAGCTGCCAAGAAGTCAGACCGACCAAGCTTCGTTGAGATTCGCACTGTCATCGGTCGCGGAACTCCTAACCAAGGTACTAACAAGGTTCATGGAGCACCACTCAGCTTGGAAGAAATCGAAGTCTTAAAGGATAATCTCAACTGGCATCACGAGGATTTCGAAGTTACTGCTGAAGTTAAGAAATCATTTAGAGAACAAGTCCTAGAACGTGGACATCAAGCACGATTGGCTTGGGAAGATGAATTACACAACTCCAGTCAACGTTCAGAATTATTGAGATCATTTGCTCCAGTTAAGTTAGAGGATAAGCAAGTACCTCATTTTGAAGTTGGCGCTAAGAAGAATGGACGTGTCTTTGGTAAGGAAGTCTTGAATTCATTAGCTGAACAAATTCCTAATTTGATCGGTGGATCGGCTGACTTGGTTTCATCGACTAAGACCAATATCGATGATGTAGGGATGTTCGATGCTGACCATCCACTGGGCAGAAATATTCCTTTCGGAGTTCACGAATTCGGAATGGCAACCATCTTGAACGGAATGGCATTGCATGGTGGAGTCAAAGTGTTTGGATCAACTTTTACAGTCTTTTCTGATTACATGAAGGGTGCTATTCGCTTGAGTGCACTTCAAAAATTACCAGTTACCTTCGTATTAACTCATGATTCAATCGCTGTAGGGTCTGATGGACCAACTCATCAACCCGTTGAACA
Source organism: Companilactobacillus nodensis DSM 19682 = JCM 14932 = NBRC 107160 (assembly GCF_000615905.1). Lineage (GTDB taxonomy): Bacteria > Bacillota > Bacilli > Lactobacillales > Lactobacillaceae > Companilactobacillus > Companilactobacillus nodensis. Next base: position 220,343 of record NZ_BAMN01000001.1, read on the forward strand.
GATGGCTGGATTGCAGAGCATACCTAATTTGAACGTAATTAGGCCAGGAAGTCCCAATGAAATTGCGTCTGCTTGGAAAACAGCGATTGAATCAACAAATAAACCAACGGTGATTATTCTCAGCCGTCAAGATATTGAGGAATTGCAAAATGATAATTCAGCAACACTTCTTCAATCAAGAGGTGGTTACGTTTCATCGTTTGAACACGGTCAACTTTCAGCAATCCTGATGGCTAATGGTACTGAATTACCACTTGCACGTGAGGCCCAGAGCCAATTAGCAATGAACGGCATTCATGTCAGAGTCGTTTCGATGCCTAATCAAGATGTATTCATGAGACAAGCATCATCATTTCGTGAGAGTGTTCTACCCGATAATCAACGTTGTCGAATCGCGATTGGAATGGGCAGTTCGCTTGGCTGGGCTAACCTGGTTGGCTAGATGGTGAAATTATCGGTATGGATAGTTTTGGTAGATCAGGTGATGAAGCCGATGTCGAAGAAATGTTTAACTTCACTGTTGATGATGTAGTTGACGAAGTTAATAAATTAGTAAGAAGCAATCGTGAACGTTTGGCATCTTAATCAAAGGAGTGGAGATTATGGAACAACAATTGTATGGACTGATCGGATTTCCAGCGATGCATTCCAAATCACCACGGATGCATAACGCCGCTATGAAAAAATTAAAAATTAACGCTAAATATCAAGCTTTTGAATTTTCGCCAGACCAATTGAGCAGTGAAGTAGAGCGTTTGAAGAATATGAATATTCGAGGCTTCAACGTCACGATGCCATTTAAGAATAGAATAATTGATTATCTTGATGGAATTGATGAGGTGGCGAACAAACTGCAATCAGTTAACACTGTTCAAAATGTCAATGGAAAATGGATCGGACATTCAACAGATGGCAGTGGCTTCTGGAAGACGATTCATTCAAACCCCAAAACGGTGGCATTGATTGGATCGGGTGGTGCGGCTAGATCTATCTTAGCTTCTAAACCTGATGATGTAACGGTGCATGTCTTCAATCATCGCAGTGCTAGATTTGAGCAACATTCTAAAGAAATCAAAAAATTAATGAATATTGAATTAGAAGATTTAGCTGACATTAGAACTATTCTTCCTAAGACAGATCTGGTTATCAATGCCACTAATGTTGGTATGAGAGATGATGCTAGTGTCTTAGATGAAGCAGATTTTGAATTAATGAATGGTGGCTCAGCAGTCGATATTATTTACCGAGATCAACCAACTGAATTCTTGAGAAGAGCTGCCGCAGTTGGATTACAAACTAAAAATGGCTTAGATATGTTGGTTTCACAAGGTGCATTGAGTTTTGAAATTTGGTTCAATCAAAAAGCACCGATTGAGTTAATGAATAAAGTAGTAAAAAAATAATAATAATAGAAAATGAGGAAATTAATATGATTATCGTAACTAACAATACAGAGAGTGCTAATAAAATTATGGAACAAGCTAAGGAAGCTGGATTGAAAGATGTCTTTCAACACAACAACCGCATTGGTTTTGCCCATGCTAAGAATTTAGATGACGTACCATTTGAAATCGAAACTGAAGAAGTTATTACTGATCATCCAGCTGCATTACAAGCTTCGAGATTATTCCATCCTGAGAATACTATCATTCGTACTAAGCACAGTGTTGTTGGTGATGGTTCATTCACTAAGATTGCCGGCCCTGATTCCATCGAATCACCAGAACATGTTTTGAAGATGGGACAAGCAGTCAAAGAAGCCGGTGGAACAATGTTACGTGGCGGTTCATTTAAGCCCAGAACTAATCCATACACTTTCCAAGGTAATGGTGAAGTTGGTTTGAAGGCACACCGTGCTGCCGCTGACAAGCTAGGCATGGACATGGTAACTGAAATTATGGATACCAGAGACATTGAGTTAGTAGACAAGTACACTGATATTTTCCAAGTTGGAACTCGTAATATGCAAAACTTCTCGTTATTGAAGGCATTAGGTAAGTTACGCAAGCCAGTCATTCTTAAACGTGGAATGTCCGCAACGATTGATGATTTATTGAATGCTTCAGAATACATCGCTGCTGGTGGTAATACACAGATCATGTTGATGGAACGTGGAATTAGAACTTTTGACAACAAGTACACACGTAACACTATGGATGTTTCAGCCATTCCTGTTTTGAAGCAACTAACACATTACCCAATCCTTGCCGACTCATCACATGCTGCCGGTGTATCTGACTTAGTTACACCAATTGGTATTTCTGCTGTTGCTGCTGGCGCTGATGGATTAATGACTGAAATTCACGATCATCCAGAAAAGGCCTTCGTCGATGGCAAACAAGCTCTAACACCTGAACAATTCAAACATCTTGCAAGCCTATCAGATCAAATACATGAATTAGTGAAAGAAGCGTAGAAAATGATAACCGTAACTTTACCAACCAAAATCTACAATATTGAAATCAAATCTGGTTTACATCAAGAGATTGGTGGTTTAGTTAAATCAGTTTGGAAACCTAAGAAGGTCGTTCTAATTACTGACCAGCAGGTAGCAAAACATTATTTGAATGACACAGTCTCGCAATTAGAAACTGCCGGCTTTGAAGTTTTGACGGAAGTCGTACCTGTTGGTGAACAATCCAAGAGTTTGGCGACTGTTAGTAAGATAATTTCTGAGATGGCGACAGAAGGTTTTACTAGAAAAGATGGCGTTGTAGCACTTGGTGGTGGAGTTGTCGGGGATCTATCTGGCTTAGTTTCCAGCTTGTATATGCGCGGTATTCCGTTTATTCAAATTGCTACATCACTGACTGCTATGGTCGATTCAAGTGTTGGTGGTAAGACAGCTGTGAATCTAGGTGAAGTCAAGAATATCATTGGCACATTTCATCAGCCTGATCTAGTGATCATTGATCCTGATTTTTTAAGAACACTTTCGCAGCGTAACCTAGTTGAGGGATACGGCGAAGTTGTTAAGTGTAGTGCACTAGAAGGTGGAGAATTCTTCGAGTTAACTGGAAGGATCACTGATCCAGTTGGTATTTTGACTAACGCCACTGAGTTGATTCAGCGTTCGATAGGTTTCAAGGCTGATGTAGTTATGAAGGATGAAAAAGAACAGAACTTACGCCGTATTTTGAACTTTGGTCATACATTTGGTCATGCGATTGAGTTACTGGGGCATGGAGAATTAAAACATGGTGAGGCTGTATCCATTGGAATGGTACGCATCAGTCAGTGCTTTGAAAATATTGGTGTAACTCAAAAGGGTATTACTAGTGAAATAACAGACAGATTACTGGCAGTTGGATTGCCAATTGACTCTGATTTGATTGGTACCGATGAATTCTTGGAACATCTTAAGAATGACAAGAAAAATGATGGCAAACAATTAAATCTAGTAGCTCTGTCAGAAATTGGTCTACCTATAATCGTACCTAAGAGCTTGGAATCAATTCCAGAATTCTTGAATAGTTAATCAGGTGAATGAATTATGAAACGAATTACTTTAGATGATGATCGACCCAATTTGATAGTTCCAATTGTTGAAAGGAATTTAACTGATACTTTAACCGTTATAACGGATACTAATAAATCTCAGGCAGATATGATCGAACTAAGGATAGACTATTGGGACGATATGAGTCAGTTGACATTCAAGACTTTTCAACTGATAAATGAATTAACAAAGCTGCCGATTATTGTTACATGGAGAACAGCAGCGGAGGGTGGATGTATTGATTTCAATAAATCACAATATGAACGAATTTATGCGAGTGCTATCTCTGCCGGTATCTCAGTGATAGATGTTGAATATAGATTGTTTTCAGAAGTGAATAACTTGCTTGAATTGGCACATACTCATGGAACTAAGGTAATTGGTTCATATCATAATTTTCAAAGTACACCTGACAACTTAACAGATATCATGATGTCGATTGATCGTAGTTCAGCTGATATTGTGAAGGTGGCCGTTATGCCTGAATCAAAACAGAATGTAGACTTTGTATTGAATGCAGCTAAGAAGATTGTTAAACCGGCAATTGTAATAAGTATGGGTGAATTAGGAATTCGTAGCCGTTATGAAGGTATTAAATATGGCTCACGATTTACCTTTGGAACACGGGGTAAGTCATCTGCCCCGGGACAACCGACAATTGAGGAATTGAATAGATATTTCATGGAGGAGAAAAATGAAAAAATTAAATAAAGTTACGTCTCTGAAGGGAATAGTTTCAGTTCCTGGGGATAAAAGTATTTCCCACAGAGCTTTAATGCTCGGTGCGATAGTTAACGGAACTACTAGAATAACTAACTTGCTGAATTCAGCTGATGTGAATACAACTAGAGCAATTTTAACTAACTTAGGCGTGACAATCACTGAGCGCGGCAACATAACCGAAGTAGTGGGAGCAGGTGTATCAAATTTGCATGATCCTGGTATTGTGCTTGATATGGGAAATTCTGGCACATCTACTAGATTGTTAACAGGATTGATTGCGGGAGCAGATTTGGATGCTCAAATTATCGGTGATGATAGTTTATCCAGGCGTCCGATGGATCGAGTTATTGATCCACTCAATAATGTGGGGGCAAATATTACTAGTAATAACGGTAAGTTACCAATGATTATTCACCGGAGTCAGTTGAATAATAAAATTGACTTCGAATTACCGGTTGGATCAGCTCAAGTCAAGAGTGCTGTGCTACTGGCAGGAATCACCAGTGGAAGCAAGACGACAGTCGTTGATAAGTTTAGGACACGTAATCATACGGAAATAATGCTCCAGCAATTTGGCGCTGAAGTTAAGGTTGATGGGGCAAAGATATCAGTTCCGGCTGACCAACATTTGTCGGCAGCTGATGTCTTGGTACCTGGGGATATTTCCTCAGCAGCATTCTGGATAGTTGCTGGTCTGTTAGTCAAAGGTAGCAATTTGACGATTAAGAATGTCGGGATTAATCCAACTAGATCTGGTATCATCAATATTCTTCGTCAAATGGATGCCAAAATAGATATTAAACAAACAAGTATCGACGGTGAAACTATTGCCGACATAACGCCACGCTTCAGTAAATTACAGGCATTAAATATTTATGGAGAAATCATTCCAACATGTATTGATGAGATTCCAATAATTGTTCTGGCAGCTACACAAGCAACTGGTCGGACGATTATCAGAGGTGCGGCTGAGCTTAAGCTAAAAGAGAGTGATCGAATTCTAACCGTTACAAGTGAATTGAAGAAGTTGGGTGCCCAAATCAAAGCAACTGATGATGGTTTTATCATTGATGGTCCCGCACAATTGACTGCTAACAAGACGCATGTTTCAGGTCATAAGGATCATCGAATTGCCATGATGTTAGCAATCGCTTCACTAATAACTGATGGCGAAGTGATTTTGGATGACGATGATTCAGTTGGTATCTCATATCCGACATTCTTCACTGAACTAGGAAAGCTGTCGGTCTGATGAAAACAATAATTGTTGTTGGATTGGGAGCCATGGGGGCATCGGTTGCTGAAGGATTGCGAACTCCAACTTCCAAAATTTTTGGAATCGACAATGATGCAGCAACCTGTAAAATTGCGGTTACTGAGCACGTAGTGGATGAAATCATCAAGATGGATAATCTACTTGTTAGAAATGCTGATTTGATAGTTCTTGCCGGTCCTATTCGAATGATTCAAGACCAGTTGCAGTTATTACAAACGATGAAGTTATCAGGCGAAACTATCGTTACAGATATTGGTTCTACTAAGAGTGAAATTATGGAATCAGCTAAGGGATTACCAAACTTTATTGGTGGACATCCCATGGTAGGCACGGATAAAAAAGGTATTCGCAATCGAAATAAAGACATGTTTGTTGGTAAACCATTCTTTGTAGTTGGAGATAGTCAAAAAATAAAATTATTAAGCAATTTATTAGAACCATTACATTCAGATATTCAAGCTATCACAGCTACAGATCATGACAAACTAGTGACCAGTATCAGTGACTTGCCACATGTGGCAGCATTTGCGTTAGTTAATGCAATTGATCGTGAGTTGCCGAATAATCAATTGGGTTGGCAAGGAAGTGTTGCTGGCGGATTTATTGACACGACTAGAATCGCTCAGTCCAATCCTGAATTATGGTCACAAATATTATTAAGTAATCGTGATTCAGTCGTAGATGGAATCGATCAATTGATGACGACGCTACAAGAGTACAAACTGAGTTTAATTGAAAATAACGATAAAAAGTTGACTGAGCACATTGCAGAAGCAAAAAGGATACGTCAGAAAGTGGGTGAATTACATGAGTAAAACGACAATTTTAATTGGTTTCATGGGGGCTGGTAAGACAACTGTCGGAAAAGTTCTAGCTAATATTACTAATCAGCCATTGCTTGATCTGGACGATGAATTCACCCGCGGAACGAAGCTATCTCCCAAGGAGTTCATGGAACAATTAGGCGAAGAAGAATTTCGAACGACCGAAACAAGAATCTTGAAGAGTCAACTTGATTTTGATGGAATCATTAGTACCGGTGGCGGTGTCGTCGAATCAGAACTCAATCGTCAATTGATTCGAGATTCATCTGCCCAAGTAATTTACTTGAAGACAAGTTTAGCCAACGTTTTAGAACGTTTGTCACATGATAATGTTCGTCCAATGCTGCGCAAAATGTCAGTGATCGACTTGCAGAACTGTTGGAATCGTCGCGGTATTTTTTACCAGTTATTATCCAACGTAACGATTGAAACCACTAATAAGAATCCAACCAAAATTGCCCGAGAGATTATTGATTTTGAGCAACAGCATGATGAGTTATTACCATTGCGTAGCCAAATCGATAGTCTAGATCGTCAAATATTCAACTTGGTATCACAACGGTTTGATGTTGTACGCGAAGTGGCAAGTGTCAAGGAACAGTTGCACGCATCGGTAGTTCAAACTGAGAGAATGGACGAAGTTCGTGCTGAGTTGAAGAATGATTTCAGCGATAATAGTAATATTTCGGAGCAGTTGATTGAAGAAATGATGAATATCTTATTCAGCAGTTCGATTCAACGTGAAAATGAGCAAATAAAAAAAGTCGACTAATTTAGTCGGCTTTTTAAAATTCATTAAACTAGATCAATCAAGCGAGTTCCATGTAATTCTTTAACATTCAAGCTAGTAGCAACCTCGTCACAATTTTCATAAGTGACACCACCACCAGGTAAAATAGCAATTCTACCGGCAGCGTATTCGATTGTTTTCTTGATATTGTCGATGGTCTCATCGATACTGATATCGAGTGGTCCACCGTGTGTCAAAATACGATCGACATCATGTTCAACTAACCAATCGATTGCATCGTGCTGTTTGTCTTCAGGAATATCATCGAAAGCCATGTGGAAAACTATTTGCATACCAGAACTTGCGGCAATCAGTTGTTCCATAGCCTCTTCATCTAATTCTCCATCGGTGGTCAAAGCGCCAAAGGCAACTGCATCGACACCGAGTTTTTGAGCTTGGAATAGGTCTGCTTCCATCATCTTTAGTTCTAGATCGTTATAAATAAAGTTGCCACCACGAGGGCGGATCATTTCTACTAAAGGAATGGATTTTTCTTGGAGATATTTAGTAGTTTCTTGCAAGACACCGGTACTAGGAGTTGTACCGCCAACAGCTAGATTGTCGTTTAATTCAATTCTATCAGCCCCAGCCAGAACAGCTTGGGGAATAGTTGTAAAGTTTTCTACTGCGATTTCTTTATAAATAAGAATCACTTCTTTCGATTTTTTTAAGCACCATAATTGTACACAAAAAAAAGAACGTCTTGCGACGTTCTCAGATTAATTTTAAGCAATCATACCTTTTATGAAGCCAAAGTAGAGAATTACTAGAATTGCTAAAATAATTCTGTACCAACCAAAGGCTTTGAAATCGTTACTTCTAATGTAGTTCAATAAGAACTTGATTGAAGCATAGGCAACGATGAAGGATACAAAAGTACCGATTAACAAAATAGTTAATTCGCTACCACTAAAGGTATTTCCTCCAGCAAAGTATTTCACAATTTTCAGTAAACTAGCACCAAACATAGTTGGAATGGCCAAGAAGAATGAAAATTCAGTAGCGACGAATCTTGAGGTACCAATTGAGATACCACCAAGGATAGTAGCACCTGAACGTGAAGTACCAGGAACTAATGAAAGAACTTGGAAGAGTCCGATCTTGAAGGCTGTTCCATATGACAAGTTATCAAGATCAGTGACTTGTGGGCGTTTATTCTTGAAGTAGTTCTCAACGATAATGAATAAAATACCATAAATCAATAGGGTAGCAGCGATAACTTGCCAACTAGTTAGGTTCTTATCCATCCAGTCATTCAATGGAAGTCCGATTACGACTGAAGGAATGATGGCAACAAGAACTTTGAACCAAATATCCCAAGTCAGTCGTTTCTCACGACGATTCTTCTTAGGTGAGAAGGGATTCAATTTGTGGAAGTAGATTAGGATAACTGCCAAAATCGCTCCAAATTGAATAACAACCATAAACATATGAATGAAGGCTGGTGTTTCATTCAGTTTGACGAATTCATCAGCTAAGTATAAGTGTCCGGTTGAACTGATAGGTAAGAACTCAGTGAAACCTTCAATAATACCAAGTATGACGGTCTTTATAATTTCAATGAACATTATTATTTTCTCCTATAATTTTGGAACTAAATAAAGTGTACACATACACACTCAGAAATGGAAATATTTTCTTCAAGAATATTCAATCTACCCTTTTTAGAACTACGTGTGAAGATGGTCAAATTGTCTGAATCTTGATTTGCGACTAACAAATATTTTTCTGAAGGGTCAAGTTCAAAGTCTCTAGGACCATTACCCTTTGTCTTTACAGTATCAATTTTTTTGAGTCGATCACCGTCAGATCCAATCTCGAACGTAGCGATGGTATCAGCTCCACGTGTTGATACATATAGATATTTACCATCTTTGCTGATACGGATTGCAGCGGTAGTGTTTTTTTGTTCGTCTTTGGCGGCATCCATTTCGTCTACCAATGTGAGTCTAGAATCTTCTTCACTATATTCCATAACGAGAACTTTTGAAGACAATTCACAAGCAACATAGACGTATGGCTTAGTAGGATGGAATACCAAATGTCTAGGAGCATAACCTGATGGAGCAATATAGTTATTTAATAATTCAGGATTTTTTGGATCATCAATATTATAAATATAAATGCGATCAGCACCGTAGTCACAGATGATGAGCTTGCCATCAGGTGTTAATGCAGCGTAGTGAGGTTTTGATTGGTCTTGTTCAGGACGAGGACCGGAGCCTTTGAAGTTGATCTCAGAACAACGTTCGATTTTACCGTCAGTAGTTAAATGATCGATCGTTACTTTGCTCAAATGAAAATAAGCACTGAAAACTAAACTACGACTTGCGTCAAATTTTACATAAGAGGGGGAACCATCTTCAGAGAAGTCCTCATCTAGTAATTTGGCTTTGCCACTGCTGATATCGTAAGTTACGATGCCACCCTTGTCGCCGCTCTTAGCCAAGGCAATAAGTTTTAAGTCGTTAGTTACGTCGATATAAGTTGGACTGTCTAGTTCAACTAATGTTTCTGGCGTTGACAATTTACCAGTGTCTGAGTCTAATTCAGCTTGATAGACACCCTTGCCAGCCTTTTTTGTGTAGCCACTAAAGAGAACTTTTTCTTTCATTACAAATTCCTCCAAACAATGTATAGTATACAGTATAATCTTACTATGATATTTTTTGTACACGTAAGGAGCGAGTATGAAACAAATTCCGAAAAAAGAAAAAACGTGGTTTTATAAATGGTTTTTAAATAACCAAGTTACAGTTGTATTATTGAATATTCTCGTATTTTTTCTGGTGATTTTCTTATTTTCACAAATAAGCTTTGTCTTTGATCCCATCAACCAAATATTAGGAATCACGATGCCGCCCGTTATTCTGGCGTTGGTCCTTTACTATTTGATCAATCCGTTGATTGATGTGCTTGAAAACAAATTTCATATTAACAGAGTTATTTCAATAACTTTTGTTTTCATTATTATTGCAGCGTTATTGATCTGGGGCGTAATGTCACTAATTCCTTTCGTTCAAAATCAAATTGATTCGCTAGTACAAAATTGGCCACATTATTGGGATGGACTCAATAAGAGCTTGCAAAATATGTTCAAGGATCCCAAGTTACATGTTTTCCGTGAAAACTTAGTTAATTCGAATGCTAAGATAACCAAAAACTTTGAACAGGCCATCAATAAGATATTGCCACAGACCTTCAGTGGTATCAGTTCTGCTGTCAGCACTGTCACAAATATTGTTGTAATTGTCTTAACGGCACCATTTATCTTGTTCTTCATGTTGAAGGATAAGAATAAGTTCAAAGAATCAGTTGTTTCGTTGGTTCCCACTAGATTAAAGAAGTCGACCGGCGAAATGCTCACAGAAATGAGTCAATCACTTAGTTCTTATATTACTGGTCAGTTGACGGTTGCCTTTTGGGTCGCAGTGATGTTCTTCGTTGGGTACTTGATCATTGGTCAGCGCTACGCATTGATCCTCGGTATCAGTGCTGGTATTTTGAATTTGATTCCATATGTTGGTTCAACTTTGGCGCTGATTCCATCACTGATCATCGGTGCGTTTATCGCACCATCAATGGTCGTTAAGATTCTGATCGTCTTCGCAGTTGAACAGACGATTGAAACTCGTGTGATCTCACCGATTATTGTTGGTAATAAGATGGAGATGCATCCCGTAACGACAATTCTAGTATTGTTGGTATCGGCTGGACTATTTGGACTGATAGGGATGATCGCCGGGATTCCGATTTTTGCTATCCTGAAGATTATCTGTACTAGAATATTTAGATGGATCAAACGTAACTCTCATTGGTATGAAGACAATGAAGCTGAGGACAAAGTAGTTGATGAGGTTATAGAAGGCACAGATGATTCAGATAAAATTCACAAATAATTCAAATTTATATTGTAGTTAAAATTCTTTTTGTGTATAATGTTTATAAACTTTGCGGTTACTTGTTTTTCTCAGAATTTTTTTTGACAAAAGCAAGTAAAGGTAAAAGCTTAACTAACGCATGTCCTTGCTGTGGCGATCACCGAGGGTATGCGTTTTTTTAATTTAATTGTAGGTAGAGGAGAACTTGAAATGACTAATCATATAGCTTTGTACGAACCACTTATGCCAGCTAATACAGGTAATATTGCCCGTACTTGTGCTGGAACAAATACAAAATTACATTTAATTAGACCGCTAGGTTTTAGCACTGATGATGCACATATGAAACGTGCTGGTCTTGATTACTGGGATAAGGTCGATATTACTTATCACGATAATTTAGATGCCTTCTTAGAATCAATTCCTGATGATCAATATTTGTATTTGATCACTAAGTTTTCAGACAAAGTGTATAGTGATCAAGATTATTCTGATACTTCAAAAGAGCATTATTTCTTATTTGGTAAAGAAACAACGGGATTGCCTGAAGATTTCATGCGTGATAATCCAGAGAAATGCCTCAGAATTCCAATGAGTGATAATATTCGAGCATTGAACCTTTCTAATAGTTGTGCTTTAGTAATTTATGAAGCCGTTAGACAACAAAATTTTGCCGGACTTGAGTTATCTCACCACTATGAACATGATAAACTAGACTAATGTAGAGAGTGGAAGATACAGGAAGTTGTCTCTTCGCAACTCGTTTTAGATTATTATAAAAGGGGATATGTATTATGAAGACACATAAGGGAGCCGTTACGGTTCAATCTTTTCATTATGATGTAGAATCACCAGCTGCTGACGTTAAGTCAGATCTACAAATTCAAATCGAACATCCTGATTTTAAAGACGAAAAGGGCAATAATTTGGATGAATCTGAAGGTAAGATTTTCCAAGTAATCATTCCATTTGAAATTCATCCCGAAAATGTACCATTCAAAGTTTCTGGTTTGATCGGACAAGTTGTTCAACTCGTTGGTTTCGAAGGCACTCAAGAGGAACTTGAACCTAAGCAAGTAGAACAAATCTCACGTCCAGTTGTTGAATACATCGAAACCTTGACATATCAAGTAACTGCTGTAGCCATTAACCGCGGAGTTTCATTGAACTTCACTGCTCATAGTAAGGTAGAACCCAATGAAGCAATGAAAGCAGCACAGGAAAAAAAGAATAAAAAATAATAGCAGCCGAAAGGCTGTTTTTATTTTGGCAAAAGTTTCACTAGAAGTTTGTACTACCTAACTTCTAAATGTATAATTTTCTATGATTAACAAGAATTGTGTGAGGTTTATATGGCAAATACTAAGGCAAAATCAACGCCTACAAAAAGAACTAGAAAAAGTACCACTAAAAGTACTAGAAAAACTACTAAAAAGAAAAATAATGATAGTAGATTAATTAGATCCGTCTTGGGCTTATTGCTGATCGTATTGTCAGTCTTAGGTCTATTTAAGTTTGGAATCATCGGTAACTTTTTTGACAATATTTATCGAATTTTGGTTGGAGATAGTTATCCAGTTCTGCTGATCATCAGTATATTTGCCGGAGCATTTTTGATTGCGACCGGTAGATTACCCGTTATGACGCCTAAACGTAACTTTGGATTCTTATTCACATATTTGGGAACACTTGTAATACTGCATATAATAATGTTTTCAAAAATTGAGTTATATCACAATTACAACCTGATAACTTGGAATACCTTGTCAGCTGATATGGCAAACTTTACTGTCGATAAGTCAGTTGGTGGAGGGATGATCGGTTCCTATCTGTATAGTATATTTATGCCATTATTCTCAACTTGGGGAACTTATTTTATTACAGCATTGATGATCTTTGTCGGAATATTGATGTTGTTTAATGTAACGATGAAACAAGTCGCAGTGGTAACTACTAATATTCTGGTCCGTGTTAAACATGGATTTGTTGCTACTAAAGATGCTTTGTCAGGTCACTATAGTAATTATGTTGATGAACGCCATAGCAAAAAAGCTGCTAAGGATGAAACTAAGCCAACTAGTGAATCGGTGAAAAAAGCTGAGCGCAACGATGAACGGTTCAAGGATGTTAACAGTTTTGCTAAGGACAGTCCTGAATCCAAAAAAGAAGAGTCAGATTTTCAGATTGATATGCCAACACCGGCACCAACTGCAGAATCAGTGCATACTGAACCTGAGAAGGTCGGTTCAGCTCAGATCATGTCTAAGCCATATGGAATCGACAATACTGATAAGAAGGACTTACCAACCCCTGTCAGTGCAAGAAGTGTCGACGATGATGACTACAAATTACCATCTCCAGATTTGTTGAAGCAAGTACCGCAAGTTGATCAAAGTGGAGAAGTCCAATTGATCGATGAGAATAAGGATAAGTTGAAGCAAACCTTCAAGAGTTTTGGCGTCAATGTTGAAGTTAAAAAAGCTAGTCTTGGGCCTACGATCACTAAGTATGAAGTTCAGCCGGCTGTTGGTGTCAAGGTAAGTAAAATTGTCAATCTAGCCGATGATTTAGCCTTGGCCTTGGCTGCCAAAGATATTCGTATTGAAGCACCGATCCCTGGTAAGTCATTCGTCGGTATTGAGGTTCCTAATAAGACCATTTCAACAGTTTCATTCAAGGATATAACTGAGAATCAAAAAGATAAGACTCATCCGTTGATCGTTCCACTAGGCAAGGATGTTTCTGGTAACATTATCGAAGTCAATATCACTAAGATGCCTCATTTGCTTATTGCTGGTTCGACTGGTAGTGGTAAGTCTGTTGCTATTAATACTATTATTACTGGTATCTTGATGAAGCTAAGCCCAGTGAAGTTAAGTTGATCTTGATCGATCCGAAGATGGTTGAGTTGAATGTCTATAACGGTATCCCGCATCTACTTATTCCAGTTGTAACCGATGCTAGACGTGCCGCAGGGGCCTTGCAGAAGGCCGTTACTGAGATGGAACGTCGTTACAAGTTGTTTGCTTCGACGAATCATCGTAACATTGGCGAATACAACGCTGATGTTGATGAATTCAATAAGACAGCCAAAGACGATGAGAAAATGGAACGATTACCATTTATCGTCGTTATCGTTGATGAGTTATCAGATTTGATGATGGTTGCCGGTCATGAAGTTGAAGCAGCTATTGTTCGATTGGCTCAGATGGCACGTGCTGCTGGATTACATATCATCATTGCAACACAGCGCCCGTCAGTTGATGTTATTACCGGTTTGATCAAGGCTAATATTCCATCAAGAATGGCATTCGCTGTTTCAAGTGGTGTCGATTCAAGAACGATCCTAGATTCAGTCGGGGCAGAGAAGTTGCTTGGACGAGGTGATATGCTGTTTCAACCGATCGGTAAGAGTAAGCCAGTTCGTTTGCAGGGAGCATTTATTTCTGAGAACGAAGTTGAAAATGTTGTGAAGTTCGTTAGTGAGCAACAACAAGCTGAATACGATGAAGATATGATTCCAACTGATATCGAAGAAAAGAATTCAAAGGACGATAAACCAAATGATGAATATTGGGATGACGCTGTCAGTATGATCATACAACAGCAGTCAGCCAGTGTATCAATGTTGCAACGTCGCTTCCAAATCGGTTACAATCGAGCCGCACGCATGGTCGATGAGATGGAAGAAAAGGGCATCGTGGGACCATCTGAAGGTAGCAAACCACGTAAAGTTTTATTAACTCAAGAACAATTAGATGCAATTAAAGAAAAACAGGTGAAAAATTGAGAAAGTCAATCGCAAATAATGTCGTATTAAACGTAAATCATATTAAGAAGTTTCGTACCATTAAGATTCAAATCGATTTCCTACGACCTTTGTCTAGGGAAGAGACTACTAAGCGTCGTTTGTTGGCAAATGTTTTGTCCAATTCAACTAAGCATTATCCAACATTCAAAGCTTTGAATGATCGTGAAATGGAATTGTACGGTTCAGAGATCAATGTGTATACACGTAATCTATTGAACTTTAATGACTTAGCGTTCAGCATTGAATTTGCTGATCCTAAGTTCTTGATACGTGATATCAATCAAGTAAAGGAAAACTTGAACTTATTAGGCGAAATAGTCTTCCAACCAAACCTAAAAAACCAAGGTGAGTTTGACGATACCTCGTTCGATACTGAAAAACGTAATTTGATGTCTAATTTGGCAGCAGTGGGTGACAATCAGGATTTAGTTAGTATTTTAGGTTTAACGAGCTTGTTGTATCAAAATAATCCTGACCGTCAAATTCCAATTTTTGGAGATATCGATCAACTAGATAAATTGACTAATGCTGAGTTATACAAACATTACATAGATGTTATCAATAACGATGCTATCGTGGTCAATGTCGTTGGTGACGTGGATGAAGCCGAATTCGAAAAAATATTTATGAATAGTATGTTCGCTGATAATATTGATGGCAGTAGACATGACTTAAAAATTCATTTTGATAAATTCGACGAATTGGTTGAATCTCCAGCTAAAAAGGAAAAACATAAGCATTTGAACCAGAGTCGCTTGGCTCTAGCTATTTGACTAAAAAAATCGATCAAGATGTCAGCCGTCTAGCTCCTCAAGCTATGAATCTGATTCTTGGTGGGGATGATCAGTCACAATTGTTCTTACAAGTTCGTGAGAAGAACAGTTTAGCCTATTCTGTTTCAAGTTCTTATCAACCAATCAATCATCTGGTTACGATTCAAGCCGGTTTGGATGCTAAGACGATTGAACAAGCACTTGATTTGATCAATAAGCAAATTGATTTTATTAAGAATGACAAATTCAGCGATGATCAGATCGTTCATGCTAAAAAAGTTCTTGATACACGTCGTGAGATTTCATCTGATTCAATTCAGCATTATATTATGCGCAGTATTTGGGAGACAGTTTATTCCAAATCATTGTTGACAGATGATCAATTCAAAGGTGAATTAAATAAAATGGATCGCAAGCACATCGTTGCGGTCGCACAAGATATGAGTGCCATTGCACAGTATCGACTTATTGGAGATTAGGAGAGTAGAATGGCCGACAAATTACAAAAATATTCTAAAAAATTAAAGAATGGTTATGAGATAGAAGTTGTTCCATTGCCAGGCTACAATCAGGTTTATGGGTTAGCGATGACAGATTTTGGTTCTGTTAATACTAGAAATGGCGAATTACCAGCAGGTATCGCACATTTTATTGAACATAAGTTGTTCGCTAAGCCAGGCTATGATGTATCTGAGAAGTTCGCTGAGTACGGTGCTAATTCCAATGCTTATACGAGTTATACTAAGACAGCTTACTTGTTCCAAACCTTAGAGAATCCATATGATAACTTGAAAGTGTTATTAGACTTGATTCAAAATCCACATTTCACTGAAGAGAATGTGTCTTCAGAGCGTGGTATTATCGATCAAGAAATTCAAATGTACTTGGATATGCCAGAGTGGGTCTTGGAGCAGCGCATCTTAGGTCAGTTGTATCCTAACGATCCCATTTCTCAAGACATCGCTGGTACAAGTGAATCATTACAAAAAATCAACAAAGATAATTTGTTGGAAACTTATCAACAGAATTATCGTCCTGACAATATGGACTTGGTGATTGTCGGTGATGTTGATTTTGAAAAAATTGAAAACATTGTTGAAGATTCTGATTTTCATGAGATTCCAGAACTCAAACCAATTCCTAAGCAGGTGTTTGCACCGATCGGTGTTGGCGGCCATGAGTCAATGGAGATCACTCAAGGACGCTCGGCCTATGGAATTAGAATAAATGCTGATGTATCAATGCCAGGCTTGGTTAAATTACAATTTGAATTGAATATGATCATGGAGACTTTGATTGGCGAGGCTTCAGACAATTATGAAAAAATGAGTAATTTGAACATAATTGATGATAGTTTTTCTTATAATGTTGTTGCAGAAAACAACTATTGCTTTATCATTGTAAGTGGGTCAACAAATTATCCTGAAAAATTTCAAGAATACTTACAAAAACACTTGTCATTCAATGAACTAAAAGATGTTCTAGACGAAAAGAGATTCGAACGTATCAAACGTGATGCCATTGGCTCATACTTGTTCGCACAAAACTCTCCAGACGCAATTGCCAATCAAATGGCTGAATTGTATTTCTACGATGTTGATTATTTGCAATTAGTTTCGCTGATTGATTCAATTAGTTATAATGATGTTTTACAAGTAGCTGAACAATTTATCACAGATGATAATTGTACCTACTACAATATTTTGCCAAAATAGGAAGTATTTTATGTATGCATTAGTTATGGGAAGCTCCGGTGATATTGGTACGAGTACAGCCAAAGCACTGGCTGAAAAGGGCTGGTCGCTGTATCTTCATTACAATAAGAATCGTGAGCGAATCGCTGATCTGCAATCAGTGTTAGCTGAGAAATACCCACATCAAGATTTCATTCCAGTTCAGTTTGATATGGAAAAAGATAAAGTAGAGACTTTGACTAAGCAGATCTTTGGCTTAGATGCTATTGTGTTTGCTCAAGGGAATACCTTCTATAAGTTATTAGTAGATATTGAGGAATCAGAGATCGATGCGCTATGGAAGATCCATATCAAGTTGCCAATTTTGATTCTCAAGGCGTTACAAGATAAGCTGGCCCTTACACATCATGGTAGAGTCGTATTCATAGGTTCTATTTACGGTAAGGTCGGTTCAGCTATGGAAGTGGTCTATAGTACCGTCAAAGGTGCTATGACCTCATTTGCGGACGCATACGCTAAGGAAGTGGCTTCACTTGGTATTTCGGTCAACGTGGTCGCCCCTGGTGCTGTAAACACCAAAATGAACGCCGAGTTCTCATCAGAGGACTTAGAAAGTATCAAAGAAGAGATTCCGGCAGATAGATTGGCAAACCCTGACGAGATAGCTGACTTGGTCAGTTATTTAGTTAATATCAAGTCCAATTATTTGACGGGACAAACGATTTATTTTGCTGGCGGATGGTTGTTATAACGTCGCTAGTAGTTCAGTAATAATATATGTTATACTTAGAAAAATTAGTTAATCGGTGGTAAATAATGGACGAAATTGGCCAAAAATTAAGAAATGCACGTATAAAAAAAGGATATACAATTGATGACTTACAACAAGTCACAAAGATTCAAAAGAGATATTTGATTGCGATAGAAGAAGGACAGTTCGATCATTTGCCCGGTGACTTTTATGTACGCGCATTTATCAAGCAATACTCGGATGCTGTAGGTATTTCAAGCGATGATCTTTTGGAAGAGTACAAGTCAGAAATTCCTGATTCTCAACCAAAAGAACCAGTTCAAAACGAAGAAAACAATACTAGATCTATCAAAGAAGAATCAAGTTCATTCTTCTCTAACTTAGGTAACTATATTCCACAGATCATCGTGGGAATTATTGTCATTGTAATTATTGGTGTAATCGCATTTGGTATGATTCACAAGAACCAAAGTGCTTCATCAGTAACTATTCCTAAGGATAGTACTGAGCAAACTTCTAAGAAGAAGAGTTCAGATACTAAGAAATCTTCTTCAACTAAGAAGTCTGCTACTAAGTCGACTGCTAAGAAGAGTTCAACTGCATTATCTGTTAAGGAATCAAGCACTCCAGGCACTTATACAGTTAAGAACTTGCCTTCAGACGGTACTAACGTGGTTGTAACAGCTAAGAATGGTCAAGCCTGGATTCAATTCCAAGAAGGTTCAGATACAACTTGGCAACAAGCATTGAGCTCTGGTGATAAGAAGACTACTAAGATTACAGACAGTACTTCAACATTCTCAGTTCAAACAGGTAACATCAACAATACTGAAGTATCGATCGATGGTAAGTCAGTTGATTTGAGCAGCGTTAGTGATGGCAGTTCGATCGTTCAAACATTGACATTCAATGTCGAGTAATAATTAGTTAAGAAAAAATAAAGAGGCTTAAACAATTTGTCCCAGCCTGTTAAAATGATGAGGTTGTGACTTTGAGTCCAGCCTCATTTTATTTTGTAAAAAATCGGAGGAAATCTAAAAATGGAATGGAATTTACCAAATAAACTTACTATGTTCCGTATTATCTTGATCCCTATCTTTATTATTTTATTGGCGTTCAACTGGTCAGGAATGGGTGACTTGTATGTCGCTAATGACTTGATTCCAGTCAACCATGTCTTGGCAACTATTGTATTTATTGTGGCATCATTAACTGATTTGGCGGATGGTAAAATTGCTCGTGCCAATCACCTAGTTACTAATTTCGGTAAGTTTGCTGATCCATTGGCTGACAAGATGTTAGTTATGACGGCTTTTGTATTCTTGGTTGCATTAAAAATGGCTCCAGCTTGGGTAGTTGCAATTATCGTATGTCGTGAGTTGGCTGTTACAGGTTTGAGAATGCTTGTCTTAGAACAAGGTGGTACCGTTATGGCCGCTCAAATGCCTGGTAAAATCAAGACGACAACACAAATGTTTGCTATTATCTTCTTGCTATTACACAATATTTTCTTCTCAGCAATCAATATTCCTATCGGTGAGATCTTCTTGTACATCTGCTTATTCTTTACTTTGTACTCTGGAGCAGATTATTTTATTCAATCTAAGGACCTTTTCAAAAAATAAAACGTAATTTAGAAGTGAGGACAATGAAAAACGTAAAAACTTTTGCTCAATTTCGTGAAATGATCGAAGCTGCTGACTTTGAGTCTGGTATTTCAGATTATTATAAACAAATACCAGAAGATACAGTTAAGAAGCTTCAAGAACTTAATTTAAGTATTTCAGCTGCTGAGAGCTTGACTGCAGGGATGTTTCAATCAGCTATTGCTGATATTCCCGGTGCTTCAAAGATACTTGAAGGTGGTTTTGTGACTTATTCTGATGAAGCCAAGTCGCAGCTACTGCATATTGGTGCTGATATTATTGAGAAGTACACTGTTGTTAGTCCTACGGTTGCGCAGGCCATGGCTGAGAATACTTCTAAGCTAGTGGGTGCAGATATTGGAGTCGGTCTAACGGGTGTAGCCGGACCTGATCCGCTTGAGGGTAGTCCCGTCGGGACTGTCTTTATTGGGGTGTACGATAAGACTGAAGATTCTGGTGTAGCTAGAGAGTTTCATTTTGAAGGATCAAGACAGGCGGTACGCTTAAAATCCGTTATTACAGCATTTGTCCTCGTACAAAGACTCATTCATCAATAATAATTTTTATTACAAACATTTGTTCGCTTTTTTCTTGCTTTTTTGAATAATTACTAATAAGATACTAATGATGAATGCATTAGGAGGAAAACAATTTGGCTAAAGATGAACGACAAAAAGCATTGGATGTTGCCCTAAAAAAAATTGAAAAAGATTTTGGTAAGGGTGCCATCATGCGAATGGGTGACGATTTGAACACCCAGATATCTACTGTATCAACTGGTTCTTTGGCATTAGATAATGCTTTGGGTGTAGGTGGATTTCCGCGTGGTAGAATCGTTGAGATCTATGGACCTGAAAGTTCTGGTAAGACTACAGTAGCTCTTCACGCCGTTGCCCAAGTACAAAAGGAAGGCGGTACTGCTGCCTATATCGATGCTGAAAATGCGATGGATCCTGCATACGCCACAGCCTTAGGTGTTAACATTGATGACTTGCTACTATCTCAACCAGATACTGGTGAACAAGGACTAGAGATTGCTGATGCCTTGGTATCCAGTGGTGCTGTCGATATCGTTGTTGTCGATTCAGTTGCTGCCTTGGTACCACGTGCCGAAATCGAAGGTGACATGGGTGATGCTCACGTTGGTTTGCAAGCTCGACTAATGTCACAAGCTTTACGTAAGCTATCTGGTTCAATCAATAAGACTAAGACAATTGCTTTATTCATTAATCAGATTCGTGAAAAAGTCGGTATTATGTTTGGTAATCCAGAAACAACTCCTGGTGGTCGTGCATTGAAGTTCTATTCAACTATTAGACTTGAAGTTCGTCGTGCCGAACAGATCAAAGATGGATCTGACGTTATCGGTAACAGAACTAAGATCAAGGTTGTTAAGAACAAGGTTGCTCCACCATTTAAAGTTGCTCTAGTTGATATCATGTACGGTAAAGGTATCTCGCAAACTGGTGAATTAGTTGATATGGCTGTTGAGAAGGATATTATCAACAAAGCTGGTTCATGGTATTCATATAACGATGAACGTATCGGACAGGGTCGTGAGAATGCGAAGACATACTTGGCAGAGAATCCTGAGAAGATGGCTGAGATTCGTAAGCTAGTTCGTGACGCCTACAATATGGACGGTAAAGCTGAAGAAGAGAAAAAAGAACTCGAAGATAAAGATTCCAAAGAAAAAGACTCTAAAACTGACAAAGAAGACAGTTCCAAAAACGCTAGTACAGAACTAGATTTGGGCACTTCAAAAGAAAAAGAGACCAAATAGGTCTCTTTTTTGCTTTTTATTTGGTTGACAGGGGATATTTATTCTATAATATAAACGTTGTATGTAAAAATTCTGTAATAATTGCTTTTACAAACAAATAAATAATTACCGATTTGGAGGTGATGGCATGTATCATGCTATCGTAACCTTCTCTTTCGCGTTAATAACATTAATCGTGGGTATCTTCTTCGGATATGCATTCTGTAAGGATGCCTATGAAAAAAAACTTTCACAAGCTAAACAAACAGCTGATGATATCGTTGATAACGCTAAGAAAGCAGCCAAGTCTTTGAAAAAAGAAACGTTGCTTGAAGCAAAAGATGAAATTCATAAGTATCGTGAAGAGCAAGAGAATGATTTGAAGGAACGTCGTAAAGATGTTCAGAAACAAGAGAATCGTGCCCTTGAACGTCAAGATATTTTGGATCGAAAAGACCAATCGCTCGAAAAGCGTGAGGAAAATATCGAAAAGAACGAAAATCATGTTGCTGCTAGTCAACATAAGCTTGATGAAAAAGACAAACAATTGACTGCAACTCTTGAAGAACAAAAGGCGGAATTGACTAGAGTAAGTAATTTGACTCGTGATCAAGCGAGAAAGATTATTCTAGGAGATTTGAACAAAGAGTTAACACATGAACGCGCTACGATGATTAATGACAGTAATGAACAAGCAAAACAATATGCCGGCAAAGAAGCCAAGGCATTAATTGTTGCTGCTATTCAAAGAAGTGCTGCCGATACCGTATCTGAATCAACCGTTACAACCGTTTCATTACCAAACGAAGACATGAAGGGTAGAATTATTGGTCGTGAAGGTAGAAATATCCGTACGATTGAAGCCCTAACAGGAATTGATTTGATTATTGATGATACTCCTGAAGCAGTTGCTCTTAGTGGATATGATCCAATTAGAAGAGAAATTGCTCGTATGGCTTTGGAAAAATTGATTGAAGATGGACGAATTCATCCAGCTCGTATCGAAGAAATGGTTGATAAGGCTAGAAAAGAAATGGACGATCATATTCGTGAGATCGGTGAACAAACTATTTATAGTTTGGGCATCAGTTCTATTAATCCGGACTTGATCAAGATTATTGGTCGCATGCAATATCGTACAAGTTATGGTCAAAATGTTTTGAGTCACTCAATCGAAGTTGCTAAATTATCCGCCGTAATGGTAGCGGAGCTGGGTGAAGATGTTATGATGGCAAAACGAGCAGGTTTATTACACGATATAGGTAAAGCTATAGATCGTGAGGTTGACGGTTCACACGTAGAAATAGGTGTGGATATCGCAACTAAGTATAAAGAACCAGAAACAGTTGTTAACACAATTGCTTCGCACCATGGGGATGTTGAACCAACGTCTCTAATTGCTACTATCGTCGCCGCTGCTGATGCTATTTCAGCCGCAAGACCTGGTGCAAGATCAGAGTCGATGGAGAATTATATTCACCGTCTAGAAAAACTTGAAGAAATTGCTAATAAGCATGAGGGTGTTGATCATTGTTATGCTATTCAAGCCGGTCATGAGATTCGTGTTATGGTTAAGCCAGAACAAATTTCTGATGATCAAGCAGCAATTCTTTCACGTGATATTAAGAATGAAATTGAAGAAAACCTTGAGTATCCTGGACATATTAAAGTTACAGTTGTACGTGAGGTTAGAAAAGTTGAATTAGCTAAGTAAAGAGAGTGGAGCAAAACGGTAACTTCTGAGCATTACCTAAGATAACGAAGGTGGCGCGTAGCGACGCATTTGGTATCTGTAGTAAGCGCAGGAAGTTGTTTTGTGCAACTCGTTTCCAAAATACAAAGCAAATTAGAGGGGGGTCGTAACTTGAAAGAGTTGCGGTCTTTTTTTTAATTAAGTTTTAGTATTGAACTTAGTTATTGTATAATTGAAATATTATGAGAAAGTGAGTTTCGGGGGTAATCCATGTATGTTTAATGTAATTGTATATTTGTTTTTGACAATGATATTGTCAGCGGTAATAACTCCCTTTGTAATTAAACTTGCTTACATTTTGGGTGCTGTTGATAATCCTAATGCACGACGTGTGAACAAGAAGCCAATGCCTACGATGGGTGGAATGGCTATTTTTATTGCTTTCACGTTTTCGACGTTTGTATTGTTGAGAAATCAATTTCCTAGTCATGAACTGTTCAGTGTTTTCTTGGCTGAGTGCATAATTATTTTGACGGGTATTATCGATGATATTAGAGAGTTATCTCCAAAGGCAAAAATGGCAGGTATCTTTGCCGCTGCATGTGTGATTTATTTCCTTGCTGGCATCAAAATGAACGAAGTTGTTTTACCGATTTTCGGAGCATTTAACTTAGGTTGGTGGAGTTTCCCAATCACGATCATTTGGATTCTCGCTATCACTAATGCGGTCAATTTGATCGATGGGTTAGATGGTTTGGCGACTGGCGTTTCCATAATTGCACTATTCACGATGGGAATCGTTGGGTACTTCTTCTTGAATACAACTAATGTATATGTATCAATTTGGATCTTTGCCTTGGTAGCATCGTTATTAGGCTTCCTACCGCATAATTTCCATCCGGCTAGTATCTTCTTAGGAGATACCGGAGCGCTGTTCATAGGCTTCATGATGGCCGTGTTCTCGCTTAAGGGATTGAAGAATGTAACCTTCATTACAATGCTGATTCCAGTCGTTATCTTAGGTGTACCGATTACAGATACAGTTTATGCAATGTTGAGAAGATTCTTGAATAAGAAGCCGATCACGCAAGCAGATAAGCACCACTTGCATCACAGACTGATGCAATTAGGGTTATCGCATAGACAGACTGTCTTGGTTATCTATGGATTATCACTAGTCTTTGCCTTTATCTCATTGCTATATCCACTATCAAGTTTGTGGGGTAGCGTGTTGCTGACAATTGGGGTACTTATAGGACTGGAGCTGTTCGTGGAATCAATTGGTCTGATCGGTGACAATCGACAGCCGTTATTGCGAGCTATCCAAAAGTTTGTTAAGAGATTAGAAAAGAAAGATTAAAAAATAAGGGAATGCCGTTTTAATGGCATTCCCTTTTTAGCTGTCTAAATAGCAACTTGCTTATAGACTTGATTGGTTTCTTCAAACTTGATTTGATTCTGGAATTGATTAGTTATGTCTTGAATAATTTTTTCGTGGTTATCTAGATCTAAGAATATTTCACATGTGACATCAGTTGAGAAGGCTTTGTTATCTAATTGGATCTTTTCGTTCTTAGCATAGTTTTCAAATTTGTCATACAAATGGTATGGGATCGTCAAGCCGTATCCTTGTTGGAGACGATTTTCAACCAAGCCAATTTCTTTGATTGCATCAGCAGTAGTTGAAGAGTATGCCCGAATCAGTCCTCCGGCACCGAGTTTGATACCGCCAAAATATCTGGTAACAACAGCAGTGACATTTTTTAAGTTATTTTGTTGTAGAACATTTAGAATAGGTGAACCAGCAGTTCCACTGGGTTCGCCATCATCTGACATGCGTTCGATCTCAACATTTTCTAGAACGATAAAAGCCGTACAGTTGTGGGTTGCACTGGATTCCTGATCTCGGATTTGTTGAATGAACTGATTAGCTTCATCTTCGGAGAATGTCTGAGCAATATGAGCGATGAAGCGAGATTTTTTAATATCTTTTTCGAAGCTGCCAGTTTCAGCAATTGTTTTGTAATTTTGCAAAGAAATTTAACTTCCTCTCGTAATTTAGTATATGGAAAATTTAAATATGTATTTAGGTGGCCGAATATTTAATTCGGCAGAATTATCTCATGAAGAGATCGATTTTTTAATAAGTATAGGTAGCAAAAGTAAACCTGCAATAATAGATCACAAATGCCAACGATGTTTAATGACAATTGATACTGAAAATATTAAAGCAAAAATTGATTATTGTCGAAGTTGTATTAATTTTGGAAAAATAACTAAGGGAGATAGACTGATTATTTCTCCTTCAGAGGCTGTATTGCCATGTTTAACTGATGCAATGCAGTGGAATGGTAGATTAACAACTATGCAGCAAAAAGCGGCTGAGGAGCTAATAGTAGCCTTTGATAATCATACCGATCATTTGGTCTGGGCGGTAACGGGAGCCGGTAAGACAGAAATGATTTTTCCGTTGATCGAAAAAGTTGTCGCCCAAGGTAAGAGAATCGCTATATGTTCACCAAGAATCGATGTTTGTATTGAGTTGTATCCGCGGATTCAAGCAGCTTTTCCAGAGGTTAGCATTGGGTTATTTCATGGACGAAGTGAAGCACAGTATTCATTAACTCAGATTGTGTTAGCAACAGTGCATCAGTTGGTAAAATTTGAACAAGCCTTTGATGTGTTAGTAATCGATGAAGTAGATTCGTATCCTTTGGCAGGTAATGAAATGTTGAATGCAGCGATTCAAAAAGCTCAAAAGAATTCCGGTAATACGGTTTATTTATCAGCGACACCACCCAAATACCTCGTTAAACAAGTTGAAACTAAAAATATTACTATTTCTAAATTATATCAGAGATTTCATACACATCCTTTACCAGAACCTGAGTGCCATATGTTATTCAGACCGAGTGATCATAAAAAAATAAATATCAGATTAAAGTGGAAAATAAATCAACTACTCAAAAATGGGGAGCGATTTATGCTGTTCTTTCCCAGGATTCCCCAGATGTTGCAATTCTCTAGTAATTTGAGACTGCTATTTCCAAATTTGAAGTTCGTCGATGTGAGTTCTAAGGATGATGCACGTTTGGATAAGGTTGATCAATTTAGAAATGGTGATGCGCAGGCAATATTAACGACGACCATTCTAGAACGTGGTGTTACTTTCAAGCATATAATAGTGATAGTGATCGACGCTGATGCAGCAGAGTTTTCTAAGACAGCGTTGATACAAATAGCTGGTCGAGCGGGTCGTGATCAAGAGTATTTTGATGATGAAGTTCATTTTTATTACCAAAGTTATAATCGTCAGATCAAGCAAGCTTGTTCGGAAATACATTATTTGAATCGGCAGGTTAAGAGATGAAATGCTTGTTCTGTGGCAACTTAATCGTTAATGAATGGAAGTTGAAAGAATTATTTGGTTTTGAAAAAATCGTTCGAGATAATATTTGTCAGTTATGTCGCAATCAATTGGAATTATTAAATCCTAATGAGGGATGTATAAGGTGTTACAAAAGAAATAATGAAAGCATTTGCCAAGATTGTCGATTTTGGGAAGAAAAATATCAAATTATCAATTGCCATCAGTCTTTGTTTGAGTATAATCAGTTCATACATAGTTATTTTAAAAACTATAAAAGGTATGGCGATATCTTATTAGCAGAGTTGTTTTCTAAAGATTTATATAATTGGTCCAAGTGTAATAGATTCGATATAATTACGTATATTCCTGCAAGTAATGGGCATTTACAGGAACGAGGTTTCGATCCGGTATGGAAAATGTACCACCAAATATTTGACTTAACGCCAATGTTAGTCAAGCTTGATGCTGATAAACCTCAGGCTCAAAAGAACCGCTATGAAAGACTTCAAACGCCGCAAACCTTTTATTTTCAGCCAAGTAACCTTGATATATCAAGAAATAGTAAGGTTCTAATTTTGGATGATATTTATACTACAGGACGCACTATGATGCACGCGCGACAGGCTCTTGAAATAGCCGGATTTAATAATATTTGTACTTTTTCATTATCTAGGTAGTGAAACCGTTGTCACATTCCCGTAAGAACTATATAATTGTATTGAAGAGTAGATACACTCTTTAATTTCCTATCGTCGGAAGGAGAGATTCTTATGTTAACAATTAATGTTCGTGGTGAAAATATCGAGGTAACACAATCAATTCGCGACTATGTTGAAAAAAGACTATCAAAAATGGAAAAATATTTCAGTGACGACAGCAATCCAATTGCTCACGTTAATTTGAAGACTTATCCATCAAAAGGGACAAAGGTTGAAGTAACTATCCCACTTTCATACATGACTCTAAGAGCTGAAGAGATCAATGATGATATGTATGCAGGTGTTGACCTTGTTGTTGATAAACTTGAAAGACAAGTTAAGAAGTTTAAGACACGTGTAAATCGTAAGGGACGTGAATCAGGCAGCATCAAGGATATTCCTTTAGATGATGTTTCTGCTGAAGATGCAAAAGAAGACGAGTCACAAATCGTTAGAACAAAGCGTCTATCTCTAAAACCAATGGATGCTGAAGAAGCAGTTCTACAAATGGAAATGCTTGGACATGAATTCTTTATTTTCGAAGATGCTGAAACCAATGGCGCAAGCATTGTTTACAAACGTAATGACGGTAAGTATGGTTTGATCGAAACAAACGAATAGGAAATTTGATTGCTAGGGCAGAAATGCTCTAGCTTTTTTTATTGTAAAGTTTGTGCAAAATACACCAAAAATATACAAATATGGTGTAATATATAAACTCTGGAAGACTCTATATAAATCTGAGTTTAAAACATCTAAAAAAAATGCTACTATTAAAAGTATGTTTAGTATTTAGGAGAGATTATTACATATGGCAAATCCATTAAGAAAATGGGTCGAAAGCGACAAAAGAGAAGTCAAACGTATGGGCAAAATTGCCGATAAAGTTGAGAGCTTTGCGGATGCAATGAGCAAGCTTTCTGACGATGAACTTAAAGCTAAGACTCCTGAATTTAAAGAAAGATTAGCACAAGGCGAAACATTGGATGACATTTTGCCTGAAGCCTTTGCTACAGCTCGTGAAGGTGCTAAGAGAGTTCTTGGACTCTATCCATTTAGAGTTCAGATCATTGGTGGTATTACGCTTCATGAAGGTAACATCGCTGAAATGAAAACTGGTGAAGGTAAGACTTTGACTGCCACATTACCAGTTTATTTGAATGCTCTAGCAGGAAAAGGTGTTCACGTTGTTACAGTTAATGAGTACTTATCATCTCGTGATGCTAAAGAGATGGGTGAGTTGTACAACTGGTTAGGACTAACTGTAGGTCTTAACGTCAACAGTATGGACTCAGAAGAGAAACGTGCTGCTTATAACTGTGACATTACCTACTCAACTAACAGTGAGTTAGGTTTTGATTACTTGCGTGACAACATGGTCGTTTACAAGGAACAAATGGTACAACGCCCATTACATTACGCTATCGTTGATGAGGTCGATTCAATTTTAATTGATGAGGCTAGAACACCATTGATCATTTCTGGTGCTGCTGAGAAGTCCACAGCTATGTATGTTCGTGCTGATAGATTCTCTAAGACTCTTGAAAAAGACGATTACAAGATCGATTGGCCTACAAAGTCAATCAGTTTAACTGAAACAGGAATTAGAAAAGCCGAAGATTACTTCGGACTAGATAACTTATATGACATTGATAACACTGTCTTGAACCACCATTTGGATCAAGCTCTGCGTGCTAATTACATCATGACTCTTGATATTGATTATGTTGTTCAAGAGGGTGAAGTTAAGATTGTTGATCAATTTACTGGTCGTGTTATGGATGGTCGTCGTTATTCAGATGGATTACACCAGGCTATTGAAGCCAAAGAAGGTGTTGAGATCCAGGATGAAACTAAGACAATGGCTAACATCACTTATCAAAACTTCTTCCGTATGTATGACAAGTTGTCAGGTATGACTGGTACTGCTAAGACTGAAGCTGAAGAATTCAGAGAAATCTACAACATGGAAGTTATTTCAATTCCTACTAACAAACCTGTTATTCGTGACGATAAGGAAGATGTTCTTTATCCAACATTGAAGAGTAAGTTTGCTGCAGTTGTTAAAGATATCAAGGCTCGCCACGAAAAAGGCCAACCACTACTAGTTGGTACTGTTGCGGTTGAATCTTCAGAATATCTATCTAAATTACTTGATAACGAAGGTATTCCACATGCTGTCTTGAATGCCAAGAACCATGCTAAGGAAGCTGAGATCGTTATGAACGCTGGACAACGTGGCGCCGTAACTATTGCTACCAATATGGCTGGTCGTGGTACTGATATCAAACTTGGACCTGGCGTTAAAGAAGTCGGTGGATTGTGTGTTCTAGGTACAGAAC
This sequence comes from Companilactobacillus nodensis DSM 19682 = JCM 14932 = NBRC 107160, assembly GCF_000615905.1. Lineage (GTDB taxonomy): Bacteria > Bacillota > Bacilli > Lactobacillales > Lactobacillaceae > Companilactobacillus > Companilactobacillus nodensis. The sequence continues at coordinate 249,876 of NZ_BAMN01000001.1, forward strand.
GTCATGAGTCACGTCGTATTGATAACCAGCTTCGTGGTAGATCTGGTCGTCAAGGTGATCCCGGTGTTACACAATTCTACATGTCACTTGAAGATGACTTGATGAAGCGTTTTGGTTCAGATAGAATCAAACGTGTTCTTAAGGCATTGAAGATTGAAGATGACGATGCTGTTATCCAAAGTAAGATGATGACTCGCCAAGTTGAATCTGCTCAAAAACGTGTTGAAGGTAACAACTACGATACACGTAAGAATACTTTGCAATATGATGATGTTATGCGTGAACAACGTGAAGTCATCTATAAAGAAAGAATGGAAGTCATTACTGAGGACAAAGACCTTGACCGTGTTCTTCTACCTATGATCGAACGTACAATCAAAGCTCAAGTTGATGTACATACTCAAGGTAAGACAGAGGATTGGGATCTTGATGCCATCGCTGATTTTGCTAAGTCAGCCTTAGTAAACGACAAAGATTTCAGTGTAGTTGATCTTCAATTGAAGTCAGCTGACGAAATCGTTAAGTACTTAATGGACTTTGTTAACAAGAACTACGAAGCTAAGAAGGAACAACTCGGTGATCCAGCACAAATGCTTGAATTCGAAAAGGTTGTAATTCTTAGAGTTGTTGATGAACACTGGACTGATCATATCGATGCAATGGATCAATTGCGTCAATCAATTGGTTTGCGTGGTTATGGACAATTGAATCCACTTGTTGAGTATCAAGAAGAAGGATATCGTATGTTCGAAGAAATGGTTTCAGATATCGAATACGATGTAACCAGATTATTCATGAAGGCCGAAATTAGACAAAACATGGAAAGATAAATCGGCAGGCCGCTTGGCCTGCTTTTTTTATAAGGGTGTAACTATGGAATTTGGAGAAATAAAAACTAAAATAAGCAATATTGAAAACAAAATCAGTCAATTCAGGGGGTCTCTTTGACTTAGATAGTCTAGAGGAAGCCATTGCTGAGAATGAAGCGAAGATGACTGAAAATGGTTTTTGGGATGACCACGATGCGGCACAGAAAGTCATTGATGAGAATAATGATTTAAAAGATAAGTATGATAATTTTAAAAATCTCGATGAGGATCTCGAAAATCTGCAAGTATTAGAGGAACTTTATCAAGATGATCCAGAAGATGACTTGCTAACACAGTTGGAAGAAGACACTGCGTCTTTAGAGACCAAAATGCAGTCGTATGAATTGACAATGTTACTGTCTGAACCTTACGATTCTCATAACGCAATCCTTGAAATTCATCCTGGTGCTGGTGGTACAGAATCTCAAGATTGGGGTTCAATGTTGCTGCGGATGTATCAAAGATGGTCTGATCAACATGGATTCTCTGTTGAGATCGAAGATTATCAACCAGGGGATGAAGCAGGTATCAAGAGTGTCTCAATGATGATCAAAGGTAAGAATGCCTATGGTCTCTTGAGATCAGAGCGTGGCGTCCATCGATTAGTGAGAATTTCACCATTTGATTCAGCTGGTCGTCGTCACACATCGTTTGCTTCAGTTGATGTGATGCCGGAACTAGATGATTCTATCAATGTTGAGATCAATGATGATGACTTGCGTGTCGATGTTTTCCGTTCATCAGGTGCTGGTGGTCAGCATATCAATAAGACCTCGTCAGCTGTAAGAATTACTCATTTACCAACCGGTATTGTAGTAAGCTCACAGGCTCAGAGATCACAATTACAAAATAGACAAACAGCGATGAATATGTTGAAAGCTAAGTTGTATCAACGTGAACAAGAAGAACAAGCAAAGAAGAATGCAGAAATAAAAGGTGAACAAATGGATATCGGATGGGGTTCACAGATCCGTTCGTATGTCTTCCATCCTTACACTATGGTAAAAGATCATCGTTCTAATTATGAATCTGGTAATGGCCAAGCGGTGATGGACGGGGACCTAGATCCATTTATCTACGCATATCTGCAATGGAAACTTCAAGGGGAGAATCCAGATTAATATGCCAAAAAGAATTTTAGTTGTAGATGATGAAGCATCGATCTTGGAATTGATCGAGTATAATTTGACTGCGAAAGGTTATGATGTAGACAGTTCCACAAATGGAGAAGATGCCTTGAACAGAATACTGATGGAGAAGTTTGATTTAGTCTTGTTGGATCAAATGTTACCTAAGTTAAGCGGAATTGAAATTCTTAAAAAGGTTCGTGCCGAAGGTAATTCAACACCAGTTATATTTTTGACGGCAGTGGATGCTGAAGAGAATAAGATTGAAGGCTTGATAAGTGGAGCAGATGACTATATTACTAAGCCGTTCAGCGTTAAGGAATTGTTAGCAAGAATTGAGGTCGTTCTGAGAAGAACTTCTGATTCTGACAAAACACATTTTGCTCTTAACAAGGCAGCTAAAAGTTTGATGATCAATGGAACTGAAATACCTTTGACCCGTAAGGAATACCAATTATTAGAATTCTTATTGGATAATAAAGGAATAGTTGTATCACGTGATCAAATTTTTGATAATGTTTGGGGATTAAATTCTAATTCTCAATTGAGGATGGTTGATATTCAAATTAGTCATCTTCGTGATAAAATTGAAAAAGATACAAAAGATCCGCAAATAATCAAAACCGTACACGGATTCGGTTACGTCTTAGAGGTGTGATGATGAGGAAAAAAATAGGTCCAACAATTGCAATCGCTATTTCTGTAATAGTTTTTATCGTACTGTCAGTATTTGCCGATAATATTCTGGGACATTCTCAAACAGATATGTTTGAAGAAGAAACCGTATCTTATCGTGAATTAAAGAAGAACCATACGCAAGATCAAGCGGCTAGATATTCCATCTATCGTATGTCGATACGACCAAACGTGATACTAGTTTAGAAAAGGGTGCTTATGATTTGATCCATCGTGGTCGTTTGACACCAGGACAGAACTTTGTAACTAATAATACTTTTGGTACTAGAACGATGTATTACATGCATGGTTCTAACCATTATGTTGTAGCTAAGAAGTATAAGCGTCTTTGGAATCAGGATACGTTCTCATTCGTCATGGTTGCTTTTATTTATTTCATTGTGACCGATTCAATGATCCTGTTCTTCTATCGTAAACGTCAGATATTGAGTAATGATATTCAAAGCGTTACTGACAATTTGAAACGTGTTCGCAAGAATAAGGATATGGCATCGTTGATCTTATCACCTGATGATGAGTTGTATGAGTTGGTTGAACAGACTAATGATATTAGTATGGATATCAATGAATTACGTGATAACGCCCGTTTGCGGGAACGTCGTTTTAAAGGTTTGATCGGACATCTGCCGATCGGTGTTATGTTGCTTAATTCTCAAGGTGAAGTTTTGATGCATAATCAAGCAATGGCTGGATTGTTGGATGAAAATATTTCCAACGAGATTCACCCATTTATTGAAGATGTCAAAACCTATAGCTTGAGTAGAATGATCGAACATACACTTCGTAAGAATAAGAATCACCATCGAGAGATTCAATTGGTCGGTAATTCTCAAAAATATGTTGATGCGAATGTTATTCGTTTGGTTCATTCACGTGAAGACTTTGATCAACAAGTATTAGTTATCCTGTATGACCTGACTGAAAGTCGTCGTTTCGAACAAATGCAAGTTGATTTCGTCAATAATGTTAGTCATGAGTTGAAAACTCCGATAACTTCAATCGAAGGATTCTCAGAAACCTTGTTGAGTGGGGCCAAAGATGATCCTGAAAAACTCGATCATTTCTTACACATTATCAATGATGAAAGTGTTAGATTGTCTGAATTGATTCAAGACATTCTGTCATTGTCTAAAGTTAAGAAGGATACTGCTAAGGCACAAGCGGTCAATATGAAAGATGATATCGATAAGATTGTGAATAGCATGGCAATTTCATTGGATAAACATGGCATCCAAGTTAAAAAGCAATTCTTTGGAAATTCGACAATAACTATCAATAAAGAAAAAATGAATTTAATTATGGGTAATTTAATTAAGAATGCTATTTCTTATAACAAAGAAAATGGTGATATTGCAATTGAATTCCACCATGACGAAATCGAAAACCGTATAAGATTTGTCATTCAAGATACTGGTATTGGTATTGCGGAAGATGATCAGGAACGTGTCTTTGAAAGATTCTATCGTGTTGATAAGTCGAGAAGTTTGGAGACAGGCGGTACAGGTCTAGGACTTGCCATCGTCAAGGAAACTGTTGATACCTTAAATGGTACGATCGAAGTCGAATCACATAAGGGACTAGGAACTAAGTTTACAGTTGATATTCCATTATAATTAAAATAAAAGAGCTGAATTCATCAGAGAATTCAGCTCTTTTTGTAATCAAAACGTAATACGAAAAAGGTTCGCAAGCATGTTTTTCTACGTTATAGTGATTAGGTAAGTATTAAATTAATACAGGAGGCTTGTATGTCTAAGGGGAGAAAAGTTTGGTTCTTGAGTATTTTGTCTATCTTCTTCGGGGCATTACTGCTTGTTAGTGGTAATACAGAAGTTAAGGCGTCAGGAATCAATGATTATATAATTTCAAATAAGATTCAACCAGCTAAAATTCAATATCGTGAAGGTACTTTTAGTGAGTGGTTTGGTTACGAAAATGGTGTTGGTAAGCCAGAAGGTGTCGTTGTCCATGAGACAGCTACTCCTGGTGTTAACGCAGAACAGTTTGTAACGAGCTTTAATAATAATTGGAAGACTCAACAAACCTATGTTCATGCCTTTACAGATGACAAAGAAACAATCAACATTCACAGTGCTGATTATGGGGTTTGGGGTGCTGGTCCAGCAGCCAACTACAGATATATTCAGATCGAACTTTGCCGTGTAAATGGTTATGATGCATTTGCACATTCGATCGCCAATGATGCTTTTTATGTTGCATCTAAATTAATTCAATACAATTTGCCTGATATTCCTGGTCAAACAGTTCTATCACATCATCAAATTAGTTTGAAGTATCATGAAACGACCCACGTTGATCCGGATACTTACTTTGCTGCTCAAGGTTACAGTATGGATGAAATGAACAGTATGATTTCTTATTACTATAACAACCTTAAGAATTACGGTAACGTTTATGCTGAAGGTGGTAATACTAATGCCGGTTCAAATAACAATGGTTCAACACCAAGTGCTAACGTCCTTCGTGTTAATAATTCAAATGGTAACTATGTTCCCATTATGGCTTTGAAGAATGATGGAACTTTTGCCAGAGTTACAAATCGTGCCTTGATGAATAACACTGATTGGCAAACAGATAAGACTAAAGAATCAAATGGAGTCACATATCGTCGTGTTGCTACAAACGAATGGGTCGATACTACATACGTTATTTAGTATAAGTCGAGAGAAATCTCGGCTTTTTGTTTGCAATTGTTTAATTTTTATTTATAAAATCCGTAATTCATTGAATGTATATTTTTCGAATAGTAATCTGTGAAATAGATAACGTTATTTAGGGGGATATATATGAATAAAAAAGTACTGTTAACTAGTGTTGCAGTCTTGAATACTGTCGCGGCAGTCGCATCTCCAACAGTCGCATCAGCTGCAAGTACTACTCAATCTACAATACAACAGACTTCTGGTAAGGACAGCGATACAAATGTGATTGCTGGTCCCGATGTGAAGAAGGCTGATCCTACTATTGCTCATTCAGCAGTCGTTCAAGCCAGCTCAACTGATCCAATTCAACCAACTATTGTAGAGTCATCAAATAATTATGTCTCACCAGCTCAACAACAAGCATTCTTAGCTCAAGCCGTACCAATGGCTCAACAAGCTGCAGCTAAGTATAATGTTTATGCATCAGTTATGCTTGCTCAAGCTATCATCGAAAGTGCCTGGGGTACTTCAGATCTAGCAACCATGGGTAATAACTTGTTCGGGATGAAAGGTGACTATAACGGTTCATCAATTAGTTTGCCAACTTCTGAATGGAGTGCTTCACAAGGATATTACTATATTAATGCTGCCTTCAGAAAGTATCCAAGCTTATATGAATCATTCGCTGATAATGGTGATAAGATTCGTAACGGTGTTGATTGGGATGCCAAATATTATAGCGGTGCTTGGAAAGAAAACACCTCGTCATATCAAGATGCTACTGCTTGGTTACAGGGTAGATATGCAACTGAACCAACTTATGCATCTATTTTGAACAATATGATTCAAATTTATAATTTGACACAATATGATAACGGTCAAACTTCAACGCCTGATAATAGTACAGATGTCGATAATACTGTTAATTCAGATACAAATGCTGAAACAAATGGTAGTTCTAACGATGATTCAACGACTGGAACAGTCACAGTTAAGTCAACACCGTATGCTAGAATCAGTGATAACAATGGAAAAGCTATCGGTAATCGTGCTTTGATGACAAGTACTGATTGGTACTTCAATAAGAAATCAACACATGCTGATGGTTCAGTTTGGTATCACGTGGCCACAAATGAATGGGTCAATGCCAATGACGTTGTTCAAAAGTAATATTATTTTGAAATAATTTGAGAAATCACTTTCTGAAAATGAAAGTGATTTTTTTTAGTTTTTAAGAGAAAGGCAATAAAACCTTAATAAATTCTTAAAAAACGTACTCATTTACTCAGAATGTTGCAGAAATATTACACAATATTTAGTTTCTGTTACAGAACGGAGGATTCATTGAAAATGCGTTTTCAAGATAGTAATCTAATAGTTAGATATTATATAGGGGGATACCTTCAATGAATAAAAAAGTGCTGTTAACAAGCGTTGCCGTTCTCAACACACTAGCTGCCGTTGCTGCACCAACGGTTGCTTCCGCTGCCACGGACACTACTAGTGTTCCGGATTCTACAGAACAAGTAAGTAACACAACTCAAGATAATAAAGATACTAATGTAATCGCCGGATCAGATGTTTCAAAGGTCGACACAACTGTTGCCCATTCTGCTGCAGTTCAAACACAACCTTCAACAAAGGCTGTTGTTCAAGCTACAAGTAGTGGTGTTACATATGCTCAACAACAAGCATTCTTAGCTGAGGCTGTTCCAATGGCTCAACAAGCTGCTGCAAAGTATAACGTTTATACTTCTGTAATGTTGGCTCAAGCTATCCTTGAAAGTGCCTGGGGTACATCAACTCTAGCTACTCAAGGTCATAACTTATTTGGTATTAAGGGTGACTATAACGGTGCATACGTTTCAATGCCTACTTCAGAATGGAGTGCATCACAAGGTTGGTATACAATTTATGCTAATTTCAGACAATACCCAAGTTACTATGAATCATTCTTAGACAATGGTAATAAGTTACGTAATGGTGTTTCATGGAACTCAAGTTACTACTCAGGTACATGGAAAGAAAACGCCGCTTCATATAAGGATGCCACTGCATGGCTACAAGGTAGATATGCAACTGCTCCTAACTATGCTTCATCATTGAACAGTTTGATTGCTACATACAACTTGACTCAATACGATGGAACTGCTGAAACAAACAGTGGTGCTGATAACGACGCTACAACTGGTACAGTTCGTGCGAAGACATCACCATATACAAGAATTTATAACAATGAAGGTAAGGTTGTTACAAACCGTGCTTTGATGACAAATACTGACTGGTATTATAATAGAACTAAGACTGACTCAAATGGTACTGTTTGGTATCACGTTGCTACAACTGAATGGGTTAGTGCAAATGATATCTCAGTTCTATAGCCATATAAAATAATTTATAAAATTTTCAATGAGCTATCGATTAATTCGGTAGCTTTTTTTTATGATTTTTTTTGTAATTTCAGCCATTTTTATACAAAAAATATACATTGGTATATTACTATTGAATGGATAGAGGTGAGGATATTGAAAAAAAGACTTGTTGCATTATTTGCTATAATGCTATCTGCAATTTTTGTGTTATCTGGTTGTTCTGGGAGTAGCAATCAGAAGACTATCACAGCTGTTGGATCTTCAGCAGCACAGCCATTGGTTGAACTTGCAGGTGAAGAATTCTCAAAGGACAATCCTAACGAGTACGTCAATGTTCAGGGTGGAGGAACAGGTACTGGTTTGAGCCAGATCCAACAGGGTGCCGTTAATATTGGTAACTCTGATCTTTATGCTGAGCAAAAAGATAACATCGATGCTAGTAAATTGGTCGATCATCGTATTGCGGCTGTAGGGATGGTACCAATCGTTAACAAAAGCGTGAAGGTAGATTCTTTGACGATCAAACAATTACGACAAATCTTTTCTGGTCAAGTAACTAATTGGAAACAAGTAGGTGGTCAGGATTTGAAGATCACGATTATTAATCGTGCCGACGGAAGTGGTACTAGATCAGCCTTTGAGGATGATGTTATGGGTGATTCACAATTTGCCAGTTCTCAAGAGCAAGATTCAAGTGGTATGGTACGTCAAATTGTCTACAATACCGACGGTGCCATTAGTTATTTGGCAATGCCTTACTTAAATGACACTGTTAAAACTTTACAAGTTAACAATGTTAAACCAACAATTAAAAATATTGAAAATAACACTTGGAAAATTTGGTCATATGAGCATTTGTATACTAAAGGGCAAGCTACTGATATGACTAAAGAGTTTTTGAATTACATGATGACTGATAAGATTCAAAACCAAGTTGTTAAGAAGTTACAATATGTTCCGATTAAAAATATGCAGTATCAAAAAGACTACAAGGGTAATGTGACACCTGTTTCAAAGGGGGCAAAGTAATATGAAAGATCCAATTAGAGAGAGTTTGACTAAAAAATCTGTTTCAGCTAAGCGTGAGACACGAGGAAAAATAATTTCATTCAGTTTTACGGCAATTATCGTGCTTTTAGTTGTAACGATTATTGGATTCGTTGCTTCCCGTGGGTTGATCATCTTCGTAAAAGACGGAGTTAATCCCATTAACTTTTTGACACATTCAGTTTGGGCACCAAGTAAGTTAGATAGTGCAGGGCATCCAATCGTTGGTGCTGCACCAATGATCATCGGATCATTTGCAGTTACCTTAATTGCGGCTTTGATCGGTACACCGTTTGCCATCGCCGCTGCTTTATTCATGACAGAGATTTCACCTAAATGGGGTCGTAAGGTTTTACAACCGGTAATTGAATTGCTAGTTGGTATTCCTTCAGTTGTTTATGGGTTTATCGGTTTAACGATCGTTGTGCCATTTGTACGAAAAATTGCCGGAGGTAGTGGATTTGGTATTTTAGCCGGTTCCTTTGTGCTTTTCGTTATGATCTTGCCAACAATCACTTCAATGTCTGTCGATGCTTTGCGAGCAGTTCCAAGATATTATCGTGAAGCTTCACTTGCTTTGGGAGCAACTCGCTGGCAGACAATTCACAAGGTTATTTTACGTGCAGCTACGCCAGGCATTTTGACAGCCGTTGTTTTTGGTATGTCACGTGCTTTTGGTGAAGCGTTAGCTGTTCAAATGGTTATCGGTAATGCGATGCTATTACCAAATAACTTAGTGTCACCATCATCAACATTGACTAGTGTCTTGACAATGAATATGGGTAATACAATTATGGGTTCAACGCCTAATAATGCCTTGTGGTCTCTAGCATTACTATTGCTTCTTATGTCATTGCTATTTAACTTCGTAATTAGAATAATCGCAAAGAGAGGTAAGATGTAATGTTCAATGAAAAAGTAAAAGACAAAATTGCTACTGGTGTTATCTATGCAATGTCAGGCATTATCGTCTTGATTTTAGCTGGACTATTACTTTACATTCTCGGTAGTGGTTTGCGTTATGTTAATTGGCACTTTTTGACCTCAGGTTCAAAAGCATTTCAAGCTGGTAGTGGTGTCGGAATTCAATTATTTAATTCCTTCTTCTTATTGATACTTTCGATGTTGATCTCGATTCCAATTTCGATTTCTGCTGGTATTTATTTATCAGAGTATGCTGGCAAAAACAAATTGGTTGAAGTCATCAGAGTTTCAATTGAGGTTTTGAGTTCGTTACCTTCGATCGTTGTTGGTTTATTCGGATTCTTGATCTTTGTTATCAGTTTTAAGTTTGGATTTTCTATTTTGTCAGGTGCTTTGACATTAACGGTGTTCAATTTACCAATTTTGACTCGTAATGTTGAAGATTCTTTAAGATCAGTCTCACAGTCACAGCGTGAAGCTGGATTAGCATTGGGATTGTCAAAATGGGAAACAGTTATTCATGTTATTATCCCTGATGGTCTGCCTGGTATTATTACCGGAATGATCATTGGTGCTGGTAGAGTTTTCGGTGAAGCTGCTGCCTTGATTTATACAGCTGGTCAGAGTGCCCCACCACTAGATTTCACTAATTTTAATATTTTCAGTATCACTAGTCCGTTGAATTTGATGCGTCCTGCTGAAACATTGGCAGTACACATTTGGAAGGTCAACTCTGAAGGCCTTATCCCTGATGCCGTGCGAGTATCAGCGGGTGCCTCAGCTGTTTGATCATCGCCGTTCTACTATTCAACTTACTATCAAGATATATTGGTAACTTAGTTTATAAGAAAATGACAGGAGAGTAATTTTATGGACATACAAAATGAAGAACAATTTATCCATCATTTAGATGAAAAAGACCATGAAATTGCCATGTCTACCAAAGACTTGCAGGTGTTCTATGGTGAAAAAGAAGCTATGCACAAAGCTAGCCTGCAGTTTGAACGATATAAGATCACATCCTTGATCGGTGCTTCTGGTTCTGGTAAATCAACTTTCTTGCGGTCATTGAATCGAATGAACGATAATGTACCTGGAGCAACTGTTAAGGGTCAGATCATGTATCGTGGTCTTGATATTAACAAGGATGATGTAGATATTTATGAAACAAGAAAGCACATTGATGGTATTCCAACGTCCCAATCCTTTTGCAAAATCAATTTATGACAATATAACTTTTGCTCTTAAGCGTCACGGTTTACATGATAAGAAGAAATTGGATGAAATCGTTGAAACAACTTTGAAGCAGGCTTCACTTTGGGACCAAGTAAAAGATGATCTCAAAAAGAGCGCGATGGCATTGTCAGGTGGTCAGCAACAACGTTTATGTATTGCCCGAGCAATTGCCATGAAGCCAGACATACTATTGATGGATGAACCTGCTAGTGCTCTGGATCCGATTTCGACTTCAAATATTGAAGAAACGATGCTCAATCTTAAAGACCAATTTACGATCATCATTGTTACACACAATATGCAACAAGCCGCTAGAATTAGTGATTACACAGCGTTCTTCCATATGGGACACGTGGTGGAATTTAACGAAACTAGAAAAATCTTCACTCGTCCAAAAATTAAGACGACTGAAGATTATGTTTCAGGACATTTTGGGTAGGAGGCTCCACTTTTGGCAGAAAAAATTTTAACATCTTCGGATGTACATTTGTTTTACGGTAAAAAAGAAGCGTTGAAGGGAATCAATCTAGACTTCAATAAGAATGAGATAACTGCTTTGATCGGACCTTCAGGATGCGGTAAATCAACCTATCTACGTTGCTTAAACCGAATGAATGATTTAATACCTAATGTAACGATCACTGGAACTATTTCACTAGATGGAAAAAATATTTACGCACCTAACATCGATACGGTAGAATTAAGAAAGCAAGTTGGAATGGTGTTCCAACAACCTAATCCTTTTCCATTCTCTGTATACGATAATGTGATTTACGGATTACGTTTAGCAGGGGTTAAGGACAAGGCCGTTTTGGATGAGGCAGTAGAGACAAGCTTACAGAACGCTGCTGTTTGGGATGATGTTAAAGACAAGTTGCATCAAAGTGCTTTGTCATTATCTGGTGGACAACAACAAAGAGTATGTATTGCCAGAGTTTTGGCTGTTAAGCCAGATATAATTCTTCTAGACGAACCAACTTCAGCGCTTGATCCAATTTCATCGGCTAAGGTTGAAGATACAATGCTCAACTTGCGTGAGGATTATACTATCATTACCGTTACACATAATATGCAACAAGCTTCGAGAATCTCTGATCGTACAGCGTTCTTCTTGAATGGAGAATTGATCGAAGCTGATAAAACTAAAAATATTTTCTTAAATCCAAAGGAAAAACAAACTGAAGATTATATCTCAGGAAAATTCGGATAGGGGGCAAAGATATGCGTAGTACTTTTGAAGAGCAACTTAATGATTTGCACTTACGATTCTCAGAAATGGGAATGATGGCCAGCGAGGCTATCATGAAATCAGTTAAAGCTTATATCAATCACGATAAAGCACTAGCTAAAGAAGTTATTGAAAAGGATGTCTATATTAATAGACGTGAAATGGATCTGGAAAAAGATTCGTTTGAAATGATTGCATTGCAGCAACCAGTTACATCAGACTTACGTATGATCGTGACAGTGTTGAAGGCCAGTTCTGACCTTGAACGTATGGGCGATCATGCGGTTAGTATCGCTCAAGAGACAATCAGAGTTAAAGGAAAAACACGTATTCCTGAAATTGAAAAACTAATTAGTGAAATGGGCGATATGAGTACAAGTATCGTTGAGGATTCATTGGAAGCTTACCTTAAGAAAGATGGCGCAATGGCTGAAGAAGTTGCTAAACGCGACATCGAGATCGATGGTAAGAGTAAGATGATCAATGAATTGTGTATCAAGGATATGCAAAAGACAGCCGACAATGTTTTGAGCGGTTCTTCATATATGTTAGTTGCCAGTTATCTTGAACGTGTTGGTGACTATGCTACTAATATCTGTGAATGGGTGGTTTACTTAAACAGTGGTCACGTTATAGAATTGAATCGTAAGCATATGGCGGACGAGGATTAGACAGTTAGTTGAAATTCCCACGACTATGTTGTATATTTTTGAGACAAAGTTGAGGTGAGATTTCTTGAAAAAAAGTTTAACGAGATCTAGTACCAATAGAATGCTTGCCGGAGTTTGCGGCGGGTTAGGTGAATACTTTAGAGTTGACTCAACTTGGATAAGATTGGGGTTGATTTTTCTTACTCCATTCACATACTTTTTAACAATTCCAGCGTATATAATCGCTGTTTATCTAATGCCTGAGAAGCGCAATATCCAACGAACTGATTTTGATAAATCATATAATCCATATAGTCGAATCAACAATAGAATTCGTAAGATAAATAATACGAAGGGGCGGAGTGATAAAAACAAATGAGACTTTTAATCAAAATGGCGATTTACACTGTACTATTTTTAGCAATCGCAAAATTGTTACCAGGGATGTTCTATGTAAATAGTCTAGGAACTGCCGTGCTAGCCAGTTTTGTTTTAATAATCTTGAATTGGACGGTCAAGCCGATCTTGCATATTATTTCCTTACCGATCACGTTTATTACCTTTGGATTATTTTCATTTGTGATCAGTGCTATTACTTTGGAGATAACATCAACATTGATGGGACCATCGACTTTCTACTTCAGTAGTTTCGGTGCAGCCATTGTTGTGGCTATCATTTTGGCGATTTGTAATTCGATTATCAGTAACTATGCGTCAGATAATTTTAATAAGAGAGTTTAACAGTTACTTTGGCATGTCTAAAAAAGACGTGCCTTTTTTGTTTTCTTGATTCAGCTCAATTCTTTTATCAACCTTAAAATGATAGAATTAAAGTTAAGAATAAAAATTAGTGAGGGTTGCTATATGACAAGTTTTGTTACGGTATCTGAATTAGTTAAAGAAAATGATCTGAAGGTTTATGGTGGCAAAGAACTTTTGGACACTAAGCGAGTGACTACCAGCGATATTTCACGTCCTGGTATCGAATTGACTGGGTATTTTGATTATTATCCAAGTGAACGTGTGCAATTATTTGGACAAACTGAGTCGGCTTATTCACATTCTATGACGGCTAATAATCGTTATAAGGTCATGTTGGAGATATGTCGTGAAGATACACCAGCATTGTTGATATCACGTGATATCAAGCCTAGTGCGGAATTATTGCGTGCTGCTAAAGAACACAAAGTACCAGTTATTGGTTCAGAATTACCAACAACTAGACTTTCAAGTATGGTCACGGAATATCTTGATCAACGATTAGCACCCAGAGAATCGATCCACGGTGTACTTGTTGATGTCTACGGTATCGGAATTCTGTTAACTGGTCATTCTGGTATTGGTAAGAGTGAAACTGCTTTGGAACTAGTTAAGAGAGGTCACCGTTTGATTGCGGACGATCGTGTTGACGTGTATCAACAAGATGAAAAGACTATCGTTGGTGAAGCACCTAAGATCTTGAATCATTTACTTGAAATACGTGGTATCGGGATCATCGATGTTATGAACTTATTCGGTGCTGGTGCCGTACGTTCAGAAAGTAAGATTTCACTTATCATTAATCTAGAAGATTGGTCACCAGATAAGAACTATGATCGTCTCGGTTCGATGGAAGATAATCGTCCGATCTTTGATGTTCAAGTTCCACAAATAACGGTTCCCGTTAAAGTTGGTCGTAATATTTCTATTATTATTGAAGTCGCAGCCATGAACTTCCGTGCCAAGAATATGGGTTACGATGCAACTAAGAAGTTCGAAGAAAACCTTGGTTCACTTATTAAGGAAAATACTCAAAATGAAGAGGGTAACAAATGAGTTTATTAGCATTAAATCCCATCGCCTTTAATCTAGGTGGATTAGAGATTCATTGGTATGGAATAATCATTGCCATGGGTGCTTTGGTCGGAGTTATAATGGCAATGTCTGAAGCCAAGAAGCGTGGTATCGATCCTGATAATATCTTGGATCTAGTCTTGTGGGGCGTTCCCATCGGACTTGTCGGTGCACGTTTGTATTATGTAGTTTTTGAATTACCATTCTATCTGGCCAATCCAGGTGAGATCATCAAGATTTGGCACGGTGGAATTGCCATCTATGGTGGACTTATTGCCGCTGCTATTGTGCTCTATGTATTGTGCAAGAAGCGTGGAATTTCAGTCTGGTTAATGTTAGACATCGCTGCACCATCAGTGTTGCTTGGTCAGATTGTCGGTCGTTGGGGCAATTTTATGAATCAAGAGGCCTTCGGTGCCAAAACTAGCTTAAGTTTTTTGCAATCAATACACTTACCACATTTTGTTATCGAACAGATGTATATTAATGGGGCTTATCGTCAACCAACATTTTTGTACGAATCATTTTTCAATTTGATCGGTTTGATAATTATTCTGGCTATTCGTCATCGTAAACAATTGTTAAAACAGGGTGAGGTTTTCCTTTCATACTTGATTTGGTATCCGGCAGTTAGATTCTTTGTTGAAGGAATGAGAACTGATAGCCTTTATATTATGCCTGGCATTCGAGTTTCACAGGTCTTGTCAGTCGTTTTATTCGTTGCTGCGATAAGTATTCTCATCTATCGAAGACGAAATGTTTTTAAGTTGCCATGGTATGTTGAGGCAAAATAATGGATATTTATTTTTAAAATGGTAAGATTTTAAAAGTTGATACAGATAAGTACGTATGTTTGCTTATCTGCGGAATTACGCAAGAGGAGGTACTATTAATGAAAACATATGACGTAGTAGTCATTGGTGCTGGACCTGGTGGTTTAACTGCCGCTCTATACGCATCAAGAGCTAATTTGTCAGTAATGATCCTTGACCGCGGGATTTATGGTGGTCAAATGAACAACACTGCTGAAATCGAAAACTATCCTGGATTTGATTCTATCTTGGGACCAGACTTGAGTGAGAAGATGTATAATTCTTCAACTCGTTTTGGTGCAGACTTCGGTTATGGTGCTGTTGAATCAGTAGAGGATAAAGGAACGACTAAGATCGTTCATACTGATGACGGTGATTATGAAGCAAAAGTCGTAATCATTGCCACTGGCTCACAATATAAGAAGATCGGTGTACCTGGTGAGGAAGAACTCTCAGGTCGCGGAGTTTCATACTGTGCCGTATGTGATGGTGCTTTCTTCAAAGGCAAGGATGTTGCTGTTGTTGGTGGTGGAGATTCAGCTGTTGAAGAGGGAGTTTACTTAACTCAATTAGCTAGCTCAGTTACAATTATTCACCGTCGTGATCAATTACGCGCACAGAAGATTCTTCAAGATCGTGCTTTTAAGAATGATAAGATCAAGTTTGTATGGAACGCTGATGTCAAAGAAATCGTTGAAAAAGATGGTAAAGTTGGCGGCGTTCGTTATATCGATAAGAAAACTGGTGACGAACATGTTGTTCCTGCCAGTGGAGCCTTCATCTATGTTGGTATTGAACCAATGACAGAACCATTCAAGAGCTTAGGTATTCTTGACGAAAATGGTTGGATCGATACAACTACTCACATGGAGACAAAAGTACCTGGTGTTTATGCTATTGGGGATGTACGTAAGAAAGACTTACGCCAAATCGCTACAGCCGTTGGAGAAGGTGGAATTGCTGGGCAAGAAGCATTCAACTATATCCAAACATTAGGTGACAAAGTTACAGCTTAATAGTGTTAATTAGAGTGGACATGTTCCACTCTTTTTTTATACCCAGAATTATTAAAATATTTTTGCTTAAATTGACTTCACTTTTAACATGTTTAAACATATAATATGTTATGAATTAAAGATAAGGATTGGAGTGTTTTATATGCGCGAATTTATAAACGAGAGTAATCAGGTATATCAAGATTCTGAATTGAATATTCACACTAATTTAAAATTACTCCGTCAAAAATATGGAGTAACTCAAAAACAAGTTGCCGAAGTTTTACATATTGATGTGACAACACTCTCTCATTACGAAACTGGGATTCGAGTACCTGATATCGAAACCTTAATAAGATTAGCAGATTACTATGGAACAACAGTCAACTGCATAATAAGTTGTGAAGCAATTTAAAAAAAAGTAACTCGTTATCACAGTAGCGGGTTATTTTTGTGTGGATTTTAAGTTCTGTTTAACTTTTATTGTTATAATAAAAATGTGTAAGTACTTACAAATTAGTAGGAGGACAGTTTAATGTCTTGGCAAGAAACAGTACAAAAATGGCTAGATTATAAGGAACTAGATCCTGAATTAAAGTCTCAATTAGTTGAATTACAAAAAGATTCTGATGCATGTGAAGAAGCATTCTATGCGCCAATGGAATTTGGTACAGCAGGAATGCGTGGATTGATCGGACCTGGAATCAACCGTATGAACATTTATACTGTTCGTCAGGCTGCTGAAGGATTGGCCTCATTCATGGATACACTTGATGATGATAAGAAGTCACGAGGTGTTGCAATCAGTTATGATTCGCGTTATCACTCACAAGACTTTGCTTATGAATCAGCTAAGGTTCTTGGAGCTCATGGGATTCACAGTTATGTCTTTGATAGTTTGCGTCCAACTCCAGAACTATCTTTTGCAGTTAGAAGTATTCCTACATATGCCGGAATTATGATTACCGCAAGTCATAATCCTAAGCAATATAATGGATTCAAAATTTATGGTCCCGATGGTGGACAAATGCCACCTGCTGAATCAGATAACATTACTAGTTTTGCACGCAAAGCTAGTGACTTGTTTGCAATCAAGACAAAATCAGTTCAAGAATTACGTGCTGACAAGTTATTGACATTGATTGGTGAAGATATTGATCTGAACTACTTGGATAAGCTAGATACAGTTGTTGTAAATCATGATCTAATCAAGAATGTTGGTAATAAGATGAACTTCGTCTACACACCACTTCATGGTACAGGTAAGATGATTGCTCCAAGAATCTTCCAAAAACTTGGTTTCGAAAACTTCTCAATGGTAACTGAACAAGCCATCCTTGACCCTGAATTCGAAACAACACCATTCCCTAATCCTGAATTTGCTCAAACATTTGATTTGGCAATCGAAAAGGGTAAGAAGATCGGTGCTAATATCTTGATTGCAACTGATCCAGATGCTGACAGATTAGGTGCTGCCGTTCGTCAACCAGATGGTTCATACAAGTTGATGACAGGTAATCAAATTGCATCTGTTCTGCTTAACTATTTGTTGAATGCTAAGAAAGAACTCGGAACATTGCCAGCTAATGGTGCGGTTGTTAAATCAATTGTTTCATCAGAATTAGCTACGGCCATTGCTAATAAATATGGCGTTAAAATGTACGATGTCCTAACTGGATTCAAGTATATTGCTGAAAAGATTCAAAACTTTGAAGATACTGGTAGCCATGAATTCTTATTCGGATTCGAAGAGAGTTATGGATATTTGGTTAAACCATTTGTTCGTGATAAGGATGCTATGCAATCAACTATTTTGTTAGCTGAAGCTGCTGCTTACTACGAGTTCAAGGGTAAGACTATCTATGATGCCTTGGAAGACTTATATGCTGAATACGGATATTATCGTGAGAAGACTATTTCGAAGACATTCGAGGGAATCTCTGGCAAAGATAGAATGAAAGCTATCATGAAACAATTCCGTGAAGAAGGTATAAAAGAGATCAACGATGTGAAGGTCGTTGAATCACTTGATTACTTGAATCAAACAGATAAGACTGCTGAAAGTACTAAAGAAACAGGCTTACCAACAGCTGATGCATTGAAGTTTATCTTGGAAGATGGCACATGGGTGGCAATTCGTCCATCAGGTACCGAACCAAAGATGAAATTCTATATTGGAATCACTAGCGATAGCGATGACCACGCTGCTGCCAAATTAGACGGTTTCGCCAAAGTTATCGAGAGCTGGGAATAATATTAAGAAAAATTAAAAAAGTAGGAATCATCATTAAGATGAATCCTACTTTTTATTTTTTATGTATATAATGCGATATAATTATAGTTATGATTATCAGGGGGAATTATTATGGATCGGATTACAAAACATAAGAAATTATCAGCAATTTTATTGCTATTTGTTTTTGGTTTGTCTTTGGTGGCAAACTTTTTTGCTACTAGTACTATTAGTTATGCAGATGTACTTCAGACATTGCCGGCTGATAAAGCTCAAATATGGGATGGTACGAATGATGTAACAAATAAGCAAAACCTTTCAAATTATTTATCTTTAAAAGTTAAATATGATTGGAGTATTCCTGATGGGACAGTGGTAAAACCTGGGGACACCATTAATTTTACAATACCACAGAATGTTAATGCACAGTTTAATAGTGGGGAAGGTAATCCGTATGTTATTCCTGCTAAGATGTATGATGGTACTACTACTGGACTTACGGTAGGTGAAGCTGTCATTCCATATAATTCACATGAAGGTACAATAACCTTTAATGATAATATATCTAAGTATAATACTGGAATAAGTGGCCTTTTAACTTTTGATGCAACCGGTGTAGATAATTCTGGTAGTAGTTCCGGATCAGGAGGGGATTCAGGTTCTGGCTCAGGTTCTGGGACAGGCACAGGAGACGATAGTGACGATGGAATTTTTTCATCTAAACATGGTTGGATTAATGAAGCTGCAACCGATGCTAACAAGGTTCCACATGAATTGTATTGGAATATTGGTTTAAATGTACATAATTATACTGTTACCAATGAAACGCTAACGGATCATGTTGCTGACAATCAAAAGTTTATTGAAAATAGTATGAGTGTTACATCAGATGATGGCAAAGAACAGGTTCCATATAAAATTGAATATAATGATGACGATACAGAATTCAAAATGACATTTGATTCAACAATTAGTAAAAAAATATCACTTTTATACAGAACAGAGTTTACTAATCAAGATAGTCTTTTGGCCGACGGGGACTATGTTTGGTACAATTACTCTGTTAGTCATAATGATAATGTTGTAAATTCTCAAGGTAAGGTAATGTCATATGCGGTTGGAGATGTTCAGGCTAATTCCCCTGTGTTACACGGTGGTAGCTTTATAGTAACTGGCAATAATGGAACTGTAACCTTAACAAAGGTTGATTCTGAAGATAATAATAAAGTTCTATCTGGGGCAGTTTTTGAATTATTAGATGAAAATGGAAATATTTTAAATAACCATTTAACAACTAATGAAAATGGTCAAATTTCATTAAAATATCTAAAGCCGGGAAATTATTCTTTGAAAGAGATTACTGCTCCTAGTGGGTACAGTTTAAACAATACAGAACGGACTTTTACCGTTGAAAAGAATCAATCTGAACCTCAAAGTATTGGTATGGAAGATACAAAGCGGGCGGATCTAGGTAGGGTGACTTTAACTAAAACGGGACCAGATACTAAAACACCACTTTCTGGTGCATCGTTCCAATTGGAAAAAATAGGTGACAACGGATATATGAATACTATTGGTGACCCACAATCGACTGACGCTAATGGGCAAATCAAAATAGATAACCTAGAATATGGCAACTATCAGTTTGTTGAAACCAGTGCTCCTGCGGGTTATGAGAAGAGTATTAAGCCAGTATCTTTCAAAATAAGTGATAGTAGTACTGATGCAAATGTTTCAATGTCCGATCAAGAGATAACATCAGGTAGTGTAACCTTGACCAAAACAGATTCAGATACTAAGGCATTACTTTCCGGAGCAACTTTCCAACTTGAAAAAGAAGATGGAACTAAAGTCGGTGATCCAAAAGTAACTGATTCTAATGGACAAATCACAATTAATAATCTTAAGTTTGGAGATTATCAGTTTGTTGAAACTAAAGCACCGGATAATTATAAGAAAGATGCAACACCGATTACCTTTACAATCGATAAAGATACTCCTACTCGAACAGTTAAAATGATTGATTATAAAATAACATCTGGCAGTGGTGGTGGGACAACCACACCAACAGATTCAACTGGTAGTGTAACTTTGACCAAAAGTGATGCTTCCACTAATAAAGTGTTACAAGGTGCAGAGTTCAAGCTATTAGACAGCAAGGGTAATGAAGTAACCGGCAACTATATTACAGACGTAAATGGGCAATTGAATGTTGCTGGATTAAAACCGGGTAAATATAGTTTTGTCGAAACAAAGGCACCTGAAGGATACGAGTTGAATACGAAATCTGTTGAGTTTCCAATTGTTGCAGGTGAAACTGCTAAGGTTTCAATGACAGATACTAAAGCACCAACAAAACCCGTAAATCCATCGAACCCAGAGAATCCAGGCACATCGAATAAACCAACTACTCCAACAAATCCAGAAACGCCAACGGAGCCAGAGAATCCAGAGACACCAATTATTCCTGGAAATCCAGGAGTTCCAGCAGAACCTTGGAATCCAGAACAACCGGCAAATCCAGATAATCCAAGTACACTTGGTACCCCAAGTAATTCGTTTAATCCAGATCAACCATTGATCCCTGCTGTTCCTGGAACAGGTGTTGGAACTGATACTTCGGTTCCTTCAAAGGAAAGTGATACATCTGATCAAACTAATGATTCAGGCAAATTACCACAAACAGGGGTTGCCGGAAGTAATCTTGAATTATACTTAGGAATCTTTGTTTTAGTACTTGCTATGTCAGGTATGGCATACGAATATATTGAAATTAAGAAGTAATCAAAATAGACGAAGCAATTCGTCTATTTTTTATTTACATTGGTAAGCAATCACTTACTTGCGTTATAATATCGAATATGAGAGCGAGGGGATTAATTTGTCAACAAATCAACACATGGTCGTAATTTCCTTAGATTCACTAGGATTTAGAGACATTCGCGAACATCAACAAGAGTTACCAACATTAAATAAATTGGTCAATGGCGGTACCTGGGTCAAGTCAGTCACTGGTATTTATCCAACACTGACTTATCCATCACACACAACGATAATCACGGGACAATATCCCAATGTCCATGGCATCGTCAATAATACTAAGATTCAACCCGAACGACGTTCACCGGATTGGTATTGGTATCAGAAGGACGTCAAATCAACTACGCTATATGATTTAGCACGTGAAAAAGGGATGAAGACGGCAGCCTTCTTGTGGCCTGTCACAGCCGGAAGCAAGATCAATTACAACTTGGCTGAGATTTTTCCTAATCGAATCTGGACTAATCAAGTTTTGGTTTCGCTCAAAGCAAGTTCACCGTTATTCTTATTAGAGATGAATCACAAGTATGGCAAGCTGCGTAATGGTATCAAGCAGCCACAATTGGATGATTTCATTACGGCGTGTGCAGTCGATACGATCGAGAATAAGAAACCTAATTTGACACTATTGCACTTAGTTGACATGGATAGTATGCGCCATCGTTATGGGGTCCGTTCAGATGAGGCAATGCAGGCTTTGCATCGACTAGATGCGCACGTTGAACAAGTTATTGAAGCAACTAAGAAGGCTGGAACATTTTATGATACCAACTTTGTCATTCTTGGTGATCACTATCAGATCAACGTGGACACAATGATTCACTTGAATACATTGTTTGCCCAAAAGGGTTGGCTAACACCTAAGCCTGATCAGACTTATGAGAAGGATTGGCGTGTCATGGCTAAGACTTGTGACGGTTCGACTTATATTTATACACAGAATTTTGATGACAAAGATGAATTAGCAGAACTTATCAACAGTATTGAAGGAGTTGAGACAGTTTATCCACGTTATCGTGCCATTGAGCGTGGTGTTGATCCAGCTTGTACCTTTATGGTTGAAGCCAAGGAAGGTTATTATTTCACCGATGAAAGCAGTCGTCCTGAAGTTGTGGAAAAAGTTGATCCAGATACATTAGGACAACCTGATCGTTATCATGGTGTTCATGGTTATGATCCTGATAAGCCTGATTATCAAACAACTATCGTCTTCAATGGTCCCGCGGTTAACGTAGGACAAACCGTTGAACATGCCGATTTGGTCGATGAAGCACCGACATTTGCACGTTTATTAGGTCTTGAGTTCAAAGATGATCTCGCTGGTAAATGTATTAAAGGAGTTATCAAATGAGATTTAATAAACAGCAGTGGAGTTGGATCTTCTATGATTGGGCCAACTCTGGTTATGGGATAATCGTGACAACAGCCGTTCTTCCGGTTTATTTCAAGGCGGTGGCTCAAGATAGTGGTGTTAGCGCCGCTAATTCGACCGCTTATTGGGGATATGCCAATAGTTTTGGAACGTTACTAGTCTCCATTTTGGCGCCAGTACTTGGTGCTTTAGCAGATTATCCCGGTTACAAGAAGCGGATGCTAAATATTTTTGCGCTGGTCGGTGTCTTGATGACATTTGGACTCAGTGTGGTACCAACAAGTCAATGGGCGTGGCTCTTAGGAGTTTATATCCTGTCGATAATTGGATACTCTGGTGGGAATCTTTTTTATGATAGTTTTTTGACCGATGTGGCTGATAACAAGGAAATGGATAAGGTGTCTTCATATGGATATGGTTTCGGGTATCTGGGTGGAGTACTAGCATTTATTCTGTTCTTGGTATTGCAATTGACCAGTGGCTTTGGAATGCTATCAAGTTTTGGAGTAGCCAGATGGAGTTTTATTTTGGCCGCAATTTGGTGGATAATTTTTTATATTCCATTAATCAAAAATGTTAAACAGGTGTATTCAGTCAAAGCTGATGCACACCCAATCATTTCTAGTTTTAAACGTGTTTGGGAAACTTTGAAACATATTAAGAAATATAAAAAAGTTGCTTGGTTTTTGGTAGCTTATTTCTTCTATATTGATGGTGTTGATACTATCTTTACGATGGCGACATCGATCGGCATGGATATGGGGATAACCACAACAACATTGATGATCGTCTTATTAGTCGTTCAACTAGTGGCCTTTCCGTTTTCAATTTTGTATGGTTGGTTAGCTAACAAGACTTCAACCAGAACCGGAATTTTTATCGGTATTATTTTGTATTTGGGAATTTGTTTGTATGCTTTGAAATTAAATTCCACAATCGACTTTTGGATCTTGGCGGTTTTGGTCGGAACTAGTCAGGGTGGTATTCAAGCTTTGAGCCGTTCGTACTTTGGACGTTTGATACCGAAGAATTCAGGAAGTGAGTTCTTCGGGTTCTACAATATTCTCGGTAAGTTCTCAGCTGTAATGGGCCCAGTATTAGTCGGTGTAGTTACGCAGATGACTGGTAAATCAACTATCGGTGCTGCATCATTGAGTACCCTTTTCTTGATAGGTTTGGTTATATTTGCATACTTACCAAAACTATCTTCTAATGAGTAAAAACATAGCGAAAGTATGTTCGATATGTTAATATAAAGACACATATTTGTGCCTAACGCAAATTACATCTAATTCACAGAGTTAGGTGTATTTTTTAGCTTTATGGAGGATGAATTTTTGATAGATAGAGTAGACGATAATAAGTTTGATTTGGTTTCGAAATATTCACCAGCGGGGGATCAGCAACAAGCAATCGATAAGATCACTAATGATTTCAAGGCTGGCGATAAGGAAGTCATACTTGAGGGAGCAACTGGTACTGGTAAGACTTTTACAATGGCAAATGTTATTAAGAATTTGAATAAGCCAACTTTGATTCTTTCACATAATAAGACTTTGGCTGGTCAGTTATATGGTGAATTCAAAGAGTTCTTTCCTAATAATGCGGTTGAATACTTTGTCAGTTATTATGATTACTATCAACCTGAAGCGTATGTGCCATCAAGTGATACTTATATTGAGAAGGATTCAAGTATCAATGATGAGATCGATAAGTTACGTCACTCAGCAACTAGTTCATTATTGGAACGTAATGACGTTATCGTTGTGGCGTCAGTTTCTTGTATCTTTGGTTTGGGTGATCCTAAGGAATACGCCGACAGTATTATTTCGTTACGTGTTGGTCAAGAATTAGGTCGTGATGCCTTACTTGAGAAGTTAGTTGATAATCAATTTGAACGTAATGATATTGATTTCCAACGTGGACGTTTTCGTGTGCGTGGGGATGTTGTGGATATTTTTCCAGCTTCACGTGACGATAACGCTATTCGTGTGGAATTTTTTGGTGATGAGATCGATCGAATTATCGAAATGGATGCGTTGACTGGTGAGATCAAAGGTCAAATGGATCATATCGGTATTTTCCCAGCAACTCACTTTATGATCAGTGATTCGAAGATGGAAGATGCGCTTGATCGTATCCAAAAAGAAATGGACACACAAGTTGCGACATTTACCAAAGAGGGTAAGCTCTTAGAGGCTCAACGTATCAAACAACGTACTGAATATGATATTGAAATGATGCGTGAGATGGGCTATACGTCTGGTATCGAGAACTATTCACGTCACATGGAAGGTCGTGCCGAAGGTGAGCCACCATTCACACTTTTGGACTTCTTCCCTAAGGACTTCAATATTATGGTTGATGAGTCTCACGTTACTATGCCGCAAGTTCGTGGTATGTATAATGGTGATCGTGCCAGAAAGCAAATGCTGGTTAATTATGGATTCCGTCTGCCTAGTGCATTGGATAACCGTCCCTTGAAGCTAGAAGAATTCGAGAAACACGTCAATCGTATTCTGTACGTGTCTGCTACTCCCGGTCCATATGAATTGGATCGCACTGATCACTTAGCAACGCAGATTATTCGTCCGACAGGGTTGCTTGATCCTAAAATCGAAGTACGTCCAATTATGGGTCAGATAGATGATCTGGTTGGTGAGATCAATGATCGTGTTGAGAAACATGAGCGTGTCTTTGTCACGACCTTGACTAAGAAGATGGCAGAGGATTTAACCGATTACTTCAAAGATTTGGGAATCAAAGTTAGGTACTTGCACAGTGATATCAAGACATTGGAACGTACTAAGATCATTCGTGATTTACGATTAGGCAAGTTCGATGTTTTGATTGGTATCAACTTACTTCGTGAAGGGATTGATGTGCCTGAAGTTTCATTGATCGCTATTTTGGATGCCGACAAGGAAGGATTCTTACGTGCTGAACGTTCACTGATTCAGATTATTGGACGTGCATCTCGTAATGAACATGGTAAAGTTATCATGTACGCTGATTCTGTAACCGAATCAATGGAAGGTGCTATCTCTAAAACAAAGCATCGTCGTGAGTTACAGGAGAAGTTCAATGAAGAACATGGCATTACACCTAAGACCATCGTTAAGCCGATTCGTGATGCTATTTCAATGTTCCAGAAGGTCGACAACACTGCTTCCGAATCTGAAAAAATCGATGATGATCTCAAGTTCGAAGATATGTCGAAGAAAGAACAAAACGAGTTACTTGGTAACTTACAAGAACAAATGGAGGCCGCCGCTAAGAAACTAGACTTTGAGGCTGCTGCCAATTTACGTGATACAATTCTAGATTTGAAGGCGGAAATGAAGTAACTATGTTAAATGATAAAATCGTAATTCATGGAGCACGTGCCCACAATTTAAAGAATGTGGATGTCACGATTCCCCGTGATAAGTTAGTAGTAATGACAGGATTGTCAGGTTCTGGTAAGAGTTCACTGGCATTTGATACTTTGTATGCTGAAGGACAACGTCGCTATGTTGAGAGTTTGTCTTCGTATGCACGTCAATTCTTAGGACAGATGGATAAGCCTGATGTTGATTCAATTGATGGATTAAGTCCAGCTATTTCGATCGATCAGAAGACGACCTCAAAGAATCCTCGTTCGACCGTTGGTACTGTTACTGAAATCAATGATTACTTGCGTCTGTTGTGGGCTCGTGTCGGTACGCCAATTTGTCCTAATGATGGCACAGTGATCACTAGTCAATCGGCACAACAAATGGTTGATGCTGTATTGAAGCTAGGTGAAAAAACCAAATTGCAAGTTCTTTCACCAGTTATTCGTGCTAAAAAAGGTCAACATAAAAAAGCTCTAGCTCAGATTCAAAAACAAGGCTATGTCAGAATTCTGGTTGACGGTGAGATGCACGATATCAGTGAAGATATAGAGTTAGACAAGAATAAGAAACATGATATTGATGTTGTTGTCGATAGAATTGTTATCAATGATCATATCAAGTCACGTCTATTTGATTCTGTTGAAGCCGCATTGCGTCTTTCAGATGGCTATATGAATATTGATGTCATTGGCAAAGACAAAATGGTCTTCTCAGAAAAGAACGCTTGTCCATTGTGTGGATTTACCGTGGGTGAACTTGAACCACGTCTATTCTCATTTAATGCACCGTTTGGAGCTTGTGCTAATTGTGATGGTTTGGGAATCAAACTTGAAGTTGATATTGACTTGGTTGTTCCTGACCAATCCAAGACTTTGGCTGAGGGAGCAATTCTTCCTTGGAATCCAATTAGTTCACAATATTATCCACAAATGCTTGAACAAGCATGTAAAGAATTTAAGATTGATATGAATACACCATTCGAGAAGTTATCCGATAGTGATAAGAACATTGTTCTCAATGGTTCAGATGGCAAAAATTTCCATTTCCACTATGAGAATGATTTTGGTAATGTACGTGATGTTGATGTGCCTTTTGAAGGTGTGATTCCTAATATCAATCGTCGATATCATGAAACAAACAGTGACTTCACACGTGAAGTTATGCGTAAGTACATGACTGAACTTACATGTCCTGTTTGTCATGGTAAGAGATTGAATCGTCAGGCTTTGGCTGTCAAAGTCGGTGGCCAAGATATTGCCGAAGTATCAAATCTTTCAATTAAAAAGGAACTTCCATTTTTCACTGGAATTACTTTGGGAGAACAAAATACCGTAATTGCTAAGCCAATTTTGAAGGAAGTTAAAGACCGTCTATCATTTTTGATCAACGTTGGATTGGATTATTTAACTTTGTCACGTTCGGCCGGAACACTATCTGGTGGTGAAGCTCAACGTATTCGTTTGGCTACACAAATTGGTTCTAACTTGTCAGGTGTTATGTATATTCTTGATGAACCTTCAATTGGATTGCATCAACGTGATAATAATCGTTTGATCAGTTCACTTAAGAAGATGCGTGATCTTGGTAATACTTTGATTGTTGTCGAGCATGATGAGGATACGATGCTTGCTGCTGATATTTGATCGATGTTGGTCCTGGTGCTGGTGAAAAGGGTGGTCAGATTGTGGCTGCCGGAACTCCTAAGCAAGTAATGCGTAGTGCCAAGTCACTGACTGGTCAATATTTGTCAGGTAAGAAGTTCATCAAAGTTCCACTTGAGCGCAAAGCTGGTAGTGGTGATTTTGTTGAAGTATTCGGTGCTGAAGAGAACAACTTGAAGAAGATCAATGTTAAGTTCCCACTTGGTAAGTTCATTTCAGTTACTGGTGTATCAGGCTCTGGTAAGTCGACTCTAGTTAATACAATTCTTAAACGTGCTTTGGCACAGAAGATGAATCGTAACTCGCACAAGCCTGGTAAGTACAAGAAGATAACTGGTTATGACAAACTTGAAAAGATGATTGCCATTGACCAGAGTCCAATTGGACGTACACCAAGAAGTAATCCTGCCACATATACGGGTGTCTTCGATGATATTCGTGACTTGTTTGCTCAAACTAATGAAGCCAAACTTCGTGGATATAAAAAGGGCAGATTCTCATTCAACGTCAAGGGTGGACGCTGTGAGAACTGCATGGTGATGGAATTATCAAGATTGAAATGAACTTCTTGCCTGATGTTTATGTACCTTGTGAAGTTTGTCATGGTACACGCTATAACTCAGAGACACTTGAAGTTACTTACAAAGGTAAGAATATCGCTGAAGTCTTGGATATGAAGGTTGAAGATGCGCTTGAATTCTTCAGTAATATTCCAAAGATCAGACGAAAACTTCAGACAATCGTTGATGTTGGTCTTGGCTATGTTTCAATGGGACAATCAGCTACACAATTATCTGGTGGTGAAGCTCAACGTATGAAGCTTGCTTCAGAGTTGTACAAGAAGTCAGCTGGTCATAATTTCTATATCTTGGATGAACCGACAACTGGATTGCACACCGATGATATCAAACGCTTGTTAGCCGTGCTTCAACGCTTAGTTGATGAAGGTAATACAGTGTTGGTTATCGAACACAATCTGGATGTTATCAAGTCATCTGACTGGGTGATCGACCTTGGTCCTGAAGGTGGAGAAGGTGGCGGTCAAGTTGTCGCTACGGGAACACCTGAAGAAATTTGTGAAGTAAAAGAAAGTTATACTGGCCAATATCTGAAGCCAATATTGGAACGTGATACTAAGCGGACCGTTGATGCTGAAGAAAAAGCTGAAAAGAAAACTACTAAAAAATCTAAGAAGTAATATATAACTCGGCTAATAATAGTCGAGTTTTTTAATGCCTAAAAATGACACACCAGGCATGTTGTGGTATGCTAATATCTGAATGCGAGGTGCACTATGTCAAAAGACATGCAAAGTTTGGTAATAGTAACCGGTATGAGTGGTGCCGGGAAGACTGTAGCAATGCAGTCTTTCGAAGATTTGGGTTATTTCTGTATTGATAATATGCCACCAAATCTTCTTCCTAAGTTCTGGGAATTAGTTCATGAATCTGGAACTATTAAAAAAGTTGCACTTGTTGTGGATATTCGTTCACGTGCGTTCTACGATGAAATATTCTCAATGATTTCGCAAATGGACGAAGATGAACAAGAGAAGCAACAAAAAGTTGATATGAGAATTCTCTTCTTGAACGCTTCTGATGAAGAATTAGTATCACGTTATAAAGAGACTCGTCGCAGTCATCCTTTAGCCATGGAAGGGCGTCTGCTTGATGGTATTCACAAAGAACGTGAATTGCTTTCAGAAATAAGAAGTCGTGCTCAAGTTGAAATCGACACAACTGATTTAACACCAAGACAACTTCGTGAAGAAATATTTGATAATTTTCAAGAGAGCACAGGTACACCGACATTTCACATTGAAGTTATGTCATTTGGCTTCAAATATGGTTTGCCAATTGATGCTGACATCGTAATGGATGTTAGATTCTTGAAGAATCCGTTTTATGTGGAGAGTCTGAAGACTAAGACTGGTATGGATAAGCCGGTCTATGATTATGTCATGGATGATCCAGTAACAGAAAGTTTTTATAATAAATTAGCTGATTTATTAAAAAGTATAATTCCTGGTTATGAGAAGGAAGGCAAAACCAGCCTGACGATTGCTATTGGTTGTACTGGTGGTCAACACCGTTCGGTCGCAATTGCCCAACGTCTAGGAATGGACCTTAATGATAACTACTACGTCGATATTACACATCGTGATATGGAAAAATCTCAAAAGAAGGTAATTGAACATGCCAACAAATAGGATAGTTCGTGTTGTAAAGGGACGCCGTCCAAAGGTTGTTGTTATAGGTGGGGGAACTGGATTACCAGTTGTATTGAATAGTTTGAGAAACAAGGATGCTGATATCACAGCTATCGTGACCGTTGCCGATGATGGCGGTTCGTCTGGTGTATTGAGAGATTACATCAACGTCGTACCACCTGGGGACATTCGTAACGTCTTAGCATCGTTATCTGACTTACCAAAAGTTGATTTGGATGTTTTCCAATATCGTTTCAACAGTGACGATGACTTCTTCTCTGGTCATGCGATCGGAAATTTGATCATTGCTGCTTTGTCAGAAATGTCACCTAATATCTTTGATGCCGTTCAAGAACTATCTAAGATGATGCGTGTTGATGGTCGAGTATATCCTGCCAGCAATACGAAGTTGACACTGAACGCAGAATTCACTGATGGAACTACTTTGTCAGGTGAGCATGAGATAACTCATTCAGGTAAGCACGTTAAGCGTGTCTGGGTGACTAATTCAGACAATCCTGACGAGACACCCAAGTCACTATTACCAGTCGTCGCATCGATTATGCAGGCTGATGTCGTAGTCCTTGGACCAGGTAGTTTATTTACAAGTATCCTACCTAACTTGATGATCAGTGACCTTGGCGAAGCAGTTCGTCAAACACCGGCTGAAGTTGTTTATATTTGTAATATCATGACGCAGATCGGTGAAACAGAAGGTTTCACCGATGCTGATCACGTCAATGTTTTGAATGAACATTTGGGTGGCAATTATATCGACACAGTACTTGTCAATACTCGTAATATTCCTGAAGGATATATGGATCACAAGAAGTATGACGAATATATCAGTCAAGTAAAACCAGATTTTAAAGCATTGAGAGATATGGGATGCCGCGTTATTCAAGATGACTTCTTATCATTGCACGATAATGGAGCTTTCCACGATGGCAAAAAAATTGGTCGTGAAGTTTTGAATTTGGCATTTCAATCTGGAAATAGAAAAAATGAGGTGAGACACTAGTGGCTTCTTATGCAAGTGAAGTAAAGAAGGAACTCACTAGTTTAGAAGTTCATCCCGAACATGCACGTGTTGAATTATCAGCCTTGCTGAGAATGAATGGTTCATTGAGTTTGCAGAACCATCATTTTGTTTTGACAGCGCAAACGGAGAATCCTGCGATTGCTCGTAGGATTTTTTCACTCATTAAGTTGCGTTACGGGATGGAATCAGAACTATTGGTCCGTAAAAAAATGAAGTTAAAAAAGAACAATCAATATCTTGTTCGTTTAAAATATGATACTGAAAAAGTCCTAAAGGATCTTGGTATCTTAGATGATACTGGATTATCGATCAATACTGATGTGCCAGAGGATATCCTCGATGAAGATCAACGTATGCGTTCATATCTTCGTGGAGCATTCTTGGCCACTGGTAGCGTTAATAACCCTGAGACGTCAAGATATCACTTGGAGATTTATTCACTCTATGAATCTCACAACGCTGGTATTGCACAGATGATGAACCATTTTAATTTGAATGCTAGGGTTACGCAACGTCGTAACGGTTATATTGTGTATTTGAAGGAAGCTGAGAAAATTGCGGACTTCTTGCAAGTTGTTGGAGCAACCAATGCTATGTTGAAGTTTGAAGATATTCGTATCGTCCGTGACATGCGTAATTCAGTTAACCGTCTGGTCAACTGCGAGAACGCTAATATCAATAAGACTGTCGCAGCGGCAGAACGCCAAGTTGAGAATATCAAGCATCTGCAAAGTACGATCGGCTTAGATTCATTACCTGTAAAATTACGTGAGATTGCTGTATTGAGATTAGAGAATCCTGAAGTTTCTTTGAAGGAATTAGGAGATATGGTGCCGAGCGGTGCTATCTCTAAGTCTGGTATCAACCATCGATTACGTAAGTTGAATCAAATGGCTGAAGAAGCAGTTTAGAGAAGAGAGCGTGTCAAAGGACGGTAACACCTGAGCATCACCTAGTCTAATTGATTTTACTACGGAGTAGTAAAACTATTAGGCGTAGTGAGCGGAGGGTGTTGTCCTTTGTAAACGCGTTTCAGATAGTAAAGTAGAACCCAAAAAATGAGACCTCATATGAGATCTCATTTTTTTATTTTAAACTTTACGATAACGTTTCAAACCAACGATATTTAAGAATGTCAGTACGATCAGTATCCCTAGTAGAACGAAGATTTGAGGCCATAATGAAAAGATTCCCGTTCCATGCATGATGATATCTGAGACAGCATCGCCAGAATACTTGATAGGGATAATGTAGGAGATATCACTGACAATGTGCCATTGAGTCTAAGGGGATGATTCCTGAGAAGAAGACTTGGGGAATAACCACGATTGGAATGAATTGCATCATTTGAAATTCTGACTTAGCAAAGGTCGATAGTAGGATACCAAATGCTAAGGCAACCAAAGCCAGTATTAGATTGATGAAGATGACTGAGATGATATTACCTTTGACCTCAATTCCTAATAACCAAACAGTTACTACAACGATAATGATTGTTTGGACGATTGCCAAGATACCGTAACTGAGCATGTAACCATAAACGATTTCTGAGCGTTTGACGGGTGTTGCGAGTAGTCTGTCGAGCGTTCCACTGGTACGTTCCTTGAGAAGTGCCATACCTGAGATCAAGAAGACGAAGAAGAAAACGAAGAATCCCATTAGAACTGGCAGAATCTTATCGAAGAAACCTGTGTCCTTGTCACCATAGACATAATGATTATGTATTTTAGGAGTAGAAGTTTTTGAAGAGATACTTGGTGGAGTTTGACCAGTAAGTTTTGCCAGGGTTGTACTAGTTGTGATCAATTGGTTTTTCAGGTTGCTGACATTAGTCTTTGTCAGTGAAGCACCGAAAATTTGCTTAACAGCGGCTGTTTTTGTTGAATCAGTATTGGCATAAGTTAAAT
This sequence comes from Companilactobacillus nodensis DSM 19682 = JCM 14932 = NBRC 107160, assembly GCF_000615905.1. Taxonomy (GTDB): domain Bacteria; phylum Bacillota; class Bacilli; order Lactobacillales; family Lactobacillaceae; genus Companilactobacillus; species Companilactobacillus nodensis. The sequence goes on from NZ_BAMN01000001.1 coordinate 282,949, forward strand.
CATAATTGCTGCCTTTCTTTTGGATGATAGCATCGACCAATTCATCCTTTAGAGCCTTCTTAGCAGCTTTTTTTGTACTGTATTTGTGTACATCGACGTGCTTAGTATTACTGAGATTACTGTTTAGTGAAGTGGGTAAGCCAACTGTCGCAACGTCAACATTTGTTGAAGCGTTGGAGTTAAAAATGAAACTCAATAATAGTAGGATAATTACTGGTGCGATGAACATTAGGGCCAATGTCCGTTTGTCTCTTAGAAGTTCTTTGATAACCCTTTTCATAATTGCAATTGAGCGCATTAGTATGTACCTTCCAATTTTAAAAATCTAACTTCTGATTTAAATATTACGTCAAGTGATTAGTTACTCACCTTTTAAAAGTAATAATATCATCATCAGATTTTTTGTCAATCTTTCGTGTACAAAAAAATCAAATCCTCAAAAGGAGAATTTGATTTAGTGATTTAAATGTGAAATTTTTGATAACCCAGATATCCAATTAGAGCGATGACTAAAACAAATGATACCCAAATCATATATGGATATAAATGGGGATAAGTACTGATGATAGAGATATTAGCTGTCTTCAAGTTATGGTCGTTGTTGATAGTTAAGAATCCTTTATTGTCAGTTGTCCATTTAACATTCTTGCCATTTACCGTGACATTGTAATTCAGTGACGAGTAACCAAATATTGGTAACTCCAAATTTCCTGATTCAAGGTGTTCTCCACGGTAACTGACACTGTTGTTAGTTGCGGCAGTCTTTGTTAAAGGTATTTCATGATTGCCTTGTGTTGCCCAATGTTTCTTTAACTTATTTTGAATATCGAATGATAATGCCTGCCCATTGCTATTAGGCTCTATTGCAGTTTGCTGCGGTGCATAGTCAGGAATCAAAGTCCGTTGAATGGTTTCACTGTTGATACCACTTGAGGTTAATTTAACATCTTCATTTAATCCAACTGACTTATCGTAGGTAGCTGTAACAGTTGCCAGGCCTTTGCCGTGATTATAAATATAATTGGTAGTTACTTGAGTGGCTGCCGAGAGTGACAACACAGAGAGTAGTATCAAAATATACTGGCTAACGTGTTCTTTAAAGTTCTCTAACAATAGTATTATGGGAATAACACTAAGGAAAAGCGCAAAGCGCCAACTTGATTCTTGAAAGTTGTTGATAACGGGAACATGGTTGAAGATCGCCCAGGGTGTCATGTCAGTACTTAGAACAAGCAGTAGTGCTTCAATCAAAATGTAGGGCATAAGTTTTTTGATTTTTTTCTTATCGAATCCAACAAACACAATCAGCAGAATAATCATTGATAATGTTGAAAAGGCGACACGTGCATTCCATTTTGAATTGGTAAACAGCATCGTGATTGGATCGGCAATGATATTACCCTTACCAAATGGTGCCAGCAAGCCAGTTTTAGAAATAGTTATTATGCGATAGATGATGGGAATGCAGAGAATAACTGTGATGATTCCAGCAATGATCAAGTTGATCCAAGGTTTGATATTCTTGTCTTTGATTGATTTAACAATCAAGAATACTCCGGCAATCATTGATAGAGCGATGGCACTAAGTAAGTGGGAGTTAATAACGATTGTCATCAGCAAACCTAATTTGATCGCCAAAGTGTAATTCAATTTGTTGTCTTCAATAATATCTTTGAAGGTGAACAGAATAGGAAAAATGAATGCCAGAACAATTGCTGTTCCTGGTTGAAATTCCGTCGTTATGTCACGTAGGACTGCACCAGAATATGTGAAGATAAGTGCAGCCATACTTGAGTTGAAACTATTGTATCGTTTGTTCAGTGACAAAAAGGTTACGATAAATGTTAATGCTGCAATTAAAACTTTGACAGCAATTATCTGATGGATCGGTGACAACATGTCGGTCACGAAGATAAATGGCCAGAGTGTGAAGTCAGGGTACATTCCATTAACAGCCTGTCCGGCTGAGAAGAAAGTATCGAAGTTCAACCAACCAGGCAAGTTTCCATTTAAGAATGCCTGTCTGATTTCATAGACACGTTGAGTATGGAAGAAAGTATCACTTCCTGAGATCATATAGTTGAAGTGAAATTGCCAAATCATCCAACCAAATAGTGTGATAAAAAATAGCAAAATTACTGAGATGGTCTTCTTGTTAATACGATTTTGAGTATTCATAAAGTCCCCCATAATTAATAATCCAGAAATTAATTATACTTCTAATACAAAAAACTGCGACCTGGGGGTTGCAGTTTTTTGTGTGGCTTTGGTTGTTTGTCTCCGATTGCAAGATATTATATCTGCCGTGGGGACCAGTTCCAGCCGTAAGGCGGTCTGTAACTTCGACTTGAAGCTTTGCTTCGCAAATCTCCAAGCTCGTCCGTAGTGTAAGAACGGGAAGGCCACCGTCCTAACGCTACCCTCACTGCAGTATAATATCTTGCAATCTCCGACTAGGTTTTCAGGTTCTATTTTAAGTTAGTTTTATATTGTGTAACGAAATAAATATCAGCCGGAGATAAAAATTGATTGAGCTAACAGCACAGGGCGACTTTTAAAATTCACGAACTATGTGAAGTTCAAAATCGAGATTTAAGACCGCTTCTCAGGCTTACATCGGTCCCACAGCAAGCTCAATCATTTTTTATCGTAGGCGTTAATCCTTCTGATTCTTAATAAGCAAAGCGAAGACAAAACCAATGATTGCCATTGCACAGAAGAAACCAAAGACATAGTGATAACCGATCAATCCCAGGTTAGCTGATAATCCGTGGTTTTGGTTAGCAGTTACTAGAATCAAAGTTGCCAGTGAAACTCCAAGCGATCCTAATAACTGACGTACGGTTGTGATAATAGCAGTACCATGGGGGATCAAACTCTCAGGTAATGAATTACCACCTAGTGTAGTTGCTGGCATCATGACGAAGGCATTACCTCCTTCAATTAACATAGCAATCAAGATCATTGGCCAGATACCGAGCTTCATATTTAAGAAGAATAAGAGGACCCAGCCGATAACGATCATCGACATACCAGAGATCAGTGTTTTCTTGAAACCTATCTTGTCAGCTAGTTTACCAGTTAATGGATTCAAGATGCTTAATAGAATAGCAGGTGGAACTAGTGCTAATCCTGATACCAATACTGAAGTATGCAAGATATTTTGATAATACAGTGGATAAATAATTGTAACAACGATCAATGAAATATATGAGAATCCAGTTAGTAAGACCGATAAGTCAAAGTTGAAGTTCTTCATGACTTTTAAGTCTAGTAGTGGTTCATCTTTAGTCAACTGACGGTGAATAAATAAGGCGGAGAGAATCAAGCTGACTACTAGCAAAATTATCAGGTTGGTTGATAGTTTGTGTTGACTACCAGCTTGATTGACTACATATAATAAGCCGATGATTCCAAGTAAGTAGACGATCGACAAGCTGTCGAGTTTTACTTTGTGACGCGGCATAACGTCCTTGATATAGATTAAACCAGTGATGAAGATCACAATCATTATCAATAAGAAGATAACGAATAATCCTTGCCATTGTAAGAAGTTCAATACGATACCTGAAATAATAGGTCCAGATGCTAGGGCGGAACCCATGACTAAACCAGCGAAGCCCATCGTGGTTCCACGACCTTCTTCAGGAGTGATAGTCATAAGAACCGATTGAAATGATGGGAAGAGAATTCCGACACCGATTGCTTCCAAGGCTCTACCAAGCATTGCCATAGCAAAGTTTTGTGCCAAGATGATGATTAGTGTCCCGATTGCGAATATCCCAACAACTCCTAAGAATATTTTTTTGAATGAAATATTATTTAAGAGCCAAGGACTGATCGGCATCATGATACTCATGATCAACATGAAGCCAGTTGTTAGCCATTGAATGGTTGGAGCTGTAACACCGAAGAACTTCATTAATGTCGGATAGGCAGTTGATAGGGATGACTGACTGATCGACATGGTGAACGTTCCTGATAACAGCGTGATGATGAATAATTTACGTTTTAGTGCGTTATTAATTGTACTGTCCATATATTTAACCTCCAAAGATTAGAATAGACTTATTTGAAGTTTTCGTCTATGGACATCCGGTAGGCTTATTGATGATAATTAAATATCATGAATTTATATATATCATGCAATTATTATAATTATAGTAAAATGATATAATACATATGATATCATGATATATTTATATCGCTAAAATTAGAATATAATGACTTATCTTTAATTTTATAAGCAAAAAAACAAATAAAAAGTAACTAAAAAAAGATAATACTCACTTTCAATAGAAATGGGTATTATCTTTTTTATGTATTCATAAACTAAATAACATAGTATATAAAATATCATATATTGTAAAGTTTTATTATAAAATACGGTTTATTCAATAATATGATAAATTGTATACTTATTTGTGAAAAATAATATTATATTTGGAGGTTAAATGATGAATAGGGGAAAAGCAGCAAAACTAGGTTTAGTCACGCTATTTTCTACTTTAGCATTGGGTACATTTGTTGTTCAAAATAATATTGAGGTGAATGCTGCACCTTTAGGAACTGAATTGCAATATTACTTGAATGACCCAACGCCAGCACCATCTAAGTTTTTGAATATTTGGAATTCTAATGGTTACGATCTGCAACCAGATCCTGTCTACAACATTCAAGTTAACGATGCTACCAAGACAATTTATACAGATGCCGCACGTTCAGTTTGGTCAGTTATCGGTGGAGTTTTCGATGCACCGCATTACAGATGGTACAAATCAGACGATGGTAAGACTTGGACTGAGGTACCTGAATGGCAAAATGGTCACAGAAAGAATATGCCAATTAATGCCACCGAAGAAGGAACAACTTGGTATCAATTAGATACACAGTATTGGAATTATTTAACTGGTTGGTTGACTAAGACGCACATTTATTCAAACGTCACACAAGTCAATGCATTGACTGAAAGCATCGATGCTGATTCTGTGAATGTGTCAACTGATAGTGATTATATCTACAACATTAGTGATGAATTGATGAATGTAACTTACGCACACGCAACAGTTAATCCAACTAACGCAACTGGTACGATCAAATGGTCAACTGATAATCCAGATCTAATAACAATCGACAAGAATACTGGTAAAATAACTGCCAACTCAAAAGGTTCAGTTGGAAAAGCCTCAGTTATAGCGACATATACTGGTTCAACTGAAAGTAATGTTAAAACGGTTGTTGGCCGTTCGCAGGTAACTGTTGGTGGTGGTTTGAATAATCAAACTGCAAAAGTCGGTGGAACAGCCACCTTTAAATTGCAGGGTAATACCGATGACTTCTATGGTTACTGGGATGATAACAATATTTCAGTTGAATGGTATTCAAAACAAGCTACTCAAAAAGATAGTAAAGAGAAATTACTTGGTTCGACAACTAATCTTTATTACACGACTAACCCGGTATCGAAAGAAAATGATGCCGATCAATATAGAGCAAAGATAATTATGCGCAAAGGTACAAAGAAAACTACATTAACTACAAACTGGGCAACGTTATCAGTTAAATAGGGAGAGTTCAATTATGAATAATATCAAGCTTAAACGCTATGGACTATTTTTGTTCGTTATTTTATTGATGCTAGGAGTATTTTCTACCCAAGATACACAAGCGGCAGAAGTGGGAACACCATTGACCAATAGTGCTTTCACGGCAACACCTGAACCTAACAAATTCTTGAATATCTGGAATACCAATGGTTATGATCTTCAACCAGAGGCGGTTACTTATAAGGTTGTTGGCAATGAGATCACACTGAACACTGATGCTGCTCGTTCAGTGTGGAGTGTCTTGGGTGGAGTCTTTGATGCACCACATTACAGATGGTACAAATCAGACGATGGGATTAGTTGGACTGAGGTTCCTGAATGGCAAAATGGTCATCGTAAGAACTTGCCAATTCAAACAACGGAACAAAGTCGAACTTGGTATCAATTAGACACACAATATTGGAATTACTTAACAGGTTGGGTAGCTAAGACACATATTTATTCAACTGTTGCAGAAGTTAATGCAGTTAACGTTCCAACTAATGCAACTGGTGTCAGCATAAGCACAGACAGTGATTACATTTATAACAATAGTGAAGGTCAAGTTAATACTACTTATGCACATGCGATTGTTGATCCAATCAGTTCAACTGGTAAGGTCACATGGAGCGTCGATAATATTAACTTAGCTACAGTTGATAGCACGGGTAAGATCACGGCTAACGATAAGAGCTTATCCGGTGTAGTTAAGGTTACTGGGACATTCCGCAATATGGATACTTCATTCGTAATTGGAACCACATATGTTCAAGTGGGTGGCGGATTAGATAACCAAACTGTTCCATCTGGTCAACCAGCTACCTTCACACTTCGTGGTGATACGAATAGTCTGACAGGAGTTATTAATGACAATCGTATCAAGATCGAGTGGTATAAGAAAGCTCCAGGTAAAACAAAAGCAGAATATTTAGGTAAGAGTAATAGCGTTTCATACACGACAGCTAATACAACTGCTTCAGATAATGGAACACAATATCAAGCAAAGATAACTCTTAAAGAAGGTTCTAAGAGTACGACTATAAAAACTAACTGGGCAACTCTCTACGCTAGTTATTAATTATATTTAAGAGATCATCGCATGTATATTGTGGATGGTCTCTTTTTATATTTTTTGTAACTTACTGAGAGGGGGAAGCAAAATGAAATTTAATAATTTGTTTTTGAGTAGAATACTAATAATTGCTCTATTGTTAAGTAGTTTTGTTCAGCCAATTACCACAGAAGCAGCCACTTTTGGATCACCAATTGCGATTGATAAACGAACTAATGAACAAACTACTTCATCTTTGACACCTAATGCAGATTCCAAAAAAACGTTGGCTATAACTGAGCAAGCTAATCAACAGCTAACAGCAGACGTTGTTACACAATTCAGTACACCACTATCTATCACGCCTGATGCTAATCAGACAACTTTGTTGAATTCATTGGTTTCTCCGTTGACTTTATATAATAAAGTCACGACTGGAGATGTTAATGCTAATGGGTATTATATCGAAGCGGATGTTGGATATTTATTTAGTACAATCCGAAATGATGTAAATGTTGCTAACACAACAACTATATCCTTAAAAAGTATTAATAATAATGCTCCAGGAACGGTAAATACCTGGACGATTAAAAGAGGTGTAGACAGTCCAGTATCATCGACAAAGATCGGTAAGACGGCCACAATTACAGGATTTGGAGATTCAATTACCATGAGTTCTGATAAAACAGCAACTTTAGTGGGATCCACCACAGATGTAAGAGGTGTTAATGTGGGTTTACCGTCAGGTGGTTATATGCAAATTACGGCTCAGATAACAAATAACATGCCTGCAAGTCTAATGCTTTCACTTGGTGGAGTTGTTGATTCATATGATTATATTCAGCATGCTGATGTGAACACTTTGATGCATTTTAGTATCAATCCGGATACTTTTGATGAAGTTTATAATTCTATGAAATCATATTCCCGGACAGATTTGAAAAATTTCCAAATTACGGGTTTAAGTCTTCATTGGAAGAGGGATTATCGTTTGAAGGGAAATGCCGAAACAAATCCAACGGCTATATCAGATGATGTAACGGATGTGTTGAACGGCTATGATTCTTCAGAATTAAGCTCCGAGTATTTGTTTTATAAACAGCCTGATCAAAATAGTCCCATAGAATATCCATACATGAATGGTGTCTATGCAGAGTTAATATTGGATTATACTTACAAATCCGGAATTTTATTTCCTACTACTAAGACTGGCCAGCTTGTGACTAATTTTGGTGGAGATGTCGTTGAACCATCAGTAACGCCAACAACACCGGAGCAGTTACCGGAAGTTAAGTTAGACAACGAGATTCATAACTTGACTAATAGTGAGAGCGATTCTCCAGACTCGGATGGCAAATACTTGGCCGTCAAAAATGTCAAAAAAGATGATGCGATTCAATATACTGCCAACTTTAATTTAACTTATGACAATACTGGAGAGAATACGGGAACTATTTCAAAAAGTACCTATACAGTACCTATCTCTAAAGGAATGGATATTGATACCGATAGCTTTAAATTTACGGATGATGATGGAAATGTTAGTGTAATTAATCCGAACAATGTAAGTGTAGCTGAGGATTCAGATGACAGTACTAAGCAATTATTGACTGTAAATAACGTCAATCTTGATCCAAAAGGAATCGATGATACGAATTTCAAACTTGTCTTTAATGGAACAGTAACAAATGATAATCAGAGTGATTTTACATTTACGCCAACTTTTAAGGGTATCGGTGGATATGAGAATAGTAACCCTAGTAAACCATTATATATTGATGCAAGTGGTAGGGAACAACTGATCAATTTTAACAATACAGTTGAACCTGGTGGTGGAATTTCTTTGGCGCCAGTTAATATCGACTTTGGTAGTCTTAATTCATTTGTTACCACGGATGTATTGAGACATCGAGTTAAGAATGACGATGCACCAGTATTGTCGGTTCAAGATGATAGAAGTGACTCAGATAAGAAGAGTCAGACGATATCGGTTGAGCAAATGGATGATTTGACAAATGGTAGCGTGCAGTTTCCAGGTCAGTTGAGATTCTATGATCCAAATAATAATTCATTTACACCACTAACAATTGGTGGTCCAGTGCCTATTTATATTTCGAAGGATGGTGAGACTATGTCTTCGATTTCTTGGGCAGATGATAAGGGCCTGTTATTGCATATAAACGGTGCCAATACAGCGATTCCGTCGGGTAAATATACAACTAGTCTGGATTGGACAGTAAGAGATACAATCTGAAAATTATTTTTCAAATAAAAATATGATAATTGATAATCAAAAAAACTGCACTTTATATTCTATAAAATATCGTGTTTTGTAAAAGAAAATTATAATATATGAAAAGTTTATTTAACAAATTTCGGTATAATGATTATAGGTAATAATCAAATACAGGGAGATAGGTATTATGGCATTAACAGACGCACAGAGACGTGCTAACGAAAAATGGCACAGAAATAACCGAGAACGCGCAAATTATATTGCGATGAGATCATCAGCTCGTAGTTTTATTCGCAACAAGTCGACTGTATCTGATCTGAAAGAGTTAGAGATGATTATTAAGAATCGTCGGGCAGAGCTAGGTTCTGAAGAATAAAAAAAGACTAATCGCATTTGCGATTAGTCTTTATTAGATTGAAACTATTATTTTTCAGCTTGATTTGTCATAATTTCATCAATCAAACCATAATCCTTAGCTTCTTGGGCTGTCATGTAGTTATCACGATCAGTATCCTTTTGAAGTTTTTCAAATGTTTGACCAGAATTATCAGCCAAGATGTGGTTCAATCTCTTTCTTGTCTTCAAGATCTCTTGAGCGGCAATTTCGATTTCTGTTTGTTGTCCTTGAGCACCACCGAGTGGTTGGTGAATAAGAACAGTTGAATTTGGAAGAGCAAAACGTTTGCCCTTTGTACCTGATGACAAGATAACACTTCCCATTGAAGCTGCCAAACCAGTAGCGATTGTTTGAACGTCTGACTTAACGAAGTCATAGTATCAACAATTGCTAATCCATCGGTAACAGAGCCACCGGGTGAATTGATATACATTGAAATATCCTTATCTGAGTCTTGAGCATCAAGGAATAGTAGTTCAGCAATGACTGTATTAGCCATTTGGCTGTTAACTTCACCTGATAACATAATGATTCTATCTTTTAATAATCTTGAATAAATATCATAGGCACGTTCGCCACGTGAGCTTTGTTCAATAACTGTAGGAACTAACATAAACTGCCTCCTAATTAATTAGCACTTGTTATTTTTTAGCACTCTTAATAGTACAGTGCTAATTTAGCATACAATCAGTATCGGGTCAACAAACAAACCTCGAAATATAAAAATAAATAAGATTTGTGTGATAACTTTTTTAATTATCGCACAAATCTTATTTTTTTAATCGTTATTTGACTTGTCCAGACACTTGTCGATCTAAGAACCCTGATTTAACACGTTGCCAGATAATATGGAACGTATATGCCGACGTGAATCCTAAGCACCAAGTTATTAAGTAACAGACAATGATTGCTACTAATGGGTGATTAGCAGCTAAGTTTTTGCCACCAATTCTCCAGATTATCTGGAACCAGAAGACATTCGATAAGTATGCTCGATATGCATAGACAGCTAAGAAATGAAATACTGGAAGAGCTTTAGAATTATTTCTGAGATGGTACATTGCTAATGCAGCAACTAATCCAATGACTAATAGTGCGTAGATGGTCATGGATGGCTTGTAGTAAGGAGCATTAGTTAATTGAACTGGGAATCCGTAGGCTGATAATTCAGTGTTAGTCCAATAATAGACAGCTATGAGCGCTACTAATAATACGATCCAAGTTTTTTTGATAAAGATTTCGAATTGTTCACGGTAGACCCAAGCAATGACACCAAAGATACCGTAAATCACGAAACTGACAAATAATCTATCTAGTAAGTACCAGTTGGTTGCTTGTGCTCCGTGGAAGACGTTGGTATCGTAAAACATTAACCAAGCAGCATATCCGATAATGGTTAGTGCGATAGTCCAGATGGCACGAGTGACACTCTTTTTGACCCAGTGGCCAAGTGCCCAGAAGAAAGGCATCAGGATGATGAATTGTAGCATCATAGTGTTATACCACAAGTGAGGTGCGGCATTACCATTGATGAAGTGCCACAAGAAGCTGCCAATACTGTTGTATTGGTTAACTTGTTGGACATCCGGAAAAATCAATAGATAAGCCAGCGTCCACCAAATCGTTGGTACAAAAAGAGCAGACCATTGTTTCTTCATGTATCCACCGTAGTTATTCCAAGTGTTATCACCAGTAGTTCTGGTAGTTGTGTATAAGATACCAAAAATAAAGGCTGGTGCTGTGAACTTAACTAGGTTATAAATAATCCCAATAATTGATTGAATATTATCTGGTGGATTGGTGCCGAGTACAACACCAAGAACGGTCTGCATCATAACGGCAGTACAAGCGAATACTTTCATATAGTCCCCGACATCGGCGGGTCTTGTATTGTCTAATCTTGAATTCATTAGTCATTTCCCCTTTGATTGATTGTGAGACCAACAAAAGGATTTGTTAAATGCTAATATAATCGCTCACAAAACAAATTGCAAATTAAATTTTTAATTCTGAGTGTTGGAAACTCAAAAATAATTTGATTAATTCATTACTGATCTCACGTTGAATATCGGTTAAATTACTTGATGGTGAACACAAATAAATCGTTCGTTCCAATGGATCAGGTGTCAGTCTGGCTAGTTGGACTTGTGAACTGATAGTCTGCCAAGTAACAGAAGGGATGAAGCTTAGACCGATGCCAGCTTCGATCAATCCTCTAATAGTAGCCGGATCATCTGATTCATACATATAGTTGATAGTTATGCCGCGTTTGTCAAAATAACTATCGATCGTATTACGTAAAGGGTTGTTTTTATTTAGGCCAACAAATTTTTCATCAGTCAGTTCTTCTGGCTTGATGAATTTTTTTGTATAACCAGCAGTTAAATTCCATCCAACAAAAACTTCTTCCTTCAATACAGGCACGTTAGTCAGGTCTTTTAGAGGATGACTAGTAACGATGAAGTCAAATTGTTTGAAGTCAGCCTCACGGACAGTATGTTGTGCCAGACTTAGTCGGACGTTAGGAAATTTATTCTTGATGTTGAAGACGATACTAGGGATGAACGGCGAAGCAACTTCCATCAGGATAGAGATGGGATGCTCAGAGTTATCCACACCACCTTTGACCGCATTAATACCACGATCTAATTCTTTTAGGCTGTCATTGGCATAGCTGTAGAATAGTCGTCCAGCACGATTTAATTTTAATGTTCGACCAGTTCGATCGAAGAGCTTGACTTGCAATTCTTCTTCTAATTGTCGGATTGTTTTACTGACAGCGGGTTGAGAAATATATAAGATATCAGCAGCTTTGGTAATGCTTTCTTGATTGGCAACGACTGCAAAACATTTTAGTTGTGTTAAATTCATTTATTTATCCTCTATTAATAACCATTTAGTTATGTATTATTCAATTTATGTATTATACACGTTATGAATCTGCTTATATACTGTCTGTTGTGAGATCAATAAGGTAAATGATTTGGAGGTGAATGTATGCGTACATTGTGGATATTTCCAGGACAAGGTGGGCAGCGTCCGGGAATGCTTAAAGATGTACCACAGGATTTGAAGTTAAAGGTTAAGGAATTGACAGGAATGGAGTTAACTGATGATGGAGTTGCGTATCAGGATTCTATTCAAATCCAACTAGGAATTTTGATATTACAACTATTTAATGTTAGACAATTAACTCAAATCAAAGAAAAGCCTGAAGTTGTTGCTGGACATTCCTTAGGAATATTCGGAGCGGCTGTCGCTGCCGGAGTGTTGAGTGAAGATGATGCGATTAAGATCGTCTTTCTTCGTTCAACTAAGATGAAAGAAGCTTATCCAGTTGGCTACGGCATGGGGGCAATTGTTGGCTTAACTCGTAAGGAAGTTACCGCATTAGTTAAGCAGGTCAATGCGCCGGATATTTATGTTTCAAATCAAAATTCTGAATTACAAACAGCATTATCTGGTTCTCTGGACGGTATCAATAAAGTCTTAGATCTAGCCAAAGAAAATGGCGCTCAAAAGGCACTTATTTTGAAAGTACCTAATCCATCGCATTCACCATTGATGCAGTCAGCGGCTGATGCCTTGAAAGAAGCTTTCAAGACGATTGAGTTACATCGTCCCACTTGTACATATCTAACTAATTACAATGGTCATGCTGTTCATACCGTTGATGAGATCAAGAAGGATATGATCAACAATCTGATCTATCCAGTTTATTGGGACACGATGATGAGTGTTGCCAGTGAATTAGGCATTGATACGACTGTTGAGTTAGAACCAGGGCATGCATTCACTAGATTGATTCATACCAAATTTCCTGATCTGAGAAATATTACCATGAGTGAAATGGGAATTGATGATACTGAATTTCTATTAAAAAAATGGAGGAAAATAAATGACTAAAAGAAGTTGGACCACTAATCATGATGCTAAAAATTCCAAATTAGAAAATGTTGCATCAATGATGGATGGCAAGTTTGTAAAAACTGAAAATGCTAAAGAATTATTAGAGGACTTGATTGCTCCCGGTGATAAAGTTGTTTTGGAAGGGGATAACCAAAAGCAAGCTAGTTTCTTGTCAAAGGTGTTAGCTTCAGTTGACCCCGGAAAAGTTCATGATCTACATATGATCATGTCTTCAGTTTCAAGACCAGAACACTTGGATATTTTTGAAACAGGTATTGCCAGCAAGTTGGACTTCTCATTTGCTGGACCACAAAGTACCCGTATTTCACAAATGATTGCTGACGGAACAATGAACGTCGGGGATATCCATACATATCTTGAATTGTATGCTCGTCTATATGTTGACTTAATCCCTAACGTTGTCTTAGTCGCTGCTGACAAGGTTGACCGTGATGGTAACTTATACACCGGTGCAAATACTGAAGAGACTCCAGTTATTGTTGAATCAGCTGCTTTCAAGGACGGTATCGTTATAGTTCAAGCTAATGAAATCGTTGATGAAGTTCCACGTGTTGATATTCCTGGTGACTGGGTTGATGTTGTTGTTCAAGCTGATCAACCATATCAACTAGAACCATTATTTACACGTGACCCTCAAAATATTACTGAATTACAAATTCTTATGGGTATGATGGCAATTCGTGGTATTTATGAGAAACATAATGTTCAATCAGTTAACCATGGTGTTGGTTTCAATACTGCTGCCATTGAATTATTGTTACCTACATATGGTGAACAACTAGGCCTGAAAGGTAAAATCGTTCCTAACTGGGAAGTTAACCCTACACCTACATTGATCCCTGCTATTGAAAGTGGCTGGGTCAAGACTATCCACAGTTTCGGTGGTGAAGTTGGTATGGAAAACTATATTGCCCATCGTCCTGATATTTTCTTCGTTGGTAAAGATGGAACAATGAGATCAAATCGTGCCTTTGGTCAGATGGCTGGTCAATATGCACTTGATATGTTCGTTGGTTCAACTCTTCAAATCGATAAGTACGGTAATTCATCAACTGTTACAAATGGCCGTCTATCAGGCTTAGGTGGTGCTCCTAACATGGGAAGTAACCCAACTGGTCGTCGTCACTCAACACCAGCTTGGCAAAGTCTTCGTCCTGACAATGACCCACTAGGTAAAGGACAAAAACTAGTCGTACAAATGGTCGAAACATTTGGTTCAAATAAGAAACCAGTTTTCGTTGATCACTTGGATGCTGAAGAAGTTAGAAAAGAAGCTAAGTTAGCTAATGTTCCAATCATGATCTATTCAGAAGATACAACACATATCGTAACTGAAGAGGGTATTGCATACTTGTACAAGACTGACAGTATGGCCGAAAGACAAATTGCCATCGAAGCAGTTGCCGGAGTTACACCGGTTGGTTTGAGAAGTAATCCTAAGCAACTAGCTGACTTACGTGCTCGTGGAATTGTCGCATTGCCAGAAGATATTGGTGTACATCGTAGTGAGGCCAAGCGTTCACTTCTTGCTGCTCAAACAATGGATGACATCGTCGATTGGTCAGATGGACTATATAATCCACCTGCGAAATTCAGAAGTTGGTCATAATTTAGAGCTACTTAATAGTTTTTATAATTCGTTTAGGAGAAAAATAAATGGAAAAATTACACTTTAGTTTTGATACAAAAGAACCCATCCAAAAACCAGTTCACGTTGGTGTAGTTGCCTCTGGTGATCTTGAAGTTATCTTCCGTCCCACAACTGATACTAAGTCAGATATTAATATCGTTACTGGTAGTGATGGTTTCAAAGAAGTTTGGCAAAATGTTTTGGATCGTTTCTTCGCAAGATATCCAATTCAAGCAAATATTGAGATCAATGACTTCGGCTCAACTCCCGGTGTTGTTAACTTACGTTTGACTCAAGCAATGGAGGCACTAAAGGATGAAAAATAGTTTTGTTGAATTACATGCACGTGAACGTGCTGAGGCATTGCTTGACGATGATGTCCGTGAATTAGTTGGTCCACTCGATAATATGATTTCACCACACTTGGAACCGCAAGGAATCGTTCCTGAAAGTGATGACGGTGTTGTCTTGATGCGTGGTACTATCAATGGCAAAAGCGCTCTAGTTATTTCGATCGAAGGTAAATTCCAAGGCGGTGGTATTGGTGAAGTTAGTGGTGCTAAAATCGTTGCTGCCCTTGAAAAAGCCCTTGAAGATAATCAAGCTGGTAAGACGATTTATCCGGTGCTAGTTCTTGATACTGGTGGTGTTCGTCTACAAGAAGCCAATTATGGGTTACTATCGATCTCTGAAATTCAAAATGCAGTTATTGCTTTGAAGAAATTTGTTCCTGTCATTGGTCTAGTTCCTGGACGTGTGGGATCATTCGGCGGTATGTCAATCACTGCTTCAATTCTTTCATACTTGATTGCAACTAAGAAAGCTAGAATTGCTCTTAATGGACCAGAAGTTATTGAACAAGAAGCTGGTGTTCGTGAGTTTGATTCCAGTGACAAAGATTTGATTTGGAATACTTTGGGTACTAAGCAAAGATTAGCGACTGGATTAGTTGATGAAGTTGTAGAAGATACAGTTGATAATATTAAGAAGTCAGTTTCAGATGCTATTGATGCCAAAAAAGATGCACATAGAACAGAAAATATTGATTTCTATTTGAGCCTTTTGGATAAGTTGGACTTGAGTAAGAAACTTGATATTGACGGCTATCGCAAGCTTTATTCAGAAGTTAAATCTGAGAAACACGTCATCGATGATGCTGTTGGAAGCAACACACCAGGTACAAAGAGTCGTGGTCGTGTTTGGTTTGAAAAACTAACTGGTATTAAGAATGCTAAGAGTTCTGTATCAACTGTTTTGCATGCTGAAAAAGATGGTAAAGAATATGTTGCTATCGTTCCAGATGCTGACAACAAGTTCCCACGTGTTCGCGATGGTGAAGTAGGTCTTGAAGAAGGATTTGCTGTAGCAAGTATCGTCAACAAAGTTGTCGCTGATGACGCCGATAAAGATATTAAACGTCCAATCATCATGGTAGTTGATGTACCTAGTCAAGCATATGGTTATCAAGAAGAATTGATTGGTATCCACGTTGCCTTAGGTTCAAGTGCTGCCGCTTATGCTAAGGCTCGCCAAGCTGGACATCCAGTCATTGCCTTCATCCCTGGTGATGCTGTCTCTGGTGGATTTTTAGCACATGGTCTCCAATCAAATAGATTGATTGCCTTAGACGATACATCAATCACAATTCAAGCTATGTCAAAAGCTAGTGCTGCTCGTATCACACAACGTACGATTGCTGAACTTGAAGAAGCTACTAAGCATGTTCCAGCTATGGCTTATGATATTGACAACTATGAAAAACTTGGTGCTTTGTACAAGTTGGTTAAGGGTATCGGTTCATATGATGCTACTGACGAAAATGTTGCTAAGATCAATTCAATTATTGATGAAGCTATCCAAACTACAGTTGGCAAACCAGCTGATCTGCACTTCCGTTATGAAACACCAATTGCGATTGAAAGTGGTCGTAAAGCAACTAACGCTGTACGCAAAGCTGTTTTTGAACAATGGAACGCATAGAAGTTTTACCGCATGATTTAATAAAAATTACTGTTGTCGATTTTTTTAGTGAACAAGTAATTCCTGACTGGGTAGTGGAAAGTCTCAATAAAACACCATTGGTCATCGTTCGTCGTGGACACGCCGTTGATGGGAAAATACCGGTTGGTGTTCGAGGGGTCAAACGTGAACAAAGATTTGCTGGATATGTTTTGAGTGCAAAATTACATTCTGAGGATATCATCACACCACATTCTTTGATTCAAAACAGTTGGGACAAGTTACCAGAAGTCAGACGGATGCTACCAGCAATTGCAGCATTTCCAAAGATTGCTCCATTGCTGAATAATTACCATTGGGGAATCAGCGGTAGTGTGGGATTTGAATTAGCTAGTGGTGCATCCACTGCCAAAAGTAGCAGTGATTTAGATTTGATTTGGTACGAAAGCCAAAAATTATCTCGTGAAGAATCGGTCGAATTATTGAACAAATTGAATCAATTCGGTGTTCATGCTGATTTTCAAGTTGTTCATGGTCAAAAAGGCTTTTCACTCGAGGAATTTGCCAAGAGTACTAGTGACACAATATTGATTAAAACTGCTGATGGTCCGAAACTATCGAATGATCCATGGGCAGAAATAGAGAAGGATTAAAAATCTTGGATTAATTTCCAGGATTTTTTGGTAGACAATGAAATTTTTAACAGATGACAAGGTTGAATTAGATTACAACATTTATGGAACTGGTAAACCAGTGATTTTGATTGCTGGGTTCGGTGGTTATCAGGAGATATGGCAATTACAAGTTGATTATTTGGTGAAGATGAATTATCAAGTGATAACGTATGATCATCGAAATCATGGAGCTTCAGAACGC
This sequence comes from Companilactobacillus nodensis DSM 19682 = JCM 14932 = NBRC 107160, assembly GCF_000615905.1. Lineage (GTDB taxonomy): Bacteria > Bacillota > Bacilli > Lactobacillales > Lactobacillaceae > Companilactobacillus > Companilactobacillus nodensis. The sequence continues at coordinate 300,613 of NZ_BAMN01000001.1, forward strand.
ACCAATACAGGATTGACAATGAGTCGATTAATTACAGATCTGCACGAATTAATTGATTATCTACAACTTGACGAGCCATTGTTAATTGGACATTCGATGGGTGCTAGTGTTTGTTATGGGTACTTGTCGAGATATGATAATGTGGCGGCCGTGATGAGTGTTGATCAGACGGTTAAAATGTTAAATGATATGGATTGGCATTACGGATTCATGAATATTAATACTGACAATTATCGGACTGAAACTTCACAGCCGGCCGATGTACATGAAACGTTGCATGGATTGAATTTTCGAGTGATGGTAAAATTGAATCTTGCTAAAAACAAATATCCTTTTGATCGGGTGGCTAATCTTCCGTTATTATTTGATCATGTGACCAAAGACTGGCACGAAACAATACAAAAAAGCAGCCACCCAATAATGCTGGTAGCCGCTAAAGAAAGTCCATATTATAATTCTGATTTTGCTAAAATTGTTGCAGATGAAAATGAAAATGTTACTTCAGCTGTAGTGGATAACTCTGGTCATGACATCATGGCAGAAGTTCCAGATCAATTTAATCAACTATTGCGTCATTTTGTGCTGTCCAATCGTCGATATCAATCATAATCGATTGGTTTAATTATTGTATCCAGATATAATATAGTCAATCAAGATTGGGAGAATTTACTATGAAAATAATTAATTTAGCCGAAAAATTCAAACAAGAAAATATTTATTATGAATTGTACGAGCATCGTGCAATTTACACTAACGAAGATGCTTTAGTTGTTAAATCTGAAAAGGGATTTACTGGTACAGAAACTAAAAGTTTATTTTTAAAAGGCAAAGATGGACGTAATTTCGTAGTCTTAACTTTCACGACTAAAAGAACTGATTTCAAACTTTTGAAACATGTTGTTGGTGAAAAATTATCGATTGTTTCGTCAGATGATATGGAAGAACAGACGGGTCAAAAATCGGGAGCCGTTTCACCATTTGGTTATCCTAGTGATATTCCATTGATTGTGGATGAAGAATTATATTCCAAAGAAAAATTGGTTTTTGCACCAGGAAGACCAGATCGAACGATGGTTGTTTTAGGCAAGGATTTGCCTAAAATCATTGAGATTCTTGGAAATGAGCACTTTGATTATTCTGATGATGAGGGATGAACAACCACTAATCTAATTAAATATTTATGTTGACAAATTATCCAAATACTTTTATTCTCTGTAACAACAAAACAAATTCGTCCATAAACCGATGAGATGGAGATCAAGACTATTGTGCATGCACAGAAAGTTGCCGCTGATGAGAGTGCAACCAAACGCAGGTAGTTAAATGGACCATCGAGGGTTCTCTCGAATGTTTGATTGTAAAATCAGATTAGTACAGGGAAACGTTAGGCATACGTAAGTTGTCGGGAGGGTGTTAGCCCTTCGCTAAGAGTAATGGGCTGTAGTGTTGCGTGTTATTTTGTATACACTATTGGTCTATTAAAATGAGGTGGCACCGCGGAAATCCGTCCTTAAACTGTATAAGTTTATGGGCGGATTTTTTATTTGGGGGAGAAAAGATGAATTTAGAAGAGTTAAGAGAGCTAAGTAAAGACTATCCAATGTCACCAGTGACTATCAGTTATCAAGATGTGAATTTTGAGCCGTTGGAAGTGATGCAATATTTGAAGAAGAACCAAACTGCCTGTTTCTTGTTTACTGGACGACCAAAGTCTGAGGAAGATGGCTATACTTTTATTGGTATCGACCCAGAGAAGACGCTTGTTTATAAAGATGGATTCTTGAATAATAGTCACACTAAGCAAGATTTGAAACCGGTACTAGAAAAAATTTTATCAGAAAATAAAATACCCAAAATATCTGAATTACCGCCATTTGTTGGTGGACTATCAGGTTATTTCGGATATGATTTTGCTCGATTTGCTAATCCAACATTGCCGCAAGAAATCTCAGATCCATATAATTTGAACGATGTTGATTTGTTGCTAGTTAAGCGGGTGATTGCCTTTAATCATCAAACCAAAACGGTGACTTTGTCTAGCATAGTCCCGACTTCAAAACTTGATTCGACTTATGAACAGACCATCAACAAATTACAAGAATTGAAGCATTTATTACTTAGTGATTTGACAATGCCTACAGCAAATGATTTTGAAATCACGAGTCCATTGAGACTACAGTTTTCACTTGCTGAATTTGAGGATAAAGTTGCAAAGACCAAACAGCATATAGTTGATGGTGATATTTTTCAGTTGATTCTCTCAAATCCGCAACACGGTAAGATGCGCGGTAGTTTATATACTGCTGCCAAGGAACTATTCTCCAGCAGTCCCACGCCGTATCAATTTTATTTCAAGCATGATAACTTTGAATCTATCGGTGCTTCACCTGAAACTCTGATCACTAAGCAAGGTCGTAGCTTATATACTTATCCGTTGGCAGGAACGAGGAGACGAGGCAAGACAGTCGTGGAGGATAATAAGTTTGCGCATGAACTGACGACTAGTTCCAAAGAATTAGCGGAGCACAATATGTTGATCGACCTTGGTCGTAATGATTTGGGTAAGATAAGTCAATTTGGCAGTGTAAAAGTCACTCGTGTCAGGGAATTATTGAAGTTCAGTAACGTTATGCACATGGGTTCGACAGTCGAAAGTCTAGTTGATGATAAGTCTTCAGCAATCGATATTGTAGAATCATTAATGCCTGCAGGGACACTGTCTGGTGCACCCAAAATTAGCGCAATGAAAATAATTAGCCAATTAGAACAACGCAAACGAGGAATCTATGGTGGTTGTATTGGCTATATTGATTTCTCAGGTGATTTAGATTTTTGTATCGGCATTCGTTTAGCTTATCGTCAAAATGATGATTTGGTTGTCCATTCTGGTGCTGGTATTGTAGCAGATAGTGTCGCCAAAAATGAATTTCAAGAATTCAATAACAAGGCGAGTTCGGTCATTGATGCTTTAAAGAAAACCGTGGAGGTGAGAGCATGATATATTTAATCGACAATTACGACAGTTTTACGTATAACTTGTACCAGTTGGTGGGGACTTTAAGTGATGAGCCGATCGTTGTGGTTAAGAATGATGAATTGACAGTTGAAGAATTGGTAGCTCGAAACCCTAGTAAGCTGATCTTTTCACCGGGACCTGGCCGTCCAGAGGATGCTGGTATATGTTGGAACAATTAAAGCATTTTATCGGTCGTGTGCCGATCCTTGGAGTTTGTTTGGGTCATCAAGCTATTGCTGAAGTATACGGTGGACAAGTAGTACATGCGCCAGTATTGATGCACGGTAAGCCGTCGGATATTAAGTTAGTGCATGGTGGAGCGTTATTTGAGAATTGTCCAAATTCATTCGTAGGAGCTAGATATCATTCTCTGATCGTCACTGATATTCCTACGACATTGAACGTTTCAGCACAAACTGCAGATAATGAAATCATGGCGATTGCGGACGAAAACAATAAGGTCTATGGCGTACAATTTCACCCAGAATCGATCATGACGGATAGGGAAGTCGGCCAACAGATAATCCAAAATTTTATTAGATTAAATTAATTAAATTAAAAATATATTTAAAAAGTTATTGACAATGAGAGTAAATAATCTTATTCTCATAACAACAAAACAAATTCGTCCATAAACCGATGAGATGGAGATCAAGACTATTGTGCATGTACAGAGAGTTGCCGGCGCTGAGACTGCCAAG